>NZ_FZNN01000041.1 GCF_900188035.1 Puniceibacterium sediminis | reverse complement strand
GCGCCGCGACATGGGCGCGTGTCGCCTCGCTGATAGGCACATGTCGCCTGAACGCCGTAAACCCCGAAGCCTATGTCGCCGCCACACTCCGAAAGATCCTCGATCAGCACATGCAGACTGACATCGACACTCTCATGCCATGGAACTTCGGCAAGTAGTAAAACCACAGTGCCATGGGTGATGGACTGCCGCTTACCCTCCTTCCAGGCCTGAGAAAGGATCACACCATCAAACCATGCGATCAAACACCTAGGGACCAGAAAAAAAACTGACCCAAATTATGCCAGTTCCGCATTCTCTGCTGGAATGAAAGCTCCATCATCAACAATGATACCAATTGCAACTTTAACGGATCAGCTAGAAGTTGCCAGCGTAGGATTCTGCCCCCTCCGGCATTCAACCCCATTCTGTACTCAGCCGGAATCTACCCCTAGATGCTACAAACCGGTGTTTCAGGGGCAGTTTGCGGGAGGGAGCGGAATCGTGTCGTAAGACTTTCCCAACCTCCGCTGCACCATGTCGTCCTTCTGGATCACAATTTCGAGGCAACGGCTAAAGACGTCTACTGGACTTTCGTCGGGGAACTGCGGGCGCAGAATACGGCCTAACCGGTGCGACACTGCGCCATCGATCATCAAGTTATCGGTCATGTCGTGATGCTCAACCATCAATCCGTCGGGACTGCGCAAGACACCGTCTGCGTCTGACATTGCATCGGCTTGGTAGTGATCGCGGATACGCTGCAGGTGTGGCCTGGAGTCCTCTGTATAGCCAAAGATAGGGCGGTTAAGCGCAGCCATGAAGGCCAATTCGAAAACAGTGCCCGTATCTGCCCCGACACCACGTAAGGGCGTTAGGTTGGCCATCAAGATGTCGGCACCACGCAAGCATAATTCGTTCACTGCACTGATTGCGCACCCCGTAGCGAAACGATTGTCGCATTCGGGGTAGGCCATGACCCCAGCATGAATTGGCAGATATCCTGCCGCACGCACCATGTCCGCTTTAGCTGCAAGGCGCTGTGCGCCGTCTGGATAAAAGACATCGGGACCCGCAAGGTAGATAGATCTCATGCCTGCACCCCAACATGCTGATCAACGATGCGATGCAGCACAGTTTGCAGAACAGAGGCAATGCGCTTTTGGTGATCGTGACCAGGGGGCACGATTTGATCTGCCAGAAGGCAAATGGAGGGGTGATCACCGACCGCGACAGAATGGCGAGCCATTCTAAGCATCTGAACGTCATTGGCATCATTACCGAACGCTGCATCCAGAGGTAGCGTGTGTCCTAGCGCGACAATACCTCCAGTTTTATCTGTACCTTTCGCCATGACATCGAAGGTGCCATCGGCATGGCTCATCACACAGAATACAGGTTCACTCATGCACACTTGCACTGGCGATTTATCCTTGGGTTGCGGCAAGACAAGGATCTTGATCAGCGCAGGGACATCATGTGCATCACCCAGCCTAAGATGGCGCCCTATATCGTGACGGATCACCCGGTGCATCGCGTGGGGATGGCGGCCGGGCAAGACGAAATCAACCCCATAGGCTAGGTAGGCACAATTCATCGCGTCGAGCGCCTTTAACACCCGTGACGCTGCATCTGGATCTAAACGCGACTGGTAAACGAGGGTGCCGCGTTGCAGGGCCAGCGCGCCATTGGCTCCAACGACATCCCAACTCTTTAGCAATTCCGGAGGTACCGCCTGTGCGACGTTTATCGGGTGCCGCGCCGAAGCTATAATTACTCTGATGTCCTGGGGTAACATTTTGAGCACTGCGAGGATTTGCGGTGCGACCGCTCCCCCCCCGAAGCAAATCGTTCCATCCAAATCAAGAGCAAGAACAGGCATCACCGCACTCCTTTCAGGCTGCGCTCAAGCAATCAAACGGTGATACCGTTGAACGCACTGGTGTCGACAAGACACGGTTGAACCGCTCATAGGTATGCCGTACCTCTTCGGGCTGCGATCCAGCGCGGAAAGTGTCCTTGCTACAGTCTTCACCCGATGCACCAAAGAAATCCTGAGCCTCCCCAACCCATACGGCACGCATACAATCTGGTGAGACTTCCCCAAAGATAATGCTGCCAGTATGATCAATCTTCAGACAAATATCATCCAGACGGATGCCATGGCGGCTAAGAAAAGCATATAATGCACAGAAAGCAGACATTGCAGTTTTCTCCGCGCTGGCGGTGTCAATATAGCGGTCAGCGAGTCCTGTCGGCAGGCATTCATCCCGTAGACGGCAACCTTTATCGTCCTTCAGCGGATTGGTGTAGTCGAAGCGGACATAGGGCACATGGGCGCGTTCTGGCTCGATCCGTCCGCCGTCACGTGTCCGGTGATCAGAGATTTTATAAAGACCATGTTTCGGAGTGCCCACATGCCGCGACTTTACGATAACTTCAATTGGTGGCACATGATCTACACTGTTGTCGCGGAGACGGCGGGTGATGTAGTAGTCTGAGCCGAATGCGAGGGTTGCCATGCGCAGACCTGCATCGGCGAGCACATCAGACAAGATACGAAACGAGTTCAACCGCGCCGTGTCGGTGCCTTCGATCACCGCGGAACGGTTTTGCGTAAAAGAATAAAGGCTAGGGATCATTCGCACGATCACATGCGCGTCGTCCACAATGCGAATTTCCTTCGACTCGCCACGCGTCAGCAAAGGCAGATCCTCCCATGACCTGCGTATCTCGTTCCAATCGGGCAGCAGAGGGTGAGATTTAATGTTCATAGTCTACTCCTTTCGAAAGTGATCGGATGGGACGGAGGCCACGCCATGTCACCAGTAGGCCACCCCCTGCAAACACAGTGAGCAGCATGGCAAAGCCGGCGACGTTGCTAGAAGTTCCAATTCCCAAGGTGCCCGACGCGGGGCTGCGTGTGACGATTTCAAATGCGACCGGTCCTATTATGCTGCCAAGGCTGCCAAGTTGGGCGATTAAGCCGAAAGCCAGTGCGTCATCGCCATGCTTGCGTGCCAGCAGAGGCGGTAGAATAAAGATGCTGCCCTGCATAAGGCCTGAGATCGCCATCAAAGACAGTCCGGTCAGTGCATATATCGGGTCTATGTCGGCTTGCGTCAGGGCCAACGACAGTACAACGAGTGAGGGGAAGCCGACAGATAATACCGCGCTGGACGATAGTACTCCATTCGCCAGAGGGCCCATAGCGAGCGTTGTCAAAATGCTGATAAGCGGCATCCCCACATGGAGTAGCTGCTGCACCTGCGGTGTTGGTGCCATGAGCGGCACAAAAATTAGTAGCCCAAGGTAGATCGATGAATGGAACAGAAAGATCAGGCCTGGCAACAGTGTCGACCTGTGACGGATTGCCCGGAAATTGTCTGCCAGCATACGGCGCACAAGACGCAAGAGGCGGACGCTTGCCGGATCATCGCTCGTGTCGGTTGATCCGGCATGGTCAGGGTCAGGGTCAGAAATTGGCCGCGTCCAAAGGAGCAAGGCGACCACAATAGTCAGCGCGGCATGTGTGGCCAGCATGACTGGCGTTCCACCTGCCGCAATCAACGTCGGACCGGTACTTCCGGCAACCCCAAAGGCCACCCCATAGAACGTGCCCCAGAGCGCAAGTGCCGATGATATACGTCTTGCCGGGGCGTAGCGCACGATTAGCGCGGGGGCCGCCACGACGATGAACAAGTTCGTTGCGCCCTCGAGCAGTCGGGTAATGTAGAATATCGATATAGGGGGCGATACGGCCTGAATCAGCGACAGCATCGACGCCAATACCAAAGAACCAAGCAGCATTTTCCGCAGCCCCATTCGCGCAGTGATTGAGGCACCAGCAACCCCGAATATCAACCCGAATATACCACAAGCAGCCAGTAACTCGCTGACCACGCTAGAACCGGTTGATAGTTCGGATTGAAAGGCATCGAAACCGATGGACATTTTGGCGAATTGCATCGCAGCAGAAATGCCTGCCGTCCAAAGTAGCAGCACCGTGACCCAAGATCCTGTGACGGCCTGTTCTGCCGAAAACGAGGGGTCTGCAGCACGAACTGGCCGGGTGGCCCTCTGGCGCGATGTCATCATGATATGTCCTGCGACAGCACATCCATCAGAGTTTCACAGACCGGTACATTCAGCCGCCGTAAATGATCGGCGTTCTGGTGTCCTGTACTGACCGCCAGAAAATCCCACCCCCGGTCTTGCGCCACCTCAGCGTCGTGATCGGTATCGCCAATCATTAACACCCGGTCGCCCGGCGATTGGATGAATTGACGGTCAAGGTCACGGGCACGCATCAGCTTGCCACTTGCAGCTCCGTCTTCGAGACCGAACAGGATGTCGATTTGACCTTCTATGCCGTTGCACCTTGCGGTGCGGTGAAGCGTGTCTTGCTGCGACGCGGATAACACTGCGATCCGCGTTCCATTGGCATGCAAACCGGTGATCAGTGATTGTACGCCAGGGCACAAGCCGCATTCCAGCACCCGGGCATCGAAGTGGTGGAGATACGACAGCACCAGAACCTCAAACTCATTCACGGCGAAATCAAAGCCAAGGTCCGCGTAAAAAGCGCGGATCGGAAAGCGAAATTTGTTGCGATACGTGGGCAACGAAATTTCTTCAAAACCCAGATCGACGCGTACAGCATTCACAGATGCTACAGCCAACGCCACGTCGTCGATGATGGTGCCGTTCCAGTCAAACACCACGTGTGAATAGTCAAAAGGATCATACATGTGGATGCTCCCGCGCCATCCAGACTCTGCGTAATAGGGTTGGCGCAAAGACCCGTGCAGCGATCGCGGGGGCCATCAACGTTGCAGGATCAGCGATCAAATTATTTACGCGTAATACTGCCATAGCAAGAACTCGATCATGACGCGCTCGGTTCGCGAGCTGCTCAAAGTATGCTCGATGAAGGTTTATCCGCAGACCAGGAGGCAAACCTATGCCTTCAAACTGCTCCTCTACCGCCGCTGCCTGCTGCCACGGCAGGCTCACGGCCTCACAGATCCGTCGCTGTATCCGTGCTGTATCGCAGCCTTTCGCAATAATCGCTGCCATGGCCTCGACTTGCAATGCTGTGGCGCTCATGCCCTGGCTGTAAAGAGGGTTGATGCTGCAAACGCAGTCGCCAATTGCGAGGAATCCCTTCGGCCAGTCACGAAGCTGATCAAAGTGCCGCCGTTGACCGCCAGGCATCCGATATCGGCGAGGGGCTGACAGCGGGGTGGCCTGGAGCAAAGCGTTATGCAGATCGGGAACAGATAGAGAGCTCAGATAGGCCAGTAGGCCCTCATGGGTTGGATCGGGTTCTTGGCCGAACCACGCACCGGCGGTCACCATCCAACGTTCGCCCTCAATCGGACTGATGACAGCCATGCGCTTTTGAGCTGGCAGGCGCGGTAGATAAAGAAGTACTTTCCAATCGTCCGAGCCATCCTTTGATGCCGCACTAGCCCCCCTATCCGGCCGCGCGAATGTGGCGGAGACGTAGCCTAGGCGGGTTACAATTTGTTCTACTGGGACTTGCCCCAGTCCCGCCTGTTCTAGTTGGGAAGATATATCGGATCCGCGTCCGGTGGCATCGACAACGAGAACGGCAGACTCGATCCTATCTTCTGTCTTCTCGGCTTCACCTGTCACTGGGCACCCGACAGAATGTAAGCGGACACCGGTCACACACCCATCCTTAAACAATGGCTGGGCTTCTGTCCTGTCGGCCAATACCACATTGGGCAGATCTTGGACACGCTTCCGCAATTGATGTTCTAATAGCGTGCGGGTACAGTAACGGGCCGTAATCCCGGAGGGCCACCGGCGTTTCCATGCTCCGGCCTGATGGCATTTCACGTCTTGCGTAAGGTCTACGACCAAGGCTCCTTGCTTTTCCAAGTCATGCAACAAGCCGGGAAACAACCGTTCCATAATATCTTGTCCGCGCTGCAATAGCAGGTGAACGTGATGTTCTTGCGGCACGCATTGGCGCGGCACCGCTCTGTCTGGCAGATGATCGCGATCCAGCACGAGGACTTGCGCATAGCGTTCTGAAAGTACGCGGGCTGTCAGAAGACCAGCAATGCTACCGCCGATGACGACGGCGCGGGGCGCTGGGGAATAAGATGGTCTCATGCAGCTTGCTTTCGTGGCATGGTGTTCAGCGCGTCGATCATCTGTGCGATATGTGCTTGTGTGATGTCGGGATGCACTGGCAACGTGGCGACAGATGCTAACAATCGAGCGGCATTTGGACAGTCGGTTCTGCGGCCAGCAAGGATAGGGAACTCATACAAGGGACGGCAGTTGTAGGTCAGTATGTCACTGGGTACGCCGCATGCCGCGAGGTGCGCATTTAGTGCCTTACCAGCGCCATGCCGATGACGAACGAGCATTTTGACACCGCTTGGTATACCGCCCGATATTACCGAAAAGGGTTCGAGATCTGTGTGGTTCAACCCCATAGAAATTTGCGCCATGACGGCACGGCGTTTCTGGAGGTGCCCCTGGAGAAGTGGTAACCGTGCAAGGCCAAGTGCCGCTTGGAGCCCTGACAAGTTGAAATTCGCGCTGTATCCGATCAACGGTTCCACAGTCTTGCTGCGCACTTGTTGCAATCGGTTGGCCAAAGCGGGATCCGATGCAAGAACAAAGCCACCCTCGCCTGTAACCATGACCTTGCTCGCATGGGTCGAGAAGGTAGCGAGATCGGCATTACGCCATATATGTCGTCCGTTCAGCTCAATGCCATGACCCAAAGCAAGGTCAAGAACGAATCTCAGGCCATGCGCTTTGGTAAACGCTGCGACCGCTTCAGCAGGTACGGGATAACCCCACATCGGGACCTCAATCACAGCGCGGGTGTGTGGTCCTACCGCCCGACGCGCAGCATCAAGATCGATCGAGAAACCGTCTGGAGTTGTATCACAAAACACCGGGATTACACCTATTGCGGTAAGGGCGTAGACGGTGCAAAGCGGGCAACTAGGCGTCAGAAGCACCTCGTCTCCTGGTCTCAAGTCCAACGCTAAGAGCGCGGTTAGGACGGCGGCATAGCCGGACGAGACAGCGATGGCATAGTCTGCATCGAACCAATGTGCGAGGGCCGCTTCGTACTGCGACACAGTCTCGCCTTGCCCGGACAGATCCCGTGTCAAAGCACGCTCAAGCATGGGGGCGTCAGCCGGAGTGGTAGGATCGAAGCGATCTGGAATGCAGCCATGCTGGGACCGGGTCATGATGGGTGGTACGGCTTGCGCGTCGCGCTGCGATAACGCCCCATCCAGTCGCGCTTGTCCTAACGCAGCTTGCACTGCAGAGAGCTTATGATTCACGCCAGGTGTGATGCCGTCGAGCCGTCCGAACTGGGCAAAAGTGCGGGCGCGCTCTGCGAGCCTCGGGTCATTGAACAAAAGCGCACCGCCTTCACCTGTAGAGATCGGTTGCCCTTGTGTTAGGGGGACCATCAGTATCTGTGCACGGCGGAGTGCGCGCGCCCAATCGCACCGATCAAGATCAGTGGCCAAAACCACGTTAGGTAAGGTGACATTGGAAGAATGACCGGGTGGATTCAGCTGGAAGACATAAGCCCTTTGGGCGTTGTCAGATGGACTCAGAGACGCTTGGCCAACGTCTATATACTTAACACCGGCTAGTGTTGCAGCTCCTGCGATCCAGCTTGGCAGTTTCGGTAGGGCGTTTACGATGCTATCGCCACGCTGTGCGCCGAAAGCACCCAATAGCACCGTTAGCATTGCGGCGTCAGTAGAAACGACGACCGCGTCAGCAGCCCCGGTCGCGGCCACCAATGACCGTTCAAAGTGCTCGACCCAAGACAACCCGTCATCATGACTGATCCGCGTGGCCGCCATTACCGCCGCTAGATCCCGCGCAAGGTTTTTGGTCACACCCGTACGGCCTACATCCGGCGTTGTCCTATCGTCGACGACCGAGGTCATTCTGCAGCTTCATGTGATGACACGTTCAAAAAAACTTCAGCGGCAATATTGGCGATAGTATCAAGGTCTTCGTGGGTTAGTCCCTCGTGGCATGGCAGGGTTAGAATGGATGCGATCAAGTGCTCAGCATTGGGACATGGGCGGGCAAATGCTCGGAACGCTGGTTCTCGATACAATGGCTTGTAATTATAGCGCGTCGTATCTGACTGGACACCACGATCCGCTAACTGTTTTGTCAATGCGCGCGTATTAACGCCATGATGCCACCAGACTGTGGCATATCCGTTGACTTCTGCCCCCTCATATCGGCACATCTCAGTTAACACGGGGATGTGGGACAGCAGGACGCGCAGATTTGACACTCGCTCCTGCCGCGCGGCGATCTTGGCATCCAGCTTCGCGAACTGTGATATCCCCAATGCGGCGCAGATTGGTGCCAGCTTGGCGTTGCCGCCGCGCGCATGCCCCAGCCGTTCTCCCCCCTGGGCATCACGCGTTGCACCATGGTGTTGCCACTGTCGCATACGAGCATATACTTCGGAATGTGGCGTCAGGCAGAAGCCGCCCTCACCAGTGCTGACCAACTTGCGCTCATGGGTCGAAAAGGTGCTGGCATCGCCGAATGTGCCAAACTTACGCCCATCCATGCTGGTGCCGAATGAGTGGGCACAATCTTCTATCAAAAGCAGACCCATCTCTCGGCAGAACTGCGCAAGCGGCGCAACATCCCAAGGATAACCCCACATAGGCACCGTCAGGACAGCATCCAGTCCTGATGTTGTAATGAGCGTACGAAGATCATCCAATTTCGGGGCAAAACTATCAACCTCCACATCGTAGAACACGGGTATGGCCCCAACGGCAAGGATGGGTAATATGGACATAATTGGGGCTGTGGGTGGCAGGCCAATATGGTGCCCAGGGCCGAGGCCCAACCCGCGAAGCGCCAATTCAATCGCTACAGTTCCATTACAAGCAGCCAAAGCATGCGTGACACCGAAATACGCAGCGATCACTTCCTCGTAACGTTCGACAACGGGTGCTTTCCCGGAAAAACCCGGCCCGTCAAAGGCCGCAATCACGCTCTGCAGGTCCATCTCATCAAAGGAGATGTGAAGGTTTTGAAATGCGGGAACTGGAGGATGCTGGGTCATGACGCGATCCGAGACAGGGCCTGAACTGGTTGAGCCATCTGTTCCTCAATGATCGCCATGCAATTGTAGACTGGACGGACCGAAGCGAACGAAATCTCAGACTCGCGCTGTTCGCGCACTGCACAGATGAATTCATTCATCTGGCCCGCATAACCGCTGCGTTCGAAACCGGAGGCAAGAGGGCTATGTTCCCAAGAGTCTGACCAGCGCTTTGCTTCGTCAAGATGGTAGGCCTTACCCACTTCGGAGACAGTTATAGACCAAAGTGCCGATGAGCTAATAAGCCGACTTCCCATTGCTATTACGTCGAAGTCAAAAACGAAGTGCGGGCAGGTGTTGGATGTTACCAGCGACGCAGTCACCCCATTCTGGAAAGTCAGAACAATTGTTAGAACGATACGCTCGCCGATATTCTCCCCGACTGTGGTCACCTGCCGCACAGTCCCACATAGGTTGATAAGAAAATCGAGACTGTGGATTGATTGAGAATAGAGGAATGATTTCAGCAGGCAGGTGTGATCCCAAAAAGGTGTCGTTGGCTTGCTGCAAAAATGTCTAAGAGTGACCGAGTTAACTTGTTCCTCACATAGTGCCTTAAGTCTCTTTGTGACACTGGCATAGCGAAAGTTCATCCCTACTCCGGTGGTGACACCGCTGTGCCTTGCGCTTTCGATCATTTTGTCCAGATGGCCGATCGAAGGCGCTGGAGGCTTCTCGACGAAAACTGGCAGTCTACGGTCCAGCGCCTGGCAGGCGATCTCGTAATGTCCACTCGGATAGCAAGCTACGACAACAGCATCCAAGTCACAGGAATCCATCATGGTTGCCGCATCCGAAAATACACGGGCGGAGGGTAGCATCTTTAGCGCGTCTTGGCGGCGGGCTGGATTCTGATCACAGATTCCCAAGACTTCAACACCCGCAAGTGTTAGGCAACACGGTACTAGGTTTTCCTGTGCCTGTGCTCCAAATCCAACAAACCCCAGTTTCATAGTGTCTCCAGTTTATGGCTGAGGACAAGGACCGAAGGCTTGTCCGTATAATAGGCGAGGCGGGATAGCGGTACCCAAGCGAGATCGTGCGATTCAACAGATGGCCGGAGTGGCTCGGACATTTCCGCAACCAGTAAATACCGGATGTCATAATGCTGGTGGGCGGGCGTATCATGGTGCTCGGGAATTTGGTGAATATCGATATCAAAGATCTCAGGTCGAGCGACTCGGATGTCGGTCAGCCCTGACTCTTCGCGTGCTTCGCGTTGAGCAACGGCTAAGGGGTCACGTTCTCCGTCACAATGCCCGCCCAGTTGGAGCCAGCAATCAAGTTTGGCATGGTTTGTCAGAATGACGTGGCTATGCGCCGGATTAACGACAAAAGCTGATGCGGTGACATGCCCCTGAATGCGACTCCGACAGAACGCATCTTCGTGGTTCTGAATCAGGTTGAGCAAGCTTACGGCATTGACCCGGTCACGTTCATTCGTGGGGCTGTACAGCCCTGCATAAGGAATACTGATGCTTTTCATTGACTGCTGATTAATGATGTCATCTGTTACTAACGCACTACAATTATTTAGTAACATAACGGACGATTCCCCATTAATCATACCACTGCGGAGTGCAATTTAGGGTAGTTTGCACACCTGCTTGCTATCTTAAAAGTTAATAATTCTGTTGCTGTGCATCAGCAGAATTAATGCCATTTTACGAGCGCCATGAGAGTCCCCCAGAGAACTATAAGGAGAAATGTTTGAGTAAAAATTTGAACATATCATTATTGCGAACCTTCGTCGCTGTAGCGGAATTAGGCCAGATCACCCGCGCCGCGGCGCAAGTGAATGTATCGCAATCAGCAGCAAGTCAACAGATCAGCCGACTGGAAGATCAACTCGGCGTGTGTTTACTGCAGCGCAGCTCAAACAAGGTTAAGCTTTCTACCGAGGGCGAGCAGCTTTATGCTAACGCCCGGAAATTGTTGGCATTGAATGATAGAATAGTGACGGATGTCATGAAGGCGCGCGAGGTTGTTGAAATCCGATTTGGCGTACCGCATGACATTGTAGAACGTGTGTCGCCGCCGATAGTAAAGAAATTTTGCGCTGAAAATCCAAACGTGTTCATCCAGCTGTTGAGTATGTCAACTAATGAACTTCTAGACGACATGGCTAAGGGAAAGATCGATCTGTTGCTAGCGACAGAGCCGATGGATACAACTCTTGGCGAAGTAATGATGGTAGATAGCCTCGTCTGGGTAGGGGCGCAGGGCGCACGCGCGCTAGAGGTGGACCCGTTGCCGGTCTCTTTAGGTGACAGCCACGATCGATTCAGCCAAGTCGCAATTGACGCGCTGAATGAAGCGGGGCTGCGCTGGCGGCAAATCAACCAGCCAGATGGGTTAGGATCAGTTCTTGCGATGTTGGCCGCCGGTATGGTCGTTGCGCCCTTCTTGTCGAAAATGCTGCCTGCAGGGCTTTTTGAAATCAAAGAATCGAGACTACCAAACTTGCCGCAGTTTCAGGTTAACCTAATAATCCGGCCCCATGAAAATCGTACCATAGTATTGAATCTCGCTGCCCACGTGGAGGCGTATTTCAACGAAATGACAGGAAAAGCCATTTGAGTATGAAATGGCTTTGTTGCACAAATCGGTTGCTGGGCGGGCTTTCCCTTTCCCCGGACAGACTTATCACGGCCTCTGTGACGGGTATGCCAAGAGCGGTGTAACAACGGTTGAGGACGGCGATGCGGACCTGGATTTCCGCGACCTGGCGGTCGAAGTCCCGCGCCATGAGGCTTTGCCCCAGCAGTTTCACACAGGGCACCTTGGTTTCGACGCGGCTCCGACGGTGGTATCCGCTTAATCGTTGCCAGAGCGCTCGGCCGAGGTATCGCGATGCGTTGACCGCCTCGTTTCTGGTCTTGCGTAAGCGCCGCGCCATCGCCCTCATTGTTTGAAGCTGCCGACTGTCTGAGATGCGCCCTGCATAGCAGGAGGTGTCTTATGGATCGTGATGTACA
>NZ_FZNN01000053.1 GCF_900188035.1 Puniceibacterium sediminis | reverse complement strand
AAGGGATTGTGGCTTGTTTTGGCTGCGCGCCCCGGGTTTTTTATTGTGATGCTGACGGAGCTCTGATGGACGCCTATCTGACATATGCCAGGGATCTGCTGGGTCCGACCTTGGCCGAAGCGCTGGATTTTCTCATTCTCGGCGGGCCGTCGATCTGGGCGATTGCGGCGCTTGCGGTGCTGACGCTTGCGCTGATCCTGTGGAAGGTGTGGCGGTTCTTTCTGGCGGGGGCCTGGCGTGGTGGGCGGCGGACGGAGCGGGCGATTGACCTGTGGACGGCAGGGTTGACGGGGCAGGCGGTGCAACTGCTCGAACGCCGCCGCAACCCGCGCGCCCGGGTGGCGCTTGCGGCGATGACCTCGCAGCTTGACCCCACACTGGACCAGACCGGCGCAGAGGCCGAGGCGCAGCGTGTTGCCAAGAACGAATTGTCGCGCCTGCGCGGCGGGCTCAAGGCGCTGGAGCTGTGCTCGACGATTGCGCCGCTTCTGGGCCTCTTGGGCACGGTTCTGGGCATGATCGCGGCGTTCCAGGCGCTGCAGGACGCCGGTGCGCGGGCTGATCCGGCGACCCTTGCGGGCGGCATCTGGGAGGCGCTTCTGACCACGGCGGCGGGCATGGCGGTGGCGATCCCGGCCTCGGTCGGGCTGACCTGGTTCGAAAGCGTGGTGGAACGCATGCGCCACAGCATGGAAGATTCCGCGACGCGGATCTTTTTGCGTCCGGTGGCGGGCGCTGCGGACGCCCCGCTGCAGGCCTCGATCGCCTCGTTCCGCTCTTCCGTTGCCGCCGCGGAATGAGCGTCAGTTTCGGCAGCCCGCCGGCGCCGCGTCGGCCCAACCTGACGCCGATGATCGACGTGGTGTTCCTGCTGCTGGTGTTCTTCATGCTGGCCTCGCGTTTTGGCAGCGAAAGCGCGGTCGGGCTGACGGTGGCGGGGCAGGGCAGCGGCTATTCCGGGCCACCGCGCCTGATCACCGTCTACCCTGAACGCATGACGCTGAACGGCGTGGATGTGATGGCCGAGGCCCTGCCGTCCGAGATCGAGCGGATGACCGAGGATCCCGGCGATATCATCGTGTTGCGCGCCGCAGATGAGGCACCGCTGCAGCGGATCGTGGACACGCTTGACCTGCTGGGTACCGCCGGGTTCAAGCGCGTCGTTCTGGTGGAATAACCCATGCAGATCGAGATGCCCCCGAGCCGCCCGCGCAGCGAAAATATCCTGCCGATGATCAACGTGGTCTTTCTGCTGCTGATCTTTTTCCTGATTTCCGCACGTCTGACCGCGCCCGAACCCTTTCCCGTGACGCCGCCGGTTTCCACTGCCGAGGGCGAGGCAGAGGGCGAGATCGTGCTGTTTCTGGCCGAGGACGGGCGGCTTGGTTTTCGCGAGTTTGAGGGCGAGGAGCCGGTGATGGTCGCGCTTGCCGCAGCGCGAGTGAATTTTTGCGCGCAGGCCGATTGCGCGGACGCTGCCAGTCGGCCGCCGCTGCAACTGCGCGCCGATGCCGGGGTGCCCGCGGCGCAACTGGCCCGGCTGATGCCGGTGCTTGGTGGTCTCGGGTTCGGGCGCGTCGATCTGGTGGTGACGGCGCAGTGAGATGCCCGGCGACCCCGAAATGAGGATACGTCCGTGAGACAGTACATCGAATTTCCGGTATTCACCCTGGTCGCGACCGGGGTGCTGATGCTGGGATTTTCCATTTCCCCGCCCGAGGAAGCCTCGGCTGCAGCGGGGGCGGGCGGCGCGGATCTTGTCACGATGGAGGCCTCGACCGCCAGCGTGGAGACGATGGTCGAGGACTGGCTGAAACCGCCCGATGTCGCGCAGGTGCCCGACCTGCCTGAACTGGCCGACACCCCGCCAGAGATGACACCGCCTGCCGTGACGCCCCCCACCGACGCGCCACGGATGCCGACCCCGGCGGCGCCGCTCATGGCCTTGCCGGAGCTGCCGCAGATGCCCGACACGGCGCTGGCGGAACTGCCGCCGCCGCCACCCAAGCCGGAACCGGTGCCGGAACCCGAGCCAGAAGTCGCGCGTGAACCGGAAATCACGCCGTCAGAGATCGCGCCTCAGGCGACGCAACGTCCGCAATTGCGCCCCGCTCCACCGGTCAAACCGAAACCGGTAGAGCGCCAGAAGCCCAAACCAAAGAAGAAACCACAGAAGACCCCGGCAAAAACCGCCAGCACGGCCTCTGCCGACAGCGCCGCGCAACGTGCGGCCGGGACCGGCGGCGGTGCGCAGGCCGGGCAATCGCGCGACGGACAAACCGCGACCTCCGGAAAGGCCAGGCAGAACAGCCTCAAGGCCTCCTGGGGCGCGGCGATCCGCACCCGCGTGGAACGGCTCAAACGCTATCCCAGCCGGGCCGGGCGCGCATCGGGAACGGTCGTGCTCTGGCTCAAGGTCACAAGCTCCGGC
>NZ_FZNN01000040.1 GCF_900188035.1 Puniceibacterium sediminis | reverse complement strand
CGGTAGCGGGCGGGAGGTGGCTTGCTCATAAAGACCCTCTAACCGCATAGATTCACGTTGTGAATCGTCCATAGTCAGAGTTGTGCAACAATGCCCCAGCGGTGTGGAATTGTCGCCCACATGATGCGATGCATTGAATGAGCATTGCCGTTTTTTGTTGAGATTATTGATCAACTTTAATGACTTGATTTAGATCACATTCAAACATCCGCAAGCGTGTTAGCCGTGGAGAATGAGCAGGCAAGTGTGAGGTTTCATGTTCTCCACCACGCCAGCAGTAAAGCAGAGGAGAGGATGGGACCCATGGCTACACCAATAAACCCAGGCAACGTACTAGATTTCGACCAGCCGCTTAACACCAATCCAGATTTCACATCAACGCATGTTTTCAGCACTGCGGACATCACCGGGACCTATGATGGTGCCACTCAGGGTGTTGATGGTGGCATCGTGGACTTCACGGGAACAAACGGGACCAAGGTGACCAAAGAGGGTGTTACCCTCTATCCGATCGATAGCGAGTTCGGATTCTACGTTACCGATTTTGTGGGTGCCGAGGACAAAGTCATCGATGGCGACTATGCCGAAGGCTGGGCTGGAGATTTCACGGTCGGCGGAGTGCAGGCCGGGGTCGTCATATCTGATTCCCCGACCGATACGTTCAAGACACCTGCGGTTCTGGGCACCTGGCTGGCCGGGCTTGGCGGCAACACTGTCAAGGCCTCGACCGAGCATTATTCGGTTATGCAGCACGTTCTGTCGGACCAGGAATATCCGGGCGATACTGAAGCGTTGTACGAGCTCGACGACAATCTCATCATGCTAAGCCTGAATCCCGCCTATAACGGCCAATATGTTGCTGATTTGGTGAATGGGACGGCTCTGTACGAAGGTAACCCGGTCGTTGTCGAGGACGTGAATATCGATGGTGTCGTCGATATCAAGGATTTGCTGAACCCGAACGAAAGCACGATTGCGTACGACATTGCCTACGGTGACGACTATTCCGTCACCATGAAGGATGACGGCAAACTGCTCTATCGTTGGGGCAACACGATCAAACGACCGAATGATGTGCGCCTTGAAGCCCATCTCGAAACACCAGATGAGTGGAAAGAGCTTGATCTGTTCAGTTCGTTGAAAAAACTCTATAAGATTACGTCTGCGGAACTGGTGACCCACCACACCATCACCAACAACCCGAACGATCAGATCCGGCCCGAAGATTACGAAAACGAATCCGCGATCGGGACGTTGCCGACCTACGAGGTGATCGAGAATTACAACGGCGAAACCGGTCGGACTGTCTGGGCTTCGACCGATGACTACTATGCCGGGGACGGGACACTTTATGTAGCCGGTACGATCCTGCGCGATACCATGCTGGTCGCCGCTGTCTCCGGGTCCATCCCGGATCTGATTGGTACCATGGCCGAAGATCTTGAGCTTGGCTTTACCAACGAGTGGTACACAACGATGGATCGCGAACCGTTCGAACCGGTTCTGAGCGCCGATGGCACCGAATACATCACCGGTCCGCGCTGGCGCCTGCTGCCTGACAAATACGGGCAGGACCTTCCCAGTGTGACGATCCCGCTCGACCCGAGCGACCCGCCCCCTGTTCAGGAGGGCGAGGAAAAGTACGAGGTCGGCGCAGAGACCCAGACCGTCATCAACCTGCTGGATTGGGAAACCCAAATCTCGCCGCTTTCGATCAGCGCGGGCTGGCAAGACAATTCCGGTGAGGTCTCGATCAACGGTCTGAACATGACCGAGGATTTCGACGTGGCATTCTACATCAAGGGTGACATCAAACCTGCTTCGCTCTACAGCACCGAACTACTTGTGGATTATGAAGAAATTCAAATCTACGCCTCGGGGGCGGCTATCGTTGGCACTGCGGCAGATGACTATCTGGTCGGAGTCGGCCTGAATGAATTCACCGGAGGCGCGGGCGCGGATCTTTTTGTGCTCTCCTATGGAACGACCCTGACAGATGTCATCACGGCCAGCGTCGTCGTCGACTTTGAGGTCGGGGTGGATAAACTGGGTCTGATCGGCTTCGACTCTCTGGCCGATTTCGACATCGACCTTCCAGTCGAAGCGGCCGCGTTGATCGTGCAGGGTGTCTCGGGTGATGATCTGACCATTTCGGTTGACGGCCAACTGGTCGCGACGCTGACTGGTGTAGCAGCCGCGCTCGGCGTTGGTGCGACCCTCGATGCGGGCGAAGGTCTGAGCCTGTTGGACAGCTTCATCATTACCAACCCGTCCGAAGGTGTCGATCCCGGTCCGGTCGAGCCCAACGTGATCACCGGCACCAGTGCTTCGGAAACTCTTACCGGCACGACTGGCGACGACATCATCTATGGCCTGGCCGGAAACGATTATATCTATGCTCTGGCTGGGGATGATGTTCTGGATGGCGGCGCGGGTCTTGACCGTCTTTATGGCGGGCCGGGTGCGGATGACTTTGTCTTCGGCGTGGGTACGGGGATCGATTTCGTCTACGGCTTTGAAGATGGCATCGACCAGATTCAACTCGACGGCATTGATTTCGCCGATGTCACAATCGCCCTCTACCGTACTAGCGACGTGATGGTTACGGCGGGCGCAGACATCATGATCTTGCGAGCCTTCGATGTTGCGAATTTGACAGTGGATGACTTCATTCCGGATCCCGGCCTCGCCCTGGGCTAAAGCAATCTTAACTCATTAAACTGGAAGGAAACGCAATGAATTTCCACATAATACCAATGATCTGCGTAGCGTCTCTCGCCTTTCTGGCGGGATGTGGTGGCAGTTCTTCATCGTCGACCGATGAGGGGGCCGTGGTGGTAACCCCGCCAACCTATGCAGAACTGACACAGGACCTGACGGATCTTGAAACCAAATATTCCGGTGCTGCACGGGCCACTTCGGTGGATATCAACACCGCCGCAAATGCGACTTATACAGGCGCGATCGCCGGGGATCTGGGGGGCAGCGGCTTGGCTGGTGACCTGACCATTGCTGCCGATTTCGGGGCAAATACGGCTTCCGTCACTGCAACCAACTTTATGCACGAAACCGATGGCGCCTATGCGGGGACACTGACCGATACCGGCGGTGTCATCGCGCCAACAGCGCCAGGTGTTAATACTCAAATTTCGGCAACGCTGACCGGCGATCTGACGAATGGCGGCAACACCTTCGCAAGTAACATCGGGCTTGATGGCGACTTCGTCACCGATGGCACCGATCCAGTTGCGGGCATCACAGGAACTGCCTTTGGGACCTTGGGGGCTGCCATTTTTGACGGTGATTTCGCCGCAGAGAAATAAGGCTCAAATGGATCTTGCACCGGCGCTTGAGTTTAACGACCCAAGCGCCGGTTTTATCTATGGCGGATCGGCGCTATTGCGCAAATCTGATACTGGCCGCATTTCTTCTTTCCCCGGACACACTTGTCCCGCGGCTTTTTTGACGGGTATGCCGAGGGTGGTGACACTGTTTAGAATTGCCACGCGGAGCTGAACCTCGACGCCCCGGATCTCCAGTGTTTCCTCGTAAATCCCGGGATGGATCTTGCGCCAGATCCGACGATTGGTGCCGATACGCTTGCGGGCAGCTAAGTGGTTCGACGATCTGGTCAAACCTTTTCAGGAAAAGTGGTACCGTGATGTTCCTTTCCCGAAAAAAAATGGTGCTCGTTTCGGTGGCAATTCTCGCCGCAACTCTGCTCGCCGGCGGCTTTGTTATGTTCAGAACCGTGTCACAGGGAAAAGACCTGTTCAGACTGAACAAAGCCCTGCTCGAAGAAGGCTACTACATGGCCGATTTTGAGTTCAAGATGATGGGGATCGTCTATTATCTGGATAAGGGGCATTATCTTGAAGCGCTCTCGACACTTTCGCAACTTCACTCCCGGCTGAGCAACAGGGCAGGTCTGAACAAGGTGCCGCAATTTGCGAGCACGGAGGAAGAACTGGAATTCTATCTGGGCCTCCAGAACCCGAAGACCGGCGCTTTCATGGACGAGTCGTTTCCATATTGCACGTTCAACGAACCTACCGAAAATGTTGTCGCCCACATTGCCACTCTGGCACGGGAAACGGGCTCTCCGGTGCAACTGAAATATCCACTACGCTACCTTGACGAAGTCAACACGCCGGAAAAGCTGCGGGCCTTTCTGGATGATGTGTCCAACATCGGCTGGCTCGGGAACAGGTTTCCAGAAACGACCTTTGTCTTTGCGCGAAGCCTTGCGAGTTCCGTGAACGGTGAAGGCGTGATCCGCGAGAGTGGGCTTTACGAATTTTCCGAAGTGTATGAGGCCACCCTGTTGGACTGGCTCTATGAAAATCAGGATCCGGAGACTGGTTATTGGGGGCCGAAATTGCGCGGGACCGGCCAACTTGCCCGGCTGGATTTGAACAACACGGCCTCGATCATCAAAGTGTTCGTCGACAGGAACGGCGAACACATCCGCGATGCCTACCCGTTGAGATACCGCGACAGATTGTTCGCGACGACCCTTGGCGTGATCGACCGACCGTTGCCGCCCGAGGATGCGCTCGACGAGTGGCACGATTGGAATATTGCGACAACCAAGGGCATCCGCATGCTGCTTCGGTACTTCTGGGCCGACGCGTCTGAGGCAGAGAAGCAACGTGCCATGGATCTGATCGCGGATCACGTCAGGATCAAGTTCGAGCGCTTTTATGTGGCTGAAGACGGGGGATTCAGCCTTTATCCCGACTCTCAACACGCATCCCTGGATGGCACGGCGACCATGGTTCTGGGCGACATCGGGGCATTTTCGACTGAACGGCAGGCAAGGCTGTGGGGCGATCCGGAAGCGATCATTGAGGACCTCGGCCGGGTTGAAACATTCGCGATCACGCCAGAGGATCTGGCGGTAATATCGGCCAAGCCGCAGGTCAATTCGCTCCGTTTTTACCTGAGGGGGCCCGACTATGGCAACCTGTCGGCGAACGTTTCCGCGTTGATGTATCCGCAGCAGACGGTCGTTCTGGACGCCACCGAACTTGTGCCTAATGTCCTGACCTGGCTGGAAGAACAGCCTGTGTCGATGGGAAACTGGACCTCAAAGCAGTCGCTTGAGAGTTACTATTCGTCTGTGAAGATGAGCGCGCCAAGGGTTCTGGGGAATGGTAAGGAACTGGAAGGGGTGTCAGACCTCTTCGCGTGGTCGGAAAAGCTGACAATCGTGGCATTCGACCAACTCCAAATTCCCATTTACCGAATGGAGTTTGTAAGACCTGCGGATTTTTGAACACGTTCTCTTCTTTGCGGCATGTGAGGTCCAGCTGAAACACACCGCTGCAGAGACGAGAGCGACGGTGTGGCGAACCAACTTTGCTCTATGCATGCGTTTGGCGACCGCGTAGCGGCCTTCGCCACAGCCTTGCGGAAGGCCTCTTTGCTGTTTCGCCGCGATCAAGCTCAATCTCGATATACCACGCTCCGACATTGACCTGAGAATGCGCGAAAGGGGGCGCGTGTCGTGTTGCCACGATCCCACTGCGGGCGTGGTATCCAGCCCTGCGCCTTCAGTGCGCCCGACCATAACCGCACGGTTTCCGATGCGAATCCTTGGCAGCCAGAGTTCTGCAACAACGCCTACTGATGCCTCAGGGCTTCGATGGGATCGAGCTTTGCGGCGCGGCGGGCCGGGAAATATCCAAAGATCACACCAACCGCCGCCGAGAACACGAAAGCGCCAGCCACGACAACCGGGTTTGGCTCGAACGGGATCGCCATCAGATTTGAGGCAAAGGCCGCCAGCACCAGGCCAAGAACGATGCCGATCAGGCCACCTATTACCGACAGGACAATTGCCTCAACCAGAAACTGCATCAGCACCTGGCTTGACTGGGCGCCAACGGCCAGCCGAATTCCTATTTCGCGGGTGCGTTCGGTAACTGAGACCAGCATGATGTTCATGATACCGATGCCGCCGACCAGAAGGCTGACCGCCGCCACCGCAGACAGAAGGCCCGCCAGCACGTTCGTGATGCCGGTCAGCATCGAAGCGATCTGCTTCATGTCCATGACCGTGAAATCGTCATCCTCGCCCTCGCTGATACGGCGTCGTTCGCGCATGAGAGCCTTGATCTCGATCATGGCGCGTTCCGTCGATTGGCCATCCCGCACTGCGACGAAAATCATCGCAACGTCAGTGTTGCCTGTCACGCGGCGCTGAAAGGTTTTCATTGGCAGGCCAATCACGTCGTCCTGATCCGTGCCGAAGGACGACGCCCCCTTGGCCTCCAGCAGGCCCACGACCTCGCAGGTTAGCGAGCTTAGCCGGATCGTTTCACCAACCGGATTGGTGTTGCCAAACAGGTTCTGGCGCACGGTTTCGCCCAGAATGCAGACCGGTTTGCCCGAGGTTTCTTCGCTGGTCAGGAACTGGCGTCCGAGTACCACCGGCCAGTCGACCGCCACTAGATAACGGTTGTCGGTGCCGACGATCTGCGTCTTGACACTTTCGGACCCGTAGATCGCCGTCATCGATGTTTGCGCATAAGGCGCCGCAGTTTCAACGCGGCTGATCTGGTCGATAATCACATCCACGTCCTGAAGCGTGAAAGCCTTTGCAACCGAATTTGAACCCGGTCCCTGATCATCACCGCCAGGCATCACCATCACGATGTTGGTGCCCAGTTTTTCGACATCCGCCGTGACCTGGCTTGATGACCCTTCGCCGACCGTGACCATTGCGATGACGGCGGCGACGCCGATAACGATCCCTAGTACCGTCAGAACCGACCGCATGGTGTTTCGAAAGATCGCCTGAACCGCAAGCCGTATGGTTTCCCAAATCATCGTCTGTAGCCTCCGCCTGCCGGTTTTCCATCCCGCTCGACCCTGCCATCGACCATCCAGATCAACCGGTGGGCGTATTCGGCCATATCCTCTTCGTGAGTGACCATGATGATGGTCATGCCGTCCCGTTCATTCAGCCCGCTGAGCAGTTCCATGATTTCGCGGGACATTTTGGTGTCGAGATTGCCGGTCGGTTCATCGGCCAGGATCAGATCCGGATTGCCAACCAGCGCCCGCGCGATCGCGACGCGCTGCTGCTGGCCTCCGGACAACTCGGAAGGAGCATGGTGTTCGCGCCCATGCAAGCCCACCTTGGCCAGTGCTTCCAGCGCGCGTTTTCTGCGTTCAGTCCGGCCTATTCCCTTGTAGATCAAGGGTAGTTCGACGTTATCAAGCGCCGAAGTGCGGGCCAGTAGGTTGTAGCCCTGAAACACGAACCCAAGGTAGTTCCGCCGTAGCAGCGCGCGCTGGTCCTGATCCAGGCCGGAAACGGGCACCCCATTGAAAAGGTAGTCACCCGAAGTCGGCCTGTCGAGGCAGCCAATCAGGTTCATCGCAGTAGATTTTCCCGAACCCGAAGGCCCCATGATCGCCACGAAATCCCCGGTTTCGATCTTGAAACTCGCACCGTCCAATGCGCGCACCTCGGCCTCGCCATGGCCGTAGACTTTGGCGACATCGCGGAATTCGATCAGGGGCGGGGTATCCGCCACCTCAGTTGCCCTCGGTCATGTCGACAATCACCAGGTCACCCTCGGCAATCTCTCCCGACAGGATACGAGTCATCCGGCCATCAGTATCGCCCTTTTCGACAGGCACCTCCGCAGCCACGCCATCCCGCAGCACCCAGACGGTGCGTGCCGAACGCACCCGGTCATCCTCGCCCTCGCGCGATGGTATGAGTAGGCCCAAAAGCCCGCCGCCTCCGGATTTCTCGTCTTCCGTATCCTCCACCACCTGTGGCGGGGCAAAGCGCAGTGCCGCATTCGGGACCACCAGCACATCGTCAAATTCGGCAACGGTGATATCGGCTGTCGCCGTCATGCCGGGGCGTAACAAAAGCGCCTCGTTGTCGATCGACAGGATCGCTTTGTAAGTGACCAAGCCGTCAATGGTTTCCGAAGCAAACCGCACCATCGAGATCACTGCCGGGAAAGTCTGTTCATCGTAGGCGTCGACGCTGAAGGTCGCCGTGTCGCCTGCCTTGATGCGGCCGATATCCGCCTCGGATACATCGACCTGAAGTTCCATTTTGGACAGATCCTCGGCAATGGTGAACAGAACCGGCGCGGACAGGGCCGCCGCCACGATCTGCCCCGCATCGACATCACGACGCAGCACAAGGCCGTTGATGGGTGAACAGATGCAGGCCTTGGCCAGTTCGGCCTGCTGCGCATCAAGCTGAGCCTGAGTCAGGTCCAGGTTCGCGTTGGCACTGGCCACACCCGCCTTTGCCCGCGCCAGCTCTGCCTCTGCCGCAGTCATGTTCGTACGCGTGGTGATACCGCGGTCATCCAGTTGCTTGACGGTTTCGTAGTGCAATGTGGCTTCGAGCAGGCTGGCCTCCGCATTCGCTACCTGAGCCTGCGCAACTGCATGCGATGCCTTCTGAACCGCCAACTGTGCCTCCAGCTGAGTGGTATCAAGTTGCGCCAGAACCTGCCCGGCCGACACCGTGTCGTTGAAATCGACCAAAACCTTTTCCATCGTACCTGACAGTTCAGAGGAAATCTCAACCAGGTTGGTCGGTTCGATCGTACCGGTTGCGGTCACAGTGACCTGCAAATCCGCCCTGCTGACAGCTTCGGTTTGATAGGTCACCGCCCGGCGCGTCGTCGCTTCGGTGTTCCACCAATAAAGACCACCGGCAACGACTGCAGCAATCACAAGGTAATAAACCCAACGCGGCACTGTGTGGCGGGCTCCACCAACGCCAAGTGTAGTTTCGATTTCGCGTTGCTTGTCAGCCATGGTCGCGCTCCAATAAGATCTTAATTTCGCACTAACCCTGTAAATCTTCCCACCGCATTGATGCACCTCAAATTGAGCCGACAACCTCTCGCTGCTCTAGTCGTCATTCCTCCAAATCTCTGATCCGGCGCGTGACTGATAGCTGGGATTTTCGTCCAGAGAAGCATTTATGATCTGCACAGAAAAATCCAGTAATCAACTTATTTTATTGATAAAAATAGGTGTTACGACTGCGGAAAGTCAGTCCTCGAATACGGTTCAGGTACCCTTGTAAACGGGCTTTCTTGGTTTGCCGCGGTGCGGGAAGCATCTCGGCAAATTTGCCAGGGTCTTGGGCAGTGGCGGCGCGTAGAAATTCGTTATTTACTTCGTTCAGGCCGCGTAATCGCAGGCGTCCCAGCCCAAGAATGCATTTGAGAGACGCGAAGAGCATCTCGACGTCACCTCGATACGCCAATGTATCCGTCATCTGGCGACATGAGCTAGAAAAACCAGGCACGCCTACATCACCTGCCAGCAAACTATAGGGTTTTCAAATTCTCGAGCATTGATTTAGCATAGTTACCTATATTCCAAGCCGACAGTCCCGGGGCTAGTCTCGCTGCAACACAGCATGGAGATGATCATGGGCGCGCTCGACGGCATCAGGGTTCTGAGCTTCAACCACTTCCTCTCTGGACCCGCAGCTGCGCAGCATCTCGGAGACTTGGGGGCGGACGTGATCGCGGTGGAGCCGCTCAACGGCGCTTTTCAGCGCAACTGGGCTGTGGGCAATCGATTTGTCGACGACACATCGGTGAATCACATAACGACCGGGCGTAACAAGCGCTCTATCGCCGTGGACATGAAGGCACCCGAGGGCGTCGCTGCCATCAAGCGCCTGATCGCCACCGCCGATGTCGTCATGGAAAATTTCCGCCCCGGGACGATGGAAAAACTTAGCCTGTCCGAAGCCGAGATGCGCGCCGTCAATCCAAGCATCGTCTACGCAGCGACGACAGGTTTTGGCGCGGACGGCCCCTATGCCAAGCGCCCTGGTCAGGATGTGCTGCTACAGGCCATGTCGGGTCTCGCCGCGCATACAGGCAGCATGGAGCACGGACCTGTCGCCGTGGGCTCGGTTCCCATCGATCATCACGCTGCCGCACTGACCGTCGCCGGCATCATCGCCGCGCTGTTCGAGCGCGAGCGGACCGGCAAGGCCCGCCGGGTCGAAGTCAACATGCTCCAGGCCGCAATGGACCTTCAGGGCGAGTCGATCACAGCATGGATGAACGGCGCTGATCGTTCCGGCCCCCGGGGCAGTGACGGCATGGCCAACTGGTTTAGCCCCGCGCCTTACGGCATCTATGCCACGACGGACGGCCACGTTATGATCTCTATGTCCAAGCCTGCCGATCTTGCCCGCGCGCTCGACCTGCCGGAGGTCCTGGAATTCACTGAGAAAGACGGCTTCGACCGGCGTGGCGAGGTGTCCCGCACCGTGGCCTCCGGCATGGCGTGCCTCTCTACCCAAGAGGCGGTTGGCAAGCTGGTTGCGGCAGGCGTCTGGCACGAGGTCGTTCAGGACTACGACGCGCTGCGCGTGAACCCGCAGGCGCTGCACCTCAAGGCTTTCACTAAGGCGAATACTCAGGGCGGTTCGCCCATGGTCATGCTCTCGCACCCCGTTCGCTACGACGGCGAAACGCCGCCCCTACGCCTGACCCCGCAACCACTGGGAGGTCAGACACGTCAAGTGCTGTCGGAAGTCGGCTTCACTGGCGTGGAAATCGACGCGTTGCTGGCTGCTGGCGTGGTCGTCCAGACCGACAAGATGCGCGCCTGAGCCGCTGAAAGGACCGAGCAGATGGATTTTACAATCTCTGACGAGATGAAGATGGTGACGGAGGCCGTAGGACGCTTTGTGCGCGAGAAGGTACAACCGCTGGAGGCCGAGACTGAGGAGACTACCGTCATCCCCGCCGACAAGCTCTCAAGAGTGAAGGCTGAGGCGCAGGCACTGGGCTTTTACGCACTGAACATGAGCGAGGAGGTCGGGGGCGGGGGCCTTGGCGTGCTCGACATGTGTCTTGTCGAGGAGCAACTGGGCCAGACTTCGGACGCGCTGATCCGGCGCATCTTTGGGCAGGTCTATCCGATGCTTGAGACCTTCGAGGGACACCTGCGCGAAAAGCACCTCTATCCAACCGTCAAGGGCGACAAGATCTGCGCCATGGCAATCACCGAGCCGGAGGCCGGGTCCGATGCCGCCGCGATCCGGACGAACGCCCGTCTCGATGGCGACGAATGGGTTCTGAACGGAACCAAGCACTTCATTTCGGACGGCGATATCGCGGATTACGTCATTGTCATGGCCGTGACCGATGCTGAGAAACGCGCGCGCGGTGGTATCACGTTGGTGATCGTCGACAAGCATACCCCCGGCTTTAACGTCGTTCGGAACCAGAAGATGATGGGGCACCGTGGCTACGGCCATGCCGAACTCACCTTTGACGACGTCCGCATTCCGATGAACAGCATTCTCGGCCCAGTGGGCGAGGGATTCAAGGTCATGATGGCCAATGTCGGGGGCATTCGGCTGGGCCACATCGGCGCGCGCGCGGTCGGCATGGCATCTCGGGTGCTCGAGATGATGCGAGACCATGCCGCCACGCGAAAGCAGTTCGACCAGCCGATCGGGGATTTCCAGATGGTCCAGCAGATGATCGCCGACAGCGCGATTGATATCTTTGCTACGCGAATGATGGTACTTAACACCGCCTGGGAAGTCGATCACGGCATGGACCCCCGCGACAAGGTCTCGATGGTGAAGGTGCAGGCCTCCGAAATGCTCGGCCGTGTCGCAGACCGTGGGATTCAGGTCTTTGGTGGTTACGGCGTCACCAAGGAACTCCCGCTCGAACGCATCTACCGCGACGCCCGCGTCACTCGCATCTACGATGGCACCTCGGAGGTGCACCGCATGCTGATCGCCCGTTCGGTGATCAAACGCGGGCTCACGCTTTGAGCGCCTGCCGTGGCTTCATCTTACCTCTGAACTCCGGTGGTGTGTGGCTGGCTGCCACTCACGCTAACACCGCCGCCCTCGCAGTACCAAACCCAAAGAGACCCGGATGACACAGAATAATTACGCTCCCGGCCAGTCCATTAGCTTCCGCAAGACCATGACCGTGGCCGAGCAGGGGTTCTTCACCGGCATTTCGGGCAGCTGCGCCGCCGAGGCTACGACGTCGATTTCGGTGCAGCGCTTATCGCCTGTGCGGGCTCTATCGCGCAGGTGATCCCGCCCAGCCTGACCATGGTCATTCTCGCTGTGGTGTCGCAACTGGCATTGTTGCACAACTCTGACTATGGACGATTCACAACGTGAATCTATGCGGTTAGAGGGTCTTTATGAGCAAGCCACCTCCC
>NZ_FZNN01000037.1 GCF_900188035.1 Puniceibacterium sediminis | reverse complement strand
CGCCGGAATTCGTCCGTCCGTTTCAGCCCCATAGTCAGTCTCCTTTGTTGCAGCAAATGCTATCAAAGGAGCGCCATCAAACCGCGACAGGTCCAGTGAGGTTCACAGTGTCTCTGGACTTACAACAACCCGTCTCATGGTTTGCAGGCAACCACTGCCGGGCAGCGAAGCAACCGAACGTCGGCATCGTCGGCATTACACCCGTCCAGAAACTGAAACGGCTGCGTAAGTTCTACGCCCTTGTCACGTTAAAAAGGGGAGGATTATCTCCTGATCACGAATCCAAGGGTGACACGTGTGGACAATGTAGGCCTGTAGTGCATAAGTCGCGGCGCCTGCTGCGCACAGGCGGACCACCTCGGCACGGAGACTCCGGCTCTCTACTTATGTCATTGAAGAAATGCAAAAGCGCTACACGCGCGATGGTGAGATCATGTGGACGTTGAACTTATGAAGGTTGCAGTTGCCGGTCTGGGTTATGTGGGGCTTTCGAATTCAGTCCTGCTTGCGCAGAAACACACCGTCGTGGCTGTGGATGTCACTCCGGAGCGCGTCGATATGGTCAATGATCGAAAATGTCCGATCGTCGATCACGAGCTGGAAGACCTTCTTGCCAACCATGCGCTTGATCTGACCGCAACCACAGATGCCGACGCGGCCTATTCGGACGCGGACTTCGTCATCGTCGCCACGCCCACGAATTACGACCCCAAGACCAACTTCTTCGACACGTCCAGCGTCGAAGCGGTGGCTGCGCAGGTCACGCGCGTCAATCCCGACGCCACCATCGTGATTAAGTCGACCATTCCGGTGGGGTTCGTACGCGCGCTGCGCGCGCGGCTGGACACCGACAACGTGATCTTTTCGCCGGAGTTTCTTCGCGAAGGCAGGGCGCTCTACGACAATCTGCATCCCAGTCGGATCATCGTCGGCGAACGCTCGGAGCGGGCCCGCGTTTTTGCCGATCTGCTGGTCGAGGGTGCGGTCAAGAAGGACGTCCCGGTGCTGTTCACTGATGCCGACGAGGCGGAGGCGATCAAGCTGTTTGCCAACACGTTCCTCGCGATGCGGGTGGCATTCTTCAACGAGCTGGACAGCTACGCGATGGCCGACGGCATGGATTCGCGCCAGATCATCGATGGCGTCAGCCTCGATCCCCGCATCGGCGCGCATTACAACAACCCGTCCTTCGGCTATGGCGGCTATTGCCTGCCCAAGGACACAAAGCAGCTGCTGGCGAACTACAACCACGTGCCGCAGAACCTGATCCGGGCGATCGTGGACGCCAACCGCACGCGTAAGGACTACCTTGCTGACCGAATCCTGATGCGCGGTCCCAAGGTGGTGGGCATCTACCGGCTGGTGATGAAGGCAGGGTCCGACAATTTCCGTCAAAGCTCGGTCCAGGGGATCATGAAGCGGCTCAAGGCCAAGGGCGTAAAGGTCATCGTTTACGAACCCGTGCTGGAGGGGTCGGAATTCTTCCGCTCCCGCGTGGTGCGGGATCTGGAGGCCTTCAAGGCCGAATCCGACCTGATCGTGGCCAACCGAATCACCGACGAGATCCACGACGTTGCCGACCGCGTCTTTACTCGCGATCTGTTTGGAGGGGATTGATGAGCCTTGAGAATCTGCCCCGCTCTGCCGGAGCCCGTGTTCCTTGCATGACGGACCAGGCAAGCGCAGGCTACCGCAACGATATCCAGAAATTGCAAGTCATGCTACGTGCGGTGCCCGAGACCATTGAAATGATCGGTTTTTACGGCCCTGTGCCGGATTTTTGCAAAGAAGGACAGGACTCTATCATGGATGGCTCAACCGTACTGTATTTCAATTCGATACACGTCAGCCTTGCAGGTGCACGACCCGTCGTTGCCGGTTTAGGAGACGCGTTGTGAGCTGGGGTTGCGCGATATGGTGATGCAGAAGACCGTTCTTGTCACCGGAGCTGCAGGCTTCATTGGCTATCATCTGTGCCGACGATTGATTGACGACGGATTCCGGGTTGTCGGGATCGACAACCTGTCGGATTACTACGACGTCGCTCTCAAGCGCCGCCGTCAGGCGATGCTGTTGCAGTCGCCCGGCTTCTCGATCGTGACCGACAGCATCGAGACCCCGGGCGTGATGATGGCACTTTTCGAAGAGCACCGGCCCGATTTTGTCATCCATCTCGCGGCGCAGGCGGGTGTACGGTATTCGATCGAGAATCCGCGCGCCTATCTGGAAAGCAACGTGATCGGCACCTTCGAGATCCTGGAGGCCGCGAGGGCGTATCCGCCGCAGCACATGCTGCTTGCCTCGACCTCCTCGGCCTATGGTGCGAATACGGACATGCCCTATCGCGAAACCATGCGCGCCGATCACCAGATGTCGTTCTACGCGGCGACGAAGAAATCCACCGAGAGCATGGCGCATTCCTACGCGCATTTGTTCGGCCTGCCGGTGACTATGTTCCGTTTCTTCACTGTCTACGGTCCGTGGGGGCGGCCGGACATGGCGCTATTCAAGTTCACGCGCGCCATCCTCGAAGGTGAGCCCATCGACGTCTACAACTACGGCGACATGAAGCGCGACTTCACCTATATCGACGATCTCGTACAGGCGATCCGGCTGCTGATGGACGCCGTCCCGCAGCGCCCCGAGGATGGCGCCGTGCCCGAGAGCGACAGCCTGTCGCCGGTGGCTCCACACCGGGTGGTGAATATAGGCAACTCGAACGCCGTGCAGTTGACAGACTTCATTGCGGCGATCGAAGAGGCGACAGACTGCGGCGCCAAACGCAACCTGATGCCGATGCAGGCGGGTGACGTGCCAGCCACATGGGCGGATGCATCGCTGCTCCGATCGCTCACGGGCTACAGTCCGACCACGGACGTCAAGGAGGGCGTTGCCCGGTTCGTTGATTGGTACCGCGACTATTATGGCACCCCGCAAGGCGGGGTGCGCTGAAAATGGCAAAGCGGCTGCTCTACATCCACGCCCCTAAATGTGGTGGAACCAGCTTCGGCTCTTCGGTGCGGCTGGCCTACTTCCATTCGCAGGCTACCATCAACGTCAACCGGTCGCGCCGCATTCGGGAAGCCATGTATCCCAATGCCGAGGGGCCGGAAAAAGTCTTGCATGAACAGGCGGTGCGCAAGATCATGTTGGGCGATCTTATGGCGCGAGGTGTGCAATGCATCTCTGCTCATGTGCTGTATCATGCGGATCTGCACATGAGTCTCGACCCGGAGCGCCAAGCAGTGACCCTGCTGCGCGATCCCGTCGCGCGGTTTATGTCGCATTACGCCTATGTCCAGCGCAACCATCCGGATGCGACGCGTCCCGACACGCTTGCCGTGTTTCTCGAAAGTGAAATGGCACAGCGGTACGGATCCATCTACTTGCTGTATTTTGCAGGAACCTATCAGCACACCACGGACGATCTGGAAGGCGCGCTTGCCACAGCCCGTGAGAATCTTGGCCGGTTCTCCCTCATCGGTGATCTGTCGCGTGCATCAGCCTTCCGATCGGCGTTGCGCAACCTTGTCGGTCGCCCTCTGCCGGGATGGGAGCGCAACAAGCGCCCCCACGGCGGAAAGAGCAGCGTGGAAGAACTCCCCGACACGCTGCGCGCACGGATCGAGGCGCTCTGTGCCCCGGATATCGCATTGTATCGTCACGCGCAGTCGCTGCCCACCTGCGTCTGAACCGCCTGAGAGGAACAGTTTATGTCCAGCCCGCAATCCAAACTCGCCGGTGTGCAGTACATGCGCGCACTGGCCTCGTGCATGGTGCTGATCGGACACGTGATTGCCGAAGCTGAGCACTACCTGAAGATCGACATGGGGCTGGGACTGATCCCCTGGACACGTGGCGTGGACATCTTTTTTGTTATTTCTGGCTTTATCATCATGGTCTCGGCTCAGAAATACTTCGAGCGACCACATGGTGTGACGCAATTTCTGCGCAACCGCTTCACGCGTGTGGTTCCGCTCTACTGGTTTTTTACCACGCTTATGCTTGCTGTGCTGCTGATCATGCCCGGCGCAGCGAAGGACACCCAACTCGACTGGGGACAGGCCGTGACTTCCTATCTGTTCATCCCCTACGAACGCTATGACGGACGTGCTGCGCCGATCCTGTCATTAGGCTGGACGCTGAACTTTGAGATCTTTTTCTACGCGCTGTTCGCTTTCGCACTGTTCATGCCAAAGCGCATCGGCCCGATGGTAATTGTCTGTGCGATGACGGTTTGGGTGGCTCTCGGGGCGGTCGCTAATTTCGAGCCAGCAGTGCTGCGGGTCTGGTCGAATCCACTGATCCTTGAATTCTGTTTCGGAGTTCTGCTGGGTCATGTGTATGTCCATCACTGGTCTGGCCTCCAAGGCCGGAACAGGACCGCCGCTGTGTTGCTCGTCGTGGGCTTTGGACTTCTGGTCGCGCTCAATGCCATACCCGACATGCCCCGCTGGATCGCCAGCGGGCTGCCTGTGACAATCATGGTCGGGGCGGTCGTTTTCTTCTGGCATCAGCGCAGCATCACGGGGCCGCTGTCCCGCTTGGGCCTCCTTCTGGGAGACAGCTCCTATGCGCTCTACCTCTCACATCGTTTCGCGCTGCGGGCGCTGACGCTCGTTCTGGCGCCCATGCTGTCGGCGTCTGTGGTCAGTGGGTGGATCTTCGTAGCCGTGGCCGTGACAGTGGCTGTCGTGACGTCGATTATCGTTTTCTATCTGATCGAACGGCCCATGTTGGCGGTGTTCAAGCGCCGTCCCGCCAACCTGCGTACCGTCTGAACCATGGCTGGGTCGAAGTTGAAGGGCCAAGCCCTCTGGTCCGTTGTGCTGCAGTTCTCACGTTTCGGCGGCAACGCGGTGGTCTTCCTTGTCATGGCGCGGTTTCTGACCATCGAACAGATCGGGGCCTTCGGGATGGCCTATGCCCCGGTCCGATGGCTGCAGGTGCTGCACAAGACCGGCATCTCCAACAGCGTCGTGGTCACGCTCCGCCGCAAGGAGGGCAGCGCGATCACCGATGACGATCCGGCGTTCACGGCGCTGTTCTGGTTGTCTATGGCTGCCACGCTGTTGATGACGGTTGGGATCGTAATGCTTGCGCTTGTTCTTGGCGCGGTACAACGGACCGACCAGCCCGTGGACCAGATGATGCTAGTGCTTATCCTGGTCTTGGTAGCCTTCGCAGTGTCCAGTGTGCCCGAGGGGCTGTTGCGCAAGAATATGGAGATCCGTGCCCTCGCGCTGCGGACACTGGCTGTCCAATTCCTGTCGGCCGGTCTTGCTGTAATCCTTGCGTTCTACGGATTCGGCGGTTGGGCGCTAGTGGGCTTTGCGGTGATGAACGCGGTGCTGAGCAGCGTAGTATCAATCGCGATGGCCGGATGGCTGCCCAGCGGTGGCCCCGATATCATCCAGATGCGCGCGCAGACCCCGCAGGCGGCGGCGATCTCGGGACGCGCGCTGCTGTCGGGCAGCATCTATGCGATACTGCAGTTCTCGATCGGCCTAGTCTTGGGTCTGGGGGCCGCAGGCGCATTTCAGATCGCCCAACGGGTTTACCAGATTCTCGATGCGCTGTGCCTAGCTCCGATCCGCTTCCTGGTCCTGCCGCTCTTCTCGCGCACAGCCGAAGTCGGGGATGGGACCTTGCCAGGCAGAACGATCGAACGCGGTTTGTATGTCACCGGGCTGGTCTCGGCACCTTTCTACATCGGCACGATCGCGATTGCGGGCCCTGCCCTGACACTGGTCATAGGGGCCGAGAACGCCAGCCACAGCGTTCTGCCGTTGCAGCTCTTGTGCGTGCTGGGGTTACCAATGGCCAGCTTGACCATCCTGACGCAGGCCCTGACCGTCGTGGGGCACGCTGGCCTTGCCTTCCATCGTACGGTCTGGATGCTGCTGGGCACGGTGGTATTCAGCCTCCCCGCACTGCTGATCTCAGTTGAGGCCGTGACGCTTTGCTTCGTCGTTGTGTCCTATCTCGTGATGCTGCTTTTTTTCAGACAGTTAGAGCCGATCTTGGGGCTAAGCGGACCGCGTGCCTTTGGCGCCGTGGCGCGACCCTACGTTGCCTGTGTACTGGCAGTATTGCCGGGCTGGGGCGCAGCTACCTATCTCCTGGCCAATACCGCCATTCCGGGATGGGCGATATTGCTGGTAGTGCCGCTGACGGTTGCGGGGGGCTATCTGGGGATGCTCAGACTGGTTGCGCCCGCCGCATTGACAGAGCTGCGCAAAGCGCTCAAACGGTGATGCTCGGACGGCTCCGAGCGCCCCTGAGCCCCATCGGAAAGTGCAGTAAAGAGGCAATACAAGAAACGCCTGCGTGTATGCGCTGCCGGACGCTTGCAAGGGATGGACACGGAGTAGACGCAGCAGATATGCACTTACCATCCTCTGCAAGGGTAGAAACTGGTAGAGCATTTCCTTCCACGCGGTCCTGACCATTTGCACCCGCTGACTGTATCTGGAGTTTTTAATGCGGTCTCGTTTCATTCGCAGCGATCCAGCAGCGCACAGATGGCTGATTGTCACTGGAGCTCCCCGTAGCGGGACAAGCTATTTTGGTGAAATCCTTGGGCGTGACCCACGGATGAACACACTTATCGAGCCCTTCAATCCGGATGCGGGCATTCCCGCAGTCACAGAGCGCTATATGTACGGCGCTGACCCCGACGCCCTTTCGCGGGGCGATCGCGCTATTCTCGAGAGCCTGTTTTCCTACGACTTCAAGCTCAAGACTGTACACAGCACGCGGGACAGGCTGATAGAGACAGTCTTCAAGACGCTTTTCTTTGGTGGCAATCAGCTAGCACTTTTGAAGGCACGCATGAACGCCCAGGCTGAGTATTCGCTGATCAAAGACCCGATCGCGGTCTTTCTGGTGGAAGCGCTTTATCGCATGCGCGCTATGGACGTCTTTTTTCTGGTGCGACACCCGCTGTCTTTCGTCGGAAGTCTCAAGCGACTGGGCTGGAACTTCAAGGTGCACCCGCTGACTTCCAAGATGGATCTCTGCGCCGCCTTCCTGCCGGAGTTGGTGGATCGTGATCCCGACAGCCTGAGCTGGTGCGAACACGCGGCCTATATCTGGCTTGCCATAGGGCGGCAGATGCAGCGGCTGATCGACGTCGGCATTCCGGTCACGCCCATCTTCCACGAGCAGATCTCGGCCGACCCCGCGTCTCATTACGAACGGATCTATCGGCATCTAGGGCTGGACTGGACTGACGAGGTAAGAGCGCATGTCGTCGCGACCTCGACCGCTTCCGGCAAGGCTGGAGCGCAGACCGGTGTCGTGCACGATTTCTTCCGCGATTCATCTTCCATCTTTGAGCACAGTCTCGCGCAGCTCGACGACGAGGAACGCGAGACGGTGATCCGCATCACCCGTCCAGTGCTCGATGCTTGGTACGCGGCACCCGACAGCGCGACGCTATCTGATACTGGGACAGCACTGCATATGCGCGGTTGCTGATCGGACCTATTCGGCAGGTTGAACCGTTAATGCGTTCCGGCTCTGTTGTCGCGGTTTGGCAAAGGACCCGATGAACGCCGTGATCATCACCATGGCCACGAAATTCGTATTGGCAAAGTACAGTGTATGCGTGCACAGCACATAGCCGCCGGCAAACAACCCATAGATTGCCGCTCCGGAAATGCTTTCGACTCCTTTGTGAAAGACGATGGCGCTGATCACGGCGATTGCCGCTATATACAGGCTCGCTCCAACAGCGCCGAAATCGACATAGGGCATGGTGAATATGGACCACGCACCGCCCCCGCGGATGGCATCGACCGCCTCCAGCTGATCGACCAGTAGGCTGCGAAAGAAGCCATCGGTTTGAGTGAAGTAAGTCGCGAACTTGAACGTGAAGAACCCGTAGGTGTGATCGAACTCCCGGTTAAGAGGCATGAACGAGTTCAGAAGGTCATTGGAGAAATAGAATACCAGCTTCTCGAAACCGACCTCGATGGGACTGGCTCCAATTGTTGCATTGGTCACCGACTCCCGTCCGATCCATGTCGACATGAACAGTACAAAACCAATGGGTAGATACTGAAGCCCGATCAGCCTGCGATGAACCATGCAGGTGGAAAAATACGCGGCCATGATCAGTTGCAGCAGCAGCAGCCGCTGGGACATCACGATCGGCAGCAGAGCCAGCATGACAAGGTTTACCGAAAAGCTGATCAGGCACAGTTGGCGATATTTTGGCGACAACCCGCCTTGCCGTTTACCCGCTGCTAGTATGGTTGCCGCGATCGCGCCTGTCGCGGGCAAGGATGCATATATCACGCGCATCCCAGTAAAAAGCTTGTTGTCGAGCAGAGCTTCCCGCGCTTCAAGCGCATCCAGCTGCACCAGCAGCAGCATGGTCCGAAAGCCCCCCATGCTCTGCGCGGTCAGAGACACCCAAAGAAGCGTGATTGTCACGAAGACCGCGTTCAGGATAAAGGCTGCTCGGGCCACCCGATCAAGGTCTATGTTCGTCTCGAACGGCTTTGGCTTGCTAGGCAGCGCGAGCATCGTGACGATGCTCGCACAGACAAAGACGATAAACGCCACGGCCAGCCAAGCCGCCCCGGTCGCGCTAAAATCCTCGACAGTCAGATGCTGGCGTTCGAGAAGTTCGATGGCGATATCGAACCGCTCCGGAAACGCGAAAGGCAAGGCCGCGACGGCCAAGGTCACGGCCCAGATCACGATGACGAGCACGATAGGGGAGATCATGAGAAGTTTGCGCATCGTTTCTGCTTCTGCCTCCAGTCCGCCTCTTTACACGGGTACCTAGAACCTACGCCGTGTTATAGCGAGTCCCGTCGGGTTTTGGCGTCGCGGCGATCCGCTCATACAGCACGGACCAGTCCTGAACCGACGGATCACTCGGACCACGGCCCATGCCCTCCAACCGGTCCAGCGCCGCACGGATACTCGGCTCAGAGCCCGGCCGATAGCCCACCAAGCTGGGCACCTCCGGATCGCAGAGCCGCTCCGGGCCAATCATCGGCAGGCCAAAGTAACGGTACATCAGCATCCGATTGGAGTTCACCGTCTGGTATTCCACGCCCGGTTTGTCGAGATAGGGCGCAAGGCCGATATCGGCATGCCGGACCCAGGCCGCAGTCTCTTCAAAGGGCCGTTCACCGTGCAGGACGAGGTTCCCCGGCTTGTCGATCGCATCGCCGCGCAGTCGGCCAAAGATATGGAACCGCCAGTCGGGGCGCAGTCGTGCTATAGCAAGGACAGATGGCATGTCGAACTGTGTCGTTCCCGCGCAGACCGCTTCGCGTGTCGCCCGTGGGGCGCCAGCAAACGGGTCGGGCATATCCCGGTCCAGCAGCGCCTTAGATACGCCCATTGGATCGCGTGCGACCGTCCCAAACCGTTCGAAACGCCGCGCAAGATGCGGGCTCGCCACGCTGATCCGGTCGAAGAGCGAGGCGTATCGCATTTCGGCCAGAGAGATGAAGTTCGGCAAGCCCAGGACCGTCACGTCGTCGTTGACGCGGTAGACCATCGCCGCGCCCGGCGCTGCGGCCCGTGCAATCGGTGCGAGCATCACCGGCTGACCGCTTTCGACAACCACAAGATCCGCATCGGCCAGATATTTTGGCAAACGCCGTCGCCAATAGGCGGGAAAAATCCGGTGTAGCGGTTCCAGAAGGGCATCCAGTGCAGGTTTGCGCAGGCTGAACGGGTGCAGCGGGGCATATCCGAACACTGCAGTCAGCGTCTCGTCGTGTCGGGTTTCCCCGGGCAGCGGAGGGGCCTCGAGGCTCTGGAACCGCTTGTCGCCGCGCAGCTTGGAGACCCAGCTGTAGCCGACCGTGATTATCGTGACGTGCCAGCCGTTATCGCGCAGGTTATCGCTGAGCCACAGGATGCTGCCACGGCGTTTCTGCACGGGAAAATGGCCGGTCAGGATGACGGCGCGCTTGCCAGTCACGGTGTGATCTCATTCAGAAGATCGTCCAAGCTGCGGCGGGGCGAAGCGGCCACTTCGAAGGCCTCGGGGATCTGGCCGACCCCGATCATCATGATGATCAGGTCATTTTGTGGAAGATCAAGTATACGCAGCAGCGTTGCGTTCTTCCTGCGATCCGCCGACCAGTTCAGTGGGATTGTGCCAAGGCCCTTGGAATGCAGCGCCAGCAGCAAAGACATGGCGAACATGCCGCCATCCACAAAGCCCTGGTTCCGCTCCTTGCCGTCGCGGAAATTGCTCATGTCCGAGGCCACGACGAGAACCGTGTCGATATCGTCACCAAATCCCCGGTTGCCGCCCTGCAGGGGCAGAATACGGGATTTGGTTTCGGCATCGCGTATCGCATAGACCCGGCTGCTCTGCCTATTACAGACCGAGGGCGACGTCCCTGCAAGCGCAACGGCGTCCCGCAACACGTCGGCATCGACTGCTCCCGGTGCAAACATGCGGGTGCTTCGACGTGAGCGCATCACGCTTTCCAGATCGCCCTGACCGGCCAACACCTGTGCGTCCCGCCCCAGCGTTACCGTACCAGTGTCAGCGGGCGCAGGACCAGCGAGTGCCAGTTTCTCGAACCGCGCAATATCCGCAGGGATGTTCTTGCCCGCGTGACGCTCGAAATAGGCACGGATCGATCCGCGTGCCATGCGGATTGAGACGTGGTCCTCTGGCAGGCCCAGATCTTCGTACATGCCGATCAGCTGTTCGAGCTGTCGTAGGGCCGTTTTTCCAAAGAAATCCCGCGGTTTGGGCATGGAAAGGCCCTTCTCGATGGAATGGGCCTTCTGCAGCAGGCGTCCACGCAGCTGGTCAGGATTGAGTTTATATCGGCCGGACTGCGAATACATGAAGTAGCGCCGCGCATCGTAAAAGTAGTCCAGCAGAATGTTGACGAGCGCCTTGGCGCGGCGCAGCCTTTCTCGGATCATAATGGGTGCCCTTTGGACGGTGCGTTGCGCTTCAGAAACGCCTTTGAACTGTCGATCAGCGGCGCAAGCCCTTCCAGCTGCCCAGCCGGGTAGCGGAGATCATCCAGCGCATAACGATTGATCTCGGAGGGCGTGTCGTGCAGCAAATGCTCCAGCCCAACCATCTTCATGATGCGTTCGAGCTTCATCCGTTTTTTCGGGGCGACATAGGCATAGAGCGGTCGATTGAAGAGCAGTGCGAAGATATTGCCGTGGAAGAAATCGGTGACCACCACGCTTGAATGCCGGATCAGACCGAGCCATTCCTGCGGCCCGATGGCCACGAACTCCGCGTCGCAGATCTTGTTGCGCGCGCCCACACCGACGACCTTCAGGCCGTGCCGGTCAGCGAATTTCCGGATCTCCGCGCTGTCCTGAGCGTTGGGCCAACCATAGAGCGCGAGATAGTCACCGCCCGTGTAAGGCTTCGGATGGGTTTCTGCCTCGAAGTCCCACAGGAAGGTCGGATCGCAGACGATCGTGGGGGGGGAGCCGGTCAGCGCGGTCACGGCCTCGCCGGTGTGCGGATCGCGTACCGCGATGTCATGAAAACGCTTGAGCCAAGGACCTGTTTTCTCGGCATGGTCACGCAGATCAGTCACGGTCGAGGCGCTGGCGGCAAAGGCACAAAGCCGCGTTTTTTCCGGAGACAGGAAATCGAAGTAGAAAGACCCGTCAAGCGGGCGGATGCTGTCGACCTTCCAAACCTCGTCTGACCCGGTGAACACCACGTCGTAGCGCCCGTCGTCCAGCGGCTGCAGCTTGTCTGGCCGGAACACGGGGGCACCACTAAGGGTCAGCTTGTCGTTGACGAAACGCCTGAACTTCAGCAATTTCCCGACATTGCGCGCGGACCGGCGTTTGCCCATGAACTGTGATCGAAAATACATCCAAAGCGCACGCAAGGGCATGTAGTTGATGACTTCCACCTCGTGCCCGAGACTTCCCAGATACTTTGACAGCGCGTAACACTGCAGCGTCGCCCCAAAATTCGGTGTGTTGTGAAATGTGATAATGCCGATTTTCATAAAGGTTCTTTCGTTATCCATATCCATGGACAGTCCTGCATGCTTGTCTTCATGACGTTATGCACCATAGGTTGGCCGTAATTTTACATGCATCAGTGCCAGTAGCCTTGCAAGCCACATTCCCATGACATGATCGGGTATGCAGAGGGAGCGCCTCGGAATTCAGCAAAGTGGGCTTCTGTTCCTCCATGTTCGACGTGCGGTTGGAGAAAATGCAGTTGGGTGACGCCCGCTTCGCCTCGTTAAGAAGGTCGCACAAGGGAAGATGCCCATTTGAAAGTGGTGACCCTGATTAGTCGGTGATCCCGGTTCGGAAGGGGACGAAATGACAAGGCCTGTTCGCTCCACCCTGAACCGAAAAATGTAAGGGTGGAGACATTGGTCTGCTCCCTGGAAACGAAAATGATCGCTCCCCACGCCGCGGCGGACGATAGCGAGGGACGGCCCCGGTGTCCGGGCCTCTAAGTTAGCTCGGCTCCGGTACGAGCAGGTTCAGAACCTGATCGGCGCTGGCCGACCAAGAGAATCGTCGCGCCTGTTCGCGGCCAGCCACGCCAAGAGCTGCGCGCTGTTCGGTGGTGTATGCTAGGAACGTCTGGATGCTGCCGGCGATAGCCACAGTGTCGGTAGGATCAAAGAACAGCGCCGTATTTCCCAGGACCTCGGGCATGGCGGTAGTGTTCGACGATAGCACTGGGGTACCCAGGCTCATTGCCTCGAGCGGAGGAATCCCAAACCCCTCGTAGAGCGACGGCCAGACAAAAGCCGCGGCATTGGCGTAAAGCGTCTTGATCTCGGCATCCGTGACCCGGCCCAGAAGCCGGATGCGATCTGTGGCGGCGATCTCGGCCTGGGCCAAGCCTGGCGCGAAACCGCCCGCGACAGCAAGGGGCAGGCTGTCGCTACTAATTGTGCCTAGGGCGTCGATCAGCCGGGCAATGTTCTTATTGGGGCTTTGGTTGCCTGCGGCGAAGAAATATTCCCCGGCGCGCAATCCGTGCCGATCCAGTGTTTCGGCATCACCGGATGCGGACAGCATATGTTCGGCGCTATTGTAGATCACCGTGAAGCGCTCTGCAGACACATGCAGACAGCGCGCGAGCTCGCTTGCCGAAAACTGACTGACGGTGGCCAGATGCGCCACGCGGCGGGCCAGCAGGGGCCGCATCACCTTGTGGAATAAGCGGTAATTTCGGGGGAAGGCCTCTGGAAAGGCCCAGATATTAGCATCGTGGATCACCAAGAGCTGGTTTGCGCATATCAGCGGGCCTGCGCCGCACAGGCTCAGCAATATGCCTTCGCGGGCCCGCCGTCCCAGGGTGATCTGTTCCCAAGCGTGTCCTCTGAGACCGGCCAGCGGCCTGATTTTCAGCACCGACCAGTCGGGCGGATCAATCAGGTCGGCCCCTGCGGGATACCAGACGGATACAGGTCCGATCCGAGCAGCCAGTGCTGGATCTGCGCCCAGCCGTGCATCGAGCGCGGTCAACAGCTCGCGTGCATAGCGTTGCACCCCCGAGATCGGCTGGATCAAAAAGCGGCCGTTGACATGAAGCGGTGGGGTCATCACGTCGTGGTTCCCACGGGCCGTTGCGCGGCGGCACGGGTCCGTATCGCCTCTTCATAGAGTTCTGTTGTCCGCGCACCCAGGCGGTCGAGTTCCCAGTTCGACACGTCTGTCGCACGTGCTCCGTCGGCCAGCCGGTCCAGCTGCGCGCGATCGACGATCAGGGCGCGCAGCTTTTCAGCCGTGTCAGTCATGTCGTTCGGGTCTGAAACCATGCCGTTGACGCCGTGCGTGACGATCTCGTCGATGCCGGGCAGATCGGCGACAACCACAGGTGTGCCAGAGGTGATATATTGCACGACTACGCGCGGTAGCCCCTCGCGCTCCGACGTCAGCACGCAGACATCGGCCATCGCGACAAGCGCATGCGGATCGCTGCGAAACCCGCAGAGCACCACCGCGCCCTCGAGACCTAGCGCGCGGATCTCGGCGTGGACGGCTGCCTCGTGGGGGCCTTTGCCGGCGAGTAGCAGTCGAGTGGGCGGCATCTTCGGCAGCACATTCGCCCAGGCGCGAAGGAATTCGCAATGTCTCTTGCGCGGCTCAAAGGCGGCCAGCATGAGCACGACCGCCGGGCGGGTCTGCGCATCGGGCGCAATCCCGAGAAGATCAGCCGCGTCCTCAGGCTCCGACGGCGCTCGAAACGGGTCCAGCGCCATGCCGGAATAGACCGGCTCCACATGGGTGCATATGCCTTCGTCGACATAGGCTTGGCCGACGCTGCGCGACACCGCGACGAACAGATCCGTGTGCCGGGCCGCGATCTTCTCCGTCGCGATGTAAAAGGCTTTTTTGGCGCGCCCCACACCATCGAAGGGAATAATGTGGATGCCGTGCACGACCAGCGCGCGCGGCACAGCCGAAGCTGCCAATCGTCCGATGATACCGGCCTTGCTTTGATGGGTGTGGATCACGTCGGGAGCGATCTGGGCCAAAAGCTTTTTCATCGCCTTGATGGCGCGGTATTCAAAAAACGGCCGGATCTTGTGAATGAGCTCCGGAAATTCGATGAAGCGGATGCGATCACCGTAGAGATCCTTCCAGAAAGGGTCGGGATCGGGGCCATGGATTAGCGTCACATCGTGACCGTGCTCCACCTGCCACAGACAGGTGGCAATGGTATTTTCCTCAGACCCTGCACGTAATAACCGCGTAAGTATGTGTACAACATGCATTCTAATCAATCTCGAACTGTGGACTGTTGTGTCGCGAGGGGGATGGAGCCTCTCGTGGGCCTTCTCCGGGCTAGGTTCGTATGGCGCGGCTCAGGCAGCGGTGTCAAGGATGGTAGGATCAAGCGCCTGTAGGCAACCCTGCAGTATTACAGGCGCCATTTTCGAAGGAAAGCTCTGCGCCATTTGATTACATTTTGGGCCGTCTCAACGTAATCTGATGCTCAGATCATCGGCGGCGATGTCTTCGTGGAGGTGGATCAAGGGGCGCGCCAGAATGCTGCAACGCGGACCGGTCGCCCCTGACCCCACCAGTGATGATGAACTGTGCATGCTCGACCTGGCCGGGAACATGGGGCGCCCAGCGAGACGCTGCGCCGAAGACAGCCTGATCAACTGATATCCAGCCCGTTGCTTGTTTGAATGCAGGCTTTCGAGGTCCCGCAGGGACGTGGTTGAGATGATGCGGTGGTTTGGACCGTCATTGACATCCCCCATGAGGGGTATTGTTGATTTGCACCCAGAACTGAGCCGGTTTTTTCACCGAGAAGTGAGCCACCTCTGATTATGGATTTTGGTTCATGCTGGGGTCAAGCTGTGTGTTGTTTCCTTCTTCTTTGCAGCAGATGCCGCAGCTGAGCTTGCTTTGAAGCGGAAGCTGTCGTTTCCGGTTTCAAGGATGTGACAGCGGTGGGTCAGGCGATCGAGCAAGGCGGTTGTCATCCTGGCGTCGCCAAAGACCGTGGCCCATTCGCTGAAGCTGAGGTTGGTGGTGATCACGACGCTGGTGCGCTCGTAAAGTTTGCTGAGCAGGTGGAAGAGCAGTGCCCCACCTGACGCACTGAACGGCAGGTATCCCAACTCGTCGAGGATAACGAGGTCGAGCTTGGTCATGGCTTCCGCGATCTGCCCGGCCTTGCCTTTGATCTTTTCCTGTTCGAGGGTGTTGACCAGTTCGATGGTCGAGAAGAAGCGAACCTTGCGGCGGTGATGTTCGACGGCCTGGATGCCGAGCGCCGTTGCGACGTGGGTCTTTCCTGTGCCTGGGCCTCCGATCAAGACCACGTTCTGGGCGCCGTCCATGAACTCGCAGAGGTGCAAGGCCCTTACAGTGGCTTCGTTGATCTCGCTGGCGGCGAAGTCGAAGCCGAAGAGGTCTTTATAGGCCGGAAAGCGGGCGGATTTCATGTGATAAGCGATCGACCGGACCTCGCGTTCGGCCAATTCAGCCTTCAGGAGTTGCGCCAGAATTGGGATGGCAGCTTCAAAGGCCGACGCTCCTTGCTCAATCAGATCAGTGACGGGTCACGCCAAAGGCGTGCCTTCGGCACGACGCCATGCCATACAATTTGAGGCGCAGCATTATGACGATGGCGCCAGCGGCAGGGTCATGACGCATGATGGCCTCCAGCGATTTGGGTCCGCAAATCATCATAGCGTTCGATATTGGCCTTGGGTTCTTGGCGCAGGGCCAGCGCCTGTGGCGTATCCAGTGGCGGGCCATCAATCACCTTGCCGTCGACCAGCCGGTGCAGCAGATTCAGCACATGGGTTTTGGTCGGCACGCCCTCGGCCAACGCAAGCTCGACGGCGATGAGAACGGCTTGTCCATCGTGCTGAAGAACCAGTGCGAGGATGTCTACCATCCACTGACCGGCAGTCGATACGCAGTATCGATGTGAGGGACGCGATCACCGCCGGGCTTGCGCAGCATATGATCCTGCAACTGTCGGAACGCGTGAGGTAATTCCAGGAAGGGCGCACCATTCCTGAGAGCGCCTGGCTTCCTCTGCACGACCGCCAGATAATGCCGCCAGTCGTAGATCGTCTTCGGCGGCAGGTGGTGGCTGCGCTGTATCACGCGCGTATGTTCGCACAGGATGTTGCCCTCAGCCACCACCACCAGCCGGTCCGGATAGATCCGCAGGCTGACAGGGCGGTTGGCGAAGGGTGCTGGAACGCTATAGCCTTGCGTCGGGGAAACGATCCCCCGGATCGTTTTCTGATCCTCCTCATACTCGAAGCTGATCAGACATGTGGGCGACACGCGCTTGCTCAGCTCGACGAAGCCGTCAAACGCGACCGGCAGCGGCATCAGCGCGGCCTGCTCGTCGGCCCAGACGTCGGCGATGGTGCCGGGTTGTTTGCCATGCGGGGTCACCCGCCACAAATCTAAGCAGCGCTCTTCCAGCCAGGCATTCAGCGCGGCAAGGTCGGGGAAGTCCGGCATGCCTTGCAGCATCTGGTGGCGGGAATCTCGAACGTTCTTCTCGACTTGCCCCTTCTCCCAACCCGCCGCAGGATTGCAAAACTCCGGCTCATAGACATAGTGGTTCGTCATCGCGAGGAAGCGCATGTTGATCTGCTGCTCCTTGCCGCGGCCGACGCGATCAACCGCCGTGCGCATATTGTCGTAAATCCCACGACCCGGCACGCCGCCAAATACCGGGAACGCGTGCCAGTGGGCATCGAACAGCATTCATGCGTTTGCAACGGATAGGCACGCAGCAGAAAGGCCCGGCTGTGTGACAGCTTGATATGCGCCATCTGCAACTTCGTGCGCTCGCCGCCCAGAACCGCAAAGTCTTCGCTCCAGTCAAACTGGAAGGCTTCGCCAGGATCAAAATGCAGCGGCACAAAGGTCCCGCGCCCCGTCGTCTGCTGTTCACGCTGCCGATCTGCCCGCCACGATCGCGCAAAAGCCGCCACCCGGGCATAGGACCCGGTGAAGCCAAGCGCCACGAGATCGGCGTGCAACTGCTTCACTGTGCGCCGCTGTTTACGCGACTTTCCGGCTTCGGTCTTCAGCCAACCCGCCAGCTTCTAGGCAAAGGGATCAAGCTTGCTCGCCCGTTCCGGCGTCGCGAATTTTGGCTCGATGGTGTTCGCCGCCAGATGTTTGGTCACTGTATTCCGCGACACGCCTGTCAGCCGCGCGATCTCGCGGATCGACAGCTTCTGCCGCTTATGCATCCGATGGATGATATTCAAAAGTCCCATGTGGATCACTCCGTTGCCCCCCGCTGCTTTCTGCTTTGGGGGTAGGTTCACATGGCTCAGTTCTCAGTGAAAATTATGCGCCTTACCGCCTCAGTTCTGGGTGCAAATCAACAGGGTAGATTTTTGTAAGGGGCAAGACCGTATCACAAAGAGTTCTGTCGCGGGCGTTTCATGATTTCGAGTAAGGTGTTTTGCTGATGCCGAGATCGCCTGCGATCCATCGATATGACCGACCATCCCCCACCGCTTGAAAGACCTTTGGGGCGAGCCTGTCGGATTTCGGGCGTTGGCCGGGATCTTTCTACGTGCCTGCGGTGCAGCCATGCCGGATTTCACCCTTTTGCTGAGCAAATCACGTTCGAACTGCGCGATCCCGGCCTGCATGGTGGCCATCATCCGGCGACGGGGGCTGTCTAACTCGAAGGTCATCCTGTTTATTGCCACCACCAAGACTTTCCAACCTGCGAGCCTGTTGAAGGTATCGAGTAAATCCTGGGTGGAACGTCCCCATCGAAAGAGTTCACTGCCCATGATGGCGTTGATATTTCTGGCCTGCATCAAGTCGAGCACCCGATTGCGGGCGACGCGATTGGCAAAGACGCCTGAAGCTGATTCCTTGAACACCGCCACCATGTCATTTCCGCCGCGCTCGCCGAACGAGGTCAACTCAGCCACCTGTCGCTCACAGGACTGATCGGATGGGGAAACCTAGGCATAGATGGCGGGGCGCTGTCCCAATTGCCCCTCGGATTTTGGCCTTGCAAGCTGTGGTTTTTGCTGGTGCGACGATTGTCCCGAGTACATTCGGAATCGGCGGTACACACGCAATCGCCTTGGCTTTACGCTCCAGCTTTGTGCGTTCCGTTATCCAGGCCGCCTGCTATTCCCGTGCGCGGAGCCCGGAACCTGAGGGACTAGCTGGCGCGCGAGGCCGAGACTGCAGAATCCAACAAAGATCTGGAACGACGCTTTGCCGAAGAATCTAGCCGCAGCAGCACCTGCGCAGGGACCGTTATGACAATTCACAACACCGTATGGCGCAACGACGTACAGCAAACCGGATTGGACCTGTCGCGGTTTGATGGCGCTCCTTTGATAGCATTTGCTGCAACAAAGGAGACTGACTATGGGGCTGAAACGGACGGACGAATTCCGGCG
>NZ_FZNN01000036.1 GCF_900188035.1 Puniceibacterium sediminis | reverse complement strand
TACGCACCCGCGTGGAACGGCTCAAACGCTATCCCAGCCGGGCCGGGCGCGCATCGGGAACGGTCGTGCTCTGGCTCAAGGTCACAAGCTCCGGCTCCCTCGCAGGCGTCGGCATCTCCCGCTCATCGGGTAACGCCCTCCTCGACCAGGCCGCCATCAGCGCCGTCCAGAAAGCCAGAATGCCCGCCGCCCCAAACGGCCTGAATCAAGGCACGCACACCTTCTCACTACCAATCCGCTTCGCACGGTAACCGGCAGGGGGGGGGGGGCGTCGGTGTGGATGGGGAGGGGCCGGAGACCGCATCCTGGGTGTCTTGGCGTCTGCATTTCGGGCCATTTTTGAGCCGGGAGTTTGATTGCCGAACAGTTTCTGGCTTGACTGTCATCAAATATATCGATAATTCCGGATATATGGATAAAAGTAACGCTCTAGACGCCTTTGCAGCACTCAGTCAGTCCACGCGGCTTGATGTCTTCCGCCTGCTCATCAAGGCAGGAGAGGGGGGAATGTCCGCTGGCGACATCAGTGAGACCCTTGGAGTGCGGCAGAACACGATGTCGGCCAACCTTTCCGTCCTCGCACGGTCCGGCCTGATCCGGAATCAGCGGGAAGGACGGAGCATTCGCTATTTCGCCAACATGGACGGAATGCGCGGACTGCTTGCGTTTCTGATGGAGGATTGTTGCGGTGGCCGTCCCGAGCTGTGCCAGCCTGTCATAAAAGAAATCGCCTGCGCCTGTTAGGAGGGTGTCATGACCAAAGATATCTACAACGTCCTGTTTCTCTGTACCGGGAATTCTGCCCGCTCGATCATGGCTGAGGCAATCCTGAACCGCGAAGGGGCTGGAAGGTTCAAAGCCTTTTCCGCTGGCTCAAGGCCGGGGTCGGCGCCGCACCCCTACACGCTTGACCTGCTTCGGGGGGTGAACCACGACACCGGTTTTGCAAGGTCCAAGAGCTGGGATGAATTCGGTGAACCTGATGCGCCGCAGATGGATTTCGTCTTTACCGTCTGTGACAATGCGGCTGCTGAGGAATGTCCGTTCTGGCCGGGCCAGCCGATGACTGCCCACTGGGGTGTGCCCGATCCGGTCAAGGTCGAGGGCCTGGAGGCCGTTCGCCGGTTCGCCTTTTCGGATACCTACCGGATGCTGCGCAACCGCATCTCGATCTTTGTCAGTCTGCCCATCGAATCGCTCGACCGGATGGCGTTGCAACGCAGCCTCGATGACATCGGCAAGACTCCTGTCGAGGCCGACTGACCTCATTTTTTCGAAAGACTGACATGACCGATACATCGTTTTCCGCTGCGGCGGGTCTGGGGACATTCGAACGCTGGCTTTCCGTCTGGGTGGCGCTTGCCATCGGGGCGGGGCTTTTGCTTGGCAACCTGTTTCCCGGTCTCTTCGCGACTCTCGCCTCGTTTGAGATCGCTTCCGTCAACCTGCCTGTGGCGGTGCTGATATGGGCGATGGTCTATCCGATGATGGTCGGCGTCGATTTCAGCGCGCTGCGCCAAGTTGGCGACAAGCCAAAGGGGTTGGTGGTGACGCTGGTGGTGAACTGGCTAATCAAACCGTTCACGATGGCGGCGCTTGGTGTGCTGTTTTTTAATTACCTCTTTGCGGGTTTGATCCCGCCGGATGACGCGCAGGCCTATCTCGCTGGTGTGATCCTGCTGGGCGCGGCGCCCTGCACAGCAATGGTGTTCGTCTGGTCGAACCTCACGCGTGGGGATGCGACCTATACGCTGGTGCAGGTCAGCGTGAATGATGTCATCATGGTCTTTGCCTTCGCCCCCATCGTTGCCTTTCTGCTGGGTGTGACGGATATCACCGTGCCTTGGGACACCTTGTTGCTGTCGGTGGGGCTCTACGTCATGTTGCCGCTACTGGCCGGGTATCTGACCCGCCGGAGCCTTGTCCGGAACGGTGGCGAGGCAGGAGTCGATGCCTTCAAAACCCGCGTTCAGCCATTTTCGATCCTCGGGCTTCTGGTGACTGTGGTGCTGCTTTTCGGGTTTCAGGGCGAGGTCATCCTTGATCGCCCTCTTGTCATCGCGCTGATCGCCATTCCGCTTCTGATCCAGTCTTACGGCATCTTCTTTGTGGCTTATGGCGCGGCACGGGCATGGGGTATTCCCTTCAACGTGGCCGCCCCCTGCGCATTGATCGGCACGTCCAACTTCTTTGAGCTCGCTGTGGCCGTCGCAATCAGCCTGTTCGGGCTTGGATCGGGCGCTGCCCTGGCCACGGTCGTCGGCGTTCTGGTCGAGGTGCCGGTGATGCTTTCGCTCGTCGCCTTTGCCAACAGGACAAAGCACTGGTTTCCGGCTGATCCCGGCGCGTGATGAGCATCGTCATCCATCACAACCCTGACTGCCGCACCTCGCGCAACGTGCTGGCGATCATCAAGGCATCGGGCGAGGCACCTGAGGTGATCGAGTATCTTGAGACGGGTTGGACCCGTCCGCAGCTTCTGGCGCTGTTCGCCGCTGCGGATCTGACGCCCCGTACAGCCTTGCGGACAACGAAATCCCCGGCCGAGGAAATGGGACTGCTCGATCCTATGGTGACCGATGAGACACTTCTTGCCGCGATGCTGGAACATCCCGTTCTGGTGAACCGTCCCATCGTCTGTTCGCCAAAAGGCGTCCGGCTTTGCCGCCCGAGCGAGGCCGTGCTGGATCTTCTGGATCGCATGCCCCCCGGTCCGCTGACGAAGGAGGACGGGACGCTAGTGATTGACGCGAAAGGAAACCGGGTTGCCTGAAACTCCGAATTTGGAAGAAACGCATTTCCAGCCCATCGATACGGAACTTTTGAATACGCCAGAGCGGGCAACTCATGCCCCGCGCATTCTCTTGCTTTATGGCTCGCTCCGGGACCGGTCCTACAGTCGGCTGATGACCGAAGAGGCGGCCCGCATCCTGACCCGTTTCGGGGCCGATACCAGAACCTACAACCCCTCCGGTCTGCCCTTGCCCGACGACGCGGGAACCGATCACCCAAAGGTGCAGGAGTTGCGCGATTTGGTCACCTGGTCCGAAGGCATGGTCTGGTGTTCACCCGAACGGCATGGCGCGATGACCGGCGTCATGAAGACCCAGATCGATTGGATACCGCTGTCCCTTGGTGGCGTGCGCCCGACGCAGGGCAAGACGCTGGCTGTGATGCAGGTCAGCGGCGGTTCACAAAGCTTCAATGCCGTGAATCAGCTCCGCATCCTTGGTCGCTGGATGCGCCTGCTGACCATTCCCAACCAGTCTTCCACCCCGAAGGCATTTCTGGAATTCGACGAGGCCGGCCACATGAAACCATCGCCATTCTACGACAGGATGGTCGATGTCATGGAAGAGTTGATGAAGTTCACGCTGCTCACTCGTGATAGCAAAGCCTACCTCCTGGATCGCTACAGCGAACGCAAGGAAAGCGCAGCCGAATTATCGAAGCGGGTGAATCAAGCCGAGATTTGACCAGTTTTTCATGTGCCAGGGTGATCAGGCGGATTGGGGACGTATCGCTGAAATTGGCCGGTTTCGGGGAGTTTGATGCTGCGGGAGTGCAGACCAATTGGTTCCCCCCCGAAAACCTTGAAGCGCTTTGCGACCTGACAAAACTCTCTCTATGTGACTTCCATCAAGGCGCGGGTCGTTCGGGAATGGAAAACCTCGGACAATGAAGATCACCCAAGCGTTCCATTCATCCGCTAAGTGTTGGTGAAATTGGTGGCAAGGAAAGCAAGAGAGGTCTGCCGTGCAGGATGCGACAGAAGAAACTACGCCCAAAGAGGCGAAAGTTCACAGCCTTGAACGGCTCGTGACCATACTCCTGCTAGGAGTGGCTGTATCTGCTGTCTTGGGCGGCGGTCTGGCCTTTTGGGCGGGACGGGGCGACTTTGCAGCCATGATCTGGATGGCCGGTACGGTTCCGGTCGCCCTGAGCCTTCTGGTGTCCATTCTGAGGGCCTTCTTTGCCGGGCGCGTCGGCGTGGACGCGATTGCCCTTGTGTCGATGTCGGGGGCGCTGGCGCTTGGGGAAATGCTCGCTGCGATCGTTGTGGCGGTGATGTATGCCGGTGGCACGGTGCTTGAGGATTTTGCCGTGGCGCGCGCCGAACGTGACCTGCGTGGGCTTGTCGACCGTGCACCCCGGGTGGCCCATCTTGTCGGTGCCGATGGCGTGCGGGATGTCCCGGTCGATGACGTTAACCCCGGGGACGTGGTGCTGGTCAAAGCAGGAGAGGTCGTTCCGGTCGATGGAACGGTCGAAGACACGACTGCGGTCATTGACGAGTCGGCTCTGACGGGTGAACCGATCCCGGTGAATCGACCGCCAGGGGCCAGTGTTCTGAGCGGCACCGTCAATGCCGGGGCGAGTTTCAGGATCACCGCGCGGGCAACGGCAAACGAAAGCGCCTATGCCGGCATCATCCGGATGGTCAGTTCCGCTCAGACAGCCAAAGCACCGTTCATTCGCGCGGCCGACAGGTTTGCCATCATATTGTTGCCGGTGACGCTGCTGGTCGCCGGGCTGGCGTGGTATCTGTCGGGTGATCCGCTGCGCGGCTTGGCGGTTCTTGTCGTCGCCACACCATGCCCGCTGATCCTTGCCGCTCCGGTTGCGTTCATCGGCGGAGTAAGCCGTGCGGCGCGCCGCGGCATCCTGATCAAGGGCGGCGGCCCGCTGGAAGCGCTGGCTCAGGTGCGCACGGTTCTGTTCGACAAGACGGGGACCTTGACGCTGGGTGGCGCAAGGATGATTGCCATCGAGACCGCACCAGAGATGTCCGAAGATCATGTGCTGGGGCTTGCGGCCTCGCTGGATCAGGCGTCCCATCACGTTGTGGCCGAAGCGATTGTGGATGCCGCCCGGCAGCGCAAGCTGTCCCTTTCGATGCCGCAGGATGTGGTCGAGGCTCAGGGCGAAGGCATTTCAGGAACTATCGGCGGGCAGGCCGTGCGCGTCGGATCGCAGGCCTTTGCGCTTGGCGATCAGGTGCTGCAGGGCTGGTCGGCGCACGCATTGCGCCGCGCGCAATTGCGCTCTTCGCTGGCGGTGTTTGTTGCCGTTGACGGGGCAGGGATCGGTGCGATCCTGATGGGGGATGAAATCCGCTCTGACGCTTCACGCACGATACGGGCTCTGCGGGCAAAGGATGTAACCCGGATCGTCATGCTGACCGGGGATCGGGCCGATACCGCCCAAAGCATCGGAACCGCGCTATCGGTGGATGAAGTTCTGGCCGAGCGCACCCCCGCCCAGAAGGTTCAGTCTGTTGCTGATGAACAAAGCCGTGCTGCGACGGTCATGGTGGGCGACGGCATCAATGACGCGCCGGCCCTTGCCGCGGCCAGTGTCGGAATTGCCATGGGGGTACGGGGGGCCAGCGCCGCGTCGCAGGCGGCCGATGTGGTGATCCTTGTGGATCAGATCGACCGGGTTGCAGATGCCATCGGAATTGCGCGGCGTACTCGCAAGATTGCGCTGCAAAGCATGACGGTCGGCTTGTCCCTGTCCGGCATCGCGATGATCGCTGCGGCATTCGGATGGCTTACACCTGTGCAGGGGGCGTTGACCCAAGAAGCGATAGATGTCGCCGTCATCCTGAATGCGCTGCGCACCCTGGTGCCGGGCCGGGTCACACGGCGGGTGGGGCTGACCCCTGCTAGACTGGCCGGTCTGAGGACCGAACACAAAAACATGGAACCGGCGCTTGATCGGTTGAGCGATATTGCCGACATCCTTGATGTCGCCGATGCCAAGGCCGCCAAGAACCTGATTTCCGAAGCGAATGGCATCGTTTCCGAGGAACTTCTTGCCCATGAAAGGTCTGACGAAACCGGCGTTTTTGCGGAAGTCCGCCCGTTCCTGTCAGATGATCAGCAATTGATCCCGTTGAGCCGGACACATGATGAGATCAAGGAATTGTCAGGGCAGCTTTCCGAAATGAGCGACGCCGTGGAGTCGCAAAATCTGGAAAGTCATTTGATTGGCGATGCTCAACGCGTGATTGAAACGCTTGTAACGCTTTGCCGAATTCACAATGCCCAGGAAGAAGACATTTATGACTCGGTTGCTGCCGAATAGCGGACATCGATGAATTGCCGTTTTCGCTGCGCTCGCCAAGGAAGACTGGTGCGATCCTTGACCTTCAATCGCACCAGTTGAGGCGGCAGAGACACAGAACGCGTTGCGACACGATCCGTGTGGGGCTCAGGCGCCAGTAACTTCGATCTTACGGGTTTTTTCGGTCACATCAGCCGGTTTGTCGATGCGCAGGGTCAGGATGCCGTCCTTGAATTTTGCGTCGACCTTTCCGTCTTTGGGTGCAAACCCCAACGGGACATGTCGACGGAAGCTGCCAAAGCTGCGTTCGACATGGTACCAATCCTTGCTGCGGTCTTCGCGCGCGTCGCTCTTTTGACCCTTCAGGATCAGTGTCTCGTCCGAGATCGAGACATCCAGATCCTCGGGCTTCACACCGGGAATCTCGGCCGTGATTTCGATCGCGTCGGCGGTTTCGGCAATATCGAGCACCGGCATGACCTTCCGATCGGCCCCGAACGGCGTCGCGTTGAAGCGATCGAACATGCGGTTTACCTCGGTCTGAAACGATTGGATCAACGGCCAGCCGACCGTATCGCCAGATGTCTGGGGCGTATTGGTCTTCTTCGGCATTTCAATGACCTCCATTCTGAAATTGTCCATTGCCCTAAGGGCATTGATAGAATTACCGACGGAATCGGTAATCCTGGTTGATTTCGATCAACTTGTTTCCAGGCTCAAAGCCGCATCCTTTCCTGGCATATAAACGCGAGGAGGGGAGTGAAGATGGAATTCAAAGGCATATTATTGGCAAGTCTTCTTGCGACCCTCGCGAGCCATGGGTTTGCGGATACGTCGGATCGCATGATCGGCGGGGACATACTCAGGGCTGGTGACAGCAGTGCGCCGTTGCAAGCTACGCGCGATGTGCTTGCCACAGGCGCGACGGTGACGCTTGACGGTACGGTTGCTCAGGACGCCCACGCCGCGGGTTTCGTCGTCGATGTGGATGCAGCGACGGGCGGTGATCTGTACGCCGTCGGGTTTTCGGTCGGTCTGCGGGGGGCGGTTGGCGGTGACCTGACGGCTTCGGGATTCAGTGTCAGGACTTCCACCGGGGCCTCTGTCGGCGGCAATGCTCGCCTGGCCGGTGGGCGGGTGACGATAGACGGCCCTGTGCAGGGTGCCCTTGCAGCGGCGGGGGGGAGTGTCACGCTCAATTCCGATGTGTCGGGGGATGTCATGCTCGCGGGTGAGACGCTGAAATTCGGGCCTGATGCCCGCATCGGCGGCACGCTTTCCTATTCGGCGCCGACCCGTATCGATATTCCTGAACGCGTGATCCCGGCTGATCGCGTAACCTTTGAGCCTTATGAGCGCAGAGAAGTGATCAGGGATGCGCGCGACACATGGGAAAATTGGGAATACCCGGTACTGCCAACTTTTCTGACGGTGCTGAGCGGATTCCTGATCACTCTTGGGTTCTTTATCGTCATTGGCGCGCTGTTCCTGACCCTTGCACCTGCGCAGGTCCGCCATCTGCGTCACAGCATTGAAGCACGGCCCGGAATGGCGCTTCTTTCGGGTGTGATCGGCCTGTCGATCTTGTTCGGATTGGTGCCCATCAGTGCGATGGCGGTTGTCGGCATCCCGCTGATTCCAATCGTGTTGCTGGCAACGGTCGCGGTCTGGACGCTGGGATACATCCTCGGGGCGTATGTTCTGGCGATGCGCAGCCTGCGCGCCTTTGGGGCTGCCGAAGACCCGCAGATTTGGATGCGCTTGCTGGCGCTGGTGATTGGCGTGACGATTGTGACGCTGCTTAATTTCATCCCGGTGCTGGGATGGATGGCAAATTTCGCGCTGGTTCTTCTGGGAATCGGCGGAATGACGACGGCGCTTTTCGAACGGCTGGTGGGCAATGCCGGGCCCACGCTGGATGCCGAGATGCGCCCCATGGAACGCGACCCCGACTAGGAGGACAGCATGTCTGCTCAGGGATTGGAAGTGATCGACCATACGGTTCAGTTGACCCATGAATGGATCAACGAACTGCGTGAACGTCTTGGATGGGACAGCAGCCGGGACGCGCTGCGCCTGTTGCGCGTGACACTGGTGCAAATCCGCGATCATCTGGGGCACGAAGAGTTGGCGCAACTGTCCGCTCAGATGCCGCTGCTGATCCGTGGCATGTTCTTTGAGGGCTGGCAACCGGCCCATACGCCGGTGCGGGACAGAAAGGTCGAACATTTTGTCGCCGCCATTGAGGCCCAGATCGGCGATGCCCTGGACTGGCGCGGTCAGGAGGACATCACCGCCGTTTTTCGGACCCTCGACAACAAGATCTCAGAGGGTGAGATTCGTGACATAAAAGCGGGCCTTCCACAGGCGATTCGCGATATTTGGCCCGCATAAAAGGAAAAAAGAGATGGAAATGGATACGTCTAACGAACTGACGATCGGACCGGATTTTCTGCGCAACCTTTTGTTCAAGATGCGCGCCGTCAGTCTGGGGGACGAGGATACGCCGCGCGACGCCCGTGACAATGCGCAACAGGGCGGGCACCATATCACTTTGGCCGAGGAAGTCGGCACCGACGCCAGCCGCGAAGAGTTGGTCGAAGAAATCGACGGCATGGATGTCGAACACCAGCAGGAACTGGTGGCGCTGATGTGGGTTGGACGTGGCGACTTTGGTGCCGAAGAGTGGGCCGACGCGCTGGCGCTTGCAGCAGAGCGGTCGGATTCGCCTTCCTCAAAGTACCTTCTGTCGCACCCAATGGCCGCCGACGAAATCGCCAGCGGCCTTGAGGAACTGGGGCACGACCACATCCTGCAGGATGGGTCGTACTGACGTAGATCTTCAGTCGGTGGACTCGGACAGATCGAGCAGGGATTGCATGTCGCGGACCAGAACGGTCTGCGGCGTTTCCAGGGCAATCGTGCCATTCTTGCGCAGCAGGCTGAACGAGCGGCTCACGGTTTCGATGGTCAGCCCAAGAAAGTCGGCAATGTCAGCACGGCTCATAGGCAGCGAGAAGGTCGTGTAATTGCCGATTGGCACACCGGTTCTCTGGGAAAGTACGATCAGAAAGGATGCGACCTTTTCAATTGCGGACTTGCGCGCGAGCATCATGAAATGATCCTGCATGGCACTGATTTCGCGCAGTGCGGCCCGAAGCAGACGTTGGTGCGTTTCTGGATCGCCCTCACTGGTCTCAAGCGCGCTGCGGCGATGCGTGATGATCTCGGCGGTCGCGATGACGTCGCAGTCGGTGTGATGCAGGTCTCCGTTTGGGAACCCGATGATGTCGCCAGGAAGGCCAAAAGCGATGACCTGCCGACGACCGTTTTCCAGAACGCGGGTCAGGCGCAGTACCCCGGACTTAACTTCGTAAACATTCGCGGCATGATCGCCTTCGCGGAAGAGATGCGTACCGGCTGCGTGCTGTCTTTGCGGATGCGCGGAAGCCTGCGGTCTGGATGAAAAGTCAGTTCCGACTCTAGTGATTGTATCTGCTGCTTCGATTGAAAGTGTTACGTACATGGTGTGTCCCCCAGTTGGCTTCACGGACACCATCCCCTGAGGGCGTCACAGGCATACGCATGCCCGGGTATCAAATTGTATCGTTTTGTATCCTTCTCCGGGCCTGATCGAGGCGGCTAGCCATTTTCGTTAATTTTGGGTAAGTTTGACCGAATTCCTTCGGATAGTGGAAATGACTCAGAAAACGGTTCTTGTTGTCGATGACGATCCCAAAGTACGTGTCCTTCTTCGGCGATGCTTGGAAAGCGACGGGTTCCTTGTGGATGAAGCAGAGAATGGCTCGGGCGTGCGCGCTGCGTTTGCGGAGAGCCTGCCCGATCTGGTCACCCTAGATCTGAACCTTGGTAACGAAGACGGGCTGGATGTCGCACGCGAAATCCGCCGCAGTCATGACGTTCCGATTATCATGGTGACGGGAAAGGATGACGTCATCGACCGCATTGTAGGTCTAGAACTCGGGGCGGACGACTATCTGACAAAGCCCTTTCACGTCCGCGAAGTCCTGGCGCGCGTCAGATCGGTCCTGCGCAGATCCGAGGGACGTTCCCCGGTCAACATCGGTGAGGTTGCCGACACCCCTTCTGATGACACGCTGCTTTATCTGGATGGTTTGATAGTCGATCAGGACCGCATGACCATTACAGACAGGGACGGTCGCGATTGTGATCTGACGACCGCTGACTTCAAACTGTTGTGCGCCTTTTTAAGCAACGCCAAGCGACCGCTGTCCCGGGATCGCTTGATGGACCTGATTGACGGGGCGGATTGGGCGCCGTTGGACCGGACCATCGACAATCAGGTGGCCCGCCTGCGCAAAAAGATTGAGAGAGATCCGGCGCGCCCTTTGCTGATAAAAACGGTGCGAGGCATTGGCTACATGTTGACAGAAAGTGCGGTCGAAGACGCTTATCGGTCTTCAAGCACGGCCTGAAGCGCCTCTGCCAGATCTGTCTGGCGGTAGGGTTTGCGCAGAATCGCGAAATCGGCTCCGATACGTCCTCCCTGCAACACGCCTTCGGAAAACCCCGAAGTCATCAGCACCCGGACATTCGGCTTGGACGTGGCAATCTGCTTTGCGAGGTCATGGCCTGACAGCTTGCCGGGCATCACGAGGTCGGTGAACACCATGGCAATATCATCGCGGTCTTTCAGAGTATCCCACGCTGCGTCGCCGGTGGTGGCGGTGATGCAGTTGAAACCAAAAGCCTGCAGGCGAGCTTCGGAAAGACGCATGACGCGCGGATCGTCCTCGACCACAAGAACCAATTGACCAGACCCGATACGCACTTGGACATCATCGGTTTTCCGGGCAAGGGTCGCATTGTCCGCAATGTCGATCAATGCCGGAAAATACAGGCTGATCGTCGTTCCCTGGCCCACTTCACTGTAGATGGTCAGGTGCCCGCCTGACTGTTTGACGAAGCCGTAAACCATCGACAGTCCAAGCCCGGTGCCTTCGCCGACGGCCTTTGTCGTAAAAAACGGCTCCATCGCGCGGCTACGGGTTTCGGCCGACATGCCGTCGCCGGTATCACTGACCGACAAGCGCACATAGTTTCCTGGTTCAACACCGATTTCCTGCGCGACGTAGCTGTCGTCCAGTATGATATTCCGCGTTTCCAGAAAGATCTTGCCACCGGCGGACATGGCGTCCTGTGCGTTGAGCGCGAGGTTCAGAACGGCGGTCTGGAGTTGTGTCGCATCCGCGCGTGTGGGCCATAGATCCTCAGCAAGCGTCGCCTCGACAGATATATGCGACCCGATCGTCCGCTTCAGCATGGCCAGAGACTGAGAAACAGCGTCGTTTGTCGCGATCACCTCGGATTGCAGGGTGCTCTTGCGTGCGAACACCATAAGCCGAGAGGTCAGGTCCGCACCCAACTCTGCCGCTTCCAGCGCATCGGTGATCAACGCGCGGCTTTTTTCGGCAGTTTCAGACATCTCCAGAAGTTCGAGGTTGCCGATAACGACAGTGAGCAGGTTGTTGAAGTCATGGGCGATGCCGCCCGTCATCTGGCCGATCGCATCCATGCGCTGGGAGCGCGCTGCTGCCTCTTCGGCGGCTTTTCTGCGGGACTGATCATGAAGGATCGCCACAAACGCCACTTGGCCTTCGATGTCCGCGCGTCCCACCGACAGATGCAGCGGGAACAACGTCCCGTTGGCACGCAGACCTTCGACGTCGCGACCGATCCCGATGATGCGCTTTTCGCCGGTATCAAGGTGGTGATGCAGGAACCCGTCATGATGAACCGCCATATCCTGTGGCATCAGGATCCTAACGTTCTGTCCGGTCAGCCCCTCGATGGAATAGCCGAAAAGCTCTGCAGCCGCCTTGTTTAGCCGCAGGATCGCGCCATCCCGATCAGAGACGATGATGGCATCCACCGCGGCATCCAGCAGTGCAAGAAGAAGTGAGCGGTCGTCGACCGTGTTCATTGCGGGCAATCCGTTTGTTGCGTTAACGATTCGATGTATCGCAAATTAGGGACCAATTTGCCATGTGTAGCGATACATGGTTATGCAACCTCACGGAAAACACTCAGGTGGGCAAGGATGTCCGAAAGAGTGATCACGCCGACGAGTTCGTTTTTGTCGGCGACAAGGAACTTCCGTCGACCGGTTTTTGTAATGAGAGAGATCAGATCGAGAGCGGTCATGCTTGAGGAAACGGTGTTCTCGGGGCCGACGCTTTCGATGACGTCGTCTACGATTGCGGTTGTCCAGTGCTCCCGGTCGATCTTCCGGACGATCGCCAGGTCGACATAGCCCAAAAGCCTGCCGTTCTCGACAACGGGAGCAAAGCTTATACCATGCTCCAGAAAGACGCGATTTACGAGATCCGAGAGCGTCTGGTCCGGATGGGCCGTCCGGGGGTGGCGCGTCATAAGATCTGCGACGGCCCGTCCGTCCAACGCATTTTTCGTTTCAAGTTGGGCGAGGGCCGCGCGCGAAGTTGCCAGCAGGAACAGGCCGATAAGGATGGGCCAAAGCCCGGCGGCAATCGTGCCTGTAGATGCAGCAAATAGGCCGAGCGCCATGAGTCCGTAGGAAAAGACCGCAGAGACAGCGCATGCGCGTCTGGTCGCGGCCACCAGATCGCCAGAACGGTTCCACAGCCAAGCCCGCAAGACGCGGCCGCCATCCATCGGAAAGGCAGGCACCAGATTGAACAGCGCAAGGATCAGGTTGAGCCCGGCGAGGTACGACAAGATCAGGCGTGCGGGTTCCGGCGAGTTGGCCAGATCCGCGATCAGGGCGCTGAACCAGAACGCAAGTGCGAGGCAGAGACTGGCAACAGGCCCGGCTATGGCGATCCAGAATTCGCTTGTAGCGCTCCCGGGCTCGGACTGGAGCTCAGCAACGCCACCGAACAGGAACATGGTAATACCTGCGGTGTGCAGGTTGAAACGTCCCGCGACTTCGGCATGTGCCAGTTCATGCAGGATCAACGACGCAAAAAGACCCAGCATCGCGATCACGGCTGTTGTGACGATCGTCGTGGTGTCGGCGTCGGGCATTACGGACGGGAAGTAGGCTGTGGAGAGGCTCCATACCAATAGCCCGGCGATCAGGAACCAACTGGCATCGACCTTGATGTCAAAGCCATGGATACGTGCGATTCTTACGGCGTTACCCCACATGTTTTCCTCCGCGAATGCCCGTTTCAGCGGCAGTCTTTGATTTCAGGATCGCGGAAACAACGTCTATTACAGCGTCCATGGGTTGATCGGTGTCGACGCGATGCCAGTTGATTGGCCCGGGGTCGGCCACGGCCTGTTTGTTGACCACCGCGGCATCCGCGTCCGAAGCGTCTGGCTTTCGCGATGTGACGCGCGACAGTCTTGTTTGTGTCGACGATTCCAGCCAGATTCCGATAAAGTCACATCCTGAGGCCTTTGCGACAGCTTCGGCAGCGTGTCGTGCCTCTGGGTCGCCATGCACGGCATCCAGTATTGCTGAATGTCCTTGGTCTAGGACCTGCCGGGCCTGTCGGCGGATGGCGTCATATGTCCGGTCCGTAATTCCGGGCGTATATCCCTCATTCCCCAACCGGTCGAGCGGATCACGGTGCAACAACCTCTTGCGCAGGACATCGCTGCGGATGTGGATGGCACCTGGGCTGTTGCCGATCTGATGCGAGATCGCGCGCGCGATGGTTGTCTTGCCTGTACCCGAATACCCGCCGATGGCGACGAGAGTGGGGGCTGTGGGTTCGAGATACGCGAGCGCCTGAGTGAGATATGCGCGGGCGTCACGCTTGTTGTCGTTGCCCAAACTTGCAACGGCGGATGTCTGGACTTCGACCATTGCACGGATCGCTGCGCGGAGGGATAGGTAGAGCGGCAAAAGCGACAACCCGCTTTCCGACAGATCCAAGGAGCGGCGCGCAAGATAAGCGTTCAGCACCAGATTTGCCGCATGGGTCATCCCGAGGTGATCGAGATCCATCAGCAGAAACGCAAGATCATACAGCGTGTCACAGGTTCCCAGACGCTCGTCAAATTCAAGGGCATCAAAGGGCGTGGGCACGCCGTCGATCATGACGATGTTGCGCAGGTGCAGATCGCCATGACAACGCCGGACGTGACCCTCCCGGGACCGCTGCGCCAGATCATTGGCCCGGTCAGCCCAGATTTGCCGACTTTGCGCGATGAACGCCTCAGGGTCGCCGCCGAGCGCCATGTTCATCGCGGCGAACACACGGTCGAGTTCGTCCAAAATCTCGCCGATGAGGGAGTAGGCGTTCAGACGTTTGACCGGGGTCGTTTCGTGATAGTCGGCGACCGCTGTTCCCAAGGCTTGTGCCAGATCATCACCAATTCCACGGTCCTGCGCGATCTGCGTCAGTTCCGCCTCTTGGGGAAAGCGGTTCATACACAGGATCCATTCCAGAATGTCGCCGGACCCACCCATCGTGACTGTCCCGTCGGGCGCGCGCACAAGCGGGAGCACACTCTTATAGATCGAGGGGGCGGTACCTCTGTTCAGTTCGAATTCGCGCTCCAGCATGGCGTGGCGCTTTTCGACGGTAGACAGATCCATGTAGTCGTATTTCACGGCGCGTTTGATCTTTAGCGCCTCTTGGCCGATCAGAAAGATCATCGCACCGTGGGTATCGATACGCTGTGCCGGTGCTCCGCGTCCCGCACCATCTTGAAGAAACCGAATGGCTTCGCTCTGGTCGTCGTTCTTGATGCCAACTGTGCACACGGTATTCTCTGTCGGTCCCATATCGGTTGCCTGGTAGCGGTAGTTCCAGAGGCATCTTCAAGGATTTTCCCGCTGAGTGATTGAGCGAGATCAAAATCGATCGGATTGGATGAAAGCTGCGGCTGCATGGTGGCACGCGGTTGTCGCCCACGTTGTGGTCCGCATGAAGCGTTCAGACTGTCAGGCGGCAACGCCAGTGAGTGCCGTAGAAATCAGATCAATAAGCAAAATGATTGCCACCATGACACCAACTGCCATCGCGATCCCAAGGCCGACAAAAACGCCGTCTCGCTGCAAAAGACCCCAAGACAGACACACCAGTGTGATTGCGGGTGCTGCATTCATAAATGGCACCGGCATCAGCAGCAGCACCGACATGAGTATGCACAGGGCACCGATCAGTCTTTCTCGGCGCGCAAGAGCGGGTACACGATCACGACTGATCCGCTCTGCGCGGGCAAGCGGTCCTGCCAAATACCGGACCATGACTGAAATCATCCGCTGCGGAAGCTGAATCCGTCGGGCGCGTTCCGGCAGATCGCCACGGTCGCCAAAAATGGCCAGGTGCGCCGATGCGATCAGCAGCGGCACACCCAGAAATGCCCCGAGGCTGGGGATGGGTAGGGGGATGCACTCTGGCAATGCCAGCAGCAGGATTGCGGCGCCGTGCATCCGGGCACCCGCCCGGTCGAGCGCCTCTCCGAGTGTCACATCCTTGCCTGTACGGCTCCGGACATCCAGTTCGTGAATGATTGCGGGCAGGCTTCTTGCGCTTGGCTCACATGGCTGTTCAGGCTGATCCACCGGCATTGCTTGGCCTCCTGTCAGATCTCCAGAACGATCCTCCCGTCGATACGGCCTTCGCGCATCCGGTCGAAGATCGCATTTATGTTGTCTAGCTTATCCCAAGCGAATGTGGTTTTCACCTTTCCTTCGGCAGCCAACGACAATGCCTCTGACAGGTCAAGGCGCGTGCCGACGATGGAACCCCGGATCGTCAGACGTTTCAGGACGACCTCAAAGATCGGCAGTGGGAATTCGCCGGGCGGCAGGCCTACCAGCGCCATCGTGCCGTGACGGCGCAACATACCGGTCGCCTGCGCGAAGGCCTTGGTGCTGACTGCCGTGACCAGCGCGCCATGGACCCCGCCCAGATGCGACGTCACCTCTTTCACCGGATCGACCTTTGCGGCGTTGATCACTTCATCCGCGCCAAGGGATTTGGCCAGTTCCAGCTTGCTGTCGGAAATGTCGATGGCGACGACATGCATTCCCATGGCTTTGGCATATTGCACTGCCATATGGCCAAGACCGCCAATACCTAGGATGGCGACCCATTGGCCCGGGCGAACCTCGGTTTCCTTCAGGCCCTTGTAGACCGTCACGCCGGCACAAAGGACGGGTGATGCCGGCCCGAACTCGATACCCGACGGCAGAACGCCGACATAATTGGCATCCGCGGCAACATATTCAGCATAAGCACCGTCGACAGAATACCCGGTATTCTGCTGGCTTTCGCACAGGGTTTCCCAGCCGCCGGTGCAGTGTTCACAGCGCCCGCAGGCGGTGTGAAGCCACGGCACGCCAACGCGGTCGCCTTCCTTCAGGTGGGTGACGCCCGCGCCCATGGCGGCCACTTCGCCAACCCCCTCATGCCCCGGAACGAAGGGGGCAGTGGGCTTGACCGGCCAGTCGCCCATCGCGGCATGAAGATCGGTATGGCATACGCCCGAAGCGCGCACGCGCACCAGTACCTGACCCGGACCGATCTGTGGCACGGGCCGTTCGCGGATATCAAGCGGTTTGCCCAGCTCAGTCACCACGGCGGCTTTCATAGTCTTCGGAATCGACATGTGAAACTCCTGTTCGTATTGCGCTTTGTTGTCACAAACACCGATTGCGGCATGGGCGAGTTGATCCGAGTCAATTGCTGGCCGCATCTTGGACAGGCCCGAGCTGCGGGGCTTGCATCACACCATACGCGACGCGACCGTTTTGAACCCGGCCTGAAGAAATTGATATTGATCAACGCGGCACCTGCCCGGACCTCTAGCCTGATTTTGGAAATCAAGCCGCGCGGAAGGTTACAGAATGCAGAAAAACCACAAGTACAATTGGGGGTACATGGTTTTTGCCTTGCTGTGCATTTTCGGTATCCAAATCTGGCTTGAGGCTCGTTCCTTTGCCACACTCGATTACAGTGAATTCCTTGGGTATCTGAAAGACGGCCAGATCACCGATGTCACGGTGACAGAAACGCTGATTCAGGGATCCTTTGGCGTACCGGTCGATGGCAAGGAGCACTTCATCACCCAGAGGGTGGAGCCGGATTTTGCCGCCCAGCTTGAGAAATCTGGCGTGCGATTTGCGGGCTCCAGCGATCAGAATTGGTTTACCACGCTACTGTCCTGGACCGTACCAATCCTGTTCTTTTTCGTCCTCTGGATGGTCGTTTTTCGCAAGATGGCGGATCGTCAGGGAATGGGTGGTCTGATCAACATCGGCAAATCCAAGGCGAAGGTCTATGTCGAACGGGACACGGGCGTCACGTTTGATGATGTGGCCGGGGTGGATGAGGCCCGTGCCGAGCTTGAGGAAATCGTGTCGTTCCTGCGTGATCGGGAAACTTACGGACGGCTCGGCGCTCGGATTCCCAAAGGCATACTGCTTGTTGGGCCGCCGGGCACTGGAAAGACCCTTCTGGCCCGCGCTGTCGCCGGTCAGGCCAAGGTGCCGTTCTTTTCCATCGCAGGGTCAGAGTTCGTCGAGATGTTTGTGGGCGTCGGTGCCGCCCGCGTACGCGACCTGTTCGATCAGGCCCGCAAGGCGGCACCTTGCATCATCTTCATCGACGAGCTTGATGCATTGGGGCGCGCGCGCTCGGCGATGTCGAGCATGGGCGGAGGCGATGAGAAGGAACAGACGCTTAACCAGCTTCTTTCAGAACTCGACGGGTTCGACCCGAGTGTCGGGATCGTGCTGCTTGCGGCGACCAACCGGCCCGAAATCCTTGATCCCGCGTTGCTGCGCGCGGGACGGTTTGATCGTCAGGTGGTGGTAGACAGGCCCGAACGCAAAGGCCGGGCGCAAATCCTCGGGGTGCATGCGCGCAAGGTCAAACTGGACTCAGACGTCGATCTTGACAAGATTGCCGCGATTACGACTGGGTTCACCGGTGCTGATCTTGCCAATCTGATCAACGAGGCCGCGATCATTGCAACGCGCCGGGGGGGCAACGCGGTGTCGGCGGTGGACCTGACGCTGTCTGTTGAGCGGATCGTTGCAGGCTCTGAGCGCAAGACTCGCATTCTGCAGCCTGACGAACGCAAGCGCGTGGCCTTTCACGAACTGGGCCATGCCCTGACGGCGGCGTCGCTGCCCAGTGCAGATCAGGTTCACAAGGTTTCGATTGTCCCGCGCTCGGTGGGTGCCTTGGGCTTCACGATGCAACGCCCGACAGAGGACCGTTTTCTAATCACATATTCTGACCTCAAGGATCGTATGACTGTGCTTCTGGCGGGGCGCGCTGCCGAGGATATCGTATTCGGAGAGATATCCACGGGGGCCTCGGACGATCTGGCAAAGGCCACCGATATCGCCCGTGACTGCGTCACCCGCTTTGGGATGAGTCCCGCTGTCGGGCAGGCCGTTCTGGAGGCCAAGCATTTGCAATGGCTGGGTGCAGGGGACATGCAGACAGGCAGTAAAGATTATTCCGAAGCGACAGCGCGCGAGGTCGATCTCGCGATACGGGCAATGATAGAAGACGCCTATGACCGCGCAAAGGCCATTCTCAGCGCGCGCCGCAGCGATCTAGAGGCCGGTGCAGCCCTGCTTCTGGAACGCGAGAGTCTCACACCAGAAGACTTCGCGCCTTTGCGCAAGGTTAGCGGGACGGTAGTAGGATCCGATAGGGCCATTTTGGCCGAATCGAATGACCATGAAGTTGCTGCGGCAGATGAGGGGGTGCAGGTCGGGCGCTGAAATCGACGGCCCGCAAGATCAAGAGAGGCGGATGCGGCTTTTGCACCAGCGACCCCCTATGGCTGTGGTGCGCTTGTCGGCTCCAGCCTTGGCTTTGTGGATTCTGGACCTGTCGCGCTTTCGTGCCGCGCCAAGTGCTCGTTTAAGCCACCTTTCGTTCGAAAGCGACGGGGCTTTTCCAGCCGAGTGCTGAGTGGCGTCGTCGTGGATTGTAGAACGCGTTTATGTATTCGAAGATCGCCATTTCGGCCTGCCGCCGCGTTTCCCATGACCTGATGCCAAATCAGCTCGGCCTTGATGGATTTGAAGAAGGTCTCGACGGCTGCATTATCATAGCAATTTCCCTTGCCGCTCATCGACAGGCTGAACCCTTGTTATCGCGGGATCTTCTGATAGTCATGCGAACAGTATTGGGCGGATTCAACCGGTCGTCGCAACACATTCGATTATATTCTGTTTGAGCAGTTCGTCGAGAGCTTCGGCAGGTGTTCGCCAGC
>NZ_FZNN01000034.1 GCF_900188035.1 Puniceibacterium sediminis | reverse complement strand
CTTGCATTGGGTAGCTCCTTTCCTAGCAGTGATAGACAACTGCAGTATGGCGCATTGCGACGCCGGGTGGAGCAGGAGCTATCCACCCCATCCGCAATGATGGGCTGCACTGCGGCAAGTTGAGCTAGCAACGAATGGCGGCTGTGGGCCGGTCACGTCCAGAAGGACGACCATGGTTCGCAAGTTTGCAGGGTCCGTTTCCTGCGCTTTCCTGCCGCGGTCACCAGACACGGCGCGGGTCCGGAGTCAGCCCATTGCAGCCATTCGACTACACAAAGCGATGCTGCGGCGCGGCTCGTCAGAGCAGCCATTCGTGCATCTTGCAGCACTATGTATGCAAAATCGTCGGTGTGTGGGACAAACCTGCCATCCGAGGCTCCGATCAATTCTTGTCATTCTTGGACCATGAAATTGAGGAATTTTTCCGTCCCTGAAGCGCCACCTGGAGCGTTGCGGCTTATCTTCCCAGGGCACGTGTTCGGTGTCGCGCTTGCACGCGCACGGGACAAGGAAGGCCTCAAAGCCTCCATATCATTCGTCCCGGACGGCTTGCGCTTTGGTATCCCCAGTGATCGATAAGAAATGCATGCGAACGCGATCACCCCCGAAAAGGGCAAGCCTTACTGATCTGCAGGGATCGGCGGCGGCTGGTTCGCCGCGCCCGGTATCGCACTGCAGCCGGGGTCGCCGCCGAAGCAGCCGTACTTTTCGCCCTGCAATGAACCCGTATAGTTGACACCCGCACCGGGCGCTTCTTCGGGCAGGACATCGACCGTCAGAACAAAACCCGCCTTCTTTTCGAACATTACCACGAAATCGGAACCGCCGAAGGCGAAATTAGCGAACTCCTGGCCCTTTAACGCCTGTGCGTTTTCGATCACCCATTGACGTTTCTGGATGCCAGAGACTTGCGCCATGCCCATGGGCGAGATCACCACCACCCCATGCGGTTCCCCGGTGTCGATGCCGATTACCATCCTTGTCTGGCCAAACTGCCAGTCGGCGGTGTCGCGCGGGTCGTAAAACGACACTTCGCCCTCGCCAATGGCTTGCGACCAACCCGATTTCATCCGCACTGCGGATTGCAGATGCTTGAGGTAAACTATCTTGCCCGCCACGGGTACGTGCAACCGATGATAGTTGTTAACGTTCAGAAACTGGTGGGTCCAAGTGCCGCCGTCGAACAAAGTGGGATCGATCGATCCGAAGCTTTCGATCACTGTCTCACCCTCGCCGCCCAAGATGAAATCATGAACGTCGCTGTAAAGCTGGCCCTTGATGACCCGACCCGACTGGGCAACCCCGTCATAAGTGGTCACGAGCTTGCCGTCTTCACTGATCGGCCAACGGCCAGCCGAGGTCGAATCGCCGATCGCTACAACGGTTCTGGGGTCGTCATAGCCTTGTACCGGGCGCGAGCCGTTGGGGAAGGTTGCAGCGCAAAACTCACGCGTGAAGAAGGCCTGAAAGGTGTCGTAGCCGCCCTCGGGCGGACAATACCAAGGGCTGGTGCCAGGATCGCTAGCCGAGGTCCAGGTGGCGTAATTCGGATCGCTGGTAAAATCCGGAACATTGATCGCCGAAGCGGGCGTTTCCAGGTAATTGCCCCACTCCACCGCGATATCGCGCATCCATTCGCCGAACTTATCGTTGGCGAACTGGATCTGCCCGCGCGGATCGGTCGTCAGCTGCCGATCGACCAGGAAATAGCTGTAGGCCAGAATGTCGAGGATGTTCCAATTGCAATAGTTTTTGCCGTCCATCGAAACCCGGGTCTGACCATTCAGCGTTCCAGTCATGATGTTCTGCGGGTTGTAGGTCACCAGCGCGTCGATGAAATGGTAGTAATCCTCCAGGCTCGCCACCGGATTGGTCATCGGGTCACCGTTGATCCGCTGGCCCAGAGCGATCGACTGCTCGAGCTGGTATTTCAATACCGTATCACTCACGACCAGTTCCATCAGCTTTTCGGTGGCTGGTTGACGCAGCGGCGCGGCGCAATCTTTGGCCAATCCGGCGCTTGCAATGCATGTCGCTCCCATGAGGGCAGCCGCGGCAGTGTTAATTAGTTTCATTGGAATCTCCCCGATCACTTAATCTCTAGTTGAAATCTACCGAAATTACGACCTTTAAAGGGTAGCACATCAGAGCTGCAAAACCAAAGCCAACCTCAATCACTGGCGATGAAACGTGCTGTGCGCCATACGCCGTTCACCGCGGGTTACTGTTCTTGGCGGGGCAGCGCGTATACGGTTGGACAAAGGTTTTTGACGACAGGTAGTGCTCGGAGCCGCCTTGCGGCAGTGCAGCTCGAGGTCATCCGCCCCAATCCCCATCGGTGATCACCGCAGTGGACCGCAGGCAGCCCAAACGCGACCTTCGTTCCTGGCGCAGCGCCCTCTCTGCTGCAGGAGCGAGATTCCGGTGCCAGTTCCCGAAAGCCGACGCTCGGCAAGGCGATGCTGCATACTTTGATGCTGCGGGGCGCACCGACGGCGACTATGCGCAGTAATCGGGCTTTGCAAAGCCGTGGTGACGGCGTCCAACCAACTGGCGGTAACGGGTAGCGACCGCATTGGCTCACAACATCTCTCGACTTTGCAGCACTTGGCGCCAAGCGCTGCCAGTAGGCCTGCGACTTAATCGGCGGAACCTTTAAGGTTTGATGCCGAGGGAACAAATAAATTCACTGTGGTGGCCTGCGATAGACCTCATTGAGGTTTGATGTCCAGTGCAGGCATTGGAGAGCAGCGGAACCTTTTACGCAACCAAATCGTTTGATCATATAGCAGGAGACTGTTTAGGAGCACATATTTAGGTGGTAATTCAATGATAGTAGGATACTTAATGATTAGCGTGTTAATTGGCATTGTCGCGGCGGGGTTCAGCCTAATGCTGGGCGCGAGTGTTTATGTTGCGCTGAGCATATATTTCTGGTCCGGGTGTGCGAGCATATTGCCGATCCTACTTTTTTCATTAATTCGCGATGCTCTTAGAGTTCGCGATCCTCTTAGAGGCAGTCCCCCTGCAATAGACCTGGTTAGCCGTTACGCAATCTGCGGCGGCCAGCGGGTCTTTGCAGAAGGTGGGGCGCTACCCAGACAGTCCCCCCGTAAGTGAGCAAACGCATGTTCGCCGTGTGGACATTTGCACGTCTGTAAAGGTGGGCTTCGAGCCCAAACCTACCTCACTTCGCCGCTTGTTTGCTGCGCGTGCATCCGGCAGGTGCCAGCCCTTTCACGACATTCATGCCAGGTTCAGCATCGAGCTGAGCGGTGGGCATGAGGGCGGGGGGACTAAGCCGCTCCGCGGCATTGACGCGCGTGGCTGATGTCGTAGCCCAGCCCTCATGGGGCTGCGCGTTTTGTGATCTCGGCGACCTGCCTGACGATTGGGGCCTTCTCAATCATCAGACAGGAGGCTCATCATGCTGCGCAGCCTGAAGATGCACGGAATGGCTCAAGCCGTGACCGACCTGATGGAACAGGCCGCACCAGCCTTTGACGCTGCGGTGCCGATGCTTGCCCAGTTGTTGAAGGCTGAGGTCGCAGAACGCGAGGTGCGCTCCATCGCCTACCACATGAAGGCCGCACGCTTCCCGGCCTACAAGGATCTCTCTGGCTTCGACTTTGCGGCCAGTGAGATCAACGAGGCCACAGTGAGACAGCTGCACCGCTGCGACTTCATGGATGGTGCCCAGAACGTCGTGCTGATCGGTGGCCCGGGCACCGGCAAAACACATGTCGCGACAGCCCTTGGCGTGCAGGCTATCGAGCATCACCGCCGCAAGGTTCGGTTCTTCTCGACCATCGAGCTCGTCAACACGCTCGAACAGGAGAAGGCCAAGGGGAAAGCCGGACAGCTTGCCGAAAGCCTCGTCCGACTTGATCTCGTGATCCTGGACGAACTTGGCTACCTGCCGTTCAGTGCGTCAGGCGGTGCGCTGCTCTTCCATCTGCTCAGCAAACTTTACGAACGCACCAGCGTCGTCATCACCACGAACCTGAGCTTCAGCGAATGGGCCACGGTCTTCGGTGATGCAAAGATGACCACCGCGCTGCTCGATCGTCTGACCCATCGGTGCCACATCCTGGAGACTGGAAACGACAGCTTCCGCTTCAAGGCCAGTTCGGCCGCCGCCGCGCGGAAAACCAAGGAGGAAACTCATGCCTTGACCAAAGCCTGACCCCCGAAACATAATCTAAAGGTGGGTCAGTTCTCGATGGAAACCCCGGGTCACTTCTGGGTGGAAATCAACACCGTCCAATCCACCGACAGCGCGTCATGCGTGGGCAGCGTTGCCAGCGGGGCGTTCAATGCGAAAAGTTCGATGAAATATTGGTGCTCCGGTTTTCTGGAGATGGAAAACCACGGCTTTGGCGAACACGGTGGGGTATAGCCTGTGGCATTGCCGTCCTTGTCGGACCCTTCGTCGCCGATGGAGTCGGGGTTGCTGCGCGGCAAAGAAACTGTGCCCGAAGGAATATTCCACAACAGCCAGTATTGGCTGGGCGGGTCGACGCCTTCGACGGTGCCCTTGGGATAGTGATACATGATCAGCGCCAGACTTTGGGTGCCGACTGGCACACCGGTCCACACCAACGGCGGCCAGCGCGCCTTGGCACGCGTCAGCTATCTGGAGAGCACGCGCGCCAAGGCGCGGCCAACTCCCAACCAAACTGTCCAATTTTACACCGGGAACTTGGCCGATTTTGCTCCGGGATTGACACTCAGTTCAGGGGCCAGCGTCCCAGATCGCAGCCAGAACCTTCAAAGAATCCACCTGTAGCGGACGCTTGTTGAAGATGAAGCGATGTTCTTCTTCGTGCAGAAGAAGTGGCGCCCAGGGGCGGAATCGAACCACCGACACGAGGATTTTCAATCCGTCCAGAATCAGGGAATTGCATTTGCGTAGCAACTACGAATATGCGACTTTTTGCAGTCCTGATCAGCAGGATTTTGGAGCCGCGCCGACGCTCGAAAGTCGCACAAGGCCGACTACTGTGCGCTTGGAGCTCAAGGCGGGTTTCGGCGAATTGAGATGGCTCCCTTCAAATTTCTTCCGCGATCTCCAGCCCTCTGAAGCGGGCCCGACCTGACGCAGCCGGATGAGTACTGCAGGACCGCGCTTGAAACGACTTCGCCAAAGCCGCCTGTTACATTCTTCGCACACTGCACTCGCGATCCATCTGTTCACCCCGGAATGTAGGGCTGTACCGGAGCTTCCTGGGCTTCCCACAGACCCTTGAACTCTTGCAAGCCGAGTGTCGCAAGCGTCTCGTGATTTGGACCTAGGATCTCATAGATCACCCCATCTGTTCCGCGATTGCTAAACCAAGCGATACAGTCCTCCTCGCCGCCACCTTCGGTGTGTGGCGCACCACCAGCCTGCTTTTCCACGAAGCTCGCGGTCGGTCGGATTTCCTTGAGAACGCCGCTTTCCGCATAGATGCGCAACTCGCCCTGAATGATGAATGTGCTGTAATCGGCGTGATGACGGTGCAGGACGATGCGCTGATTGGCTGCGAACTTTAGCAGCAGATCGACGATCTTGGCTTCGGGATCGACCTTCAAGACATGGTACCAGACATGGTCAATCCCTTCGAGAGAGTTCCACTTGATGTTGGACTGGTCGAATGATCCTCTGGCCGTATTTGCTGACGCCGCATGTGTTCCGATGGCGACTGATGCGGCAACCGTACCTATCCCGGCGAGCCCCTCGCGCCGAGTGAGTGTCGTCTTTTTCATGGTTTCCTCCCCTTAAGAATTGACAGTCCTTCCTTCATCGCACAACGCGTCTTCCGATTCTTGCCATTTGGTGCCATTCTCTGCCCAAGGGGGTCGTGGAATGAGAGGCTATACTCGAGCAAGCGCACTCGGACCGATAGCCGACTTTGTCGAGACGCGGGGCGGGTCGATTGAACGGATATTCCACCGCGCCGATTTGCCTTTGTCCCTGCTGGACAACCCAGATTTGCCGCTGCCTTTGAAAGACCAATTCGATGTCCTGAGCCAAGCAGGACGAGAGATCGGTGATCCATTTTTCGGCGCGGCGCTCGGACGACATGTCAGTATGGAAAAATTGAGTGCCTTTGGCGCATGGGTCTCCGGCGCACCGACACTGGGCGGAGCAATTGACCGATCCAGACGTGGTCTCAATCGCTATCTCCAGACACAGACCGATCTTCAGCTTCGCATATTCGGCCAGAAAGCGCGGTGGTCGATAGAGTTTCTCGACCCTGGTGCGGACGGGCGTTTTCAAAACGAGCTACTAGGCGTGAGCTATCTGATTGATGGCGTGCGGCATTTCGCTGGCTGCGGATGGTCACCAACTCTGATCAGATCAACATGTACAGGGCCTGCGCACGCAGCCGCCCTTGAACGAATATTCGAAGCGCCTGTCATGCACTGCGCGAAGGTCACAGCCGTCGAGTTTGACACAACACTTCTTTCGGCGACGGGGTGGCCGAAAACTGACCGGGTGACAGGATTGGAGCCAGTGATCCCCCCTGCTTCTGGGTATCGCGCAGAGGTCACAGCACTCTTGGCAATAGCCTTACTTGAAGGTCAGCCGAAGATTGACTGGGTTGCGTCCAAGCTTGATACTAACCGACGATCGCTTCAGCGTTCTCTCGACTCCGAAGGATGCAATTATAGCGTCTTGCTTGATGGTCTTCTGAAGGACCGCGCGATCCTTCTGCTACGTTCGACCGATCAGAATTTGACCGATATTGCGCTTCAATTGGGGTACAGCGATGGCGCACATTTTTCCCGGGCCTTTCGGCGCTGGACGGGAGCGGCACCCTCACAATATCGAACCGCCATGAAGATGTACTGATGAGAGCGCCACAGAAAGCGATAGGCAGAAGCTCCTAAAGCGTGTCGTTTCACGCGTGAACCGGCCGTCCGCTGCGCATGTTACCATCGGCTGGTTCAAGATTGGCGCGCCTTGGATGCTCCGCCCCATCGCAGCAGGGCCGCGTCGCTCTGGTGCTGGAACAAATCGACCATTCTCACGCTGCCAGCAAATCCTGCTCCAACTTTTCGAACATCCCGGCATCTTGCTCGGCATTCTCGAAGAGATGGCCGTAGACATCCATTGTCATGGTGATCGACGCGTGCCCCAGCAGCGTTTGGATCTTCTTCGGGTTTGCTCGATGTGAAAATCTGCACGGCCCGTCGGCGGCAATCAGCCCTTCAACTCATCGGACACTTCGGTCCCGTGCCAGATCTTCGTTCACTCTCAAAAAAGCGCCAGGAACGACGACTTGCCAGGGGTGGGGGCACGGGCGATGGTGGCCTTGCGTGTCGCGCCAGCCAGCAAGCCATAGTGCCGGATCCGGTGGAACCCGTCGGGAAGAACGTGCATCAGGAACCGGCGGATGAACTCCGTCATGGCCAGGCGCATGACCTTCTGCCTGCCGCCGGACTTTATGCGGTAGTCCTTCCAGCGGAACGCGACGGTCTCGGCGTCGGCGCTGATCAGGCGATGGTTCGATATCGCGACGCGGTGGGTGTATCGGCTGAGGTAGGCGAGCACTGCCTCGGGGCCGCCGAAGGGCGGTTTGGCGAAGACGACCCATTCGGATTTGCGGAACGGCGCGAGCCAAGCGGTGAAGGCACCCGTTTGTGCCAGTCGTTCGAGATCTCCGTAGAAGTCCAGCTCCCCGGCGCGATGCAGGGCCAGCAAACGCGATGGCATGCCTCCATGAACACCCTGGCGCACTTTATGGTCCGCGGGCATCACTGAAACATCGGTCTTTGCGCCAGCAGTTCGGCGCGGTCCAAGATGCGGCTGACAGTTCGCAAGCTCGGTGTGCGACCGGCGGTCATAGTGCGCTGGATTGCGTCCGACGTGGCGTCGATGGCTACTCGCGGGAGGCTTCGCTTCGCACCCTGCGCTTCGATAAAGGTCCGCAGCTGCGATCCTGTCAGATCCGGCAGATCGAGCACGATGCAGCGACTGATCAGAGGCGCGGGCAACCCCCACCGGCTGTTGGCAGTCATCACCCAGTTCACCCAGGACATGTCGCAACGGATCTGATAGTAGGGACATTCCCAGGTTTCGGCTGTCATACGCTCCAGAAGAGGTAGCAAGGCATCGGTCAGGGTATGGCGCGATCCCTGGGTCGATTGGACATCTCCGGATTTCTCCACCTCGTCGATGATCACGATGGGCCCGGCATGCCGCTCGCGCAGAACTGTCTGGATCAGCTTGCCCGGGCTCGCACTACCCCAGCCACGTTGCGCGCCGACCAGGGAGAAGGCCGCAGGCTCACCCGTGGCATCGATGGAAGTGGTGGGCACCTCGAGATGATGCGCAAGGCGGCGCGCCCAGTAGCTCTTGCCGATCCCAGGGGATCCGACCAGCACAAGTGGATCGAAACGTAGGCCGAGCAGCCCTCTACGGGCGGAAGCTCTCAGGCCATGCCAGACCACTTCCGTCGCCGGGGCCATCCAGGGCATTTCTGCGTGCAGCACGGCCGCGATTTCATCCGCCTCATGTTCGGTCACAATCCGGGCAACCGGCAGACCACCGCGCAAAGGCGTCAATAACGCCTCGTCACGCTGAGGCAGATGCTGAGTCCCTGTCGAGTTGTGCAGGCGCTCAAGATACCGCATGGCCCGACGCTTGATCCTGATGGTATCGGCGTCGGTGATTAGATCATATCTGCTCTGCGCTCTTCCCGCGGTCATCCTGTCAGGTTCACGCTGGTTCAGCTCCATTCGGATCTCGCGGAGCTTCTGCGTGAGCCGTTCGGTCAGATCAGACAGGCGCGGGATGTTGTCGATGAATTTGATTGTGCTGAACGGGATCGTGGAGGTCGCACGAGTCATGGCGGAGTCCTTTCAAGGCGCCGGACCAACGCCGCGGCGGTGCTCTCGGGCCGGCCAGGCCTGAAAGACGAGGGATGAAAGGTTCCGGAACCTTGAGAACACATAGGGAACAAAAAGCCCGCTAGATCAAGTCGTCGCTGGATGTGCGCCTAGCGCTGGTCTCAGCGAGCGGGCGATATTACCGAGAACATCTAAGCCCTTGATACAAAATAAAACCACCGAAAGCATCGCTTCCGGTGGTCATTTAACGTGCGCCACAATGGACAAAAAACCTAGAGAATGGTCATTTTATGGTGTGTCCCATAACTAGCAGCCGCAAAATCTCAGCCACACTTAGAGTGCCCACAGCTCGCGCAGGTCATGCAGCCCTCGATCATTCGCAAATCAAATTGACCGCAGGACGGACAGGCTTTGCCGCGCGGGAGATCCAGCCCCACGACCTGCGCCTTGGGGTCGGATTTAAGGCCCATGCCTTCACCCTCAAGGAAACCTGTGAAGATGAGATGCTCTTCGATCACACCACCGATAGCGGCAAGGATCGAGGGGATGTATTTGCCTTTGACCCAGGCCCCACCACGGGGATCGAAAACCGCCTTGAGTTCCTCGACCACAAAAGTCACGTCGCCGCCACGCCGGAACACTGCAGAAATCATCCGCGTCAGGGCCACCGTCCAGGCGAAGTGTTCCATGTTCTTGGAGTTGATGAAGACCTCGAACGGACGTCTGCGCCCGCCGACGATGATGTCGTTTATCGTCAGATAGATCGCATGTTCGCTGTCCGGCCAGCGCAGCTTGTAGGTGTTGCCTTCAAGCTGCTGCGGACGGTCCAACGGCTCGGACATATAGATCACGTCGCCATGGGGCTGCTGGGGTTCCGCGTCGTCCGTAGCCACGACTTCGGGCGCCTTCTTCTCGTCCGACACAGACAACACGGAGCCTGTCACATCGTTCGGACGATAGGTCGTGCAGCCTTTGCAGCCTGAATCCCAGGCCGACAGGTACACTTCCTTGAAATCCTCGAACGAGATATCCTCGGGGCAGTTGATCGTCTTGGAAATGGATGAGTCGACCCATTTCTGAGCCGCCGCCTGCATCCGCACATGGTCCAGCGGTGCCAGCGTCTGCGCATTCACGAAATAGTCGGGTAAAGGCGTGTCACCGAACCGGTCGCGCCACATCTGCACGGCGTAATCCACGACCTCCTCTTCGGTCCGGGTCCCGTCCTTTTGCAGCACCTTGCGGGTGTAGGCATAGGCGAACACCGGCTCGATCCCCGACGACACGTTGCCAGCATAAAGCGAGATCGTCCCCGTCGGCGCGATCGAGGTCAAAAGGGCATTGCGGATGCCATGTTCGCGGATGGCGTCGCGCACGTCTTCGTCCATCGCGCGCATGGTCCCTGACTCAAGATACTTGTCGGCGTCAAACAGCGGGAAGGCACCCTTTTCCTTTGCCAATTGCACCGAAGCCAGGTACGCGGCGCGGGCGATTGCGTGCAACCAGCGCTCGGTCTGGCGCGCCGCTTCGTCGGAACCGTAGCGCAGGCCCACCATCAGCAGGGCGTCGGCCAGGCCGGTGACGCCAAGACCGATCCGCCGCTTGGCCCGTGCCTCGGCAGCCTGCTGGGGCAACGGGAATTTCGAGGCGTCCACCACGTTGTCCATCATCCGAACGGCGGTTGCGACCAGCTCGGACAGGGCATCTTCGTCCAGACCAGCGGCATCCCCGAAGGGGTCGCTTACCAGTCGCGCCATGTTGATCGACCCCAGCAGGCAGGCGCCATAGGGTGGCAGGGGCTGTTCGCCGCAGGGGTTGGTTGCGGCAATTTTTTCAACGTAGGACAGGTTGTTGGCGGCGTTGATCCGGTCGATGAAGATCACGCCCGGCTCTGCGTAATCGTAAGTTGCGCGCATGATGCGGTTCCACAGATCACGGGCCTCTACCGTGTGGTAGACCGTTCCATCGAACATCAGATCCCACGGGCCGTCGGCCTTGACCGCCTCCATGAACGGGTCTGTGATCAGCACCGACAGGTTGAACATGCGCAACCTGGCGCTGTCCGCCTTGGCCGCGATAAAGTCGAGCACATCCGGATGATCGCAGCGCATCGTCGCCATCATCGCGCCACGGCGCGACCCGGCGGACATGATCGTGCGGCACATCGCGTCCCAGACATCCATGAACGACAGCGGCCCGCTTGCATCCGCCGCCACGCCTTTGACAGCGGCCCCCTTGGGACGGATCGTGCTGAAATCATAGCCGATCCCGCCGCCCTGCTGCATGGTCAGCGCCGCTTCGCGCAGCATCTCGAATATGCCGCCCATGCTGTCTGGGATTGTGCCCATCACAAAGCAGTTGAACAGCGTGACCGCACGGCCCGTACCTGACCCGGCGATGATCCGCCCGGCGGGGAGGTATTTGAAATCCTCCAGCGCGGCATAGAATTTTTCTTCCCAGACCTTGGGCTCAGTTTCAACCTCGGCCAGTGATCGGGCGATCCTGCGCCATGTATCCTCGACCGAGCGGTCGATCGCGGTGCCATCGGCCTCCTTGAAGCGATATTTCATATCCCAGATCTGTTCGGCGATGGGGGCGGCAAAGCGGGTCATGAGGCGAATCCTAAGGCTGTCGTTGGCAGGGCAGGACGTTTAGATAGCGCGGATCCTTGTCGGATCACAGGCAAAAGGGGGCAAAAACGCGCTTCCTCCACCAGCGTAACCTACCACAGCTTGAAGCTATGGACCAATGAACTACAATATATATGTGCCTTTTGGGGGCACTTCAGGGAATCACATCATGGATAACACCACACATATCCTGAAGCTGAGCGTCGGAACTGAGTCGGTTGATGGTCTGTCCGCCTGGCAGGCTTCCGCGCGGGCAAGGGGCCCGGACGGCCTCCCCCGGCACGTCACCCGCATGTGGCCCAAGCGCGAGGCTGAAATCCTGAACGGCGGGTCGATCTATTGGGTTGTCAAAGGCTTGATACAGTGCCGCCAGCGCATCCTGCGCCTTGATGAATACGACAGCGGCGACGGCATTCGCCGCTGCGCCATCGTGCTGGACCCCACGCTGATCCGCACCAGCCCGGCGCAGAAGCGCCCGTTTCAGGGCTGGCGCTATCTGGCCCCTGCCGACGCGCCTGTCGACCTTTCAGGCAGCCGTGCATCCGAGGATACGCTGCCCCCTGAACTGGCTGGGGCACTGGCAGATATCGGGGTGCTCTAAACCAAAAGCTGTGCAGCTCCGCACAGTCCGTGTGCGTCGCCGACAGCCCGCCCTCGAAAGCTCGCGATTTTTGTGCATCGACATTGGTTCGGATCCCCATATCCGGGTTGAGACGGGCCTGCTCACTTGATCGCGTTGCAACGGCTAAGAAACCCATTTCGGAGCAAAAAACAGGTCAGAATTTCATTTCTGGCGATTGACCGACCAAGGCGCCAGCGTCGCATGGCGGGTTGGCGCACCTGCCCACACTGCCGACCGGACTATGAGCCTGGCTGCGGCGCAGGCCCTTTCCCTCTGGCATTCCACTCCCGGAAACTTAGTTGTAAAACCAAGTCAAATCCGAACGGAAGGATCCCCGATGACCGACAACTATACGCCCCCCAAAGTCTGGACCAACGACGCCAAATCCGGCGGCCAGTTCGCCAGCATCAATCGGCCCATATCAGGCCCGACACACGACAAGGAACTGCCGGTCGGCGACCATCCCTTCCAGCTCTACTCCCTGGCCACGCCCAACGGCGTGAAGGTCACAGTGATGTTCGAGGAACTGCTGGCGGCCGGTCACAAGGATGCGGAGTATGATGCCTGGCTGATCAGGATTGGTGACGGCGACCAGTTCGGCAGCGGATTTGTCGGTGTGAATCCAAACTCCAAAATCCCCGCCCTGATGGACCGCAGCGGCGCCAAACCGATCCGGGTCTTCGAATCCGGCGCGATCCTGCTGCATCTGGCCGAGAAATTCTCGGCCTTCCTGGGCAAGGCGGAAGATCGTCCTGAGATGCTCAGCTGGCTGTTCTGGCAAATGGGATCTGCCCCCTACCTCGGCGGCGGCTTTGGCCATTTTTATGCCTACGCACCCGAGAAGTGGGAATATCCGATCAACCGCTTCACCATGGAAACCAAGCGCCAGCTAGACGTGCTGGACAAAAGGCTGGCCGAGACGGCTTTTATAGCGGGTGACGACTATACCATCGCCGACATGGCGATCTGGTCCTGGTACGGCCAGCTGGTTCTGGGGCGGCTTTATTCGGCAGCCGAATTCTTGGACGTGGATAGCTATGGCAATGTCATGGCCTGGGCCAAAAAGATCGATACACGTCCGGCAGTACAGCGCGGACGCATGGTCAACCGTACCTTTGGCGAGCCAGAGACCCAGCTTCATGAACGCCATGACGCATCGGATTTCGACACCCGCACTCAGGACAAGATCGCGGCAGAATAGACGCTGCGCAAACAGAAGGGGCCCTGACGTATTATCGTCAGGGCCCCGCGTAGACCGGAATTTCTCCGGCATTTATTTTTACAGTTCAGCGTTCAGACCTTGTTGCCCAACGCGCCCTTGATCGACCCCGATACTTTCTGCGCATCACCCTTCAGCTTCTGCGCCTTGCCTTCGGCCTGAAGCTTCTTGTTACCGGTCGCCTTGCCAGCTGCGTCCTTGACCGCACCAGCGGCCTTGTTCGCGGTACCTTTTGCCTTGTCTGCGAGTTCACCCATGATGTTTCCTTCTCAGGTGGGGTGCAGCCGCAGGGCGGTTATCGCGACGGCGTGCTGCACGTCGGACAAACACGCAATCCCGTTTTTGGTTTCCCGAACCCGATCACGACTCGGTGTAGTGGCTGGTCCGGTAAAGGGCACCGGTTCGGTCGACGGCCCCACAATAGGCCGTCGAAGTTCTATCAGGCCTCAGATCGCCGTCTTCAGGCTTTCCTCAAGGTAGATCTCGCGCAGCCGCTTTGCCCGTTTGCCCGGCGTTCCATCGCCGAGCTGCTTGCCGTCAATCTCGACCACAGGCATGACGAAGGCGCTGGCCGAGGTGATGAACGCTTCATCCGCTTCCTGAGCCTCGGCAATCGAAAAGTTGCGCTCTTCCACTTCCATCTGCGCCTCGGCGGCAAAGCGTAGCACGGCGGCGCGGGTGATCCCGTGCAGGATGTCGTGTGACAGCGCGCGGGTGATGATCCGGTTGCCCTTGACGATATAGGCGTTGTTGCTGGTGCCTTCGGTTACGAAACCATCTTCGACCATCCAGGCGTCGTCCGCCCCTGCCTTCTTGGCCATCATCTTGCCCATCGACGGGTAGAGCAGTTGCACGGTCTTGATGTCGCGGCGACCCCAGCGCTGATCTTCGATGCTGATGATCTTCATACCCTTTTCGGCCTGCGGACTGGCGGCCAGTCCCGGCTTGTTCTGGGTGAAAAGCACGATAGTCGGTTCAGTGGTTTCAGGGTCGGGAAAGACGAAATCCCGATCGCCCGGCGCGCCACGGGTGATCTGTAGATAGACCAGCCCCTCGGTGATGCCGTTTATCCGGACCAGTTCGCGGTGAATTTCCAGCAGTTCGTCCATCGTGCAGGGCGCGCGCAACTCAAGCTCGGTCAAAGACCGCTGGAGCCGTGTCGCGTGGCCTTCAAAGTCAATCAGCTTGCCATCCAGCACGCTCGTCACTTCATAGACGCCATCCGCCATCAGGAAGGCGCGGTCAAAGATTGACACCTTCGCTTCGGCTTCAGGCAGGTAGTCTCCGTTCAAATAGACGGTGCGGGTCATATCTTGGGTCCTTCGTAAACTGGCAGGGTCAGCCCCAGAGGGCAGCTTCGGGCGGGTGCACGCCCTTTTCGTCAAACAGCAGCGGGTCGGGACGGTCTTCGGCCAACAAAAGCGGGCCGTCAAGATCGGTCACAAGCGCGCCCTGAGCCACAAGGGTCGCAGGGGCCATGGCAAGCGATGATCCGACCATGCAGCCAACCATCACATCATACCCTTCCGCGCGGGCCGCATCGCGCAGCGCCAGCGCCTCGGTCACCCCGCCGGTCTTGTCGAGCTTGATGTTCACCACATCGTATTTGCCCTTTAGATGCGCAAGGCTGGCGCGATCATGGCAACTCTCGTCCGCGCAGACTGGAACAGGGCGGTCCATCCCGATCAAGGCATCATCATCCGCCGCAGGCAGCGGCTGTTCCACCAGCGCCACGCCCAGACGCACCAGATGCGGGGCAAGATCGGCATAAACTTCGGCAGACCAACCTTCGTTCGCGTCGATGATGATGCGGGAATCGGGTGCGCCGACCCGGACGGCTTCAAGGCGGGGCATGTCATCAGGTGTGCCGAGCTTAATCTTGAGCATCGGACGAAACGCGTGTTTCGCCGCCTGCTCGCGCATCTTTTCTGGCGTGTCCAGCGACAGGGTATAGGCCGTGATTTCCGGCCCCGGCTTCGCCAGACCGGCAAGTTCCCAGACCCGCTTACCGGTCCGCTTCGCCTCAAGATCCCACAGCGCGCAGTCCACGGCGTTTCGCGCCGCGCCGGCGGGCAGCAGATCGTAAAGCCTTGCGCGGGTCAGATCCGACGGCAGACCGGCGATCTCGTCGCTCACCGACTCCAGCGTTTCGTCATAGCGGGCATAGGGCACACATTCGCCCCAGCCGGTCACGCCACCGTCGGTGATGCGCACTGTCAGCACCTTGGTTTCGGTCCGCGATCCGCGGCTGATGGTAAAGACCTGCGCAAGCCTGAAAACGTCGCGCTTCACATCTATCTGCACGGTCTTATCCTTTCTTCTCTTTCCAAATACGCAAAACCGACCAGCGCGGGGCGTCGTCGCGAAGCGCCATCAGCCCCTGCGGTCAAAACCGCAAGGAGATGTCGAGCGCCTCCCGAAACTTAGAGCGCGGCCAATGCTTCGACCAGCCGCTCGGCTCCGTGCCGGTAGGGATCGACTGCGGGCAGACCCACCCGCGCCTCGACCTCTGCAAGATAGGCCGTGGCCTCGGCGTCGCTCATGTGCTGGGTGTTGATTGAAATGCCCACCACCTTGCAATCCGGGTTGCCAACCTGCGCCAATGTCAGGGACATGTCGCGCACGGCCTCAAGGCTCGGCAATTTGTACCCCGGCAGACCCCGCATATGATCGCGGGTCGGCTCATGGCACAGTATCAGCGCGTCGGGTTGCCCGCCGTGGATCAGCGCCAGCGTTACACCCGAATACGAGACATGGAACAAGGACCCCTGGCCCTCGATGATGTCCCAGTGATCAGCATCGTTGTCCGGTGTCAGCCATTCGATCGAACCGGCCATGAAATCGGCGATCACCGCGTCCAACGGCACACCTTCGCCGGTGATCAGGATGCCGGTCTGACCGGTCGCGCGGAAGGTGGATTTCATCCCGGCCTTGCGCATGTCGCGGTCCAGCGCCAGAGCCGTGTACATCTTGCCCACAGAACAGTCCGTGCCGACAGCCAGAACGCGCTTGCCGGTACGTTTTTCGCCATTGGCGATCGGATACTGGACCACGGGAATGCGCACATCGTGCAGCGTGCGACCCAACTCCTTGGCCTTGGCGGCCAGATCCGGTTCGTTGCGCAGCAGGTTATGCAAGCCCGACGCGATGTCATAGCCTTCGTCGAGAGCCTCAAGAAGCACCTGTTTCCAGGCTTTGGAGATGACGCCACCCCGGTTTGCCACACCGATCACCAGTGTCTTGGCACCGGCTTCCTTTGCTTCGGTCAGGGACATGTCGGGCAGTTTCATGTCGGCCTTGCAGCCTTCCATGCGGAACTGACCAGCGCAGTTCTCGGGACGCCAGTCCTTGATACCCTGTGCCACCTTGGCGGCAAGACCGTCGGGGGCATCACCGAGGAACAAGAGATAGGGGGTGTCGATCATAGGGGTCTCCCGGCTGAATGAGTTTGCGGCAATCTAGCCGCCGTTGCGCGCAACTAATTTGCTTTTGCAGGGAATATCCAGAGAGGTCTGCACGATCCCTTCGCAAACGACGGGCATTGCCGAAGAAACGTGCAGTCCTGACCACCAACCCGGTGTACTTCTTGCTGCGATGCGGCAGGATGCTGCATCTGCAAATTTCACTTGCGGGTCATCGGGTAATTTAATAACCGGTTTGCGCAGGAATACGTAACATCCTTTCAAGGAGAACCAGCCGCATGTCCTTCCGCATTCAGCCCGCGCCCGTCGCCCGCCCCAACCGCTGCCAACTTTTCGGCCCGGGTTCGCGCCCTGCGATATTTGAAAAAATGGCGGCGAGCGCTGCGGATGTGATCAATCTTGATCTGGAAGATTCAGTTGCGCCCAGCGACAAGGACAGCGCCCGCGCCAATGTCATCAAGGCGATTGGCGATGTGGATTGGGGCACCAAGACGCTCAGCGTGCGGATCAACGGTCTGGACACGCCTTACTGGTATCGCGACGTGGTGGACCTGATGGAGCAGGCGCCCGAGCGGCTCGACCAGATCATGATCCCGAAAGTCGGCTGCGCCGCTGACCTTTATGCTGTCGATGCGCTGGTCACGGCGATCGAACGCGCAAAAGGCCGCCAAAAGGTGCTCGCCTTCGAGGTGATCATTGAATCGGCGGCCGGGATCAGCCATGTCGAGGAAATCGCCGCTGCAACGCCCCGTCTGCAGGCAATGAGCCTTGGTGCCGCGGATTTTGCGGCATCGATGGGCATGGCCACGACCGGCATCGGCGGCACTCAGGAAAACTACTACATGGCCCGCGAAGGCGCAAAATACTGGTCCGACCCCTGGCACTGGGCCCAGACCGCCATCGTCGCCGCCTGCCGCACGCATGGCGTGCTGCCGGTGGACGGGCCGTTCGGCGACTTCAGCGATGACGAAGGATTCCGCGCGCAGGCGCTGCGGTCGGCGACACTAGGTATGGTCGGAAAATGGGCGATCCATCCCAAACAGATCACCCTCGCCAACGAGGTTTTCACCCCATCCGCAGAGGCCGTTTCCGAGGCGCGCGAGATCCTTGCCGCAATGGACGCGGCCAAGGCCAAGGGCGAAGGCGCGACCGTCTACAAAGGCCGTCTTGTTGACATCGCCAGCATCAAACAAGCCGAAGTGATCGTGAAACAGTCCGAGATGATCGCAGGCTGAATCGCCGCTTTTGCACGGTTCGAACCGGTGGCCTCCTCAGCATCAGGCTGAGGGGGCGCTGACGGCAGCACTGCATCATGCCCGCTCGTCCTTGGGGGAACCCATCACCACATAGGAGGTGATCGCGCTGACCTGCGGCAGCGTGCCCAGCACCTCAGTATGGAAGTGCTTGTAGGCGGCCAGATCTGCCGCCTCGATCCGCAAGAGATATTCCACCGCGCCGGTGATATTGTGACACTCTCGCACTTCGGGGCTGCGCGCGATGGCGCGCTCAAACGCCTCCTGCGCGGCCTTGGTGTGCTGGCTCAGGCCCACGGTCACGTAGGCCACGAAACCAACGCCGGTCTTTTCGGGGCTCAGCACCGCGCGGTAGCCGATGATGACCCCGGCCCGCTCCAGCGCCGCGACTCGGCGCAGGCAGGCAGACGGCGACAGGCCCGCCGCCTCGGCTAGGGCAAGATTGCTGATCCGACCGTTGTCGCTCAGCGCACGCAATATCCGTTGATCTGTGCTGTCCAAACCGCTCATAAGTTGCAATCTTTGACCGCATTCAGCGTAAATTGCAATTACATGCCACAGAATTCGTCAGATATTGCGCGAATGATACCTGACATACTCCCAGCCCTGATGATCTTTGCTCTGGTGACCGTCGCCACGCCGGGGCCCAACAACCTGATGCTCATGGCCTCGGGCGCGAACTTCGGCTTTCGCCGTTCGATCCCGCATATGCTGGGTATCGGGCTGGGCTTCCCGGCGATGATCGTGCTGGTCGGTCTGGGGGTGATGCAGTTGTTCGACCTCTGGCCGCAAAGCTATCTGGTGCTCAAGATCGTGTCGGTCGCCTATATGATCTACCTTGCGTGGAAGATTGCCCATGCCAGTGCGCCGAAAGACGCAGAGGCGACGGGCAAACCGCTGAGCTTTGTTCAGGCGGCGGCCTTTCAATGGGTCAACCCCAAGGCGTGGTCGATGGGTCTGTCAGCGATCACGCTCTACGCTGCCGGTCGCGATCTTGGCTCTGTGCTCTGGGTCGCGGGTGCCTATGTGGCCTGCGCGGTGCTGTCGACAACTGGCTGGACGCTGATGGGGCAACAGGTGCGGCGTCTGCTGCGTATCCCTGCACGGCTGCGGGCGTTCAACTGGGCTATGGCGGGACTGCTTATTGCCTCGCTTGTACCGGTATTGATCCGCTGAGATCTGCGCAGAGAGTTGCATAAGCCGCCTCATGCGTTCATATCACGCGTGACACCCAAGCGGAGCCCGTCAATGACGCACTACCTCGATTTCGAAAAACCTCTGGCCGAGATTGAAGGCAAAGCCGAAGAACTGCGCGCCATGGCGCGGGTCAGCGAAGAGATGGATATCGAGGCCGAAGCCGCAGCGCTGGACCACAAGGCCGCGGCTCTGCTGAAGGATCTGTACAAGAAGCTTTCGCCCTGGCGCAAATGCCAGGTCGCCCGGCATCCGGACCGCCCGCATTGCAGCGACTACATTGACGCCCTGTTTCAGGAATACACCCCGCTTGCCGGAGATCGGAAGTTTTCCGAGGATGAGGCTGTTCTGGGTGGCCTTGCCCGGTTCAATGACCGTCCCGTCATGGTGATCGGCCATGAAAAGGGCAACGACACCAGCAGCCGTATCCAGCGCAACTTTGGCATGGCCCGGCCGGAAGGGTACCGCAAGGCGGTACGCCTGATGGAGATGGCCGACCGCTTCGGCCTGCCGGTCATCACCTTGGTCGACACCCCTGGCGCCTATCCCGGCAAGGGAGCAGAGGAACGCGGTCAGTCCGAGGCGATTGCCCGCGCGACCGAAACCTGTCTGCAGATCGGTGTGCCTCTGGTGTCAGTGATCATCGGCGAAGGCGGCTCGGGCGGGGCGGTGGCCTTTGCCACGGCAAACCGGGTCGCGATGCTGGAACATTCGGTCTATTCGGTGATTTCGCCGGAAGGCTGCGCCTCGATCCTGTGGAAAAACGCCGACAAGATGCGCGAAGCCGCCGAGGCGCTGCGCCTCACCGCGCAGGATCTGCTCAAGCTCGGCGTGGCCGACCGGGTGATTCCCGAACCCTTGGGCGGCGCCCACCGCGACCGCGAAGCAACCATCGCATCCGTCAGTGACTGCCTGACAAAGATGCTGGGTGATCTGGATGGGCTGAAGCCCAAGGCGCTGATCAAGGACCGCCGCGACAAGTTCCTGGCGCTGGGTTCCAAGGGACTCGCCGCCTAGATCGGCCTACGCCGTCCGCAAAACGATCACGAACGACACCGGATCGGTAGTCTGCCATAGGCGCGGCTCCGCAGCTTCCATGCCGCCAGAGCACTTTTTGTTTTGCGCGAATGTCGGGCCGTGAAATTCTGTCATGCCTCTGCGTCGCGGGCGATTGCATCTTTTAGATCGAAGCCGTCAAGCCGGGCTGTTCGTCCCGGTCCGTGAGATGGTGCCACTACGCCAGATATTTGGCCGACAGCGGGTCGACAGGCAGGTGACTGACGCAAGCAGCTTTTTGGGCCGGAAGTCAGCTCGAGTTTACTCGCCGCAATGGCGACGTGCCGCATGCCTCGTAAATCAACAGCTTGCTCTCTGACTTGCGGCAACAAGACCTGTTCGGAAATTGGAAAGATCGCCTCAAGGACTTTTGGCACGGCGGCGCGGTGCTGCTGGACGTCATTGCGGCGATAGAGACGGGCATGCGCTTCTGAATCCTCACTGGAACACATCAGTTCCCAAGAATTACCTCTGGTAATCGTCAGCTTACTGATTGTGAAGGATTAGTGAGGGGAATGGTGGAGCCTAGGGGGATCGAACCCCTGACCTCCTGCATGCCATGCAGGCGCTCTCCCAGCTGAGCTAAGGCCCCATTCCAGTTGCCGTTCCCGGCACCGTGCGCGCTGAACTACGCAAAGCGGCGGCCGGGATCAAGTGGAAAATCCAGGCCGGCGCCAATTCATTTCGTGACGTCAATCGTCGTCGGTCGCAACATCCTTGATGTCATCAAGAGACACGTTCTCGTCGTCATCTTCGTCTTCGAGAACATCATCGTCGTCCAGCTCGACATCGACATCATCGTCGTCCAGAACGTCAGTCTCTTCTTTTTCTTCGACCTTGGACTTACGCGAAGCGCCATCTGCAGCATCCGCAGAGATCTGTCCGCGCTTGCCGTGATCCAGCTCCACGACATCGCCGGTGTAGGGGCTGATGATCGGGTTCTTGTTCAGGTCATAAAACCGCTTGCCGGTGGTCGGGCAAACGCGTTTGACGCCCCATTCTTCTTTGGGCATGGGAAGTCCCTCTCAATGCTTGGTCCTGTGGACGATCCGGGCCAAGTGCCATATCACTATGCCAGTGTCAAAGGCTTCTTGGCCACGAACCTTCAAGGCGATCATATGGGTGATGTCACGCTCTGGGGCAACCCCCCGATCCCGGTACTGCTGCGTCGCTCTGCGCGGGCACGTAGAATTTCGCTGCGCCTGTCGCAGTTAGACGGTCGGGTAACGCTGACTCTCCCCAAACGGCTGCCTCAGGCGCAGGCGCTGGCCTTTCTACACGAAAAGGAAGGCTGGCTGCGCAGTCACCTTGCAGATCAGCTTAGCACTGTCGTTATCGCGCCCGGAGCAATGGTGCCGATAGAGGGCGTGGAGCACCGCGTTGTTCCGGGTTCGGCGCGCGCCGTTCAGATCGTTTCCAGCGAATCCTGTGCTGAACTGCGGGTGCCCGGCGCGCCGGATCAGCTGGCAGCGCGACTGAAGGGGCACCTCAGGACGCTGGCACGGGACCGTCTGGCAGCTGCCTCGGATCATTACTCTGCCACGTTGGGCCGGAATTACAGCCGACTCACCTTGCGTGACACCCGATCGCGCTGGGGATCCTGCACTGCGCAGGGTGGCCTGATGTATTCTTGGCGCCTCATCCTTGCGCCATCCGAGGTATTGAATTACGTGGCTGCACATGAAGTCGCGCACCTGGCCGAAATGAACCACTCCCGCGCCTTCTGGGACACTGTCACCCGCATCCATGGCGACTGGAAGATTCCGCGCCGCTGGCTGCGGGAAAATGGAGCGAGCCTTCATCGCTACCGGTTTGAGGATTGACCACAATTGCATTTGTGATCACAGTTCCGTCATGCTCAGCCCCTACAAATCTGTAGAAAAATCCAGCGAGGTCCGCATTTCGGCCCATGATCGTGTTTACCGCGGGCTGCGTTCGCGGATCATGGTGGGCGAAATCGGCCCGGGTGAATCACTGACGCTGCGCGGTATCGGACGTGAATTCGAAGTGTCGATGACCCCCGCGCGCGAAGCGGTGCAGCGACTTGTGGCCGAAGGAGCGCTTTCGATGTCAAATTCGGGGCGGGTCCAGACGCCGGAACTCAGCAATGAGCGAATCGAGGAACTGGCGGCCCTTCGGTCGCTGATCGAGGTCGAACTGGCAAGCCGGGCCTTGCCTCGCGCCCATATCGCGCTGATTGACCGGTTGCAGGCGATCAACGGCAGCATCTCGGATGCCGTATCCAACCGCGATGCAGTGGGCTATATTCGCACCAATCTGGAATTTCACCGTACCCTCTATCTCCGCGCCCAGGCGCCGGCCATGCTGGCCATGGCAGAAACCGTCTGGCTGCAACTGGGGCCCACCATGCGAGCGCTTTACACCCGTCTGCGTCGCAGCGAACCGCCGCAGTACCACCGGCTCATCATCTCTGCGCTCAAGGCCGGGGACGAACCTGGCCTGCGCCTTGCCGTACGTTCGGACGTAACACAGGGCTTGCGGATGCTGACCAGCTGACTGGGATGGAGGCCCAACCCCTACGGAACACGCAAGAGTTCTTGGTCCTGCCCGTCTCGCAAGACAGAGGCGATATTATTGCCTGACGTCAACTCTGATATCCGTGATGATCTGCGTTGCGACCGGTATCAGCGCATCAAAGGCCTGCCCTCGCAAGCAGACAAACATCAGGCTCCGCCCCACACCGACCTAGTCAATTGGCGTCGGGCAGAGTCGGCAAAGTCATTAGCCAGTTTTTGAGCGCTGCCCATACACACGCCCAATCCACTTGAGCCGAACACTTACAGTCGGCAAACCCTGCAAGACCTGACAGCTGCCTTTTGGACCGAGCTCAAACGAGCCCCAGTCTTTGCCGTCAATTTGAGTCACAAATCACGGCTGATTGAGAGCGCGGCAGCAATGCCCTCTCCAACTCCGATGCGCACAGCGGACGGCGCGTGACGCCTGCTTATAAGGGGCAATTCCCGTGCCCAGCCACGATCAACATTCCGCCGACCCGACCAAATGTCAGGTTCCCAAGCTCTGTCCGTTGCCAACCAAGTGCGCCGCGCACTGGGCTTCGACCTCGGTATTGTTGACCAAGACCATGCAGGACATCGGCATTCTGTGCCCCGGCAGGTTGCCGCGGGCTTGGTGCGTCCGTGCGCGCGTTGGACATGCGAAGGCCAACCCCATGGTAATCCTCCCGTTTTTAACGTGACGAGGTCGTAGAACTTACGCAGCCATTTTCAGGTTCATCGCGGGTGTGATGCCGCCGATGCCCATGTTCGGTCGGTCCGCTGCCCGGCAGTGGTTTGCGTGCAAACCATGAGAGGGGTTGTTGTAAGTCCAGAGCAAAGTGTTGGGCCTCCTCGATGCTGTTGATGATGTATTGGTCCAGCCATTCGTGCCTGACCGTGCGATTATAGCGCTCGATGTAGGCGTTCTGTTGCGGCTGGCCCGGCTGGATGTGCGCGCGGGCGATGCCGTGTTTCTCAGCCCATTCCAGCAGCGCATGCCGGACCGATCACTCCCTCTGTCCCAAGGAGAGATGCGCTGGATTGAAATTTTGCGCGATTTTTATCCCGGTCCGGTCAAAGTGCCCGGCCTCAAGATGGTTCAGACGCTGCGAGGAGTCCTGTGGGAGGGCTGGAGTGACATCTCGGTCCGTTGGCAAGCGATGTGCCTCCTGATGGGCCTCTCGACGTCCGGGATGGCAGGCGGTATTTCCGCAACATGGACAGTTGCAGTTCGGGACTGGTCAGCACAGCCATCTCTTGCTGTGCCGGTCTCCGAAATGGGTCAAACAGAGCGTCGGTGAATAGGGAGCAGCGTTGAATTGCGTCAACGTTGTCACGATGACGATGGAGTCGACGTCCCCGCCCATGAAGCGCGCGCACATTTGGAAGGCAACAGGTTAGACTTTTTGATGATATTGATCTTATTGGAAAGTAATCTGCTCCTCCAGGGGCTTGAAGACAACCGGCTCCGTTCGGACCTGGCCGTTTTCCCAGTTGGCCAGCCCCACCAAGCCGAGGCATTCCCAAGGGCGGCAACGTTGCGCTCCACGCAATAAATCGGCTTGTCCGAAAAGCGCACTGGCCTCATCTTCGCGCTCAAACAAGCGACGGGGAACCCAGAATGAAACGCATCCTGCCATTGTGGCTTCTGGTGATTTCACAGGGCGTTATCAGTGCCGCTTCGCTGGTGGTCGAAATCGTGGCCGGGCGCATGTTGGCGCCGCATGTCGGTATGTCACTCTACACTTGGACGGCGGTGATCGCGGTCGTGCTGGCAGGTTTTTCCGCGGGGCACTGGTGGGGCGGCCGTCTGGCCGAGAAACCGTGGGAGAAGTCGCTTGCCTGGACAGGCGGCGCGCTTATGGCGGGTGCGGTGACGACGGCTGGGGCAGTCCTGATCCTGCCTGTCCTCGCCGAACCGGTCTTGCGGATCGTTGCGCAGCCGGTGTGGGGCATCACGGGGCTGACGGCGCTGGTGTTCTTCCTGCCTTCCTTATTTGCCGGGGTGCCTGCACCGGTCCTTGCGCAGATCGCTGTCACGACGGCGCACAGAACCGGCCCCGCGCTTGGCGCGATGTTCGCCTCTGGCGCCATAGGCGCGATCGCGGGCACGTTGCTCGCTGGCTTTGTGTTCATCTCCTGGCTCGGATCGTCCGCGACACTGGTTGTGGTCACGGTTGTGTACGTCGCTACGGCGTTCCTTTTCCTCTGGCTGGGGCGCGCACGGGGGCGAGTTGTCGCCATGACCACAGGACTTGTGGCGATGGTCCTCGCCGGGCTGGCGTTGACCGCACCAAAGACCTGCGACCGCGAAAGCCGCCATTTCTGCCTGCGCATGGAGGATGTTTCCGCCGATCCAGCCCGGCCCGTACACTTGATGGTGATCGATCACCTCGCGCATGGCATCAGCGCGCGGGATCTGCCGTTGATGCAGTTCACCGAGCATACCGCGATGCTCGACGAGCTTTCAATGCAGCGCGCGCCGCACCCGGATTTCACGAGTTTTCACATCGGCGGCGGCAATTACGCCGTGCCGTGGGCTTTCTCGACGCGCGGAACGGGTCCGATCACGGTCGCCGAGATCGACCCTGCCGTCACCGAACTCGCCGCCGAGGCGTTCTGGTTCGCTCCAACCTCAGCCACGAGCCTTCACGAGGATGGCCGTCGCGCGCTCCTGACCCGCCCCGATCTGCGCTATGACATCATCATCGGGGATGCCTTTACCGATGTCGTTGTGCCTGTCCATCTCGTCACGCAGGAGTTCTTTCGCCTCGCGGCGGACCGACTAACGCCTGAGGGCAGTTTCCTGATGAACGTGATCGATCACGAGGACAGGCTTGGCGCGCTGGCCTCAATCGTGGCGACGATGCAAACCGTCTTCCCGATGGTCGAGGTCTGGACCCAGAAGGCGCACCCGGCGCCCGGCCAACGCATGGTGTTCGTCGTTGTCGGCAGCATGGCCCGTACACCTGTCGGCGAGTTCGTCACTGCCGCACCCGATCAGACGCGGTTCGGCGCGCTCGAAGACGATTTGGTCACGCAACTCGCCGCAACAAGGGGGCAGATTCTGACCGACGATTACGCCCCGATTGATCGGCTGATGGGGCGGCTGATGGGGCGGCTGATGGGGCGGCCGGATTGAGTAGACATCGCGCGCTCCCCAGGCTCCAGAGTGCGAGGCGCAGCAAGTGTTGTAATACGCCGAAGCGCCGCTTGCGATTGCGGTCGTTTTGGGCGTATTCCGTTGAAAAACTTGCACTTGATCGAAAGGTGCCATGCTGATTCAATTCTGCCAATGGGTTGGAGGGTTGGCAATGATGGGACCACTGCAGGAGGCGCAACCGGCGCTGTTCTACGAATTCTCGCTTGAGGATTATGTCCCGCAGAACCACCTGCTTCGCTCCATCGACCGGTTCGTGGATTTGTCCGGTATCCGCACCTACCTGGCGGATTTCTACAGCCACACGGGCCGCCCTTCCGTTGATCCTGAGCTGCTGATCCGAATGCTGTTGGTCGGGTATTGCTTCGGCATCCGGTCAGAACGGCGGCTGTGCGAGGAAGTGCATCTCAACTTGGCCTATCGCTGGTTCTGCCGATTGGATCTGAGTGACCGGGTCCCGGATCACTCGACTTTCTCCAAGAACCGGCACGGGCGCTTCCGTGACAGCGAACTGCTGCGGCATCTGTTCGAGACGACCGTCGCCCGCTGCATCGAGGAAGGATTGGTCAGTGGCCAGCGCATGGCAATTGATGCCAGCCTGATTGAGGCGGATGCCAACAAGCAGAATTCGACGCCGAAGGAAGAGTGGGATGCGTCCACCGTCGATCCAATGGACGCGCCCCGCGCTGTGCGCGAGTATCTTGATATCTTGGATGAGGCTGCGTTCGGTGCTGCCAGCGAGGTGAAACCCAAGTTCACCTCGCATTCTGATCCCGCAAGCCAATGGACAGCGGCCCGTAAAGGCACTGCATTCTTCAGCTATTCTGACAACTACCTGATCGACACGGATCATGGTGTCATTGTTGACGTTGAGGCGACAAGGTCGATCCGGCAGGCAGAGGTCGGGTCGACAAAGACCATGTTGAAGCGGGTCAAAGAGAAGTTCGACCTGCATCCCGAACGCCTGATCGCTGACACGGCCTATGCCTCCGGGCCGATGCTGGGTTGGCTGGTCGATCGCAAGATCGCGCCACACATCCCGGTCTTCGACAAATCGGGGCGCAGCGACGGCACCTGGAGCCGGGCAGACTACGAATGGGACGCAGAGAACGACCAATACATCTGCCCCGAGGGCCAAGTGCTGAAGCAGTTCCGGCGGAACTATTCCGACCCGAACCGGGGGCCGACCGGACAGGGTAGAACCAAATTCCGTGCCCTGAAACTGACCTGCCAGGCCTGCCCGTCTAAGGCGAAATGCTGCCCGAACGCAGACGCCAGATCGATCACCCGCGAAGACCACGAAGACGCCCGTCAGGTTGCCCGAGACATCGCAAAGACCAAGCAATACGATATCTCCATGAAGCTCCGGAAGAAGGTTGAAATGCTCTTTGCTCACCTCAAACGCATTCTGGGGCTGGGAAGGCTTCGATTACGAGGCCCGTACGGCGCGAATGACGAATTTCTACTCGCAGCAACCGCCCAAAACCTCCGCAAACTGGCTAAGATCTTTCCTGCACCGCAGCAAACGCGAAAAGCCTGACAAGAAAGGCACTCGCGCCCCGGTCAGCCACAGATATTCTGCGCTCGCGAACAGGTGTTTTTCCACAGAATCGGCGGGAAGTGTGAATTCGCTGCAAGTGCTCAGCTTACGCCTCGGAAGTGCGAAAGCGGCCATTCACAGGGACCGAATGACCCATCCACCTATGCTGCGCCGTGCACCATAGGCAGCAATGCGCAGGGAGCTGCCTTTGCAAAGTTGCGAGCTATAGTCTTCGTTGATGAAGCGACCGGCCCGGATGTATGTGTCGGCTGCTGTTCGCAATCGAGAATTTGGCACGATTTCGGAAATCGCTCATATGTATCCGGCCTGTTGATCGGCTCGCGGGCCGTGGCCTTGATGGGGTTACGCACGCGCCGTGGTCTCATTACCGGCAAGGTCCATTATGACCATTTGGGCCGTCAGACTCTGGGGGCGTATCTTCTCCGTTCCATGCTGTCCTCGCTATCGCGAACTCCTTGGTGGCCGTGGAAGGCGTCAGATCGCTTCCATGGCCGCGTCTTTTGGCGCGTCGAACGTAAGCGCCGCGCCATCGCCCTCATTGTTTGAAGCTGCCGACTGTCTGAGATGCGCCCTGCATAGCAGGAGGTGTCTTATGGATCGTGATGTACA
>NZ_FZNN01000069.1 GCF_900188035.1 Puniceibacterium sediminis | reverse complement strand
CCGGCAGGCGATTGCGGAGCAATCTGCCGAGAGGAGCGCAAGCTGCCGTTGAAGGACTCGATGTAACCATTTTGCTGCGGCTTGTCCCGCTGCACGGCAGCGCATGTTTACATGCGCGAGAATGGGGATCGATGTAATGCCACTCGACCTTGTTATCGTTTGCCCATTTCAGGGTCGCTTTGCTGGTGAACTCCGTTCCCTTGTCGGAGACTATACAAGCGGGTTTCCCATAGATCCGGACCAGAGCATCCAACTCCCGTGCGACCCTGACCCCGGAGATACTGGTGTCGGGGACCAGGCATAGGTTTTCGCGGCAGCAATCGTCATTGACCGCCAGGATGCGGAAGTTGCGACAGGCCCCGAAAGTGTCGGACAGGAAGTCCAAGGACCAGCGCTGGTTCGGGCGCAATGGCACTGGCATCGGGGTGCGGCTGCCTCGCGCCCGTTTGCGGCCTCGACGGCGGCACACTGGCAGGCCCTCTTCCCGGTAAATCCGGTAAAGCTTCTTTTCGTTCATAATCATGCCCACGCGCTCCAGCAGGACGCCAATGCGCCCCTCCCGGCAGATTGCCTTGCAATCGCCTGCCGGGCAGTGGGATAATCGAACCGGCGCCGCTTCTCAGCAATCTTGTTCATTTCCAGACGGATCTCCGGGTTATCGGGCGGTCTCTTGCGCCGCACGGTCTTCGGATCGACACCGATCAGGACGCAGACCCGGCGTTGAGAGATCGGATGATCCCGCATCGCCCGCAGCACTGCGTCCCGCCGTTGCATCGGCGTCGTCAGGGCTTTCCCAGGAGATCCTTCAGCACAGCATTGTACAGCATGACATCTGCCACCAGGCGCTTGAGATTCGCGTTCTCATCCTCGGCCGCTTCAGCCGCATCGCCATTGTCTCTCGGACCAATGGCGTTCCAATGGCGATCATCGGACAGGTCCATCCCGCCATACCTGGCTTTCAGTTTGTAGAACGTCGCAGGGCTCAGGCCGTGCTTCCGGCACAGCTCCGCCGTCGGCAAACCAGCCTCCT
>NZ_FZNN01000032.1 GCF_900188035.1 Puniceibacterium sediminis | reverse complement strand
GCCCTCATCATGGCGGCGTTGTGCGCTGCCTTCATCCCGAAACACAGGCCGTCAACTTCCCAAATCTTCGTCGGATCAGGTTGTTCAGCCTGAACTATCGGGCGCGGGGCAAAGGTTCGTTGAACCAATCGTTCGCGGGGCTGTCGTGCGACGCTACACCATTGGTGCAGCAAGAACGGACGCGAAGATGACCCGTTATCTGGGTGGCGTTTGACATCCCGCGACTGCGTTTCATGCGCGTATTGCAAGTGAGAAATGACCGCAATTCCGGCCCCAGACCAATTCCCTTGGTCGCCAACCAGGCCCGGCTGGGACGACAGGTCAACCAATTGGGATGTTTCGTCAAGAAAGAGCAGCGAAGCACGCAAGCGAATTGTGTAACATTCAGGCGCGGCGTCCTGTGACCCGCGGCTATCGGTTTTTGTCGACCGTGGTTCATAGACAAAAAAGGATTTTCCACATGCAAGCAGTCAGCCCAACTGTTCCAGAAATCTATGCACAGATCTGCAGCTCGCCTGCTCTTTTTGAAGAGCTGATGCAAATGAGCGACCGCCAGGAGTTGGTTGAGCGGGTCAGCAGCATCGCGCGCGGTGCCGGTCGCCCCGATATGACACCCGAGGCCGTCTCTGTGATACTCGACAATGATTTTGGCGGATTGATGAACCACGAAGACCTAAGCGACGAAGAGTTGGAGTTGGTCTCTGCCGGGACTTCCAACAGTTGCGAAATGGAATCAAATGTTTGACAAGAGGTGCGGGCCTTCCTTGTCTGCCTTGGTCATGGATGGAAAGCGGTAAAAGAAACAACTCATGCGGAGCAATGATCCCATGAGCGATACCAAACCCGCCATCCGCGAAATTCATTCACAAGTCAAAAATACGCCGAATGCATTTGCATAGCTGTTAGGGCTTCAAGACGGCGAGGAATTGCTCCAACGGTGCTCGTCCAGATCTGCTGTGACGCCGGTCGTCGGGACATTACGGTCCAAGAGATCGACCGCTTTCTTGACCGTGAGCTGGGCGATACCCTTCAGGACCTGATTGGGGATGACGGGCTGAGCGACGACGCGCTTGAGCTGGTGGCTGCGGGTGGTGGTTCCGAAATGATCTCACCGGAGTAAAATAATCACGCCTGATAGCCATAACTATATCAAGGTCTTCTGCCATCATGAGTGGCGCTAAGCCCCAAAACCGCTTATTCCGGAAGACGGCGCTTGAGCGTCTTTCCACACCAGATCAACTGGACCAGTTGGTGACTGTGAATGGTCCGCGCACCTGGCTGGCCACGCTGTTGATCGTCGCCCTTTTGTCAGGCGCAATTGGCTGGAGCGTCGTCGGCACGATCCCATCCTATGTAACGGGCGATGGAATGCTGGTGGAGCGTAATGGCGGTGTTTTTGCCGTCGTCGCCCCGCAAAGCGGCCGCATTACTGCACTTCATGTTCAGGTCGCTGATCAGGTCAGAGCAGGGGATATTGTCGGTCGTCTTGATCAGCCCGAGATCGAGGTGCAACTCAAGCAGGCTCAGGACGTCGTCACGGAACGCGCGGAGGCCCTGCAAAAGCTGCAAAAATTATTTGCGGAAGAGGCCGATTCAAGCCACCTTCTCAGACATGCCTTGCGCAGAAACTTGTCGGAATTTCTGCAATCCGCGCAGGAACGTCAGGACGATCTGACGGCACAGATGATTGACATGGACAAGCTTGAGGCCGGCGGGCTTGTTGTGCGCGACCGTGTTGTGGCCACCCGCGACCGGCTGCGCCAGTCCGAGCAGGATGTGAGATCGACCAGAAGTGAACTCATCGCACTGGATCTGGGGGCCAGCCAGCTTTCCGCCCGGCAGGAACGTGAATTGCTGGCCTCTGAAACGCAGCTGCAAGATGCGCGGCGCGAACGCGACAGGCTGCAAAGCCTGCTGGAACGGACCGGAACCCTCAGGGCAGAAGTCTCGGGGCGGGTGAGCGAGGTCAAGGCGACGGTCGGGATGCGGGTCACTACAGATCAGGCCATCCTAAGCCTTGCTCAAGGTCAAGGTGGTCTTGAAGGAGTCGTATTTCTGCCGTCCGACACCGGTAAGTCCGTGGAATTGGGACAGTCAGTTGCCCTGCAGCCCGCCAACATCAAGAAAGAAGAATTTGGCGGAATCATCGGCACGGTCGCGTCGATTTCGCAATATCCGGTCAGCCCCGAACGGATCCGTGCGATCGTCCAGAACGAAAGCCTGGTACAGCGGTTTTCGGCGCAAGGTCCCCAGTACATCGCCAGAATTGATCTGGACACCGACGTCACGACCGCAAGCGGTCTGCGCTGGACATCAGGCAACGGGCCGCCGACCGATATCACTGCAGGAAGCCTTGCCAACGCGGAAATAATTGTGCGCCGCCGCAAGCCGATCGAGTTGGTCATTCCGGCCTTGCGCAAATACACCGGGCTGACATTTTGACAGCCGCGCCCCCCGCCACAAACCAGTTCAAACCAAAAGGGCCGAGGATCTTCCATCGCGCCCGCTGCCCGTCCATCTTGCAGATGGAAGCAGTGGAGTGCGGCGCCGCCTGTCTGGCGATGATCCTGGGCCACTACGGGCGCTGGGTGCCTTTGGAAGAGTTGCGCATCAAATGCGGCGTGGGACGAGACGGCTCTAAGGCCAGTAACCTGTGCAAGGCGGCCCGGTTTTATGACATGAACGCCAAGGGTTTCAAAAAGGAACCCGAGGGACTGAAAGACATTCAGCTGCCCGCGATCATCCACTGGAACTTCAACCACTATGTTGTGCTGGAAGGCATCAGTCAGAGCCATGCCTGGCTGAATGATCCTGCCTCAGGGCCGCGCCGGATATCTCGTGCGGCGCTTGATGAGTCATTTACCGGTGTCCTGCTGGCCTTTGCGCCTAATTCGGAGTTCCAGAAGTCGGGCCGCCGGACAAGCACCTGGGGCATGATCTGGCAGTACATGGGAAACTCGCGCAGCGCTTTGGGCCTTGTGGCGATCCTGACACTTGCGCTGGTCATTCCGGGCATCGTGATACCTGCTTTTGCCCGGATATTCGTGGACGACATCCTGATTGCGCAAAGGGAAGATTGGTTGGTCCCGCTCGCGTTGTCGATGGCGGCGACGGTCCTGTTGCTGGGCGTAAACACCTGGCTGCAGCAATTTCTGCTGCTGCGGATGGAACTGAAACTGTCGTTGTCCATGGCAAGCCGTTTGCTGGACCACATCCTCAAACTGCCGATTGCCTTTTTCAACCAACGCGCCCCCGGTGAGCTGGCCAACCGGTTGGCGGCCCCGGGGCGGGTTGCCGCGCTTATCTCGGGGCAGTTGGCTTCGGCGTTTCTTGGGGCGATCACGGCGGTCTTTCTGGCGGGGGTCATGCTGATTTACGATCCCGTCATGGGTAGCGCCATCGTGCTGATCACCATGGTCAACTTCATGGTGCTCAAGGCCGTGTCTCAGCGCCAGGAGATCGGGGTGCAGAACCTGATGCAGAGCCAGGGTGCCATGTTCGCCAGAACCGTGGGCGCCATTCGGTCCATCGAAAGCATCAAGGCCGGGGCGCTGGAGTCCGAGATGTTTTCCACCTGGTCCGGCTATCAGGCCAAGGCTCTGAACGCAGGGCAGACGGTTGGCCGGACGTCCGCCATGATCGCTGTCATGCCGACTTTCCTTTCGGCGTTAACTGCGGTGGTCGCCTTGTGTTTCGGGGCGCTGAGGGTCATCCAGGGGCAGATGACGCTGGGGGATCTGGTCGCGTTTCAACTTTTGGTTGCGGCGTTCACCTTGCCCATTTCCAACCTGGTCGGTTTTGGCAGCAAGGTTCAGATGATCCGCTCTGATCTGGCCCGGATCGAGGACGTATTTCGGTATCAACCCAATCCCACGTTGCCCGGTTACGGCACACAGCAAAGCGGTTTTGGACAACTGCGCGGCGAGGTTGCGGTGCGGCACGTCAGTTTCGGCTATAATCCGTTGGATCCGCCGTTCATCCGCGATTTTTCATGTGTCCTCAAGCCCGGACGTCGGATCGCGCTGGTCGGGGGATCGGGCAGTGGCAAAAGCACAATCGGTCGCATCGTCGCCGGTTTGATGGATCCGGACGAGGGCGAAATCCTGTACGACGGCATTCCGATCGGATTGATTGATCGGACAATTCTTTCCGGGTCCGTTGCCTATGTGGATCAGGACATATTCCTGTTTGAGGGCACGATACGCGACAACCTGACCCTTTGGGACGACAGTATCTCCGACGCCGTGATCTGGGCCGCGCTGCGCGACGCGCAATTTGCGGAAGAGATCGAAAAACGGCCCAACGGGCTGCAAGCCCATGTAACCGAAGGCGGCATGAATTTTTCCGGCGGTCAACGGCAGCGGCTGGAAATCGCCCGCGCGCTGGTTGGGGAGCCGTCGGTTCTGATCCTGGATGAAGCAACTGCCGCGCTTGATCCGGTTACCGAAGCCTTGATCGACGATGCCTTGCGTCGGCGCGGGGTCACTTGTGTGATCGTCGCGCACAGGCTGAGTACCATCCGCGATTGCGATGAAATCATTGTTCTGAAGCGCGGGCGCGAAGTTGAAAGAGGCACCCATGACGTGTTGGTTGCTGCAAAGGGTGAATATGCAGCCTTGCTGGAGACGCAGTAGATATGGCGGTGCGTCCCTTCATAGCCGTTTCCAACCGGGACGGCTGGCCTGAAAGCCCGGCTGGGCCATTGGTCTCGTGCAATGCAAGTGCGCCGATCTTTGCCGATCCGGGAGACCGCGCCTGGGTTGTTGAAAAGGGAAAGGTCTATCTTTTTGCTCTGATCATAGCGCCGGACGGACAGGAAAGCGCAAGACTGGAAGTGTTCGAAATTGACACCGGTGATCTGATCATAGGGATGCCAGACATTCTGGACCCCGACAAAGGTCGCTCAGATCAGGTTCGGCTGCTTATGGTTGGATCGCTGTCCTGTCAGCTCCGACAGGTTGCACGTGACACACTGATCGAGAGCGAACAGGCCGCTGCGATCATGGCATGGGCAGAACGGCTTGTCGGTTTTCTGGGGCGGCAAGAGAACGATAACCCGGCAAGCGCGGCACTGGCAAAGATCCGTGACGGGGATGTGGCCACGGGGTTGGCCACCCTGTCCGAGCAGGTCATGACCCATGCAAGCCACATGATCGGTGAAAGGGAGGATGCCGCGCGGGACAGGATGGCGCGGCGCGGCGCGCTGGAAATCTCAGTCCAAGACGCAGATCTCCAACGCGCCAACGCAATTCTTTCAAATCGTGATGCGCATGCTGACCAGATCAACAGCCGGACCACGGACCCGATAGCCAGGTGTTTCGGCATGGTCGCTGTCGCCCTTGGTGCTGGGGAGGTCTCGTTGTCGCATCCGTCCCTCAAAGGTGGGTTTGATTCACGGCTGCGCGCATTGGCTACGATAAACGCAATTCGCCTGCGACGCGTCCTGCTCAGGGACGATTGGCATCAAGCGGACAATGGACCTTTGATCGCCTTTCAGGGCGATCCGCGCTACCCTGTTGCCCTGCTGCTGCAAAAAACCGGAGCATACAGCATCTACGACGGCAGCACCGGAGATGTCCGGAGGCTGTCGCCAGCCGAGGCCCAAACTCTTGAAGGCGAGGCGTTTGCCTTATACCCGACAGCGCCAAGCGCACCGCAAAATCTGGGCACCCTGCTGCGTAACGCTCTTGGCCGCAATCTGCGCGAATTTTCCTTGGTGATCCTGATGGGGGTTCTGGTCGGGCTGCTGGCGTTGGCAACCCCGCTGATCACCGGCTATTTGGTGCGCGATGTGATCCCGCGGGCCGAAGTCAGCCGCTTGGCCGAAGCCGCGCTTGGCCTGTTCATGATCGCATTGGGGGCGGCGGCGTTTCGACTGGTTCAAGCGATCAACGTTCTGCGACTGGAAAGCAGGATCGACCATTTCCTGCAAGCTGCCGTATTTGATCGGCTGATCATGTTGCCCGCAGGCTTTTTTGGCGGTTATTCAGGCGGCGATCTGGCGGATCGCGCGCTTGCCATCCAAAAGGTCCGGACGCTGCTTTCGGGCAATATGATCCAGGCGCTTCTGTTGGGGATCTTCTCCACGACCAGCTTTATCTTGTTATTCTTCATCAATTGGCGTCTCGCACTTATCGCAACGGCTTTTGTAGTCTTCCTCAGTTGCATGATCGCCGGGCTGACGGTGATGCAACGCCGCGCCCAGGCGGACATCGTGCGCAATCAGGGGGCGCTGGACGGGTTGACGGTGCAGCTTGTCAGTTCAGTCGGAAAACTACGGACCGCCGCCGCTGAACGACGCGCCTTTTCCCGCTGGTTGGTCCGGCTGCTTGATCAGAAAGAACGTGAACGACACGCTCAGAAGTGGGCGAACTGGACGGAAACGCTCAGTGCAGTCATTCCAGTCCTGTCGTCGATCGTTGTCTTTGTATCGGCCGCGATGATACTGAAGTCGATGGCGCAGACGGCGGCGCTGGAGGCGCTTGTTTCCAGTGATCCGGGGGCACAATCCCCCGGCACCCTGAGCACGGCGGATTTCATTTCTTTCAATGCCGCCTTTGGGCAGTTTCTGGCGGCCTTCATCGGTATTGCGCTGGCGCTGTCAAACCTGACCGAGGTCGCGCCGCTGCTGAACCGCATCAAACCTATTCTTGAGGCGGTTCCCGAACGCATCGGTGGCTTTACCGACCCGGGTAAACTGTCGGGCGACGTCGACTTTCGTAACGTTAGTTTCAGCTATCTTGAAAACGGACCTGTGATCATCGACCGATTGGATCTGTCCATCAGGGCGGGTGAATTCGTGGCGATTGTCGGCGCATCGGGTAGCGGAAAATCAACACTTGTGCGTCTGTTGATCGGGTTTGAAACGCCCGGATCCGGCGAGATTCTGTTCGACAGCAAGGCGCTGTCGGATCTGGATCTGGGCGCGGTGCGCGCGCAGATCGGTGTGGTTTTGCAGGCAGGGCGGATCAACCCCGGATCAATTGCCAGCAACATCATCGGCGCTACCGGGGCGGGCGTCGAGGACGCGTGGGACGCCGCCGAATTGGCAGGTCTGGATAAAGAAATAAAGGCAATGCCGATGGGGATGCACACGGTGCTGGTCGATGGAGCGCAAACCCTTTCGGGCGGGCAACGCCAGCGACTGATGATCGCCCGCGCTCTTTTACAGAAACCCGGCATCGTGATTCTGGACGAGGCTACCTCGGCGCTGGACAACCGCACACAGGCCATCGTGACCGAAAACCTGAAGCATCTGAACGCCACGCGCATCGTCATCGCTCACCGTCTCAGCACCATCGCCAAAGCGGACCGGATCGTCGTCATGGATCGCGGTCAGGTGGTTCAGTCGGGCACATATGATGACCTGATGGCGACAGATGGATTGTTCCGCGATCTTGCCACCAGACAGCTCGTTTGAACCGAAAAAGGAAAAAAGACGCGATGCGCAAAGTTCTTTATATCATGGGTCAGCTGGACGACCACGACATCACCTGGCTGGTCAAGAATGGTCGCAAGCGCAATACCACCGCCGGCAACGTCCTGATCGAACAGGGGGTCAAAAGTGACGATATGTATATCGTGCTGGAGGGGCACCTGCACGTATCGGTCGACGGCATCGGTGTCGTGGCCGAACTGGGCGTCGGCGAGATCGTTGGCGAAATGTCATTCGTGGATTCAATGCCGCCTTCGGCGACGATCCTCGCTAAGGATGTGGGGGTTGTCCTCTGCATCGATAAGCAGGACATGCGCGAAGAGCTTGACGATAACACAGGATTTTCCAGCCGGTTCTACCGCGCTTTATCGCTGTTTCTGGCGGATCGCTTGCGCAGCTCACAAGCCAAAACGGCGGGCAGCGCTGTGGAGGATGATGAACTGGACGAAAACCTGCTCGACACTGTGTCCTTTGCGGGGGAAAATTTCAACCGCATGATCCAGCGTCTGGCAGGCCACTGACCGGTACAGCGGCGGCCGCGGCCAGAGCTTCCTCATCGGCGATATTGTTGCACTCTGTCCAAAGGCCCGGTTGATTGCGGATGGACCGATAAAGCTTGATGATCTGGGCGCACGTCATGTCAGGCTAATTGTTTGGCTCTTTTGTCTCTGGGACACCGCTGATCGGGTGTCCTTTCCAGGTGGTAAACCTTCAGTATCCCACAGCGTGACCCAACACGCTCAAACTGCCAGCAGTCCCAATCTTTATACGATCCGTCCCGCGTCTGTTGGCATCTTGCCCTTGCCTGATGCATCCTTTGGCCTGATATTCTTGGCAGGTGCATGATTGAATGCGTGATTTTTTCAGCAGGCGACAGGTCTGGACGCCGCACCGCTATCAGTTTCAAACCACGGAATGCGGCGTCGGAGTGCTGGGCATCATCCTTGCGCATTACGGACGGGCGGTTTCAATGGAAGAAATCCGGCGCGTCACCGGCGTGTCGCGTGATTGCCTGAACGCTGCCGATATCGTTGCCGGTGCCCGTGCCTTCGGTCTTGAGCCAAAGGTGCGACGATGCGAACCGGAGACATTGGCGCAAAACGGGTTCCCCGTGGTTGTTCATCTGAATTTCATCCATTTCGCCGTGGCCGAAGGGATGACATCAACACATGTCCTTTTGAATGACCCCCACACGGGACGACTGGACCTCGGCCAAGACGCTTTCAGCGACAGTTTCACCGGCATAGCAATCACCTTTACCCCGACCGAGGCATTTAATCGCGATCCGGGAGCAGGCGAACATGACCCGGCTGTCTGGCAGCTGCTGCGCCCGTATCTGGCGGGGCTGGCGGGGGCACTGGGCGGCCAGTTGGTGTCGGCGCTGGCGCTGATCTGGCTGGCAGTCGAGATGTTTCAGGGCTCATCCGCCGTCGCCGCCGTGGCCCTTTTCGCGATGGGGATGATCGCGCGAAACGTCCTGCTGGCACGCATACAGTGCCGTCTGGAGACAAGTCTGTCCGCCGCACTCCTGAGCCATATCATGCGGCTGAACACCGAGGTCCTGAACTATCGCATACCGAGCCGCTTGGCCGAGGTTGTGGCGGCACCACACCAAATAGCCGAGGCGATCCTAGGGTCATTGGCACCACGTTGGCTGGACATTTTGTCTGTGCCTGTCCTGCTTGTCGGACTGGCCTATGTCGCTCCCGGGGCCGTTGTCGTTGTCGCCGCGATCACAGGATTGATCGGGCTGTGTTACGCCATGACGCTGCCATGGCAGAATGGCCGGATGATGCCATTGACAGCCAATGGCGTCGATCCGGCCGATGGCCTTGCCCGTAAAATAGCTCAGCCACGGTTGTGGAAATTTGCCGGGGGCGACCGCAATTTCGTGACGTCCTCCATGGGCAGTCTGGCCAGCAGGCAGCTGGTGCTTTTGAATCGGCATGTCAGCGACACTGCCAATGACCTTCTGGCAGGTCTGACGATACCGATGCTCTTGGGCGGCGCGATCCTGTGGTTCTGGTCACAGCCGGATTCGGGCACGCTTCCCCAGATCCTGTTCCTGACTCTTGCCCTGGCGCTGCCTCTAAGCCGTCTCAAACAGGTGCGCGGTCAGTGGCGCATTGCAAACCGGCTGTTGGCAGATGTCCGGGACATACAGGCGGCACCGGAGCTTGGCGCAGATGCGCCGCAGCCCTCCGATGCGCCCGACTCCGGACCTGTGTTGATGGCGCAAGACGTCATCCACGGGTTCAGCCGCCGAAAACCAGCACGGCTGCACGGCCTTTGCCTGGCGCTGAACGAAGGAGAGCAGTTGGGTATAACCGGCCCGTCGGGCGGTGGGAAATCGACAGTTGGGCGTGTTCTTGCCGGGCTCATTACCCCGTGGACCGGCCAGGTGACGTTTCTGGGTTCGCCCGTTACCCACCGGCATCGGCCCGTCTGGATCGACAAGCAAACCGTTTTCTTCAACGCCAGTTTGCGCGACAATCTCACGCTGTGGGATGACGCCGTTCCGGACGAGGACATTCAGGCAGCGTTGGAAATTGCCTGCATCGATACCGAAGTAAAATGTCGACCACAGGGTTTGGAGACCCTGATGGACCCGAAAGTTTCAACCTTCAGCGGCGGTCAGTTGCAGCGGCTCGAAATCGCGCGTGCGGTATTGCGCAAACCAAAGGTGATCATTCTGGATGAGGCGCTGGACGCGCTGAACCCCTCGATCGAGGCGCAGGTGCGTAACCACCTACGGCAGCAGGGAATTTCGCTCGTCGTTATCAGTCATCGCCGATCCACACTTGACGCCTGCGACAGGGTGCTGACCGTTCAGGACGGTTGCATTGTCGATGGTCTGGACGGTGCCGCGCAAGTGCGGCAGGCACGGCCGCCCATCGATCTGGACCTGCCCGCCGCCGCCGCCGGGCCACCCGCCGGATTGCAGGATGCCTTCAACGCCGTCACGCGCGAAATGGGACTGAGCCAAAGCGCAAGGGGCACAACGCTGACCCAGCTTGCGGACTCAGCCGATGTATTGTTCCGCACACAACAGTTCACCCCACACCATTGGCGCTTTGAACATGCGCCCTCGATCCTGCTGGACGACAATGGCGGCGCGACCGCCCTGGCTAGGGGGCAGACAAAACGACTCCCGGCCAAGCGTCGCGGCGTCGCGCTATATGACGTTCGTGATCAGGCGACGCGTCCCCTGCGGGCCGTGCTCGCAAGGGCGCTGTGGAAGGCTCGGCGCGACGTGGCTCGCATGGTCGCGCTAGCCGCTGGTGTTGGCGCGGCCCTCTTCGTCTGGCCGCTCGCGCTGAGCCAGCCGCCTACATCGATGACGACGGCCGGACTTGCCTTGGTGCTGGAGCTTGTCGGACTTGGGATGATGCAGATCGCGGGCCGGATCGCCGCGGTTCGCATGTCTCTTGTCTTTGAGCGGCAGTTGCTTTTGCAGCTGCTTCTGAGATGCCGCACCATGCAGACCGGCGCGTTGGAGCGGATCTCGTTTTCGCGGCTGTTGAATGCAGTGAAAGCCGTTGGGTACCTGGCCGAGTCTGCCAGGACCGACGGACCCGCTGCCCTTTACGCGCTTTGCCTGAGCGTCCTTGGATTGGCCTATATCGCAGTGATGCACGGCCCAGTGCTGACGGGATTGGCTCTGGTCTGCGCGCTCACCGCCTTTGCGCCCGGCATGGCTGCGCTCACACTCAGACAGATGAACGCTCGATTTCGTGACGAGAACACGCATCTGCAAAAATTGACTGCACAGCTGATGGCGGGTTTACCGCGACTTCTGACGCTTGGGGCGGACAAAGCTGTTTCTGATCATTGGCGAACCCGGCAAAGCGCTCGCGCTACAACGGCGCTGGCGCTCTGGCAGCGGCTGGCCGTGATCCGTGTGATGCCTTGGGTGATTGCTCTGGGCGGTCTCACCACGATGGGTATACACACGCATCCCGCAACAGCTCTTGCCAGTTTGCTGGCGCTGGTCGGGGCGGCAAATCTGGGTCGGTTGGGAGGTGACATGGTCATGGCGTCTTCGCGCCTGAATGACCTGCGGGATCTGTTGGACACCCCGCAAACCGCAGGCGGACATCAGATCGCCAAAGCGGCAGATCTTGACGTTGTGAGCGTCTCCCATGCGTTCGATGGACATTCGGTGTTGTCGGATATTTCCGCCTATCTCAAACCGGGATCCATAACCGTTCTTGCCGGCGCTTCGGGCAGTGGCAAATCCACGCTGCTTGATCTTGTCCTGGGTGTGAAGGCTCCTGTGTCAGGCGATATCCGCCATGGGAATGTGTCGGTCAGGGATCTCGACGAATTGGCGCGCGACAGGAACATCGGCGTGGTATTTCAAAACGACCATCTGGAAACGGCGTGTACCCTGCGGGCCCAGCTTGCGGTCAGTGAAACGGTCAGTGTCGCCCGTGCCTGGGACCTGCTGGATCAAGCCGCACTGGCCGAGGATGTCGCGGCAATGCCGATGGGGCTGCAGACTATCGTCGACTTCAACACCATATCCACAGGGCAAATGCAGCGTTTGCTGATCGCCAGACAGCTTGCGGCGGATCCGGCACTCCTGATTTTGGACGAAGCAATGAATGCGGTTCCTGACGATATCGAGGCGCGGCTGATCGCCAGTTTTCGGGATCTGGGACTCACCTGTCTGATAGTCACACACCGGGAAAGCACGATCCGACTGGCAGACGCGGTTATTGTTCTGGCTGACGGTAAGGTCGTGCATGACGGCGACCCTGACATCGCTTTGGCCCGGCCCGAGTTTCGGCGGGTGTTGGACAAAGAACGCCATGTGTTCTTGTCGTGACCAGAGCTCTCGTCGTCATCATGTCCTATACTCGCGACACGATCACCAGACCAATGCGGCCAGGACCAAGGCCGCAATCCCGATCATCGGCAGGACCCTGCGCCATCGCAAGTTCAGCTCTGGCGTGTCGATTTCGGATGCGCGCTGATACTTCTCTACTGCGCTGCGCCGAAACGGATGTTTGCGGCGTGTCGGAACGCCGGTCTGCGATCGTGGGTGGAGGGTATCGTCAGGCATGGGGTGTTTCTTCGATGCGGAATCTGGATGGTGACCAGACTATCATGATCACCCTTGCACGGAACCCATACATTTGCCTGCGCATGGGCGCGTCATCGACCCCACAATCGAAATGGCTGTCTGAGGAGTATGCGCCGGTGCTCAGGCGCGACTTAGATACCCAAAGGAGATATGGATCTTGCGGAAAAATGTGAATCTATACGTGGTCGGCTGTGGCGATGCATTCGGAAGCGGGGGGCAGTTCCAAAGCTGCTTTCTGATCAACGATGCGCATGGCGCCATGGCTGTCGATTTTGGCGCGACCTCTCTGGTTGCGCTTCGCGCCGCCGGGCTGGACCCACAGATGATTGATCATATCGTGTTGACGCATTTCCATGGCGACCACATCGGCGGGTTGCCGTTCTTCCTGCTGGACCGTGAATACAGCGCGCGAGTCTGTACACCTCTGCGCATTCTCGGGCCGCGTGGACTGTCGGAACGTTTGCAGTCCTTGATGGAGTGTATGTTTCCCGGCGCATGGAAAGAGAACTGGCGCTTTCCGCTTGAATTGATCGAGATTGAGCCGGATCTGCCGTTACAGATTGGTGAGCGTCGCATCCTGTCGAAAAAGGTCCAGCATCCCACGGGTCCATATGACGCCACTGCTCTGCGCATCGAAACCTGTGACCGGGTTATTGCGTTCTCCGGCGATACGGGATGGGTCGATGGCCTTTACGAAATTTCAGCGGGCAGTGATTTATTCATTTGTGAATGTTTTGATATTGAGGAACAGCCTTACGAGGGCCACCTGAGCCTGCCGGTTCTTCTGTCCAAATTGCCAGATGTACACTCGCAGCGCATTCTGCTCAATCATCTGGGGCCTGAAATGCTCTCAAATAGATCGACGATCCCTTACGAGCAGCTGTCCGACGGAGCGACCTATTCCATCTGACGCCTTGGCGTCATTGGACCTGTCGCGGTTCGATGCCGCCACTTTGATAGCATTTACTGCAACAAAGGAGACTGACGATGGGACTGAAACGGACGAATTCCGCAAAGATGCAGTGCGCATTGCGCTGACCAGTGGGCTGACGCGCAGGCAGGTGGCTGACGATCTGGGTGTCGGGATGTCGACGCTGAACAAATGGATCACGGCACACCGAGACACGGATGTGGTGTCGAAAGAGGATCTAGCAGGTCGCTGAAATAGTCGCGGCTCGGGAACGATGTTCTCCCTATGAGGTGAATGCGCCGTTCGCTCGTCAACAAAGGTCCGAGATTTTCGTCCCCCATACAGTAGCCTTCCGCCTCATGCTGCCAGCAATCTGGGCAGTCGGGCCAGGTTATTGGCGGCCATCGTCAGGATGAAGCGGGATCGCACCCGTTCGACGCCGCGATAGACGGTTTGCGCCATGGTGCCGACGGTCTTGGCCCAGCCGAAGGCTTCCTCGATCCGCTTTCGGTGCTTGATCGACAGGGCGTAGCCCTGATGTCGGGTGGTGCGCCCGTCTATCGCTGAATATCGCGATTTCTGCGCGACATGCGGAGTGACGCAGGCCTCCCGGAGATTGGAGACAAACTCGGCGGCGTCATACCCCTTGTCTGCCCCAAGTGTCAGCCGCCGGGTCGATCCCGGGGAATGGCGATGCACCATGTCCAAGGCGGCACGCCGTTCGGCATGGCCGTCAGCCTGGGTGAGGTCTCCCTGAACAATCAGCCCGTGCCGGTTCTCCATCAGCGCATGTCCCATGAAGCACAACGCCGCACCGGTGCCGGGTGATTTCTTGTAGAGCCGTGCCTCTGAATCCGTGGTCGAAGCGTGTGTCGCGTTCGAACGCTTCTCGCCCTTGAAGTCGACCTCGGCGTTACGGTTACGGTGATTGGAGCGGGGCATCGGTTCGGTCTCGGGTTCGGTCTCGGGTTCGGATTGGGTGGGCTGTTTGTCAGAGTCGATGGAAGGCGTTGGCGGATCATCCGGCCCCTGATCGTCGGGCGGCGCGCCCTCCGCCTTCGGCTGGAAACTCTTCATCGAGACCCAAGCCTTGATCAGTGTGCCGTCGACCGAGAAATGCTCATCCGATAACAGCGGTGCCACCTCGCGGTGCGCCAGGATCGCCGCCATCACCTTGCGCGACATGTCGGTCGTAAGCAGCCGGTCCCGGTTTTTGGTGAACACCGTTGCGACCCAAACCGGGTCGTCGATGCCAAGGCCGACGAACCAGCGAAACATCAGGTTGTATTGCATCTGTTCCATCAACTGGCGCTCGGATCGAACAGAGACCAGGATCTGGATCAGGCTGGCGCGGATCAACCGCTCGGGTGCGATAGAGGGGCGGCCGAAATCGGCATAGAGCGGGACAAACTCGCCGTCGAGGCTGGCGAGAGCATCGTTGACCACTTGCCGGATCTTGCGCAGCGGATGTCTGGCGGGAATGCGTTCCTCAAGATCGACATAGCTGAACAGCGACCCGCTCGTTTCATCTGTCCCGCGCATCTTGACCCCCACCGATCTCTTGCGGAGGAGGAATCATGTTCTCAAATCGTTGTCCAGAAGGGACTATTTCAGCACCCTGCTAGGTGTTTGATCCCATGGTTTGATGGTGCGATCATTTCTCAGGCCTGGAAGGAAGCATTATGGGACAAGTTCGTCAAATCACGCTCACAGGCCATGGTGACCTTGAAGACGCTGATCATCAACGCACCTGCCGACTTACGTGACGTGCTGGATCAAATCCGAGGGAAGGTCGCGCTGATCCGGCATAGCGCGGCCTTCAGGCCCGGCGACATCGATAACACATTGGCCTCCGCAAAAGCGGCGATGCGTGCATTGGTGCGTCGTTGGCTGTGGCTGCATGAGGAGATCATCGCACACGATAAGGAACTGGAACGCCTTGTCACGGAAGGCGCATCAGATCTGATGGCATCTCACAGTATTGCGACACTGACGGTCGCGGAGATGCTGATCCTCGTCGGCGATGATCCAACGCGCATCCGCCCAGAAGCCGCGTTCGCAAAGCTTTGTGGCGTTTGTCCAATCCCGGCATCCAGTGGCAAAACAAACCGGTTCCGATTGAACCGTGGTGGCAATCGACAAGCGAACGCGGCACTCTATCGTGTGGCCATCGTCGGAATGCGAAGCCACGAACCAACATTGGCCTATGTCAAAAAAACGCACGCAGGACGGTAAGAGCAAAAGTGAGATCATTCGCTGCCTAAAACCCTACATCGTTCGTGAAATCTACAGCCAGCTCTGTGTGCCAAAATCCGCTGAAAAAGCAGCTTGACGAATATAGGAGCTTCAACGCAGCGGTCTTGCGTCGGGGACGGCAGTCCGCCGGACCGTCGTCTATTTCCCTTCTCTCCTTCTTCAAAACCATCAAAGCTGAACTCATCTGGCGGAGATCATGGGATACCCGTAGACGAGCTGAGATCGCGATCTTCGAATACATCAATGGCTTCTACAATCCGCAACGCCGACACTTAGCACCGGGATGGAAAAGCCCGGCCGCTTTCGAACGGAAGGTGGCCTAAACGAGCACCGGGGGCGGTACTAAAGCGCGACAGGTCCAGCCGACCACCCATCTGGAACACAACCTCGTCGAGATGCCACTTGTCATTCGGTGCTGGCTGATCTCGGCGGATGCAGGCCGCAAAATGAACGCCAAACCGATTGAGCCAGAGGCGGATCGATTCGCGGATGACGATGACGCCCCGCTCTGCCAATAGATCTCGATATCCGCCGTGCTCAGCGCGAAGCGGGGCTAGGCCCAAACCGGATAGGCGATGATCTCGCGGGGAAAACGAAAGCCTTTCAGGCGCGGCATTGACGACGGTATCTCCATGCCTCAATCTGTATCCAGATCAATAACGCTGGGCAACTTGGCAATACCTTTCGACCAGATCAGTGCACTGTGACCCTTTCATGGTGGCAACACCACCTTCTGCAAGATAGGGAGCCCCGGCTAAGGGGATGTGGACCCAGAATTTGCTCAGCAAGTTAAGGGCGCTCTGCTGCAACAGAGAGGTGTCGCGGCTTAATTATCCCCCAGCTCGGATGAAACCAAGTCTGGTTGCCAAATTCAAAAACGTCTACACGGTCCCAAGGAGCCGAGGAGGAGCCGCTTGCAGAAAATCGTCTTGCCGGAACGGCCTCACTGGCGCGCCCATGCCGAAGAGGTGGGCTTTACCTTTGCCGACATGCACGGCGCCCCGTATTGGGATGAAACTTCGGCTTATGCCTTTTCGCTCGACCAGATCGAAAACGACATCGAAGACCCCGCGACCGAGCTTCACGCCATGTGCCGCGAAGCGGTGGCTCAGATCATCGGCAGCGAAGAGTTGATGCAGCGCCTTGCCATCCCCGAAGCCCATCGCGACCTTGTTGCTGAAAGCTGGCGTCGGGGCGACCCCGAGATCTATGGCCGCTTTGACCTTGCCTACGACGGCACTGGCCCGGCCAAGCTCTTGGAATATAACGCCGACACGCCGACGTCGCTGTATGAAAGCGCCGCTTTTCAATGGCAATGGCTTGAGGATCAGCTCGCCGCAGGCGTGCTGCCCGAGGGGGGGGATCAGTTCAACGGCATCCACGAGGCGCTTGTCGCACGGTTTGCCGCGATTTTCGAGAGCGGCAGCGACCTGCATTTCACCGCCGTCGCCGGAAACCCCGAAGATTACGGCACCGTTGAAGCCATGGCCTGGGCCGCGCGCGAGGCCGGGCTTGGGGCGCATTACTGCGATCTCGAAAAGATCGCGATCAGCAACGAAGGCCAGTTTCTGGACGATCAGGATCGCCGCATCGCTGTGCTGTTCAAGCTCTATCCGTGGGAAGACCTGCTGCGCGACGACTATGCCGACCATATCGCCGGGTCCGGCTGTCTGTTTCTGGAGCCCGCTTGGAAGGCGCTGTTGTCCAACAAGGGGCTTTTGCCGGTGCTGTGGCAGATGTTCGAAGGCCACCCCAACCTGCTGCCAGCATTTTTCGAAAGCGAGATAGGCGAGGCCATTGCCGGGCGCGGCGCGGCTTCGCCAGATGTGGCAGCGGCCTTTGGTCGGGCCGAAGCACAGCTTGTGGCCGGTCACGTGCGCAAGCCGATCCTGTCGCGCGAAGGTGCCTCTGTCACGATCATCAAGGACGGCGAGATCGTCGAGCAGGCACAAAATACCGACTACGCTGAACATCCGCGCATCATTCAGGCCTATGCGCCCTTGCCACAGTTCGATGGCTTTCGTCCCGTCATCGGGGCATGGATAGTGGGCGATACCTGCGTCGGCATCGGTATCCGCGAGGACCGCTCGCGCATTACCCAGGATTTATCCCGGTTCAAGCCGCACTATATTACAGCGTGAAAGGCATCTACTGCCTAACACCCTCTGACCAGGAAGCAGGATTCTCATGACCAAACGCTCCAACCGGGTTGCCATCGCGATCCTTGGCGCCGCCGCCTTTACCCTTGCGGGTTGCCGTGAAGAGCAAGTGGACGCCGCCGCCTTTCCCGATCTGCAAAGTTGCTCCGACGCGGCAACGCGCGGGGGCATGTTCTCGGTCCAGGATTGCGAAGCGACTTTTGCCGCAGCCGAGACGCTGCATGTCGAATCCGCGCCCCGCTATGACAGTCTGGAAGTGTGCGAAGAACAGCATGGTGCAGGCGCTTGCGGGTCTGAGGCGACGGAGACAAGCGGCGGATCAGGTGGCATCTTCCTGCCCCTGATGGCGGGCTATCTAATCGGGAACATGCTGGGCGGGCGTACGGGGATGTCGGCGGGCCAGCCACTTTACAAGACCTCGGACGGGCGTTTCACCAATGCAGCGCGGTCAAGCACCTATTCGAGCAATAGCGGTGCCGCAAAGCTCAATACATCGCAATTTGCCCGCCCTACCTCGACTGTTGGCAAAGCGCCGATGACCCGCGCCACAGCCAGCTCGCGCGGCGGCTTTGGCAAGTTCGGCGCGGGACGCACGGGCTTTGGCGGTTAAGACGGCGGGCATTTGGTCCTGATGCGGTCGCCCCTTGCAGAGCGGCTCCCTTCGTTAGGCATGAACTGGCATCGTTGACGATGATCCAGTGGGGCCCGGGTATTTGCAGCGAGGGTTCGGACAGGGGAGCGCCGTCCATCAGCTAATGCGCCTAAAAGAATTGCGAGCACCTCAAAACAGTGCCAGGCTAATTTTGAAACAGCAATGCCAGCAGGATGGCCGTCCCGAACAGCAGTGCGGTCGACGCGAACAACACGTAAAACGTGCGCGCCCCCACATTCCGCAACTCCTGCACATTGCTGAGCAGGCCGATGCCTGCAATCGCCACAAGGAACAGCGCGCGGGACAGAGCCGACACTCCGGCCAGGAGAGCCTCGGGAACCGGCAATACACTTGCGATTACAAACAGCGCGGCAAAGGCCAACACGAACCAAGGTAGTCCGATCCGCGTTCCCGGCGACGAGCGTTCCAACGTGATCGAGACAGCGAGCAACACCACAGGCAGAAGGGCGACGCGTAACATTTTGGTCAGGGTCGCGGTTTCGCCCACCGCATCCGACACGGAAAAGCCAGCGCCGATGACCTGCGCCACGTCATGGATGCTGGCGCCAATCACGAAACCGGTCTGCCACTGCGACAACCCCAGCGCATGTAGGATGACGGGGTAGAACACCATGGCCATGGTAGACAGGCCCGTGGCGATCATGATCACCGCCATCGTATGGCTACGTGACACCCTGTCCTGGACCAGCGCCGTCAGGGCCAAAGCGGCAGAGGCTCCGCAAATTGACACCGCCCCTGCGGCGACAACCGCAGCCTCGGCGCTCCACCCGGCGCGGCGGCCCAGCCATATTCCAAAGCCCATCGTCAGCACCAGCAGAGCCACCACGCTCAGCACAGCTGCAACGCCCAACATCCGGAACGTGTCGACGGAAACTGCGATGCCGAGAAGCGCGACCCCGGTTTTCAGCAAGGTCCCGGCCGCAAAGTCCAGTCCGGGCCGAACCCGCGCATCGGTCGACAAAAAGGAGAGCGCCATGCCCAGCAGCAACGCGAACAGCATCGCGGGCGCGCCGTAACGCAGCGCGATGCCTGTCGCCGCCAGGCTGACCGTCGCGGAGACCGCCAGGCCAGGGGCCAGCGCATGGACGCGTCCCCAAGTGTCGCGGGACCGGGCGGCGATATCCGTAGCCGTCATTCTTCGAGTCTCTCCAGATGGTGTATAATAATCTCTTTGCGCGAAACGTTCAGAACGCCCTCGGTCTGGAGCTTGTCGAGCGATTGCGTGACCCACTGACGGGTCGCCCCGACCATCGAGGCAACCTGCTCGTAGGTGATGGAGCGATCGATGATGATGTCGCCGTTTTCATGCCGCCCGTGGGTGTCGGCCAAGATCACCAGTAGCTGGCGCAGCCGTTCGAACACCGACCGGGTGCCCAGCATTTGCAACAGCGCGGAATAACATTTCGCCTTGGCGATCAGACCTTCGATGATCGAGATGGCAACGTCCGGCACTTCGCGCACCAGCGTGCGGATCGAACCGCCCGATAGAAACAGCAACTCGGTTTCCTCGAGCGCATCGGCGGACCAAACATGACGCCCCCGCCCGAACACTTCGGGCCCGCCGACGAAATGTCCCGGGCTCCAGTAAGCCAAAGTGATCTCGCGTCCGGACGGGCCGGCATAAAAGGTGCGGATACGTCCCGACTCGACGATCCATATGCCGGTGTGCGCGTCACCCTGGAAAAACAAACCTTCCCCCTTGTGTACGGACGTGCGCATGCCGTGACGGCGCACGCGAATGCGGTCGTCTTCGGTCAGAGAGGCGAGAAATCCAGCGCCCTCGTTGATCTCGAGCAGGTATTCCGAAAGGTAGATCGCACTGGTTGAAGGATCGTGTTCTTCGGTCATTCGGTCCTGTCCTGCCCGGCGAGATAGGCCGCTATCGCGTCCAGATCAGCGTCGCTGAGCCCGCTCAGCTGCGCCTGCATTGCGTCGACAGTGGCGCCAAGGCGGCGCCCGTCGCGCATGTCACGCATCTGTTTGGCCAGATATGCAGGATGTTGGGAAGCCAGATAGGGAATTTTTTCTGGTCCAGAGGCGCGTTCGTCGTGGCATTCCTCGCAACCGGCGGAAAGATAGGCGATGTAGCCTGTTTCGGTGTCACCGGCGGGAACCGGGGCAGGATGCGACTGGGACGAGAACCAGTCGACCACCTCGGCGATGTCACCCGGCCCCAGTTCCGTCACGACGGCTGCCATCTGGCCGCGGTCATTGCTACGCTGCCCGCTCAGAAATGCGCGGATCTGTGCCTCGATATAGGCGGGACGCTGACCTGCCAGCTTTGGAAACCTGTCGCGCTGGGAATCCCCGAACAGCCCATGACAGAGCGCACAGCGCTCATAGGCGGGCAAGTCTTCGTCCAGCAGGGAACCGGCGGTGGCGGGTCCGGCCAAAATCAGGACAAGGACAACACAGACGTTACGAGCCTGCATTCCGGTCCTCTACGAGGGCGGAAACGGTCATCAACTCACCATCAGCAAAGGTCAGGGTCAGCAGGACAACCTCCCCTGCCTGGACCGCGACCTTCGGCATCATCATCATGACATGTAACCCACCGGGTGCCAGTGCCACTGATCCCCGGGCCGGTATGTCCAACTGGGCGACCGGCGACATGCTCGCGATTCCGTCGATCACCTGGCTTTGGTGCAGATGCGCCATGCCGTACTCTTGGGCAGCGACGCCGATCAGGCTGCGAACCTTATCTCCGTTATTGTGCAGGGACATATAGGCTGAATGGCTGTGGACCATGGGCGGTGCCACAGGAATATAGGCATTCTCGGCGACGATCCCGTCGGCCTGAACGATCCAGGGCAAGGCGAAAATGACAGCGGCCAGAAAACGCATCATTGTCCGAACTCCCTGCGGTAGTTGATTTGTAGCCGCGCTAGGAATTCGGCCGTCGCGCCGGGGTCGAAGGGCGGTTGCAGCTTGGCCCGCAGCTGACCATCAGGGCCGATGACGGATACGGCCGAGGAATGCTGCACCTCATAATATCCCGAGGGGTCGGGCGGCATCAAACGGTAGAAGCTGTCGGTCGCCTCGATCAGGGCATCAATCTGGACGCGCGCCCCGGTTACGCCACGGAAATCTGGGTGAAAGAACAGCGCGTAATCCGTGACAGTATCAGCATCGCGCGCTGGATCGACTGAGATAAAGACCACGCGAGGAACGTTGTCAGGGCGCACGCGCAGCGCAGTTTCTGCAATCGCCGCCTCAAGGTTGCCGAGGGTAAAGGGGCAGACGTCTGGACAGGAATTGTAGCCGAACATGACCAGCGTCCAATGGTCGGCCAGATCCGTGGCAGAAAATGTCTGGTCGGCCTGATCGGCGAGCGTGAAGGCCGGGATCGGCACGGGGGCGTCCAGCATCACGCCCTGCACCTGGGCAATGGCGGGACCAACGGACAGGCCAACGGAACAGGCAAGGGCATAAGCAAGTGGTTTCATTTGTTCTGTTCCTCAAAGGCTTTGCGGCTTTCCGAACGGATCGTCGCCAGGCAATGCTGCCGCGCCGCGATGTATTCTGACAGGGCGGCAGAGTCGGTTGTGCGGGGACGCGGAAGGTCGATGCGCAGATCCTCGATGATGCGGCCCGGGGCGGCAGACATGATCAGTACGCGGTCAGCCAGAAATACCGCCTCGTCCACGTCATGGGTGACAAAGACCACCGTCGTGCCGAACTTGGCCCAGATTTCGAGCAGGCTTTCCTGCATCATCAGCCGGGTCTGGGCATCCAGTGCGCCAAACGGTTCGTCCATCAACAGGACCGACGGGTAATTCGCCAGTGCACGAGCGATCCCGACACGCTGCTGCATGCCGCCCGACAGCTCCGCCGGATAGCGGCTGCCGAATTTCTTTAGCCCGACCATGCCAAGAAAGGTGTTGGCGATCGACCCGGCCTCGGTCCGGCTTGCCCCCGCCATGCGGGGCCCAAAGGAGACGTTTTCATAGACGGTCTTCCACGGCAGCAGGGAATATTGCTGGAACACCATGCCCCGGTCCGGTCCCGGTTTTTCGACCGCCACACCATCCACCGACACTGCGCCGGTGGTGGGTTTCACATAGCCCGCGATGGCATTCAGGAGGGTAGATTTTCCGCAACCCGAGGGCCCGAGGATGCAGACGAATTCGCCTGGCAGGATACGCAGCGAGGTAGATTGCACCGCGTGGTAGGCGGACACTCCGCGCCCAAAGGTGATGGAGGCTTCGCTGATCTGGATCGCACCCTTGCCGGACGAATTTCGCGGCGCGCCGGGGCGCTGATATTTCAGGACGTCAAGCATGTGTCGTCTCCTTGTAAGGGCTCTGACGGGCACTTTTGCGATGGGCCAGACCGAGGATTGTGGCTATCAGCAGGGCAAAGCCGAGATATGAGAAGACCGGGCCAAGTCGTTCCAAAGCCAGCGAGGTCGAGACGCCCAGTCCCATCATGGACAGCCCGACGACCCAGGTGGGCGTGGCGCAACAGACCACCCAACTCATCGTGGCATTGGTCATTGCGACCAGCATTGCCGCTGCTCCGGTCGCCAGCGTGGCACCGCGCCGCGCTGGGATCGAACAGGACTCGCGGCGGACCAGGTCGGCGGAAAGGCCAATCAGCGCCCCTAACCCAAAGAGCAACATGAGCCGCGACGGCATGACATTGAGGCTCCATTCCGAAATGCCGGTGCCGTAATCATAGTTCATGCGTCCAATCTCGATCAGCCATTCGTCGGCGATGATCGGCGGAATGTCCGACCAGCTGGGAGTCGAGGTGATGATCCACGCCACATTGCCGATCCAGTGGTAGAAGGTGACATAGTTGGGCAGCGCCCCGAAACGGGCGATCAGCGCCAGCAGCATGACGGCCTGCGACAGGATAGCAAACGCCAGCCCCCAGAGCAGCATTCGGGGCCAGATTAGCCGCACCTGCCCGATGATGACGGAAATCGCGGCCTGCATCAGCGTGTCCTCTTTTGCCATTTGAGGAGCGGTTTTGTTAGCAGCTTGATCGCCGCCGTGGACGCTGTGCCAAGAAAGCCGATCACAAGCATGCCCACCACGATGTCCTGGTAGTTGATCAGGCTATAGGCGTTCCAGGTGAAATACCCGATGCCGTACTGGCCCGAGATGATTTCCCCCGCCAGAAGAGAGAACCAGCTGACGCCCATACCGATAGCAAGACCGGCCGAAATCGACGGCATTGCAGCAGGCAGCACGACATGGGCAAAGATGGCCAGCCGCGAGGCGCCCAGCGACTGCGCCGCGCGCACAAGGACTTCGGGCGTCTGTTCAACCCCGTGCAGTGTGTTGAGCACAATGGGGAACAGTGCGCCCAAAAAAGTGATGTAGATGATCGACGCCTCTTCGGTCGGCCACATCAGAATCGCGAGCGGGATCCATGCGACAGCCGGGATCGGGCGGATCACTTCGATATAAGGCATCACAAAGGCCCGCACGATCCGGGAACGGCCCATGATCAGCCCCAACCCAATGCCAAGGGCGGCAGCAATGGAGTAGCTGATCAGGATACGCTGCATCGAGACGCGGATATGCGTGTAAAAGATCTCGGTCTCGAGATGACCGAGAAACGAGGCAAAGACCTTGCCCGGCCCCGGAACATTCTCAAAATTGACAAAGACATTGAGGTTGGTCGCCGACGCCCAGTGCCAGAATAATACCCCCGCCGCCAGCGACAGCAAGCCAAGGCCGAGCGATCGCAACAGGTCCGGATGTAGCGCCCTGCGCAGCAGCCCGGGTGTAACCGTCGGCGCGGGGTCTTTCGATAGCGCAGACTGTTCGGTCTGTCCCAAAGGGATGGGCTCTTCGGAAAGCGTCTGTACGGCCTGGGTCATGGTCCTGTCCTTTGCGGGCTGGATCGGCGCCCCCGGTCTTGGGGGGGGGCGCCGTGTCTTGCTGTGTCGCAGGGGGACGTCAGCCTTCGATGGTGAAATCCGCGATGGCGTCTTCAAAGGTGATTAACGCCCCGCCGTTGGCCGTGGCATAGCTTTCGGCCTCACCCTTGCGCAGATAGGTGGCGTAGGTGTCGCCGGCCTTGACCCAGAACGCGGTCTTGCCGAACAATTTCAGACCCGTCTCAGAGTCATAGACATAGCTGGCGTTCAACTTGGCCCCGGTCGAGGTCATCTCGGCCAGCGCCGTCAGAAAGGCTGCCATGTCCGGATAGCTCGAGATGCCGTCGCGTGCGTGCCAGATCTCCATCGGAAGGCCGGCGTTGTTCTCCTTGGGGTCGACGGTCACAGCCTTTTCCGCCTCGTAATCCACGCCGAGGTCGGCATAGGCGGCCTTGACGTAATCTTCGGTGATCCAAGCGTTGAAATCCAATGGCGGGATGGCTTTTTCTTTGACGAGAACCTCGTGGTCGAACTTCAGGGCATCGACCCAGGCGGGTTTGATCGTCGGGTCAAGCGTCAGGTGACCGCCTTTCGAGAAATAGAGGTAGAGCACCTCCTTCTCGACGCCCGTCCAGCCTTCCATTTCCGATACGGCCTTCATCGGATCGGCGCGGATCCATTCCCCGGCCTGGTAGACCGCCTTGATGAACGCCTCGACCACCTCGGGGTATTCTTCGGCAAAGTCCTGACGGACAACGACGCCGTGCAGATAGGGCACGCCGGTTTCCGAGCCGTCATAGATCTTGCGGCCAGTGCCACGAAATTCCATAATCTCGGACCACGGGCAAAAATCGGAATGTGCGTCGATCTTGCCTGCCGCGATATTGGCAGCGCCGACCGCCGGGCTCTGGTTCTTCAGCACATAGTCGGCGGTCGGGATGTTGTTGTCCTGCATTGCCTTGAGCAGCATGCCCCAGGCAGCAGAGCCGACAGGTGTCGAGACCTCTTTTCCGGCCAGCTGTTCGATGGAATAGATGTCGCTATCGACCGGCACGACGATGGAATTTCCCGATCCCTTGACGTTGTAGCCCGTGCCCGCAACATACAGCGTCCGTAGGCTGTCGGTTTCCTGGAACTTGGCGCCGTTCACGATCAGCGGGTAATCCCCCATCACGCCAAAGTTCAGCTTGTTCGCCATCATCTGATTGGTGATCGGCCCGCCCGAGCTGTAGTCAGCCCAGCTGACCTCATAGTCGGCGTCGGCATATTTGCCGTCATGCGGCAGGTTCTTTTCCAGCAGGCCAAGTTCCTTGACCACGATGCCTGCGGTGTATGTGTCGGTACACATCGACTGGTGGCCGATGGCGATGGAAATGGTTTCGGCAGAGACCGTGCTGGCCAAGGTCGCTATGGCGGCCGAGATCAGGCTGGCGCGTAGAATTGGAAAGGTCATGTCTCGCTCCTGTCGGATGGGATCGGTTTCTTTTTCTGTTTGTGGATCCAGTATCCGGGGCCACAGGCAATCCTCATAGCGGCGCCCGCGCAATGTGATCGACTGATTCAAGGTTTGCTTAAAATTTCTACCAAATCCCTGTGGTGCTGCGCGTTTATCTTGCTGAAACCCCCCGAAATTGGGGCGAATCACCATTAGAGAAATTTTTATTTTCTATATATATTTCAATTGCTTAATTCGGATTATCAAGGTCACAAAAGGCCCCCAGAACCTTGCGGTTCGAGGAGCCAGACACTGTTATATTTTTAGTCAGATCAGGCGGCGGTCTTGTCGATCCGCCCCAGTGCCCAACGCACGTTCTTGCGCACATCGGGGTCTGTATCGTCCTCGAACGGCATCAGAAAGATCCGGGTCTGCGGTACTGCCAGCTCGCCCAGAACGGCGGCACATTCCTTACGCAGATTGGGCAGGTTCAGCTCCATCATCGCGCCGATCTGCATTGCCGCCTCGGTCGCGCCCAGCTTGCCAAGGGAACGTACAGCCTTGAGCCGCACCTGCCAGAAGTCGTCGGTCAGCACCGAGCGCAAAGCCGGGACACAGGACGGGCTGCCGGATTTTGCCAGTGTTTCGGCGGCGGCTTCACGCACCAGCCACTCCGGGTCCCTCAGGGCATCCATCAGGGCCTTTTGCGCGGTGTCCGATTTTGAAAACCCCAGTGCGGCAAGGGCTGCACGGCGCACGGCAGGATCATCGTCATCCGCCGCATCACACAGTGGGAGCAAGGATGCCTCGTCCTGCAACCAGCCGACAACCCCGACCGCCTGCACCCGGACAACAGCAGAACTGTGCGAAAGCGCCGCGATGGCCGGGACCATAGCCTCGGCGCGGCGCAGTTCCTTGATCCCTGCAAAGCAGGACAGCAACTTGAATTCGTCCGTATCACCCAGATGCGGAAGGATCGCGTTGCCGGCCTCTGGATCCTTGAGCTCGGTCAGGCTGATTGCCGCCGCTTCGCGCACCGCCGGATCACTGTCCGACAGGGCGATGACAAGCGCGCCAGCCGTCTGAGGCCCGTCGAACGAGGTCAACGCCAAAGCGGCCTGCCTGCGTACACCGGCATCGGGATCACTGATGGCCAAAGTCAGATAGGGGATAGCGGCGGGATCGGCGCTGTCGGCAAGATCGATTACCGCCATGATCCGTGTCCCGGACGAAGGATCGTCCAGACCCAGTGCCAGATCCGCGATATCGTCGAATTCTTCGAATAATGCGCTCATCTGGCCCTCACTTCAGGAGATAGGGAAGATTGACGGTGACGGCGCCGGTCGGGCAGTCCGCCTCGCAGGGCATGCAGTACCAACATTCGTCGTACTTCATGTAGGCGGTCTTGGTCCCGTCATCGGTCACGGCGATGCGCAGAACGTCCAGCGGGCAGACATCGACGCAGACAGTGCAGCCCTTGTCGGCGATGCAGAGATCCTTGTTGACTGTGACGGGGACCATTGTGGCGGTTTGGGACAAAGGCATGAAATCGCTCCTTATTCTGCGGCAACCGAGGGATCGACGCGCTGGTTGTAATAGGCGTCCTTCTCCTCGTCCGCGATGTCGACGACATAGGGCTGCACGGCCTTCTTGGCGTGCGCGGGTTGGCCATCGGCCCCCTTGGTCAGGATCGTGTGGCAGAACCAGTTTTCGTCGTCGCGTTCGTATTCCACGCGGTTGTGATACAACCCCCAGCGGCTTTCGGTGCGGTAGAGAGAGGCCGCGGCGGCCATGTCGGCACAATCGAGGATCGTTGACGCTTCAAGCGCGCGCATCAGCTCATGGGCATCGCGCACATACATCCCCTGCTCCATATCCTCGCGCACCTCGGCGAACCGTTTCTGCGCCAGCTGCATCTTGGCGGTGACCTTAGGCGGCTGGAGGTAGTCGTTCACCAGACGCCGGGTCTTGTATTCGATCTGGTTTGGGGGAATGCCATCGTCGCGCTTGGTTGGGGCCAAGACGCGGATACGCTCGGCCTCGACTTCGGCGTGGTCGAATTCGGCGAAATCCATGTCCTTGATGTAGTCGGCGGCATCCTCTCCGGCAAAGGCGCCGTGGGTAAAGGCGCCGAGCATGTAGTTGTGCGGCACATTAGCCATGTCACCCGCAGCATAAAGCCCGGCAATCGTGGTGCGGGCGTTTTCATCGACGAACACGCCACTGGCCGAATGGCCCGAGCAAAAGCCGATTTCCGAGATATGCATTTCGATCATCGTCTTGCGGTAATCCGTGCCGCGCCCGGCGTGGAAATGTCCGCGCGTGGGCCGTTCAACGATGTGCAGAACACGCTCGATCTCGGCCACGGTCTCTTCGGCCAGGTGATCGAGCTTGAGGAACACCGGCCCCTTGCCGCCCTGCAATTCGTCATAGAATTCCTGCATCATCTGGCCGGACCAGTAGTCGCATTCGATGAACCGTTCACCGGCCGCGTTGGCGGTATATCCGCCCAGCGGACCGGCCACATAGGCACAGGCCGGACCGTTGTAATCCTTGATCAGTGGGTTGATCTGGTAGCATTCCAGGTTCGCAAGGCCCGCACCGGCGTGAAAGGCCATGGCATAGCCTTCGCCCGAGTTGCTGGCGTTTTCATAGGTGCCATACAGATAGCCGCTGGTCGGCAGCCCCAGACGACCCGCAGCACCCAGCCCCATGATCACCGCCTTGGCGCGTACAACAAGGAACTCGGCGGTGCGGGTGTTGACGCAGATCGCGCCCGCGACGCGCCCCTCGCCGGTCAGCAGCCGGGTCGCCATATAGCGGTTCACGATGTTGATACGCGCCTTGCGCAGCTGGCGGTACAGGGCCTTTTTCACCGTGTCGCCGTTGGGCATCGGTAGGACGTAGGTGCCGATATGGTGCACCTTCTTGACGTCGTATTCGCCGTTCTGATCCTTTTGGAACCGGATGCCAAAGCTGTCGAGTTCCTTGATGATGCCGTAGCATTCCTCGGCATAGCGATAGACGGCGGCCTGATCGCAAATGCCATCGTTCGCGATGGTGATTTCCTTGGTGTACTGCTCGGGTGTGGCATAGCCCGGGATGACCGAATTGTTCAGCCCGTCCATCCCCATCGAAATTGCGCCAGAACGTTTTACGTTCGCCTTGTCGAGCAGGACGACATTCGCCTCGGGGTTCTTCTTCTTGGCCTTCAGGGCGGCCATCGGTCCGGCGGTGCCGCCCCCGATCACCAGGATGTCGCAGTCGATCTGCGTCAGTCCGTCCAGTATCTCGTCCATCTTTGGCTTCCTTCGGGTTGCTGGGACCAGCCTGCGCCGCGCTGCGGCAAGGCTTCTGTCAATTAGTTGTCAAAGCGGTCGACGAGTTCGCGCAGATACTCGAATGGATAGATCGCGCGGTCGTGTCCGTCTGAAAAATGGACGTTCACGCCCCCATGTCCGACCTGCACAAGAGCCGTGATCGCAATATCCGGGATCACCCGCACCACCCCAAAGTCGATCCGTTCGCGGATGGAATAGGCATCGCGCGCCTCGCGGCGCAGGGTTTCGGCGGTCAGAGTCGATTCCTTTCCGGTGTCCCAAGTGACGGTCAAGGCGCGGCAATCCGGAGTTGCTGCGAGTGTGTCGATCATTTCGGGGCCTTCCTGTGGTCCTGTTCGATATCGGATCCAGAATGCCGCGCCGCAGAATCAGGCAATAGCAATTTATTGACGGACAGGCGCGCCGCAGCGCAGCAGAGTCGGCTGCAAACAGGAAAGGTGCCCCAATATGACCTATGTCGTGACCGACAACTGCATTGCTTGCAAATACACCGACTGCGTGTCGGTCTGTCCGGTGGACTGCTTTTACGAGGGCGAGAACATGCTGGTGATCGACCCTACAGAATGCATCGACTGCGGGGTTTGCGAACCGGAATGCCCGGCGGACGCGATCCGCGCCGACACTGAGGACGGGATGGAAAAATGGGTTGCCTTCAATGGGAAATACGCCGCCCTCTGGCCCGTCATCGCCGACGCCAAGGAACCGCTGCCCGAGGCCGACGCGCTGGACGGCCAGCCTGGCAAGCTCGACTTGCTGTTTTCCGACAAGCCCGCCGCTGAAGCCGTCTGAAAGGATGTCCCGCATGAATGTGCAAACCAAGCCCACCTTCAGGGTCGTGCCCGATGCGCAGACCGTTACTTCGGTCCATCACTGGTCGGACACCTTGTTTTCCTTCCGCATCACGCGGCCTACGTCCTTGCGGTTTCGCTCAGGTGAATTCGTGATGATCGGTTTACTCAAGGACGACGGAAAACCTCTGCTGCGCGCCTATTCCATCGCCTCACCCTCTTGGGATGAAGAGTTGGAGTTCTATTCCATCAAGGTGCCCGATGGCCCGTTGACATCGCGCCTGCAAGAGATCGTTGCCGGGGACGAAATCATTCTGCGGCCCAAACCCGTGGGCACGCTGGTACATGACGCCTTGCTGCCTGGAAAACGGCTCTGGCTGATCTGCACCGGCACCGGTGTGGCGCCCTTTGCTTCGCTCTTGCGCGATCCTGAAACCTGGGAACAATACGATCAGGTCATTCTGGCGCACACCTGCCGCACTGTCGCGGAACTGGCCTATGGCGCTGAAATAGTCTCTGCCCTGCCAGACGATCCGCTGATCGGAGAGCTGGTAGCGGACAAACTGCTCTACTATCCAACGACCACGCGCGAACCTTCGGCCCACGAGGGACGGATCAGTGATCACATTCGGTCGGGTCGGGTGTTCGAGGCGCTGGGCCTGCAGTCGTTGTCGCCCGAAGAGGACCGCGTGATGGTCTGCGGCAACCTTGCCCTCAACAAGGAGATCATGGCGCTATGCGAAGCGTCGGGACTTGAGGAAGGTGCCAATTCCGCCCCGGCGCAATTTGTGGTGGAAAAGGCTTTTCTGGACTGAAATTCTAGGCCTTGATTTACTCAAGCTGAGTTCGATCGAACTGCCCTCCAGAGAAATTTCTATGTCGCGCTGAAAGGTTTCGCGGGAGGCAGGGCACTTCCGACCCGCCCCGGCGGCATCACTGCATGCCAGTGAGATCCCAACAATTCAATCTGGTCGGCGGCGCGGTCTGATATTATAGTAACTTGGGCTCGATGGGTCTTGTCGCGCAAACTTTCCTGCCTCTCAACTCATTTAGGCAGCCTTTCGTTCGAAGGCCAAGGGGCTTTTGAAATCTAACGACGAGTGCCGCCGTCGTGGATTTCAAATCCCGTTTATATGGTGGATAATCGCCCCTTCGGCTTGGCGTCTGGATTGCCAAGGGTTGCGCCAGATGAGCTCTGCCTTGAGCGGTTTGAAGAATGTTTCAACCATGGAATTGTCGTAGCAATTGCCTTTTCCGCTCATCGATACTTCGCTGCCATGTTTGGACAGGCGCTTGTGGTAGTCGCCTGAACAGTATTGGGCGGATTCAACCGGTCGTCGCAACACATTCGATTATATTCTGTTTGAGCAGTTCGTCGAGAGCTTCGGCAGGTGTTCGCCAGC
>NZ_FZNN01000017.1 GCF_900188035.1 Puniceibacterium sediminis | reverse complement strand
TCAATGCCCTCGGCACTGCCGAGATCATTCGCGTGGCATAACGCCAGCGGGGTAAGGGGAAGTCATGCCTCAGGCGTGAGTTCTGCAACAATGCCACAGCAGTGAGACAGCTTTTGCCATCCCGGTGTATCAGCGAAACTACGGCTGGACGCGTATGCATTTCCAGCAGCTGTTCAACGACATCTTGGCAACTGGCACGGATAAGAGCCAGTCAGGGCATTTTATCGGCAGCATCGTAAACGTCACCAGAAATATAGCGACAGAAATGGGCGTGGAGGCGCAGAATAGTGATTTGCCAGAAGGTAAGTCGAAACGCTACAACCTGAAGCCTTCGAAGCGAAGCCCAACGCTTTAAAAAGGTGAACACAAGTCGGAAGTTTGAGTCTTCCCACCTCAAGCGCACATCATTTTCGAAATGGCGGACAAAATGGGGGGTGAGCTCGCGTGAATACCGGTTAAGTAACTGATTGGAAATGGATATTCTCGGTGCAGTGGCGGAGAGGAAGGGATTCGAACCCTCGAGACGGTTCCCCGCCTACACACTTTCCAGGCGTGCGCCTTCGACCACTCGGCCACCTCTCCGCCGACCGCTTTAGCGTGAGGGCTAGGGCAGGTGCAAGAGGCTAGCCAAGGAAATCTTGCAAAAACATGCCAGAATTCGACGGCGCCTGTCGAAATCCTGACCCGACGTTGGGTAAGGTCGCCTGCCCACGCCCAATCCACGCGGCAAGTCGTCAGATATCCAGGGCGATGTTCACCCGGCGGTTCTGTTTGCCCTTGTTTTCGATCTTGCCCAGGCGCAGGTGGCCGATCTCGCCAGTGCGGGCGACGTGGGTGCCGCCGCAGGGTTGCAGATCGACGTGATCCCTGCCCTGCCCGATCCGCACCAGTCGGATCCGGCCGCTGCCGCGCGGCGGCATGACCGACATCGTCTTGACCAGCCCGGGATTGGCGTCGAGCTCGGCTTCGCTGATCCATTCTTCGCTTACCGTCAGATCGCGGTCCACAAAGGCGTTCAGCGCCGCCTCTATGGCATCGCGGTCCTCGGGCGGGTCGGGCATCAGGAAATCCAGCCGCCCCTTGCCCGCACCGATGGCCCCGCCCGTCACCGGCAGCGGGATCACGACCGACAGCAGGTGCAGCGCCGTGTGGACCCGCATGTGGCGGTGACGGCGCTCCCAATCCAGTTCCTGATGCAGCAGACTGTCCACTGGCGGCAAGGCTGATGCCTCCGCGGGAACAAGCACGCAGGTGTCGCCTTCGCCCTTCAGCGTCGTCGCGATGGTAAGCCGCCCGCCGTGCCAGCTGATGCGGCCACTGTCGCCGGGCTGACCACCGCCCGTGGGATAGAAGATAGACGCAGCGCAGACGATCCCGCCTTCGGGCGTATGCGCCAGAACACGCGATTCCGTCTCGCGCTGATAGGGGCTGGTGCGGAAAATCGGGTCGGTACTCATCTGTCTCCATCTCCGGCGTCAGCGCCGGTATCGTTTGTCACATCGCCTTCGTCATGCAGCGCGCCGCGGGCCGCATCCTTGTCCTGTGTGGGCTGCGGCGTCGAAGGTGGCTTGGCCGCAAGCGCGGAATGGTGCCTGTCCGCCGCGTCGGCAGAATGCAGGGTTTCGGGATTACGCAGCCAGATATCGCGCTGAGCAAACGGAATCTGGATACCCGCTGCCTTGAACCGTTCGGCGATCTGGTGATTCATTTCGGTTCGGATGTTTATCACGTGGTTGATGTCGACCAGAATGGCGCGGATCTCGAACTCCATCGCATTCTCGCCAAAGCCCTTGAAATAGACGTAGGGTGCCGGGTTCATCATCACCTGCGGGTGTTCGCGCGCGATGCCCAGAAGAATGGATTCAACCTGCCGCGTGTCCGACCCATAGGCCACGCCCACCGACACGATGATCCGGCCCAGCGAATTGCCGCGCGTATAGTTGGTCACGTTGCCGGTGATCAGATCGGCGTTGGGGATGATCACGTCGGTCCGGTCAAAGGTCTCGATCCGTGTGGCCCGGACCGAGATATCTTTGACATAGCCCATCTGGTCGCCGACCTGAATCCAGTCGCCTTCGGAAATCGGCCGTTCGATCAGCAGGATGATGCCCGATACGAAATTCTGCACGATGGTCTGCAGGCCGAAACCAACACCAAGCGACAGGCCACCGGCAACAAAGGCAAGCGAGGTCAGATCCAGCCCGGCCGAAGAAATCGCCAGCAGCGCCGATCCGATAACCCCGGTATAGCCAAGTCCCGCCACGATGGCATTGCGCCCGCCGATGTCGATACGCGTCTTGGGCAGGACAGAGTTGCGCAGCGCCCCCTGAATCAGACGCGTGACGGCGTAGCCTGCGAAAAAGACCAGGATCACCCCCAGGAAATCGGTCGGCGCGATACGCGTTCCACCCACGGTAAAGCCTGCGCCGAACCGGGCCCAGACCTCGGTCAGATCGGCAACCCGCGCGCCCCAGATCAGAGCCAGTGGCGGCAGCAGCAAAAGGACAAGGATAAAGCCCAGCAGCACCGGGATCAGGCTTTGCGCCTCTTGCACCGTCTTGCCGGTAAAGAGCTGGAAGGCGTCGCCGATAAACCGCTGAATCACCAGCCCGGTGCCGACCAGAAGCAGCGTGGCAATGGTCTGAAACACCAGTACATCCGACAGGTTGGCATAGCCAATGGCCGCCAGCACCGGTGCGGCAATCGCCAGAAGCAGGATCAGCTGACCAACGATGCGCGCGACACGCAGGCGGAAGTAGATCGCGTCCTGTGGCTCTTCGCCGCCTGAATCCCCTTGGGCACGCGCATCCCGCAGGGTCTGGCCCAGCCGGAACAGCAACAGCGCGCAAAGCAGGGTGATCGGGAAATTCAGCACCGCCGCGGTTTCCGGCCCGTAGGCGTCTATGCGGCCCAGCAGCGCCAGCGCCCCCTTGAGGACAAGAGCCAACCCGATCAGAGTCACGTAATAACGCGCCTGGGCGCGCCGCCTGCGCACGATCGGCAGGGTCGCCACATCGTCGTCACGCGAAAACGACTGTTCGGCCAGCCAGCGTACGAACAGCGCCACACCGATCCAGATCGGCAGCCGTTCCAGCATCAGTTCGACCCGGTCCCCCACCAAACCGCTGATCCGCACCGCCGTGGCAAAGGCATAGACCCCCAGCAGCGGCAGAACGATCTGCCCCAGTGACAGCACGAACTGCCAGACACCGCTGCCCCGGCGTGTGCGGCGGCGCAAGACATTCACACCCACATGCACCCAATGCGGCCCCCGCAGCGTCAGCAGCATTGTCAGCACCAACAGCGTAAGGACAGTCGGAAGCTTTGCGACGATGTCAGCGCCGCTCCCTTCCTTGGTCCAGGCCGCAGAAGTTTCCGATGCCAGCAGACCCGCAGAACGCACCAGATCCTGCAGCGCCACACTCCAGTAGCTCGGCAGCAACGGACTGGGTCCCAGGGCGAGCATCTCTTCGGCTTTGCGGGTCCGGATGACATTGTCGATCTCACGGATCATCCCGTCGGCCCGGGTATAGGCCTCTTCGGCAGCCAGCACCGGCGCGCGTTGCTGGGCAAGCTGGTCATTCAGCTCCTTGCGCCGCGCGGCGATGTCGGGTGCCTCCCGGGAACCCTCCTCGGGCACCGGCCCCAGCGCATCCAGCTGGGCCTGCAGCGTCGCAACCCGTGCCTTTTGTTCGGACTGGGCAGACTGGAACCGTTGGCGGTAACCCGCAATCTCTGTGCGCAGCGTTTCAAGGGACTTGTTCGACGCCTCGCCATCGGCAAGCGCAGTTTCGGCCCGTACGGCAGTGCTTTCCCATCGCTCGTAATCAAGTGCGCCCGGCGCCTCCGTCTGCGCAAGGCTCGCACAGACGGTGATGAGCAGAAACGTCAGCGCAAGGCAAAGCTGGCGCAGCAAGGCCATCAGACGTCCTCGAACACCCCGGGAATACTGGCCGGCGCGCGGTCCAGCCACTTGGGCACCGGCAGGCCTTTGGCAGTCAGGAATTCCGGATTGAACAGCTTGGACTGGTAGCGGTTGCCATAGTCACAGAGCACGGTGACGATCGTGTGCCCCGGCCCCATTTCCTTGGCCATACGGATCGCGCCCGCGACGTTGATGCCGGTCGAACCGCCCATGACAAGGCCCTCTTCGCTCAGCAGATCAAACACGATCGGCAGCGCCTCGTGGTCCGAAACCTGGCAGACGAAATCGGGCGTGAACCCTTCGAGGTTGGCAGTGATGCGTCCCTGCCCGATGCCTTCGGTGATGGAATCGCCCTCGGATTTGAATTCGCCCGTGGTGTAGAAACTATACAGCGCCGCCCCCATCGGATCGGCAAGACCCACCTTCACGCCCTTGGGCTGAAGCGCCATGCCGACGCCCGCGACCGTACCGCCCGACCCTGCGGCGCAGATGAAGCCGTCCACCTTGCCGCCAGTCTGTTTCCAGATCTCGGGGCCGGTGGTTTCGATATGCGCCTGCCGGTTGGCCACGTTGTCGAACTGGTTGGCCCAGATCACGCCCTTGTCCGATGTGCGCCCCAATTCTTCGGCCAGACGGCCGGAATAGCGCACATAGTTGTTGGGGTTGCGATAGGGCGCTGCCGGGACCTGCACCAGTTCGGCGCCGGCCAGACGGATCATGTCCTTCTTTTCCTGGCTCTGCGTTTCCGGGATGACGATGACGGTCTTGAACCCCATCGACGCCCCCACCAGCGCAAGGCCGATGCCCGTGTTGCCGGCCGTGCCTTCGACAATCGTGCCGCCGGGCTTCAGCAGACCCTTCGCCACCGCATCCTTGATGATATACAGCGCCGCGCGGTCCTTGACCGACTGACCGGGGTTCATGAATTCAGCCTTGCCCAGGATCTCGCAGCCAGTCTCTTCGCTGGCCTTGTTCAGCCGGATCAGCGGTGTGTTTCCGACCGCGTCGGCCAGATCTTTTGCAATGCGCATGAAGGTCCCCTTCCAGACATGTTTTCCACGATGTAGGCCGCGTATGGCCTGAACTCAAGCCGCAGCGCGCAGGGCCAGCGTGGCGTCGTTTGGTCAACCCTAGGGGCTTCGCACCCAAACGGCCATCCGAAACAGGCCCCTAGCCCGGAATCAAGCGCGCCGGGCGCGCGCTGCGCAGGCGTCACACTGCGGCCCGCAGCCCGTCCCGCTTGCGCGCCAGCCACAGCAACATCATCACCAGCGGCCCGACATTGATCTCTCCACTATCGACCAGCGCCATCGCGGCATCAAAGCTGATCACATGGCTGCGGATATCTTCATTCTCTTCGGCTATGCCATTCAACCCTTCGTCCCGCTTCTCCAGCGCACAAAGCCCCAGAAAACAGTGAAAGAATTCGGTCGTATAACCGGGCGACGGATAGACATTCACCATCGGTCGCAGATCGCCCAGCGTCAGACCGGCCTCCTCGACCGCCTCGCGCCGCGCACAATCCGCCGGATCTTCGCCGGCATCGACCAGCCCCGCAATCGGCTCCAGCACCCAAGGCGCCGGATCGCCCCGGTGCACCGGACCATAGCGCAGCTGTTCGATCAACATGACCTGATCGCTCACCGGATCGTAGGGCAGCACAAGGGCGGCATCAAAGGCCACATAGGCCTCGCGCGACACAACCTCGCTCTGGCTGCCGTCAAAACGCCGGTGCTGCAGATCAAACGCCCTGATCCGGAAAAATCCATTGTAACCGGGCCGATAGCGCAGGATATTCACGTCATCCCGGGTCATGCCACTGCGCAGGGTCTGCGGTGCCGCCAGCGCCGCCAGTTCCTGTGCCCATCCCCGGGCACAGAAGAACGGCCATAGCTGCTGCACCTCGTCGACCGGCATCACGCCGAACTGGACCATCACCTCATGCGCCGCACTCAGGGTCATCGCCCCCCAGCGTGCGGCCCATTCCGCCAGATCCCACGGCGCCCCGGCCTGCCAGCGCCCGGGCGCCGGGAAATAGACCTGTGCCCTTGCCTGCCCAGCGCCGCTGCGAACCGTCACCTCGCGCAGGTCATATTGAAACCCACCCTCGTAATAGTTCAGCCGCGCCACATCGCCGTCACTCAGACCCCGCACCAACAGGCCCGCCACCCGCGCGCCCTCGGCCTGCGCGATCATAGGAAAGGAATGCCCGGCGACCCACCAGGCCCCATGATCGTCCAGCACCGCCGGAACCGCGCCGATCTGCGCCGCCGGTCGGTCCAGCACGATCTCAAGCAGCGGCACATGGCACAGGGTGCCGTAGAAAAACAGATCTGCCATGCCGTCAGTTACAGCTGCAAAGGGGGTGGTGGTACATGGCGGCTGGGAACATTGGTCTATCCTGGTCTGCTGATTGTGATCTGCGTCACATCGCAGTTACCGCTGTGAAACGTCGCGGCACAAGAGGCGAGGTAGAAATTCCACATCCGCCGGAACCTGTCGTCAAAGCCAAGCCTTGCCACCTCGTCCCACCTGTCGTTGAATGTTTCATGCCAGCGCCGCAGCGTCTGGCTATAACTCGGCCCGAACTCGACAGACTTTGCCACCGCCAGCCCGGCTTTGCGCACCTCTTCACGCAGCACCACCGGGCTGGGCAGCATGCCACCGGGGAAGATGTACTTCTGAATGAAATCCGGGCCGCGCCGATATACCTCCCAGCGCTTGTGCTGAACCGTGATGATCTGCAGCGTCGCCTGCCTGCCCGGTTTCAACCGTTCGCGTACCGCGTTGAAATAGACCGGCCAATACTTCTCGCCCACGGCCTCGAACATCTCGATGCTGGCGATACCGTCATAGCTGCCACGCGCGTCCCGATAATCCTGCAGCTTGATCGTCACCCGATCCGACAACCCCGCCTTCGCGATCCGATCTACCGCAAAATTGTACTGCTCCTGCGAAATCGTGAGGCCGGTAACCTTCAGCCCGCGCTCCCTTGCGGCATATTCGGCAAATCCCCCCCAGCCGCAGCCGATTTCCAGCACATGGTCCCCCGGAGACACCCCCATCTGGTCCACCATACTAGCATATTTGGCTATCTGCGCCGTCTCGGTGCTTTCCTGCCCAGTCTCGAACAGCGCCGATGAGTAGGTCATCGTGTCATCCAGCCACAGCCGATAGAAATCGTTGCCCAGATCGTAATGGTGGCTGATGTTGCGGCGTGCCTGCCGCTTGGAATTGCCCTGCCACCAGAACCGCAGCCGCTCAAACGCCCGCACCAGCCCCATCCCGGGAAACCCGTCATACAGCGCGTCATTATCCGCATGCACCAGATCCATGAACGCCATCAGGTCCGGTGTGCTCCACCACTTGTCCAGGTAGGCATCGCAGAACCCCAGATCGCCCTCGCGGATCAGGCGGGCAAAGATATCCGGGTTGTGAATCTGCAGCTCGGCCACCGGCCCGGGATTGCGCCCCTCTGCGCGAAACACCCGTCCATCCGGCAACACGAAATCGATGCGCCCTTTGTTCATGTCTTTCGACATCTCGAAGACTTGCGGAAAATACCGTGGCAGGCCCGTCTGGTCTTTGGTCTTGGTCAGGATCATAGGCACGCCCATCTGCGGAAAATCGACACAAAGGCTACGCCCGGCCAAGCCGCTATAGCAAGTGTTAACCAATTTCTTCACTCAGAAATCCCTGTTTGCATAAGCATTCAGCGCCGTCATGCGCCCCTCTGCGACGTCAACCACCGGCGCGGGATAGGGATCGCGGGGCGACAGGACCCATTGCTTTGGGATCGCGTCAAAATAACTCAACGCATCCCGCGAAGGTTCCAGACGGCCTTCGGCAATCCAGCGATCGGCATAGGCATGGGCGGGGTCGAATTTCTTCAGCTGGGTCACCGGATTGAACACCCGGAAATAGGGCGCCGCATCCGGTCCACACCCGGCCGCCCATTGCCAACCCATGGCATTGCTCGCCGGATCCCAGTCGATCAGCGTATCCTCGAACCATTTCAACCCGATCCGCCAGTGACACATCAGGTGCTTGGTAAGGTACGACGCAACAATCATCCGCCCCCGGTTGTGCATCCGCCCGGTCACATACAATTCACGCATCGCCGCATCGACAAACGGAATCCCCGTGCGCCCCTGCCTCCAGGCGATGACTTCGGCGCTCTGTTCATCCTCACTCCAGGGAAACCTATCCCAACCTTCCTTCCAGTTGTCCGTCAGGATGCGCGGCGTGTGCCACATCAGATGATAGGCGAATTCGCGCCAGACCAGTTCTTTCAGGAACGTCTCCGCCCCGGCCTTGCCCACATTCCGCGCCCGCAGCCCCGCGTGCCAGCATTGTCGCGGTGTGATTTCCCCCAGCGACAGGTTCTCTGACAGACCCGAGGTGCCATCGACCCCGGGCAAATTGCGCGCCTCGACATACTCGCCCACCTTATGCGCCATGAAATTGCCCAGCCGCTCCTGCGCCGCCGCCTCGCCCAACCGCACAAAGGGGCGCACCACGTCAGCGCCACGCCGCATAGCCGCGCCCAGCGCCCAATCCGCCAGAGCTTCACTTTCCGGCCAGACCTGCGGCGCCGGTATATTCAAAGGCTGTGCCAAAGGCTCGGGCACCTCCCGCTCCTTCACCGCCTTCCAGAACGGCGTGAAAACCTTGTAGAACCCGCCCGCCCCGGTCTGAACCTCCCAGGGCTCGAACATCAGATGCCCGGCAAAGCTGCGCGCCTCGATCCCGCGATCCACCAACGCCTCCTTGACGGCAGTGTCCCGCTCCACGCCTTCGGGGTCATAACCCCGCATCCAGTAGACCGCCTCGGCCCCGGTTTCCTCGACCAGCGCCTCCAGCACCTCGCGCGCAGGCCCGGACCGCAGCACCAGCCGACTGCCCACGGCACGCAATGCCTTTGCGTGATGCTCCAACCCCAGACCCAGCCGCCACTTCGGTGCCGCGCCCAGCCGGTCGACACTCGCGTCCTGCACAAAGACCGGTATCACCGGACATCCCGTAGCGATGGCCGCGACCAGCGCCGGATGATCGATCAACCTCAGATCCCGCCGGACCCACAATAGGATCGGTGCCTCACCTGTCATATCTGTCTCCCTGTCCCGCTCACTCACATAGCCCGCCAGATCAGAGATCAAACACAGCGACACCCGCCCTCACAACCCACGCTCCGCCGCGAACAGGCCGTTGCCCCTCAGCCAGCACCAGAAACCAGCGCGCGCGGCACGCGCGCTCAATCGGATCACGCCCAGACAAAAGGCCCCGGAGTCTCCTCCGGGGCCCATCAGCATCTCAAAGCAGACCGGGGATCAGCTCCGGCGTTCTGCCTGCAAGCCCCGAAAGATGGACCAGCACATCACCAGCAACACGATGGTGAACGGCAGACCCGTGGAAATCACCATGCTCTGCAACGACTGCAATCCGCCCGCCGACAACAGCAGCACAATGGCCACCGCACCTTCGAAGATGCACCAGAACACCCGCTGCGTCACCGGGGCGTCAACCTTGCCACCCGCCGTGATCGTGTCGATCACAAGTGATCCGGAATCCGACGAGGTCACGAAAAACACCACCACCAGCAAGATGCCGATAAAGCTGGTGATACCCGACAAGGGCAGCGCATCCAGCATCTTGAACAGCTGCAATTCCAGCGGTGCGTCCTGTGCCGCCGTATAGCCGTCAGCAACCACCTGATGAACGGCCGTGCCGCCAAAGACAGACATCCACAGCACGCAAACGAGACTTGGGATCAACAGCACACAGACCACGAATTCGCGTACCGTGCGCCCGCGTGATACCCGTGCGATGAACATGCCCACAAAGGGCGACCAGCTGATCCACCACGCCCAGTAAAACGATGTCCACCCTTGGGAAAAGTTCACATCCTCACGCCCGACCGGCATCGAAAGTGCCGGCAGATACTGCAGATAGGCGCCCAGCGCGTCCACGAACCCCGTCAGGATCATCAGCGTCGGCCCGACGAACAGCACAAACAGCAGCAGCAGCGCCGCCAGTCCCATATTGATCTCGGACAGCACCTTCACGCCGCCATCCAGACCACGCAGCACCGAAATCAGCGCAATCGCGGTGATCCCTGTGATCAGCAGCACCTCGGTCGTCGATCCAAGGGGTATCCCGAACAGCTCGTTCAATCCGGCACTCGCCTGCGTCGCGCCGAACCCCAGCGATGTCGCAAGGCCAAACAACGTGGCAAATACCGCCAGAATATCGATCACATGCCCCGGCCAGCCCCAGACACGCTCGCCCAGGATCGGATAAAAGGCCGAGCGGATCGTCAGCGGCAGACCCTTGTTATAGCTGAACAAGGCCAGCGCCAGCGCCACGATGGCATAGATCGCCCAAGGGTGCAGTCCCCAGTGAAAGATCGTCGCTGCCATACCCAGACGAACCGCGGCCGCCTCGTCACCGGCAGCAGCGCCCAGCGGTGCCCAATCCGTACGAACGCCGCCTTCGGATGCCACCCCGCCCATGGAGGATGAAAAATGGCTCATCGGCTCGGACACGCCATAGAACATCAGGCCAATGCCCATCCCGGCCGCGAACAGCATCGCAAACCAGCCGATATAGGTGTAATCCGGGCTTGCCTCCCTGCCGCCCAGCCGGACCGAACCCAGCGGGGTCACGATCAGAAAAAGGCAAAAGATCACAAAGATGTTCGCCGCGCCCAGAAAGAACCAATCAAACCCCTTGGTGACGCTGTTGAACAGCCAGCTGAAGACCGCGCCGGACTGCTCTGGCAGGGCCAGCGTGTAGAACACGAAGGCGACGATGCTCAGCCCCGAGATCAGAAAGACCGGGTTGTGAATGTCAAATCCGAACGGCCCGATCGAACTTTCGATATTGTCCTGCCCAATCGTATACTCCGTATCGATCAGATCCGAACGCCCTTCCGGGGCGGGTATGCCCTCGGTGCCACTGGCGTCTGTCATTTAGAAACTCCCTGTCCTGTTATGTTTCTTCACGTAGCCTGCTGTCAGCGCACGACCAGCACAGAGACCCGCGCATGTGTTGCCAGCGTTCCGCCATTGGACGGCCAGACATAGTCGGTCAGATTGGGAATATGGCTTGCCATCACGACAAGGTCCGCCCCCGTCTCTGTCACCGCCTTCAACAGCGTGGGATCCAGATCGATCGTCGGATCATGGCTTGTCATCGCATGCGCCTCGGTCTGGATGCCGCGTCCCTTGGCCTCTGATCTGGCAAAGGCCTCCAGCTTTTCGGCGAACTCCTTTGGCGTATGCGCAACTGAGGACGGCGTTGCCGCCGACACCCCGACATAGATCGCCACTGCACCATGCAGTTTTGCCAGGTCCGCCGCGCATGTCAGCGCCTTGTCCAGCTTTCCGGCATGTGCCAGATCGACCGGCACCATGATCCGTTTGAACATGCTGATCTCCTTTGTTTGCTTTCGCGCTGCCCCGGTGTTGTCCGCGCATTGCACGGTGCAATCGCAAGGCACCATATCGGCGCCATACCGGTCGGACAGCAGCGGCGTTTCAGCTTCCGAGTGTGGACATACTGCACGAAAACAACCGCATCCGCACCCCGGCTGCGGAAATTCCTTGGAAAATCAGAAAAACGGGCCGCCCCGTACCCCGGAACGGCCCGCAAAAGGCTGTCTTCTGACTGGCGTCAGGCGTTGACGTCGACGACCACCCGGCCCTTGACCTGCCCCTTCAGGATGTCCGCCCCCAGCTGCGGCAGATCCTCCAGCGTCGCGGGCTGTACCATCGCCTCGAGCTTGTCCATCGGCAGGTCCCGCGCGATGCGTGCCCAGGCCCGTACCCGGTTATCATAGGGCTGCATCACCGAATCGATGCCCAGCAGGTTCACACCGCGCAGCAGGAACGGCACCACCGTGGCAGGCAACCCCGCCCCCCCGGCCAGACCCACGGCCGCGACAGAACCACCGTATTTCATCTGCCCCAGCACCCGCGCCAGCATCGCGCCACCCACGGCATCGACACAGCCCGCCCAGGTCTCGGCCTCAAGCGGGCGCTTCACCGTCTCGGCCAGCTCCTCACGCGCCACGATCCGCGTGGCACCCAACCCCTTCAGGTAATCCTCGGTCTCGGGCCGCCCGGTCACCCCGGCCACCTGATAGCCCAGCTTGGCAAGGATCGCCGTCGCCACCGACCCGACACCGCCCGCAGCCCCGGTCACCAGCACCTCACCCTTCTCGGGCGTCAGGCCATGATCCTCCAGCGCCATAACCGCCAGCATCGCGGTAAAACCGGCGGTGCCCACCGCCATCGCCTGCCGCGTATCCAGCCCCTCGGGCAGCGGCACCAGCCAATCGGCCTTCACCCGCGCCTTCTGCGCATATCCGCCCCAATGGGCCTCACCCACACGCCAGCCGGTCAGCACGACCTTGTCGCCGGGCTTGTATCGCGCGTCTGACGACTCCTCGACCACCCCGGCAAAGTCGATCCCCGGCACATGCGGATAGTTTCGCACCAACCCGCCACCGGGGCCCACACACAACCCGTCCTTGTAGTTCACCGTCGAATAGTCGACCGCGACCAGAACCTCGCCCGCAGGCAGATCCTCAACCCCGATCTGCTTGACAGCGGCTGACGTCTTTCCCGTCTCCGCATCCTTCTCGACCACAAGTGCCTTGAACATCGCAATTCCTTTCCTGTGCAGGACCATCCGCCTGCGTCATCTATCCATAAATATCCCAAGGGGTCTCGGGGGCCCGAACCCTCACTCCGACCTGAACCTCAACTCCGGAAAACCCCGCGCAACCCCGACATCACCCGTTGCGGGATGGCGGGTGGGGCGTCGCGGCACGCGCGCGTCACCCCGACATTCCAAACTCACGCCTTCGGACCCTTCCAGTCGATCGGACAGATCTCTGCCGACTTGCCGCCAAAATCCCAGATCCGGCCATAGTCACGCACCTTGGACTTCAGCCCCTTCGCCGCGATGATATCCGGGCCCATCCAGTACTTGGAATTGCTGATCATCACCGGATGCTCCGGGTCCGCACCCTCCAGCATCTCGATCTCGCCCTGGATCTTGCGGCCGATATACAGCCCCCGCTTGCGCCCATCCCGCACGATTTCGACCTTTTCGCGCTCGGCCCCCACGATCTCGCTCACCAGCATGGTGAACAGCCCCGTCGTCCCGCCCGCAGCGCCCGAAAAGATCTGCAGCAACCCGTTGTAGGCCTTGCCCGACGCCCGCTCGTCCACATAGGCGGCGACCTTCCAGCCGCCCTCGGCCATGCGCCCCGGGATTTCGACCATCAACCCGACGTTCAGCCCGGCCAGCGACTCGCCCTCGTAATGTCCGGCGTCGATGGCAATCGCCATCCAGGCGTAACAATGCCCCTCGGTTGGGGGATGCGCGCCAAGGCTCACCACGCAGGGACAGAAGACCGTGCAGGAACAGTTCAGAAACAGCTCCCCCTTGATCGCCCAGTCCGTCGGCGCCATCTTGCGCCGCTTCGGGTTGGCCATACGCTGATCGATGCGCTGGCTGACGGGCAACCTGTCCGCCCCCGCTACACGTTCTATCGCCATTCTTTCCTCCTCAGATCAGACCCAAAGCCACGGCGCAAACCCCACGACAGCGCCCGCCACGATCAGCAACGCCCCCATCGGCCTTGTCACATAGTGCCCCACCTGCGGCAGTTTCTCGACCACCATGAACAACGTGGCAAGGCCCATCCAGGTCAGGCTCATCACCCCGCCGACAAACCCCAGCGCCATGAACCCCCAGCAGCACCCCAGGCAGAACACCCCCAGCGATGCCCCCATCCGCAATCCGCCATCAAACCCGGTGCGCCAGTGGCCGAGAAAATAAAGCGTCGGCGCATGGCAGACGCCATGGCACAGCTCCTTGGCGCGGCTAAACTGGAACGATCCAACAACCACCAGCAACCCGGCTGCCAACCAGCGCGACTTCGCTATCCCCAGCATGTCGATCAACCCGGCGAACAGCAGCCCCAACTGCGCCGCCGCGATCAGCGCCGCGAAGCCGACCCAGACCGCGAAATACCCCAGCACCACCCCCAGCCACCCGGCCCGGGTGCCATTGGCACTGACCATCAGATCCTCATAGGCGCGCAAGGTCGGCACCATGGTCGGCAGCATCATGGCCGCCATCATCACGGCCCACATCGCGAAAAGCGGCCCGAACCGCGCCATCGGCATATCCATCGTCATGCGCGGATCCATCCCGCGCATCGCCTCAGTCATGGTATCGGGGCGCCCCAGCAGGTCCAGTCCCATGTCGGCACTCATGACATACATCACCGCCCAGGACACCAGAATGGCCGCGAAAAAGCCCAGCCACAGCCCGCTACGAATGATGCCTTGCATGGCGTCCTCCCCGACTCATGTCTTGACCATATGAATGTCAGACATTTAAATACCGATCAAATCCTAATTGTAAGACATATGAAAATCATGCCGTCCAACCCAGCCGATCTCTCGGCCCAGATTGCCCAGTCGATCCGCGACGCCATTCTGGCGGGCAGGCTTCTTGTTGGCGAACGCCTGCCGTCGGAATCCGAACTGGCCGAACAGTTCTCGGTCTCTCGCCCCACGGTACGCGAGGCGCTGAAACGTCTGGCCGCGCAGAACCTCATCCGCACCCAGCGGGGTGCCACCGGCGGTGCCTTCGTCAACCACCTCTCGTACGAAGAGGCGCACAACCAGCAGATCACCACCTCGACCCTGCTCCTGTCAATGAACGCCATCAGCTTTGATGTGGCTTGCGAGGCGCGCTATGCCTTGGAACGCGCCTGCGCACCCCTGTCGGCGCAGCGCCGCACGGATGCCCACCTCAAATCCCTGCGCGCTGAAATCGGCACACAAAGCGAACCTGACCTCCCGGACGAAGCCTTCTGCGCCTCGGACGTCGCCTTTCACCGCGCTCTTGTCGATGCGGCGGGCAACCCGGTGCTGTCTTATCAGCTGGCAGGCGCGGTCGAAGCGATGCAGCCGCTGATGAACATGATCACTTTCACCGCCCGCTCGCGCGTCAGGATCATCGGCTTGCACAGCCAGATCGCGGATGCGTTGGAACGTTCCGATGCGGCTGCCACCGACGCGTCCCTACTCCGGCTCGAATCCTATACCCGCGACCTTGGCCGTGACGTGCTGGCCGCCCGCGCAAAAGGCTGAGCCATACCGCCAGCCATACGAAAACCATACGCTTTCCATACGCCTGCCATATCGCCTTTCGCCGCGTTTTCCCTTGGCTTTACGGGTGACTCCAGCGTCTCTCCCGGCCAACCGGCGCCGCTATAAATGGCATGCAGATACCTGAACGACCCCCATTGAAAAGCCGCACTATCGGCCCTATATTCAACTTGTCTGGCAACAGACTATGAACATAAACGCGCTCGTAATACGCGGATCGGACCCGGGGGCGGTACCCGGCCACTCCACCATATACCCGCTCATTTGGCGGCCATGGGGTGGAAATAGGATCGACGAACGTCTAAAGGGGTTTTGCTTTGTTTCGGTTAGGTACCACCGTTATCGGTCCGAAAAGTACAATTGCAAATGACAATCGTGCTCCGATGGCTGTTGCCGCGTAAGCGGTACCAAACATCGAAAACTTAAGCCCTTGCGCCTAGCAGCGTAAGGCGGGGTTCGCAGGCACCTGGCAACAGAAGCCTGCACTTTCCCCCCATCATTATAACTCTGTCCTTGACCGGAAACCGGATCCGGCGCCCAATGCCCCATGCTGCGCGCTGCATTAACCCTTCATTTACTACTTCAAGCAAGCCTTGCAAGCGCTTGTGAAACCGCACTTCTTTTGACAATGGACGTGTCAAATTCGGTCGATCCCAGTGAATACCGCCTGCAGGTGGACGGCCTTGCCGACGCGCTGCTGGATCCCGAAATCGCAGAAATTCTTGTACGCGACAGCGTCGCCCTTTCGGTCATCCAGTGGTCCGGCATTGACAGCCAGCAGCACACGCTGCCCTGGACCCGGATGCGCAGCCCGCTGGATGTCAGGAGTTTTTCCGCCGCCGCCCGCGCCATGCCACGCGCCTTTGTCCTGTCCGACACCGCCCCGGCCGAGGCGCTGTCCTATGCGCTTGACCGCTTCACCCAGGTGCCGGACTGCAAGCGCCGGATCATCGACGTGTCGGGTGACGGCACCCCCAATGCCGGATCAGAGGTCGGCCCGCTGCGCCGCCGCGCCGAACGCATGGGGATCACGATCAACGGCATCGCCATCGAATCCCTTGGCGTCGCGATCACGAACTTCTACCGTCGCCACCTGATCACCCGGGACGGTTTCGTCGTCACCGCACGCGGCCACCGCGATTACCCCCGCGCCATACGGATCAAAATCCTGCGTGAAATCAGTAAGGTACTTGGTTAGACACGCCTCCGCCAGTTGTGTCATTGACAGCTACCACCGGCACACGCACTCCTTCGCCGACAGGATAAAACGCCTTACGGAGTCCCGCGATGCCCCCTCCACCCAGTTGGCCCGAGATGTTGCATGTGTTCGGCCGCATCGGCCTGCTGTCCTTTGGCGGCCCGGCTGCGCAGATCGGCGTGATGCACCGCGAGTTGGTGGACGAACGGCCCTGGCTTAGCGAACAGCAATTCCTGAACGCTCTTGGCTTTTGCATGCTGCTGCCGGGCCCCGAGGCGATGCAGCTTGCCACCTATGCCGGCTGGCGTCTGCGCGGCACTGCTGGCGGGCTGCTGGCCGGGCTGCTGTTTGTTCTGCCCGGCGCGCTGGTCATTGCCGTGCTCACGCTTCTTTACGCCCGTTACGGCACCCTGCCGCAGACAGAATCTCTCCTGCTGGGCATCAAGGCAACGGTCATTGTCATCGTATACGAGGCCCTGCGCCGCCTGATGCGCAAGGGCTTGACCGGCCCGGCCATGTCCTGGGTTGCGGGTTTAAGTTTCGCCGCCATCTTCTTGTTCCAGATCCCTTTTCCGCTACTCATCCTTGCCGCCGCCGCCTTCGGCGCCACCCGCGCCAGCCCCGCGCCTGTGCAACAGACCCTCCCGACTGGAACGTTCCGACCGGGCGTGATCCTGCTCTGGGCCACGCTCTGGCTGCTGCCGCTACCGCTGCTTGCCCTCAGTGGGCAGACCCTGCTTTTCGACCTCTCGGCGTTCTTTGCCAAACTCGCCGTGGTCACCTTTGGCGGGGCCTATGCGGTACTGGCCTATATGGCACAAGAGGTGGTGACCGCCCGGGGCTGGCTTGACCCGCTGCAGATGGTCGACGCGCTTGGCCTTGCGGAAACCACGCCGGGGCCGCTCATCCTCGTGACCCAGTTTGTCGGGATGCTGACCGGTTACACGGCGGGCGGTACGGGCCTTGCACTGGCCGCCGGGGCGCTCACGCTCTGGATGACTTTTGTGCCCTGCTTTCTGTGGATTTTCGCCGGGGCGCCTTATGTCGAACACCTGCAGACCCGCCCACGCCTGCAATCCGCCCTTGGAGCCATAACCGCAGCGGTGGTCGGTGTGATCCTGAACCTCTCGGTGTGGTTCGCTCTACACGTCGTGTTCAACACGGTCACACAAGTCAACTTTGGCCCGCTCTCCCTGCCCATTCCCGACCCCGCCAGCCTGCGATCTGACGCGCTGATACTGACCGCCCTCGCCGCATTGCTTCTTCTGGTCCTGCACCGGGGGCCGCTGATCACTCTGCCGCTCATGGCACTGGCGGGTTGGGCCCTGTCGCTGCTCTGATAACACGCAACGCTTTGCCGGATGCCGCTGTAACGCCGCACCGGGAAAAATGCGCTGGCGTCCCCTTTTGTTTCGCGGCAAATAGAATATGCTGAGACCACAACCAGAAGGGATTGCGGCATGTCCCGCGGGATTGACTACGGAAATTTGATGCATCGCGCGATGCGTGGCCTCATCCAAGAGGTTCTCACAGCCGTTCAGGCCAACGGTCTGCCGGGTGATCACCATTTTTTCATCACCTTTGACACCGCCCATCCGGATGTGGAAATTGCTGACTGGCTGTCGGACCGCTATCCGGGCGAAATGACGGTGGTGATGCAGCATTGGTACGACAATCTTGACGTCACGGATGAAGGTTTTTCGGTTTCGCTGAACTTTGGCGAAGCACCCGAACTGCTGTATATCCCCTATGATGCGATCAAGACCTTTGTGGATCCCTCTGTCGAATTCGGCTTGCGCTTTGAAACGCACGAAGACGACGAGGAGGACGATGAAGAACCGGCCCCCGCCCCGGCCAGCATCGACAAAACCGACGAACCGGCGGCCAAGCCAAAGCTCGGCAAATCCGGAAAACCGGATAAAAAGGATGCCGATGTGGTCAGTCTGGACAGTTTTCGCAAATAACAGGGCCCGGCAGTTGATCTTGCCGATTGCCCCCTGACCTCGCGGACGGTAAACCGCGCGTAATTGCACAGGACAGGAACATTTCATGGCCCCGACATCCGCAACCCGCACCGAAACTGACAGCTTTGGCCCGCTTGAGGTCCCCGGCGAGAAATATTGGGGCGCGCAGACCCAGCGTTCGATCATGAACTTTCCCATCGGCTGGGAACGTCAGCCGGTCGCCATCATCCGCGCGCTTGGCGTGATCAAGAAAGCCTGTGCAACGGTCAACATGGCCCAGGGCGACATGGAAGCCGAAGTCGGCAATGCCATCACCGCCGCCGCCCAAGAGGTGATCGAGGGCAAGTTCGACGACAACTTCCCGCTGGTCGTCTGGCAAACCGGATCCGGCACGCAGTCCAACATGAACGCGAACGAGGTCATCTCGAACCGCGCGATCGAAGTTCTGGGCGGCGTCATGGGCTCCAAAAAACCCGTACACCCCAACGATCACTGCAACATGGGCCAGTCGTCGAACGACACCTTCCCGACCGCGATGCACGTCGCCATCGGGATGATGGCACGCGACACCCTGCTGCCTGGCCTGCGCAAACTGCACGCGGCCCTTGCCGCGAAGTCCGAAGAATTCAAGGACATCATCAAGATCGGGCGCACCCACACACAGGATGCCACGCCGCTGACACTGGGTCAGGAATTCGGCGGCTATGCCCATCAGGTGGCCAAGGGCATCGCGCGCGTCGAAATGTGCATGCCCGACATCTATGAACTGGCGCAGGGCGGCACCGCCGTCGGCACCGGCCTGAACACCAAGGTGGGCTGGGATACCCGCGTCGCGGCCGAAATCGCAGCCATCACCGATCTGCCGTTCGTCACGGCCCCGAACAAGTTCGAAGCCCTCGCCGCCCATGACGCGATGGTGATGTTCTCGGGCGCGCTCAAGACCGTTGCGGCCTCACTCTTCAAGATCGCCAATGACATGCGCCTGCTCGGCTCTGGCCCACGCTCGGGTCTGGGTGAGCTGATCCTGCCGGAAAACGAACCCGGCTCGTCGATCATGCCCGGCAAGGTCAACCCGACCCAGGCCGAGGCGCTGACCATGGTCTGTGCGCAGGTCATGGGCAATGATGCGGCTGTCGGCTTTGCCGGATCGCAGGGGCATTTCGAACTGAACGTCTATAACCCGATGATGTCCTACAACGTGCTGCAATCCATGCAGCTTTTGGGTGACGCGGCGGGCAGCTTTACCGACAACATGGTGGCGGGCACACAGGCCAACACCACGCGGATCGACAAGCTGATGAAGGAATCGCTGATGCTGGTAACGGCGCTGGCGCCGACCATCGGCTATGACAACGCCACCAAAGTGGCCAAGACGGCGCACAAGAACGGCACGACCCTCAAGGAAGAGGCGATTGCGCTCGGCTTCGTCGATGAAGAAACATTCGACCGCGTCGTGCGGCCGGAAGACATGATCGGACCCAAGGGATGAGCAATCTCACCAACCTGAACAAGGCCCGCAAGGACCGTAAACGCGACGCCGAAAAGCGGGACGCCAACATGCACTCCGCGAAATTCGGACGCAGTGCTGCCGACAAGCAGGCGCTTTTGGCCAAGATGAGCAAAGCCGCCAAGGCGCTGGACGGCCATAAGATTGATGATAAGGACGCGTGAGCGCGCGTCCCGTCAAACGCTCTCTGACCCTGCGTGGTCACCGGACTTCGGTGTCGCTGGAAGATGCCTTCTGGGCTGCCTTCCGCGACATCGCCGCAACCGAGGACAAGCCGATCAACCAGCTTGCTGCTGAAATCGATGCCGCACGGGAGCCGGATGTCGGGCTGGCCTCAGCCATCCGGGTCTTCGTGCTCGCACGATTCAGAGAGCGTTAACCGGGAAACGCGATGCTTTGTGGATGAGCACGCGTCATAGTTTCATTTCACCAGATATCTGGTTCCGGCAGATCTTCTCTGCCAAGGCCGCGCGCGACGGCGGCATCGTCCGCCGCTCTCTGCGCGACATCGATCGCATGATTGGACGCGAACCGTTCGAACGTGAATTGCACAGACGCGGCTACAGTGCCGTCTTCAATGCCGGGCAGGTCGTGATCTTCTGCAACAACGAACCTGTTCAACTGATGGCGTCGTCACAGCCACCCGCGCAAATGTTTTCATAAAACTTTTGCCAAGACTTTTCGCAAAAGTCTTGGTCCGGCGGCCCCGGATATATCCAAAGCCCGCCGAACCGAAATTACACAGGTTACAGTGACGCCTGATAGATCTTGTCGATATTGCCACCCAGCGCCGCGTTGAACTCTGCGTCGGACTGCTGCTTGCTCAGCCCCTCGGTCAGTGCGCGGGAAAAGCTCGCGATCATCTTGCCATTCTGCGCCAGACGGGCGCAGGCATCATCGGTCGAATAGCCGCCCGACAGCGCCACAACCCGCAGCACTTTGGGGTGATCCGCCAGAACGTCGTAGATATTCGCCTCTGTCGGGATCGTCAGCTTCAGCATGACGTCCTGCCCGTCCTCCAGAGTGTTCAGCTGCTTCAGAATCTCGTCCCGCAGCATCACCTCGGCCTCTGCCTTGGTCGCGGAATGGATGTTCACCTCAGGTTCGATGATCGGCACCAGACCCGCCGCGACAACCGTTTTGGCCACCTCGAACTGCTGCGCCACCACGGCGGCAATGCCGTCCGCGTTGGCCTCCTGAATGACAGACCGCTCCTTGGTCCCGAAGATGCCGAATTTGACTGCATCGGCCAGAAGCGCGTCCAGCTCCGGCATCGGTTTCATCATCTGCACGCCGTTCGCTTCGTCTTCCAGACCCTTGTCGATCTTCAGGAACGGCACGATGCCACGGTCTTCCCACAGCAGCGCTGCCGTCGGCTTGCCATTCACCTCGGCCCGCATCGTGCGTTCGAACAGGATCGCGCCCAGCACTTTTTCGGATGTGAAATCCGGCGCCAGAATGATCCGCGATCGCATCGCGTGAATCTCGCCATACATCTCTTCGTCGCCGGAATAGCTGCCCTCGTCCACGCCATACAATTTGAGCGCTTTCGGGGTTGAGCCGCCGCTCTGATCCAGCGCGGCAATGAAGCCCTTGCCGGTTTTCATGCGCTCGGCCTGAGCCAAAAATGTTGCCGATTTCTGTGCCATTGTCGTTCCACCACCCTTGCTGATCACGTTTGCAAAAGTCCTAAGGGAAAGATCCACACGATGGTAGGGACTCGTCACAGGTTTAGCGCTAACCTACTGAAATTAAGCGCTCCCTGCCCCGTGCGCTGCAACAGACTTGCTTTATCAACCTGCGGCAGTCCATCAAATCCGCTCAGGATGGGCAACAAAACCATGTTGTCGGAAGCGTTAGCCCAGCGTCGCCAGCGCGGGAAAATTCTCAAGGAGCCAGAAGGAAAAGCTTGAAAACGCCCCGGTCAGAAGCGCCAGACCGACCACGATCAGCAGCAAACCCATAACCCGTTCGATGACCTTCATATGCCGTTTGACCCGGTTCATCAGCGTCATGGCCCGGCTTAGGAAAAGGGCGGCCAGAAGGAACGGAATACCAAGGCCGGCCGCGTAGATGCCCAGCAACAGGGTCCCGCGCATGACCGATGCCTCGGAGGCTGCAAGCGACAGGATCGCGCCCAGCTGTGGCCCGATGCAGGGCGTCCAGCCAAAGGCGAAAGCAAGGCCAAGAACATAAGCGCCAAAGGCCGATCCGCCGCTGTCGCCCGCCTCTATTCGTGCCTCGCGGTCGAGAAAGGGAATGCGGAAGATGCCCAGGAAATGCAGGCCAAAAATGATCACGACAACGCCCGATATGCGCGACAGAAGCACCTGATTTTGCAGAAAGAACGCGCCAAAAGCTGAGGCCGTGAACCCAAGCAGCAGGAAGACCGTCGACAGCCCCATGACAAAGAACAGCGCCGCTGTTACCGCCCGGAACCGGGCTGACCCGCCGTTCTGCATCTCGGCCACACTGACGCCGGACATGAAGGCCAGATAGGGCGGCACGATGGGCAGCACGCAGGGGCTCAGAAACGACATCAAGCCCGCCAGAAGTGCGACGATCATTGCGGGCGCAAGCCCCGCGTCGATGATTTCGATTCCGAACATGTGACCGACATAGTGCATTGTTCCAGCGGCGTCACGCGACCAGCCGTCACAACCCTGTGGACAGCCTGTAACACTCCGCCTAAGTCATCTGGCATGACACATGATCTTGACGCGACCGGGCTGCTTTGCCCCCTGCCCGTACTCAAGGCGCGCAAGCGTCTGATGGCGCTATCGACGGGTGAGATCCTGTCCCTGCGCACCGACGACCCCGCTGCGGTGATCGACGTACCGCATTTCTGCGCCGAGGCCGGGCACCAGCTTCTGACATCGTCAGAGGACGGGTTGGCCATGGTCTGGACCATTCGCAAGGGCGGCTGATCAGCCTGCGCGGCCCCACAACACCCCACATAAAAAAGCCCCGGCGCATTTGCCGGGGCTTTTGCTTTTCTATTCTCAGAAAGGCTTAGCGCCCGATCGACCACCAGCCGCGTTTCTTCGGCTTCGAATCGCCCGGCTCATCGCTTTCAGACTCGGCAGGCTCCATCACCTTTTCAGGCTCACTCGCCGCCGCTGAAACTGGATCTGCCTCGGGCACAGCGACTACCGCGGCCGGGGTCTCAGCGACCACTGGCGTTTCGATAGCCTTCGGCGCCTGAACAGCTTCGGGTTCCGCAGGTGCGTCCGCGACCACCTCGCTCGCCTCGTCTTTAGCGACTTCGGCTGTCGGCTCCGGGGTTACCACCTCGGGTGCCTGAACCGCTTCGGGCTCGGGGGTGGTCACAGCTTCTACCGGGGCCGGGGCAGCCTCGGCAACTTCAACCGCCGGAGCCGCCTCGGTTGCCGTAGTATCCGCGACAGCTTCGACCGGCGCTTCTGCAACCACTTCGGGCTTTTTGCGCGTGCGGCTGCGGGTCCGCTTGGGCTTTGGCGCTTCTTCAGCCGTGGCCTCAGGTGCTTCGCCCTCTGCCGGGACCTCCGCCACTGGTTTCTTGGCACGTGACCGCGTCCGCTTTGGCTTGGGTGCTGGTGCGGCCTCTTCTGTCGGCGCCTCATCCGCCTGAACGACTTCGGAAGGTACCTCGGAAGGTGCTTCCACCGGTGCCTCGGCTGGTGTCACGGCATCGCCGGAACCCTGTGTCTGGGGCACCGCATCGCCGTTGTCATCTCCATCGCCGTTCTGATCGCCATTCTCGGCTCCACCAGCGCCCTTGCCCCGGCTGCGCCGACGCCGACGACGGCGCTTTTTCGGTTTGCCATCGTCATCCGAAGCCTCGGACTGCGGCTGGGTTGCCGCCTCGGGGGCTTGCTGTGTCTCTTCGACCTCAGCCTCCTCCTCGTCTTCGTCCTCGTCGACCTGATCTTCGTCGACCTGATCCATCAGCGACGTATCGACCGACACCACATGTGCCGTCACTTCGGGCACGGTACGGGTCGCGGTCTTGAACTTTTCAAGGCTGAAATCGGGGCTGACCAGATGCGGGTCGCCTTCGATCCGCACGGCCATGCCATAACGGATCTCGATCTGGGCGATATGTTCGCGCTTCATGTTCATCAGGTAGTTGGCGATGCCCACCGGGGCCTTGACCAGCACCTCACGCGAACGCTTGCGAACGCCCTCTTCCTCGATCTCGCGCAGGATGGACAGCGCAAGGTTATCGTCGGACCGGATCAGACCGGTGCCGTGACAGGCCGGGCATGGGGCGGTCGTTGCCTCGATCATACCGGGGCGCAGACGCTGACGGGACATTTCCATCAGGCCAAAGCCGCTGATCCGGCCCACCTGAATACGGGCGCGGTCAGTCTTGAGCTTGTCCTTGATCTTCTTCTCGACGGCGAGGTTGTTCTTGCGCTCGTCCATGTCGATGAAGTCGATCACGATCAGGCCCGCAAGGTCGCGCAGACGCAGCTGGCGCGCAACTTCTTCGGCCGCTTCCAGGTTGGTCTTGGTCGCGGTATCCTCGATCGAGCCTTCCTTGGTGGCACGGCCCGAGTTCACGTCGATCGCCACAAGCGCCTCGGTCACGCCGATCACGATGTAACCGCCGGATTTCAGCTGCACCGTCGGGTTGAACATCGAAGACAGGTAGCTTTCCACCTGATAGCGCGCGAAAAGCGGCATCTGTTCGGCGTAATGCTTCACGTTCTTGGCGTGGGACGGCATGATCATCTTCATGAAGTCCTTGGCGATGCGATAGCCGCGCTCGCCCTCGACAAACACCTCGTCGATGTCACGGTTATAAAGATCGCGGATCGACCGTTTGATCAGGTCGCCCTCTTCGTAGATCTTGGCCGGCGCGATGGATTTCAGCGTCAGCTCGCGGATCTGCTCCCACAGGCGCTGCAGGTATTCATAGTCGCGCTTGATCTCGGTCTTGGTACGCTTGGCCCCGGCGGTGCGCACGATCAGGCCGGCACCTTTCGGCACCTCGATGGTCTGCGCGATTTCCTTGAGCTTGGAGCGGTCGGCGGCGTTGGTGATCTTGCGCGAAATGCCGCCGCCACGGGCGGTGTTCGGCATCAGAACGCAGTAACGACCGGCGAGCGACAGATAGGTTGTCAGCGCCGCGCCCTTGTTGCCGCGCTCTTCCTTGACGACCTGCACCAGCAGGATCTGGCGCACCTTGATGACTTCCTGGATCTTGTAGCGCCGCGGGCGGGGTTTGCGCACGGGGCGGAAATCTTCTTCGGTGTCCTCATCGGCGATGGATTCGATGGTTTCGTCCCGGTCCGAAGCCAGCTGACCTTCGTCCGATGCCTCGTCGTTGCCGTTGTCGTCGCCATCCTGATCGTTGGTCGGCTCTTCGACCGGGGTCGCGGCGACGGTTTCCATCGGCGACAGGCCTTCGGTGTCCGCGCCATCCTCGTCGTCGAGGTCGATGGTTTCCATCCCCGACACTTCCTGAGTGGCGGTCGCATCGTCAGAACGCGTGGCCTCGGGCTTGGAGCGCGTCCGTGACCGGCTGCGCGAACGTTTGGGCTTGTCTTCCTCGTCCTCACGCTGCTGAGCTTCGGCATAGGCCTGCTCTTCGTCCATCAGCGCCTTACGGTCGGCGACGGGGATCTGGTAGTAATCCGGATGGATTTCGGAAAAGGCAAGGAACCCGTGACGGTTGCCGCCGTAGTCGACAAAGGCCGCCTGAAGCGACGGTTCGACCCGGGTTACCTTTGCAAGGTAGATGTTGCCAGCTAGCTGGCGTTTGTTTTCAGATTCAAAATCGAACTCCTCGACCTTGTTTCCGTCAACCACCACGACGCGGGTCTCTTCCGCGTGGGTGGCGTCGATAAGCATTTTCTTAGCCATTTTATCCGTTTGCACGCCAAACGCGCGCTGTGCCCTGGCGGGTGCAGCGCGGTATGGGGGTGTCTTGTCAAGGCGAGGGGCGGCGCGCAGGCAGGCAAGGACCTGTGGTCACTTGCGGTTTGCCTCAATGATATTGCGCGCGTCATCGCGGTTCTTCTCCGACGCATAAGCGGTTAGATCTGGTTGGATCCCGTCCGTTTGCGCCCATTTAATGCCCGACGCTATAGTGGCGCCCAGGCGAACTTGGTGGCCTTTCGGCCCTATCGGTCTGTCCAGATCGCGGGGAAATCCCGGGTCGACCTGTCCAGCGAAACTCGTGCGGCGTCTCGCGATACGCGAAAACGGCCTGCCAGACAGCATAAGGCCACGGCGCATGTCATGACAATGGGCAATCGTCCGGGCGGCGGATTTGCTGCCATTAAAGTTGTCAGCTGTCAACGCCCGAAGGGTGCAGGCCCCGCCCGATGCACACTAGGCGGGACCTGCCGGAAATTCTGTTGCAGGAAGGTGCCTTAGCCTTCAAACGCCTTCAACCGCTTGATCAGGCTCGACGTGTCCCAGCGCCCGCCGCCAAGGCTCTGCACGTCCTTGTAGAACTGATCCACCAACGCGGTCACCGGCAGCGACGCCCCGACCTCGTCCGCCGCATCCAGGCAGATGCCCAGATCCTTGCGCATCCAGTCCACCGCGAAACCGTGTTCGAACTTGTCGTCCAGCATCGTCTCGTAACGGTTGGCCATCTGCCATGACCCTGCCGCACCCTGGCTGATCACCTCGACCACCGCGCACCCGTCCAGACCCGCCTTCTGGGCAAAATGCAGCGCCTCTGACAGACCCTGCACCAGTCCGGCAATGGCGATCTGGTTGCACATCTTGGTCATCTGGCCGGCGCCGCTCTCGCCGATCCGGCGACAGATGCGGGCATAGGCGTCGATCACCGGCATCGCCGCCTCAAAGGCTGCTGCATCGCCACCGCACATCACCGACAGCGCGCCATTTTCGGCCCCCGCCTGCCCGCCCGAAATGGGGGCGTCCACAAACGGCACGCCGATGCTTTTCGCGGCCGCATAGAGTTCAGCCGTCACATTGGCCGACACCGTTGTGTGATCGACAAAAATCGCGCCCCTGCCCATCCCGGCAAAGGCGCCCTCATCCCCCAGACAGACCGAGCGCAGGTCGGCATCATTGCCGACACAAGACATCACGAACTCTGCGCCGCGCGCGGCCTCGACCGGAGTTTCCGCCATCGCGCCGCCATGTTCCGCGACCCAGGCCGCGGCCTTGGCGGTGGTGCGGTTGTAGACGGTGACATCGTGCCCGGCCTTGGCCAGATGCCCGGCCATCGGATAGCCCATAACGCCCAAACCCAGAAATGCGACTTTTGCCATGTTCGGCTCCCTCTTTTGACCTGTTCCCCCAAGTCGTGCCCGCTGGGTCGGCCCTTGGCAAGGGGGGCCGGGCGGGTTAACCCGGAGCCCACGCTCAACTGGCGCTCAAGACGGAGACGAACATGGGGTTTCTATTCAGATGGCTGCTGCGCCTTGCCTCGGCAGCTGTCGTTCTGACCGTTCTGGCGGTGCTGGTGGTCTACTACCTCGGTTCCCGGTCCCTGCCCGACTACAACAAGACGCTGGTGGTTTCGGGCCTGACTGGCGATGTCGAAATCGTGCGCGACAATTCCAACGTCCCCCACATCATGGCACAGTCGGACGAAGACGCGTTTTATGGCCTTGGTTATGCCCATGCGCAGGATCGCCTGTGGCAGATGACGCTGCTGCGCCGCACGGTGCAGGGGCGGCTGTCGGAAATCTTTGGCGCCCGCACCGTCGAGACAGACAAACTGTTGCGCAGGCTCGACCTTTATCCGCTGGCAGTGCTGTCTGTCGACGCACAGGATGCCCGCACACGCGCAGCGCTTGAGTCATACTCGGCCGGCGTCAACGCCCGGATCGCCGAAATCAACCGCGACTCGTTGGGACGGGGCGCGCCTGAATTTTTCCTCTTCAATGCGCCGCTGTCCCCCTGGCGGCCCGCAGATTCCATCGCCATCGTCAAACTGATGGCACTGCAACTATCCGGCCAAATGCGGGATGAGGTGCTGCGTGCGCGCACCTCGCTGCTGCTGCCTGATGCCGACCGGGTGGCCGATATCCTGCCCGACATGCCCGGCGAAGGAGTGGCCGCCCTGCCGGAATATGCATCGCTCTTCCCGGATCTGCCGCAATTCGCCCAAGGCCAGAATATCGGCAATGACATGCTGATGCCGGTTGCCCCGCGTGGTCTGGCCGGGGCATCAAACGCCTGGGCCGCAGCACCGTCACGCTCGGCCTCGGGCGGCACCCTGCTCGCCAACGATCCGCATCTCAGCTTTACCGCCCCGTCGATCTGGTATCTGGCGCGCTTGCAGCTAAGCTCCGGTGGGGTGATCGGCGGCACCATTCCCGGCGTTCCCGCGATCATGCTGGGCCGTTCGGAAAAGCTGGGCTGGGGCATCACATCATCCTATCTCGATGATCAGGACCTTTATATAGAAGAGCTGAACCCCGAGAACCCCGAACAATACCGTACCCCGGATGGCTGGAGCCGGTTCCGCACCCGCAAGTCCATCATCGACATCAAGGACTCCGCCCCGATCACCGTCACCCTGCGTTGGACGGAAAACGGCCCGGTGCTGCCCGGCACCCAGTTCGATCTGAACACCGTGACCCCGCCGGGCCATGTGGCGACCCTGGCCTGGACCGCGCTTTCGGCGCGCGACACATCGATGTCGGCGGCCATCGGCATGATGCATGCCGGGTCCGTGACCGAGGCACTGAAAGTCTCCGAAGGATATGTTGCCCCATCGCAAAACCTGACCCTGATCGACAGGGATACCATTGCGCTCAAGACCGTTGGCGCCATGCCGCGCCGGGATGCCAACCACCAAAGCCTGGGGCGCTTGCCCAGCCCCGGCTGGCGGTCTGAGAACCGCTGGCAGGGGATCCTGCCCTATTCCACCAACCCGGAATTCGTCGCGCCCGCGGGAGGAATTGTGGGCAATACCAACAACAAGATTATCGATCGCCCCTTTCCGATGCATATGAGTTTCGACTGGGGGGATTCTCAGCGCGTGGTGCGTTGGCAGGGCCTGATGCAGGGACGGCAGGTGCACACCCGCGACAGCTTCATCGAGGCGCAGCTTGATACCGTATCGGTCACCGCGCGCACCCTGCTGCCGCTGATCGGCGCAGATCTCTGGTATACAGGAGAGGCAGCACCGGACGGCACGCCCGAACGTCAGCGCCAGCGCGCGTTGCAGCTGTTGGCTGACTGGAACGGCGAGATGAACGAACACCTGCCCGAACCACTGATCTACGCCGCTTGGCTGCGCGCCCTGCAACAGCGGCTGATCCGTGACGAACTGGGCCCGCTCGCAGAAGAATTCGACCATGTGGAGCCTCTGTTCATCGAACGGGTCTACCGCGATGTGGATGGCGCATCGGTCTGGTGCGACATCCTGCGGTCTGCCCCGGTCGAAACCTGCACACAGATCGCACAGCTGGCGCTGGACGATGCCCTCGTCTGGATCGGCGAGAAGTTCGGCACCAACCTGGAATCCCTGCGCTGGGGAGAAGCGCATCAGGCGACCCATGACCATACGGTGCTGGGAAAGATGCCGGTGCTGCGCTATTTCGTGAACATCCGCCAAAGCACATCCGGCGGCGACAACACGCTCCAACGGGGGCAGACCTCAGGTCAGGATCCGGATCCGTTTCAGAACGTGCATGGTGTCGGCTATCGCGGCGTTTATGACTTTGCCGACCCGGATTCATCGGTCTTCGTCACCGCGACGGGGCAATCCGGGCACTTCCTGTCACGGCACTATGATGATCTGGGGCAACTCTGGCGGCGGGGGGAATACATCCCGATGTCGCTTGATCTTGACCTGGCGCAGGCAGCCGCAGTGGGGATCACGCATCTGGTACCGGAATAAGGCTGGCAGAAATTGTGCTGACGGCACCGGGCCATCAGTGAGGGGCGTTGCCCCTCACACTCCAAAGAATACTTTTAGGAAGATAAAGGGGCAGGTTTCTCTTTGATGCAGAGTGCGGCGGCCCTGGCAATCGGCGTCAGAGTTTTTCGAACTGCCGCGCATCCTGTGCCGTCCAGCGCACGGTAACGTCGAAACCGTCTTCGCCCTGCGTTTCCGTTTCGATCAGACCCTTCTGATGCAGCCATGCACGACGCTTGCCCTGATCGAAAGGAATGTGCAGATCCTGCACCGTCTTCGCGACTTCCAGCAGACCGGTCACAGTGGCCAGAAAACCCGGCAACCCCTCGCCCGTCAGGGCCGAAACGGCGTGAATGTTCGGGTCCCTGTTGGCGCGGTTGACGGCAGCGTCATGCGCCTCGCCCTCAAGCAGATCGACCTTGTTCCAGAGCTCCAGAACCGGGACATCGTCGCTCGCACCAAGTGACTTCAGGATGGTGCGGACATCCCGCGCCTGTTCCTCGGTATTCTCATGGGCGATGTCGCGGACATGCACGATGAGATCAGCCGCCAGTACCTCTTCCAGAGTGGCGCGAAAGGCCGCGACCAGTTCGGTGGGCAGGTCCGAGATGAAACCAACCGTGTCCGACATGATCACATCCAGCCCGCCGTCCAGCTTGACCGTGCGCATGGTGGGATCGAGCGTCGCAAAAAGCATGTCCTTGGCCATCACATCCGCCCCAGTCAGGCGGTTGAACAGCGTGGATTTTCCGGCGTTTGTATAGCCGACCAAGGCAACAATCGGATAGGGCACCTTGGCGCGCGCCGCGCGGTGCAGGGTGCGGGTCTTGGCCACCTTGTCGATCTGGCGGCGAATGCGCACTAGCTGGTCGTCGATGGCGCGACGGTCCGCCTCGATCTGCGTCTCGCCGGGGCCGCCGACAAAACCAAGCCCGCCACGCTGGCGTTCGAGGTGGGTCCAGGCGCGGACAAGGCGCGTGCGCTGATAGGACAGCGCGGCCATTTCGACCTGAAGCACACCTTCACGCGTGGCAGCGCGATCGGAAAAGATTTCAAGGATCAACCCGGTCCGGTCCAGAAGTTTGACGTTCCATTCCTTTTCCAGGTTGCGCTGCTGCACCGGTGTCACGGGTCCGTCGACGAGCACGAGTTCGACCTCGGCCTCGGCAAAAATCTCTTTCAGCTCGGCAATCTTGCCTTTGCCGAACAGCTTGCCGGCATGTGCCTTGGGCAGCGGCACGACATTGGATCCGACGACCTCCAGATTTGGCAGGGCCGCTGCAAGAGCCACCGCCTCGGACAAAGCTGTGGCGGCGACACGGCGGGCGCGATCCGATTTGATATCAGGATGCAGAACCCAGGCGCGGGTCACATGATCTGCGTGTTCTTTCAATTGTTGTCTTCACCGTCATACAGATTGATCGGCTGGGCCGGCATGATGGTCGAAATCGCATGCTTGTAGACAAGTTGGGATTGGCCATCGCGGCGCAGAAGGACGCAGAAATTGTCAAACCAAGTGATCACGCCCTGCAATTTGACGCCATTGATCAGGAAGACCGTGACTGGAACCTTAGTCTTGCGGACATGGTTCAGAAACGCATCCTGTAGGTTCTGTTTGTCGGAAGCCATTGAAATTGCCTTTTTTTCTTGTTCGCACTCCAATTACGGCGCGCCCTCGTTACCGCAAGTATGTAATGCGGCCCGGGGAACTTCCAGCGGAAATTCAACGATTATTTGCGGTTGCGGCAGAGTTGTCGCGCTGTGACGCTACTCTGACCAGAGCTCGGGCGTGAGGATCACGATCAGTGCGAGCATTTCCAGACGGCCCAGAACCATGGCCAGACACATGATCAGTTTCGTCTCGGGTGCCAGAGCAACAAGGTTCAGCGCCACCTCGTCCGCGAACACGATCAGGGGTCCGGTGTTGGACAGCGTGGCAATCGCAAGGATCATTGAGGATTCAAAATCAACGTTCAGCGCGGTAAAGGCAAGGGTCGTCGCCGCCAGCACCAGCGCAAAGAGCATGAAAAAAACCCAGGCGATGAATGCCCCTTCACGCCGGACGCGCACCGACAGAAGGCCGGAGCGACCGATGGAATTCGGGTGAATCAGCTTTTCCAACTCGCGCACGCCGTTGAGGTAAAGCAGGAACACCCGCAGCAACTTGACCCCGCCCGCCGTGGTGGCCACGCCCCCGCCGATCACCGCCAGTGCCATCAGGATCAGCCCCGGCGTGGCAAGGCCGGACCAGCCCTGTGCCGTGGCCCAGTCCACACTGACAAACCCGGTGGTGGTCAGGAAAGACAGCGTGGTAAAGATCGCCCCCCAAAGCGCATGCAGGGCCGCGATCAGGTTCTCTTCGTCGCCGACTTCGAACGAGGCGAGCCAGTGGCGCAGAAACAGGATGGACGGGACCAGAACCACCAGGGCCAGACCCATGCGGAATTCGGGATCATAAAACAGCCGGTTGCGCGACGCGTGATTGGTGTCGCCAGAGAAGGTCAGGCGCGACAGCGCAAAGAACATGAAGCAGAACAGGATCACCTCGCCGGCAAAGCCGCTGGAGGTCCCCGCCATCCCCCCGACCGGAGAGATGCCCGAGGTTGCCATGACCGACATGGCATGGCTGATCGCGACCAGAGGCGCATCCCCGGCCATCAGCAACAGGATCCAGACCGTCAGCGTCAGCCCGGCATAGACAGGGAACAGTGCACTTGTGGTGCGCGACAACCGCCGCGCCACTTCTGATACATTGTGGCGACTTTCCCCATTGGGCGTGGATTGCCCCGGCTCACCACTTGCCGTCACTTCGAATCCACCCAGCGTCAGCGGGGCAAGGATGGCAGCGGCCGAAATCCACATGAGCAATCCCCCCATCCATCCGACCAGTGCCCGCCAAAGGTGTTCGGGGCCCGACAGGCGCGCCGCTTCAAACAGGGTCGCGCCGGTGGTGGTAAGACATGACAGCATTTCGAAGTAGGCGTTGAGAAAGCTGGTGTTGCGCACGGCTCCATAGAACGGAACCGCCAGGATCAGCGGCAACACCGCAAAGGCGGCCAGCAGGGACAGCAGCTGGCGAAAGGCGCTTTGATTGTGTGGCCGCGTTCCGACGGCAATGCCGATCATGGTACACAGAACCAGCCCCACCACGCCGGGATACAGAAAGGCGCGCGCGTCCCGAAAATCTTCGATCGCCAGCGCAAAGGCAGCCGGAATAACCATCGCGGCGCAGGCGATGCCCGCGAGCAGAAGAAAGAACGGCAGGGCGAGCAAGCGGTTCATGGTTCAGAAGAAATCGATCGAGACCTGGAGCAGGCGCTCGACCTCGGCCACATCTTTGGCAAGTGCGAAAATGACGATGTGGTCGCCCTCTTCGATCTGCAGGGCACCGGTCAATTTGACCACCTTGCCCTGTTTCAACACGCCCCCCACCAGCACGCCTTCCGGGAAATCGATATCGCGCAGTTTCTGACCCGCGATGGGCGAAGTGGACAGAACTTCGGCTTCGATCACCTCAGCCTCGGCATCGCCGATGGAGTAAACGGCGCGCACCCGTCCGTGACGTATGTGGCGCAGGATCGAACTGACAGTGGTCGAGCGGGGATTGATATAGGCGTCGATCCCCAGCGGTTCGAGCAGCGGGATCAGCGTGGGGTCGTTGATTAGCACGATGGCCATCTTGCAGCCCGCCGCCTTGGCGCGCACAGCGGCCAACATGTTGGTCTTGTCATCATCGGTGACACAGAGAACGGCATCGGCCTTTTCGATGTTCGCCTCGGACAAAAGCCCCGCATCCAGCCCGTCGCCGTGCAGCACGATGGTCTTTTCCAGTGCTTCGGCAGCGCGTTCAGCGATCAGGCGGTTCTTTTCAATCACCTTGGCGCGCACACGCTCGGCCCGGGATTCGAGCTCGCGCGCCACGGCAAGGCCGACGTTGCCACCACCGATCAGCACCACGCGTTCCTGTTTGCGGTGCGATTTACCAAAGATTTCCATCGTGCGCCGGATGTCGTCCGCATGGGTGATGACATAGGCCGAATCCCCGACGAACAGTTGATCGCGCGCCTCGGGGGCGAACAGCGTGCCGTCGCGCCGGATCCCCACCACAACCGAACGCAGAGTCGAAAACAGGTCGGTCAACTGGCGCAGCGGCGTGTTCACGATGGCGCAGTCTTCCTCAATCGTAAGGCCCAGAAGCTTGGCCTTGCCGTCAAAGAAAATCTCGGTGTCAAAGGCGTTGGGAATGGCAAGGCGCTGCAATGCGGCCTCGGCCACTTCGCGTTCAGGGCTGATCACCACGTCGATCGGCATGTGATCGCGCCGGTAAAGATCGGAATAGATCGCCGTCAGATAGCTTTGTGATCGCAGCCGTGCGATCTTGCGCGGGATATTGAAAACCGAATGCGCCACCTGGCAGGTCACCATGTTGACCTCATCCGAATAGGTTGCGGCGATGATCATATCCGCATCCCGGGCCCCTGCCCGGTCCAGCACATCGGGATAAGAGGCAAAGCCAGAAATTCCCTGCACATCCAGCGTATCGGTCGCCCGGCGCACGAGGTCGGGATTGTTGTCTACCACGGTCACATCGTTGCGTTCGCCCGAAAGATGCCGGGCAATTTGCCAGCCGACCTGACCTGCGCCGCAGATGATGACTTTCATGCCGAGATCCCCGAGCCAATTTCAAACGTGAATGGCACGCCCGGCGCAAAGGGTCAATTCGGCACCGTGCGGCGTGATGGAAACAGGCCGCAAACTGGCAGACAAAGCAGCCTGCCAGCCCAGCACAATTGCCCCAAACGCCCGGCGCGGCTTAACCTGCGGTTTCTTCTTCGGCCTGAGCGATCCGTGGACCGCCTTTTGCCCCGGTCACCACGCCCAATGACTTCAGCTTGCGGTGCAAGGCCGACCGTTCCATCCCGACAAATGTGGCCGTGCGGCTGATATTCCCGCCAAAACGGTTGATCTGTGTCAGCAGGTATTCCCGTTCAAACGCCTCGCGCGCTTCACGCAGCGGCAGCGTGGCGAGAATGCCGGACAGCACGACGCGGCCCTCTTCGCCACCCATAGCAGTGTCCTGCGGTAGTTCGCGCGCCTCGATCTTGCCCGTGCCATCGCCCAGTATCAACACGCGCTCCACAAGGTTCTTGAGCTGGCGCACATTGCCCGGCCAGACCATCGTTTGCAGCAACGCCACGGCGTCTTCGGACAACTCGCGCAGAGCGAGACCCTGCGTCTTGTTGCAAAGTTCGATAAAGTGCTGGGCGAGCAGGGGAATATCCTCGCGCCGTTCCTCAAGGCTGGGCACAGCAATCGGCACCACGTTCAACCGATGGTACAACTCCTGACGGAAACGCCCGGCGTCAATTTCCACCGCCAGATCCCGGTTGGTCGAAGAGATGACCCGCAGATCCACGCGCACCTTGTCGCCGCCGCCGACCCGGGTGAACTGTTGATCAACCAGCACACGCAGAATCTTGGACTGGGTCCCCAGCGGCATGTCCGCCACTTCGTCGAAATAGATCACACCACCGTGGGCCTGCTCCAGCAACCCGGGTTCGACTCCGCGATCGGCAGTTTCACGGCCAAACAGCATCTCTTCCATCGACTCGGGCGCCACGCCCGCGCTGTTGACGGTGACGAAAGGTGCGTTGGCGCGGGCGGAATGGGTGTGAATATAGCGCGCCGCCAATTCCTTGCCCGCGCCCGCAGGCCCCGACAGCATCACCCTGCCATTGGATTTGGTGACCTTGTCAAGCTGCCCCATCAAAACGCGGAAGGCGGCACTGTCTCCCATCATCTCGGCGGTGGTGGTTTCGCGGCGCTTGAGCTTCTGGTTCTCACGGCGCAGGCGCGACGTTTCCATAGCGCGCCGGATCACAACCAGCAACTGATCGATATTGAAGGGCTTTTCGATGAAATCGTAGGCCCCCTGCTTGATCGCCGCGACGGCGATCTCGATGTTGCCGTGGCCCGAAATGATTACAACCGGCACATCCGGGTTGTCGCGTTTGACGGTTTTCAGGATGTCGATCCCGTCCATCTTGCTATCCTTGAGCCAGATATCGAGGATCAGCAAAGCGGGCAATTCCGAGTTGATTTCCGCCATCGCCTCGTTCGAATTCCCGGCAAGCCGGGTCGAATAGCCTTCGTCTTCGAGGATGTCACCGATCAGCTCGCGGATGTCACGCTCGTCGTCGACGATCAGAATGTCACTCATTGTACTCTCCTCAACACTTTAAGCCGTTTCTTTTTTAGGTATGTGCAGGTCAGGCCCTGCCTGAATCAGGGGCAGTCGGATGACCGCCATCGCTCCTGCATGGGTCGCGCCGTCAAACACCGGCGCATCTTCGAGAGTGAGGCTTCCGCCATGCTCTTCGATGATCTTCTTGACGATGGGCAGGCCAAGGCCGGTACCCGATGAACGGGTCGTCACGTAGGGTTCGAACAACCTTGCGCGGTCCACAGGAAGGCCCGTGCCATTGTCCATGATACGGATTTCGGCTTTGCCATCTACCGCGGCCGCGCTTATGCGGATTTCCGGCGCATACGCTGGATCAGGTTCGTTTTCGCGCCGGGTTTCGATGGCTTCGCCGGCATTCTTGATCAGGTTGGTCAGCGCCTGACCAATCATCGCATGATCCACACTGGTCCCCAGCTGCCTTGTCCCCAGATCGACGACGAAACGAACATCCGGCTGTCCGCTTTCTTGCAAGGACACCGCATCACGCAGCAGGTCCACAAGGTTTTCCTGCTGACGGTCGGGCTCCGGCATCCGCGCGAATTTCGAAAATTCATCCACGATGCGGCGCAGTATGTCTGTCTGGCGCACGATCACATCGGTCATGTGGTTCAGGCTTGCCGCCTGTTCGGCATCAAGTTGTTTACCGAACTTGCGGGTGATGCGCTCCGCCGACAGCTTGATGGGCTGCAAAGGGTTCTTGATTTCGTGCGCGATGCGACGGGCGACATCGCCCCAGGCCGCCATCCGCTGGGCACTGACAAGGTCGGTCACGTCGTCAAAGGCAACCACGTACCCCTCAAGGCTGGCATCCTCGCGACGCCGGGTCGCAACGCGGACAAGCAGGTTTTCAAGGCGCCCTTCTCGGCTGACCTTGATTTCCTCTTGCACGGTTTCAACGCCGGTCTCGCGGAGCCGGGCGAACAGGGCCGCAAATTCCGGCACCGCGACCGAGATCGGCACAGCACGCTGGATATCGGATGAACCCAGCAACTTTTGCGCAGAGCGGTTGACGAAAGTGATCTCGCCTTCCGCATCAAGGCCGACAACACCCGAAGTGACCGACCCCAGTACGGAATCAAACAGCCGCTGGCGGCGTTCGATCTGGCGGGTATTGTCCACAAGGGTCTGGCGCTGCCCCTTTAGCTGGCGGGTCATCTGGTTGAAATAGCGGCCCAGCATCGCGATTTCGTCATCGCCATCTTCTTCGATCACCTGCACGTCAAGATCACCGGAACCGACCCTCTGCGCCGCGCCGGTCAAACGGCCCACCGGTCGGCTGAGACGTTCGGCGAACCACAGACCCAGCCATGTCGCCGCAAGGATCAGCAGAACCGCAAAGCCAAGGTAAAGCAGTGCAAAATCGAACAGCCGCCTGCCCCGTTCGCTCTCCTGCTGCTGATAAAACTTTGCCGTCTGCTGGGTATCGTCGAGCAGGTTGAGGATGCCGCCATCGACCTCTCGACTGACATAAAGATAGCGGTCCACAAAGGCCTTGAGCGGCAGAAGTGCGCGAAACTCGTTGTTATCCCAGTCTTCGATCACGGCAATTCCGGCCTCGGTCGCCTCGGCGATCTTGGCAGCACCGGGGTTTTCGAAATCGAACAGGTAGGATCGTTCACCCCGTGCCCGAATTTCGCCCGTGCTGTCGATCACATAGGCTTCGCGCAGGCCGCGCTGGATCTGCGCCTGTCCCTGGCTCAGGATCTGGCGCAGCTCTCCATCGTCAAGGATGAAAGTGGCGCGACGGTTCGCATCCAAAAAATCGCCCAATGCCTGCGCATCCTGCACAAGGCCCTCGCGGTGTTCCGCCTCATAGGCTTCGGCCGCACTGAGCGATGCGCCGACGACATTGCGCACCCGTTCGGAAAACCACGTCTCAAGCCCGATGTTGATAGTGAGCACGGCAAAGACCGCGACGGTGATCGTGGGCAGCAGCGCCATGAGGGCGAAAACACCCGTCAACCGCAGATGCAACCGGGACCCGGCGGATTTTGCGCGTCGCGCGGCGATCATTCTGGCCACCCGCTGCAACACAAGTGCGGCAAGCAGAAGCACATAGATCAGATCCGCCAGCAGGACGAGCCGCAGGTTCAGCTGCTGCCCGCCGCCCTGATCGAATGGACCCAGCACCAGAAAGGTCGCAACAGCCAAAATCGGGCCGAGAAGAACCAGTCCCAAGGTCGCTACATTCTGCAGCTTGCGTGTCCGTCGCATACGAACCAGTCGAGACCAGTTCAAGGAACGTGCCCAGGTGGCCACAGCCAAACCTCTTCCAGATGTGCCGCTTTGCGCAGCTAACCGCCATATGTTGTGGTCTCTTCACCGCTAGATGCGGCGCGGCCACAGTTATGTGGCCCTTTTACATCAATTTGCGGCGGCGTGTCACGCGTATATCTAGGTCAGTGATTTTCTTACGCAGCGTATTGCGGTTGATTCCCAGAAGATCGGCACATTTCGCCTGATTGCCGCCGGTGGCGTCCAGCGCGATCTCGATCAGCGGGGCCTCGATCTCACGCAGGATGCGGGTATAGAGGCCCGGAGGTGGCAACATGTTGCCGTGCAGGTCAAAATACCGGCGCAGATGGCGTGCAACCGAGGTGCCCAGCTTTTCGCCATCGCCCCCACGCAGCACGGGGCCGGTATCGGGCTGGTTACCCAGCACGGATTCCACCTCGGGGCGGGTGATTTCCTCGGCACGGCTGGTCAACGACAGGCGCCGCACCGCGTTTTCCAGCTGGCGCACGTTGCCGGGCCAACTGTAGGCGCGGAACAATTCGTTTGCATCCTTGGACAGCCAGCGCTTTGGGCCGCCTTCCCTTTCGGACCGGGTAAGAAAATGTTCGGTGAGCAGCACGATATCTTCCACCCGCTCGCGCAGGGACGGCACAAAGATGGTGGCACCGCCAAGGCGATAGTAAAGGTCCTGACGGACAAGGCCGTCTTCCATTGCCTGCGACAGGTCGGTCTGGCTGGTGGCCATAAAGCGCGGCGCGTGTTCGCCGGGTACATCCATCATGCGAACGATGCGGGCCTGCACCTCATCGTCAAAATCGGTGATCTCGTCGATCAGCAGCGTGCCGCCCTTGACCCGCGCCAACACCCGTGCCGGACCTTCAAGGTCGGACAGATCTGAACTGGTCACCGTCACGAACGGCAGGTTGCGCCGATCGGAAAAGTCGTGAACCGCACGGGCGATCAGGGATTTACCGGTGCCGGATTCCCCACAGATCAGCACCGGCAGGTCGGTGTTCATCACCCGTGCCACCAGACGATACAGCGCCTGCATGGCGGGCGTCTTGCCCACCAGAGGCAGTTCGTCCGGACCGTCCGCATGTTCCATCCGCTCCTCGCGCCGGGGCGCGATATTACGCGACTCAAGCGCACGGGCCGTACGCTTCATCAGGTCCGGCAGATCAAAGGGTTTCGGCAGGTAGTCGTAAGCCTCGGCTTCGGCGGCCTGAATGGCCGTCATGATGGTGTTCTGCGCCGAAATCACGATGACCGGAAGGCCCGGCCGATCCTGTGCAATCTTCGGCAACATCTCAAGTCCGTTGCCATCGGGCATGACCACATCCGAAATCACCACGTCGCCCTTGCCCTCGGCGACCCAGCGCATCAGCGTGGTCAGCGAAGAGGTGGCATGTACCTTGCATCCGGCGCGGGTCAGTGCCTGCGTCAGAACCGTGCGGATCGTGCGGTCGTCATCCGCGACCAGAACCGTGCCATCCATCAGTCTTTCTCCTGTTTTTCTCGCGGTGCCATGGGCAGCGATATGCGAAATACGGTGCGTCCGGGTACGGATTCCACGGAAATCCAGCCGTCGTGGTCGGACACGATCTTGCTGACCAGTGCCAAGCCGAGGCCGGTGCCGTTTTCCTTACCAGACACGAAGGGTTCAAAAATTTCGCTCTTGATATGGTCCGGCAGCCCCGGGCCATCGTCAATGATTTCGATTTGCAGCGGCAAAGACTGGCCTGATCCGTCGGCGCGACGCAGTCGGAAGCTGTGTTCATAGAACGAATGCAGGCGGATGGTGCCGCCCTTGGGATCTGCCGCCTCTGACGCGTTCTTGAGCAGGTTCAGCACCACCTGCAACAGTTGGTCAGGATCGCCGTGCGCCAGCGGCAGTGAGGGGTCGTAATCCTCGACGATCTTCATATGCGCGCCGAACCCCAGCAGGGCCGAACGGCGGGCGCGGTCCAGAACGTCATGCACATTGACCTCGCGCCGTTCTGGCGGAGAGATGTTGCCGAACTGTTCGACCTGTTCCAGCAGCTTCACGATGCGGCGGGTTTCCTGCACGATCAGATCTGTCAGTTCCTGGTCTTCCTTGCTGAGTGACATCGACAGCAGTTGCGCCGCGCCCGTGATACCGGCCAGCGGGTTCTTGATCTCATGGGCAAGCATCTCGGCCATGCCGATGGCGGATTTCGCAGCCGATTTGACCGAATTGTTCTGCGTCATGCGTCCGGCAAGTTCGCGCGGGCTGATCAGCAGGATGGTCCATCCGGGACGGCCCTGCACCGGTGCCATCTGCAGATTGCACACCAGCGGCGCGCGCCGTCCGTTGCCGACATCCACATCGTTGACGAACAGTGGCGTGCCATTGGCGCGGGCGCGGGCAAGGCTTTCTTCAAGCGGGGCATCAACGGTAAGACGGTCCCAGATCGGCTGTCCCATCAGCCACTTGGATGAGTTGTTCATGAACCCTTCGGCGGCCGAGTTCATGTCGGCGATACGCTCTTCGGCATCAAGAAGGATCGCCGGAACCGGCAGCGACGACCACAGCATCAGATCGGTTTCGGCGTTCATGCGGCGGCCTGTTCGGGCTGTCCAACAGCATCCTTGATCAGGGTGATGACACGCGCGGGATCACGGTCTGTCAGGATCAGACGCCGCAGATCGGCGGGCGTTCCAGCCTGATCCATGTACCAGCCAAGGTGTTTGCGCGCCACGCGCACCCCCAGATCCTTGCCATAAAAGGCCAGCATTGCCTCGTAGTGTGCACAGATCATGTCGATCAGATCCGTGCCTTGTGGAACCTCCGGTGCGCGGGTGCCATAGAGGGCGGAGGCGATTCCCGCCAAGACCCAGGGTTGGCCCTGCGCGCCGCGCCCGATCATCACGCCGTCAGCGCCAGAGGCATCCAATGCGGCGCGGGCAGTGGCGGCATCGGTGATATCGCCATTCGCCACAACCGGGATAGATACAGATTCCTTGACCGCGCGGATCGCAGCCCAATCGGCACTGCCTTTGTAAAACTGGCAGCGCGTGCGCCCATGGATCACCACCATCTGCACCCCTGCACCTTCGGCGCGGCGCGCCATGTCTGCCGCATTTAGGCAATCCGAATCCCAACCCAGCCGCATCTTGAGCGTTACGGGCACATCGACCGCCCCCACAACCGCTTCGATCAGGGTCAGCGCGTGATCCGGATTGCGCATCAGCGCCGAACCGGAATAGCCGCCCACGACTTTTTTCGCCGGGCAACCCATGTTGATGTCAATCACGCGGGCACCGTTGGCCGCGACCATACGGGCGGCCTCTGCCATCCAATAGGCATCCCGACCGGCCAGCTGGACAGAAGTCTGCGCCGCGTCCAACCCCAGTTCCGCACGCTCACGGGTGCCGCGCCGGGCCTGAACCATCTCCTGACTGGCGACCATCTCGCTTACCACAAGGCCCGCGCCAAAGCGCGACACGAGGCTGCGGAACGGCAGGTCGGTGATTCCCGCCAGCGGAGCCAGCAGGACCGGTACAGAAAGCTGTGTCTGGGCAAGCTTGATCGTCAAGCGCCTATTCCTTGTGCAGTTGATCAGCAGGTAGCGTGACAGCGCGTAGCATACAATGATCCCAAAGGATTTCGCAGCCGCAGAATTATTGGTTGCTTAATTCTTAGGCATAATCCCGCCAGCGATTGCACCGCCTTGCCGCAACGCCTAAACGGGGAGCGGGAAAGAGGATGCGCCATGACCATCGCCGCTTTGATCGTCGCCGCTGGCCGTGGCACCCGCGCGGGCGGCGCGGTTCCCAAGCAATGGCAACAGCTTGGCGGCAAACCGGTGGCGCGCTGGACGCTGGAACGGTTCGCACACCTCGATCATCTTGTACTCGTCGTGAACCCGGATGACATGGGTCGGGCCGAAGCGGTTTGCAAGGGTCTGCCTGTGACACTGGTCGCGGGGGGCGCGGATCGGGCGGGTTCGGTGCGCGCGGGGCTTGAGGCTCTGGTAGATTCGGCGCCGGATCTGGTCCTGATCCATGATGTGGCGCGGCCCTGTGTCGAACGTCGGGTGATCGATACGGTGATCGATGCGCTGGCAGGCGCCGATGCCGCCGCCCCTGCCCTGGCGGTGACGGATGCCCTCTGGACCGGTGCGCAAAATCAGGTCAGCGGCACCCGGGATCGGAGCGGCCTTTACCGAGCACAGACACCGCAGGGCTTTCGCTATGACGCGATACTTGCCGCCCATCGCGCGCACCCCGGCGGCGCGGCGGATGACGTTGAGGTAGCGCGCGCCGCTGGTATTGCTGTGCTCATCACCCAAGGCGATGAACGCAACCTCAAGATTACCGGTCCCGACGATTTCGCCCGGGCCGCAGCCTTACTGGAGACTGGAATGGATATTCGCCTTGGCAACGGGTTCGACGTGCACCGCTTTTGCGACGGGGACCACGTCATGCTGTGTGGCGTCAGGGTCGCGCATGACCACGGCCTTGACGGGCATTCGGATGCCGATGTGGGCATGCATTCGGTGACGGATGCGCTTTATGGCGCGCTGGCAGAGGGCGATATCGGACGGCATTTCCCGCCCTCTGACCCGCAATGGAAGGGTGCAGAAAGCCACATCTTCCTGCGTCACGCGGTGGGTCTTGCCCGGGAAAAGGGGTACGAGATCAGCAATATCGACGTGACGCTGATCTGCGAATTCCCCAAGATCGGCCCGCATGCGGGTATTATGATGGAAAAGATGGCACAGATCATGGAGTTGAGGATGGATCAGGTTTCGGTCAAGGCGACCACATCTGAAAGGCTGGGCTTTACCGGGCGCGGCGAAGGTATCGCGGCGCTTGCCACCGCAGCGCTGGTGCGGGCATGAGCAAGCTTGTCACAACCGTTCTGGGGGTCGGCTATCTGCGCCCCGCGCCGGGCACCTGGGGTTCGCTCGCGGCATTGCCGCTGTTCTGGGTCTTGCATGTGCTGGGTGGCTTCTGGCTGGCGCTGATTGCAGTGGTCGTAATGCTTGCGCTTGGCTGGTGGGCGACACAGCAGGAAATCGCGGGCAAGGCAAATCAGGACCCGTCAGAGATCGTCATCGACGAGGTCGTGGGCCAGTGGATCGCGCTTTTGCCGGTCTCCTTTGGCGCAGGCATGATGGGGGTGGACGTGCTCAGGCTCTGGCCCGGCTGGGTCGCGGGTTTCCTGCTGTTCCGTCTGTTCGACATCTGGAAGCCCTGGCTTGTCGGCATGGCCGACCGGCGTGGCGGTGCATTTGGCGTGATGCTGGACGATGTTATTGCCGGCGTATTCGCGGCGCTGGTCGCCATCGTGCTGGCGGGCGTAGCACACGGGTTTCTGATGTGAGCCAGACGCTGGCACAAGCCATCCTGGCAAAGGCCATGGCGCAGGGCCGGACAGTGACCTGCGCCGAAAGCTGCACCGGTGGCATGGTCGCGGCGGCCCTGACGGATGTCGCCGGATCGTCCGATATCTTCGAGCGCGGCTTTGTCACCTATTCCAACCGCGCCAAGCAGGAAATGCTGGGCGTCACTGCCGCGACGCTGGAAACGTACGGTGCCGTGTCCGAAGAAGTCTGCGCAGAAATGGCGGTGGGCGCACGGGCCGCAGCCGGGGCAGATGTGGCGGTTTCGATCAGCGGTATCGCCGGTCCGGGCGGGTCAGAATTCAAACCCGAGGGGCGGGTGTGCTTTGGTCTGGCGGACGCTTCGGGAGTGCGTTGCGAAACCATCGAATTTGGTGCCTTGGGCCGGGCGCAGGTGCGGGCCGCGGCGACACGGCATGCGCTGGAACTGATCCTCGCGGCGCTGAAACGCACCTGAGGGCGATTAGCCCCGCCTCAGATCAACGCCGCGCCGATATCCGCCGGTGCAGCCTCTTCATCTACCAGAGACACAAGCAGCGACACGCGCTCCGCCCCAATCAGGCTTTCCGCCTTGGCCTGCACCTTTGCCCGCCTCTGCTCCAACGGGATTGCGCCGGTCAGATCATGCCGGGCGAGCCGTTCGGTTCCGTCCTTCATCACTAGGGTGATCTGGCTGGCCGTTTCGGCCACATCCTCGTTACCGATAACAACGACCCGGTCGCGCAGTGCCGTGATGCGCGCATCCGCACACAGCGCGTCGGTATAGCTGTCGAGCCGCGCGGTATCCTGGCCCAGAAGCCGCATCGCCAGCACCTGAGTATAAGAAAACTTGGCCTGAAGTCCGGTTTGCGGCGTAGCAATGTTGCACACAGTCAGCCAGCGCGGATGGGTAGACACCCGGATCTGTGCGACATCGTCAGGCGTCACCCCACCAATCGCGACAAGCGCTTCGAGAGCGGCGTGAAGACCGTGGCAGCAGGCGTGGAATTTGTGACTCACATCGGTGAAATGCCAGTCCACCCCCAGCCGATCCAGCGCGGATGGATCGGATTCGCCGTGATGCGTCGCCCCGAACCCCTGCGCGCAGTCCATCGCATCGCGGCGCGGGACAAAGCCGTGGCTGACCAGCAGCGCGGCCTCGACCCCGTTGGCGGCTGCGATCCCGGCGTTGAACGGCTTGCCCATACTGCCGAACTGCGCCTTCAGCCCCGAGGCGCGCGTCGCCAGAAGGCCCAGCACATCAGCCATCCCATCCGGACCCAGACCCAGCAACCGCCCCGCCGCAAGACCGGCACCAAAGGCCCCCGCCGTCGCGGTCTGGTGAAAGCCGATCTGGTAGTGCCCGCGTCCCAGCCAAAGGCCGGTGCGCACCGATGCCTCGCAACCGATCAGGCAGGCCGTCTGGAACGCCGCACCGGACGCGCCCACACGTTCCGCCACCGCCAGCGCGGCAGAGACAACGGCAACTGAGGGATGCCCGATATGTGCGAAATGGGTGTCGTCGTAATCCAGCGCATGGCTGACTGATCCGTTGATCAGTGCCGCCATTCGCGCGGGAACACGCTGCGCCATCGCCAGCGCATGGGCCTGTTCGTCGCCGCCCTCTTCGTTTGCCAATGCGCGCACAGCCTTGGCCACCGGTTCGTCGCGCCCGGCAATGCCGACCGCAAGCCAGTCAAGGATCGAAAGACGCATGACCGCACGCACCGACGCGGGAATGTCACCGGCATCAAACCCAGCCGCGAATTCCGCCAGCGCCGGGGTTACCGCCGCCCTTGTTGCCTGATCCTTCATCGCGTGCCCCTCCGGTTACCGGCGGAGCATATCATCGGGTGCTCAGCCGTAAAGCTCTGCCGCGCGGCGTTCGAATGCCCGCACGACGCGCTGCATCGCCTCGTTGAACACAAGGCCGATGATGCGCTGAAGCATCGCGTTCTTGAACTCGAAGTCGACGAAAAACGCCACCTCGCAGCCGCCTTTAACGTCCCGGAAGGCCCAGTTCGATTTGAGATAGCGGAACGGACCGTCCAGATATTCAGTGTCGATCTGCATGTCATTCGGGTGCAGCGTCACCCGGCTGCCAAAGCGTTCGCGGAATACCTTGAAACTGATCACAAGGTCGGCGAGCATCACGCTGGAGTCGCCTTCGGGCGTGACCGAACGGATACGTGCAGCCGCACACCAGGGCAGGAATTTCGGATAATCCTCCACATCGGCCACCAGATCGTACATCTGCCGGGCGGTGTAGGGTAAATTTCTGGTCTCTGAATGGGTGGTCATGGGGCCTCGTGTCTGTGTTGCGTCCCGTGGATCGCCGCGACCCGTTTGCGCCGTGACATTGGCCGAGTAAGTCGTATGCTGCGCCCGGAAAATCAAGGGCAACCAGCAAGAGAGCTTCATGACACAACGTCCCTACGTTATCGACGAGTTGATTTCGGCCAAGGCCATTGCGGCCAGGATCGAGGTGCTGTGTCAAAAAATTCACACAGAATTCGAAGGCACCGACAAGCTGGTGGTGGTGGGCCTTCTGCGCGGCTCTTTTGTCTTCATTGCCGACCTTGTGCGGGAACTGACCCTTCCGGTCGAGGTCGATTTCCTTGAGGTGTCGTCCTACGGCGATGCCATGCAAAGCAGCCGCGAAGTGCGCATCCTCAAGGACCTGCGCGGCCAGATTGAAGGCCGCGATGTGCTGGTTGTCGAGGATATCGTCGACACGGGCTATACACTCAGCCATGTCACAAACCTGCTCAATTCGCGTAATCCCGCACGGCTGCGCACCATTGCCCTGCTGGACAAACCGTCGCGCCGCGAAGTGGATTTCAAGGCCAACTGGACAGGATTCGAAATTCCGGACGAATTCGTCGTCGGCTACGGCATTGATTACGCCCAACGCAATCGCAACCTGCCCTATATCGGCAAGGTCCGCTTTCCGGATAGTCCTGAGACATAAACTGGCGGCATGTTTTTCACGTGCCGCGACGCGTGCGATCACCCGACAGGGGGTCACGATAACTTTAGTTGCACCAAATGCGTGATTTAACGTTACCTTTGGTCATGCATTAGGGAGATCATGATGAAAAAGACATTTGCTCTGCTGGCCGGTCTGGCCGTTTTCGCAACCGCCCCCGCTTTTGCCCAGGACGATTTTTCCGGTCACGTAAAGGCCCGTCAGGGTCAGTTTCGTATTCTGGCGATCAACCTTGGCATACTGGGCGGCATGGCCAAGGGCGAAACGCCCTATAACGCCGAGATGGCACAGCATGCGGCGGATTCGCTGGTGGCTGTTTCGCATATCTATGAACCACCGCTCTGGCCCGAAGGGTCCGACAACATGAGCATCGATGGCACCCGTGCCCTGCCGTCGATCTGGGACGAGCGCGATGATTTCCTGTCCAAATGGGATGCACTGGGCGTCGCGGTCGCCGGTATGCAAGAGGTCGCGGCCACCGGTCAGGCGGCCATCGGCCCGGCAATGGGCAAGGTTGGTGGTGCCTGCAAGGCCTGCCATGACAAACACCGCGCGCCCAACAACTGACAACAGGGATGCGTAAGGCCCTGACATTTGTGGCGCTCGCGGCCCTTGTGGCGGTCGGCGCCGTGCTGTTCGTGACCAGGCCCACGCCCGTGAACGAGGCCGCGTTTTCCAACCTGACCGGCAGCGACACGCAGGGCGAATTGGTGTTCATTGCCGCAGGTTGCGCATCCTGCCATCACGCCCCCGATGCCAAGGGAGAGGCAAAGTTGGTACTGGCGGGTGGGCAGCGTTTCGTGTCGGATTTCGGTACGTTTGTTGCGCCCAACATCTCTCCCGATCCGCAGGCCGGGATCGGTGGCTGGACACTGACCGATTTCGCCAGCGCAGTGACGCGGGGCGTGTCGCCCGAGGGTCAGCACCTCTATCCCGCCTTTCCCTACAGCGCCTACACGCACATGGTGCCACAGGACGTTGCTGACCTTTGGGCCTATCTGCGCACGCTTCCCGCCAGCGACGTGCAGAGCCAACCACACGAGGTCGGATTTCCCTTCAATATCCGCCTTGGCCTTGGTCTCTGGAAGATGCTTTTCATGTCGGATCAATGGGTTGTGGCCGACACCGATGACGAATCCCTGACCCGTGGGCGCTATCTGGTCGAGGCGCTGGCGCACTGCGGCGAGTGCCACACGCCGCGCAATGTTCTGGGCGGATTGCAACGGAATGCCTGGCTGAGTGGTGCCGAAAACCCAGACGGGCCGGGGCGTATTCCGGCGCTGACACCGGACAAACTGACCTGGTCGGAAACCGATATCGCCTACTACCTCGAAACCGGATTTACCCCGGATTTCGACAGCGTCGGCGGGCATATGGTCGAGGTGGTGGAAAACTTTGGCAAACTGCCCGCATCTGACCGTGCGGCGGTTGCGGCCTATCTCAAGGCCCTACCCGAACCGGCGAAAAACTAGCGATTCCGGCATATGGCAACCGTATGGAAAGCGTATGGTTTTCGTATGGCTGGCGTATTGCTGCTCCGGTGGCCCGGGCCGCCGGCATTGCGCTTATTCTGTTTCAAGATACGCAAATCCGGCGGCGCAGTCAGCACCACCGCAGGTCAGGCGCGCGCCAGTTTCGCCTCACGCGCCGCACGCAGCCGGGCAAAGTCATCGCCCGCATGATAGGATGACCGCGTCAGCGGGGTCGCCGACACCATCAGGAAGCCCTTACCCAGCGCGGCCTTTTCGTAACCGGCGAATTCGTCCGGATGGACGAAACGGTCGACGGCATGGTGTTTGGGGGTTGGTTGCAGATACTGGCCGATGGTCAGGAAATCGATATCGGCGGCGCGCATATCTTCCATCACCTGCATGACGGCCTGCCGGTCCTCGCCCAATCCGACCATGATTCCGGATTTGGTGAACATCGACGGATCCATTTCCTTGACCCGCTGCAGCAGGCGCAGTGAATGGAAATATCGCGCCCCGGGCCGCACCTCGGGGTAAAGGCCGGGCACTGTTTCCAGGTTGTGATTGAACACATCGGGCCGCGCGGCCACGACCTTTTCCAGCGCTTCCGGGCCACATCTGATGAAATCGGGCGTCAGGATTTCAATCGTTGTGCCGGGGCTGCGGTGGCGGATGGCGCGGATGGTCTGGGCAAAATGCTCGGCCCCGCCGTCCTCTACGTCATCGCGATCAACGCTGGTGATCACAACGTGGTTCAGACCTAGTTTCTGAACCGCATCGGCCACCCGGCCCGGCTCAAACGCATCAAGCGCCTCGGGTGGTTTGCCTGTGGCGATATTGCAAAAGGAACAGGCGCGGGTACAAACCTCGCCCATGATCATCATCGTGGCATGGCCCTGCGACCAGCATTCGCCAACGTTCGGACAGCTCGCTTCTTCACAGACGGTCACAAGCTTGTGTTCCCGCATGATTTTGCGCGTATCGGCATAACCCTGACCGCCCGGTGCACGCACACGAATCCAGTCGGGTTTCTTGGGTTGGGGATTATCCTTGCGCTTCGCCTTTTCGGGGTGGCGCTGCTCGGGTATCTTGAGATCTCGCACTTGGTCTTCCCCCCGCAAATTCCTGACACATGCCCTATAGCATAAGGGACTGCAGTGGGCAGTACCAGTGCTGCATAGCCGTCATGCAGCACTGAGCATCCCCAATTTTAGCGAGTGCCCCAGCAGCCATCTGAGGCAGCTTGCTTGACCCCACGGGCGCTGCACATTCCCCCCTAGCCGATCAGCCCGCCGCCTGCGCCGATGGTTGCATCGTAATGGCGGTGCAACCGCTGCAGCGCGATGCGCAACACGATCTTTCCGGAACGCGCTGACCAGCCCATTCGCTTTTCCGCAGTTTCCAGCCCCTCAAGGTGGCAACAGCAGCGCATTGCCACATCGGCGAGTCCCGGTCCCAGCTCTCTGAGCGCCGCTGCAACCCGGGTGCGCGCCGCTTCGGCACCACGCGGGACTTCGGTGCCGCACCGGCTGGTCTCGCCGCCGGTTGTCAGGAACTGATCCCAATTCTGCCCGACGCGGGCGTTCATCTGGCTCAGCTCGAAATCCTCGCGCAGGCGTTCGCCGGCGCTTACCAGATCGTCGCCCAGAAACGGCGAGCCGTCCCTTTCACGCCGCCGGGCAAGGGCCGCCAGAGGGCTGTCGCCGACCGAATAGCGCGTGCGCGCCCCGCGCGGGTCAAGCTCCTGACGCTCCATCTCGTCCTCTGCCGCGCGCCCCGACAGCTGCCCTGCGGCAAAGCTGGACTGAGCTTCGGCGAAGCCACGCAGACGGCTTTCCTGTTCGGCCATCAGCATGCTGAGCGCGGCGCGCCCCGCCGCAGTGATCCGGTAGCGCGCAATACGGCCGGGCGTCACGCAGGCGATCCAATCCTTGAGGGCCATGGCCTGGGCGATCGTGCTGTCGACAACGGCCGTGCGGGTCGTGCCGCCATCGGCCGTATCGCGAACGACAACGGCCTTTTCCATTTCCGCCGCCACGGCCAGCATCGCGCCGGTTTCGCTGAGACGGCGCAGGATGCGCCGGGCCTCGCGAGCCAGCGTTTTCTGGTCGACGTTTGCGGGGTTTGAAGAGACTGAGGCATTCATCTTGGCAGTTTCCTTTTGATGCTGTCCGACGTCCGTTTGTGAGAGCTGTTGACCCAATCGGCGCAGCGCCGCGTCAACAAGTGGATCGTCGCGTCGGTTTTCCAGTTTGCGCACCTGGCGCAGGACGGTCGAGGCATGGCAGCCCGCCTGTCTGGCCAGGGCTCGGATCGGCAACCCGGTTTCGATGTGAACGAGGTAATTCCGCGCGGCTTCAGGTACCCAGCCAGGCAGGGCATCTTCGATCAAGTCACGCGGCGTGCGGATCATAGTCCGGCTTCCTTTTTAGGCGGCTGAGATATCCACAGAGATATCCCCAACAGTTTTCGGAACATTTGCGGTTTATCGTTACTTGCTGGTTAACAAATTTACACATGCGTAAGGATTGTTGCGAATTTATAAACAGTTGTGAACACCGCGGGCGGTTTCTGGCAGCACTACGCAACGCCCTCGTGACTCGTGGCATCAGTGTCCCGAACCATGAGGGAGATACCCATGTCCAACGCTCTTAGAATTTTCGAATCGATTCGCCGCCCCCGCCTGCTGATCCGTACTGCCCGGATCGGCGTGGCTGACTACCGACGCAGCACGCAGCTGCATCGCCTGCTGGGGGCCTCCAGCCTACCTGCCCACGGCACGGCGCTGGAGAGGTTGATCGAGATTGAAAAGGACCTGGAACAGCGCCGCACGGATTGTGCAGCGTCCTATTCCGTGAGCCGCCACATCGAGGTGCTGGTCGCAATGATGGGAGAGGCGCAGCTGCTGCGCGCCTCATACACCCCGGTTCTGGTCGCTGGCTGACGCGGAAACAGCCTAGAGAAACGCGTCCGGGACAGAGGCCTTTTTCTGCGCGACAAAGGCCTCGAGCGCCTCTGCGATGGCCGGGTCAAGCGGGGGTTTCTGATAGGTGTCCAGCTGCCGTTTCACGCGCTGTGTGGCCAGAGCCATCGTGTCGCGTGCACCCTCTTCGCTCCAGGTCTCGAATGGCTTGTAGTCGAACAGATCCGAGCGCCAGAAGGCCGTCTTGAAATTCGCCTGTGTATGGGCACAGCCAAGGTAATGCCCGCCCGGTCCGACCTCGGCGATGGCATCCATCGCCTGGGCATTTTCGTCGATCTGAACGCCCTTTGCGAGATGGTGAAGTGCTCCGAGCTGGTCCGCATCCATCACGAATTTCTCGTAGGATGACACCAGCCCGCCTTCAAGCCAGCCACAGGCGTGCAACATAAAGTTCACGCCGGACAAAAGCCCCATATTCAAGGAGTTGGAGGTCTCGTAGGCGGCCTGCGCATCGGGCAATTTCGACCCGCAGAAAGACCCCGCCGACCGGTAGGGCAGTCCCATCCGCCGCGCCAGTTGCCCGGCACCATAGGTGATCAGCGACGCCTCGGGCGTGCCAAAGGTGGGCGCACCCGAATTCATGTCGATCGAGGTCACGAATGCGCCAAAGATCACTGGCGCGCCAGCGCGCACAAGCTGCGAATAGGCGATGCCCGCCAGAACCTCGGCCAGGACCTGCGTCAGCGTTCCGGCGACGGACACCGGGGCCATCGCCCCCCCGACGATAAAGGGGCTGATGACACAAGCCTGATTGTTGGCCGCATAGATTTCAAGCGCGCCCATCATCGTGTCGTCAAATGTCATCGGCGAGTTGATGTTGATCAGGCTCGTCATCACCGTGTTGTCCTGCACGAACTGCTTGCCGAACAGGATCTCGCACATGTCGACCGAATCCTGCGCCCGGCTCGGCTCGGTCACCGACCCCATGAAGGGCTTGTCCGACAGGGTCATATGGGCGTGCAGCATATCAAGATGCCGTTTGTTCACCGGCACATCCGTCGGCTCGCATACCGTGCCGCCTGAATGGTGCAGCCATTTCGACATGTAGCCGAGCTTCACGAAATTGCGGAAATCCTCTATCGTGGCATAGCGGCGGCCCTTTTCGGCGTCATGCACGAAGGGCGGGCCATAAACCGGCGCCAGAACAAGGTTTTTCCCACCGACGACGACGTTGCGTGCAGGATTGCGGGCGTGCTGGGTGTACTGCGCGGGCGCGGTGCTGCACAGTTGACGCGCCAGACCGCGCGGGATGCGGACGCGCTCGCCCTCGACCTCGGCGCCAGCGGCACGCCAGCGATCAAGTGCGGCGGGATTATTGACGAAATTCACGCCAATCTCGGCCAGCACCGTTTCGGCGTTGGCCTCGATGATCTCCAGCGCCTCTTCGGTCAGCACTTCGAAATTGGGGATGTTACGCTCGATATACTTCGCCGTCTCAAGGCTGATGGCTGTGCGTTCGGCCCGCCGGGCTGCCCCGCCGCCGCCGCGGGTGCGTCTACCGGTTGCTGCTTCAGTCATACGCCCATCCTTCGGCAAGTGGGCCACACGGGCCCCCAGAGTTTTTCCGGTGTTACCCCGCGGTGTCCTCCGGCTGAGGAGTGTTTGCGCCACTTCAGGGGCAAAAGCGACATCCTGCAAAAAGTGGTGACACAATACATTCTCACGTTTAGATATTTGATACTGGGAATGTGTTTCCGGGGACAAGGCCCGCTTCAGAGGCTGACAAAACAACATTGACCTGCCGGAACACGTCAGGTCAGGGAGGAACAGTATGAATTATTCGGATTTCCGCCGCAAATGCGCGGCCGGAGGGATTGCGGCAACCTGCCTGTTCGGGGCTGGACCGGCTGCGGCCACCAACGGTTACATGGCCAATGGTTACGGCGGCGGGGCAAAGGGTATGGCGGGGGCCGGCGTCGCCGTGGAAGCGGGCGTTCTCGGGCTTGCGCAGAACCCGGCATTCGGGACGCGGATCGGAAACGTGGCCGGGTTCTGCCTGACCGGGTTTGCGCCCAAGCGCGGCTATTCCGTTTCGGGGGCCGGACCGATCACCACCGGATCGCAGACCAGTGTGAACGACGCCTTTCTCATCCCCTGCGGCGGGGTGAATTTCCAGCTGAACGACCGCACATCACTGGCATTGTTCGCCTTTGGCAACGGCGGCATGAACACGCAATACGCCACAAACCCCTTTACGCCGGGTTATGGACCGTCGGCCACAGCGCCGCTGGGCGTGAACCTGGAACAGTTATTCCTGTCTGCCAGCCTTGCCTATGACGTGAACGAACGCTTGAGCTTTGGCGTCGCGCCGATCCTAGCCATTCAACGCTTCAGCGCGACCGGACTCGAAAATTTCGACAACGCATCCTATTCCTCCAGCCCCGGTGACATGACCAACAACGGTGACGACTGGTCCACCGGATTCGGCCTGAACCTTGGTGTGGCTTATGAGGCATCTCCCGGCCTGACGCTGGGGGCATCCTACCGGAGCCGCATCAACATGGAGGAGTTCCATAAGTACAAGGGCCTGTTCGCCGAACAGGGCGATTTCGATATCCCCGCCGTCGCCACCGTCGGCCTCGCCTATACCCTGCCGCAGCAACCACGCCTGACGCTGACGGCAGAATACCAGCGAATCTTTTACGGGGACGTGAAATCCCTGGCAAACACCGGAACCGCGATCACCGCCCCCTTTGGTGCGGACGACGGCCCCGGCTTTGGCTGGGACAACATGGACGTGATCCGCGTGGCTGCGATCTTTCGCAGCACCGACCGGTTGATGTTGCGCGGCGGCGTGTCCTACGCCACCCAGTTCGCCGAGAAGGAAGAGGCGTTGCTCAACATCGTGGCGCCTGCAACGCCGCAGTGGCACCTTTCCGTGGGTGGGACCTATAAGGTCAACGACAAGTGGAGCATCACCTCTTCTTTCACCCATGCCTTCAGCAACGAGATCTCCGGCATCAACCCGGCGCTGTCGCCAGCACAGCCGATCACGCTGCGCATGGAGCAGAATGAATTCGCAATCGGCGCGAGCTATCGCTGGTAGAACAGTTTCTATTGCGAAAGACCGGGCCCGGGCACCGGATAAGAATTGCGTCGCATCCGGGGCCAAAGTGACTTTTACCGGCGCGCCTGCCGCGGCGTGTCCGGGCACGACTGATTTTTGCGAAAATGCGCGCTTTAAGATAGTATTCAGGGATTGGACCTCAGAACAGCGTCATCTCGCGTCTGACAGGCGCGGTTAGAGTCACCTCAACGCGATGGATCCGCCATGAACCGACATGCCCTTGCCCTCTCCCTTTTTGCCACGACATTTTGCGCCGCCGCCCCGTCCTATGCCGAAGACCTGTGCCTGGGCTTTGGCCCGCAGACACCGCGCGACATCGGCATGCACATCGGTAGCAACCCGCGCAGCTTTTCCCCCGCGCCCGGGCCAGAGGCGATGAACCTGTGCAACCTGCACACCCATACCAATGCCGAACACAAGGGTCCGGGCTTTTCGCTCTCAGCCGGTGACGGCGAAAACGGCGGCTTTCAGTGCAACGAAACCGCGACGCTAAGCCCGAGCGACCTTGCCGAGCCCGAAACTGGCCACACGAGCTTTCACGGCGTTAAACCGGGTGACACGATCGAGGTGCACTGGGTCTACACCTCCTGTGACGTATCCCCCGGACCGGGCCTTGGGTCATGCTCCTCGGCCGCCTGCGCCAATCCGCAGCTGCGCGTCGAATCGCAGGTCTTTCTTGTCGTGAACGATCCCGGCGCTCTGGATTTCGGCGATTACGCCAAAGTCACCGTTGGCGCGAACGGCCGGTTCCAGCCCGCGGCCCTGCCCTCGGACACCGGCACTCCGGTTCTGTTTGCGGGTTCGACCACCGGGCCAAGCTATACCGAGGCGATCTGTTCGCCGATGCAAGTCACCTGGAACGTCCGCCCGACCTGCGCGCGTCTGGACATCTCCTCTCTCAATCGCTGGGCGGCAGAGGGCAATGTCTTTGAAGAAGAGCACAGCCATGGTGTTCGCCAGCTGGTGACAGCGCCAGAACTGCTATCGCCGATCAACTAAAACGACCCGCCAAACGGCGCGGGCGGCATGGGGCGCCGCCCCTACCGCCTGCGCCGTCACCCCCGGTGTATTTTTGGGCAGATGAAGACTGGCGAAGGTCCGTTTTCATTTTCCCTGAACCATGCCCGCCAGTGGCGTTTTGATCCTGTCCACAGCGCGCATGCTACGGCGCAACGCCTCTGCTGGATTCACTGCAATGACCACAGTCCTCTTGCGCCGCGTCCCGCTTGGCCCTAATGGGCAGATATGACCCAAACCCAGCATGACCGCCTGTTAATCATAGACTTTGGCAGTCAGGTGACGCAGCTCATCGCGCGCCGCCTGCGTGAACTCAATGTCTATTGCGAAATTCACCCTTTCAACGCCGTGACGCCCGCCTTTCTGGCCGACTTCGCACCCAAGGCGGTGATCCTGTCCGGGGGGCCGTCCTCGGTCTTTGACGACGGCGCACCACAGCCCCCGGCCGAAGTTTTCGAACTCGGCGTTCCGGTTCTGGGCATCTGTTATGGCCAGCAGGTCATGATGCACATGCTTGGCGGGCATGTTGAACGTGGCCACGGCACCGCCGAATTCGGCCGCGCCTATGTGACCCCGACCGAAGACAGGATTGACCTGCTCAACGGATGGTTCCTCGAACAGCGCGAACAGGTCTGGATGAGCCACGGCGACCACGTGTCGAAAATCGCACCCGGGTTCAAGGTCTATGGCACCTCCCCCAACGCGCCTTTCGCCATCACCGCTGACCTCGACCGCCGGTTCTACGCCGTGCAGTTCCACCCCGAGGTGCATCACACCCCGAACGGCCGCACATTATACGAAAACTTCGTAAAGGATGCCGGGTTCACCGGCGACTGGACGATGGAAGCCTACCGCGAAGAGGCGATCCGCAAGATCCGCGATCAGGTCGGCAACAAAAAGGTAATCTGCGCGCTGTCCGGCGGCGTCGACAGCTCTGTCGCCGCAATCCTCCTGCACGAGGCGATCGGCGATCAACTTACCTGCGTCTTTGTCGACCACGGGTTGCTGCGTCTGAACGAGGCGACCGAAGTCGTCACCATGTTCCGCGAACATTACAACCTGCCCCTGATCCACGCCGATGAATCCGAGCTGTTCCTTGGCAAGCTTGACGGCGTCAGCGACCCCGAGACCAAGCGCAAGATCATCGGTGGATTGTTCATCGACGTCTTCCAGAAGTACGCCAACCAGATCGAAGGCGCGGAATTCCTCGCTCAGGGCACGCTTTATCCCGACGTGATCGAATCGGTCTCCTTCAGCGGCGGCCCCTCCGTCACGATCAAGAGCCACCACAATGTCGGCGGCCTGCCGGAAAAGATGGGCCTCAAGCTGGTCGAACCCCTGCGCGAACTGTTCAAGGACGAAGTGCGCGCATTGGGTCGCGAACTTGGCCTGCCCGACAGCTTCATCGGACGTCACCCCTTCCCCGGACCGGGTCTGGCCATCCGCTGCCCCGGAGAGATCACGCGCGAAAAGCTGGAAATCCTGCGCAAGGCGGACGCGGTCTATATCGACCAGATCCGCAAGCACGGGCTTTATGACGAAATCTGGCAGGCCTTTGTCGCGATTCTCCCGGTGCGCACAGTCGGCGTGATGGGCGACGGGCGGACCTATGATTTCGCCTGTGCCCTGCGCGCCGTGAACAGCGTCGATGGCATGACGGCGGATTATTATCCCTTCACCCATGAATTCCTGGGCGAAACCGCGACCCGCATCATAAACGAGGTCAAAGGCATCAACCGTGTCACCTATGACGTGACCTCCAAGCCTCCCGGCACGATCGAGTGGGAATGAGCAAGAGCTAAGGGGGTTTTCGGACTGACAGCTTGCGAAAACCTCCCTCGAACGCGCTTGGTGGACCATTCTTCCGATCCAGAGTTGAGCAATCAGATATGTCCATGATCCATCTGACCGGCACCCTGACCTGCGCCCCCGACCAGCAGCAAAAGGTACGCGACGCCCTGCCCGACCACATTGCTCTGACCCGCGCAGAGCCCGGCTGTCTGGAATTCGAAGTGGTCGAAACGCAGCCGGGCACCTTTGCAGTGTCGGAACTCTTCATCAATCAGGCGGCGTTCGACGCCCATCAGGCCCGCACCCGTGCCAGCGCATGGTTCGGCGTGACCAATGGCATAACGCGCGATTACAAGATCACCGAGGCCTGATCCCGTCTTGCCAATCCCTGCTGGTTAACGGCAGATGCTTGGCAGGAGTAGGAGCCCCCGAAATGTCCCTGAATTCGAACACATGAGCGACACCCTGCGCGCCAGCCTCTGGATGATCGGGGCGATCCTGTCCTTTACCTCAATGGCGGTGGCGGGCCGCGCGGTCAGCCTCGATCTCGATACATTCGAGATCATGATGTACCGCAGCCTGATCGGCCTGACGCTGGTGCTGACGGTTGCGACCCTGGCGGGCACGCGCAGCCAGATCACCACCCGCAGCCTTGGCCTGCACCTGATCCGCAACATCAGCCATTTCACCGGGCAAAACCTGTGGTTCTTCGCCATCACGGTGATTCCCCTGGCACAGGTCTTTGCGCTCGAGTTCACCGCACCACTCTGGGTCATGGTCCTGTCACCGCTGGTGCTGGGCGAACGGCTGACGCGGACACGGGCCATATCCGCAGTGTTCGGCTTTATCGGCATCCTGATCGTCGCGCGCCCCAGCCCGGAAACCATTGATACCGGGCTGCTGGCCGCCGCCGGCGCTGCCGTCGCATTTGCCCTGTCAGCGGTATTCACCCGCCGCCTGACACGGACCGAAACGATCACCTGCATCCTTTTTTACCTAACCGTCATGCAGGCAGCCTTTGGTCTGATCTGTGCGGGTTTTGACGGCGATATCGCCTTGCCCAGTGCCGCGAACTGGCCCTGGATCGTGGTGATCGGCTGTGCCGGGCTGGTGGCGCATTTCTGCCTGACGACGGCACTGCGCATCGCCCCCGCCACGGTTGTGATGCCCATTGATTTCGTGCGCCTGCCAGTGATCGCGATCCTGGCGATGCTGATCTATGCCGAACCGTTGGACCCTTATGTCTTTCTGGGTGCAGCAATTATTTTCGCCGCGAACTACTTCAACATCCTGCATGAAACGCGAGGTGTGGCTGGAACGTAACGTCACGCGTCCCTGTCGCCGATGTGACGCTAAGTCAAAGATTGAATGGTGACCGAACCGATGTAGCGTCCGGGCTGAGGAGAGACTTTTTTCAGGGATGAGGACAACATGAATAAAATACTGGTTGGCGCTTCCGCGCTTGCCCTTGCTGCGGGGACCGCTTCGGCGGGCGGCATCGAACGCACGACGCAATCCGCGATGGTGCTTTATGAAAAAGGCAACCATGCTGAACTTTCGTTCGGCTTTGTTTCGCCATCGGTCACTGGCACCAGCCGGACCCTTGTGGCGGACATCGACAACGTCGCCAGTTCTTTCTGGCTACCCAGCGCCGCGATCAAGATGCAGTTCAGCGACACGCTGTCGGCGGCGCTGATCATCGACCGTCCTTATGGCGCGGACATTGCCTATGAAGACGGCAATCCGATGCTGGGCGGAACCACTGCGGAAGCCTCCAACACCGCGATCACTGCCCTGCTGAAATATCAGTTCAACCCGAATTTCAGCGCTTTCGGCGGCCTACGTCATTCCCAGGCCGACGGTGATATCCAGCTGCGCGGCGCCGCTTATGGCGCAGTCAACGGCTACGATCTGAACCTCAAGAGCAACGGCGCCTATGGCTATGTGCTCGGCGGTGCCTATGAGCGTCCCGATATCGCGCTGCGCGTGGCACTGACCTACAATTCGAAAATCACCCATGACTTCAAGACGACGGAAAGCGGCCCGCTGGTCGATCCCGACGGCCCCGGCCCCGCGCCCGCGATGCCCCTGCTGAACGGCTCTTCCACGACAGACGTCGATCTGCCCGAAAGCTGGAACCTCGAATTCCAGACCGGTATCGCCGCTGACACGCTGCTTTTCGGTTCGGTGCGTTACGTCAAGCATTCGCAGTTCAAGCTTGATTCAGAGCAGTTCGTGACCGTGGTCGGCAGCGGCCTGATCGACCTTGAAGATACCACCACTTACCGTGTTGGCGTCGGTCGCCGGTTCAACGACCAGTTCTCTGGTTCGATCGCCGTCGCCTACGAAGCCGCTGGCGACAAGCTGGTATCACCGCTGGCCCCGTCCACCGGCTATACCAGCGTGACACTGGGCGGATCCTACAGCGTGACAGACAGCCTGACCCTGTCGAGCGGGATCAGCTATATCTGGCTGGGCGATGCGCAGCCTGAAACCGGCACCCCCGATGTGGCCCGCGCCGATTTCGAAAACAACTCGGCCGTCGGCCTTGGCGTCAAGATCGCTTACAAGTTCTGATACAATTCTGAGATGAACAAATGGACCGCCCAGCCCTCGTGCCGGGCGGTCTTTTTTTGCGCCAACACTATTGCCGCAAGATCCGGGTCGCACAGATCAACCGGTTTGGCATAGAACCCGGGAATGACACAGCAAACCTCGCTCTCTGCCCGCGCCTGGGCTGAACTCGCCCTTCTGGCCCTGATCTGGGGCGGCTCGTTCCTGTCCATTCGCACGGCCCTGGACGAAATCGGGCCGCTGACATCCGTGCTGCACCGTACCTTCTGGGCCATGGCCGTGCTCTGGATCTTTATCGCCCTGCGCCGGATGTCCCTGCCCCGCGATCCCCGGATCTGGGGCGCTTTCCTGATCATGGGGCTGCTCAACAACGCCATCCCGTTTTCCCTGATGGCCTGGGGGCAGTTGCATATCCCCAGCGGGCTGACGTCCATCTTCAATGCCGCCACGGCGATCTTTGGCGTGCTGGTCGCGGCGCTGGTCTTTGCCGATGAACGGCTGAGCGCGCGCAAGGCCACCGGCGTCATGATCGGCTTTGCCGGGGTGGCCATCGCCATCGGCCCCGGCGCGCTGCACTCTTTCGACATCACCTCGCTTGCGCAGTTGGCCGTGCTGGCGGGCACCCTGTCCTATGCCTGCGCCGGGGCGTGGGCGCGCAGCACCCTGCGCGGCGTGCGCCCCCAAATAGCCGCAGCCGGGATGCTGACCGCTTCGACCCTGATCATGGCACCCCTCACACTCTGGTTCGAAGGTGTGCCCAGCCTGTCCCTGCTCCCCGAAACATGGGTTTCCATCGGCTATTACGCCGGCATCGCCACGGCGCTGGCCTATCTTCTCTACTACCGCGTGCTGGCCATGGCGGGCAGCGGCAACCTCATGCTGGTGACACTGCTGATCCCGCCGGTTGCCATCACCCTCGGCGCGCTTGTAAGGGGCGAGGCACTGTCGCACGCCGCCTACGGCGGGTTTGCCCTGCTCGTGCTGGGGTTGCTGGTGATCGACGGGCGAATCTTCCAAAGGATCAGGCACAGGGCCAAGCGGAACGTTTGACGCCACCGCGCGCTCTGGCTACCAACAGGTCACACACTCTGACCAAAGGCGCGCCTCCAATGCTCTATGACTCTGCCGATGCCTGGCTTTCCGCGCCCCGCAAGCGCGTTCTTCTGTTTGCCATGTCGGGTCTGGGCAAGACGCATGTATCCGACATGCTGCGCAAACGCGGCGACTGGTTTCACTACTCGATCGATTACCGCATCGGCACCCGCTACATGGGCGAATATATCGCCGACAACGCCAAGCTGCAGGCGATGAAGGTGCCCTTCCTGCGCGACCTGCTGATGAGCGATTCGATCCACATCGGATCGAACATCACCTTTGACAACCTTGCCGCCGTGTCGGCCTATCTGGGCAAACCGGGGGATGAGGCCCGGGGCGGCCTGCCGATCAGCTCCTATCAGCGCCGACAGGATCAGTTCGCCCGCGCCGAAAAGCAGGCGCTGCTGGACACCGGCTATTTCATCGACCGGGCCGAAGAACTCTATGGCTATCCGCATTTCGTCTGCGACACCGGTGGGTCGATCTGTGAATGGGTCGATGCCGACGATCCCGCCGATCCGATCCTGTCGGAACTGTCGCGCCACTGCCTGATGGTCTGGATCCGTGGCACCGAGGCACATACCGAAGAATTGATCCGCCGGTTCGACCGCGCGCCCAAGCCGATGGCCTATCAGCCGGAATTCCTGATGCGGGTCTGGACGGAATACCTGGCGCTGAACAACTGCGCCGAAACGGATGTGGACCCCGATGCCTTTATCCGCTGGACCTACGCTCAGGCCCTCGCCCACCGCCAGCCGCGCTACGAAGCCATGGCGCGCAACTGGGGCATCACGGTCGAGGCGTCCGATCTGGCCGATGTCAGCACCCAGCAGGGATTCGAGGCGGTGATCGCTCAGGCGCTTTCCCGGCAAGGCTGACCAGCGCCCGGCGGTCGGACGTAGCATCTGGCGCGGCGCTTACTTACCTCCCGTCAACCACCCAATACGCCCGCGGCTTGTGATAGCCGCCGCTCTGACCTATCTCTGACCCGCCGATATGCAAGGATCCCAAGATGCCGATCAAGCTGCCCTCCGACCTGCCCGCCTACGCCGTTCTGTCGCGCGAAGGTGTCATGGTCATGCCCGAGGATGCCGCATCCCATCAGGACATCCGGCCCATCCGCATCGGCCTGCTCAACCTCATGCCCAAGAAGATCCAGACGGAAACCCAGTTCGCCCGGCTCATCGGCGCGAACCCGCTGCAGATCGAATTCAGCCTGATCCGCATGTCCGAACACGAGACCAAGAATACCGCCGCCGAACACATGGAGGCCTTCTACCGCCCCTTCTCCGAAGTCGAGGCGAGCGGAGAGAAGTTCGATGGCCTGATCATCACCGGCGCCCCGATCGAACATCTGGATTATACCGATGTCACCTACTGGGATGAACTCACCCGGGTGTTCGACTGGACCCAGACCCATGTGCATTCGACATTCGGCGTCTGCTGGGGCGGCATGGCGATGATCAACTATTTCCACGGCGTGCCCAAACACCTGCTGCCGCACAAGGCCTTTGGCTGCGCACGTCACCAGAACCTTGCGGCCGCCTCACCCTATCTGCGCGGCTTTTCCGACGACATGGTGATCCCCGTCAGCCGCTGGACCGAACTGCGCCGGGACGAGATCGAGGCCGCAGGCCTGCCGGTGCTGATCGACAGCCACGACACCGGCCCCTGTCTGGTCGAGGATACCGACCACCGCGCACTCTATATCTTCAACCACCTGGAATACGACAGCGACACGCTGAAACAGGAATACGACCGCGACGTAGCAGCCGGTAATCCGATCAACGTACCCGCCAATTACTACCCCTCGGACGATCCCAGCCAGAAGCCCCTGAACCGCTGGCGCAGCCATGCGCATCTTCTCTATGGCAACTGGGTCTCCGAGCTCTACCTGACGACTCCCTTCGACATGACGCAGATTGGCCAGGCAAGCACCGATTTGCGCAAGTAGCGCAAAGGTGCCTGTATGAGTATCCGTATCCTGATCTTTCTGTCGCTGGTCCTTCTGGCGGGCTGCTCTGCGCTGGTCAGCCAGCGCAACGCCACGCGCGAGGCAGAGGCGCTGCGCAATTGGCCGCCCATCGGGCAGTTTTTCGATCTGGGTGACGGGCGCCGGGTACATGCCTATGTGACCGGGTCCGGGCCGGATCTGGTGCTGATCCACGGCGCGTCCGGAAATCTGCGTGATTTCACCTTTGATTTTGTCGACCGGGTCAAAGACCGCTACCGGGTCATCGCCTTTGATCGCCCCGGCCTTGGCTATACCGACCGGGCATCGGACGCCTACGGTGGTGCGTTCAACGCGACAGCCGAAAGCCCCGCAGAACAGGCCGACATGCTTTGGGCCGCAGCGCAGAAACTGGGCGTGAAGCGGCCCATCGTGTTGGGGCACTCCTATGGCGGCGCGGTCGCCATGGCCTGGGGGCTGGACCACCCGGCGTCGGCGCTGGTGATTGTTTCGGGCGCGACCATGCCATGGCCCGGGGATCTGGAATTTTCCTACACCCTGCTGGGCTCTGCCATCGGCGGGGCGGTCGTGCCCCCCGTCATCACCGCCTTTGCCGGAAATGAGCAGGTCAACGCCGTGGTCGCCGATATCTTTGCGCCCAACCCGGTGCCTGCGGGTTATGCACAATACGTCGGCCCCCGCCTGACGCTGCGCCGCGCGTCCCTGCGCGCCAACAGCCGCCAGGTGAACAACCTGCGCCCGCACGTGGTCACGATGTCGAAACGCTACCCCACCATCACTCTGCCGGTCGAACTGGTGCATGGCGGCGCCGACACCACCGTGGGTCCCGACATTCATTCGCGCCCGCTGCATGCGCTGCTGCCCAACAGCCGCCTGACCATCCTGCCCGGCGTCGGACACATGCCACACCATGCGCAACCCCAGGCAATTGTCGATGCCATCGACCGCGCGGCACAAAAGGCAGGGTTGCTCTGAAGCTTGACGCAGGCAGATCGGGCCGCCACTCTGACCAGCGGTCAGGGGTGCGCACGGCATGGATATTCGGGCGAAAGTAACGATCTACGGCTTAACGCTCGGTCCGCTCGGCGCCGTCGTAGGCAATGTCTGTGGTTGGGTCTGGGCGATACTGCCCTGGCTGAGCCTCGCGATAACAATCCTAGCCGCCGTCCTGATCGAATCTGACACTTACCGTCCCCGTCTGCGGCGTCTTTTTGCGCCGGGTCGCGCAGGCAGCCTTTATCGACGCGCCCTGATCCGGGTTGCCCGCTGGCCGCGCGACTGGCGTATGTACAATTGGGCATTGCGGTTTGCGGTGATCTATCCAATCGGCATTCCGCTAGTGCTGTGGATCTATCCGGGATGGCGCGCGGCGCTGGGTGGAATAGAGTTCATAGCAGCCCCCGGCGCTACGTGGCAACGGATTGTGATGTTTTGCGCAATTGCCACATATATTTTTTCTTTAACGAAATTGGCATCAGCCGTCCCCAAAATCTTTTGGAAATTTTGGGGACGGCTGATCGCAGGCGCAGGCTCACTCGTATTGGCAGTCGCAGTCGCCGCCGCATTCTCTAGCTTAGGCACATTTGTATTGGCATTAGCAGTCGCATTGGGAGTCGCATTGGGAGCCACAGCCGCAGGTGCATTCGCAGGCGTACTCCCGGTCGCACTCGCATTCGGATTTGCATTCGCTGTCGCAGGCGTAGGCGAAGTTGGAAGCGCAAGCCTAGTCCCAATCGCAGGCGCAATCATAGTGGACAGATATTCGGAGAAAGGGTTCGGGCGCGCCGCCTATTTCCTTTACACAGTTCTGCTGTTGTCAGGTCTTTTCGCAACCCTACCCATTGCCAACTGGGCCGACAGCCAAACAGGCAACCGTGTAACTTTCCTCTTTGTTGGCATTCTCCCCCTTCTCAACGCGATATTTGACTATGCCTCATATGCCCTGACCTGGACGCTGTTGCGCGCAGGCGTCCTCCGCCCGCGCCGCGCTGTTGTCCTTGGCATCTTCGACCTTGCTGCCGCCTGCGGGCTTTTTCTGATTTCCGGCGCGGGGATGGTCATCGCGGTGGCGGGGGCCAATACCCTGTCCGGGGTTGAACTCTATCCGCTGGCCGACCTTTTTCACGGCATCCGGGACACCCCCACAGACTATCTCTGGCTTTATGTGATGCTCTTTTCCACCCTGTTACCCACTGTGCTGCACGCCGGAGTCGGCATGTTCAGCCTCGGCGCCCTGCTGCCCAAGGCATTCCGCCGCACGCTACAGGGGATGATCACCGACAAAGACGCGCTTGCCGCGACGGCTGCCCCGCTGCTCATCGGGCTTTACTGGACCACCTGTCTGCTGATCCCCTGTCTCATCGCATATGCGTTCTACCAACTGATCGCGCACTGGTATCCCTACCCGCTCGCCTGGTACCTGAACTGGCTGGAACATATCGCCTGCTGGATGGGTCCGGCCTCCTGCCCGCTTTGATTGCATTGCGTTAACCCGCTTAACATCCCATATTGTCTTCAAAAGACAGGACAACTCTCATGGATCTTCCCTATGACGGCGCCATCAGTGCGTTTTTCGAAAATGACGCCCCGAAGGAAGTGCGCGAAGCCATCCAGCGGGCGGAAAAGGACGACGTCCTGAATCCCAATCACCCCTATTCTGAACAGATGCCAAAAAAAGCCTATGAAAAGGAATTGCACAGCCTGCAGATCGAGTTGGGCAAGATGCAGGCCTGGGCCCGGGAAACCGGCGCACGTATCGCCATCCTGTTCGAGGGCCGCGATGCCGCCGGCAAGGGCGGCACGATCAAGCGATTCCGCGAAAACCTGAACCCGCGCGGTGCGCGTCTGGTGGCCCTGCCCAAACCCTCGGACACCGAGGCAACGCAATGGTATTTCCAGCGCTACATCCAGCACCTTCCCGCCGCGGGCGAAATCGTGTTCTACGACCGGTCGTGGTACAACCGTGGCGTGGTCGAACATGTTTTTGACTTCTGCACCCCCACACAGCGTGAACATTTCTTTGCCCAGGTGCCGGATCTGGAAAAGATGCTGGTCGGGGACGGCCTGCACCTGTTCAAACTTTGGCTGAACGTCGGACAGGCAGAACAACTGCGCCGCTTCATGGAACGCGAAAGCGATCCGCTGAAACAGTGGAAACTCAGCTGGATCGATGTCGAGGGGCTGAAACGCTGGGATGCCTATTCCAAGGCGATCCCCGAAACCCTGACCATCACCCACACCCAGGCCGCACCATGGACGGTGATCCGTTCGGACGACAAACGCCGTGCCCGGCTGAATGCGATCCGCACGGTGCTGTCGGGGCTGGACTACAAGGACAAGGACCACAAGGCGCTTGGCAAGATCGACGACAAGATCTGCGGCGGCCCCGAGCTTTGGGATGCCTAAACGCGGCTACCATCACGGCAATCTGGCGCAGGCGCTGGTCGATGCCGCCCTGACCCTGATCGAGGCGAAGGGCCCGACCGGTTTCACCCTGTCAGAAGCGGCGAAACAGGCAGGCGTCACGCCCGCGGCAGTCTACCGGCACTTTTCCGGCCGCGAGGATCTGATCGCCGAAGCCGCCCTTCAGGGCTATGAAATCTTCGCCGATCTGATGCAATACGCCTATGACAGCGGCCAACCCTCGGCCCTTGCGGCGTTCGAGGCGACGGGCCGCGCCTACCTTGCCTTTGCGCGCAAATATCCCGGCCATTACATCGCGATGTTCGAAAGCGGTATCTCGGTCAATCACTCTCCCGCTCTGGCCGAAGTGTCGGCCCGCGCCCGCGGCGTACAGGAACGCGCGGCCGCCGGTCTGTCGCGACACATACCCCCGGCAAAACGCCCGCCGGCGGCGATGGTCTCGGCGCATATCTGGGCGCTCAGCCACGGGGTGGTCGAACTTTACGCCCGCAATTCCCCCGGCACCCAAAGCCCCTACCCACCCGAGGATCTGCTTGAATCCGGCATCGGGATCTATTTGCGCGGGTTGGGGTTACTACCACCAGACGGCTGATCCAGCCACCTTACCGGCCTTGGCGAGCCACAAGAACAGATTTCATGCCTCCGGCGGCGATATTCAGGCCCCGGAGAAGACAAGGAATAGCGAAAGCCATGAAAACCGAAAAGACATTCATACTCGGGCTTGGGGCGTCAAAGTCCGGCACCACATGGATTCAGACCTACCTGCACCGCTCGGAAGGCGTCGATATGGGGCGGTTGGGCGAATACCAGATCTGGGATGCGCTGCACCTGCCCGCCAACAGCCGCTACCGCGTGGCCCGGCCCGGCGTTTGGACGCGGTTCGAGGCGGCGCTGGCGGCGCGCCTTGGCCTGCCGATCAAATCGTCGGCCTTTCGCTACGATCTTCAGCAAAACCCGGAACGCTATTTCGACTATTTCCAACAGCGTCTGGCCCAGCCCGGAATCCACATCACCGGCGATATCACTCCGGGATATGCGGGCCTGCCTGTCGCTGTACTGCAGGACATAGACCAGACCTTTGCGGCCCGCGGCATCACGGTCAAACCCGTCTTTGTCATGCGCGACCCGATCGAACGCGCCTGGTCCATCCTCAAGATGCGCCGCCGCAAGGGGCGTGTCCCCGGCGAATCGAGCCAGCAGCAAAGCTTTGAGGACCGCTTTCGCGAGGCCATCAGCAGCGGGCTTGGCGTCACATATGAAACATCCCTGCGCAACATTTATGCCGCCTTTGGCACCGATCGCCCCTATATCGGCCTGTTTGAAACGATGTTCACCGCAGAATCCGTGCAGCGGCTTAGCGACTTTGCCGGCGTTGCGTCCGACCCTGCCGCCAGCACCCAACGGGTGAACGACTCAGGCGATCGCTCGGGCGTGAACCCCGACCTCGCGCGCGAAGTGTTTCCCGCCTTCGCCGCTGACTATGCCTATTGCCTGACCCATTTCCCGCAGGCCCGCGCTGTATGGCCACACGCCCATCTGGCAGGCTAAGGTCCAAACGCGAAAGGGCGGTCCGAAGACCGCCCTTTGCAAAAACGTACAAGCGACAAGATCAGCGCTTGGAGAACTGGAAGCTCTTCCGGGCCTTGGCGCGACCGAACTTTTTCCGTTCCACGACGCGGCTGTCGCGGGTCAGGAAACCGGCGGCCTTCAGGGCTGCGCGCAGCGACGGATCGTACAGCTGCAGTGCCTTGGAAACACCGTGCTTCACAGCGCCGGCCTGACCAGACAGACCGCCGCCCTTGACCGTTGCGACAACGTCGAAATGGTCTTCGGTACCGGAAACGGTGAACGGCTGCTTCAGGATCATCTGCAGCACGGGGCGTGCAAAGTAATCGTTGATCGGCTTGCCGTTCACGATGACCTTGCCGGAGCCCGGCTTGATCCAGACGCGGGCGACCGCATCCTTACGCTTGCCGGTTGCATAGGCACGACCCAGCGCATCACGCTGCGGCTCACGCGGAGCAGCCATTTCGACAACGGCTTCAACGTTGGCAGCGGTGCCCAGCTCTTCGAGGGAGTTGATTTGCTCAGCCATTATTGTGCCACCCGGGTGTTCTTGGAGTTCATCGACTTCACATCCAGCACTTCGGGGCTTTGCGCCTCGTGCGGATGCTCGCCGCCTGCATAGACGCGCAGGTTGGTCATCACGGACCGGCTCAGACGGTTGCCCGGAAGCATGCGCTTGATCGCCTGGACGACAACCCGCTCGGGGTGCGCGCCTTCAAGGATCTGCTGCTTGGTGCGGGACTTGATGCCGCCCGGGTGTCCGGTGTGCCAGTAAAAGTGTTCCTGACGCTTGTTGCCGGTCATCTGCACTTTTTCAGCGTTGATGATGATCACGTTGTCGCCCATATCCATGTGCGGTGTGAAGGTCGGCTTGTGCTTGCCACGCAGACGCATGGCGACAATCGAGGCAAGACGGCCCAGCACCACGCCTTCGGCGTCGATGATGATCCATTTCTTCTCGATGTCTGCAGGTGTTGCAGAGAAGGTTTTCATAATGGGGTTACCCTTGGTTTGACGTGTCCCGGACCGATGCTTGGCGCACAGGCCCGCGAAATCCGATTGCCGGGTTATACGGCCTGCACGCGCACAGTCAAGCGCGCCTTACCCAATTTAAAGAAGCCAAATCAATAACTTAAAAATAAGGTATCTGAATACCCCACTATTTGCCCGCCCGGCACAGCCTCTCACCGCCCCATCCCCTCCGGGGCTCGCCTCTCAACCCGCACCAGAAACCAGCGCGCGGCGCAGACGCGCTCCGCCGGATCAGGTCCGGTCAGACGGAAATCTGCTCGGGCGGATTGTCCAGAAGCCCCCGCAGCCGCCCCATCGCGGCCTCGAAACTTGCCATGGTTACCTGCGCATTGATCCCGATCCGCACCGCATGGGGCGCAAAACCGTCGCGCAGGCCGAATTCGTCCGCCGCCCGCACCTGCACGCCCCGCGCCTCGGCCGCCTGACAGAACGCCCCGGCCCGCCATCCGGCCGGCAGATGCAGCCACAAAAACGGCATGTCCGCCCGCCAGACAAGGTCATGCCCGCCCAGAATATTCACCGCCGCCCGGATATACCGCTCCAGCTCTTCGCGCACCCGCGTCATGATCTCGGGTGTTTCGGGCCGTGTCAGGATATCTTCGGCCAGATCCGCCAAGGGCCGCGCCAGCCCGAAAAAGCCATGCTCGGCCACCCGCCGCAAATCCGACCGCCGCCCCCGTGGCGCCACGGCAAAACCGATGCGCAGCGCCGGGGTGATGGTCTTGGAAATGGACGAGACATACCAACTCTGCTCCGGCAACAGCGCACGGTAGGCCAGTTCGCGCGACCGCCCGACCCGGTAACAGTCATCCTCGAGGATCTGCAGCCCGGTGCGGCGCGCCACCTCTGCAATCTCGCGGCGACGTTCCAGCGGCGTGAACAGCCCCGTCGGATTGTGCATTTCCGGAGAGGTACAAAGCAGCTGCGCATCATGTTTGCGTACCAATGCCTCAAGCGCCTCTGGTACAATCCCATGTTCATCCATCGGCACGCCGACCACCTCGGCCCGCAGCAATTCCGCAGCCCGGCGGAACCCGACATAGGTCAGCTCTTCCAGCAGCACCACAGGACGCCGCCCGCGCAGCACCGCCTGCATGACCAGCGAAATGCCATTCTGCCCGCCATGGCTCAGCACGATATCCTCTTGATCAAGCGATCCAAGGGGCGTCCCCTTCAGCCAGCCGATCACCGCGCTGCGCGCAGGCTCGAACCCCTCGCGCGACGGATAGTTCAACAGGCTGGACGCAGGCCGATCTGCCAACCGCCCAAAGGCATCGCGGATCATGTCCACCTGCCCCATATCGGGCAATTTGGGCGAAAACAGGCTGACCTGATCGGTGTCTTCGGGCGCATTGTGCTGCTGCCATTTGATGTCGCGCTGCAGGTCCCGCGACACGGGATCGGCCACAAATGTCCCCCGCCCGACCTCTGCCCGCAGGGCGCCCTCGTCCGTCAGAATGGTATAGGCGCGCGCCACCGTGCCGGGTGTGATGCCCAGCGACCAGGCCAACTCCCGCACCGGCGGCAACCTGTCGCCAACGCTCATCATCCCATCCGCCACAGCCGCCCGGATTGCCCCGGCAACCGCGCGATACTTGGGACCCGTCCCGCCGGACTCATAACGATCCAGAATTGTATCCATTACAATCTTTCTCTCGACGCCGCACAATCGGCATTGTATCAATTTTCTTGTAGCAATATCGCTACATTGTGTCAATACAATTTCAAGGAGTTATCCCATGACACCGGCATCGCACGCCCCGCATATCGCCTTTCTCAGCGCCGAGTCCCATCTCGCCCCGCTGCCGGCCTTTGCGTTGTTCGCGGCGGTGGTGCTGACGAAATGGAGCTCCCGCCACCGAACCCGCAAGGCGCTTGCCCGGCTCGAGCCGCACTTGCTCAAAGACATCGGCCTGGACTCGCAAACCGCACGGCACGAGGCCAGCCGCATGTTCTGGCAGGGCTGATCCCTGACCTGTCAGACCTCTTCCCTGGGCGCGGTTCATCCGCGCCCTTTTTTACAGCAGCCGCGGTTCATCCGCGCCCTTTTTTTCACAGCAGCCGCGGTTCATCCGCGCCCTTTTTTCTCGGCAGCCGCGGTTCATCCGCGCCCTTTTTTCGCCGTCACCGCCCGTCCCTCTAACGCCTCGGCGGCAGCGAATAGGTCAGTGAGGCGCGCGCCACAGGCTCTGTCCCGCCTTCGGAAAACATCTGCACGTCACAGACCGACAACGCCCGCCCCAGCTTCAACACCCGGCACTGCGCCAGCAAATCCGCGCCCGCCTCGGGTTTGCGCATGAAGTCGATGGAACAGTTGGTGGTGACCGCCAGCGCCTCTTGCCCGATCCGGGCCATCGTCGCCACATATGCCGCCACATCCGCCAGCGCGAACATCGACGGCCCCGACACCGTCCCGCCGGGGCGCAGATGCTCGTCCTTCACGAAAAGCCGCATCACCAGCAGATCCTCGTCCAGCCGGTCAATCCCGAACATGCCCCGCACCTGCGGAAACACCTCGTCCAGAAACGGGCCCATCTCCTCGGCTGTGACCTTCAACGCCATGCTTGTTCTCCCCTGACCTGCCCGGCTAGGCTGCCGCCATCCGAGGGGGAGGACAAGATGCCAATCGTAATCCGCACTGACACCGGCGCCATCCGCCATCTTCAGCTGAACGCGCCCGACCGGCTGAATGCCCTGTCCGATGCCATGCTCGCCGCCCTTCAGGCCGAATTCGACGCCCTGATGCACGACCGCACCATTCGCGCCGTGATCCTGTCGGGCGCGGGCAAGGCGTTCTGTGCCGGACATGACCTCAAGGAGATGACCGCCGGGCGACAGAACCCCGACGGTGGCGGGGCGTATTTCAAGGATCTGTTCGACCGCTGCGCCACCCTGATGCAGACCATCCCGCGCCTGCCCCAGCCGGTGATCGCGCAGGTGCACGGCATCGCCACCGCCGCCGGATGTCAGCTGGTCGCCACCTGCGATCTGGCCGTTGCCGCGACGGACACCCGGTTTGGCGTCAACGGCGTGAACATCGGGCTGTTCTGTTCGACCCCCATGGTGGCCCTGTCGCGCAACATCCCCCGCAAGCAGGCGTTCGAGATGCTGACCACCGGCCAGTTCATCAACGCCGCCCGCGCCGCCGATCTGGGCCTGATCAACCGCGCCGTCCCGCCCGAAGATCTGACCGTTGAAACCCGGACCCTCGCCGACGCGATCGCGGCCAAACTGGCATCCGCCGTCACCATCGGCAAACAGGCGTTCTACGAACAGATCCAGATGCCGCTGGACCGCGCCTATGCCTATACAGGCGAGGTGATGGTCAAGAACATGCTTGACCGCGACACCGCCGAGGGCATCGCCGCCTTCCTCGAAAAACGCGCGCCCGACTGGCCCCAAGACTGAGCCATACCCCCAGCCATACGAAAACCATACGGTTTCCATACGCTTGCCATACCGCCGTTTCGCAACCCCGTGACAAGCGTCGCCAAAGCGCCTAAATGGCGTCCATGACAAAACAGCTACACATCGTCGGCGGCGGAATGGCCGGATCCGAGGCCGCCTGGCAGGCCGCAAACCGCGGCATCCAGGTGGTTATTCACGAGATGCGCCCGAAGGTTAAGACCTTCGCGCACAAGACTGAAAACCTTGGGGAAATGGTCTGCTCCAACTCCTTCCGTTCGGACGATTCCGAACAGAATGCGGTGGGACTGCTGCACTGGGAAATGCGCGCCGCAGGTGGGCTGATCATCTCGACGGCGCATGAACACCGCCTGCCCGCCGGCGGCGCACTGGCCGTGGACCGCGACGCCTTTGCCGAAACCATCACCGCCAGATTAAGATCGCACCCCAACATTCAGATTTCACACGATGAAATATCGAAATTACCCTCCGACGGGCACTGGATCATCGCCACCGGCCCACTGACCTCCGAAGGTCTGGGCAAGGCAATTCAGGCCGAAACCGGCAGCGAAGCACTGGCCTTTTTCGACGCCATCGCCCCGATCCTCTATGCCGACTCCATCGACATGTCCAAGGCCTGGATGCAGTCCCGCTATGACAAGGGCGAGACCGAGGAAGAGCAGCGCGCCTACCTCAATTGTCCAATGGATAAACAGACTTACGAGGCATTCATCGACGCGCTTCTGGCCGCCGACAAGACCGAATTCCACGAAGGCGAGACGGCCGGATATTTCGATGGCTGCCTGCCGATCGAAGTCATGGCCGAACGCGGCCGCGAGACATTGCGCTTTGGTCCGATGAAACCGGTCGGCCTGACCAACCCGCATCAACCGGATATTAAGGCATATGCAGTAGTACAGCTGCGCCGGGACAATGCGCTTGGCACGCTGTACAACATCGTCGGCTTCCAGACCAAAATGAAATATGGCGCGCAGAAGGACGTTCTGCGCATGATTCCGGGACTGGAAAACGCTCAGTTCGCGCGCCTTGGTGGCATTCACCGCAATACCTTCCTGAATTCGCCCACCCTGCTTGATCATCAGATGCGCCTGAAATCAAAGCCGAATATCCGTTTTGCCGGTCAGATCACCGGGGTCGAGGGCTATGTTGAATCCGCCGCGATGGGCCTGCTAGCCGGGCGGCTCGCTACGGCCGAAATCCTTGGCCTTGATCTGCCGCAGGTACCGCAGGACAGCGCCCATGGCGCGCTTGTGCATCACATCACCGGCGGGGCCGAGGCAAAGACCTTCCAGCCGATGAACGTCAACTTCGGCCTTTTCCGCCCGCTTGACGGCGTCAAGGGGGGCCGCCGTGGCCGCGTGACCCGGTACAAGGGCTATACCGACCGCGCCAAGGCCGCCTGGACCGGCTGGCTCGATACTCAGAAACCAGACGCCGACGCGGCAGAGTGATTGACCGTGCCCATGACCGAGACATTTCTGGACATGGGCACGGTGACACAGGGTGACAGGCAATTTACCTTTCGATACCAGAAACGCGGTTTCTTGCGAGGCAGAAGCGGCTCAAACCACCTGATAAATAACATTAGCTTCAACACCTATACATCTGAAAGTAAATGACTTTTATCACAAGATTCGCGCCGTCACCCACTGGCCCTCTGCATCTTGGCCATGCCTATTCCGCGCTTCTTGCCCATGACATGGCCCGCGCCTGTGGGGGCTGTTTCCTGCTCCGGATCGAGGATATAGACCGCACCCGCAGCAAGCCCGAATGGGAGCGTCAGATCTATGACGACCTCACATGGCTTGGCCTGCGCTGGGACGCCCCCCCCATGCGCCAGTCGGATCGCCTCGGTGCCTATGACGCCGCACTGGAGTCGCTTTGGGTCCGCGGCCTCGTCTATCCCTGCACCTGCACCCGTCGCGATATTGCCGAGGCCGCCAGCGCGCCGCAGGAAGGCGGAGATCCTGTCAGCGGCCCCGACGGTGTGGTCTATCCCGGCACGTGTCGCAACCGGCCCAGACCGACGAAGCGCCCCACGGACACCGCCCTGCGCCTCGACATGGCCGCCGCGCTCAACTCCCTGGAATCGGAACAAAATCCGCCGCTTTGTTTCACCGAAACCGGCTCCGGACCGCAGGGTGAAACCGGGGAAATACTGATCACGCCAGACGATCTGCTGCACCTTGTAGGCGATGTCGTTCTGGCGCGCCGCGACATGGGCACATCCTATCACCTCTCGGTGGTTGTCGATGATGCCGCCCAGAATATCAGCCACGTCATCCGGGGCGCGGACCTGTTTAAGGCAACCCAGATTCATGTGGTTCTGCAAAGGCTTCTTGGACTTGCCTCACCTGAGTACCACCACCACAGGCTCATCCGCGACGAGGCGGGAAAACGGCTTGCCAAACGTGACGACGCGCGGGCTCTGGCGAAATACCGCGCCGAAGGATGCACGCCCGACGATATCCGCGCCATGGTGGGAATGGAGCCGACCCCGGCTTCTTCTCTTCAATAATACGCAAAAAACGACGGCAACAGCTGACGTTGGCCTCAGGTCATCGGCGCCATCAGTTCCACTTCTTCCCCCTCGCGCACCGCTGAATAAAAACAGCTGCGCCGGTTGGTATGGCAGGCCGGACCGGTCTGGCGCACGACAACCAGCAGGCAATCCCGATCACAATCGATACGCAAATCCACCAACTCCTGCACATGGCCCGAAGTCTCTCCCTTGACCCAAAAGGCCCCGCGCGAGCGTGACCAATAGGTTACCCGCCGCTCAGAAAGGGTTCGCGCCACGGATTCGGCGTTCATCCAGGCCATCATCAGGACCTCGCCGCTGTCGGCGTCCTGCGCAATTGCGGGAATCAGACCGCGCGCATCATAGACCAAAGTCGAAGGATCGAAGGACATAGGCAAAAACCTTTTTGCATCGGCAGAGATGACCCCTATTTATGTCGCAGGCAGCCAGAGGGAAAGCCATGTCCGGCGAAAACGATCTTATCAAGCTCTACTCCACCCGCATCCTGGCGCTCGCGGCAGATATCCCGAACACCCGGCGCCTTGATGCGCCCGATGCCACGGTCAAGAAGCGTTCGCCGCTCTGCGGATCTACCGTAACCGTGGATCTGAACATGGCGGACGGCAAGGTCAGTGCCTTTGGTCAGGATGTAAAAGCCTGTGCCCTCGGTCAGGCCGCGGCCTCGGTGGTGGGCGCGGCGATCGTGGGCTGCACCCCCGAAGAAATCGTGGCCGCGCGCGATTCGCTGCGCGCCATGCTGAAATCCGGTGGCCCCGCCCCCGCGGCGCCCTTCGACGGATTGGAAGTTCTGCGCCCGGCGGTGGACTACAAGAACCGTCATGCCTCGATTCTGCTCACACTCGAAGCCTCGGCCGAAGCGGTGGAAAAGGCGCTCTCGGAAGACTGCGCATAACAAAACATCCGCCAATCCCACGCGAAGTGCTACTGCCGCGCAGGAATTCCGCGCGATTTTCACCAATTATCAACCATGTTCCGGCATGATTGAACACGAGCGTAGGTCCCTCAAACAAGTTTACAGGCAAAAAAAGCCGCCGCACTTCGGGGATGAAGGCGGCGGCAAGGGGCGCAAACTGTCGGGACCCGGGTCAGCTTTGGCTTGGGGGTAAGGCACCCCCGTTCGGGACAGGACAGGCAGTGTCAGTCGCGCGCATCTAATTTGGGACAGGATGCGAAAACGCCCGGCACAGTTCACGCTGGCAGGAAACTGAAATCAGGTGAAAGCAGGCAGATGAAGCCCCACAACAAGCATGACAATAAGACTTAGCGCACCAATGGCATCCGGCAGGAGCGTCTCCTGCGAGCGATGGATGGCTGTTCTGATCTGATCCAACATCTTGTCACCTCCGTTGAGCATCTATCTGTTGCCCCTTTGTTCTCATACACTTTACGTTGTGTAAAGAACTTTATGAGAACAAATATGAAACAAAAAGTGGTCAGGCGGCATTCATCCCCAACCGATCTGACAAAACGACCTTGTGTTGTTAGGGCGAAATCACCCGACAGAGATCAGACGGATCGCCTCATCCTGGCGCATCAGCCATAGCAAAACCCGCGCCGCCTGCCCTCTGGGACCGGTCAGATCGGGGTCTTCGGCCATCAGGGCACGGGCATCGGACTGCGCAACAGCCATCAACCCCGCCTGATGATCCATATCTGCAATACGGAAACGCGGTAGCCCGGACTGGGCCGTGCCGATCAGATCACCCGACCCGCGCATTTCCAGATCGACTTCTGAGATACGAAATCCATCCTCGGTTTCGCGCAGCGTGGTCAGCCGTTTCGAACCCGTCTCGCTCAGTGGCGGCTGATACAACAATAGACAGGTCGAATCCTGATCCCCCCGCCCCACACGTCCCCGCAACTGGTGCAGTTGGGCAAGCCCAAAACTCTCGGCCTGTTCGATCACCATGATCGTGGCGTTGGGCACGTTCACCCCCACTTCGATCACCGTGGTCGCGACCAGAACCGATGTCCTCCCCGCAACAAAGTCCGCCATTGCCGCGTCTTTTTCGGCATGCGGCAATTGACCATGGACCAGCCCGACGACACCCTCGCCCAGCACGGCGCGTAGCCGTTGGAAACGCTGTTCGGCAGCCATAAGCTCGACCTGTTCGCTTTCTTCCACCAGCGGGCAAACCCAATAGGCCTGACGACCCTCTGCGATAGCCTTGCGAAGATGGCTCACCACCTCATCCAACCGCTCCAGTGACACCAGAGCCGTCTGGATCGGTTTGCGCCCGGGCGGCTTTTCGTCCAGCACAGACACATCCATGTCACCGTATTGCGCCAGCGCGAGGCTGCGCGGGATCGGCGTCGCCGTCATGACCAGTACGTCCGCGGCCGCGCCCTTGCGCCCCAGTTCCATCCGCTGGCGTACGCCAAACCGGTGCTGTTCGTCCACGATGGCCAGCCGAAGGTCCTGAAAATGCACATCTTTCTGGAACACAGCATGGGTGCCGACAAGGATCTGGATATCACCTCGTTCCAGTGCAGCCAACTTTGCCTGCCGTTCGCTGCCCTTGTCCCGCCCCGTGAGCAATTCCAGCACCACCCCCGCCGCCTCGGCCAGAGGTTGCAGGCCTTCCAGATGCTGGCGGGCGAGTATCTCGGTTGGGGCCATCATCACACCCTGTCCGCCCGATTCCACCGCTACCAGCAGCGCCATGAAGGCGACCAGCGTCTTGCCCGAACCAACGTCACCCTGCAGCAACCGGTTCATCCGCTCGGGCCGTGCCATGTCCGCCGCGATCTCTTCGGTTGCCCGCAATTGCGCGCCCGTGGGCCGATAGGGCAAGGAGTTGAGCACCTTGTTGCGCAAGGTCCCGGACCCCACCGAAGCAAAACCGGGCGCGCGCCGCCGATGCGCCCGGGCCATTGCCAAGGTCAGCTGATGCGCCATGAACTCGTCATAGGCCAGCCGCATCCGCGCGGGCGCGGTCGCGGAAATATCCGCCATCGACTGCGGCGCATGGGCCTGCCGAAGGGCCTCGCGCCAGTCCGGCCAGTCCTCTTTCGCCTTCTGCCCCGGGCTGATCCATTCCGCCAGATCCGGCAGGCGGTCGACAGCATCGGCAGCCGCCTTGGTCATCGTCTTGAGCGTCAGACCGGCCGTGAGCGGATAGACAGGCTCAAACGACGGCATGCCTTCTGCCTCATCCAGGCGCAGCACATGATCGGGATGGACCATCTGCGCCACGCCGTCGAACAGTTCGACCCGGCCCGATACGATTCGGCGTTGTCCGGTCGGTAATAGTTTCGAAAGATAGTCGCCCCGCGCGTGGAAAAACACGACCTGAAAAGAGATCTCGGCATCCTGCACCGTGATCCTATAGGCGCCGCCCTTGTTGCGCGGGGGGCGATGCTGGCCAATCTCGACCTCAACGGTGACCACACCGGGCAACACCGCATCCCTGACGGTGGGGCGCAAGGTTCGGTCGATACCGGAAACCGGCAAGGTAAAGACAAGATCGCGGGGAGCAACAATATCAAGCTGGCCTAGGGTCTGCGCCACTTTTGGTCCGACACCGGCCAACTTGGTAAGATCGCCGAACAGCGGAAACAGAACCTCGGGACGTCCGCTCATGCCTGCCCGATCAGGGTCAGCCAGCCGTCCTCATCCAGAATTTCGACCCCGAGCTCCAACGCTTTCTTCTCTTTCGACCCGGCCCCCGGGCCAGCCACAAGAATATCTGTCTTGGCCGAAACCGAGCCGGACACCTTGGCGCCCAACGATTCTGCCCGCGCCTTGGCCTCGGCCCGGGTCATGCGTTCCAACGTCCCGGTAAACACCACCGTTTTGCCCGCCACCGGGCTGCCGTCGGTCTTGGGCTGTTCGGCTTCCTGCACGTCCAGGTGTGCCACCAGCCGGTCGATCGAATCGCGCTCGGCCTGCTGTGCAAAGCTCGCCGTGAGGGACTGCGCCATGACCTTTCCGACGCCATCAATGCCAAGCAACTCGGCGTAAGCCGGATCATCGGGATCCGCAGCGGCACGCATGGCAGATTCGAATGCGTCCCAAGTACCGTAATGCCGGGCAAGTAGCGCTGAGGCCTGTTCGCCCACATGCCGTAGCCCCAGCGCAAAGATCACCCGGCGCAGGGCAATCCGGCGCCGGTCTTCGATCGCCGCAAACAGATTCTCTGCTGACTTTTCGCCCCAGCCTTCACGGTTTTTAAGCTGCTGCAGACCCGATCCATAGTTTTTTTGCAGATCGAAGATATCCGCAGGTTCCTTGATCCAGCCATCAAGATAGAACTGCTCCACCTGCTTGGCGCCCAGCCCTTCGATATCAAACGCGGCGCGGCCGACAAAATGTTTAAGCTTTTCGACCGCCTGCGCCGGACAGATCAGCCCTCCGGAACAGCGTCGCACTGCATCGCCTTCTTCGCGAATCGCGTCGCTATGACATTCAGGACAAACAGTGGGAAAAACGTAAGGTACGGAGCCTTCCGGGCGCTTGGCCAGGTTCACATCGGCGATCTTTGGAATGACATCGCCTGCGCGGTAGACCTGCACCCAGTCGCCGACGCGGATGTCACGCCCTTCGCGAATCGGCGCACCGGTCGAATCCTTACCGGCGATGTAATCCTCATTGTGTAGCGTAGCATTGCTGACCACCACGCCCCCCACGGTCACCGGTATCAGTCGCGCAACCGGGCTGAGCGCGCCCGTGCGGCCCACCTGGATGTCGATGGCATTCAGCCGTGTCCAAGCCAGTTCCGCGGGAAACTTGTGCGCTATTGCCCAGCGTGGCGTGGTTGATCGGAACCCCAGCCGCGCCTGCAACGCAAGATCGTTCACTTTGTAGACAACACCGTCGATGTCATACCCCAGCGTGGCGCGCTGCTCCTCAATCCGGGCATATTGGGCAAGGATTTCACCCGGACCGTTGCACAGCACAGTCAGCGGGTTGGTCTGAAACCCAAGATCGCCGAGCCGCGCGATTGCGCCCATCTGCGTGTCGCTCAAAGGTTCGGACACTTCGCCCCAAGCGTAGGCAAAGAATCGGAGTGGTCGTGATCTGGTGATTTCAAAATCGAGCTGACGCAGGCTACCGGCAGCTGCATTGCGCGGGTTGGCAAAGAGCTTCTGGCCTTTCGAAGCTTGCCGCTCGTTCAATGCTGCGAAATCGGCGTGGCTCATATAGACTTCGCCACGGACCTCTAGCAGATCCGGGGCGCCGAGCAGCACTTCGGGGATATCGTCGACCGTGCGCGCGTTGGCGGTAACATTTTCGCCCACCGCACCATCGCCGCGGGTGGCTGCGTGAATCAGTCGCCCCTGCTCATAGCGCAGGCTCAGCGACAGACCGTCTATTTTGGGCTCTGCGGTATAGTGCAGCTCTGCGGCCTCATCGAGGCCAAGATACCGCCGAACTCTGGTGTCGAATTCGGTGATCTCTTCAGCCTTGAAGGCATTGCCCAACGACAGCATCCGCACCGCGTGGGTTACTTTCGTAAAACCTTCGGCGGGAGCAGCGCCGACCTGATCGCCCGGGCTGTCATTGCGTTTCAGCTGCGGAAACCGATTTTCCAACGCGGCGTTGCGCTGCTTCAGACGATCAAATTCAGCGTCCGAAAGCTCTGGCGCATCCTCGGCATGATAAGCCCAGTTCGCCCGTTTCAGCAGCCCGGAGAGGCGCTTTAGCTCAGCGCGCGCCTCGGCTTCGCTCAGATCGTCCACCGCAATCTCTGACACCGGTTCCGGCCCTCTGAAAGTCGCATTCCCGGCTCAGTGATATGCGGCGGACCGGCGCAGGTCCAGAGGTTGTGTCGCCGCGGACTGTGGAAGGATCAGGCGCCGATAGCCAGAGGTTGCGCACGCTCTTTACCGCCATCAGGGTCGCGGAGCACATAGCCGCGCCCCCAGACAGTCTCGATATAGCTTGCGTCGCCGGTCGCCTCTGACAGCTTCTTGCGCAGCTTGCAGATGAAAACGTCGATGATCTTGAGCTCGGGTTCATCCATGCCGCCGTAAAGATGGTTCAGGAACATCTCTTTTGTCAGCGTCGTCCCCTTGCGCAGGCTCAGAAGCTCAAGCATCTGGTATTCCTTGCCGGTCAGATGCACCGATGATCCATTCACATCCACTGTCTTCGCATCGAGGTTAACCGCGATCTTGCCAGTGTTGATGATCGACTGCGAATGCCCCTTCGATCTGCGGATGATCGCATGAATCCGGGCAATCAGCTCGTCCCGATGGAATGGTTTCGTCAGATAATCGTCCGCTCCAAAACCGAATCCCTTGATCTTGTTCTCGGTATCGTCGGCGCCTGAGAGGATTAAAATCGGCGTATCGATCCGCGCAAGACGCAGCTGACGCAGCACTTCATGGCCGTTAATGTCCGGAAGATTCAGATCAAGTAAAATCAAATCATATTCATAAAGCTTAGCCAGATCGATGCCTTCCTCCCCAAGATCAGTCGCATAGACATTCAAATTGGCGTGGGTCAGCATCAACTCGATGCTTTTTGACGTCGTCGGATCGTCTTCAACCAGCAGCACTCGCATAGGCTGTCTCCGTTCATAAAAAAGTACATGTTCGAAACTGTACAAAATAGGTTAATGCTTGGTTACTTTATCATGAACGCAACCTAAGGATGCAGCAAGTAAAAAAGGCTTTTCAGCACTACCGGTATTTCTGAATTGACGTTGCTTTTAAGGCATCTTCGCCATGCGTAGCGACCGCCCTCACCCATTCATGCAGTTCATCTTCACTTAAATTGTAACGATCCAATGCCTGTTCCTCGGTAAGCATTCCATACAAAACCGCACGAACTACGTTCGCTTTACGCGACGCAACCCAGCGTTTTGTATCAGGCGGAGGCAGATCAGCGCGGGTCATGACCGAGCCATCCGGCAAATTCACGGCCCTTGGACCGTCTATTTTTTTCAGGTACATCTCGCATTCCAATCGTGGCTCTCTCTATCTGAGGGGAACGCGTTTAACGGCTGATGAAACAGCCCCTTGAGAATGCCTAGGATTTTCCTATATTCCTGTCGATCATCAGGAGATCACCATGCCCCTCGACCTGCCCAAGCTTAATTCGCTTGGCCTGCCAAAGCCCGTTTCGCAAACTCGTGTCGTCGTCGCCATGTCCGGCGGGGTGGACAGTTCTGTTGTGGCCGCCCAACTGGCAGAGGAAGGTTATGACGTTATTGGCGTGACGCTGCAGCTTTACGACCATGGTGCCGCGCTGGCGAAAAAGGGTGCCTGCTGTGCAGGACTCGATATCCACGATGCCCGCCGTGTGGCCGAAACCATGGGCTTTCCCCATTACGTTCTGGATTACGAGAATGTCTTCCGCGAGGCGGTGATAGACGAATTCGCAGAAAGCTATCTGGGCGGCGCGACCCCTGTCCCGTGCATCCGCTGTAATGAGCGGGTGAAGTTCAAGGATCTGCTGCAGACCGCGAAGGATCTGGATGCCGACTGCATGGCGACCGGCCATTATATTCAGCGCAAGATGGGTGCCCAGGGGCCCGAGTTGCACAGCGCGGCGGATGCCAACCGCGACCAGAGCTATTTCCTGTTTTCGACCACCCCCGAGCAGCTGGATTATCTGCGCTTTCCCTTGGGCCACCTTTCATCCAAGGCGGAAACGCGTGCACTGGCTGCAAAATACGGGCTGAGCGTGGCCGACAAGCCCGACAGCCAGGACATCTGTTTCGTGCCCAATGGCAACTACGCGAGCGTGATCGAGAAACTGCGCCCCGGTGCCGCAGAGCCCGGCGAAATCGTCGATACCGACGGCAAGGTTCTTGGCACGCACAATGGGGTCCTCCATTACACCGTTGGTCAGCGCCGGGGGCTTGGCATCGGAGGTCTGGTGGATCCGCTTTATGTGGTGAAGTTGGATGTTGATGCAAAGCGCGTGATCGTCGGACCGAAAGAGCTGCTTTCGACACGGATCGTACCTGTCCGCGAAATCAACTGGCTGGGCGACGAACCTTTCGACAGCCGGTCCGAATGGACTGTTTCCGTCAAGGTCCGATCAACCCGCCCGCCGCGCGAGGCGATCCTGCGCCCGCTGTCAGCAACGGAAGCCGAGGTCGAGTTAATCACACCCGAGGAAGGCGTATCACCTGGGCAGGCCTGTGTCTTTTACGATCCTGATAGCACGCGTATTCTGGGCGGTGGCTGGATCTGGCGCGGACATTAGTTGTCATGGCCGTTCATCGCGACGGCCATGAACGACCTTACGCAACGGGCAGCCTCCGAATGCTCTTCGGTATTTATTCAGACAAATTGAAGAAAATACTACAAAAATAGCCTTTAGCTTCCACAGAAGGCCACTTCTTTCGTCTTTATCCATCCCGAACGAATAATCTTGGGAATGCGCTTGTCTTCGGCAGGGCGCCCGCCCAAGTAACGGTCCCCCGAGGATCGAGCGGCGGCTATCGGTGCGTCAGACGCGCCGCAATGCCAGAACGGCGTTCAACCCGCCAAACGCAAAGGCGTTTGAAAGCACGTATTCCACCTTAACTTCGCGAGCCTCGTTCGGCACGACATCCAGGGCACATTCCGGGTCTGGCTCTTCGTACCCGATCGTCGGCGCGATCACACCATCGCGCAGCGCCATGATGCAGGCCAAAAGCTCAACCGCGCCGGTACCGCCAATCAGATGGCCGTGCATGGACTTGGTGGACGAGATCATCAGCGCGTCCGCATGAGTGCCGAAGACATCCGCCACTGCCGCGCATTCCGTCTTGTCATTGGCGGCCGTCCCTGTGCCATGCGCATTGATATAGCCCACCTTTTCACGTGAGATACGTGCATCAGTCAAGGCACCCGAGATGGCCCGGGCCGCCCCTTGCTTGGACGGCATCACGATATCCGACGCATCCGACGTCATGGCAAAGCCGACCACTTCGGCCATGATATCGGCACCTCGAGCGCGGGCGTGCTCGTACTCCTCAAAGACGAAGATGCCCGCACCTTCACCCTGAACCATGCCGTTTCGGTTGGCGCTGAAGGGCCGACAGGCATCGCGGCTCATCACGCGTAGGCCTTCCCAGGCCTTTACGCCGCCAAAGCACAGCATGGATTCCGATCCGCCCGTAACCATCGCCTTTGACATGCCCGAACGGACCATTGCAAAGGCCTGAGACATTGCGTGATTGGACGAGGCACAGGCAGTGGAGACCGTAAAACTGGGGCCCTTGAGGTTGTATTGCATCGACACATGGCTGGCAGCGGCGTTGTTCATGAGCTTGGGCACCACAAAAGGATGCACGCGGTTCTTGCCGTCTTCATAAACAGAGCGGTAGTTGTCGTCCCATGTGCTGACCCCGCCCCCGGCGGTGCCAAGTACCACGCCAGTTGTGGCCGCAAGTTCCCCGCTGAAAACCAGACCTGACTGGGTGATTGCCTCTTGCGCAGCCATCAGGGTGAACTGGGTGAACCGGTCATATAGCGTCAACTGCTGACGGTTGAAAATCGCCTCTGGCTCGAACCCCTTGACCTGTCCGCCGATCTTGATCGACAGACGGTCCACATCACGGAATTCGAGGTCGGTAATGCCACAGCGGCCTTCACGCATCGCCTCAAGCGTTTCAGGAACGGACTGCCCGAGCGCGTTAATCGTACCCGCACCCGTGATGACGACACGCTTCACGACGTTTTCTCGTCCACCAGTCGCTGGATTCCCTGCACAATGGTCTTGACCGAAGAGATATCAAAATCGCTCTCTTCCGGGTTGTTGGCATTGAAGGGAATGTTGATGTCAAATGCTTCTTCTATGGCAAAAATGCATTCGACAAGCCCCAGACTGTCTACGCCAAGGCTTTCCAGAGTGCTGTCCGCCTGCACCTCTTCCACATCGAGCAAGGCCTGTTCGGCGATGATCTCGCGTACTTTGGTTTCTACGTCCATGGTAAAGGATCCTTTAACGCGCTTTGCTGCGACGATCTAGTCAGTCTCATCCGGCTTGGAAACCGCTTTCTGCGATTTGGCGATGTCGCGCAACAGACGCGGCAGCCGACGCAGCGCCTTGTAGCTCTCTATATGTGTCTCCATTTTGACAGCCGGGTAGCCCAGCATCACGCGGCCCGCTGGTACGCTGGAAAGAACCTTGGTACCGCCGCCGGTGATCACGTTGTCACCGATGCGCAGATTGTCGCTGACTCCGGTCTGACCACCCAGCACCACGTTTCGTCCGATGACAGTGGACCCGGCGATGCCGACTTGCGAACAGATCAGGCAATCCTGTCCGATTATGACGTTGTGACCGACCTGCACAAGGTTGTCGAACTTGCAGCCATCACCGACAGAGGTGTCACGCACGCTGCCACGGTCGATGCAGGTATTTGCACCCAGCTCAACATCATCACCAAGCGTCACGGACCCCAGCGAATGGATGCGGGCCCAGGATTGTGCCGTGTCGGTACCCGTCTCGCCCAGCGTATCACGGGCACGCTCAACCCCTGACACTTCGGGTGTGACAAAGGAAAAGCCGTCTGCGCCGACGACCGCGCCGGGCTGGGCGATGAACCGCGCGCCGATTCGGACGCGGGCGCCAATACGCACGCCCGAATGGAGCAGCGCATCGTCGCCAATATGAGCATCCCAACCGATGTGGCATTGTGGGCCGATGACCGCCCCCGCGCCAATCCGCGCGCCTGCCGAAATGATACTGTAAGGACCAACCGACACCCCCTGCCCCAGCACCGCAGTCGGATCCACCAGCGCTGCTGGGTGGACACCGCTCGAATAACCCTGGCCGGGGTCCATGATCGCCGACAGCCCGGCCATCGCATAGCGCGGACGTTTCGACAGGATCGCCGCCTGTAGCCCATAGCTGCGCCAATCAGCATCGGCCCAAAGCATGGCCACCCGTGCTTGCCCCCGCCCCAGCGCCTCGGCATATTCCGGTCGCATGGCCAGGGCCAGTTGGTCTGCGGTCGCCGAGGCGGGCTCGGCCACGCCAATGACGATCAGATCGGTATCCCCCTCGGCCACTAGGCCAAGTGAAGACGCGATATCTTTGATGCTGTGGCTCATGGCAGGCTCCCGGGATCACCGGGAGGTTTTAGCTGCCTTGCGTCGGCAGGGCTACCCCTGCTTCGCTCAGCGCCGACCAGATCCGCGCGTCGCGTCCATAGATGTCGCGGCGATAGCTGGTCTTGCCCTTGGCCGAGGTGAAAGCGGTGCGGTAAATCAGATGCACCGGCACAGGCGTTTCCAGATTGATGCGCGATTCCTTTCCTGTACGCAGGCGCGAAAGGAACAGCCCCTCAGGGTCGCTGGTCTGCGCAGCGAGAAGTGCGACGGCAAAATCCCTGGGATCCGCAAGACGGATGCATCCATGACTGAAGGCCCGCACCTCCCTTTCAAAAAGGCTCTTCGAGGGCGTGTCGTGCAGATAGATGTTGTACTTGTTGGGGAACATGAATTTCACTTCCCCCAGCGCGTTGCTCGGCCCCGGCGGCTGACGCATCGAAAACGGAAAGCTCGACGCGCTGTACTGAGCGAAGCCAGTCGCCCGATCCACCTGCCGCCCGCTGCTGTCGGTGATCTGCAGATGCCCTACGGCGCCGGGGTCGTTGCGCAGTTTCGGGAGGTATTCTTTCACCACGATGGAACGCGGGACATACCAACTGGGATTGACCATCATGAATTCCATGACGTCGGAAAACTCGGGTGTTTCGCGATCCTCAGGAACGGCTCCTACCACAGCGCGCGTTTCAAAAGTCACCTTGCCGTCATCGATGATCTGCGCAGTAAAGTCCGTCAGATTTACGTTGATGTGCCGCTTGCCCAGACCTTCGGGGAGGTTCATCCAGCGTTCCCGCTCCATCGCCACAAGGATCGACTGAAGACGTTCTACGACGCTCACGTTGACCTCGCCCAAGGTATTCTGACCAGCGACCCCGTCTGCGGTTAGCCCGTGATCGGTCTGGAACTGCATGACGGCCGTCCGCAGTTCCGCATCGAAACTCGCGGACGCACTGCGGCTTATGTAGCCCATGGAAATCAACCGGTTGCGCAGGGCAACCACGGCAGCGCCGCTTTGCCCCTGTTCGAGCTTGTCGGCGATGACTTCCGGCCCCCAGCCGCCCTGCCCGGCCTTGCGTTCGAGCAACAACTTTTCCTTCATCAACCGCACGTATTCCTGCGACGTAGGCGCCAGCGCGCGCATCACGGTCCGCGGATCGCCGCGCGTGATTGATGTCAGGGTCACGACCGGGTCACGCAACGGCACCTCGCGCTTTATGCCCGACACAATCTTGCCCGGCGTCAGAATTCCGCTTTGGATATCATGGGCATAAGCTATGAAGGCGCGGCTCAGGGCCACCTCTACTTCGCCGCGTTCGCGCGATGTGCGGGCATTGCCCATCATCGCGACCAGAACATCGGCATTATAGCGTGCAACAGGCAGGCCATGTGCCCCGGCCATGGTCAAAGCCTCAAGCAGAATCTCACGACGCGCCAGATCCTGTGGCGAGTCACCGGTCCAGATCGGCTCGAAGTTCCGCCCGCGATAAAAGGCGGCGATGCCGTCGTCCCGGGATGCCGCTTCGGCAACAGCCTGCTTGAACGCCACGACCTGTGCCTGCCCGACCTGAGGCAACGCCACAACAAAGGATGCGGCGATCAGGGCGGCAAACAAAGCCCTGCGGTTCAGAGTTGACAGATGAAGCATATAGGCAAGTCCCCGGTGCGGCTGTAACGGTGCGGCTGTAATTAGTTTATCGTTGTCTCAGAGCGGGTTGAGCACTGTCCACTCACAATTGTCGTGATCGCGCAAGCGCCAACTCTATGGTGCCCAACGGCACCGGTCCATGATTGGTTCCTTGTGCGTTTCCGCCACAGCGATGCGGTTTTAAGCAGAATCTTGCCGAAAGTGGTTGATAATTCGGAAAGCCAATATTTCCGGGTTACAGAAAATTTACCAATATGGCATACCAAACTAGGCATCTGGGGATGAGATGGCAGTATCCGCGCAACGTCGCGGATGAACAGGTACAGACACGGGACAGGCTCTTTACCATGACCAATTCAAACGCTGGTGGCATCTCGCGGCGCGGCCTTCTTGGCGCGTTCGCGGCCACCTTGATTACAGCGGCACCAACCTACGCCAGTGCAGCAGGATTTCTACGTGGCGGCGGCGATATTCGCCGGGTCAAGATGTACAACGGCCGAACAGGCGAGCGTCTTGATATGATCTACTGGGTCGAAGGCGACTATATCGCAGACGCAGTTAAGGAAATCACCTACTTCATGCGTGATTGGCGAAATGATCAGATCAAATCTATAGATTTACGCACGGTCGATATAATGGCGGCGGCGCACAACATGATGGATGTGAGCGAACCCTATATGCTCATCTCAGGTTATCGCAGCCCGGCGACAAACGCCATGCTGCGCGCCCGGTCTTCGGGTGTTGCCCAGAATTCTCGCCACCTTCGCGGCGAAGCCGCCGACCTTCGTCTGGCCTCTCGTTCAGTCAATCAAATGGCTCGCGCGGCCTCTGCCTGCCATGCGGGCGGCGTAGGGCGATACACCGGTTCGAACTTCGTCCATATGGATTGTGGTCCGATCCGAACCTGGGGAAGCTGACGTTCGAATCGTCGGCAGACACAATCGCAATGTTATCAAGGCGCCTCCGGGCGCCTTCTTCATCTCCGGAACGTGAAGCAGGCGCGCGACGGGGATATCACTTTTCTCAGTCTACAAACGCCGGAACCGCGGTGCGGTTCCAATTATTCTGCATTCACTGAAGATTTTATTTCTCAAGGGAAAAATGGCGCGGTTGACGGGACTCGAACCCGCGACCCCCGGCGTGACAGGCCGGTACTCTAACCAACTGAGCTACAACCGCGCAACGCAACGGCAGAACAAGGGCAGTGATGGCGCGGTTGACGGGACTCGAACCCGCGACCCCCGGCGTGACAGGCCGGTACTCTAACCAACTGAGCTACAACCGCTCACTGCCGCATGGTCTCCCAAGCGTGAGGGGGTAATAGGGTGAGCATCCTGCCCCGTCAAGCGAGGAATTTCAGAAAAATCGCACCTCGGCAAAGCATCGTAAATCCCTACCCCCTGAGCTGCACATTCTGCGTCTCAGTGATCCGGTAGCGAGATGAATTCGCTGTCGTCCCCAGGCGGCAGATGGAATCGGCCATTCGCCCAGTCCGCCCTCCGCCCGGCCTCTTTAGCCTCTTCGATCCGCTCTTTTGGCGAGGCTACAAAATGCACCAGATATAACGCGGCCCTTCCAACGCCTCGCCACCCGGTAGCATGATCCGGGCACCCCGCTCTGCGGTAGTCAGGCTAATTCTGCCTCGGAAACAAAAGACCATCATCAGGCTGGCCTCATGACGCTCTGCGTCCAAGCCGCCCAGCACCCACGACCACATAGACACCGCGCGCTCCTCGTGATCATGCAGCCTTGGCAGTACAGAACCTGCCTCACGCATCGCGTTGGCGTAGAGCATTTCGGACGCTTTTTCCGGCGCGCGCTCGCCGTAAGCGCCATCAACGATCACCCGAACCTGCTTGTCGGCGCTTTCTAGAATCGGCGGTTCATGCCTTCCCACACGCATGAAATCCGAGGGGCGGCTCTGGTGATTTTGGGCGGTGAAACCGAAGTCTGAATACGGAATAAGGGCACCTGCTCTGTCTGGGTCGCATCCTTCGTCCGCTTGGAACAGGTAATGTCCACTCCGGCCAACGTCCAATTCACGGCTGCCGGTGCGATTCAGGCATCGGAGCCCAGCGAATCCCGGTGATGGATGCGCCCGCAGTAAAGATAACGGATGTTCGCCAGGCCGCATGCCGCACTTCGAATCCGCGCAGATCCCGTGCACGGGGAACGATCAGGCTCTCTATTGCGTCACCCTCGTTTCATGTCGGTCAATGGGGGGTCCAAGGCTGGATCCCAACCCATGGCGCTCATTCTCTTTCTGAAGGTCTAAAGGTGAAAATCTTGCCAGAACGATAGCCCAAAAACTGTGCAATCTGGCCCCCAAGGGATGCACATCTGCAGAAGCGCGCCGCATGCCACAATTGGCTTCATTCAATTGCGTCACATTTTACACGAAAAAGTGACATCACATCATCAAGATTTAACACTCGCAAACCTTTGAAAACGGGTACATATTTGCAAGGGTGTCGCTAATCCGCGTCAACTTGAAACGAGTCTGCGCCTTGCACCCATGAAACTATACACCCGCAAACTGAATCTCTGTTCCATTTTTGGTGACAGGTTCGAGATGAGCGTAAGCGATCTCGTCTCGCTTCTCAGAGACCGCAGAACGCTTATCTTTATCTGCCTTGCCTTGACGGTAATGTTCACTACGGACACGCCCGGGCTTCACTCGCACGTTGCAACATGGACTATGGTGCTGCTCTGGCCGATAGCGCTGGTCATCTATCTGGCGTCGGCATTCTTTGTCCTGATGCTTTACGGCCTCATTCAGCCGAGATTCCCGACCATGGTCTGGCCCCTGCCCCTTTCAAGCGCTATCGCCGTCGTGCCGGCGGCTACAGTCTGCGAACACTTAGGGCTGTACCTCGCGGGCTCATCCGTTGAGCCCGACATTCTCGCGCGGCTGATTGTGTTTGTGCCCACTGTTCAAGTGTTCGAGGCAGTGTTCTATCGTTTTGTCCTGCCGACCATGCGCCCTGAAGTTGCGTCAGTTGTCACGCAGCACGTTTCAGACGGGAACGAGACAAAAGCCGATACAAAGCGCGAACTACCGATCAGCAGTGCACGCCACCTGCTGATCGGCGATCAGAAGGTGCCGGTGGCCGGTGTCCGGCACATCGAGGCCCGCGAACACCATGTCCGGGTAACGTTGGACGGGTCAATCATCACACGTCGCGCCCGGCTTAGTGATATTGTCGCCCAGACCCAGCCCGAGGACGGATGCCAGCCGCATCGTTCCTGGTGGGTGGCCCGCAGCGAAACCATCGGAATCGAGCGTGAGGGCAACCGTCATGTTCTAAAGATGCGCGACGATATACGTATTCCCGTTGCCCGCACCCGACTGCTGGATGTGCAGCGATGGGTCGAACGGCATGTGCCAGATCCGACTGATCAGGAATCTGCCGAAGCCAAGGGTTGATCCAGAGCCTTCGTCAGAAGATCATCTCATCTCAGAGTCGGTGGATCATCCCTGCAATCGCGAAGGTAGCAGCAAGATCAGCAAGGGCTTGAGAAGCAGCAATCGCGCCCAGCAAGACAGCCAGCCCGATTTCGAGCCAAATGAGATTTGTCCGCTTCAAATAGCGTTTCCAATTCATGTTGCTCTGCCTCTGCCCGGCGTATTGTTATTGACGTCAAGGTGGTCAGTTCAGGCCAGAGCGCAAGCCAAAATGTCGTGACAATTTTTTCGATTGGCCGGTTCGCGCTGAGAGCAACGGCTATTCTACGAGAGGCGCATACTTCGCCGACCGTCAGGCCCTGCGCCGTCCTTGCCTTCAGGTGGGCCTGCCTTCCGGCGCTGCGACAAGACCGTCGATAAAGATATCGAGCAGGCGCAGCACCTGCGCCTCCCAGTCGGGTTCGGGCGGGCGTCCATAGCACAATGAATACACCATGGTGATCAGATCCTCGGCCGTTATGTCGCTGCGCATGGCTTCCTCAGCGATGGCACGCGACAGCAACTGTTCCAGCGCCTCCTTCATCCGGGCAGTCACGTCGGCGAACATGGCCTTTGACTCATCCGTCGCCACCACCGCCAATGCACCAAGCAACCCCCTTTTGGTGGCCACAAGTCCAACTACGGCATGCATCCATGCGCGCACTGCTGGTCCGCCCTGGCTGGTTACGTTCAATTCAGCCGCCAGTTCGATCAATTGTTCGACCTCGTGCCGATAGACCGCCTGAAACAGCGCCTCACGCGTCGGAAAATGCCTATAGAGCGTTCCGATGCCGACCCCGGCACTGCGTGCAACAGCCTCTAGGCTTGCCTCAGGTCCGCCCCGCCCTAGGATTTCCTTAGCGGCCTCAATCAGCCGGTTACGGTTGCGCAATGCGTCAGCGCGGGGTTTGCGTCGGGCAGAATCCATCGTTCGGAAAATCTTTCCTTGATAAACGGAGGCATCCTCCGTATATTACTTTTAGTAAAACGGACCGAAGGTCCACTTTTCACAGTCCCCACCTACACCCGAACGGTTGCACAGACTACTGGCTCCGTCGCTCCCGTAAATTCCAGTTCCCTGTTTCCCAAGCCAATGGAGGATTCATGTCCTATACCATCAGCCTGACCGTCAACGGCGATCGCCGTGATGTGACGTTCGAAGACGCGCGAGTCACACTGCTCGATCTGCTGCGCGAACGACTGGCCCTGCCCGGCACCAAAAAAGGCTGCGATCGTGGCCAGTGCGGTGCCTGCACGGTTCTAGTCGACGGGCGGCGTATCAATTCCTGCCTCACGCTCGCCGTCACTCTGGACGGAGCAGACGTGACAACAATCGAAGGCCTTGCCAGGGGCGATGTGCTGCACCCGGTACAGGCGTCCTTTGTCGAACATGATGGGTTTCAGTGCGGCTACTGCACACCCGGCCAGATCATGAGCGCGGTCGGGTTGATCGCCGAAGGCGACGTCGGCACCGACCCCGAACGCATCCGCGAGGGCATGAGCGGCAACCTGTGCCGCTGCGCCGCCTATCACGGAATAACCGAAGCCGTTCTGGACGCCGCCCGCCGCATGACAGACGACAAGACAAGGAAATCCGCATGAACCTGTTTGATTACCTCCGTCCCGCCTCAGTGTCCGACGCCATCGCCGCATGGCAGCCCGGAGCCGCCTATCTGGGCGGGGGCACCAATCTTGTCGATCTGATGAAAACCGGTGCCCTGCAACCGGGCAAGGTGATCGACATCGCCCGCCTGCCCGGCCTTGACCGGATCGAAAGCCTGCCGGATGGCGGCACCCGGATCGGCGCGCTGGTCAAGAACTCTGTTCTGGCTGGTGATCCGGACTTTGCCGCCGCCTTCCCGATGATTGCAGAGGCGCTGGCATCCGGTGCCTCTGGTCAGCTGCGCAACGCCGCTACCCTGGGCGGTAACCTGATGCAGCGCACGCGCTGCGTCTATTTCCAGGACCCGCACAGTGCCTGCAACCGCCGTGAATCCGGTAATGGCTGCGGCGCACTTGGCGGGGACACACAGAACCATGCCGTCCTAGGCTGGAATGACGCCTGCATCGCAACCAATCCGTCGGATCTTTGCGTGCCACTTGCCGCGCTTGACGCCGTGGTCGAAACGCAGGGGCCGAACGGTCGGCGCGACATCGCCTTTGCGGATTTTCACCGCCTGCCCGGGGATACTCCCGAACGTGAAACCGCACTGGAACCGGGTGAACTCATCCTTGCCGTCCGCCTGTCATCCAACGCCGCTGCATCATACCAGAACAGTCGCTACCTCAAGCTACGGGAACGGACCTCATTTGCCTTTGCCCTCGTCTCGGCTGCGGCTGCTCTACAACTGAAGGATGGCCGCATAACCGAGGCGCGCCTTGCCATAGGCGGCGTCGCCGCCAAACCCTGGCGCGTACCCGCTGCCGAGGCGCTAATGTTGGGTCAGCCCCCCGACACCGATCTCTTCCGCCGCGCCGCCGCCGTCGCGCTGGAGGATGCCACACCTTCCGGCAACAACGGCTACAAGATCGACCTCGCCCGCCGCATTGCCGCGCGTTCCCTCGCGTTGGCCGCCGCCGGAACGCCTACGCGAATGCCGGCGCTTCCCGCCTCTGTATTCGGAGAGTCCGCTCATGTCTGATATCCTTGCCCTCGCCCCCCGCTTTGGTTCGAACTCGGGCCAATCGCTCACCCGCCGCGACGGTGTCGCCAAAGTCACCGGAACTGCCACCTTTGCTGCGGATAACCACCCCGACGGTCTGCTTTATGCGGTCTATGTTCCGGCCACGATCGCCCGTGGCACCGTCACGCATCTTGATGTGGCCGCAGCCAAGGCCCACCCCGGCGTGGTCGAGGTCATCACCCCCGAGAACCGTCCGCCGCTGGCAGGCGATCCAGATTCCAAACCCTTCATGTTCGCCTTTCGCTTTGAGGCGCTGCAGAACAATACCGTCCGCTATGCCAACCAGCCCATCGCGCTGGTGCTGGCCGAAACCTTCGAGGCCGCAACAGAAGGCGCGCGATTGCTGAATCCGCTATATGATGCACAGCAGCCTCGGATGGGGTTGGACGGCGATGCGCCCTTTACCCCCGAATCCGGCGGGCTGGGCCTGCCGGGAACCACGGTACACGGTGACATCGACGCGGGGCATGCCGCCTCCGCGCAGGACATTGACGTGACCTATGAGACGCCGGAACAATATCACAATGCCATGGAAACCCATGCCGTTGTCGCCCAATGGAACGGCGACCATGTGACGCTCGATATTCCCAGTCAGGCCATCGTCATGCAGCGCGGGGCCTTCGGTTACTACTTTGGCATCCCGCCAGAGAATGTGACGATCCGCAGCCCCTATCTGGGCGGTGGCTTCGGATCCAAGGCAATCATCAACGGGCCGCAGATACTGGCGATCCTTGCGGCCCGGATGACCGGACGGCCGGTCAAGCTGATGCTGAGTCGCGACCAGATGTTCGGCCCCTCGGGGCATCGCGGCGCCACACGCCAGCGGCTGCGCATCGGCATTGATACTGACCACAGGATGACCGTGCTCGACCATAATTCGCTGGCCACCACATCGACTTTTGATACCTTCGTGGAAAGCGCAGCGAACGCCTCGCAAGGGCTCTATGCCGCCGGGGCGCTGCGGTCGGCCCATCAGGGTGTGCGGATCGACGCAGGGACACCCGGACCAGTGCGCGCGCCGGGCGAGGCGCCGGGATCAGCAGCGCTGGAATGCGCCATGGACGAAATGGCCTACAAGGCGGGGATCGACCCGCTGGAGTTCCGGCTGAAGAACTATGCCGAAACCGAACCCGGGACCGGAAAGCCCTATTCATCCAAGGCTCTGCGCGACTGTTACGCCCAAGGTGCGGCCCGGTTCGGCTGGGCCGGACGGCCCCTTGCCCCGCGCCAGATGACGGACGAAAACGGCATGCTGGTCGGTTGGGGCATGGGCACGGCACTTTTTGCAGCACCCATGTTCGCCGCCCAGGCCCGCGCCGTGCTGCGCCCCGACGGCACCGGACTGGTGGAAACCGCCGCAAGCGACATGGGACAGGGTGCCTGGACCGCCCTTGCCCAGATCGCGGCCGACAGCCTTGGCCTGCCGATGGACCGGATCGAATTCCGCTCTGGCACTTCGGATCTGCCGGATGCCGGGATTGCCGGCGGATCGGCCCATACGGCCACCGCAGGGGGCGCATTACATGCGGCCGGCACGGATGCGATCCGCCGACTTGCGGAACTCGCCACCGGCGATCCCGATTCACCGCTTTATGGCGCCGGTAACGCCGGGGTCATCGCGCGGGATGGGCGTTTACATGCCCGCGACGACGACACTCGCAGCGAAAGCTTTGCCGACATCATCACCCGGGCGGGCGGTGCCGAAGTCGAAGGCAAGGGCAGCGCATCCCGCACCGCCGAAGCTTCGGCCGCGCACGCCATGTATTCGCACGGTGCCGTCTTTGCCGAGGTAAAGGTCGACCCGGACCTGTTCCAGATCCGCGTGACACGCCTGGTCGGTGCCTTTGCCGCCGGGCGGATCATCAACCCCAAACTCACCGAAAGTCAGCTTATGGGCGGGATGATCTGGGGCATTTCCTTTGCCCTGCACGAAGAGGCCCGGTTCGATCAGCGCACCGGCCGGATCATGAATGCCGATTTGGCGGGCTATCACATCCCGGTCAATGCCGACGTCAGCGGGCTTGAGGTGATCACGGTGCACGAGGATGATCCCCATGTGAACCCGCTCGGCATCAAAGGTGTAGGCGAAATCGGCATCACCGGCACAGTGGGCGCAATCGGCAATGCCATCTGGCATGCCACCGGCACGCGTGTCCGCCACTTTCCGATCCGCATCCCGGATCTGCTGACCGGCGCGTAAACGAAAACCGGCCCCGCTGCACGTTAGGCAGCGGGGCCGGTCAAAGTCTAGGTGTGGGGCGGCCCGCAAAAGGCCGCCCCACAGGCGTCAGAAGTTCAGCGAAATATCGCGGTGGACCGAACTACACGAGGCGACGAACAGCGCCTGTTCACGCGGCAGGCGCGGTTGCTGGCGCAGGCCGATGGTCCCCTGGATCGCAAGGTCATACTTGCGAATTTCCGGCAATAGTTCGCGCTCGGCGCGGCTGCGCCATTCCATTTCGCTGACAAGCAGCGCCTGCGCCTCGGCGACCAGATTGGCCGCCTCCTGGGGATCAGGCGAGCGACTGTCGATCTCGCGCCGCGCGTCAGACAGCAGACTACGAATATCGCCCGCACCTGCCACATCGCCCACCATACGCTCGACCTCCTTGAACCGTTCATCCGCGGTATCGCCATCCATGGACATGACATCAGCCGCCAACGCATCAATCGGCGCTTTCAGATCGCTCAATGCACCAGCCGCAGCGATGATCTGCCTCAGCTCCACAACCGGCTCATAGGCCTGATCGACAGTGCGGCGGTAGATGTTGCGCGTTTTCCGGTCATCAGCGGTGATCTTGCCGTAGGCTGCCTGATTGTCAGCCCAGCTTTCGGGGATCTGCGCCATCAGCGCCGCCTTGCGTGCCTCAAGCTTTTCGACGCGCGCCTTCAGTGCTTCGGTATCGCCAAAACCCCGAGTGATGCGAAGCTTCAACTCCTCAAGCGTGGAATCAATCCGTCTGGCATCGCTCTCCAATCCGCGCACGACCGTATGCTCGGGCCGATACTCAACGGCACCTTCCTCCAGGCGTACCTTCAACGCCTCGATCTCTTGCATCAGCGGGATCGCCTCCTGCGCCTTTTCGATGCCGCCGGCAAAGTCTTTGGCCAGTCCCTTGGGCAGATAGGAAATATCCAACGCGGCGGCACGGTCGATTGCGTCGCGGATTGCATCGCCGTTCTGGTCGAATTGTTGCGCGACGTAGTTCTCGACACAGAACTGCAGCGCCGGATTGATCGGTGGCGGCGCAGTTTCTGAGGTCAGCGACGAACGCGTGGGCAGATAGTTCACCAGCGGCGGATAGGCCGCGACGATGACCAGCGCGAGCAACTGCAGGCCAATGAAAGCAACCACGCCCTTGTAGATCTGGATTGTACGCACAGCCGCCGGGGCCACACCACGTAGATAGAACAGCGCGAATCCAAACGGCGGAGTGAGGAATGACGTCTGGATGTTCAAACCAACCATCACGCCCAGCCAGACGGCGCTCACGTTTGCCTCGGGGTCGGCCAGCAGGATTGGCGCAACGATGGGAACGACGACCACGGCGATCTCGATAAAGTCGAGAAAAAAGCCGAGGACAAAGATAACGCCCATGACGATGATGAACTTGGTCCAGAAGCCGCCGGGCAACCCTTCGAGGAAATGCTTTACCAGTTCTTCGCCCCCAAAGGCACGAAAGGCAGCGGTCAGCATCGCCGCACCCAGAAGGATGATAAAGACAAGGCTGGTCGTCTTGGCCGTCTCGACCATGACACCGGTCAGGGCGTCCTCAGTCTTGTAGGCGCGGTATCCGCTCCAGGCGATGGAAACGACGATCAGGATCACACCGAAGCTTGCCAATTGAATGCCCAGGACATCGCGGTCTGACTGGACATTCTGGATGTTGGTGTTGAAATTGGCCAGCACGAAGGTGAGCATCAACAAACCCAGCAGCGCCAGCGCAGCAGGAAGATAGCGCAGCCTGCCACCCGGATGCAGCCGGTAGCCGGCCATGACCATCGCGCCAACGGCACCAATGGCACCGGCCTGGTTCACCGTAGCGATACCGGCGATGATCGAGCCAAGCACAAGAATGATCAGCGCCAGCGGCGGCACCATGGCAAGGAACACCTGACCGGCAAAGCGGAAGTCATACTTGCCCTCATAAGGCACTGCAGGCGCATATTTCGGCCGCAGGATGGCAACACCCAAAATGAACAGAATGTAGAGCCCCACCAACAGCATACCCGGCACCAATGCGCCCAGGAACATGTTACCGGCACTGGTCGACACGACCGCGAATTCCGACGGCATCACGATCTCGCCCGTGACTGCCTTGTACAGCGACTGACGGGCCTGCCCCGCCTGATCCGTCGCCGAAGCAAGCTGGTCGGCGAGGATGATCAGAACGATGGAGGGCGGGATGATCTGCCCCAGCGTGCCAGAGGCGGCGATGATCCCCGACGAAAGCGGGTTGGCATAGCCGTTGCGCATCATCGCGGGCAGGGAAATCAGGCCCATGGCGACCACGGTCGCCCCAACGATCCCGGTGGTGGCGGCCAGCAAGGCGCCCACAACGACGACCGAAATGCCAAGGCCGCCCGGAATTGGACCGAAAAGTTGCGCCATGGTGACCAGAAGGTCTTCGGCGATCTTCGACCGCTGCAGCATGATCCCCATGAAAATGAACAGAGGAATGGCGATCAGCGTATCGCGTTCAGGTTCCCAATAGACTCCCCGAAGGTTTGTCACCCCCGCGCTCAGCCATTGCGACGGGCCGCCGGATTCAAAAAACGCATCGGTGCTGCCCGTGAACAGGTAACCGGATCCCGCTGCCAGCAGGACCGTGATGATGGCCGATCCCGGCAGGGCGAATGCCACCGGATAGCCAGAGCCAAGTGCTGTCGCCATGATGAGGATCAGCAGGAGAAGAAAGAAAAGTTCCATATGGGGGTCCTGCCTGACTTACATCATTTCGGCGTGCGTTTCGCGCCCGCCGGGTTCGCCGCGTCGGTCTGCGACGGCCTCAAAAAACTGGGCGACGAATTGAAACATCATCGTCACCGCAAAAACGGCCAGAAAGCCGGCCATGAAGTATTTCACATACATGCCAAAGCCGGATTGTGTGACCTCGAACACCAGGATCGGCCCGACAATGATGCTGGACGATGACCCGAAACCGATGATCAGGATGGTCCAGCACATCGTCATGCCCAGCAGCACCGCGCCAAAGGCGTTGGTGCGCCCCTGTTTGCGCCGCGTCATGCCAGCATAAAGCAGATCAACCCGCACATGCCCGTCCTCAAGCAGTGTATAGGCCGAGGCGAACAGGAACAAAGCGCCGTACCAGAACCGGACCAGGTCGGACATGAATGCCTGTTCATAGGAAAACACGAACCGGCTCAGGACGATCAGCAGCTCGGCCATCACAACCAGCAAGGCGAGCCATGTGAAGGCGATGCCGCGCGTTACAGCGGCAATGGCGATGCCCAGCAGGATCAGCGGTACATGGAAATACATGCCACGGTATTGCGACCTGACCAGATTGCCGGCGATTTCCGACCCAACCAGCTGATCCAGCGTGTCGGTTACCCTCAGCATCGATACCAGCGCATCCCCGACGCCGACCAGAACAACCACCCAAAAGGCAGCGCGGATAAGGAATGTGTTGAATGCAGTGATCCGCGCAGCGTCATCGCGCAGCGGTGTGTCCGGGGTGCGCAGCACCAAGAGGAAAGCGATAATGGCGGCAACAAAATACAAGACGACCTGCACCGCAGCCAAACCACCGCCACCCGTCATAACCGCAGCGGCGCCCGGCAGACCAAACCAGAACGTTAATATGGAATTGGCGAGAAAGGCCGCCAAAAGGGCCAGTATCATCCAGCCAAATGAGCGCGCAATAATGGCGCGCCCTGCGATTGCTTCGCTCATGCGGTTTCCCCCTGAAGTGCCGTTTTTTTTGGTCACCGGGGCGGCGGAACCGCCCCGGTGGTGTCCGGCCAATTGTTGACCGGACACATATCAAGCCTCAGAGATCGAGGTAACGGTTCCGCTTGGTCACGTAGGGCGCATCAGAATAGTTGGTCCAGAGACCTACGTTCTTACGCGCATCAAGGAAACTATCGTAGATCTCGGCAGAAAGCGGGCTGTGCTCGCGCGCTTCCTCGATGACCTCAGTAGAGGCTTCGCCGAATGCCTCATAGACGTCGTCGTTGAATTCACGCAGCTCGACACCGTATTCATCGACCAGCTTGTTCAGGTAGATGCCGTTGTTGTAGTTGGTTTCGGCGGCCTGGGCTGCGTTCTCTTCGGCACATGCAGCAATGATGATCGCCTTGTCGTTTTCGGGAACAGTGGCCAGCCACGCGGCATTTATCCCCATCGAGAGCTGCGAGCCCGGCTCGTGCATACCCGGCCAGTAATAATACTTTGCCGCCTCATAAAGCTTGAGGAAATAGTCGTTCCACGGGCCAACCCATTCGGTCGCGTCGATCGCGCCGGACACGAGGTTTTCGTAGATCTGACCACCGGGAAGCGACACAGGCGATGCGCCGCACTTTGCCATGACGTCGCCGCCAAGGCCCGGAATACGCATCTTGAGACCTTTGAGGTCCTCGGGCGAATTGATTTCCTTGTTGAACCAGCCGCCCATTTGCACGCCGGTGTTGCCGCATGGGAAACCCGCGATACCAAATTCATCGCCCAGCTTGTGCAGCAGTGCCTGACCGCCGCCGAACTTCATCCAGGCGTCCATTTCGGTATATGTCAGACCAAAGGGAACGGCTGTGAAAGGTGCCCAACCAGGGTGCTTGCCTTTCCAATAGTAGTCGGCACCGATGTAGGCCTGTGCGTTGCCCGAAGCGACTTCGTCAAAGCTGTCGAAGGCACCGACACGTTCGCCAGCGGCGAAATACTGAACCGCGATGCGGCCTTCAGTCAGTTCTTCGATCCGTGCGGCCAGGCGCTGCGCGCTGGTCCCCAGACCGGGGAAATCGCGGCCCCAGGTCGAAACGATAACCATATCCATCCGGCTTTGCGCCAGCGCCGGTGTCGCCAGTGCCGCAGCACCGACTGTACCGCCAGCAGCAGCTTTCAGAAACTTGCGTCTTTCCATTGGTCGTATCCTCCTTGTTGGTCTGCCGCAGACCGCCCTCCCCGGGCGGCTCCAACCATGCGGCGACTATTTTTGTTATGTCTCAGCGGCTTGCGAATTCTGCCAGGCAGGACCTGCAGCCCAGAGACGACAGTTATTTGGCAGACCTATAACTTTGGCCAACCATATTCCTGCAACTTAACGGCAACCCATACATACCTCGCCTGAATTTTACGCAAAACTGTCGATGTTCGCCTTCTTTTATGCTCCCACCTCAGTCTCAGACGCGGATCTGCACCCATTTGGTTGCCTGCCCACAGCGCCTCAACTTGCCCCGCATGTCAAGTGCCGAGCAGACCTTCCACGGCCTTACGCAAGAACACCTCGTCGGCGGGGCTTTGCTGTGGATTGCCACCGCGGTGCCCCCAGACGGTGGTCATCTCTGCGTAATGGCCATTGAGGATGCGCGCGGCCTCGGCCCGGATGTCGCGGGCGCGGAAATAAAGATCCGTACTGGCTGCCATATGAACCACACGCGCGGTAATCGCCCCAAGGGCCGCGTCCATATCACCACCAAAGCGATCATTGGCGCTGATATCGCTGCACTGCCATGTATCAATCAGCGACAACAGGTTGTGCGGATCGCGGTGCAGAAACGCCTTGTCCCAAGTGGCTGACAGATAGGCGGCAACATCGCTGTAACCGAGTTTTTCGAACACCCTTTCGCGGTAGAACGCCTGCGACAGCGCCCATCCGGCATAGACCCGGCCAAAGGCACTTAGCCCACGTTCCGGATGCGCGGTGAATTTCTGCCCGTCCCACGCCGGGTCCGTGATCAGCGTCGCCCGCAGGGAATCGAGAAACACCCAGTTGTGTACCGACGTCTTTGCAGTACCGCAGATGGTAAAGATCCGCGCCACCGCGTCGGGGAACAGCGCGCCCCAGTGCAGCGCCTGCTGCGCCCCCATGGACCAGCCATAGGCCAGCGCCAGCCGATCAATCCCCAAGTGGTCGGTGATCAGCCGATGCTGGGCCGTTACGTTATCCACATGGCTGAAACGCGCAAACCGCCCCGTCACCGGGTCCCGCTGCATGGTGCTGGGCGAAGACGAGGCCCCGTTGCCGAACATGTTGACGGCGACGATAAAATACCGCGTCGGGTCTAGGATCCGCCCCGCCCCGATCAACCACGCGACATCCGCATCGACGACCCCGTAAGAGGTCGGATAGATGATGGCGTTCGAACGGTCGGCATTCAGCGTCCCGTAGGTTCGATAAGCAAGCGTCGCCTCCGGCAGGACATCGCCCGACTGCAGGGGAAAGTCCGCGATCTTGTAGGTTTGTAATCGGGGAAGCGTGTCTGTCATGCGGTGTGTTCCTGTCCAGTCCGACAGAATGAACCTGACACAGATGCGCCGCAGGTCAAACGGCCATGGCGCTGCGCGCGTTGACCGCGATCCCCGCGGGATCGGTACCCACCTTCAACGCGGGATTTTGGGGCATCCGGCCCCAAAATGCGACTTACCAGGCCGCCAGCGACATGCTGGGCACCGTCCGCATATCCGTCGGTTCTGATCGGTCGACATAGTCCCAGGTCGCCAGTGCGATCATCGCGGCATTGTCCGTCGCCCATTTCAGCGGCGGCAGACACGGCTGTACGCCGGTTTTGGCACAGATCTCACCCACAAGGTCACGGATCTGTGGGCTGGCGGCGACTCCGCCCACCACGACCAGTGACTTTGCCTCATATTCCCCAAGCGCACGGCGCACCTTGGTGCCCAGCACATCAAGGCAGGCCGCCACAAATGACGCAGCCACATCCGCGCGGTCCACATCCGGGTCCTTTTCCAGCATCCGCGCCACGCTGGATTTCAGCCCCGAGAACGAAAACTCATACCCTTCGCGGATCATTGGGCGTGGAAAGCGGTGTACCGCCCGCCCTGCCCGCGCCAACCGGTCCAGCGCAGGACCGCCCGGCATGCCAAGGTCCAGCATCCGCGCCACCTTGTCATAGGTCTCGCCCACTGAATCGTCACGGGTGGTGCCCAGAACCGTAATCTCGGTCGTGCTTGTCATATGGCACAGCAATGTATGCCCGCCCGATACCAGCAGCAGCAGCGCCGGATAGGTGATCCGCTTTTCGTCAAGATCAGGGCTGCGCAGATGGCCGCGCAGGTGATTGACGCCGAACACCGGCTTGCCCCAGGCCAGCCCCAGCGCCTGCGCCGTGTTCATCCCCACGATCAGCGATCCGATCAGCCCCGGCCCGCGTGTGACACCAATAGCCCGCAGTCGCCCCGTGTCGGAATCGATGGCTTTCAGTACCTTGTCGACCGTAGGCAACACCGCCTCCAGGTGGGCACGGCTGGCGAGTTCGGGAAAAACCCCGCCGAATTCGGCATGGATGTCGAATTGCGACACGGTTTCGCAGGCAATCACCCGCCCCCCGCGATCCACCAGCGCAACCGAAGTGTCATCGCAGGACGTCTCGATCCCGAGGATAAGGTCAGCCCCGCTCATGAACCCAGATATCCCGCAAGCGCGTCCGGGGGGATCACGCCAACCCGTTCGATGACCGGCGGCACCCGGCAACAGTTGACCAGCGTCGATGGCATCGCGCCACATTCGCGCCCCTCGATCACCATGTCTGGATGGCCGGTAAGCTGCGCGGCGGCAGCGGCGGCATTGCCGAGCGTCCCCATCCCGGATCGGTTCGCGCTGGTGACGAGCAGCGGACCAGTGCGGTCGATCAGCTCCAGTAGAAAGGCATCATCAGGCATCCGGAAAGCCAGTTCTTCCCGTCCACGCAGCCAATCCGCCCTGCCCGTTTCGTGCAGACCAACGGCAAGGGTCAGTGGCCCGGGGCAGAAAGGCGAATCGATCAGCGCGCGCGCCTGATCGGTGACCTTGGCGCCAATGGCCTCCAGCTGTTCGATATTGGACACCATCACCGCAAGGTTCTTGTGTCCCGGCCTGTCCTTGAGCGTAAATATCCGCGCAACGGCAGCGGCATTATCCGGCAGCGCCGCGAGACCAAAGACCGTATCTGTGGGCAGCAACACGACACCGCCCGCCTCAAGACAGTCGGCAGCGCGCCCCACAAGGGGGGCCGATCCTGCTGTGGCCCTCGCATCGGTCATGGTATTTCATCCTTCAGCATCTCATGCCCCGTCGCAGAGAGAATTAGGGATCCGCAGGACATAGGGCAACCGTTGCAAACGGTGACCGGGTCGTACTGGCCCGCCGGTACCCACGCAACTCAATTCCTGCGTCCCCCATGTGCCAGTCAAACCAGCGCGATACCTTCGGCAGAAGTGATCGGTTCCAGCACCGCAACACCGCCCACACGCGACGGGGCGCGGCGCGTGGCACGCGCAAAGTTGTCAAGCGCAGGCGGGTCGATGTCCAGCAGCTGCAGTCCGTCTACCAACTGCGGATCAAGCCGAAGCCGCGCCAGCGGCCCCACGACTGCAATCTCTCCATGGCCCGCAATCAGTGGCCCAAGGGCATCCTGGGGCTGATCGCAGCCGGATTGCTCAAGCTGCCCCTGTCGGAAAAACGCCCAAAAGACGAGCCCGCCCTGCGCCGGGCGCATGCTGCAAATCGGCAGATCACAGGTCTTGCGCGCCTCTAGCATCAGCAGCTCAAGCGCCGAAACGCCCGACAGCCCGGTCGCACTGCCAAAGGCCAGAGCATTGGCGAAACTCACCCCTGCGCGGGTCGAAGACAGCCCGCCAGGGCCCAGATCAACGCAGATCTCGCCGATGTCGGCAAGTTCGCAACCAGCTGCCGCCATCAACCTCTCAAACAGATCGCCAAGGTTCCTAGACTGCGTATTCCTGTCGCTTGCGTTGATCTCGTGCAGGAGGGCGCCATCCTCTGACAGAAGACCCAGCCCAAAGGCGGCAGAAGACGTCTGAATGATCAGCCTCATTTGGTCAGCCCCTTTTTGGACAATCGCCGGGCAAGGTCCGTGATCCCCGTCTCCCAGCGGCTGCCCTCAGCGTTGAAAGTATAGACCCGCGCCTCGGACTCCGGGTCCTGAAAGGTAATGCTGGTCTGCAGGTGGTCGGGAAAGGCCTCCCTTACCCGTTCGCCCCATTCGATCAGCGCAACCGCTTCGGGAAAAAACTCCTCGATCCCGAGGTTGTAGAATTCCCGGACACCGCTCAGGCGGTACGCATCGATGTGAAACACCTCGAATCCCGGGCAAGTGTAGATATTCGAGATCGCATAGGTCGGGCTGGATGGCTGATCCTCGCACCCGAGCGCCTGACACATCAGGGTGACAAAGGTGGTCTTGCCCGCCGCCAGCGCCCCGTCCAGCAGGATGACATCGCCGGGCGTAAGCACCTCCGCGATCACTTCGGCGAGTATAGCAGTTTCGGCAAGGGTCTTGCAGGCAACCGACAGGCTGCCGTCTTCCCTATCTGCGGCGCACTCATGACCCTGAGCCATTGGACTCGTCTCCCTGATCGTGATGATTTGAGGGCAGTCCCCCGGTTCGCGGATGTGGATAACCCATGCGCGGCCCGGGTTCCAGTTGCGAACAGAAGGACCTGCCACGCACGATCACGCAGGGCTGAAACGATTAACGCAACCATTTCCCTTCCGCCATTCACCCCGAAATGACACTGAAAATGGCTGCTTAAGCCCCGCAACCCCGCCGACTTGCGCGATCGGCGTGGTGGCTCCCATCATGCAACGGAAGCTGGCCAGTTCATAAGACAAGAGGGGGCGTGTGGGCAGATCCCCTCTCATGGTTTCTAAGCAAACCACTGCCGGGCAGATTGATGCGCCAGAACGGCATATCCGTTGTCAGGAC
>NZ_FZNN01000046.1 GCF_900188035.1 Puniceibacterium sediminis | reverse complement strand
TGGTTGCGGGAGTAGGATTTGAACCTACGACCTTCAGGTTATGAGCCTGACGAGCTACCGGGCTGCTCCATCCCGCGACGCTTTTGGCATAGGCGTGTTGATTTATGCCAGGGTTGTGTCGCTGATCGTCGTTTAGAGAGATACTTGTATGTTCTGGGTCTTATTAGGTTTGGCGGTGACCTACTCTCCCACGTCTTAAGACGCAGTACCATCGGCGCTACGGCACTTAACGGCCGGGTTCGGAATGGAGCCGGGTGTTTTGCTCGCGCTATGACCACCAAACCGAATAAAACCCAGAACGTCGGGTGGTTTTGCCACCTGACAGGGTTGTTTTCCTCGATCAACGTTGTCCAAGTCGTTCGACTTGATGTGTATGCTTTCGATCTGTTCCGTAAGAGACGGGGTTGAGCCTGTCTTTTACTGGATCAAATCAAGCCTATCGGGCCATTAGTACCGGTCAACTGAACACATTGCTGCGCTTACATCTCCGGCCTATCGACGTGGTGGTCTACCACGGCCCTCAGGGATACCTTGTTTTGAGGGGGGCTTCCCGCTTAGATGCCTTCAGCGGTTATCCTGTCCGAACATAGCTACCCAGCACTGCCGTTGGCACGACAACTGGTCCACCAGTGGTTCGTTCACCCCGGTCCTCTCGTACTAGGGGCAACTCCTCTCAAGTATCCTACACCCACGGCAGATAGGGACCGAACTGTCTCACGACGTTCTAAACCCAGCTCACGTACCTCTTTAAACGGCGAACAGCCGTACCCTTGGGACCTGCTCCAGCCCCAGGATGAGATGAGCCGACATCGAGGTGCCAAACACTGCCGTCGATATGGACTCTTGGGCAGTATCAGCCTGTTATCCCCGGCGTACCTTTTATCCGTTGAGCGATGGCCCTCCCACTTGGGACCACCGGATCACTATGGCCGACTTTCGTCTCTGCTCGACTTGTCAGTCTTGCAGTCAGGCTGGCTTCTGCCATTGCACTCAACGAGCGATTTCCGACCGCTCTGAGCCAACCTTCGCGCGCCTCCGTTACGCTTTAGGAGGCGACCGCCCCAGTCAAACTACCCGCCACACAGGGTCCCGGATCCGGATAACGGACCGCGGTTAGACATCAAGCAGAACAAGGGTGGTATCTCAAAGGAGGCTCCACGAAGACTGGCGTCTCCGCTTCAAAGCCTACCACCTATTCTGCACATGTTCGGCCTAATGCCAGTGTGAAGCTGTAGTAAAGGTGCACGGGGTCTTTCCGTCTAACCGCGGGAAGCCTGCATCTTGACAGGCAATTCAATTTCGCTGAGTCTATGTTGGAGACAGCGGGGAAGTCGTTACGCCATTCGTGCAGGTCGGAACTTACCCGACAAGGAATTTCGCTACCTTAGGACCGTTATAGTTACGGCCGCCGTTTACCTGGGCTTCAATTCAGAGCTTGCACCCCTCCTTTTAACCTTCAGGCACCGGGCAGGCGTCAGACCCTATACGTCGTCTTACGACTTCGCAGAGCCCTGTGTTTTTAGTAAACAGTCGCCACCCCCTGGTTTGTGCCCCCAGCCTCTAGTTGCCTAGAAACCGGGCCTCCTTCTCGCGAACTTACGGAGGTATTTTGCCGAGTTCCTTCAACATAGTTCTCTCAAGCGCCTTGGTATTCTCTACCAGTCCACCTGTGTCGGTTTAGGGTACGATCTAGCGATGGAGCTATTTCCAGGAACCTCTAAGCGGCCCGTTCAATCCGATAAGAACGAACAACCTTCGAGATCCGTCACTTCCATCTGGCCCAGGAATATTAACCTGGTTCCCATCGACTACGCCTTTCGGCCTCGCCTTAGGGGTCGGCTTACCCTGCTCAGATTAGCTTTAAGCAGGAACCCTTGGACTTTCGGCGAGGGTGTCTCTCACACCCTTTGTCGCTACTCATGTCATCATTCTCACTAGTGATCTCTCCACCCGATGGCTCACGCCCGGGCTTCACAGAAAGCTCCTCGTCTCCGTAACGACCGAAGTCGCTAAAGAGACAGGGAACTATGTCACACTACGCTCTGCTACCATGCCTTACGGCATCCTAAGCTTCGGCTCATGGCTTGAGCCCCGTTACATCTTCGCCGCAGGACAACTTGTTTAGACCAGTGAGCTGTTACGCTATCTTTAAAGGATGGCTGCTTCTAAGCCAACCTCCTGGTTGTTTTGGTCGTCCCACCTGCTTTCCCACTTAGCCATGAATTAGGGGCCTTAGCTGTAGGTCAGGGTTGTTTCCCTCTTCACAACGGACGTTAGCATCCGCTGTGTGTCTGCCATCTAGTACTCCCGGGTATTCGGAGTTTGGTTAGGATCAGTAAGCCTGTGGGGCCCCATTACCCATCCAGTGCTCTACCCCCCGGGGTATTCGGATGACGCTCTACCTAAATAGATTTCGCAGAGAACCAGCTATCTCCGAGTTTGATTGGCCTTTCACCCCTAGGCACAACTCATCCCGACCTTTTTCAACAGGTGTGGGTTCGGACCTCCAGTAAGTGTTACCTTACCTTCATCCTGGTCATGCCTAGATCACTCGGTTTCGGGTCTGATCCATCTAACTCAACGCCCTATTAAGACTCGCTTTCGCTGCGCCTACACCTAACGGCTTAAGCTTGCTAGATAGACCAAGTCGATGACCCATTATACAAAAGGTACGCCGTCACAAGACTGGACACTAATAACATTCTTTTTGCGCTACCGCCTTCGGCTACTTGAGCGCGTTTGGCACTCAGTTTCGAAGTAGTATTTGCTGCCGACTATCTCAGAGGCATAGACACCCGGAACTGAACAGTCTCAATTCCCGGATTGTTGTCGTATATCCCTGCATTGGAACGGTGATCGTAGCTCAGCGCCATGCGCCAGCCACTACGGAGTTCATATCCGACCTCGATCCCCGATCTAAACTCGATCGGTCCACCCAGATCAAAACCTCCGTTATCGGCATAAAAGCCCGGCATTGCGTGCAGCTCTGCATAAGCAGGGCTGTTTGCAAGCTGCATGGTATAGGTCGAACCTATGCCCATCCAGGCTTCGCCACTCTCTCCCACTGACAGGCCTACCGCCGTTCCGAAAGGGCCATAGTTGCGGCCCAGATCGTAACGCAGGTAAACTTCGCCAGCGGTTTCAGCCCGCCGTTCCAGAACCTGTCCACCAGAGAATTCCAGACGCGGTGTCGTTTCCGACGCGCCGAGGCATCCCGTTGATGTTCCACAGTAATTCATGTTCATGTCGGTAAGACCGGCAATCAGCATGATCACTGCAAAGGTTCCGTCGGCCATGATATCCATCCTGTCACTTCGCCACTTGAGGACAGAATTACCGCCTCACGCAGCTGTTTCTACAGGACAATCCCATGGCGCAGATTGCTATTAGAGTCCAGTCAAGCTCCGACTGATTGTAGGCGTTCGGTTTCAGGTACTGTTTCACTCCCCTCGTCGGGGTGCTTTTCACCTTTCCCTCACGGTACTGGTTCGCTATCGGTCAGTAAGGAGTACTTAGCCTTCGGGGGTGGTCCCCCGATCTTCAGACAGAATTTCACGTGTTCCGCCCTACTTAATACGTTCCATTGAGCTTCCCATACGGGGCTGTCACCCGCTATGGCCAATCTTTCCAGATTGTTCTGGTCACTCTCAGGACTCGGCTGGTCCCCGTTCGCTCGCCGCTACTAGGGGAGTCTCTATTGATGTCCTTTCCTCCGGGTACTTAGATGTTTCAGTTCCCCGGGTTTGCTCTTATAAACCTATGTATTCAGTCTATAAGTACCTGTTTCAGCCCATTATAAGCAGCCTTGCGGCTATTATAACAAACTGTCAGGTGGGTTGCCCCATTCGGAAATTCATGGATCAAAGCCTGTTCTCAGCTCCCCATGACTTATCGCAGAGTACCACGTCCTTCATCGCCTCTTACTGCCAAGGCATCCACCAAACGCCCTTCTCGCGCTTGATTTGATCCAGTAAGAGCCAGGCTCTTTTACACCGCTATCGCGTTGCTACTTGAGCGCTCTTACTGCGGTCACAGAGCCTTTTGACTTCTCTGTGACACTAATCAAAAGCATACTTTTTCCCAGGCTGCTCAGTGCGCTTCCATCCTGAACGCCTAAGCATTCAAAACTTCACATCACCAAACAACCTTCGCGATGGTTAATCGCTTCGGTTCAGTTTCCGTGCAGGAACTGAACCGGGTTATAGTTTACTTGACTTGGACAACTCTGTTCTTTTCAGCGAGGCAGACAGGGGTTCGGTCGAGGAAACAACCTAAAGTCCTGCTCGCATCGGCCTTGCGGCCTTTGCACCCCACTGAGATCAGTCCCATACTCGGGCGATCAAACAGTGTTGATTTTGTATCTCTCTATACGATGTCAATTCGTCCGATTGGACGGTTAAACACTTGATAGTGCTTAACGATCTAATCGATGTTCTGCGTTGGTTCCACCCGCTTGGTAATGGTGGAGCCTAGGAGGATCGAACTCCTGACCTCCTGAATGCAAATCAGGCGCTCTCCCAGCTGAGCTAAGGCCCCATCAGTTTCAAGTACCCCAAAGGGCACAGGAATATATGGTGGGTCGAGGAGGACTTGAACCTCCGACCTCACGCTTATCAGGCGTGCGCTCTAACCACCTGAGCTACCGACCCAAGACAGACCGGTAGGTCTGTGATTATTGTTCTGAAGAGATATGAGGACGGCCTGGCCCGTTCTGATGTTGGTCTCCAAAGGTAGAGACCGTGCTAAGTGTTCCACGTTTAGTTGCGCTACCGCTTCGCTACTTGAGCGCGTTGGTAACTCCCTAAATCTAGGAACATCCTTAGAAAGGAGGTGATCCAGCCGCAGGTTCCCCTACGGCTACCTTGTTACGACTTCACCCCAGTCGCTGAGCTTACCGTGGCCAGCTGCCTCCTGCGAACAGGTTGGCGCACCGTCTTCGGGTAAACCCAACTCCCATGGTGTGACGGGCGGTGTGTACAAGGCCCGGGAACGTATTCACCGCGTCATGCTGTTACGCGATTACTAGCGATTCCGACTTCATGGGGTCGAGTTGCAGACCCCAATCCGAACTGAGACAGCTTTTGGGGATTAACCCATTGTCACTGCCATTGTAGCACGTGTGTAGCCCAACCCGTAAGGGCCATGAGGACTTGACGTCATCCACACCTTCCTCCCGCTTATCACGGGCAGTTTCCCTAGAGTGCCCAGCCGAACTGCTGGCAACTAAGGATGTGGGTTGCGCTCGTTGCCGGACTTAACCGAACATCTCACGACACGAGCTGACGACAGCCATGCAGCACCTGTCACTTGGTCTCTTACGAGAAAGCTGAATCTCTCCAGCGATCCAAGGATGTCAAGGGTTGGTAAGGTTCTGCGCGTTGCTTCGAATTAAACCACATGCTCCACCGCTTGTGCGGGCCCCCGTCAATTCCTTTGAGTTTTAATCTTGCGACCGTACTCCCCAGGCGGAATGCTTAATCCGTTAGGTGTGACACCAACAAGCATGCTTGCTGACGTCTGGCATTCATCGTTTACGGTGTGGACTACCAGGGTATCTAATCCTGTTTGCTCCCCACACTTTCGCACCTCAGCGTCAGTATCGAGCCAGTGAGCCGCCTTCGCCACTGGTGTTCCTCCGAATATCTACGAATTTCACCTCTACACTCGGAATTCCACTCACCTCTCTCGAACTCTAGACTAGTAGTTTATGAGGCAGTTCCGAGGTTGAGCCCCGGGATTTCACCCCATACTTTCTAATCCGCCTACGCGCGCTTTACGCCCAGTAATTCCGAACAACGCTAACCCCCTCCGTATTACCGCGGCTGCTGGCACGGAGTTAGCCGGGGTTTCTTTACCAGATACTGTCATTATCATCTCTGGCGAAAGTGCTTTACGACCCTAAGGCCTTCATCACACACGCGGCATGGCTAGATCAGGCTTGCGCCCATTGTCTAAGATTCCCCACTGCTGCCTCCCGTAGGAGTCTGGGCCGTGTCTCAGTCCCAGTGTTGCTGATCATCCTCTAAAACCAGCTATAGATCGTAGACTTGGTAGGCCATTACCCCACCAACTATCTAATCTAACGCGGGCCGATCCTTCTCCGATAAATCTTTCCCCCGAAGGGCGTATGCGGTATTACTCTCAGTTTCCCAAGGCTATCCCGCAGAAAAGGGTACGTTCCCACGCGTTACTAACCCGTCCGCCACTACACCCGAAGGTGCCGTTCGACTTGCATGTGTTAGGCCTGCCGCCAGCGTTCGTTCTGAGCCAGGATCAAACTCTCAAGTTGAAAAGCTATTACTAGCTTATCCTTGACGTTCGAACCTCTGCACATCGTTCTGCATCCTACCGCTTCGCTACACATGAACAGTCGAAACCATCCATCCGCAACTCACGAAGGTCACAAAACAGTCTCTGTCTGATGTACATCAGTTTCCATTGGAAACCGAAGTCCGTCAAACAGTGAAGCTGTAACTCTATCATCGGAACCGAAATCCCTAAGAGCCGATATGCAGCGTTTGTTCATCGATTTGAACCAAACCGCCCACATATCTCTTCAGATATTAGCAATGTCAAACAGCGTTGAAGACTAAAAGATACACTGAGCGCCCTAACTTTCCGGCGCGCACCGCATCCAAACCTTCGAATTTCTAAAACCGCATCGTCTGCGAACCGTCCCAAGCGACCCTAGCCGCCCCGTCCCGTTCGCCCCGTCTGGCGTCCCGTTAGCGCCTCAGCGCCGCCGGTGAGGGGGGTTCTACGGTTACTACACAAAACCCGCAAGCGCTTTTTTC
>NZ_FZNN01000027.1 GCF_900188035.1 Puniceibacterium sediminis | reverse complement strand
ACATTAGGTCTCGTGCCAAGCTGATCTCCATTGCAGATACTAGCTTGAATCATGATCAGCTGAGGGTGGGAATCCCTTTTGTCAACACGTCCTAGGTAAGGAAAAGCTCTCCTTTGGTGACAGAAATTTTGCGTTGCCGGTGTGCGCACTTTGGAGCGCCATTACTCTTTGAGCACTTAACGGCAGCTGCCGACTCACGAGCGCAGGGACCAGCGCCAAAGGGTGAGCTTTCCGGATACCGAAAATCTAGGAAGGCAAGAAGCATCCAAAAAGGTATTTTTCCCTTGTGTTACAACGGCTTTCATATTTCCGGTAATTTTTTGAAGAAGGACCGACCGCGCAGGCCGATGACCACGGCCTGGCAATTGCCTTGCGATGGAAGCATAAGTGAGGAGGCAGAACGTATCTTTCGAACGGAACGAAAGCCGCCACAGTCATTCGCGCGATCATTGTGTCGACGCAGAGGCCATGAAGGCGCTGCAAATGAGAGCCACCGCTACTCCCCTGTCGCATTGGCTTGACCAAGATGACCTCTGTGTTCTCTGGATGGCGGCGAAATGGCGAGGCCTGAAATTGCCGTACCGACTGCACTGGATCGGGCCGTGGCCAAGCGCAAAGGCGAGTATCGTGGAGGCCGGGCCTGCGCGAAGGACTCGATCCGTCAGTTGAAATCGGCTCTGCCTGCATTTGACGAAAATTCAAAGACCGGCCGGTCTTTGGGCCGGACCGCACACCAGTCTGGGCCAGTGAGCATCACAGACAGTCTTGCCCGCAGCGACAGCTTTGTGATCCGTGTTACGAGACCGTCAAAACGCTTCACCGGTCAGGGAATAGACATTGAAGCAAGCGTCCCACCCAGGACAGTGTGGACCTTGCGCCCAAGATATTCCGACCGGAGGAACTGGCGATTGTCACAAACACTCTTTGGGCGCACTATGGTTCGACGCGGCTTTTTTTGGCGAAAGAGGCGGTATTCAAGGCGGTCCACCCGACGGTCAATCGCTTTGTCGATTTTCACGAAGTGCGGCTCAGGGCAATGTCTGCCGAGGAACTGTACTTTGGTGTGATGCCGACCTGTCGTCCCAGCTGGGGCATCAACGCTCGTTGCGTGCCCGGGCCGCATGGTGGCGCAGGCATGTGGTAACCTTTTGCGCTCGGCCCCGACTGATCCCCGGTGTTGATTTCTAATCAGTCCCAAGGCGGTAGATTTCTCTTTCCGATGGGAAAATTCTTGCAATATTAACATTTTGTAAACCTTTCTGGATTTTGACCGCCCCTCACCCGAATCACATATTCAGATCACATAAATCAGAACAAAAATTTCCGTGGGGGCAAATAAAGTTGGACTTTGACGGCATGTTATCGAATGATTGCGACAGTAGGTGACGTAGACAAATGACAATTTTCGACCATCCCTGGTTTCTGGTCCGATCTATTTCCCAAAACGACACGAGGTGACACCATGGCGACTGCGACGATTTCGAAAGACAATGACAAGACAGCAAATGCTGTGGATATCCGGCACCAGAAAGTTGCTGAAATCATATCATCTTCGGTGAAATGGTCGGCGGCGGGCGGCGTTGTGCCTGTGCCCTACCTGGATTTGCTCGCTGTCGGTGCGGTACAGGTCCAGATGGTGCGCAAGCTTGCTGCCGCCTACGGGCAGGAAGCCGATGAACAGAACCTCAAGGCGATAATCACATCGCTTCTGGGCACGCTCGCCCCGGCAGCTGTGAGCACCACCCTGCTCGGCTCTTCGGTCAAGCTTATTCCAATTAGTGGTACGCTGCTCGGGAGTGCCGGAATGGCTGCCTTTGCGGCCGCATCTACCTATGCCATCGGCAAGGTCTTTGTGCGCCACTTTGAAGGCGGCGGATCGATGCTCGACTTTAGTGTTGATGCGATCAAGAAGGAATTGCAGGAAGAATTCTCATCCTCGAGAGCCAACTAGGCCCGAAAATGATGCACCCGGTTGTCGTCATAACCTATCTTGGCCTCTGCGCCATTGTGGGGCTTTTAGGTCGTGACCGTGCTTTGGGTTTTGGCGGGTCATTCATATTCGCCATCATCCTGACGCCGCTGATCGTGGCCATCATGCTGCTCCTGACCCAGCCTAAGCATTAGTTGTCGGAAATATGACCAAAAAGGCGTCCCAAACCGCTCAGCCCCACGGGCTGGGCGAAAAGCTATTGAGGCTGATGGCCTCTGGTAATCGGACCAAGCAAAAGGCACGGGATTTCCGGCTCGTCCGGCTTTGGTCATCCATCGGAAAACCGGGACTAGTGAACCTCGGACTGATCGCGATCCTGTCGGCGACCTGCGGTACCGTCGTACTGTTCTTGCTGAACGCAGAAGCGCGTGAAGTAGAATATCACGGCTATTCCCGGCTGATGGCCTTTGGCTTTCTGCTGTTGCTGATCATCTATCGTTGGGCGCAGAACTACCTGATTCGTGAGGCGACCCAATCCATCGAAACGGCCTTGCACGACCGCCGTCTGGCCACCGCCGAAGATGTTTTGAATCTGTCGCTTGAGGACATCCAGACTGTTGGCCTGCGCAATGTGATGGACGGATCCGACACGCATTATTCGTCGCTGTCACAGACACTTGTACCGATTATCGCAGGGGCCGAGGGCCTTGTTCTGCTGCTGTTCATGTTTGCCTATCTGCTGTTCCTGTCCCCCTTGGCAGCGCTTTTGACCACAGTCGTCGTGGTCCTGACCGTTGCGGGGTTCCTAACCAGCCGTGGCATGCTGGACGACGACATGCGCCGCGCCACCAAGGCAGAAGAGAAATACCGCGAAATCACTGAAGGTCTGGTACGGGGCGCGAAAGAACTTAGCCTCAATCCCGCGAGGCGTCGCGATTTCCAAACGGATGTGCAGAACCGGTCCGAATATCTGGCCCAGGGACGCGGAAATGCGGCGGCGCATTTCGCCGGCATGCTGGCCACCGGCAATTCGGCTTCTTACCTGATGGCCGGGTCGGTTGTGTTCATCATGCCGCTGATTTCACAGGATTCTTCGGCAGATATATCGCGCATCATGATTGCGGTGATGTTTCTTCTGGGTCCGATCAGCGCTGTGGTCCAGACGTTTCAGCAGGTGACGACGGCTCAATATGCACTGTCAGAAATCGATGCCTTTCAGGAGCGTGTTGCCGCCCTTTCGGCCCGGCGCGAACAGGACACCTCGACCGAAGAGGCCGAGTCGTTCCAATCTGTTGAACTGGTCAACCTCTGCTATCGCCATGGCGGCGAACAGGGATTTGCCATCACGGATATCGATTTTTTGCTGACCCGGAACGAGATCGTTTTTATGACTGGCGGCAACGGGTCAGGCAAGACCACGCTGCTGCGGGTTCTGACTGGGCTCTATCCTCGCCGCACAGGCGACATCCAGTTGAATGGGGCCGCGACCCCACTGTACCAACAGCAGAGCTACCGCAACCTGTTCTCAACTGTATTCGCCGATTTCCACGTCTTTCCAGAGCCCTACGGGTTAGATGAGGCCGGGCTGAAACGGTTTGAACACTGGTTGAACGAACTCGGCATTCGTGACAAGTTCGGCCCTGACCTGCGTACGATCGACCCCGCCGCGCTGTCAACCGGACAAAAAAAGCGGCTGGGTCTGGCATTGGCATTGGCCGAGGACCGGCAGATCCTGATCCTTGACGAGTGGGCCGCCGATCAGGATCCTGAAACGCGGCGACGGTTTTACCGCGAAATCTTGCCGGGCCTGAGGGATGCCGGCAAGACCATCCTCGCGGCGACGCATGATGAACAGTATTTCGATTGCTGTGACCGCAGGGTCCACATGGCGACCGGGCGCCTGAATCTTGAGGTGAATGATGAGCCCATCCAGTAAAAAACGCCTGCGGCGGCTGTCCAACGGGCTGAGCTTTGCGATCCTGATCGGGATTATGACCGTTGTCCTGCTATGGGATCTTATGGTTCACACCACGCCGGTCGGCCACGTCAGTGTGGTATGGCACCGTATGGCCTGGTCGCCCGAGGATGTCTCGGATGGACCGCTCGATGAAGGGGTGCACGTTATCCTGCCTTGGGACAAGTTTTACACTTACGACAGCCGACTGCAGACCTTTGATCAGGTCTACGAAGTTGTGTCCCGCGACGGACTACATATGGAAGTCACGCTGACATTCCGCTGGCGGGCTGTCGAAAGAAATATCGTCGAGCTCAACACCAACGTCGGCCTCAACTACCTTGAAACGCTGCTGGTGCCAGTGGTCGGGTCGGTCGCGCGCGAAGTCGTTTCGCGCCACGAGGCGGAAAAACTCTATAGCGTCGATCGCAGCAAAGTGCAGACCGAAATTTATACGCGAGTGGTTTCACACGACTATCCCAATGGCATCGGAAAACGCACGACAGAGAACGACACCGAAAATCTAGTAGTGTTGGAAGATACGCTGATCAAAAGCGTGCGCCTGCCGCGGCCTCTACAAGAGGCGATCGAACAAAAGCTGGAACAGGCCCAAAGGGTCGAAGAGTACAAATTTCGGGTCGAGACCGAAAAGCTTGAGAGCGCGCGAAAGAAGATCGAAGGCCAAGGTATTCGCGAGTTTCAGGAAATTGTTGCGCCCGCGATCTCAGAAAGTTATCTGCGCTGGCGCGGAATTGAAGCGACGCTGCGGCTTGCCGAATCCAACAACGCCAAGGTGGTCGTGATCGGCAATTCGGAAACAGGACTGCCATTGATTTTGGACACCAGTTCACAGGGCATGGATTTGACGCAGGGGTCGCAGCGCTTCGGCACAGACATTCCGACGCAGCCGATCCTTCCGGACACGATCCGGACCGGCGATGGAGAGATCACCACACAACGTCCGGATTCCAAAGGCACGATCGGCCATATAGAAACCGGCGATGTATCGGGAGAAACGACTTTTGTACCGGTCGAAGAGTTGAGCAGTTCGTCCCCGGTGACCAAACCGGCGCTAGAAAACCCGCCCAAAAACCCATGAGCCGGATATGCGTGATCTGATCTGCCTGCCCTTTGCCGGCGGAGGCACCGCCTTTTTCCATCCCTGGACTGTTCAGCCACCCCGAGGGATAAAAATCCACCCGATCTGCCTGCCGGGACGCGAGGCCCGGATCAGGGAGGTGCCGTTTACGCGGATGGCACCGCTTCTTGACTGGCTGGATGCGCAACTGGCACCGACCCTGCATCGCCCGCATATCCTGTTTGGCCATTCGATGGGCGGCGCTATCTGCTATGCCCTATGTTTGCGCCGTATGGAGCGCGACCTCCCCCTGCCGCAAGCGTTGGTCGTTTCTGCCTGCCTGCCTCCGCCAATCCAGCGGCCAGTTATGATGCACAAACTGGATAAACCCGCCCTGTTAGACCGGTTGCGAAGCTACGATCCAGCCAATCTGGCGTTTGATACCTACCCGGAGCTTTGGGATCTGATGGAGCCAGTCCTGCGCGCGGATTTCAGCGTGGTCGAAACCTTTGATCCAAGCGAAACGCCTCCCTTGCCCATCCCGGTAATTTCACTGTCCGGACGCGACGACCCACTGGTACCTGCAACCGAAATGGCACGATGGTCAGACAGGGGGCGCGGGTTTCAGCACCACTTTTTTGACGGCGGGCACTTCTTTCTGCGCGACGCGCCCGCCGAGGTTCTGCACTCAGTGGCGCGCTCTGTTTTGGAACTCACGGGCAGGTAAGCCCGGCGATGAGGCCGTAACCAGGGCATCATATCCCAAGGTCGGCGGCCAGCGCTTCCAAATCAATCCCATCCAAGGACGCGACTTTAGGGACGGCAGCGGCCTTCACCAACGCCGCGCGCATGGCGCTGCCAAAGGCCTCGGCCACCTCGCGGCGGACAAGTTCAAGATCGGCGCTCAGCGACAGGAAAAGCCCTGTATCGCTTTCATGGGCCAGAATGCTTAGGACATGCCCGGTACGGAACGCGGGGTCGACGCCATGCCCCAGCCCATCCCAATCAATACGCAATCCCGGCGTGGCACCCTGCCCGCTTTTGGCAGTCGACAGGTCGCCAAGATAATTCAGCGCCATTGGCGCCTGCACCTTGCGAAGTGCGTCGCCATCGCTGCGCTGCCACGCCAGCAACCCAAAACCAAGTCCGCCGCGTGGCAGTTCTGTCAGCGGATCGCCCGACGATTGCGCGCCCAGCACCACGGGCGTGATGCGCGTAAACCAGCCAACAACAGCCGAACAATCCGGAACCTGCCGCGGTAGATCACGTCCGTGCGTTTCCAAATCAATCACCGTTTGCGGCCAGCCCAGAACCTCGGTCGACGCATCTGCCATCGCCCGCAGCAGCAATGACTGCATGTCCGCGCCCTTATGTGCGTCAAATGCCGCTTCTGAAACGGGAATATCAAGGCGCAAATGCATCATGCCACGCACCGCACCGTTCACTGGCTTGGGCAGGGTCAGGGTTTCAGACAACCGGGCGACTCCCTCCCAAAAAGGCTTTTCGGTTGCGGTGATCGGGGAAAACGCCTCTTTGGCCAATGCCGCACAGATATCCGAATAGCGTGCGCGCAATTTGGGCAGCGGTGTCTGCGAATTGCGCAGCACCTGATCAAAATCTGCAACAAGGGTTCGCCAGGACAGCATGTCCACTGACATGTGATGCGCCACCAACAGCAGTTGGTCGTGGTCGGCTTCACGCAACAACAGCGCGGAAAATAGTCGGCCCGAAAGCGGATCGATTCCGGCGTGGGTTTGCTCTGCAGCAGCGTCGCGCCGGGCCGAAAGGCTGGCAGGCGGCACAAGGCGCAGATCTTCGATCAACAGCATTGGCTGCTCTGGCGGCTGATCTGGCTCTTCTATCGTGCCCTTATCGGGATCGATTCTCAGGTTCAGCGCACCATGGCGGCGCAGCAATACCTGCAGCGCGTCCTCAAGGCCCGCTGGATCTGCGCGTTCCGGCAGGGTGATAAGGACCGACTGATTGAACCGGCGGCGCAACTTGACGTCGCGCGACAGGAACCAAGCTTGCACCGGATGCGCTGGAACCGGACCAAATTGCGAAGGTACATCTTGACCGTGCGATTGCCGCGCGACAGAGGACAGTGCCACGGCGCTTTGGTGATGCAGGATCTCTGCGGCGGTCACCTCGATCTGTTTGGCAGCCAAGGCCCCGACGGCCCGCACCGCCGAGATTGAGTCACCGCCCAATTCAAAAAATCCAACGGTCGGATCAATACTCTCCCGCTCCAGCATGCGGGCAAATACAGCGGCAATGCGACGTGCAAGAGCCGGGATTTCGATCGGGTCAGTCGACGCAGTACTAGAGCCCTGCGCAACAAGGTCGGGCAATTCGGTGCGCGCCAGCTTGCCGTTGACTGTGCGCGGCAGCGTCTCGATCTCGCGCAGGATACCGGGCACCGCATAGCGCGGTAGATGGGCGGCGGCGTGGCTGCGGATGCGGTCGAGAAAACCATCCTCGACAATGCGCGGTTGGCCAGCGGCGTCAAACAGGTGTGCATGGAGCGGGCTTTCACCGAATCCGGATGCCATATGCGGCACCGCCGCGCCGATCGGCGCGACATTTTTTGCCCCGCGCATCAGAGCGCCATCAATGTAAAAATCCGGATGCCGACCGCCCGAATTCAGCGTTCGGGCGATGCGTGCGCGGATTGTATCGCCCTGACGTACGGCTATGCCATCGGCCCCCAGCGGCACGTAAACCGGAAGCCAGCTTGACGTATCGCTCAGCACATCAATCCGTCTGTTTGCGCCCACGTCCATCGTCAGCCACATCACAAATCCCGACATATGCCCATCCCGAAGCACCGTAAGGGTAATGTCATGATCCCCTTCCAGCGCCATGTCGCGAGTAAAATCCAGCTCTTCAAAAACATCAGAGCTGCTGAGCACCCGATCACGGTCGAAACGGCGCAGACACAGCCTAAGATCAAAAGGCCGACCGCGCTGTTCAAAGATCCGGCGCACATAATCCGCCGCCACGGTCGAAAATCCGGGGTCAATCTGTGACAGCGGCAGATCCACTGCGGCGATCCGGGTCACGCTGCTGCGGGGCAGCATGTTTTCCGGTTGGCGCAATTTGGCACGTACTCCGTTCAGGATCGATGCCGCACCTTCGGAACCACCGATGCCCCCCACAATTTCGGAAATGCACCAGTCGGCGGGTTCCGGCAGTACCACTTCGGTCGCATCGCCTGTCAGAACCGTGATCCGGTCCTGCAACCCAGCCTCGGCGACGGCAAGCCGGGCGCGGTCGGCAATCTCGGGGTTGATTTCGACTGCGTAAACATGTCGGGCCCCCGCCTCGATAGCCATGCGCGACAGGATGGCATAGGGGCCGGGGCCGACCTCAAGCACGACTTGACCGGGCAGGTGGCGCTGGAACCCTTCTCCGTAGCGCGCATTTCGGCCCCGATCACCCGCCATGGCCTGATAGACCACGTCATCATAAACAAAGAACTCGGCGACTGAAGGCCAAAGGCTGACCGGCCCGGGAGCTTTGAGAACCCAGGCACCCAGCGTTGTACGCCCTCCCGCCCCGATCACAGGGGCCGCGATTGCACGGGCGACATCGGGCGCCGAGTTCAGCCGTGCCTCGACCTCGGCCAACTCCAACCGCTGGCCCGAGATCTTGATCTGATCGTCGCGCCGACCAAGAAATACAACCGCCCCGTCATCGCGCAGGATACCGATATCGCCGGTGACGTAGCGCCGCCCACCGGAAACATCTGCCGACGGAAATACCAGCGAAGTCAGGTCCGGCTGCCCCAGATAGCCGCGTGCCAGGCCAGCGCCATGCAGCATGATTTCGCCCGGGACGCCCACCGGCACGGCGCGACCCGATCCGTCCAGCAGCGCCAGACCAGTGCCATTGATCGGTCGGCCTATGGGCACCGCAGCGTGTGTAACCAGCGGATCAACCAAATGCATGGTCGAACAAACCGCATTTTCCGCCGGGCCATAGGCGTTTATCAGGCGAAGTCGGTTGGCAAGGCGACGGGTCTCCTCCGGCCGAGCGGATTCGCCTGCTGTGATCAACACCTCAAGCGTGTCTGGCAGCACATCGCGCGCCACATCCAGAAAGCTCGGCGGCAGGGTGATATGTGTAATGCCATGATCCGCCATCACCCGTTTCAATGCCGCCGGATTTTCCAGCGTGTCGCGCGCCGGGATGATCAGTCGCCCCCCGGCGAGCAAAGTGACAAACACTTCGGACACATGCGCATCGAACACCGGGGCCGCAAATTGCAGGAAACGGCTGCGGGCGGTGACGCCAAAGGTCGGGATTTGCTGGCGCACCATATTGGCAACGGCACGGTGTTCGATCATCACCCCCTTGGGCGTCCCTGTCGATCCTGAGGTAAAGACCACATAGGCCAGCGCCGACGCGGCGGCACGGTCCACCGCCTCTGTGGTGGGTTCGATGTGTTGCACCCGCAGGGCCTCTTTTGCCGTGCGTGTCTCATCAGCCTCAAGCAGAACAACAGCGTTCGCATCCCTGATTACCGCGTCAATGCGCGCCCGGGGCCAGCGTTCGTCGAGAGCAACCCAGGCGCCACCGGCCTTGAGAACACCCAGGATTGCCACCACTCCGGCAGCCGAGCGGGCGCCCGAAACGGCGACGGTCCGGTCGGGTCCGACACCACGCGCGACCAACTCCTGCGCGACGCCGTTCGACCAGTGGTCCAGTTCGCCATAGCTCAGCGTTCTCTTATCATCCTCGACGGCGATAGCTTCGGGCGTCGCTGTGGCAACCTTGGTGAACAGTGCAGTCAGGCTGGTTTCTTCTGCCATCAGATCGGTGCGGTCGAGCGCGGCAATCAGTTCCGACTGCGCCGCATCAAAGGGACTAAGCGCGCCGATGGCACGGTTCCGTGCGGTCCCCAGCTGCTCAAGGATGGTCTGGAAATGCCGGGCGATCCGGGCAACCTGTGTCGCGTCAAACAGCGCAGTATCGTGATTGAGGTCCAGCACCAGCGCGCCGGTGCGGCTGTCATGGGTGACGTGGAACACAAGGTCAAACCGGCTGAAGGCCCATTCAGTATCGCGACCAAAGGGCGTCAGGGTCACCCCCGGCAGGCTCAGCTCGGGGCGGTCGGCATCAAACAACACCAGCATGACATTGCACACCGGATTGCGCGACAAATCGCGCGGCTCGTTCAGGTCGCTAACCAGTCGGTTGAACGGCCAGTCCTGATGGTCAAGCGCCTCGTGCGCCCGCCGCGTTACATCTCTCAGTGCATCGCCGACGCTGGCTGCACGATCAAGGGACACACGCAGGCAGAGGGTATTTGCGAAGAACCCGATTTGATCCGCCAGCTCCGGGTGGTTGCGGCCCAGCACTGGTGTGGCGATCACCATATCCGGCTGATCCGCGCGCTGATCCAGCGCGATTGCCAGCCCCGTGAGCAGCGTGTTGAACAGGCTGCTTTCCATATCTCGGGAGAGGCTGAGCAGATCACCGGCCAGGCCGCTGGGAAAATCGTGCCGCAGGGTGGCACCTTCGAACCGCTGTCGCGCCGGGCGCGGCTGCGCCTCGGGGAGGACGACCGCTCGGGGGGCGGCTTCCAGACAGGTTTTCCAGTATTGGCGCAGGCGCTCTGCTTCGGGGCCGGACAGCCGCGCGTTCTGCCATGCGATTACATCGCGGTATTGCAGGACCGGCACAGGCAATGGCGCATCAGATACATAAGCCTGCCCAACCAGCTCGACCACAGTGTTCAGCGATTCTCCGTCGCAGATGGCATGATGAAAAGAGATCACCAGAAAGACCGGCCCGCCCCCTGTGCACTGCGCCGCGATGACGCGCAATAGCGGAGCGACCCCCAGATCAAACGGGCGCTGACGTTCCCTGTTCAGCAGATCCTGCGCCGCGTGGTCAAAACCAACGTCGTCGGGCAGCGCAAGCATTTCGATCCGGAAATCTGGCTGGGGCACAACCACCGACCTTGGCGCCCCGTCCACTTCCTCGATGCGGGTGCGCAGGATTTCGTGGCTCTGGATCAGATGGGTAAATGCGCGTTCAAGCCGGATCAGATCCAGGCCGTCGTCGGCCCGGAATCCGAAACAGAGATTGTAGACGGTCGGATTCAGGCCGATCTTCTGCATCGCCCACAAAGGTTCCTGCGCATCCGAAAGCGGGTCATTCGCGGCGGCGGGCGCCTGCGGGATCGACACCATTGCGCCGTCGGCGCCCAGGTGGTCGTCAAGAATTTTGGCAAGCGCGCGAATGGTCCGCGCGGCAAAGAAATCAGCGATGCGCAACTCTATCCCGGTATCACGATAGATCGCGCCCAGAACCTTGATCGCCTTGAGGGAGTCGCCACCAAGGTTGGCAAAAGGGGTTTCGACGCCGACGATGTCCAGTTTGAGAATTTGCTGCCAGATCGCCTCGACCCGCCGCTCGGTTTCAGTTTCCGCAGGCACCGGCCCCGCGTCACCATGAACAAGAGCCTCTGGCCGGGGCAGCGCCCGCTTGTCGATCTTGCCGTTCATCAGCAAAGGCAATGCGGTCAGCGGCACGATGAAACGCGGCAGCATGTAATCCGGCAGTGTATCGCGCAATGTACCGCGCAGCGCATCCTGCTCGCTGGCGCCTGTGACATAGGCCACCAGAAACGGATCGGCGGGATCGTCGCGGTTGATGACGACTGTGCAGCCTGTGATGCCGGGCACATCGCGCAGCGTGGACTCGACCTCGCCACCTTCCACCCGGTTGCCAGCGATCTTGACCTGACTGTCGCGCCTTCCCAGACATTCGATCTGCCCATCGGGGCGCAGCCGCCCCATATCGCCACTGCGGTACAGGATATCGTTGGCCTCGGTGCCAAACGGATTGCGCTGAAATCCCGCGCGGGTTGCCGCGGGGTCGTTGAGATAGCCCAGCGACGGATACCCGGTGCGAATACAGATTTCACCGATCTCGCCCGGCACAGCAATCCGGTCAGGTTTGAGGATCAACACATCGGTGTCCGGCAGGCTCTGGCCAATGGGCAGCATCCCGTCGGGCAGATCACCGTCCGGCCCAACGCGGGCAAAGACCTTGGCCAGCGTGGTTTCAGACGGACCGTAGAGGTTGACGATCATCGCGTCAGCCGCAGCGCCCGCCACCATGCGCCAGGCTTTGACATCGCGACCCAGCAGCGGCTCTCCGGCCAGGAACAGATGGCGCAGGGCGACGGGTGTTACCCGGTCCGTGCCGGATGACAGTGCCAGTTCCGAGGTTAGCAGGCGTAACAGGCTGGGCACGCAATGCAGCAGGGTCACCTCGTGGTGGCGCAGCCAGTCCAAAAGTTTGCGCGGCACCGCAATCAGGTCGCGCGGCGGCACGGTGACGACTCCACCTAAGGTTAGCGGCAGCAGCACGTCGCGCAGGCTGACATCAAAGGTCACAGGTGCCAGTTGGGCGCTGCGCGTCGACGCATCCAGATCAAAGCTGTCGCGCTGCCATGTAAGGAAATGGTTCAGGCTTTTGTAACGCCCCAGAATGCCTTTGGGTGCGCCGGTCGAACCTGAGGTGAACATGACATAGGCCGCTGCGTCAGGGCGCATCGGAGCCAGTTCCAGCGGGGCGGGGGCGAATTGTTCCAGCGCGGTGCGCGGCAGGTCCGGGGCAAGAGATTGTGCCAAATCGCCAAGGTTCTCTGCATGCAGAAGCCCCACCGGCCCGGCCCGTTCCAGCATGGCGCGGATGCGCGCCGCTGGCAGGCTTGGGTCGACTGGCATAAAGGCGGCACCGCTGGCAGACACCCCCAGCATGGCCGCGATCTGGGCCGCACCGGCGGGGGCCAGAACGGCGACAATCCGCGCCTTGTTTGCGCCAAGAGGTAGATCCGCCGCCCATGCAGCCACCCCCCCGGCCCGCAGCGCCAGCTCACCTCGGGTCAGCGTCCCGGATTCGTCAGTGACCGCCGCCGCATCGGGGAATTGCTGTGCCAGAGTCAGAATCGCGTGGCGGTAGTCGATCATGGTAATAGCCTTGTCTTCATGTCTGGTGCCACTCGCGCGGCGGTTCAAAATACTGCGATTTTAGGCAACGGTCAGGTCGAACGCATCCATCAAAATCTCGGTGGTGAGGACAATCATCAGGTAATCGTCTTCGAACGTCTGGCTCAGATCAAAGCCGGGGCTTTCATATTGCGCCCGCAGCCGCGCCACGGTTTCAGGGTTGAAAACGCCGCGCCGCCGCACCGTTTCCGGAGCCAGCAGATCCATCACCCAGTCCTGCCCGCAGCGCAGTAGGTGCGGGCTACCTTGGGCGACAAAACTGAACTTGCGCCGTTGCCACAGCTCGGGTGGCAAATAGCGCGCGCCCAGTGCCTTGAGCATATATTTCTCTTCCCCGCCGCGCAGCATAAGCGCGGGTGGAATCCGGCGAGCCACGTCGATCACATGGGGGTCCAGAAACGGATAGCGGGCCTCGACACTGGCGCAATAGGCGACGCGGTCGGAATGATCCGCCAGCAAGTGATCCGGCAACCGCAGTTTGAGATCGAGGTAGGACCGTTTGTGAAAGGCGCTGCGCCCTGCCAGTTGGGCATGATCCACAGGCGACGCGGACAGCGTCGAAAATTCCGCCCGCCGCGCTAGCAGGCCATCACACAGAAGCGCGCCAGTCAGATCGGCATTGGCCGCATAGTCGCGCTCATAAAAGAACCCGCCGTCCCCCCAAAGCCGTGCGCGGGTCTCTTCTTCGATCATCTCTTCGATATCCCCGCAGAACTCGGTTTCGCGAGTCAAGTCCAGCCGGTAGCCGACGTAACCGCCGAACAGCTCGTCCGCGCCTTCCCCGGTCAGGACCACCCGCATCCCCTGGGCCGCGACAAGACGAGCGAGTACGAGGGTGCAAGCGTTATAGCTTTCCTTCAGCGCGGTTTCGCCAGACACGACGATCTGGCGCAGGTTTTGCAGGATATCATCCTCGCTGAAAGTAACCTGATGGTGCACCGATCCGATCTGGTCACGCACAATCGCCTGCCACCGCGCTTCGTCGATGGCGCAATCTGGAAAGGTGATGGAGAAGGAATGCCGCGCCGTGTCAGGCGCAATCTGATGTGCCATCGCCGCGATCAGCGCAGAATCCAGCCCGCCACTGATATAGACGCCAACCGGCACATCCGCCACCAACCGCCGCGCCACTGCACCTCGCAGGGCGGCGTCCAGCTCATCCAGCAAGGCGGCTTCATCTCCGTCAGCCATGGGCGCGGCCGGGAAATCGTAATCCCAGTATTTTTCCTCGCGCACCGCGCCGCGCTCAACCACCAGAAGATGCCCGGGACGCAGGGCATGAACGCCATGAAACATCGTGCGCGGGCTGACAAGGCCGGGGTAAGTCAGGATCTGATCCAGCCCCGCCGGGTCCAGTTTCCGCGCGATTTCCGGATGTGCCAGCAGCGCCTTAATTTCTGACCCGAACAGGATGCCGTCCCGGACCCGCGCCCAGAACATCGGCGCGATACCGGTCTGGTCGCGCCCCAGAACCAGCCGGTCGCGGGCCGTGTCATAGACCGCAAAGGCGAACTGACCGTTCAGCCCGCGTGCCAGATCAAGCCCGTCACGCGCATAAAGATGCGGTATCACCTCGACATCGCAACGGCTGCCAAAACGCGCGCCCTGGGCAGTCAGATCGGCGCGCAGCGCGTCGTGATTGTAGATCTCGGCATTGGCCACGGCTGCGATCTGGCGCTCTGCCGCAAACATTGGCTGCTGCCCGTCGGCAAGGTCGATGATCGACAGGCGACGGCACCCCATCGCGACCCGATCCGCGATGAACTGCCCCTCTTCATCCGGACCACGATGGCGGATGGCGTTCAACATCGCGGGCAGAACACCTCTGTCAACGTCGCTCAGCCCCGAAGAACGGTAGATCCCGGTAATTCCGCACATCGATCAGAGCGCCCCCAACAGCGGGTCGTCAGCATCAAGCAGTCCCTGCGCCGTATCCGCCTGCGCGGCATCCGTCACGCCCAGAATATCAAGCGGGCTGCTCTCTGGCGTCTTGACGAAGCCATCAAGCAACCGGGCAAAATCCGCCAGAAACCAGGTCATTGTGTCAGTGTTGAACAGCGCTGTATCATACTCCAGCACCAGCTCGATCTCGGTCCGATCCTCGACCATGAGGTTCAGATCATAGCGCGCAGTGCGGGTCTGATCCGGCACCTCCCGCAGGCCAAGCCGCCCAAGGTTCTTACGTGTCGCTTCATTGTTCTGCACCAGCAACAGGATGTCAAACACCGGATTGTGCCCCGGTTCCGCCCGCAGACCCAAGGCATCCAGCATCCGCTCGAACGGGACGGTCTTGTGCGTCAGCATGGCGCCGGTTTCGCGGGCAGCACCCTCCAGCCAATCCACAACAGGCACGTTCGCGCCAAGGTCCAGAACATGCGGTAATAAGTTGAGATAGAAACCAAGCTGATCCTCGGTTTCTATCACGTCGCGCCCGGCGTCTGCCGTACCGATCACCGTCGCACCTTCGCAAGCGCCACGCAGCCGCAGTAGAATATGCAGCGCCGCAGCACAGACGGAAAACAATGTACTGCCCGCCTGCGAAAGCTGCGAACGCAGCGCCGCGCTGGTCGAGGCGTCCAGCCGGTGGCGCGCCATCTGCCCGCGACCCGACCGTAACGCCAGTCGTGGAGCATCCGTTGGCAGGCTTGCCACGGTAGCCCCTGCGCCCAGACGCTGCAGCCAGTGATCCCGCGCCGCATCCACCACATGCCCTTCGGGCTGATCCATCTGCCAGCAGGCAAAATCGCGGTATTGGATCGCCAACGGTTCAGGCAGCCGCGCGTCACCCGCACCGCTGCGGGCAGCGTAAAACGCTGAAAGGTCCGCCAGCATGATAGGCACAGACCAGCCATCGGAAATGATGTGGTGGAGGTTTAGCACCAGCAGCCATTGATCCGCACCCAGCGCACCCAGTCCCGCACGCAAAAGCGGCCCGCGCGCCAGATCAAAGACATGCGCAAACTCATGATCCAGAGCGCGGGAAATTCGGGCATCTGTTGTACCTCCGCCCGGCTCCGCTTCGAACAGGTCAAACGCTGCGCCCGGCGCGTCGATGACCTGCATCGGTCGGCCCGCTCGGGTGACGAACCGCGTGCGCAGAATTTCGTGGCGGTCGATAAGATCGCCAAAGGCCAGCGCCAGCGCCGCGTGGTCCAGCGCCCCGTCGATGATGAACCCCCCCACCATGTTATAGGATGCCGATTCCGGCTGCGCCGTCTGCATCGCAAAAAGGCGGGTCTGAGCTGAGGAAAGCGGATAGCTTTCTGCATCGGGCACCGGCAGGATCGTCGGCTCTGATACAACGTGTTCCATCGCGCCAAGGGCCGCCAGCGCCGCCACAGTCTGCGCCGCAAAGAAATCCCGCAGGCTAAGAGTCATTCCCAATTGCGCACGCAGCCGCAGCACCGCCTTGTTCGCCATCAGGCTGTGCCCGCCAAGGGCAAAAAAGCTCTCGGTACGCCCGATCGCGGGCCGGTCCAGCAGCGCAGATAGGATTTCGGCAATCCGACTCTCAGGCCCCGGACGCGGCGCGGCGGCATCGCCATCGGCCCCAATCGGGTGGTCGGTCATCTGGCGCAGCGCCTTGCGGTCAATCTTGCCATTCAGGGTCAGGGGCAGCGTGTCCACCACAAATATTCGCCGCGGGATCATATAGGCCGGCAGGGCCGCCGCCAGATGCGCGCTCAGGGCATCCGGATCCACCGGCCCCTCAAGCGTTATCCAGACGGCAAGGATTGCGTCGCTGCCGGTGTCGCCCAGCAGCCCGGCCGCAGCTCCCCGAACGCCCACAAAGCTGCAAAGCCCGCTTTCCACTTCGCCCAGCTCGATCCGGTAGCCGCGCAGTTTGACCTGATCGTCAGCACGCCCCAGATAGGTGACCTCGCCACTCAAACTCATCCGCCCGAGGTCGCCCGATAAGTAAAGCCGCCGACCGGGATCATGTGGATCGTCGACAAAGCGCGCCGCCGTCTGTTCTGGCTGTCCCAGATAACCACGCGCGACGCCAGACCCGCTGACCACGATTTCACCCTGAACCCCTGCGGGAACGGGGCGCAGGGCACGGTCGCGGATGGTCAGCCCATAGCTTGGCAATGGCGCGCCGATGGGGCTGTCGCTGCGATTCAGATCCGCCGGGGTGAGCGGTCGGAACGTTGTGTGCACAGTCGTTTCAGTGATGCCGAACAGATTGATCAATTGGCAATCCGGGTAGCGCTGTGACCATGGTTGCACAACCGCAGGCGTTAAAGCCTCTCCTCCGAACCACACTGCCTTTATCGCGAGCGCGTCGGCACCTTCGGTCATCTCCAGATCCGAAAGCGCGCGAAAGGCCGATGGCGTCAGGCTAAGCTGCGTCACCCCACTCTGTGCCAAAATCGACCTGAAGGCGGCCAAATCGGTGCGCGCCGCGTCGGGAATAACCACAACTTCACCGCCCGTCAGCAATGCACCCCAGACCTCCCACACGGAAAAGTCGAAGGCGGGCGAATGGAACCAGCTCCAGCGATCACCGGCCGCGATGGGATAGACCCCACCTTGCCCCAGCACCAGCGCCAGAAGATTGCGATGTTCGACAACCACTCCTTTGGGGCGCCCGGTCGATCCAGAGGTAAAGATAACATAAGCCGCGTCCTGCGCCCTCACCTTGGGGAGTGTGGGCTGCGGCCCTTCGTCTAGGGGTGCCGAGGCCACGTCCACGACCGCAATGCCCGTCGGCAGAAGATCAGCCCCCGCATCGCCGCTAACAAGAATACAGCGCACCCCGGCATCTTCCAAAATGCGCGCGGTACGGTCCCGCGCGGCCTGCATATCCAGCGGCACAAAGGCTGCCCCCGCCTGCATCACGGCCAGCATGGCACGCACATAGGTGGGTCCGCGCGCCAGCAGCACCGCAACCCGGTCGCCCTGCTGCACGCCCCCGGCGACCAGCCTGTAGGCCAGATCACGTGCGTCAGCATCCAGCGTACTGTAGGTCGTGCACCCCGCATCGTCCCACAGCGCAACCGCATCGGGATGGGCGACGGCAGCAGCCCGCAGTGCCGCAGGCACCGAGGCAAAGGCGATGTCCACGGTACTGCGACGCGGCGCGCCCGCAGCAATCAGCGGCGCGACCGCGGCCTCAGGCATGAGTGGCAGCAGGTCAAAGGGCTGATCCCCGCTGTGCGGCAGTACCCCGAGCAGGTGGGCCAACATCTCACCCCAATGGCGGATCGTTGCGGTATCGAACATGTAGCTGTTGAACGTCAGGCCCAAATCCAGCCCGCCGTCAGCTCGCCGTAACGGGGCCAGCACCAGATCGTACTTGCCCCAACCAACCGCACCGGGCGTGCAGCGCGTCGTCGCGGGATCGCTTTCGCGCACCATCAGAATGTCGAACAACGCGGTGCGGCTCATGTCGTTTTCAGGCCGCAGGTCCAGAACAACCACATCAAAATCCGTCTGTCCGTGCAGTTCCGCCTGCCGCGCCTGACGTGCTATTTCCGCAATCATGTCTCCTGTGCTCAGCTGCGCATGCAGCGCGATGTTCAGCGTCACCAGATTGTCATGCGCTCCAAGGCCACTACCCTGTCGCGCGCAGGTCTGACCCAGTACGATGCTGTCCTGCCCGCTGAGGCGGTGCAGCAGCGCAACAAAACCCGCAAGTATCAGATCATCCAAAGCTATTTTTTGCTGCACGGCACTGGCGTCAAGCGCCGCACATTCTGCCGCGCCCAGCGACATCGTGACGGTCCCGCGTTGGAACACGTGCACCGCAGCTCGGGGATGATCCACCGGCAGCAAAAGCCGCGGCGGATTGGCACCCAGCATCTCGCGCCAGAATGCCAGATCCGTTTCGACACCTGCCTGCGCAGGCGCGAGGCTTCCCTGCATCAGATCGGGCGCGATTTCATCCTGCAACAGCGCCTCGGCCAGCCGGTCAAGCCCACGCAGATCGGTCAAGATGTGATGCGCCACCAAAAGCAGCCTATGCGTGCCGTCAGCACCGGCCACGCGCGCCGCCCGCAACAAGCCGCCCGCTGAAAGATCAAATGGCGCATCTATGAATGCGTCGATCGCATCCGGCTCCAGATCAACACAGCTCCAAACCGGTGCGGTCGCCACCGTGAAGCGCGGCTGATCCGAACGCATGTCAAAGGCCACCGATAAGGCCGGTATCTTCTGATACAACCTGCCCAGACGGTCACCAAGACAGATGGCGCTCACCTCAGCGTCCAGAACGTATTGCGCCGCCATGTTGTAGTAGGTCGGCGCTGCCTCATAGAGTTCGCCGTTCTCGAAGCTGTCCACAAACCACAGCCGCTTTTGCAGCGCCGTCGGTTCAGGTACGCGGCCTTGGGGTGCCATAACGCCCGGCATAGCGGAGGTCGGCCTAGCGGTTGTGTCACGCAGAGGTGCCAGAGTGAATTGTCGATCCGCTGGTCCGCTCGGATCGCTGCACATCCGCGCCAGCGCTGCAAAAACGGCGTCCAGCACCTCCTCGGCCCTTGCCGGGGAATGGATCGCCGTCGCATAGGTCACATCCAGCGTCGCATCTCGCCCCGTTTCGATCAGATAGAACGACAGGTCGAACTGCGTCGTTGGCAGAACCATTTCAGCAAAATCAAAGCCCAGCTCCGCACCCAACTGTGCCAGCCCGCGCCGGTCATCATGGGTTACGCAGATCTCGAACAGCGGGTTGGACGATGGGTCGGGTCGCTGGCCAAGGGTCGCCACGATCTCTTGTAGGCTGACCAGATCATGCGCTGAAGCCCCCAGCAGGGCAGCACGGACAAGCGCGATCCGATCAGCCCAGCTCTGCCCCTCGGGCAGATCGAGGCAGAGGGGCAAGGTATTGGCAAACAGGCCGATCACCTTGTCCATGCCCGGTCGGTTACGTCCTGCACTGACCGTTCCGATCACCAGATTACGCCGCTCCAAAACATCCGCCGCATAAGTGGCGATGGCCGTCAGTACCATCTGGAACGGGGTCGTGCGAAGCACCCGCGCACGCCGCTGCACCTGCCGCAACAGATCCGCGGGCAGCTTGCGTGATGACCTTGCACCGGCAAAGGATTTTTCGGTTGGACGCGGAGACTCCCCCGGCAGCGCCGTAAGCGCAGGCATCTGCGCCGCAGCTTCGCGCCAGAAATCCAGAGCGGCGGCGCGCCCCTCATCTGCGGTCACGACCCATAGCGCATGATCGGCAAAGTCCCGTTCCAGCATCGGCAATGGATCAACCGCCAGCGCAACCCGCTGATAGGCGTCCAGCAGATCACGCACCATGATTTCCGCAGACCAGGCATCGCTGATGATATGATGCAGGACCAGAATCACCGTGCTGCCCGCATCGCCACGATCCATCAGGCCAACCCGCCAAAGCGGCCCACCCTCCTGGGCAAAGGGCCGTTGGGCAAAACCATCCAGCACCGCCAAACCGCCCTCTGCGCTTAGCAGTTCTGCTGCCAGATCCGCAGCCACATCCGGCGCGATCACCTGATCCAGCTGATCTTGGCCCCAGTCAAATGTTGTGCGCAAAGAGGCATGACGCCGAGCCAGTTGTCTCATGGCAAGCGCCAGCGTTTCACCCGCAAGCCGCTGGCCAAAATCCAGCCGCAGGCAGATGTTATAGGCCGGACCCGGATCACTGACCGCCTCCAGCAGATGCAGCTGCTGCTGTTGTGGCAGCGCTGGCACCCGATCCGACAAGGAGCGTGCAGGCAATGCCTCGTGGCGCTCACCGGCGCGGGCGTCCAGCGCTGCCGCCATCTCACTCAGACGCGGGTAGGCAAAGATCCACTCAAGGCTCGGCTCGGTCCCGAACTCTGCGGTTATCCGGCCCAGCAACCGCACCGCCTGCAAACTACCCCCCCCTAGGTCAAAGAAATCTGCATCAGGCGTCGTGACAGAGGTGCCAAGAAGGTCTTCCCAGATACGCGCCAAGACGGCTTCGCTCGCGGTAAACGCTCTCGCCGGGATCGTGTCATCCGCAGACTGAGACCGTCCAGGTTCCTGACGCGCCACGCGTGTCGCGGGCCGGGCTTCTGGAAACTCTGCCTGCAAGAGATCGAACGCCTTGGCCAATGTCAGATCACCGCGTGCGGCCTGCCCAACAAGTGCGAGGTAAGCGTCAAGCCAGGCCTGCACGGATCGCCCGGAAAAGCGGTCGCTGTTCCAATCGAGATCCAGCACAACTCTGTCCCCGATCCGCAGCAGATTGAGGAACAGATCCGCCCGCGCACCGGCAATCGGCACTGGATGTATTTCGGCGCAGGCAAGGCCAGCGCCGAGGTCAATCGGCCCGTCCAGATTGAACAGCACATGTCGTTCTGGCAACCCATCCAACGGTGGACGCGACCCGGGTTTCAGGATTTCGGAATGCAGCAGTCGGCCCACCTCGGTCAGGGTCATCCCCGCCGTCAGATCAACCGTGACTGGCCGCACAAAGCTGAGGTTCCCGACAAGGTTCAGACAGCCCGACAGCGCCTGACCCGCCACCGGCACACCGACAGTGATCCGGCTCTGACCGCTTAACCAAGCCAAAAGCACCACATAAGGTGCCATAAAGCCGACGAAAGGCGTGGTTCCAACAACGCGCATCCTCTGCGCCATTTCGGCATAAAGCGGCGCAATATCCATCCGCGTCACCCGCTGACCACGCGGCGTTACCGTCTCCGGATCAGGCCCGTCCACCGGCAAGACCATCCTTTCGGATGGCGTGTCGAGCCGAAAGAAATCGGCGTTCTCTTCCCACAGACGATAGGTGTCTGGCGCGTCCACCGGATCCGGCATGTCCCCGTCGAGGGTCTGCCCCAGCTCGCCCAGGATCAGGGCAAGCGACCAGCCGTCAAAGCCCAGATGGCTGCTGGTCAGGGCCAACGCCTGTTCCCCGACCTCAAGCAGGCTCAGCCGCAAAGGCGCACGGTCAAAGGCGAAAACACGGCTCAGCGCCTGTTTGCTCCAGTCGTCCAGCACAGTGTCCAATCCACCCGAGTCCGGGGCAAACTGGTGATGTTCGAACGCAGCGGCTGCGGCATCACCTACCCGTCGCGTCCCATCAGGCGCAAGGCAGGCGCGCAGAGCCGGGTGTCGCTGACAGACCTGTGCCCAGGCAATCGCGACAACTTCGGGCGCATAACGCGTCGCCCCCAGACGCAGCACGATAAGATCGGTCCAAGTGCCCGGATGCGCCAGCGCTGCCTGACGCCGCAACGCCAACTCCCCCGCTCCGCTTGCCATATGCGCCACGACTCTCGGCTGCGAGCAGGCCCCGAACCAGCCCGCCGCCTTCAGCGCAGCAACGCCCTGCCGCGCCGCATCGACAATCAGATCCACTTCGGCGTCGCCGTGCGCGGTCGACAGGAAACAGTTGCGCTGTTCCCACACAAACACCCCATTGTTCAGCAGATGGGTGTTCAGGATCTCGGCCCCCGGGCCATAGCTGAACCGGAACAGCGAACCGAACCGTTCCATCCGAACCGGCACATCCGCAGCCTCAAACAGCATATCGAGCCGCTGGCACATGACCTCGGTCCGTTCGGCCAGTTGCGCAAAGAAGTCACTGCCCGCATCGCGGATATGATCCAGCACCGCACGAGCCGCAGCCAGTGCCATGGGGTGGCCGTTGAAAGTCCCCGCGACAAAGGCCGTCCGCGTGCCCGGTCCGCTGTCATCGCCATAGCGCCATGCGCCGCCATCGACCGCATCCATATAGCGCGCTGACCCAGACAGCACACCGATCGGCTGACCATGCCCCAGCACCTTGCCGTAGGTGACCAGATCGGCCTCGATTCCGTAAATCTCCTGCATACCGCCAGGGGCGAAGCGAAAGCCGGAAATCACTTCGTCGAACAACAGCGGCACATCGCGGGCACGCGTCAGTTCACGCAAGGCGCGCAGGTATTCGAGCGGTCGGTTTTCCGGATTGCGGCTTTGCACCGGTTCGACCAGCACCAGCGCGATGTCATCGGCGTAGCGTTCGATCACCTCAAGCCCGGCCATGTCGCCATAATCCAGCGTGATCACCGAATCGACCATGCCCTGTAACGTGCCATCGGTCATCGGCGCGGTCTGCGGCGTGCCATCGTCGTCGATCCAGCCGGTGGCAAGAATGCCGTCAAAGCTGCCATGATAGGCGCCTTTGAAAATCACGATGCGCTGGCGGCCAGTCACGGCGCGGGCGATGCGCACAGCGCACATGATCGCCTCGGTCCCGGTCGAGAAAAAGGCGCTCCGCTCGGCGCCGGTCATCGCGTAAATCCGCTCGGCGACCTGTTCGGCCAGCGGCGTGGCGGGGCCGATGGCCGCGCCGCGGTCCAACTCTTCGTGCAGCGCCTTGGTGACAAAATCCGGCTTGTGACCACACAGATAGACACCAAAGCCCATGGTCACATCGACATAGCGGTTGCCGTCAACATCCCAGACATGCGCGCCCTCTGCGCGGTCAGACATCAGCGGATAAGTTAGTTCCTTAAGGTCCGGCGCAAAGCCAAAGACGGCCCGGCTGTTGGCCACATGGGTCCTCGCGCTCTGCGCACCGGCCTTTGACCCTGCACTGCGCGCATTCCACCGGCGGCTCAGATCCATCACATGGTCCTGTTGGGCGGCGCTCAGATCAGAACCATCCTTTTTCGGCTGCCGAAACAACCCTTTGATCTCGGCCTGGGCAGGTCGGGCCAAAACCACAGGCCTTGCGGGCGCTGCTGCAGACACCGGCACCGTGCCGCCGCCAGACATCACTTGCAACTGCCGCGCAATGATATCCTCGACCATCTGCAACTGCGCCCGCATCACCTCGGCCATGCCTCCAGAGCGTCCTTCTGCCCCCTGTGGCAACGCTGGACTGTCAGGCACCGGGATGGGGGCCGGGCGTGTGCTGGCCAAAAGATCGGCCAGTTTCCGAGGCGTTTCATAGGTTTCGAACAGGGCACGCAAATCCACCTCAAGCCCCAATCGCGACGACAAGGCACGCTGAAGCTGCAACATGCCCAGCGAATCCATACCTAGCGCGGTCATCGGTGCATCCTGCGCAATGCGTTCCACCGTGAGACCGGAAATACGCGCGACAATCGGCAGGATTTCGGTTTGCAGAAGATCGGGCATAAGGTCCGACTGCTGCACCCCATCCTGTGCGGCCACTGACGAAGACACAGGCGAGGCCAACGGAACTGATACACCCAAGGCCGCCGCCCCGACGGGACGTCGCGGCATCGGTTGATCGGCCATCGGGTGCCGTGGCAGCCGGTCGCCAGAGGCACCTCGCGTGCCAAAATACCGCGCCCAGTCCAGCGCCGCACCGTGGCTCCAGGCCGCGCCCGCCGCCTCGGCAAGCGTCTCTTGCCCCCCGGCGCCACCGATCCAGACCGCATCGGGCGTCGCAGCCGCGCCCAGCCGCGACAGAACCGCGCCCGGCCCGATTTCCATAAACAGCGTCTCGCCAGAGTTGGCCGCCGCCTGCGCCGCCTGCAAAAACCGGACAGGTTGTAACATCTGATCGCGCCAGTACTGCGGCGCGCCAAACCCTCCCGGCGCAGCCAGTGTCCCCGACAGGGTCGAATAGACCGGCAAAACCCCGGGTCCTGCGTTCAGGGCACGCCCGTCGATCAATTCGTCAGCCGCCTGCGCCATCGCCGGGCTGTGAAACGCCCGCGCGACCCGTATCAGTGCCGTTGCACAACCCGCTGCCTCGGCCCGCGCCTGCAATTGATCTATCTGTTCGACTGGTCCCGAAATGCTTAGCGCCGCGGGTCCGTTATATCCTGCGATGACAGTATCCGGCAGCCCGTCCAGCAGACCAAGCGCCGTTTTCTCATCCGCCCGCAGCGCCAGCATCGCGCCCGCGCCCGCGCGGTCCTGCATCAACTGCCCACGTCGCACCGCGAGCCGCATCGCAGTCTCGATCCCGAACTGCCCCGATGCCAGCGCCGCCCCGATTTCCCCGACGCTATGGCCCAACACCGCGTCAGGGCGCAGTCCCAGCTCGGCCCAAAGCTCTGTCAGCGCATGGCCAAAGGCCACCAGCGCAGGTTGTGACAGATCAGTCTGTGTGATCCGCGCCTCATCCGCCGCCGTCGCACCGTAGAGCCATTCGCTCAGGCGTCGGCCCTCCACGGGACCTGCAGCCTCGGACGCCAGATCAAAGGCTGCGCGAAACGCAGGCTCATTCCGGTATAGGCCCGCACCCATCGCCACCGCTTGGGCACCCTGCCCGGGATAGGCAAAAACCACGCGCGGCGCCTTCATCGCCTTGACGAACGGCGCCTCCACCACGTCAGACAACGGGCCCACCCGTGGCACCAGACACGCCCGGCGCCAGGGTCCGCCGCTGCGCCGACAGGCCTGCCCGGCGGTCAGTTCTGCACGCGCCTCGGGTGGCGCTTTCTCAAGAACGGCGCTTAGCGCCTGATGCAGCGGCGCGCCCGCTGCCGCGCTCTGCACCGAAATTGGAACGACCAGCGGCCGGTCCGACACGCCGACCACTGCGGCCGCAGGAGGGCTGGACAAGATCGCATAGGCATTGGTGCCGCTCATCCCAAAGGACGCGATACCAGCGATGCGGCGCCCGCCGCCCGACCAGTCAAGCGTCGCTGCTATCGGCTGCAGCTCACCAGCACTCCAGTCAAACCGGTCGTTCAACTGCGCGCAGGCACGGTCAGGCGGCACTGCGCCATGTTCCAAGGCCAGCAACACCTTGATCACCCCGGCAATCCCCGCCGCCGCCTCAAGATGCCCGATCCGGCTCTTGACAGCGCCGATGGGCAGCACCCGCCCCGGCGTGCCACGCAACACAGCCCGCAGCGCCTCCAACTCGATCGGATCCCCCAGGGGCGTCCCGGTGCCATGGGTTTCCACCCAGTCCAGATCGCCACCGGCCAAATCCGCCTCTTGCAATGCGCGGCGCAGCAGATCTCGCTGCGCGCGTCCATTCGGGGCGGTAACGCTGGCGCTTTGCCCATCGTGGTTCAGGGTGGTTGCCAGCAGTTCGGCGCGCAGATTATCCTGATCACGCAGAGCCTCGTCCAGTCGTTTCAGCACGACCAGCCCGGCCCCCTCGCCCCGGCCATAGCCATTGGCGCTGGCATCAAAGGTCTTGCACAGCCCATCCGAAGACAGCGCGCCCATACGATGCAGCCCGGCATGCAGATCAGGTGACAGGATCAGGTTCGCGCCCCCGGCGATGGCCAGATCGCAGCGCCCCTGTCGCAACGCCTGCGCCGCCAGATCCAGCGCCACGATCGACGATGAACAGGCCGTATCCACCGCCAGCGCCGCGCCACGGAAATCGAACAGATGCGCCATACGCCCCACGGCAATACTGCCCGCACTGCCGGAAACCGCATAAGCGGCCAGTGCATCACCATCGGCGATGATCTCGCCCCGCCCAGTGGCAAGGCCGGAATCGCTGAGGCCGACAAACAGCCCAACCCGCTGCCCGCGCAGCTGCGTTGCATCCAGACCCGCGTGTTCCAGCGCCTGCCAGAGCACCTGCAAAAGCAGGCGTTGCACGGGGTTCATCGCTTCTGCTTCGCCCCGCGCGAGGCCAAAGAGACCCGCATCGAATTCGTCGATCTGCGACAGTAATGCGGCGGGCGGCAGCATCGAATCGCCGGCTGCTTTGCCCCAGCGGTCTTCCGGAATCGGCCTGACGACCGGGCGCGGCGTGGTCAGAAGATCCCAGAATTCCGCGGGCGAGTCACCGCCCGGGAACCGACAACCGTAGCCGATGACGGCAATCCGCGCGTCTTCGCTGGATTGCGGCGTCGACATCACGGCATCCGCATCCAGCGATGCCGTGTCTCGGATCAGTGCCTGCGCCAAGGCGCGCGGGCTGGGGTGATCAAAGAGTTGGGCAATTGAAAGTTCCAACCCCAGCCACGCGCCCAGCCGCGCGCAAAGCGCCACCGCCTGCCGCGACGACAACCCCTGATCCATCAACCCCGTCGTAGCATCAACCAGCGTGCCGGACAGAAGAGCGGCCTCTTCACAGATCCGGGCCGTCACAGCCGCGACATTGCCGTCGGAAATCGCGCGACGCAGCGGCGCACCCCGCAGGGCTACCGCATCGGACTCCCCGCTCAACTGATCCGCATAGGCACCCTGTTCAAATGCTCGGGCCAGCGCGTGACGCTGCAATTTGCCGCTTGTGGTGCGCGGCAGGTCCCGCACCACAAACACATGATCCAGAACCACGCCCGTCTGGGCAACCACGTGGTCCGCAATGACCTCTTGCAGCGACTCCGCACTATCTGGGTGCCAGCGACCCCGCAGGAAGGCGAGTGTTCTGATCCCACCGCCCGCCGGGTCGCGGCCCTGTGCGATGGCCACCTGATGCATAGGCGACAGCCCCGGAGCCCCCAGCGCAATGCGTTCCAGATCCGCAGGATGATAGTTCCGACCGCCAGAGATGATGACATCCTTGGCACGCCCGACCATGACGAACTGCCCCTTTTGCAAGAACCCGATGTCGCCGGTCGCCAGCCAGCCCCCGGCGCGTAACGCCTGCTTGCTGTGGTCAGGGCGATTGCGATAGCCGCGCATCAGTGAATCGCAACGGACCTGAAGATGCCCGACTGTGCCTTCTGCCAGAGGCGTCTCGGCTTCATCGACAATGCGCAGCTTAGCCCCGAGCACAGGCTTACCCAGGAGTGGGAGTTCGACCGCCTCTGGGTCATCATGCGTCAGTGGCTCAATCCGCTGCCCCGGCTCCAGCGCACGGCGCGCCACATGCACGGTTTCCAGCCCGGAGCGCATCGAAATAACCAGCGTCGCCTCGGCCAGACCATAGGCGGGCCATAGGGCCGTCGGCTCCAATCCGGCCGGCTGCAGACATCGCGCAAATGCGCGCAGCACCGCCGGGTCCAGCGGTTCGGCACCAAGGGTGATGCAACGCAGGCGGCGCAGATCAAGCTGGGCTGCGCGCTGCGGCTTGAGCAGGTTGGTCACCATTTGCAGCGCCAGATTCGGCCCCCCGGTGACTGTCCCGCCGTGATCGTGCAGCGCCCGCAGCCACGACACCGGACGGCGCGCAAAATCCTCGGTCGCCATGAGAACCTGTGGCAGCCCGCTGAGCAGCGGCAGGATGTGAAAGTGGAACAAACCGAAATCATGGGACATCGGCATCCAGTTGACAAAACAGTCCCGCGCCGAAAGTCCCAGCGCGTCGCGCAGCATAACCGTCTGGGCCAGAATGGCGCGATGGCTAAGCTCGACTCCCTTAGGGTCGCCGGTCGAGCCTGAGGAAAACATGATGACCGCAATCGCTTCGGGATCCGTCGTACAGACCTTCTCGGCACGAGTCAGATAGGCGTTAACTGTGCCCTCAAGATGGTCAAATCTGTCGCCGGTCATGACAAATGCGCCAATAACCTCGTCGGCGTCCTCCAGGGCCTCGCGCGCGGCAGGGTCTTCGGTCAGAACCCAGGCCCGCCCAAGCACGCCAAGCGCTGCGCGGGTGCGTTCAACTTGCACCTTCGTCCCCATGGGCGGCATCGACACCGCCGTGAGCCCTGCCGCCTGACAGGCCCAGAAGCCGCACACAAAGGCCATCGGGTCCGAATTCACAAGCAGCACGCAATCACCGGCTTTTGCACCCGCGGCAGTGAGCTGCAGGGCGAGTGTTCTTGCGCTGTCTTCCAGTTCGGCGGCGTTCAGGGTCATGTCTTCGCCCGCGCGGTTGCGGCGGGTAACAGTGGCCACACCCGCGCGGGCTATCATCAGAAAGGCCCTCCACAGATCCGGGGCAGAGACAGGGTCGGGCAGACCCGGATGATCGAAGGCGCCACTGCTATTCAAACCTCTACCTCTTTATTCAAAAGCGTTTTCGGACCTGAAATGCGCCGACCAGATAGGGGCAATCCCGCGGGTTGGCACGTCTCTGGCAATTTGTTGCCCGCCAGATGGGCGGCAATCAGCGATCGCAGCGCTTCGGTCCACTGTGTCACGTGTGGTGGGTGAAACAGGCTGAAATGATCGGCCCCGCAGGTCAGAACACTGATCGTTCCACGGGATAGCGCCGATAACCGGTCCAGCCGCGCCTGCGGGACTGGTCCTTCCGGCGCTGCCAGAACGCCCACAATCGGATTTGCGAGCGGTGCGGCGGGCACGTAGGCGCGCTGTTTAGCGATACGCTGTGCGAACTGAGCCTCGTACTCGGCGACACGGGTCTCTGGCAAGGCACCGCGCAGGACGCGCATCACCTGCGACCAATAGCGGCGCGACTCTAATGGGCTCTGGCTAACGTCTTGCACCAACGGCTGCTCCCCCGGCAGCCGGTCCAGTAGGATCACCAATGGTGACACACCCAGCAACCCAAGCTGAGCCGCAGCCTCAATTGCCAGATCGGCCCCAAAGGACCAGCCCAGCAGAACCTGATAGCCGCGACCAACGTCGGGGGCCTGCTCAAGTATCCATCGAACGGTAGATGGCACATCAGGGGCCGCATCCAGTTCGGGCAGATCGTCAATCCCGGCAACGGAATACTCCGGCGCCAGTTTGGTAAGCCATTCCCGGTAGATCCCGGAACTGCCCATCAGTCCAGGAAAACAGAGCACCCGCGGCGTATCACCCCGATCCCATAGCCGCATGATCGCGGCCACCGGCTCTGCCACACCATTGCCCTCAACCGCGTCTATCCGCGCGCACATATCCCTTAGCATCGGCCTGTCGGTAAACCAGCGCAGCGGAAGGCGCTGTCCAGTCTCGCGCTCCATCACTGCGGACACTTCGATGGCGCGCAGCGAATGCCCGCCCAGCAGAAAGAAATCGTCGTTCGCCGCCACCGTCTCAAGCCCCAGCACCTCGGCCCAGATCCGGGCAAGACGCTTTTCCGTCGCGGTCTCGGGCGGCATTCCTTTGGGTGCGCCATCAGGCAATTCCCCCAGCGCGGCCAGCATGGCTGCGGTGTCGGTCTTGCCATTTTCCGTCATCAGAAGCCGCGACAGAAAGAAAAAGCGCTGCGGGATCTGAACGCTGGGTAGATGCTGCGCCAGCGCATCGCGCAGCCGGGCCGGGTCGCGCAACCCGTCGCGCATCTTGACAAAGGCGACCAGTTGCGCCGCCACCCCCTCTCCACGTATGGCAACCGCTGCCGCCTCGATTGAAGTATCGCGCAACAGCGCCAAACGGGTTTCCTCGGGATCGACACGATGCCCGCGGATCTTGGAAATCCCGTCGCGGCGTCCACTAAACCGCAGGCTGCCGTCTGCTGTGACAACGCCCAGATCTCCCGTCAGGTAAAAGCGTTCACCGTCAATCCGGGAAAATCCGCCCTGCGGTGCAGGATCAAGATAACCGCGTGACAGTGCACCGCCACCAACCGCGATTTCACCACGGATGCCGCGCGGCAGAGTATCGCCCTTGCGATCAACGATGCGTATTTCCGCCCCCGCGACGGGCGTTCCCAGATCATGTGCGTCCCGCTCCGCCCACTGCGCTATCGGGCGCGGCTCGGTCATGGCGCAGCCAATCGTCGCCTCGGTCGGGCCATAATGGCAGGCCAGTCGCAGCCAGGGACACAGTGCGGCCAGCCGGGCGATCTGTTCCGGGACCGGGCTCTCGCCACCCAGGATCAGCAGACGCCATTGCGTTAGCGCGGCAAAGCGTCCCGGATCCGGCGCGCTCAGCAGCAGATGCAGAAAGGCGGGCGTGGCCTTCATCACTGTGATCTGGTGGACGGCCATGGCGCGCAACACGAGATCTGGGTCAACTGCTGCCTCTGCCCCCAGCCAGAACACCGCGCCGCCGGACGCAAGGAGTCCGAAGGCAGTCGTGTAGCCCAGGTCAAACGCCGGGGATGTCACCTGCAAGGCCCGGTCCTGCGCCGTGAACCCAAATGAATCACCGACGGCCTGACAATAGTTGGCCAGTGCATCGTGGGGCACCGCAACACCCTTGGGCGCGCCAGTCGAACCCGAGGTGAAGATACAATAGGCCAGCCCGGTGTCCGGTGTGTCAATTGCTGGCTCGTGCGGCGAACGCCGAGCAGGCAGACCCAGCGCCAGCCTTGGCCGCGCTGCGTCAAGAATTTGCTGCTGACGCAACGCAGGCCAGGCCGGATTGATCGGTACAAAAGCCGCCCCCAACCGCCAGCAAGCCAGCACCTGCACCAAAAAGGTATTGCTTTGAACTGCGGCAATCGCAACTCGGTCGCCTGCCTTGACGCCCTGTTCCGCAAGCGCCGCCGCCGTTTGTGCAGCCCGGCCCATCAGCGCGGCACGATCCAACGTTTCGCTTGTATCACCAACGGCTTGCGAAGTCGGATCTCCCAGTGCGATCGCATCTGTCACAGACGGAACCGGCGCCGCGACCACTTTGCCGAAGATCCGGCTGGCCTCAACGTCCGTGGCGCAGATCGGGACAGACAAAATCGGAACGGATGGCCTCGCCAGAAGACGGCCCAACAAATCGAGCGCGAGTGACAACAACATTTCGACCCTGTCGACCGGCACACGGTTCACATCATGGCGTACCTCAAGATACGGGCCTTCTCCCAGTGAAAATCCGATCTGGAAATCGTAGTGATCTGCGCTTTCTGCGCTGTAGTCGCAAACGGTCAGCCCAGCCTCCGGAAAATCGAGGCTATCCGCCTGCCCCCATGCCAGCGCGGCCGGTCGACCAATCATCGTGTGATCCAAAAGATCGGCCCGCAGCCCACCCGCCGCCAGAATGTCCGCCAGCGGCATCGCCGACCACAGCGGCGCATCCCGCAGCTGGACCTGCATCTCTCGACAGAGATCGGCAAACCCCTTCCCGTGCGACAGATCAACCGTCACCGGCAGCGTCGCGGCAAAAAGCCCGACGGCGCGGTCAATGTCCGGCAGATCATGACTGCGGTTGGCCATGACCGATGCAAAGACAGCATCGTCCCGGTCCGTCAGCCGAGCGAGAACGCACCCCCAAAGCGCATGCAGAACAGCGCTGGGGGTAATGCTAAGGCTGCTGGAAAAGCTTTGCATTTCAGCGCCTAGAAGATCCGGCAGTGGCCTGATAACCGTGGATTTCGGCCCGGGCGGCTGGGTAACATCCAGTACTGGCAAAGCGGCAGACCCCGCCCCCTTGAGAGCCGATGCCCAGAATGCCTTGCCTGCCGCACCGCGCCGGGACTTCTGGCTGTCGGCAAATGCGCCAACCGTCGCGCGCGCAGGCGCAGTGGGTTCCGCACCGCGCCCCAGACGATGCGCATAAAGCGCCATGAGATCCCCGATCAGAGTCGGCGCGGACCAGGCATCCAGAATGATATGGTGAAAGGTGACGATCATCGCGCAGGACCCGTCCGGCTTGGGGATCAAGACCACACGCAACAACGGGTCGCGCGCAAGATCGAAACGCCTGCCACGTTCGGCTCGCGCCATTGCCGAAAAAGATGCCCCTGCATCAACATCCAAGCAGCGAACATCCGGTGCCCGGTGCGTCAAAACTGCCTGCACCGCCTTGCCCTCGCGAGTGCGGACAAAGGCTGTCCGCAACGATGTGTGCCGATCAGTCAGATCCTGCCAGGCCTGGGCCAAGGTGGCCACGTCGGCTTCACCATTCAACTTGCAGCTGAACTGCTCGATGTAAGCGGAATAACTTTCATCAGGCCCGGACTCCGCCTCAAACGCAAAGAGAGATTCCTGCAAACCTGTCATCAGATGCAGCGATTGCAGCTTGGTCGACACGTTGCCCTCCCGTAATTTTTGGACCGAAAAAATGTCCGGTCGATTCCCAGATCTCGCGAAACGACGCTAAGCCAAATCCAAAAAGGGGTAAACGCTCAACTTGGTCCAGAACGAAATATATGTTAGAAAACAATAATCTCTTTTGGAGGACCCAAGCCTGATGTACGAATTTAGCAAAAATCAAACTGCGTTAATTATTTGTTTACTTTTACCGTCTTACCCTGCGTCAGCTCAGAACGTTCTATCCCTGACGGACCTGTTGGATACCACGCATGAATCGACCGTGGGCGAGTTTGGATTTTTCGGATCAACAGCAGCTATCCAATTCGGCGACGCCACTCGCTGGACCAACGCCACAGGGGTGACCGGGCCCGCCTCCGCATCTGAGGGTGGTCGCGCCTTGGTTGTGGAAGACCGCTTTCACATCGGCAGCCAGACCAAGACCTATACCGGAACTGTGGTCCTGCAATTTGTCGATGATGGCGTTGTCAGCCTCGATGACACGCTGCAGGATTGGTACACCTTGCAGCCCACCGCAACCGCCGCCCTGTCGGTTATGCCGCAATCCCTGCGCGAAACGCTGACGGTCCACGATCTGCTATCGATGCGCACCGGCGTTGCAGAATACCTTGGCGGCCCCGATCCGAACAACCCGGGCCGGACGGTGCTGGATGTCTGGAATGCAAATGCGGGTAACTACGATCTGACGCGGCAACAGTTGCTGACAGCAAGCCTTGCACTGGCCCCCACCATGACACCGGGCGATCAAAGCACGTTTGAATATTCAAATGCCAACTTCATGATGGCCGGGATCATCGCAGAGGCAGCCAGTTGTCAGGCCGGAAACTGTCGCGACATTGGCCAGTTGATCACGGACGAGGTGATCACCCCACTGAACCTTACCGACACGCTCTATCCCATCGGCACGGAATGGGGCACCACCCAGCACACCAACGGGACTTGGGACTATTACGGCACCCTCACCGATTTTTCCGAAACTACGCCCTCTGTGCCCAATTCTGCCGGTGCCATGATCTCGAACATCGAGGATCAGCTCACCTGGCTGGTTGAATTGACAACAAATGCCCAAGGCATCCTGGACGCCGCAACCTTTGCAGAGCGACTACAGAACACCACCGACATGAACGGCATGGTCGGCACAGTCGCGGGTGGTTACGGGCTTGGAATCTATGGGCAGCACAGTCTTGAAACCGGCGCCTTCATGCTGGGCCACGGAGGCGAGATCAGCGGCTACCAGACGCTGATGTTCCACTTTCCCGGCGATCTCAATACATCGCTGGATGATCTCTTCATCGTCGGTAACATCAACACCTTTCTGAACATTCCTTCCGACCGGGCGTTTCTGCCCTCTGACATTAACAGCATCTACTACGACCTGCAAAAGACCGTCCTCCTGTACAATGCCTATCAGGCCAATCCGAACGGTTGTACTTCGAACGCAGGCGGCACCACCTGCACTGCCACCACTGTTGCGGACACCACAATTGTGGTCGGTAATACCTTCACCATCCAGCCCTCTGGCCAGCGATGGGTGTCCCCGGCGGTCGATTTCGATGCCGCTGTGCCGACCTATGTGTTTTACGGCGACAATGCGACGGGCGTCACGGCAACGGATACCGCCGTCACGGTAGAGGCCGACGGCATACTCGAAGGCTATGGCAATTCCCTCACACTGCTGCAACTGGGCGGCACCGCCAACACCGTCGATATCTCAGGTGAGATCGAAGCCACCGGTTCCGACGCCGTGGCCATCGACGCCAGCGCCGGCTCCAACGACACGATCACCGTGACATCCGCGGGTAACGTCACGGGCGACATACTCGCCACAGGCGGCAGCGATGTGCTGCGCGTAGACGGTGCCGTGCTGGGGGATATCACGCTGGGAAGCGCGGCGCGGCTGGAAGGCTCTGGCATGGTCATGGGGATGGTCGCGGGCCCAGGCACTGTGATTCCCGGCACGCCCAATAGCACCGCGGCATCCTCGATGACCGTCGCACGGTTTGAACCCACCGGCGGAGCGCTTGAGATCACTGTATTTGGATCTGCGGGTACAGCAAACATCCTTTTAGTGGACGAACAGAAGTCCGAAGGTTTTGCCGTTTCCGACACAGGTATCGCGGTTCTCAACGGCAGCACGCTCCGCCTCAGCGGTACCCCGCTTAGCGGCGATTTCCAGGCACCAATCCTGACCGCCACCAACGGCGTGACCGGCACCTTTTCTCAGATCGAGGACACAGCAGATCTCCTTGATCCAGCGCCCGGCCGATTACAGTACGATCTGATTTACACCGCCGACAGCGTTCTGCTGACCAGCACAAGCCCGGCCGCCTTTGATGCCGTAGCCGCTGGTAGCTACAACGACAGCCTGATTGTTCTGGACCAGGCGCAAGAGCAGGTCAGCTCCAGCAACCGCCCGATCCGCCCCTTCGGATTTGCCCGAGCGCTGGGGTCATTTGCGTCCTACGCCAGCCAGGATAGCGTGGCCGGTTTCGATATCGGCACCGGCGGTTTGGCTGCCGGGGTCGGTGGCCCGCTTGGAGCGCTCGGCTATTTCGCGCTGACCGTGGCGCAAACCGAGACCAGCGCCAACGTCGAAAATGGCGGCGGGGATCAAGATATCAACAACCTGTCCACCGGCTTCAGCTTTGGCTTTGGGGTTGGCGCGCTGGATATCGCCGCATCCGTGTTTTATGGTCAAGCCGATGTCGATTACCGCCGCAAGACCGGTTCCGGCACGGCCCACGGCAGCACGGAACAACAGCGCTGGAGCGCGATCATCGGCATGGGGCAGACGGTCGCGCGCGGCAACTGGAGTCCTGGCTGGCACTCAAGTCTGGCCTATTTCAAGGTGACCGAAGACGCCTTTACCGAAACCGCACGGACCGGTGTTGCCATGAGCTTTGAAGACCGCAGTTATGAACGCGTGCGTCTTGGTCTTGGCGTCAAGTCAGAAAGCAAGCCGCGTGACCTGGCCCTTTCGCCCTGGGTCAGCGCTGACCTGTTCTATCACGCCGATATCGATAGTTCTGACATCCGGTACAGCGCATCGGGCAGCAGCGGCACACTGAAAGCTCGCTCGGCCGACGGTCTTGAGGTCCGCGTTGGCGCAGGCGCATCCTACACCGCAGGCTCCGGTCCGATCTGGAGCGCGGGGATCACAGCAAGCGGTGGAGACCTGGCAACGACTGTCCGGCTCGACGCCAGTTTGGGCTTCAACTTCTAAGCCTTCGCAAAGTAGCTTTGTTGGAGTGGTCACAGTAAGCGCGTCGCAATTGTTGATGCACGGATTTCGGCATGGCTCAGGCCGTCAACGCGCTAAGTGATACAATCGGAAAGTCGGTCCGCAGCTCGCAGCGTCGGCCGCATAACCCAGCTAAGACAATGATTTCCTTCGGCCGAGACCCCATTTTGCGGAAAACACCTCTGCGCCATGGCCAACTGTCTCCCGTTACGGGAGGCAGAGACACAGTCAAAGACTGCATTGCCCTAAAACCAAGTGAAGTTTGGCGTACCCCGCAGCCCCTAGTTGTTCAGTCCCGGCATCTGGTGGCTCGGATTTAGGGTGAAACGATGTGGCCCTGAAGTCCGGACTTTGCAGATGTATTCATAAGGCGTGAGACCGCTGAGTGTCTTGAGTCTGCGTGCGAAGTTGTTGGCCCCCATGAAGTCGGTGAGATGCGTGCGCAGCTGATCATGGCTGTCGTAATGGTATCGCTTCACCGTCGCCTCCTTGATCGTTCGGTTCATCTCTTCGACCTGGCCGTTGGTGCACGGATGGTTTGGCTTTGTCAGGCGGCGCTCGATCCCATTTGCCTCGCAGATCATGTCGAAGCGCATCTGCCGCGAGTGTGCTGTGTTGCGGTTGCGGGCTGCTCCGCCAATTGAATACCGTAACACCTTCGGAATGACATTGATTTAAAGGCTATAATTGCCTGCGCAGCCCCCAAGTAGCGCAGCAGGTGATCATAGCCGGGTCTCAGGTCCCTACAGTGGTTTTGCACAAACCACACCGCAAGGGAGACTGACTATGACCAAGACCAGTATTGCACAGACCGAGCCTGTTTTGGTGGCCGTTGATATTGCTAGGCTCAGGACCCATTGATTTTCGCTTCGCTGCGTGATTCACGGCTCAAAAAATGAGCGGTGAACATGTCTGATCTAATCTGGTTATCCGACG
>NZ_FZNN01000006.1 GCF_900188035.1 Puniceibacterium sediminis | reverse complement strand
AGCGCGGGCGGGGGGGGCTGGCTATGGCGACACGATCAGCCGGATGGGCTATGACCTGCATGCGCTGGGGGATGGCTCTGCGGCAGCCTTCGAGGCGATGCTGCTGGCGATGCTGGACGCGGCACCGGAGCGCGCGCTGACGTTTCAGGCGCTGACCATGGTCCAGGCGACGACGTTTTCGGCCGGGTTCCTGGTCCGGGTGCTGGAACTGCTGCGCCCGCAGATCACCGACGCGGAATCGCGCGGCGCGCTGCTGAACAACCTCGCGGGCCATCTCTCGGACCTTGGCCGCCGGGAGGCCGCGCTGGAGGCCGCAGAAGAGGCCGTGGCGCTTTACCGTGACCTCGCCGCCGCGCGGCCGGAGGCCTTCACGCCCAACCTGGCCGGATCGCTGAACAACCTCGCGAGCTTCCTCTCGGCGCTCGGCCGCCGGGAGGAGGCGCTGGGTGCCGCCGAGGAGGCCGTGGCGCTCTACCGCGACCTCGCCGCCGCGCGGCCGGAGGCCTTCACGCCGGATCTGGCCACGTCGCTGAACAACCTCGCGGCCTTCCTCTCGGGCCTCGGCCGCCGGGAGGAGGCGCTGGAGGCCGCAGAAGAGGCCGTGGCGCTCTACCGAGACCTCGCCGCCGCGCGGCCGGAGGCCTTCACGCCGGACCTGGCCAGATCGCTGAACACCCTCGCGAACCGTCTCTCGGCTCTCGGGCGCCGGGAGGACGCGCTGGGTGCCGCCGAAGAGGCCGTGGCGCTCTACCGCGACCTCGCCGCCGCGCGGCCGGAGGCCTTCACGCCGGACCTGGCCGGATCGCTGAACAATCTCGCGAGCGTCCTCTCGGGTCTTGGCCGCCGGGAGGAGGCGCTGGAGGCCGCAGAAGAGGCCGTGGTGCTCTACCGCGACCTCGTGGCCGCGCGGCCGGAGGCCTTCACGCCGGACCTGGCCATGTCGCTGAACACCCTCGCGAACCGTCTCTCGGCTCTCGGGCGCCGGGAGGACGCGCTGGGTGCCGCCGAAGAAGCCGTGGCGCTCTACCGCGACCTCGCCGCCGCGCTGCCGCAGGCCTTCACGCCGGACCTGGCCGGATCGCTGAACAACCTCGCGAGCTTCCTCTCGAACCTCGGGCGCCGGGAGGAGGCGCTGGGGGCCGCTGAAGAGGCGGTGGTGCTCTACCGCGACCTCGTGGCCGCGCGGCCGGAGGCCTTCACGCCCAACCTGGCCATGTCCATCAGCGTTCTGTCGGACATGCACCGCGATCTTGGCGACCATGCCCGCTGCCGGGAGGCGTGCCTTGAGGCCGCAGCCCTGCTGGCGCCCTTCACGGCCCGGCATCCGGATGCGCATGGTGGGCTCTTCGGGCAAATCCTGAAAGATTACGCCGCCGCCTGCGCCGCCCTCGGCGAAGCGCCGGACATGGGTCGTCTCGCCCCGCTTCTCGCCGAGGCGGGCGTGGCGCCAGCGAACCAGAGCAGGACAGGAGTTGAACCATGACAGCCCCGGACAGTGAAATCATCACACGCAGATGTCGCTCAAGATGAAACTTTCCAATGTCTGGACCTGACATTCGCAATCCACCGGCACTCGGCGTTGCAGACCGAGCCAGCGCAACGGTCGTTCACGCCGAACATTTCGCGTCATAGGGCGCTCTGCCAACGAATTGGCTTGGAGAAAACGCGCACCCACGCTCTGAATACGGTCGCAACGCTCGAGATGTGGTGCACTTAGTTCTCTCTCGTTGACTGTTCTGCGCCGGACCTCATGCAAATGTCGGCCGTGGCCCTCTCAAAGATCGAGGCCACGGGGAGCATGATGACGGAGATCAGCCCTGAGAGCCTGAACCGGCCGCTTTGCCAAGCTGCGCGAGCATCCCAAGCATCATGTCTGCCATTGGACCGTCTACAGCGTCTTCGAGCCCGGCGACGAAGGACAGGATGGCAGCGTTGTCATTTTCGCGGCGAAGCTGCACCAGGGCTTCAAGACAGGCGCGGGCGGTTTGGTCAGAGATATGATCGAGCATGGTTTTCCTCAGATTGTTGTTTCAGTCAGTCGCTGAGAACGGCCGTGTGGAAATACACGGCCCCTCCATCGTGACAAGGATATCGGTGCGTCCGGTAAGACTCGGAACAAACCTCTCGCATGGCTTTTTTCAGGGTCGCTGTGCGACAACCAGAACGCCAAGGATCCCCAAGGCAGGGCAAGCCCTGCGGGGCCAAATCCGGAACGACAACATACGGTCTTGCTCTGATCTTTGCGCAACTCTGATAACTCGTGAAATCCGGGTGCGGCGCGCGCTGATGCCATGCGCGAGGTGATCGATCACCATCAGGTGTACGGGCCGGGCTGGATCGGCTGAAACATCCTCCATGCGCAGACAGAAATAGCGGCTTTCGCGGTCGCAGGTCTTTGGTGCGGTCAACGCCAGCCCGGCAAGGACCATCGCCACAAGTCCTGTGGCCATGGCGATAGCTCGCCCCCGTGCGCGCCCCAGCCAGAGGAAAAGGAACCCCGTAGCGACGTACACACCCGTGACCACACCCAGTGTCGCGGACGATCCGAGCCAGGAGATGAACACAAAGCCAGCGAGCAACGTGCCCGCGATTGCGCCTATGGCGCCAGAGGCGAACATCGCGCCAAGCGCGGGGCCGGTTCTGTGCGCGGTCGTGACAGCGATCTGCGCAAGTACCGGTGCAGGCACCCCGGCAAAGAAGGAAGGCAGGAAGAACACCAGCGCCGTCAGCCCGGTGATGGCGCATTCCGACGCCGGTGGGAGCAGGAGCCATCCACCCCATCCGCTTCTCCGCGCGGCATCGCAGCATGAAACGTCGCCGGATCAAGTCATAAGGCTGAGTTTACAAAGGGTGCTATCTGCGCTTCGCGGTCGTTCGCCTTGGCGTTGCAAAGGTTCGCCCGCCATGTACATTGCAGTTTCTATTGACCGAGGCCGATTGACGGCGGAAGCGACCTCTTCCAGCCTGAAGTATTTTTCCCTGAAAATTTTGGACTGCATCTCGACGAGCGCAATTGCTCGAGATGAGACATGTCCGATCAGATACGATCACTCCTTGCCAGCTTGCCGGTTTGGCTCCCGAAGCATTCCTGAGGCTGCTGCACCCCGCCGACGCGCGTGGATTGCCGAACCTCTTTGTAAAAGACCTCTGCCCTGGGGGCTCAGGAGATGGCTGCCCGGAATCCACCGACCCAACCGCGACGAGAGTCGGCAGCGCCGAAGAATTTTGCCTGCATCTCCCCAGCTGGCTCGACTGCTCAAGCTATGTGACGCTCAACAGGTTTTGGGGACGACGCCGTGGCGACAAGCTGGCCGCTCTCAATGCGCTTTACCTCGATCTCGACTTTCACACACACTCAAGCTGGCGAGGTCAATCCGCAGAGGACGTGCGCGACGCCATTTCCGCCAGGCTGCAAATGCAAGGCATTGTCTTGCCGTCAATCTGCATCAGCACAGGGCGCGGACTCGCCCTGATCTGGCTCATCGATGAGATGCCAGCAAAAGCTCTGCCGCGGTGGCAAGCGGCTATGGATGCGCTCATCGAGTTTGGTCGGCCTTTTGGAGCTGACGCTGCTTGTCGGGACGCCGTGCGCGTGTTTCGCCTGCCTGGAACATTAAACGAAAAATCAGGGCGAGAGGTCCGCGTCATCGGCGGGACGGGCCTTAGGGTTGCCTTTAGTCCCCTCGCTGATCAGATCTTTGGTGCCGTCGGGAGACCAACGCGAAAAGAGCTTCTGTCCAGGAAAAAGAACAAGCAGCCGCGTCGCAACGCGTCTGGCCAGGCAATGCCGCAAGGTCTCTCTGCGCGGCAACGTTTCGGTTTGATCTTCCAGGACCTGCAAAAAATCCGCGACCATTATTATGGCTCAATCCCCGTCGGTATGCGCAACAACTGGCTGCACCTCTGCGCGACGGCCCTGGCGCATAGTCGTCCCGACGTTGATCTGGAGGCCGAACTGCTTGATCTCGCCCGGCAATCGACGCCCGGCCTGTCGCAGCGCGAGGTCCTGTCTGTCGCCCGCCATGCCGTTCGGCAAAACCGCCCGGGACAGGAACGTCGATATTACTATCGCGGCTCCACAATCGCCGACATGCTGGGCGTAACCGATCAGATGGCGCAAGCGCTCAACCTGGAGCAGGCGATTTCCGATGTGGAGCGCCGCCGTCGCAAGCTTGCCGCGCAATGCGCAAAGCGCCGGGTTGCCGGGGCAAAACCGCGCGCGGAGTACGAGGAAAACTCCCTGGAAAGATCTGCGCCCTGGAGGGCGTACGGATTTTCGCGCGCCACCTATTTTCGGCGCCGCAAAGCCGGCACGCTGCCCGCCTGTCCAAACACCTGCGCGCAAGGCATACCGTATTCACCGAGACATGATTGACGAGTATCTGAAATGCCCAGACCAAGGAAGCCGACCCGCGTCCTCATGGACCCCAAATCAGGCGACTGGCGCATCTTCAAATCCGATGGCACCCGCCGCCGTCTCGGGCTACGAGGCCAAGCTGATCTCGAAGCTGCGAACCAAGCGCTTGCAGATGAACTGATCCTCGAGAGGCTCGGATCAGCCGCGCCGCGCCCAACGGATTCGACGCCAGTCATGGATCTGGTCTATCGCTACGCTGAGGCCAAGGCAGACTCCGTAGCGAAACCGCAGCTCCTGGCCGATGCTATAGAGGCGCTGTCGCCGTTTTGGACGGGTAAGACGGCAGCGCAAATCAATCGTATCTCATGTGCAGAATACACTAAGTGGCGGATGAACGGAGGTTTGCGAAAGCAACACCTAAAAACACGCGCCACATCCATGTCGAAGGCAATTATTTCACAGTCGACGGCGCGTCGCGACCTGACGACACTTAGAGCTGCAGTAAAGTTCGCCCAGGCCGACGGCATTCTGCTCGGCTCAATGCCAACCGTTGTGCTCCCAAACGAAACACCTCCGAAAGACAGGTCACTGACGCGAGATGAAGCAGCGAAAATCTTGCGGGAACTGTGGCGAGGCGCGCCAAGTACGGCCCGGGATGGAACCAAGCACCGATCTCCCGGTAGGACGAAGCATGCAGCGAGGTTGTTTCTTCTGCTGCTCTACACTGGATCTCGATTTGCAACCGTAGCGAAGACGACGAGGAAAAAGCGTGAAGATAACCCATGGGTCGATATGCAAAATGAAATTTGGTATCGGCGTGGTTCGCGTGAGCAGATTACCAAAAAGAGGCGCGAGCCACATAGGGTCCCTGACAAGATTATGTCGGCGCTCAAACGATGGAATCGCCTCTTTCCTGGTCAGGTTTATCTTGTCGAGCATCCGAGAAGGCCGGGCCATCCAGTTGGCGATATAGGCCAAGCGCTCGATGGAGCATGCAAGCGCTTGGGGATTGAGCGGATCACTCCGCACGGGCTGAAACACACTGCGATCACTCTCTACATTTCAGGCGGCGGTGACCCCATGCTTGCGGCTGAGTATTTTAGCACGACATACGAGACCATCAAAGCGAACTACCTCCATTTGCACCCGGACTTCCAAGAGGACGCGTTGGCAAAGATTGCTCAGCTTGGCAAGCGCCCGGAACGAAACGGAACAAAATACCGCAAAATGACACAAAATGATGACAATATAAGAACCTCAAAGCCTTGTTTTTAAACGTATAAGTAAAAACACCATCTCGCTCCTAAGGGGCAGGTTGCAGGTTCGAATCCTGCCGGGATCACCAGTCAGACATTCTGCCAAAGAAAGCCAATGTCTGCGCAAAAGCAAGCAATAGCCTGCGCAAGGCAATGCCCAAGATGCCAGAAGAATCGAGTTTTATCTTTTTATTTCAGGCATTTGAGGTTTGTTTCAGCCGGTCGAAGACTTTGCCTGTACCGGCCTCTTTTGCGCCGATTTGACAGGCAGATCGATTTCCTTTCACTGAGTGGCACCAAGGTTCCGGAACCTTTCATCCCTCGTCTTTCAGGCCTGGCCGGCCCGAGAGCACCGCCGCGGCGTTGGTCCGGCGCCTTGAAAGGACTCCGCCATGACTCGTGCGACCTCCACGATCCCGTTCAGCACAATCAAATTCATCGACAACATCCCGCGCCTGTCTGATCTGACCGAACGGCTCACGCAGAAGCTCCGCGAGATCCGAATGGAGCTGAACCAGCGTGAACCTGACAGGATGACCGCGGGAAGAGCGCAGAGCAGATATGATCTAATCACCGACGTCGATACCATCAGGATCAAGCGTAGGGCCATGCGGTATCTTGAGCGCCTGCACAACTCGACAGGTACTCAGCATCTGCCTCAGCGCGACGAGGCGTTATTGACGCCTTTGCGCGGTGGTCTGCCGGTTGCCCGGATCGTGACCGAACATGAGGCGGACGAGATCGCGGCCGCGCTGCACGCAGAGATGCCCTGGATGGCCCCGGCAACGGAAGTCGTCTGGCATGGCCTGAGAGCTTCCGCCCGTAGAGGGCTGCTCGGCCTACGTTTCGATCCACTTGTGCTGGTCGGATCCCCTGGGATCGGCAAGAGCTACTGGGCGCGCCGCCTTGCGCATCATCTCGAGGTGCCCACCACCTCCATCGATGCCACGGGTGAGTCGGCGGCCTTCTCCCTGGGCGGCGCGCAACGTGGCTGGGGTAGTGCGAGCCCCGGCAAGCTGATGCAGACCGCCCTGCGCGAGCGGCATGCCGGGCCCATCGTGATCATCGACGAGGTGGAGAAATCCGGAGATGTCCAGTCGAACCAGGGATCGCGTCATACGCTGACCGATGCCTTGCTACCGCTTCTGGAGCGTATGACAGCCGAAACCTGGGAATGTCCTTACTATCAAATCCGTTGCGGCATGTCCTGGGTGAACTGGGTGATGACTGCCAACAGCCGGTGGGGGTTGCCCGCGCCTCTGATCAGTCGCTGCATCGTGCTCGATCTGCCGGATCTTACAGGATCGCAGCTGCGGATCTTTGTCGAGGCGCAGGGCACTGGACGGGGCCTGCCACGAGTAGCCATCGACGCCACGTCGGACGCAATCCAGCGGGCGATAGCTGCAGGTCGCACGCCGAGCTTGCGGACGGTCAGTCGAATGTTGGATCACGTCGAACTTCAAACGCACCGGCAGCTGCTACAATGATGCCAGCTGAGCACAAGCTGCGCCATGGTGTTCATGGCTGGAAGCCCTCCCGCTTGGCGCTTCATGGCCATCTTTCAGTGCTTCGAAATATTTCAAAAGCCCAGCTGTCAGACCGTTCCCAGCCGACATTACAATATCTGGGGGAAAGTGGTTAGAAAGCAAAGAAAGTATACCTCCGGTACACACCGCACAACGGCACGGGCATGCCCTTCGGGCCGGTGTCGACGTTGACGCTGACCTGATGACTCAGGATTTCTTCAACCGGCTGGTCGCGGCTGCGGCTTCGCGGTGGGGTCTGTTGATTGTGGTCACGAAGGGCGCGGTCGCGGCATCCCAAGACGCCGGCGCGGACACCCTGATCCGGGATCACTTCACGGACTGGTGGGTGGGCAAGACCATGGTTTCCCGGGTGGCTACGCCGTTCAGCCATAGTGATTACAGGACGCTGTACCGAAAAGATGATCCGTTCATGAAAGCCCTCGACGACTGATACCGGTCGTATCCGATGACCAAGACTTCATGGCCCGCCTCTTTGAGGTGGGCTTTTTCGTGCGCGAAGCCAGACGCGCGACGATGAAAAAGATCAAAAAAAACTTTGCGCAGACATTGGCTGTCGTTGGCAGTTTTTGTGTCCACGCCGCCATGGATCGCGTGGATGTCGGGGTGCTGAGGCTTATCCTGTCGGCCTCACATGACTTCGATCACGCCCTTGTCGATGGCGAGCATATAGCCCTTGCGCGTGATGTTCTTGACCAGAAGTTCGGTCACTAGCTGATTGCCCAGACCGTCGCGCAGGCGTTTGATCCGGGTTGCGCCGGCGGATTCGTCGCAATCGGGTTCGGGGCGGCCGGAAATCACCGCCTCGATCTGGGCGCCGGTCAGCATTTCGTCGTCCATCCGCGCCTCGGCCAGAACGGATATGGTTTCCATCATCGCCTCCGTCAGCTTGAACCCCATGGTGTTGAGATAGACGGTGTTTTCTTCGCGGTTGATGATCAGCGAACTGACCTGAATGCCCGAGCGTTCGATCTGGGCCATGCGGCGGTTCATCGTGACCAGCATCACCAGAAAGACCAGTGCGGCAACCATCAGCGCCGTGGCAAAGACCAGCAGCACGAAGATCACCATGCGGTAGCTTGCCAGCGTTTCGGCAAAGGCGGTGCCGCTTTGCGCGAGGATTTCGAGCAGCTTGATTTCGGCCTGAGCGGTGAGATCGTTGTTTTCCACGAACAGCCGTTCGACACGGGTGTTGAAAGCGTCGGCGTCCGGAAGGGTCAGCAGCAGCACGATGCCCGCCGCCAGCAGCAGCGCGACGATGGTGCCAATCCCAAGGGAGACGATGCGGGTGCCGGTGCGGCGCGCCTCAGAAGCGGAGGAAGTATTGTCCGGCACTGGCTTTCCTTTTGTTCAACCCGGTCTCGTCAAAGACCGAAACCACGCTGAGCAGGGTCCAGCCCTGACTGTCAAGACGGGGGGCCAGATCGGCCTTTGCGGCCTGGACCGTGCAGGCGCCGCGAATTTCCGCGACACCATAGTGCAGGCGCAGGGGGCCGTCCTGCTTGGCCTTGTAATCGGCATAGCAGGCCGCCTGCGCGGGTCCGGCAGTGACAAGCACCGGGACCAAAAGGGCAAGGAGGAGGGCAAGGGTTTTCATGTGGGCCACGCTGACGGGAAACTGGTGGATATTCAATAACCACGGGGGTTCTGCACGCTGATATTCGATAACAAGGGGGCGTTATTGCCTGACTTTGCAGGGGCGGGACAGGGTTGGTGCATCGACGCGGACCAATGATCGGTGCGTGACCATAAAGCCGTCGCGAGGCGGACAAGTATCAGACAGGAGATCCCCATGTCCCGCAAATTCATCATCACCGTCCTGGCCGCCGCTGTCGCCCTGACAGGGCTGACTGCCGCACCCGCCCGCGCCGAGACCAATGAAGCGCTGCTGCGCGCGCTGGGCATAGGAACGACCCTGCTGATCGTTGGTGCGGCGATCAAGAATGCGAAGGACCACGATGACGACAAAAAGAAGAAAAAGAAGGCCCGCCAAGTCGAACCGGAGCCGCGTCATGAATATGGGTATGTCGACCGCGACTTTTACAATGACCGCAACCGTTACGAAAACCGTGGTCGGTTCGGAAAGCATGGCCGTCAGGATTTCGGACGCGGTCGCGCGCCGCTGCCGTCAAGCTGCCTGATCAGTCCACGGGGCGGTGCGCAGGTGTTCGAGGCGCGCTGCCTGCAGCAACGCTATGACCAGAGCCGCAGCCTGCCGGACTACTGCCGTACCACGGCGCGCACCCGCCAAGGCAATGTGTCGGTATATGAGCCAAGCTGCCTGCGTCGCAGCGGATACGAGATCGCCCGCCGCTGAGTTTCAGGGTCGAGCAGAGGTGCGCGAAGGTCGCACCGGAGGCGCGCGGGACCTGCAAAAGGCCCGCGCGTCTTTTTTGCCTATGGGGTTTGGGCGCGCTGCCTTTCCGGCGACTCCGCCGGGAGATTCATGGGCAGGTGAAGCGGGGGCCTTTTGCGAGTGTGGTCCTGCCGAATGTGGGCGGGGGAGACCGGAAATATTCGTTTCTGCGCGATGCCGGGCAGGGCGGCGCTTGCAAGTTGTGCCGCCTGCGGTTTCAAGAGGGGATGATTGGACCTGATTACAGCTTTGAAGAAGAATTGCGCGCTGGCGGCGCGCTGCGTGTCGTTGGTGTGGACGAGGTGGGGCGCGGGCCGCTGGCTGGCCCGGTGCTGGCTTGTGCGGTCTGGCTGGACCCGGCCCGTATTCCCGAGGGGCTGAACGATTCAAAGAAACTGACAGCCCGGCGGCGCGAGGCGCTCTGTGCGCAGATCCTTGAGATGGCAGAGGTCGGGATGGGCGAGGCGAGCGTCGAGGAGATCGACGAGATAAACATCCTGCGGGCCAGTCACCTTGCGATGGAACGGGCGATTGCCGCGCTGGGTGCCCAGCCGGATCATGTGCTTGTCGATGGCAATCTTATTCCCCGGGGCCTGACGCTGCCTGCGACGGCGGTGATCGGGGGCGACGGGCGGTCGGTTTCGATTGCGGCAGCGTCGATCGTGGCAAAAACAGCACGCGACCGGCTGATGTGGGATTTGGCGCAACACTATCCGGGCTATGGATGGGAAACGAACATGGGATATCCGTCGAAAAAGCACAGAGATGCGCTCCGAGATATGGGGGTGACCCCTCATCATAGACGTTCGTTCAAGCCGGTCCACAATATCTTGTATCAAGGGGAATAGTTAACCCACTGATTCAAAAAACAAATTGACGCCGATTCGCCAATGAATCATCCTTTACCCAACCAAATGAGCGCAACAATGCGCCGGGTATAGAGGCAGAGACATGACGAAAATGACCAAGATCACCAAGGCACCCGTGCTACCACTGAACACCATTCTGGATGGTGACTGCATCGAAGTGATGAACAGTCTGCCGGAGGCATCGGTGGATCTGATCTTTGCCGACCCGCCCTATAACCTGCAATTGAAGGGTGATCTGCACCGGCCGGACAATTCGCTTGTCGATGCGGTGGACGATCACTGGGACCAGTTTTCGAGCTTTGCAGTCTATGACAAGTTCACCAAGGCCTGGCTCAAGGCGGCGCGTCGTCTGCTGAAGCCGAATGGCGCGATCTGGGTGATCGGATCCTATCACAACATTTTCCGCGTCGGGTCTGCGTTGCAGGACGAAGGCTACTGGATCCTGAACGATGTGGTCTGGCGCAAGGCGAACCCGATGCCGAATTTTCGCGGCAAGCGGTTCACCAATGCGCATGAGACGATGATCTGGGCATCCAAGGGCGAGGGCGGCAAATACACCTTCAACTACGAGGCGCTGAAGTCGCTGAACGAAGGCATCCAGATGCGCAGCGACTGGGTGCTGCCGATCTGCAATGGCGGTGAGCGTCTGAAGGATGCCAACGGCGACAAGGCACACCCGACGCAAAAGCCCGAGGGGCTGCTGCACCGGGTGCTGGTCGGGTCGACCAATCCCGGCGACGTTGTGCTGGATCCGTTCTTTGGCACCGGGACCACGGGCGCCGTGGCCAAGATGCTGGGACGAGACTGGATCGGGATCGAACGCGAGGCCGCCTATCGCGAGGTTGCGACGCGCCGCATCGCCGATGTGCGCAAGTTCGACAAGGCCGCGCTGGAAGTTACCCGCGCCAAGCGGAGCGAGCCGCGTGTGCCGTTCGGCCAGTTGGTCGAGCGCGGGATGCTGCGTCCGGGAGAAGAGCTTTTCTCGATCGGGAACCGGCACAAGGCCAAGGTGCGGGCCGATGGCACGCTGATTGGCAATGACGTCAAGGGATCGATCCATCAGGTTGGCGCGCATCTTGAAAATGCGCCGTCCTGCAATGGCTGGACCTACTGGCATTTCAAGCGTGACGGAAAGGTGGTTCCGATCGACGTGTTGCGCCAGCAGATCCGCGCCGAGATGGAAGAGCGCCCGAACTGAGCCTGAGAGGCCGCAGTTCCGAAGTTTCAAAACACAACCCGAACACCGCCGCGCCTCGCCTTGTGCTGAGGTGCTGACTGGCCCCGCCTGTTCGCAGGCGGGGTTTTTTGTCTTTTGACGCGAAGGCTTAGCTTTGTGAAGTCAGCTTCGCATGCGCGGCCAGAAGGTCGGTGACCAGCAGGCCGTCGATGGTCATGCCGGTCATGTCCACATCGCTGATCGCCAAGTTGCGCAGCGAGGCGTCCGAAATTCGGGCGTCTTCCAGGCTCGCGTCGGTGATGGTGATCCGCGAAAGATTGACGTCATCAAAGACGGCTTCGGACAGGTTGATGTCGGTAAAACGGCTGCGGGCCATGTCGGCGCGGGAAAATCTGCTGTCCTGAAGGTCGGGGCGGTTTGAGGGGATGTCATTCATGGGACGCTCGCTGGCTGAAAACCGTAAAAGCATAGCATGGAGACGGAAATTGCGGTTGCTGAAACTTTCAGCTGAAACTTTCGGAAGGGGTGTGCGTTGGCTATGGGGAAGGACCGAATAGAGGCAGCATGACACGGCGACAGGCACTGAAATGGGTTCACTGGAGCATCGTGCCACTGCTGGTGTGGTTTCTGCTGGTGCGCCCCTCGGACGTGGCGCGGGTCGGGAGCTGGGCTGTGAAGCTGCATTTCGTGCTGGGCTTCGTCGTTGTCACCCTCGCGCTTGGCTGGACTGCGGATTATCTGCGGCGCGGGTTTGCCGGGCCTCCGGGGCCGAAACTGCCAGACTGGGGCAGGGTGTTGCATCGTACATTGCACAGAGCGCTGATCTGGGGGCTGTTCGCGGTGGCTGGCACCGGGTTCATGTTAGGTCTGAGCCTAGTTGCACAGCTTTGGACGAATGGGTTCGAGGCAGGTGCGACATCGCTGGGCATGCCAAGCTCGGACCGGTTGGTGGCGCAGGTGTATGCAATCGAGTTGGATCTGCTGATCATGATCGTCGGGCTGCATGTTGGCTTTCATGTCTGGCGCCACTTTGCTTTGCGGGACAAGGCATTGCACATCATGGCACCGCGCAAGTTACATCGGTTTCTCTGAGCCGCGCTTGACCCTTTCCCCCGGAGCGGGTCATGTGCGCGCAGGCAAACCGGGAGACACGATGGACCTGCGCGCGATACTCATGGGGCTGGCCTTTGCGGCGATGTGGTCCTCGGCCTTTACCTCGGCGCGGATCATCGTGGTGGCAGCGCCGCCGCTTTATGCACTGGCGCTGCGGTTTCTGTTTTCGGGGATTATTGCGGTGCTGATCGCCAAGGCGATGGGGCAAAGCTGGCACCTGAGCGGCAAGCAGTGGCGGTCCGTGGTGATCTTTGGCATTTGCCAGAACGCGCTTTACCTTGGTCTGAATTTTGTCGCGATGCAGACGGTGCAGGCGTCACTGGCGGCGATCATCGCATCGACTATGCCGCTGATGGTGGCGCTGGCGGGCTGGGTGCTGTTCCGCGACCGGCTGGGGCCGCTGGGGATCGTGGGCCTGTGTGTTGGGGTGCTGGGCGTTGTCCTGATCATGGGCGCGCGGATCAGCGGCGGTGTGGACCTCTATGGCCTGTCCCTGTGCATTCTGGGTGGCGTTGCGCTGGCCACGGCGACGCTGACGCTGCGCGGGACCACCTCCAAAGGCAATGTGATGATGGTGGTGGGATTGCAGATGCTGGTGGGGTCTGCGGCGTTGATCGGGCCGGCGGTGGCGTTTGAGAGTTTTGACGTGCAGTGGTCCTGGACGTTATTCTGGGCCTTCTGGTACACGACGCTGGTGCCGGGGGTTGTGGCGACGCTGGTCTGGTTCCTGCTGGTCGAACGGATCGGCGCGGTCAAGGCGGCGACCTTCCATTTCCTCAACCCGTTTTTCGGCGTCGCCATCGCGGCGGCCCTGCTGGGCGAGGCGCTGGGGATCTGGGATGTGGTCGGGGTCGTGGTGATCGCGCTGGGGATTCTTGCGGTGCAACTGTCAAAGCAGCGGGTTATCTGAGGCGTCGCCGGGGGGCGCGCTGCCCCTCGGCCTGCGTTGTTTCCAAGTTTCTTTTGGGTCCGATGATACGGGAAGGTTTTAGCCGATCTTGCCGCGGTTTGCACCGATCTGGCCACGGTGCAGCAGCAGGTGGTCAAGGATCACGCTGGCCATCATCGCCTCGCCCACTGGTACCGCGCGGATGCCGACGCAGGGGTCGTGGCGGCCCTTGGTGATGATTTCGGCGGATTCACCGGATTTGGTGATGGTCTGGCGCGGTTTCAGGATCGACGAGGTGGGTTTGACGGCGAAGCGCACGACAACATCCTGCCCGGTCGAGATGCCGCCAAGGATGCCGCCCGCGTGGTTCGAGCTGAACACCGGTTTGCCATCGTTGCCCATGAAAATCTCATCCGCGTTGTCTTCGCCTGTCAGCATCGCCGCGGCCATGCCTTCCCCGATTTCCACGCCTTTGACGGCGTTGATCGACATCATCGCGGCGGCAAGGTCGGTGTCGAGCTTGCCATAGACCGGCGCGCCAAGGCCGGGGGGAACATTGCGGGCCACGACCTCGATGATCGCGCCGACGGAATTGCCGGATTTACGCAGGGATTCAAGGTAGTTGGCCCAGGTGTCTGCGGTTTCAGCCGAGGGCACCCAGAACGGGTTCTGGTCGATCTGGGACATGTCGCGTTCGCCGGTGATGGCGTGCGGCCCCATCTGGGTCATGTAGCCCTGAATTTCGATCCCCGGTGCAAGGGTGTTCAGCGCGGCACGGGCAAGCCCGCCGGCCGCCACGCGCGCGGCGGTTTCACGGGCAGACGACCGCCCGCCGCCGCGATAATCGCGGATGCCGTATTTCTGCCAATAGGTGATATCGGCATGGCCGGGGCGGAATTTCTCGGCGATGTCGCCATAGTCCTTGGATCTCTGATCGGTGTTTTCGATCATCAGCTGGACGGGGGTCCCGGTGGTCTGGCCCTCAAACACGCCGGACAGGATGCGGACCTGATCGGGTTCCTTGCGCTGTGTGGTGTATTTGCTGGTGCCGGGTTTACGCTTGTCGAGCCAGACCTGAATCATCTCTTCGTCAATCGCGACGCCGGGCGGCACGCCATCGACGGTTGCGCCAAGCGCAGGCCCGTGGCTTTCGCCCCAGGTGGTGACGCGGAAGAGGTGGCCGAAGGTATTGAGGCTCATGTCAGGAAACTCCGTCTGTTGCAGAGGGCATAGCGAAGCGGCGCGGCAGGCTCAAGCGTTGCGGGGATCAGAGCAGGCAGCGCAGGCGCGGTCCGACCTCGGCAAAGCCTTCGCGCTGGTAAAAGGCCAGCGTGCGGGCCCAGGTTGCGCGGTTTGGCGCGCCGACTTCGATCCGGTGCCAGCCGCGTGTCGCGCCGATTTCTCGCACCTTGTGGAGCATCCGTGACGCCAGCCCCTGCGAGCGGAGGTCCGGGCGGATCCAGAGTTCGGTGATTTCGCCGAACCGGCCACCCGCGTAGATCGCGGCACAGTCGTTCAGCATCACAAGGCCTGCGGTGCCCTTTTCATCGGTGGCGAGGATGCCGGTCACGCTTTGCAGGGAAAGCGTTTCGGTTACGACTGGAAAAAGGGTCGTGGCGGTGCGGTGGCCGGTTGGATCAAGTTCCTGAAGCAGTGCGGCGACCGCTTCGGCGACGCGCGGCGCGTCCGCCATCGAGACGATATGTAGGTCTGGCATCGGGTTTCCATAATTTGATCAAATTTCGTCACTGACGCTATTGTGGGATTTATCGGGGGGCAAGAGGCATACTGCTTGCGCTTGGGGGGGCTTTGGTTAGTGTGGCGCCCACCTCGGGGTGCTTTCGTGTGCCTCATCAGGGAAAGTGGGAACCGGTTTCCCGCCCGGATGAGGCGACCAACACGCTAGCTGAGATGCGCAAGCGAACCCGTTGAACCTGAACCGGTTAACACCGGCGGAGGGAAGGTCTGGAACGCACGCTCCAACTTTGCCCATCCGTCGCAATTTTGGAGGATGCCATGAAGGCACTTACAGTTGCAGCGGCTTTGATGACGGCCAGTTCCGCGCTGGCGCAAACCCCTGTTCTTACCGTCTATGCAGGCGATTACATCACGTCGGAATGGGGCCCCGGCCCCAGGATCGAAGAGATGTTCGAGGCGCAGTGTGCCTGCGATCTGCAGTTCAAGCCGGGCGATCTGCTGCCCCGGATCCTGCTTGAGGGCTCGCGGACCGAGGCGGATATCGTATTTGGTCTGAACACCGATGTGACGAAAAAGGCGCGCGAAAGCGGGCTGTTTGCGCCGCATGGGCAGCCGCTGGATGCGCTGACATTGCCGATCGAATGGACGGATGAGATTTTCCTGCCCTTCAACTATGGTCACACCGCGTTCATCTACAACACCGAGCGGATGGCCGAGGCACCTGCGTCGTTCGATGCGCTGCTGGATGCGCCCGATGATCTGAAGATCGTGATTCAGGACCCGCGCACGTCGATCACTGGCCTTGCGCTGGTTCTGTGGGTGCAGGCGGTTTATGGCGACGGGGCGCAGGCGGCCTGGGAGAAGCTGGCGCCAAAGATCCTGACGGTGACCAAGGGCTGGTCGGAATCCTACGGGTTGTTCACCGATGGTGAGGCCGACATGGTGCTGTCCTACACCAGCTCGCCCGCGTACCACATCATTGCCGAGGAGGACCGGACCAAGAAGGCGGCGATCTTCCCTGAGGGGCATTATTTCATGGTCGAATTGGCGGCCAAGGTGGCGGGGACGGATCAGCCAGAACTGGCGGATCAGTTCATGGGTTTCATCCTCAGCCATGAGTTCCAGACCATGATCGCGACCGGCAACTGGTCCTTTCCGGCGGCGCTGCCGCAGGACGAATGGCCCGAAGGGTTCAAGGAACTCGATCTGCCGGAAAAGGTGCTGTTCTATTCCGAGGATGAGGCCGCCGATCTGCGGGACAAGGCGATCGAAGCATGGCGCGCCGCACTGTCACAGTAATCGCGGGACTGCTGGTCGCGGGGCTGACGCTTGGCCCCGTGGCGGCAGTAATCTGGCGGGGGGCGGCGTGGTCTGCGCTGGCCCCCGGCGATTGGCTCGCGATCCGGTTCACGCTGGTGCAGGCGGTGCTGTCGGCGGCGCTGTCGGTGCTGTTCGCGGTGCCGGTGGCGCGGGCGCTGGCGCGGCGGCAGTTTGTTGGGCGGGGTTTGTTGGTGGCCCTGCTGGGCGCGCCGTTCATCCTGCCGGTGATCGTTGCGGTGCTGGGATTACTCGCGGTGTTTGGCCAATCGGGGCTGGTGAATGCCGCGCTGCGTTGGGCCGGTCTGCCCGAAGTCACGATCTATGGGATGCACGGGGTGATCATCGCGCATGTGTTTTTCAACCTGCCGCTGGCGGTGCGGATGATCCTGCAAGGCTGGCTGGCGATCCCGGCCGAGCGTTTCCGGCTTGCCGCCACGCTTGGCCTGCCCGGGGGGCAGGTGTTCCGGGTGCTGGAGGCGCCGATGCTGCTGCGCATCGCGCCGGGGGCTTTTGCGGTGATCTTTGTGATTTGTCTTTCGTCCTTTGCCATTGCCCTGACGTTGGGCGGCGGGCCACGGGCGACGACGGTGGAGCTGGCGATTTATCAGGCGATGCGGTTCGACTTTGACCTCGCGCGCGCATCCATGCTTGCCGTGATCCAACTGGCGCTTGCGCTGGCGGCGGGGGTGTTCGCGCTGCGCGTGTCGTCCGTTGCCGGGTTCGGCGTGGGGCGCGACCGGGTGGTGATGCGCTGGGATGGCGGCGGGCTGGCGCGGGGGCTGGATGTGATCTGGATCGCGATGGTTGCGGCGTTCCTGCTGACGCCGCTGGCGATGGTGGTGCTGCGCGGTGTGCCGGGGTTGTTCCTGCTGGGGCCGTCCGTCTGGCAGGCGGCGGGGCATTCGGTGCTGGTGGCGCTGGGGTCGACCTTTCTGTGCCTGCTGTGGGCGCTGCCGCTGGCCACGCGGCGCGGAGAGTTGGTGGGCCTTGCGGGGATTGCCGTGTCGCCGCTGGTTCTGGGGACGGGGCTGTTCCTGATCCTGCGCCCCTTTGTGAACCCGCTGGATTATGCGCTGGTGGTGACGGGGGTGGTCAATGCGCTGATCTCCCTGCCCTTTGCGCTGCGAATTCTGCGGCCCGAGGCAGAGGCGGTGCGTACGGATTATGCGCGGCTTGGGGCTGCGCTGGGGCTGTCGGGCTGGGCCTGGCTGCGCTGGGTGCTGGTGCCCCGGCTGCGCCGACCACTGGGCTTTGCCGGGGGGCTGACGGCAGCGCTGTCGATGGGCGATCTGGGCGTGATCGCGCTGTTCGCGGACCCTGACCATGCGACGCTGCCGCTCAAGGTTTATCAATTGATGGGGGCCTACCGGATGGAGGCAGCCTCGGGGGCGGCACTGTTGTTGCTGGCGCTTAGTCTGGGGCTGTTCTGGCTGTTTGATCGCGGGGGGCGCGTGGATGCTAAGGCTTGAGGGCGTGCAGGTGATCGAGGGTGATTTCACCCTGTCGGCGGATTTCGAATTGCGCCCGGGCGAAAGGATTGCGGTGATCGGGCCGTCCGGGGCAGGCAAGTCGACGCTGCTGGACGTGATCGCCGGGTTCCGGGTGCCTGAGGCGGGGCGCGTGCTGTGGGGTGGTCAGGACCTGACAGCTGTTGTGCCGGGGCGGCGGCCCGTGGGGATGCTGTTTCAGGACAACAACCTGTTTCCGCATCTGAGCGTTGAGCGGAATCTGGGGCTGGCCCTGCGGCCCGGCGGCGGGCGGTTGTCACCCGCCGAGGATGCGCGGGTGGCCGAGGCGCTGAGCAGGGTCGGGCTGGAAGGTCTGGGCGCGCGGCGGCCCGGTGCGCTGTCTGGCGGACAGCAGAGCCGGGCGGCACTGGCACGGGTGCTGGTGCAGGATCGGCCCGTGATGCTTCTGGACGAACCTTTTGCAGCGCTGGGTCCGGCGCTGAAGGCCGGGATGCTGGATCTGGTGGCCGAGGTCGCCGGGGCGGTCGGCGCTTTGGTCGTTCTGGTGACCCATGACCCCGAAGATGCGCGGCGCTTTGCGCAAAGGGTGGTTCTGGTGGCCGATGGGGTCGCGGCAGCGCCGGTCGAGACGGAGGCGCTGTTCGCCGATCCGCCCGAAGCGTTGCGGGCTTATCTGGGGTAGGGCTACGGCGCGGCCCGACGTTGCCGTCGGGCGGGTCCTCTGATCTGAGCGAGGCGCATTCTTGCCGTAGCGACGTCGCCTATTCCGCCGGAGTGAGTCTGATCCGCTGTGTGCCAAGGCGTGGGTGCAGGGATGCGGCGATGCCCCAGGCAAGGCCAAGCGCGCCAGCCGTGGCGGCGAAGATGCCCCAGACCGGCGCAACCAGCAGCACGAGCCAGGCCGCCCCCGGCGTGAAAATCCCCGACACGTCACGGTAGCTGGAGTAGACGGCCGACATCTCGGTCCGCTCGGAGGGTTTCACGGCCATGAGAAAGGGCAGGCCGGCGCTGACATCCAGCAGGATCAGACAGACCGAACCGGCGTACAGCGCGCTTGTGGCGGCGATCGGCCAGGGTGACAGGATCGCCGCTGCGGTAAAGGCCAGTGTGGCACCGGCAAATCCAAGCCGCACGGTGCCGCGGATGGACAGCCTGCGCATCAGCCGCAGCATCAGCGGTGTCAGGAACAGCGTCGCATTGGTGAGCGACAGCATCGTGCCGCCGACCGTATCAGGCAGACCGGCGTGCAGGGCATAGATCGGCAGATAGATCACATAGGCCCACCAGCCGCAGGAGCGGATCACCGCAAACAGCCAGCCTGCAACAAGCCGGGGCTGCGCGAAGAAGCGGCCCAGATAGGTCAGCGGGTTGGGTGCGGCGCGGCGCGCCCGGGTGAGCAGTTTGCCATTGCCAAGGCGCATGATCAGGAAGGTGATCAGCATGGCGATGGACGCAGCGCCCGAAATCAGGAACGGCGCCGGGGGCCAGAGCGTCATCAGCGTGACGCCCGCCACCGGGCCAATGGTCCAGCCAAGGGCGGAATAGAACAGGCGCTGGGTTTCGCAGGCGCCGAGTTCGATCTTGTCGATATAATCGAGCACGTAGGCGTTGAAGCAGACGAAGGTGATCACGGTCGATAGCGTGGTGCAGGCCAGCGCCGCGATTACGCCCGCCGCGCTGCCGGTCAGCGCGCAGGCGGTGCCGATGGTGAACAGGGACGCGCCAAGGCCGTAGATCCAGCGACGCGGCATATGCCGATTGATCCAGGGCACCAGCAGGCCGGTGCAGAGCGAGGCAAGCCCGATCAGGAAGTAGATCCGCGAGACGAGGGCGGCGTCCTGCAGCGCGTTGTAGAGCGCCACCGGGAAGACCGAGATGAGCATACCGCGGGCGGCGGCTTCGCAGGCGGCAAGCGTGGCGAACCCTCGGATCGAGGGGGCGGGCGCGTGGCGCAGCCACTCGGGGATGCGGCGTTCTAGCATGGGGTAGGCCTTTGGGTTGCCCGATCCATCTAAGCGTTTGCGCGGCGGTGATCTGGACGGGGCGCGACGCAAATGTCGCAAAGCGACACTGCGGGTATTTGTGGACCCAAGTGGGCCAGACAGCAAAAAGCCCCGCCGGAGGCGGGGCTTTGAGATCTTGCGAAGTGGTTGCCGGATCAGGCGTGTTTCTTCTTGCCTTTGATCGGTGCCCAGATGCGTTTGTTGGTGAGGTACAGCAGAACCGACAGCAGCGTCAGGAACAGCACACCGACAAAACCGGCCTGCTTGCGTGCCATCATCTTGGGTTCAGCTGCCCACATCAGGAAGGCCGAGACATCCATTGCTTCGTGGTGGACGTCGGATTCGTGACCATCTGCATATTCCACGTCATCTCCGTAGAGCGGCTGACCCATGGCGATCCAGCTGCCGGGGTACATGTGGTGACCGTCTTCATCCTTGCAGGAGTCGGGATAGCCGCCCGCCGCAAAAACCGTGTTGTAGTGGCCGTCGAAATCCTCGGGCGCGCAAGACGGCGCTTCTTCATAGCCGTTCAGCAAGGAGGCGATGTATTCCGGGCCGCCGATGCCCTTAAGCAGCTGGTTGATGCCGGTACCGTAGGGGCCGTGGAAGCCCGCACGGGATTTCGCCATCAGCGACAGGTCCGGCGCGCCGACGCCGGTATTTGCCGGGAAGTGGTCCGCCGGGGTCGCCGGGCGGAAATCATCCAGTTCGGCGTCGAACACCTCGAAGTTCTGTGCGGCGTAGGCACGAACCTGATCTTCGGGCAGGCCGGGGCCGGATTCCGACGACAGGTCGCGCAGTGGTACGTAACGCAGACCGTGGCAGGCCGAGCAGACCTCGGTATAGACCTGCAGGCCGCGCTGCAGCTGGTGCTGGTCGTAGCTGCCGAAGGGGCCCTCAAAGGAGAAGGCGAAGTCTTCGACGTGGCTTTCGACCTCTGCGGCATTGGCACCCGCAGTCGTCAGCGCCAATGCCATTGCGGCGGTCAGGGCAAGTTTCTTGAACATGGGTTCAGGGTCCTTCTTCTTACTCTGCCGGAGTCGTGGCTGTGTCGGAGGATTTGCCGTAGTGGCTGGCGAAATCTTCCTCGATGGTTTCGGGCCGTGGCATTGGCTTTTCGATCACACCCAGAAGCGGCAGGATGATCAGGAAGTAGCCGAACCAGTAGGCCGAAGCGATCAGCGAGATCCAGTCATACGGGAATTCAGCCGGGCGGGCACCGACCCACATCAGAACGATGAAGTCGATAACCAGCAGCGCGAACCACCATTTGAACATCGGACGGTACTTGCCCGAGCGGATCGACGAGGTGTCGAGCCAGGGGGCGAGAGCCATCACGGCGATAGCGCCGAACATCGCGATCACACCAAAGAATTTGGCATCGACGATGCCGCCGGTGACGAAGGATGCGATCTGAACCACCCAGACGTCAGCGGTAAAGGCCCGCAGGATCGCGTAGAACGGCAGGAAGTACCATTCCGGAACGATGTGCGCCGGGGTCGAGAGGGCGTTCGCTTCGATGTAGTTGTCGGGGTGGCCGAGGAAGTTCGGCATGAAACCCACGATCGCGAAATAGACCGCCAGGATCACCGCGAGGGCGAAGAGGTCCTTGATCACGAAGTAGGGCCAGAACGGCACGGTGTCCTTCTCGGCTTCCGCCTTGGAGGTACGGCGCACTTCTACACCCGTGGGGTTGTTGTTGCCGGTGCTGTGGAAGGCCCAGATGTGGACGATCACGAGCCCTGCAATCACGAACGGGAACAGGTAGTGCAGCGAGAAGAAGCGTGTCAGCGTGTAGTTGTCGACAGCCGGTCCGCCCAGCAACCAGGTCTGGATCGATTCACCGATAAAGGGAATCGCGCCGAACAAGCCGGTGATGACGGTTGCGCCCCAGAAAGACATCTGGCCCCAGGGCAGAACGTAGCCCATGAACGCGGTGCCCATCATCAGCAGGTAGATCAGGATGCCGATGATCCAGGTGATCTCGCGCGGTTCCTTGTACGAGCCATAGTAAAGGCCGCGGAACAGGTGCGCATAGACGGCAACAAAGAACAGCGATGCGCCGTTGGCATGCATGTAGCGCAGCGCCCAGCCGCCGTTCACGTCACGCATGATGTGTTCGACAGAGGCAAAGGCCAGGGTGGTGTCGGGTGTGTAGTGCATCACCAGCGAAATGCCGGTCGCGATCTGCAACACCAGGGTGAAAGTGAGAACGATACCCCAGATCCACATCCAGTTCAGGTTCTTGGGTGTGGGCATCATGATGGTATCGTAAAGCAGACCGATCACCGGCAGGCGACGATGCACCCACTTTTCGGCACCGGATTTCGGTTCGTAATGGTCGTGTGGAATTCCAGCCATTTCTCTCTCCCTTACCCGAGAACGATCGTGGTTTCGTCAGCGAACTCGGCCGGTGGTACCGGGAGGTTGCGCGGTGCGGGGCCTTTGCGGATACGGCCAGCCGTGTCGTAGTGCGAGCCGTGGCAGGGGCAGAACCAGCCGTCGTAGTCGCCAGCTCCATCGCCCAGCGGCACACAGCCGAGGTGGGTGCAGACACCCATCATCACCAGCCACTTGCCTTCTGCGTCAAGGGTGCGGTTCTCGTCGGTGGCATCTGCCTCGCCCACGATGTTTTCGTTTCGGGCAATCGGGTCGACCAGTTCAGTGAGCTGGACGGCGCGGCCTTCGTCGATCTCTTTCGCGGTGCGCGAACGGATGAAAACTGGCTTGCCGAGCCATTTGACCGTTAGCTGGGTGCCTTCGGAAACGCCCGAAACATCGACGCGGATGGACGAAAGAGCCAGAACATCGGCCGAGGGGTTCATCTGGTTTACCAGTGGCCAGACTGCTGCGCCTGTGGCGACGGCTCCGGTAGCCGCGGTCGCGTAGTAGAGAAAATCTCTCCGGGTGCCTGCGTGATCGTCTGCGTGTGACACGAGGTTTACTCCATTCCTGGGCCGTTGATCTGGCCGAGACTAAAATATCTGCCATGACATTTCATGGCCTTATCGTCGGGGTATTTAACGGGGTCCCCGGGTTCCGTCCAGAACTCAAAATCGCGTGTTCGTGAAAAGCGCGGATGTGTCGCGGTTGTGAGGCACGGTATGTGCTTATATGACACCGGAAGAGTCGAAGACCGCAAGGTCATGCCCGTAAGGAATGAGACTATGAAACAGGCAACTTTCGTAAAATGCGCCTTGGGTGCCACTGCTATTGCGCTTCTGGCCGGTCCGGCAGCAGCGGAAATGGAGCTTTCCTTTTATTCCGGCTGGCAGACTGCGCCGCACAGCCGTCTGAAGGGGGATTATCCGGGGGGCGGTGACTACAACGCCCTGATCGGCTGGGACGGGAAATCCTTTGAGATGCCGCCCTATTATGGTGTGCGTGGCACCTGGTGGAGAGACGAGCGAATCGGTTTTGGCATGGAATTTACCCATACCAAGGTCTACGCGCCGGATGATGAGGCGGCGGGAATCGGGTTCAAGAACTTTGAATTCACCGACGGCCACAACATCCTGACTGTGAACGCGTTGCGGCGCTGGCCGGATCAATGGCAGGGGTTGACGCCTTATGTCGGTGGTGGACTGGGTATCGCGGTGCCGCATGTGGATGCCGAAACGACCGCCGGGGACAAGACCTATGGTTATCAGCTGACAGGCCCCGCTGTGCGCCTGATCGCCGGGGCGAGCTATGATATCAGCGACCGGGTTGCGGTTTTTGGCGAATATCAGTTCGTCTTTTCCTCGAACGAGGGTGATCTTGACGGTGGCGGCACCTTTGAAACCGTCGTGAAGACCAACGCACTGAACGTCGGTCTGTCGCTGAAGTTCTGACCTCTGCTCGATGTAACAAGAGAGGCCCCTGATTCAGGGGCCTCTTTTTTGGAACGTGAATACCGGTTCGGGTCCGTTTGGGTTCAGGGTTGGGGCTGGGTTGCGAGCATCGACGGCCGTTCGGAAAAGCCTTTGTGCCAGGCGGCAAGCGCGTCGCGTCCCGCGCGCCAGTTGCGCGCATCATGGCGCAGGTCGACATAGGACAGGGCCGCGGCGATGGCGATGTGGCTCATGTCGAGCCGACCGTGCAGGTGGCTCATCCACATGGAATTGAGCGCCGTCAGACTGCGGTCGATCTTGGTCCACTGCGCCTCGACCCAGTCGGGGAATTGCTTGTCCTCGGGGCGCAGGCGCGCTTCGTATGTCATCAGGAGCGCGGCTTCCATGACGCCGTCGGCTGTCGCCTCAAGCGTCAGTACATCCCAAAGGCGATTTTCCGGATAAAGACCAGCCTTGGCGCGGTGATCCAGAAAACGGCAAATGACGCGGCTGTCATATAGCGCGGGGCCATCATCGCGGATCAGGGCGGGGATCTTGCCCACCGGGTTGGCGGCGGCGACGGTCGCATCCGGGCCGGTCGGGGTGTTTGCGACCGCAACCAGTTCGACATCGTCAAGCTGCCCGGTTTCGTGCAGCACGATCAGGACTTTGCGTACAAAGGGCGAGGTGGGGGAGCTGAGCAGCTTCATCATCTTTGGTCCTTTCGACCGGGCGCCTTTCCCGAAAGTCAGGCCGTTTGAACGGGCTTTGAAAGTCCGTCGACTAAAGATCGGGCGGCTGGCGCATGAGGTCGGCCAGCGCGTCTGTCTGGACGCCGATGCCCGAATCCGCAATTGCATCCGCCGCGCCAAGGCGCGCGGTGTCGGGTTTGTTCTGGCCAAGCTTCCAGGTGGCGTCGATCCGGGTGATGTGCAGTCGGAACGGCAGGATCATCCGCATCATGCGCTCCAGCACATCCGGCGTCATCTTGGGCGTCTGCCAGATGGGTTTGGGTGCCAGTCGTGCCTCGTAAGCCTCGGATTGGCGATCAAGCATGGCGCGCATTTCGGTCTCGGGCAGCCGTTCCAGGGTGCCGGTTAGATGCACGGCAACATAGTTCCAGGTGGGCACCTGATCAGGCAGGCCGTACCAGTCGGGCGAGACATAGCCATCCGGCCCGCTGACGGCGATCACGGCAGTTTGTTCACCCTTCAGCCGGGCGATCGGGTTTGAACGCACGAGGTGCAGATCGGCGTGACTGCCATCCTCGGAAAGCAGAAAGGGGATATGCGACAGCAGCGGCACGCCATCGGTGCTGATGGCCAGCACGCCGAAACCGCGCGCGCGGGCAAGGGCGATGTCCTTGGTATGGCTGGCGGAATGGAAGATCGGATTGGGATGCATAGGTCAGGCCTTGGGGTGTGCCGCCTCATAGACCTTCATCAGGTGCAGGGTGTCAACGGCAGTATAGGCCTGGGTGGTCGAGAGTGAGGCATGGCCCAGAAGTTCCTGAATCGTGCGCAGATCGCCCCCGGCCGACAGCAGGTGCGTGGCAAAGCTATGCCGCATGGCATGGGGCGTGGCGGTGGCGGGCAGGCCCAGTTGCATCCGGGCGTTTTCGGTGACCTTCTGGATCAGGCGCGGGCTGAGCGCGCCGCCGCGAGATCCACGAAACAGCGGCGCGTCCGGTTCCGGCGGATAGGGGCAGGCGGCAACATAGCGCGCCACGGCGGCACGGGCGACCGGCAGCACCGGCACGATACGTTCCTTGCCGCCCTTGCCGATGATCCGCAGCGAGTCGCCCAGCGGAAGGTCACGTCCCCGCAGGCCGAGCGCCTCGGATATCCGCAGCCCGCAGCCGTATAGCAATGTGATGACAGCGGCGTCGCGGGCACCGATCCAGTCTTTGACGTTTTGTATCTCGACCGTGTCGATCATCGCGCGGGCGGCGTCCTGCGACAGCGGGCGGGGCAGTTTCTTCTGGAATTTGGGCGTGCGGGTTGAAAGGACGGCGGTGGGTTCATAGCCCTCCCGCTCGGCCAGCCAGCGGTAGAAGGATTTGACCGCCGAGAGTTTGCGCGCCATCGACCGCGACCCGGCACCACCGCCGCGCAGATGTGCCATCCAGGCCCGCATGTCGGTGACGGTAAGACGGGACAGCGGGCCAAGCCCCTCGGTCCCGCCGTGGTGCAGTGTCATGAAGGCGATGAAGTCGAGCACGTCGGCGCGGTAGGCGGTCAGCGTGTTGTCCGCGGCACCCTTGAGGGCGCGCGCGGCGGCAAGCCAGTTCTCCAGCGCGTCACGCGCCTGAGGAGAAATGGCGAGTGTCACGACAGCCAGCGCCGCATTGTGCGTTCAAACACCCCGGCGAAGAAGGCCAGAAGATCGGTGCCCTGCTGCCGTGAGAACTGGTTCTGATCCTCGGCCCCAAGGATCAGTAGCCCGGGCAGCCGACCCGGACCGAAGTCGAGCTTCAGGCAGGCCTCGGAGCGGATGTCCTTGGCGGCATTACCGTAGATCTGCGGTTCCGCATTGTGCACCTGACGCAGAGTGACCTGACGCAGCGGTGCAGAAGAGCGGCCCTCGGCAAGATAGGCTTCGACAAAGCCGGGTTCGGCCATGGACAGGATATCGCCAAGGCGGGCCATTTCCGGCTCGGAGTCGTTCTCTGATGATTCGAGCACGAGACGGATGCAGGCAACCCGGAGGATGTCGGCCACATCACCGCCAAGATCCCTGAGGAAGGGTTCGAATTCGATCGGATCAAGCATCCGCAGGATGGCGCGGTGGACCTGATTTGTCCCGGCAAGATTGTCGTAGGCGGCGGCGATGACGGAGCGGTGGGTGTCCTCAAGCCGGTCAAGCCGTGCTTCGAGCCGGTCCATGGCGATGCCGCGCAGATCGACGATATTTCCGCCCATGGACCGTTCGTTGGCGGCGATGAGCGCACGCATAACGTCCTGATCTTCAAGGATAACGTCGGGGCGCGAAATGATGGTGTCGCGCAGGGATTCATCGATGCGTGGGCTGCTGCTCATGTAGATTTCTGCCTGTTTGTTGCCCGGACCCTATCAGAGGGCACCCGAATTTTCGCCTGTTTAATCCAGACGTTTCACGCTCTTTGCCGGGGTGTGGCCGATGTGTCAACGGGCCGGATAGGGCCGGACGATGGGCCGGCGGGTTATTGTCTTGCCGCGCCAGAAATCGGTATCGAAGCCATCATGTTTGCCGATGGTGAAATTTCCACGGCGGGGTCGCAACGTGGGGGGGCGGGCGCTGCGTTCCAAAGAGGCAGCGCCCACAGAGGGATCAGAGGATCTTGATACTGGCTTCGGCCGCGTCCTTGACGAACTGGGCGAGACCCTTGTCGGTCAGGACGTGGTTCGCCATCGCCTTGATCACTGCGGGCGGGGCGGTTGCCACATCGGCGCCGATCTTGGCGCATTCCGACATGTGGTTGGCCGAGCGCATCGACGCCGCGAGGATCTGCGTTTCAAAGCCGTAGTTGTCATAGATCGTGCGGATGTCCGCGATCAGGTCCAGCCCGTCGATGTTGATGTCATCCAGTCGCCCGACGAAGGGTGAGATGAATGTCGCACCGGCCTTGGCTGCGAGAAGCGCCTGATTGGCCGAGAAGCAGAGCGTCACGTTGACCATGAGGCCATCGTCAGACAGCGTCTTGCAGGCCTTGAGACCGGCCCATGTCAGCGGCACCTTTACCGCGATGTTCGTCGCGATCTCGGCCAGCTTGCGGCCTTCGGCGATCATGTCGTCCGCTTCGAGCGCGATGACTTCGGCCGAGACCGGGCCCGAGACCAGTTCGCAGATTTCTTTTGTCACTTCGAGGATGTCACGCCCCGATTTCAGGATCAGCGAGGGGTTTGTGGTGACCCCGTCCACCATCCCGAGGTCATTGAGTTCGGAGATGGCATCGATGTCGGCGGTATCTACGAAGAATTTCATTTTGGTTTCCTCTGTGTCGCTTGGCAATTCCTTGCGGCTGTCTTACCCCAGAGAGACGGGAGCAGAAAGCCTGTTCCCGGCAGCGCTAACATGAAATGAGTGGATGTCCCCCGGTTTTTTCAAAGAAGGCGATCTGATTGCGGTCCTGACGACCCAGCCGTTCGCCAGTACACTGGACTATCGCGCGCCTGAGGGCGGCTGTCACCTTGGTGCCTTTGTCGAGGTGCCGCTGGGGCCGCGCAAGGTGCTGGGTGTAGTCTGGGGGGCGGGCGTCGGGGATTTCGACCTGAACAAAATACGCGCCGTCATCCGCGTGCTGGACGCCGTGCCGATGCGCGACGAGCTGTGCAGCTTTCTGGAACGGGCGGGTGAATACACGCTGACGCCGCTGCCTGCGATGCTGCGGCTATGCACCCGCGCGCCGGGGCTGGGCGATCCGCCGTCGATGCGCAAGGTCTACCGGCTGGGCCTGTCCGAACCGGAGCGGATGACCGACGCCCGCAGGCGCGTGCTTGAGGTTCTGCGGGACATGGGCGGGCTGTCGCTGACCTTGGGGGAGTTGGCCGAGACTGCGGGCGTGACGACTTCGGTCGTCAAGGGTCTGGTAAAGCTGGGGGCAGTGACCGAGGAGGAAAGCCCGCGCGACACGGCCTTTCCGCACCTCGATCCTGGTCTGGGCGGCAAGGCGCTGACCGGGGATCAGGCCGCAGGTGCCGAGGCGCTGATGGCGGGTGTGCGTTCGGGCGTCTATGGCACGACTTTGCTGCGCGGTGTCACCGGATCGGGCAAGACCGAAGTGTATCTTGAGGCGGTGGCGGAATGTCTGCGGCAGGGTCGCCAAGCGCTGGTCTTGCTGCCGGAAATTGCGCTGTCAGCCGAATTCCTGACCCGGGTCGAGGCGCGGTTCGGCGCGCGCCCGGCCGAATGGCATTCCGGCGTCACAGTGACCGAACGTCGCCGCGTCTGGAAGATGGTGGGCGAAGGTCAGGCGCAACTGGTGGTGGGCGCGCGGTCTGCGCTTTTCCTGCCGTTTCAGCACCTTGGGCTGATCGTGGTCGATGAGGAACACGACACATCCTACAAGCAGGAAGAAGGTGTGCTGTACAACGCCCGGGACATGGCGGTGCTGCGCGCGGCGATCTGCGGTGCGCGGGTTGTGCTGGCCTCGGCCACGCCTTCGTTGGAAAGCTGGGCCAATGCCGAGGCGGGCAAGTATGACCGGATCGAGCTGACGGCGCGGTTTGGCGCGGCGGTGATGCCGGTCATGCGCACGATCGACATGCGCGCAGAGGACCTGCCGCGTGACCGGTGGGTTTCACCAACGTTGCAGCGCGCGGTGGAGAAGCGGCTGGAAAAGGGCGAACAATCGCTGCTGTTCCTGAACCGGCGCGGCTATGCCCCGGTGACAATATGCCGGGCCTGTGGGTTTCAGATCGGATGTGATCACTGCGATGCGCGGATGGTCGAACACCGATTCCTGAAACGTCTGGTCTGCCATCAGTGCGGCGAAAGCAAACCGGTGCCCGAGGCCTGCCCATCCTGCGAGGCCGAGGACAAGCTGGCCGCTGTCGGCCCCGGTGTCGAACGGCTGGGTGAGGAGGCGGCGGCGCTCTTTCCCGATGCCCGCGTGGCGGTGCTGTCGTCGGACATGTATGGATCGGCCCGCGCCCTGAAGGCCGAGATCGGGGCGATTGCCAAAGGTACGGCGGACATCATCATCGGCACGCAGCTGGTGGCCAAGGGACACAACTTTCCCTTGCTGACGCTGGTGGGGGTGATCGACGCGGATCTGGGTTTGCAGGGGTCCGACCTGCGCGCGGCAGAGCGGACTTTTCAGTTGATGCGGCAGGTGGCGGGGCGCGCGGGGCGGGCGGAAAAACCGGGCGAGGCGGTGATGCAGACCTATCAGCCGGAACATCCGGTGATCCGGGCGATCCTTTCGGGGGATGAAGAAGGTTTCTGGCGGGCCGAGGCGGAAGAGCGCCGCGCCGCCGGGGTGCCGCCCTATGGGCGGATGGCGGGGATCATCCTGAGTTCTACCGAGGTGCAGGAGGTGTTCGATCTGGGTAATGCGATGGCGCGTCAGGACGGCGCATTACGCCGGATTGGCGCGCAGGTGTTCGGCCCTGCGCCTGCGCCGATTGCCCGGGTCCGGGGGCGGCATCGGGTGCGGCTGCTGGTCAAGGCCCCAAAGGGTGTCGCGCTGCAAGCGGCACTTTTAGAGTGGACCGGTCAGTTCCGGCTGCGCGGACAGTTGCGGTTGGCGATAGATATCGATCCGCAGAGCTTTTATTGAACGCTGTATCGCGGCAGTGCGGCGTTAGGTCGTTCGAACTATTGCTGCTGGAAATATGAGTTTTTCTGGCCTTCACTGCGGGCGTCGCGCGTGGTCGGGCAGGTCCAAAGGTCACAGAAACAGCCAAGTTTCCCGGTCGCGACTTGTTTGTCGGGGGTGGCCCATTTACATGCCATGACATGAAACGCTGGATCCCCTTTCTGAAATCCCGTCCACTTGTCGCCGTTGTACGGCTGCAAGGTGCGATTGGCATGGGCGGACGCGGAGCGCTGAGTGATCAGAGCCTGCGCGAGATGCTCGAAAAAGCCTTCAAGCGCGGCAAGCCGAAGGCTGTTGCGCTTGAGATCAATTCACCCGGCGGATCGCCGGTGCAATCCTCGCTGATCGCGGCGCGGATCCGGCGGCTGGCGGATGAGGCCGGGGTGCCGGTTTTTGCCTTTGTCGAGGATGTCGCGGCGTCGGGTGGTTACTGGCTGGCCTCTGCCGCCGATGAGATCATTGCTGACGAGAGTTCCATTCTGGGGTCTATCGGCGTCATTTCGGCCGGGTTCGGTGCGCATGTCTTTCTGGCCCGGCAGGGGCTGGAACGCCGTGTGCACACGGCTGGCAAGTCCAAGAGCATGAACGATCCGTTCAAGCCGGAAACCGAAGAGGACGTGGCGCGGCTGGATCGCTTGCTGAGCCAGCTGCACGATAATTTCATCGCGCAGGTGCAGGGTCGTCGCGGTGACAAGCTGTCCAAAGATCCGGATCTGTTCACCGGCGAAGTCTGGGTCGGGCAGGGTGCCGTGCGCGTCGGGCTGGCCGATGGCGTCGGTCATCTGGTGCCGTTCATGAAGGCGCGATTTGGCGACAAGGTGAAGTTCCGCCGGTACGAGACAAAGCGCTCCTTGTTCCAGCGCTTTGGCGTCAGCCTCGCGCAGGATGCACTGAGCGGGATCGAGGAACGGGCGCAGTTCGCGCGGTTCGGGCTTTGACGTGATTTTCAAGATTGTCACCCTATTCCTGATCGGCATGGGCGTGCTTGCAATGTTCGGCAAGCTGAAGGTGCCGGGCGCTAAGCGTCTGGCCTCGGCCAAGTGTCGCCACTGCGGTCGGTACAGGATCGGACGCGGCAAATGCCCCTGCGGCGAGGGAAAATCCTGAAATGATCTGGCTGACAGTGGTGCTGGGGCTGGTGATCCTGCTTTTGGCCGGCGATGCGCTGGTCAAGGGCGCGGTGAACCTGAGCCTGAGGGTCGGTATTCCGGCGCTGATCGTCAGTCTGACGATCGTGGCCTTCGGCACCTCGGCACCAGAGCTTCTGATTTCGATCAAGGCAGCGCTCGACGGGGTGCCGGGGATCGCCCTGGGCAACGTGGTGGGATCAAATACGGCCAACGTGCTGCTTGTGCTGGGAATCCCGGGTATTCTGGCGGTCATGCACACGTCCGAGCATGACACCCGCAAAGCCTATCTCATCATGCTGGGGGCTTCGGTGCTGTTCATTGCGCTGGCGTTCCGCGGGGTATTCGACTGGATCGCGGGCCTTGGCATGCTGGCGGTACTGGCTGTTATCCTGGGCGATGCCGTGCGGGAATCGCTGGCGCATCGGCGTGCAGACCAAGCAGAGCCCGAAGAAGAAGTCGAGGGCGCGGATCCCGACATGCCCTGGTGGAAGATCGCCCTTTTTCTGTGTCTCGGTCTTGTGGGCCTGCCTCTGGGCGCGGATCTTCTGGTGGATTCTGCGACCGTTATCGCGCAGCGGTTTGGCGTGAGCGACACGGTGATCGGCCTGACGCTGGTGGCTGTGGGCACATCCTTGCCGGAGCTTGCGACGACGGTCATGGCGACGCTGCGGCGGCAGGCGGACGTTGCGCTTGGCAATGTGATCGGGTCGAACATGTTCAACCTGTTGGCGATCATTGGAATTGCATCGCTGATCGCACCGATGCCGGTGGACCGCGCGTTTCTGACCTTTGATCTGTGGGTCATGCTGGCGGCAAGCCTGCTGTTGATCCCCTTTGTCTTTTTGCGGCAGAATATCGGGCGTGTCTGGGGCATTGTGCTGACGGCGCTCTATATCGGTTACGTGGTGATCGTCCTTCAGTCTTGAGAGGTAACCTGCGTGAAAGCATTGGTGACAGGGGCAGGCAAACGTCTGGGCCGCGCAATGGCGCTGTTTCTGGCCGAGCGAGGCCATGACGTCGCGGTGCATTATGCAACCTCGTCCGAGGCCGCTGACGAGGTCGTAGAGCTGATCCGCGGGATGGGGCGGCAGGCAGTGGCCCTGCAGGCCGACCTGACCTATGAGGATGCAGTACAGCGCCTTGTGCCGCGCAGCGTCGAGGCCCTGGGCGGGCCGCTGACCTGTCTGGTCAACAATGCGTCGATCTTTGAGTATGACAATATCCGCATGGCCACCCGCGAAGGTTGGGACAGGCATCTTGAGAGCAATCTTCGCGCCCCCTTTGTGCTGATCCAGGCGCTGGCGGCGCAGGTGCCCGATCCGGTGATGGACGAGATGGACGAACCGGTGGCGCAGGGGCTGGTGGTGAACATGATCGATCAGCGTGTGCGCAAGCTGACGCCGGAATTCATGACCTACACGCTGGCCAAGGCCGGTTTGTGGACCCTGACGCAGACGGCGGCGCAGGCGCTGGCGCCACGCGTGCGGGTCAACGGGATCGGGCCGGGGCCGACGCTGCGCGGTGGACGCCAGAGCGAGGATCATTTTGCCCGACAGCGCGCAGCGACGGTTCTGAAACGTGGATCGAACACGTCGGATATCGTTGGTGCGCTGTCATATTTCCTCGATTCACCTTCGGTCACAGGACAATTGCTTTGTACGGATGGGGGACAGCATCTCGCATGGCAGACTCCGGACGTGCTCGGGGTGGAGTGACGACCCTAGGTGAAGTTGTGCACCGGGTCGGGCGGCGTCATCCAATCGTTACAAAAGAGTTAGCAAAATCATGTGTTTGCGTGTCGTTAATAAAAATATCCCTTTAAATCAGTAAGTTGTTTTGTTGACTAAAAATTAGGCAATTCAGGGAAGGGACCAAAAAACAAAGGAAATTTCGCGACCACGGAAAGTTACACGCAGACTTATCCACAGGAACGGTGGATGCCTTCCACCTTGCAACGGGTGATTTACCAGTGCAGCACCTCTTGAGAATCACTGTTGCCATGCCAGCTTTACAGGGATCATGACCGAAAAACCTGACACTTCGACTGACACGACGCTGACGGGCCATGCCTGCATCCAGTCCTATCTGAAAACTCTGGACAGCAGTCCGGGGGTATACCGCATGCTGGATGCTGAAAGCCGGGTTCTTTACGTCGGTAAGGCGCGTAATCTGCGCGCCCGGGTCAGCAACTATACACGCCCCACAGGCCATTCGGGACGGATCGCGCGGATGATCCGCGAGACGGCCTCGATGATGTTCCTGACGACCCGGACCGAGACCGAGGCGCTGCTGCTTGAACAGAACCTGATCAAGCAACTCAAGCCGCGCTACAACGTGCTGCTGCGCGACGACAAGTCGTTTCCGAATATCCTCGTGACCGATCATGACTTTCCACAGATCACCAAGCATCGCGGCGCGAAGAAGGACAAGGGCCAGTATTTTGGCCCCTTCGCGAGCGCGGGCGCAGTGAACCGGACGCTGAACCAGTTGCAGAAGGTATTCCTGCTGCGGAACTGTTCGGATTCCATGTTCCAGAGCCGGACCCGACCTTGCCTCCAGCATCAGATCCGGCGGTGTTCGGCACCCTGCGTGGGCAAGATTTCGGCTGAGGATTATCGCGCCAGCGTGCACGACGCCGCGCAGTTCCTGTCGGGCAAATCCACCGGCGTGCAGGAGGCGCTGGCGCGCCAGATGGCCGAGGCGTCCGATGCGATGGAGTTCGAACGTGCAGGAGCGCTGCGTGACCGGATCCGCGCCCTGACGCAGGTGCAGACGGCGCAAGGTATCAATCCGCGTGGCGTGACCGAAGCGGATGTGGTGGCGCTGCACCTTGAGGGCGGGCAGGCCTGTGTTCAGGTGTTCTTTATCCGTGCCAACCAGAATTGGGGGAACCGGGATTTCTATCCCCGGGTCGGCCCCGATGTGGACGAGGCCGAGGTGCTGGAGGCATTCCTGGGCCAGTTCTATGACAGCAAGGATCCGCCGCGCCTGATCCTGCTGTCCCATGCCATCGAGAATACGGACCTGATGGAAGAGGCGCTGTCGGGCAAGCTGGGCCGCCGGGTCGAGGTGGCAGTGCCCCTGCGCGGTGAAAAGGTCGAACTGGTCGAAGGAGCCGCGCGCAATGCCCGTGAATCTCTGGCGCGTAAAATGGTCGAGACGGCGACGCAGGGCAAGCTTCTGCGTGGGCTGGCCGAGGCATTCGGGCTGGACGCGCCGCCGCAGCGGATCGAGGTCTACGACAACTCGCACATTCAGGGCACCAATGCGGTGGGTGGGATGATCGTGGCGGGGCCTGAAGGGTTCCTGAAGAACCAGTACCGCAAGTTCAATATCAAGGGCGAGGCACTGACGCCCGGCGATGACTTTGGTATGATGAAAGAGGTGTTGGAGCGCAGGTTCCGCCGCTTGCTGAAGGAAGACCCGGACCGGAGCCTGGGCATGTGGCCGGACCTTCTGCTGATCGATGGCGGGGCGGGACAGGTATCGGCCGTCGCGTCGATCATGGCACTGCATGGCGTGCAGGACATTCCGATGGTCGGCGTGGCCAAGGGGGTGGACCGGGACGCCGGCAAGGAAGAGTTTCACCGGGTCGGGCAGCGGCCATTCGCGCTGCGCCACAACGATCCGGTGCTGTATTTTGTGCAGCGGATGCGTGATGAGGTGCACCGCTTTGCCATCGGCACCCACCGGGCCAAGCGTGCCAAGGCGGTTGGGGCGACCCCGCTGGACGATGTGCCAGGCGTGGGTGCTGCACGCAAGCGGGCGCTGCTGGCGCACTTTGGATCGGCCAAAGCGGTGAGCCGGGCCAATCTGTCGGACCTTACTGCGGTCGAGGGGGTGTCCGAGGCGTTGGCGGAACGGATCTACGGATATTTCCACGAGGGCGGCTGATCCGGTTGTGCAGCCTTGCGGCCGCGCAGATATCGCGCCCCGCGCGTTTGCGGGCGCGTAGCTCGGCGCGGGTTACACCCTGACGCATTGACCGGAGGGTGGTCAGGTGGCGAGGGTTGAGAGGGCTGCACGTACGCTGTCCGGCAGCGGACTTGGGCGTCCCGACGCATCCACATGCACCTGCGCGAAAAAGCCCATGGCGGCGGCGGTATCCGCGTCGTTGCGGAACAGGGCGATTTCTGTGCGAAAGGATGAGTTGCCCAGATGGGCGAGCCGCAGGCCCGCGTGCAAGATTTCAGGAAAGCCGACCTCGGCAAAATAGGTGCAGCCGTTTTCGACCACCAGGAACCGTGTCGGGTCAGGGCCGTCGATCACCATCCCCTGTTCCATCTGCCAAAGGCTGACCGCCGTGTCGAAAAGCGCGAAATAGGTGGCGTTGTTCATGTGGCCGTAGGCGTCATTGTCTGCCCAGCGAGTCGGCAGGGCACGAAAGGCGCCAAAGGCGGCGCGGGTCGGAGGGAGGAGGGGCCTGGCCATCAGGACCGGATCATGCGGAAGGCGGCAGAGGCACCCCAGCCGGCCGCGATTGCGATTGCGATGGAGAGCAGTCCATAGGCCAGAGGCTGTTCGCGCGACAGGTTGAACAGCCAGCGTTCAAGCCCGACCTTGCGTACTTCGATCACTGCCTCGCGTTGGGATATAACCTTGCCACCCCGGGTGAGCAGGATCCGAGTGCGATAAGCACCTTCGGTAAGGTTGGCCGGCATCCTAATAGCGGTGTTGAACAGGGTTTGCTGGCTGACGTCCACGGTATCTTCGGCGCGCTGATAAAGGCCGTTTTCCTTGCGTATCCGGATGATGGCGGCGGTAAAGCTCTGGCTGTCCTGAACGGTCATCGGCGCGCCGACCGATCGTATGGCGCGCGGGATTGAAACGCGGTGGCGCAAATCTTCGATATCCGAGATGGTCTGCGACCAGGACGCCGAGGTGGCGACGGCATAGAACGAAGGGGCGGAGTCGACATCAACCGCGTCGGTATTGACCCAGATCCCGAAGCGGCGTTCCTTGCGCCGCACGGTGATCGGCACCGAGGGTCCCGAAACAGTGATCAACACCTGGATTGGCGGGCCATCGGGGATCGGGGTTTCGCGCTTGATCGCGCCAAAGATCAGGATGTCTGAACCGTCGAAGTCGGTACTGATCGAAACTTCGTTCTGGCTCAGGCCCAAAACCACTTCTTCCTGCGGTGGGGCACCTTCCTGCGCCAGCGCAGGAGCGCAGAGCATCAGCAGGAGAACGGCAAGCCCACGCATCAGAAGCCCCCTGCGGAGAGGGAGTAGATTTCGGCCGGGCGCAGCAGGAGTTCGAGTGCAATCTTGCCACACACTGCAAGGACAAGCACCGCCAGCAGGATGCGCAGCTGTTCGGCTTTCATGCGCATTCCGATCACGGTGCCGAACTGCGCTCCGATCACCCCGCCGACGATCAGCGCAAGCGCGAGGACAATGTCGACAGTCATGCTGGTGGTGGCGTGCAGCAGCGTGGTGAATGCGGTGACAAAGATAATCTGGAACAAGGATGTGCCGATGACCACCTTGGTCGGCATGCCCAGCAGGTAAATCATTGCCGGAACCATGATGAAGCCGCCGCCGACGCCCATGATCGCGGCAAGGATGCCGACGGAAAACCCGACGGCCAGCGGCGGAATAGCCGAGATATAGAGACCCGAAGTGCGGAACCGCACCTTGAACGGCAGGCCATGGACCCAGCCGTGCTGTCGCCGCTTGGGCGGAGCGCCACGTTTGGAACTGCGCAGGGCACGCAGGGATTCGACGAACATCAGCGCGCCAATGATGCCAAGGAACAGCACGTAACAGAGCCGCACGAGCAGATCGACCTGGCCGAGTTCGCGCAGGATGTTGAAGACGTAGACGCCGAAGCCCGATCCGAACAACCCGCCGATCAGCAGGACAACACCCATGCGCAGATCGACCGTCTTGCGTTTGAGGTGGGCGAGAACCGCCGAGATCGATGAGGCGACAATCTGGTTGGCGCCGGTGGCCACGGCGACCGCCGGGGGAATGCCAAGGAAAAACAGCAGCGGGGTAATCAGAAAGCCGCCGCCCACACCGAACATTCCGGACAACATCCCCACAATCGTTCCCAGACCGAGAAGGACGAAGAGATTGACCGACACCTCGGCGATGGGGAGGTAGATCTGCATGGAACCACATTGCGCGGGGGGGTGACGATTGGCAACTACACAGCTTGGATTTAGTGCAGTTTCGTGGGCGCTGTGCTTTGGACACGCGCGGTTTTTGCACGGTGGCGTCGCCCTGGCAGGTGACGCCACCGGATGCCGGAATGGGAGCTCAGCGTTCTTTCACATAAGGCTCCCCGCCCGCACGGGGCGGGATCGCCTTGCCGACAAAACCGGCGAGGATGACCACGGTCAGGATATAGGGCAGGGCGTCCATGACCTGCACTGGAATGATGAAACCGCCAAGATCGATGTTCTGGTAGCGCAGCGCCACTGCTTGAAGCAGGCCGAACAACAGACAGGCGGAAAGCGCGTACCATGGCCGCCACTTGGCAAAGATCAGTGCGGCAAGGGCGATATAGCCACGTCCGGCCGTCATATCCTTGACGAACCCGGCCTGCAGGCCAGTGGCGAGGTAGGCCCCGGCGATACCGCAGAGCAGGCCGCAGATTGCCACGGCGGCGTAGCGCAGGCCAATGACAGACACGCCGGCTGTGTCGACGGCTTCGGGGGCTTCGCCCACTGCGCGCAGGCGCAGGCCGAAACGGGTGCGGTAGAGCATCCACCAGGTCAGCGGAACACAGGCAAAGGCAACGTAAACCAGGATCGAGTGGCCGGAAATCAGCTCGGCATAGGTTGGTCCCAGGATCGGCACGCCGGACAGCGCATCTGCAAAGGGCAGGGTGATGTCGGTGAACCTTCCGCCGCCCATCAGCGACGGGGTGCGACCGCCTTGGGAAAACCAATGCTGTGCGATCAGAACGGTCAGGCCGGCGGCAAGGAAGTTGATCGCCACACCCGAAATCAACTGGTTGCCCCGGAAGGTGATCGAGGCAAGGCCGTGGATCCCCGATAGCACCATCGAACTGGCGATCCCGGCCAGCAGGCCCAGCCAGACCGACCCGGTGACAGACGCGACAGCCGCCGAGAAGAAGGCCGCCATCAGCATCTTGCCTTCGAGCCCGATGTCGAAAATCCCGGCGCGTTCAGAGAACAGCCCGGCAAGGCAGGCGAGCAGCAGTGGGGTGGCTAGTCGCACGGTCGAGTCGAGAACCTGAAGGAGGGTGAGGTAGTCCATGGTCTCAGCTCCGTTCAGTTGCGAGGCGGAAGGCGGTGAGGGTGAAGATGGCACCCGGAAGAAAGGCACGAAGATGGTTTGTCATTCAGCCGGGCCTTTTGGTGTGCGGCGCAACAAAAGGAACAACCGTTCCAGCGGCATCCGCACCATGTTGTCGAGCGCGCCGGTGAACAGGATCACCAGCGCCTGGATGACCACGATCAACTCCCGCGGGATGCTGGTCCAGAGCGCCAATTCCGCGCCGCCTTGGTACAGAAAGCCGAACAGAAGGGCAGCGAGCAAGACGCCAAAGGGGTGGTTGCGTCCCATCAGCGCGACGGCGATGCCGATAAAGCCCGCGCCTTCTGTGGCGTTCATCAGCAGGCGTTCGGATTCACCCATCGTGGTGTTGACCGCCATCAAACCCGACAGACCGCCGGAAATCAGCATGGCGATGACGATGATGCGAACCGGCGAAATGCCGGCATAGCGCGCGGCGGATTCGGAATGGCCGAGGGCGCGGATCTCGTATCCCAGCCGGGTGCGCCAGATCAGCAGCCAGACGGCGACGCAGGCGATCAGCGCAAGAAAGAATGAGATATTCGCCGGGGCGCCGCGGAAGAGTGGGTTATCTGCAGTCGAGAACATCTGCTGGAAGGTGGGAAGGTGCGTTGCGTCAGGGAAGGTCGCACTAGCGGGGTCCATGGCGCCTGCGGGTTTGAGCAGGTTCACGAGGACATAGTTCAGCAAGGCCGCCGCGATGAAGTTGAACATGATCGTGGTGATCACGATATGGCTGCCGCGCTTGGCCTGAAGCCAGGCCGGGATCAGCGCCCAGAGCGCGCCAAAGGCCGCAGCGCCAAGAGACGCACCTATCAGCGCCAGAGACCAGTGCGGCCAGGGCAGGTAAAGGCACACCAGTGCAACGCCAAGGCCACCCAGCGTGGCCTGCCCTTCGCCGCCGATGTTGAACATGCGGGCGTGGAAGGCGACCGATACGGCAAGGCCGGTGAAGATGAAATTCGTCGCGTAATAGAGCGTGTAACCCCAGCCTGCCGATCGCATGAGCGCGCCCTCGACCATCAGCTTGAGCGCCTCGGTCGGGCTTTCGCCGATGGCGAGGATCACCAGCGCCGACAGCAGCGCGGCCAGTATAAGTGATATCAGGGGGACGAGGAATGCGTCGGCCCAGGCGGGCATCTTATCCATGCAGGGTGGGCCTTTTGTGGTGTGGGGTATCAGCCATGCTGTGCAGCCTTGGCGGCGTCCGTGGTGCCGTCACCGGTGATCCCGGCCATCATCAGACCCAACTCGCGCTGATCCGTCTTGGCGGCGTCGCGGACCCCCATGATCTGACCGTCAAACATGACTGCGATACGGTCCGAAAGCGAAAAGATCTCGTCCAGTTCTACCGAGACGAGGAGGATAGCCTTGCCTTCGTCGCGCAGGCGGATGATTTGCTGATGGATGAATTCGATGGCGCCGATGTCCACGCCCCGGGTGGGCTGGCCAATCAGCAGGATGTCGGGATTGCGCTCGATCTCGCGGGCGAGGACGATCTTCTGCTGGTTGCCGCCGGAAAAGTTGCGGGCAGCGAGGTTCGGGTTAGGAGGGCGGACGTCGAACCGCTCCATCTTGCCCTTGGCATCTTCGCGGATTGCGGCGTTGTTCATCAGGATGCCGGACTGGTAGGACGGGTCGCGGTGGTAGCCGAAACAGGCGTTCTCCCAGGCGGTGTAGGGCAGGATCAGCCCCTCGTGCTGGCGGTCTTCGGGGACATGGCCGATGCCGATGGCGCGACGGGCCTGACCTGTGCAGTCCCTGCCGGATAGAGCAATCTCCTTGCCATTGACGCGGACGCTGCCGGTTGCGGTGGCGTAACCGCCCAGCACTTCGAGCAGTTCGGACTGGCCGTTGCCCGAGACCCCGGCAAGGCCAAGCACCTCGCCCGCCCGCAGGTCAAGTGATACGCCCTTGAGGCGCTCAACTCCGTTTTCGTCCCAGAGGTGGAGGTCGGTGACTTCGAGCAGCTTGGCACCGGGTTTAGCGGGCGTCTTGTCGACCCGGAGCAGGACCTTGCGGCCTACCATCAGTTCGGCAAGATCCTCGGGGGATGTTTCTGACGTCTTGACCGTCGCCGTCATTTTGCCGCGGCGCATCACCGAAACCGTGTCGGTAATCTCCATGATTTCGCGCAGTTTGTGGGTGATCAGGATGATCGTCTTACCCTCGGCCCGCAGGTTGTCAAGGATGCGGAACAGGTGGTCGGCCTCGGCCGGAGTCAGCACGCCTGTCGGTTCGTCCAGGATCAGGATATCGGCCTGCCGGTACAGCGCCTTGAGGATCTCGACCCGCTGCTGGTGGCCAACGGACAGGTTTTCAACCAGCGCATCAGGGTCAACCGAAAGTTCGTATTCTTCGGCCAGTTTCTTCAGTGTGCCACGCGCCTTGGCCAGACTGGGGCGCAGCAGGCCACCGTCCTCGGCCCCAAGGATGACGTTTTCCAGAACTGTGAAATTCTGCACCAGCTTGAAGTGCTGAAAGACCATGCCGATACCGGCGCTGATGGCGGCCTGACTGTCGGGGATCTCGGTCTTTTTGCCAGAGATGAACACTTCGCCCGCGTCGGCCTTGTAGAAGCCGTAAAGGATCGACATCAGGGTCGACTTGCCCGCGCCGTTTTCCCCGATGATGCCGTGGATCGTGCCGGGCATTACGCGGATCGAGATATCTTTGTTTGCCTGCACCGGGCCGAAGGCCTTGGATATGCCTTTGAGCTCGATCGCGGGGACGGGGTCGGTCATGCGGTGCTTACCTGTGTGTCGGAAGGGGACAGGGCCGCGCTGTGGGTGCGCGGCCCTGTCTGTGTCTGTCACCCCGAAGGGGTACGTAAGATCAGAAGCTGATCGCCGGGCAGCTGTCGTCGGAGGAGTAGTCGTGAACCGAGATTTCACCTGCGATGATCTTGGCCTTGGCGTCTTCGACCGCGGCTTTCATGTCGTCAGAGATCAGCGAAGCATTGTTGTCGTCAAGCGCATAGCCGACGCCATCCTCTGCAAGTCCCAGCGCCTTGACGCCGGTTTCCAGATCCGCACCGGCGGCCATCGCCTCGGCTGTGGCGACATCGACGCGCTTAAGCATCGAAGTCAGGACCTTGCCCGGAAACAGGTAGTTCTGGTTGGAATCGACGCCGATGGACAGGATGCCTTCGTCAGCAGCGGTCTGAAGCACGCCAAGCCCGGTTCCGCCGGCAGCTGCGAACACGACGTCAGAGCCTTGCGAAATCTGTGCCTTGGTCAGCTCCGAACCCTTGACGGGGTCGTTCCAGGCGGCAGGCGTCGTGCCGGTCATGTTGGAAATCACGGTGGCGTCGGGGTTCACGGCCTTCACGCCCTGGGCATAGCCACAGGCGAATTTGCGGATCAGCGGAATGTCCATGCCGCCAACAAAGCTGACTGTGCCTGATTTCGACGCCATCGCGGCCAGCATACCGACAAGGTAGCTGCCCTCATGTTCGGCAAAGAGGATCGACAGGACGTTCGGGTGCTCAGCCGGATCAACATAGCCGTCGATGGTCACGAACTTGGTGTCGGGATAATCTGCGGCGACGGATGCGATCGGTGTGGACATGGAAAAGCCGGTGGTCACAACCGGATTGAAGCCGGCTTCGGCAAAGCGGCGCAGGGCCTGCTCGCGCTGCGCTTCGGACTGAAGTTCGATATCCTTGAAGGAACCGCCGGTTTCTTCGGCCCATTTGGTGGCACCGTTGAACGCGGCCTCGTTAAAGGATTTGTCGAACTTCCCGCCAAGGTCGTAGATGAGCGCGGGGTCGGCAAGGGCAGCCCCGGACGTCAGGGCCAGCGTTGCGGCCGCGCCGAGGAATTTCTGCATGAGGGTCATAGGTCGCTCCCAGATGGTTAATGACGCGGCGGGCGCACCCGGGCCGCGTTCGGTGGATCAAAGCAGATCAGGTACAATTAAGGCCGTTTCCGCACGGGAGGGTCAACAGCTTTTTGCATTGCAGCAAGGGGCGATGTCAGGAGTTGGGGCCGTGACCTTGGGTCAGTGCGCGCGACATGAGCAGGGCGTCGGTGCGGCTGCCGTCTGGCTGTGGGTAGTAGCCCTTGCGCAGCCCGGACTGATCAAACCCGTGTTTTCGATAAAAAGCCAGTGCGGCGACGTTGGTGGCGGCGACTTCAAGAAAGACAGTCACCGCACCGCGCCCGGCGGCCGCTTGCAGAAAGGAGAGGAGGATGCCCGAGGCCAGTCCTTGGCGCTGATGGGCCGGGTCGGTGGCCAGCGCAAGGATCTCTGCTTCGTCCACGATTATACGTCCCAAACAAAATGCATGGGGCTGAGCGGTCAGGAGAGCGGTGGGATGGTCCAGCAGGTCGGCGAAATCACGGGCCGACCATGGGGACATGTCGCGATAGGCGCGCGATTGCAGCGCGGCCAAGGCGGCGGGATTGCCCCGCGCGCCCAAGCTATCATTCACAACTGGCGGCCTCAGACGGCGACAGGGCGCACTTCGGTGACCTCGGGGATGTAGTGGCGCAGCAGATTTTCAATCCCCATCTTCAGCGTCAGGGTCGAAGAGGGGCAGCCGGCGCAAGCGCCCTGCATGTGCAGATAGACCACACCGCGGTCAAAGCCGTGGAAGGTGATGTCGCCGCCATCCTGAGCAACGGCCGGACGGACACGGCTGTCGAGCAGTTCCTTGATCTGGCCGACAATTTCGGAATCCGCGCCGTCATGTGCGGCATGACCGCTGCCTGCCTGCTGGGCATCATCTGCCATGACCGGCTGACCGGACTGGAAATGCTCCATGATGGCACCAAGGATCGCTGGTTTGACGTGGTCCCAGTCAGTCTCTTCGGCTTTGGTCACAGTGACGAAATCGTTGCCAAAGAACACGCCCTTGACCCCGGTCACAGTGAAAAGGCGGGTGGCAAGAGGGGAGGCGGCAGCGCCCTCGGCGCTTGGGAAATCAGCGGTGCCCATGTCCAGAACGGTCTGGCCGGGCAGGAATTTGAGAGTTGCCGGATTCGGTGTGGATTCGGTCTGAATGAACATCTGTGCCGTTCCTTTCTGGATTGCCTACTATATGCGCCTGCGGCGGGGCTGCGTCAAGGTTTGGAACAATTCTAAACTGATTACCGGCCGGAGCGTTTGGGCTGGTGGATCAGGTGATCGCTTCCAGCCGTTCCTTGGACATATCGCCGGGCACGATGGTGATCGGGATGGGCAGGCTGCCCGAGCTCCGGCTAAGCTGGGAGACAAGTGGGCCCGGTCCCTTCTTGTCGGTTCCGGCACCAAGGACGAGGACCCCGATATCTGGGTCGTCCTTGACCTGTTCAATGATCTCTTGCACCGGCTCGCCTTCGCGGATGACCAGTTCGGGGTCGACGCCCTGCTTGTCGCGCATCCATTTGGCGAAAACCTCGAAATGCGCGACGATGCGTTCGCGCGCCTCTTCGCGCATGATGTCGCCGACGCCGATCCAGTGATTGAAGTCATCCGGCGGGATCACGGAAAGGATCGCCACCCCGCCGCCGGTCTTGGCGGCGCGCATGGCGGCGAACCGCATCGCGTTAAGACATTCGCGGCTGTCATCCAGCACGACGAGGAACTTGCGCATCGGGAGTCTCCTTCGCAGGGGATCATGGCGCAGGTGCATGTTGCTGGCAACCACGGAGCATTGTACTGCAATCCGTGACAGCCTGATACCGCGAAAGCAGAAACCCCTTCGCGTTGGGCAATGATGTTGATCTGGCAAATTGCCCAGGTCAAGCGTCAGTGACCGGGGCCGTTCAAGCCGCTGAAAATATTTTTCTCACTGCAGAACTATGAAGTTCGCGGTCTGAACCTGAGTAACGCAATCATGCCAAGCCCGCCTAACATAAGAGGTAATCCCGCAGGCACTGGCACTGGCACGGGCGGTGAATATTCTTTCAGCTCCAGATCATCCACAAGAAAATAATTCCCGAACCCAAGTCGAAGGTCATCTATCGGACCTTCCTGTGCCACGAAATATTGGTAGCTGCCGTTCAAAACGGTGCTGATGGACCAGATCAAGTTCCCGTCGTTATAGCCTTCCAGCGTGCCAGACAGCGTTGCATAATCACCGCTTTCCTTGGGGGTATACCACATCTTTGCCCAAAGACCTTCAAAGGTAAAATCCGAGTTGTCATCGGCCATGACGCTTCCGATGCCGGCGTTGTTGTTAAGGATCGCAAAGTCACCGCTGTGCGCGCCATACTTCCAGACGCTCCCCTCAAGATCGACCCAGTCGAGTGTATAGGAAAAAACATAGCCCTGATACGTAGGCATATTTCCGTCGCCATTCTGAATGCTGCCGCCGGGCACATCATCGAATGAAAGAATAACGGCCCCCGAACTGGTGGCGAACATAAGCGATGTCAAAATTGTCAGGATAAAGCTTTTCATCAAACACTCTCCGCCACTTTGCCAAGGTTCAAAACCTTGGCCTGCGTGAAACTCAGGGATGTCGGAAGATACGGCTGAAAAGCTAAACGATTTGTTTATGACATGGATCAATCAAACTGAATTTTCACTCGATTTGCGCCTTAATTGACTGTCCGCAGGTAGCCATTATCCTGTTATTATTATGATTTATCAGCATATTGGTGGGTCTTGAGGTTGATGAGGTGGCTTATGCCCGGGGGGCCAGATCGTATCTTGTACTTGATAGGGCCTGATATTTAGTCAGGCGGGCAGCGCCGTACTCATCCTTCGGATCGCGCCCATTCCCAGTAAAGCTCTCGCACATGTCGCGTGACCGGGCCGACCTGGTACTGGGTGTCGTCAAAAGCGGTGACCGGGGTCACCTTGTTCATGTTGCCGGACAGAAAGATTTCGTCGGCGGCATGAAAGTCATCAAAGGTGAGGACTGTTTCGACCACATCGGCCCCGTCAGCGCGCAGGTTGCTGATATGGCGTGCCCGGGTGATGCCGGACAGGAAGGTGCCATTCGGGATCGGGGTCAGTACAGTTCCGTCCTTGACCATGAACACGTTCGCGGTGGCGGATTCCGCGACGTTGCCCATCGCATCGGCGACCAGCGCGTTGCCGAAGCCCTTGGCGCGCGCCTCGGCCAGCATGCGGGCGTTGTTGGGATAGAGGCAGGCGGCCTTGGCGTTGACTACGGCGTCCTCCATCACCGGACGGCGAAACCGGGTGCGGGTCAGCGTGGTCGAGGCGCTGTCAGGTGCCATGGGGATGGCTTCCAGGCAGATGGCAAATCCGGTGTCGCCGCCGGGTTTCGGCACGATCGCAGTGCTGTCCCCGTCCAGCGCCCAGTACATCGGGCGGATATAGACGGCGGCGTCCTTGGGGTGGGCGGCCAGGCCGTCCCAGACGATTTTCACCATATCCTCGGGCTGGACCGTGGGGGTGACCATCAATGCCTCGGCCGAGCGGTTGACGCGTGCGCAATGAGCAAGAAGGTCCGGTGCCAGCCCGTGTACATACCGCGCGCCATCAAAGACGTTGGAGCCAAGCCAGGCACCGTGATCCGCGCCCCGGATCACCGGTATATCACCATCGTGCCACTGGCCTTCGAAATAGGTGCGGATCTGGGTGCCGGTGGCCATGGGGGCTCTCCTTGTTGTGTTGGCGCAAACTAGGCGTCGGGGGAGGAGAGGTCCAGAGGGTCAGAGAGCTTCGGCCAGAAGCGCGTCGAGATCGAAGGACGTGTTCGACATCTTTATCGTTCCCGAAGCGTCGCGCGGCCATTCCTCCTGCGGGCGGTCGCGGTAGATCTCGATCCCGTTGCCGTCGGGGTCATTGAAATAGATCGCCTCGGACACGCCATGGTCGGCAGCGCCAGAGATATGGACACCAGCGTTCAACACGCTCTTGAAGGTTGCGGCAAGGGCGGCGCGGTCCGGGTAGAGAAAGGCGACATGGTAAAGCCCGGTGGTGCCCGGCGCGGGGGGCGTGCCGCCACGGCTGTCCCAAGTGTTGAGACCGATGTGATGATGATAGCCGCCAGCCGAAAGAAATGCCGCCTGCGTGCCATAGGTCACCTGAAGTTCGAAGCCCATCACGTCGCGATAAAAGGCGATCGCGCGGTCGAGGTTGGAAACCTTGAGGTGAACGTGACCAATGCTGGTCTGGGGATGTGTTTTGTGTGACATGGGATGTCCTTTCGACATGCAATTTATGCTGTGCGAAAAGATCTGGATATAGTCACTATCGAACGTACTTCGTGCTTTTGCGCACAGTGGTTTGTCGCCCGCCCGGTCCGTAATGGACCCGAAGTAGATCCTCTGCCCGGGGCCTGTGGCCTTGCTCCGGGCAGAGGTGTGTTGAGGGAACGACGGTCAGACCGTCAGCGCACCATCCCGACGATGTCATAGGTCTTGGCAAGGATCGGCGCGGCGATTTCGCGTGCCTGGGACGCGCCGTGGCGCAGGATGGCATCGATTTCGTCTGGCTGGGTCATCAGGCGGGCCATCTCGGTCGAGATCGGGGCGAGCTTCGCTACCGCGAGATCCGACAGCCGTGGCTTGAAGGCCGAAAATTGCTGTCCGCCGTTTTCCGCCAGAACCTCGGCTACCGTCATGTCGGCAAGGCCTGCGTAAATGTTGACCAGATTGCGCGCCTCGGGGCGATCCTTCAGGCCTTCGGCTTCGGAGGGAAGGGCGTCGGGATCGGTCTTGGCTTTACGGATCTTCGACGCGATCGTGTCGGCGTCGTCGGTCATATTGATGCGGCTGGCCTCGGAAGGGTCGGATTTCGACATCTTCTTGGAGCCGTCGCGTAGGGACATGACGCGAGTTGCCGCACCTTCGATCACCGGTTCGGTCATCGGGAAAAAATCCACGCCGTAATCGTGGTTGAACTTGGCCGCGATGTCGCGGGTCAGTTCGATATGCTGCTTCTGATCCTCGCCCACGGGGACATGCGTCGCATGATAAATCAGAATGTCCGCTGCCATCAGCGCCGGATAGCCAAACAGTCCCAGCGAGGCATTTTCGGCATTCTTGCCCGCCTTGTCCTTGAACTGGGTCATCCGTTTCATCCAGCCCATGCGGGCCACGCAGTTGAACACCCAGCCGAGCTGCGCATGTTCGGCGACCTGGCTCTGGTTGAACAGGATGGATTTTTTCGGATCAATGCCCGACGCGATGAAACCTGCTGCCAGTTCACGGGTCGCCTGACGCAGCTTGGCCGGCTCCTGCCAGACGGTGATCGCGTGCTGGTCGACCATGCAATAGATCGACTGCACACCCTGGTTCTGCGCATCGGCAAAGCGCTTGAGCGCGCCGAGATAGTTTCCCAGATGCAGATCGCCCGAAGGCTGGATCCCCGAAAAAACCCGGGGCGTGAAGGCGGGAGAGGTTTGGACCCCCTCGGACATGGCAATTCTCCGTCTGGAATTATGGGTTCCGCTGGCTTACCCATGCGCTTGGGTGCCGTCAACACGCAGTACCCCAGACGCACCACAGATGAGGCCCATACCATGACCAGCCCACACAACGAAAACCCGGTGAACCCGCTGCCGCCCGTGGTGGTGGCGCTGTTCCTGATGATGGTCGGTGCCGAAGTGGCTTTTGCGCTTGGTTCAAGGGGCATCCTTGGCGGTCCGGGGGCCGTTGGCTGGCGGCTGGCGGCGATCGAACGCTATGCCTTCTCCGGCGAGATAATGAACTGGATGCTGGCCACTGGTCAGTATCCGCCCGAACATTTGATGCGGTTCGTGACCTATCCGTTCATCCACGCCGGGTTCACCCATGCGATAATCGGCTGCGTGATGCTGCTCGCCCTAGGCAAGATGGTTGGCGAAGTGATGGGCAACGTGGCGACCTTGGCGATCTTTGTTGCATCGTCCATCGGCGGTGCGCTGGCCTATGGACTGATCCTGAACAGCCCTGTCCCGCTGATCGGGGCCTTTCCGCCGATCTACGGATTGATCGGGGCGTTCACCTACCTGCTGTGGGTGCGGCTTGGGCAGATGGGTTCCCAACAGGTACGGGCGTTTTCGCTGATCGGGATGCTGATGGGGTTACAGCTGCTGTTCGGTCTGCTGTTTGGCAGCAACAATGACTGGGTGGCGGATCTGGGCGGCTTTTGCGTGGGGTTTGTACTGTCGCTGTTCCTTGTGCCCGGTGGGTGGCGCAAGATCTTGTCGCTGGTGCGGCGCGACTGACGGTTCAAAAGATATCTGACGGCAGGATCGGAAGCGGTCGCGAAAAACGGCGCAGCCGCCGAAACGGGAACGGCAGGGCAAAGCTGTCACGCTCTTCCGGCGCTTTATTCGCGTTTGCTCTGGCTGTTTCTACCCAGAGGTTGGCGCGAGTGATGTCACCGGTCTGTGCCGCATCCCCCAGCCACTTGACCGCTAGGCGCCGACGCAGATCGTTGATCGTATCCGTATCGCGGAACAGGACAGAGGCCTCTGTATCCGCCCGCATGGATCGTCCGTTCAGGTTGGCCGATCCGACCATACCGAAATTGTCGTCGATCAGCGTGACCTTGGCATGCACATAGACTGGGCTCGCATCAAAAAGCCTCGCCTTACCGGGCGGGGCACTGACGGGACGGGCAGGGGCAATCAGTGACAGGCGGTCGCCAAAGGCGTCGCGGATGATTTCCAGCGCACGCAGCTGCAATGCCTGTGCATGTCGCGCATCCCAGCCGCGATCACCATCGAACATGACCCGGTCCGGCTCTGCCGGAAGTACGAGGATGCACTGCAGGTCGGGGACACGACGGGCAGCTGCTGCCATCGCGTTGGCGATGGGCCGATGGCGTAGGAACTGTGTTTCGATGTAGATGCTGTGTCGGGCGCTGTCGAATGCCTTGATCAGAACCTCTTCGTGTTCCTTTATCCGGGCTTTTGGTTCGATCACGCGAAAACCCTGACAGGGCGATGATAGGGTCCGCACCAATCGCGTATCCGTGGTCTGGCGCGAAGAGGCCGACACGTCCATCGGCATGGCGGGCTGCGCGACAGAGGCCGCACCGCACTCCAGCGCCGTGTTCCAGGTGTCGGCCAGGTGCGCGCGCAGCGTGGCGGCGAAATCCCCTGTCACCTGCATGCTGACATCATGCCACGTCTCTTCTGCCGGGCGGTTATGATCCGAAGTGTCGTACCGGCGTTCGTCCACATCCAGACCGCCGATGATGCAGTCCTTGCTGTCTGCGACGGCGCATTTCTGGTGCAGCGTCACCGGACGCAGGATGGGGCCGGACTCCAGCACCTTGCGTTGGATCGGGGTCAGTTCCGCAGGATCTTCACCCCGCAGAGTCTGGATGCTGCGCTGAATCTTGAAATGCAGAAGCCAGCGCCACAACGGCCCGACATCCTGCCCGTGCGGCGCACAAAGGATCTGTACGTCGCCGTCAATGGCCGAGGCAAAGCCGCTGGCTGAGGCCCAGGCAAGCCGGTGCAACTCCGAGGTGAACTGAGGGTCGAAATCTGACAGAACCATCCGGATGCGCACACCACGCCGCGCCACGAGGGTGAGGAGATCCGCCCAGGTTTCAAGCCCCTGATCGCGCGCCTCGGGACTGTGCAGCCGGGTGCGCGGATCAAAGATCCGAAAGGAAAGGAACAGTTCCTCCCGGGCCCCCAGCGCCAGCCGTTCGAGGGCGGGAAAACCTTCTGCGGCGGTGATCAGCGAGGTCAGGGCCATGGGGCTATCGGGGCTTTCTGCGCAGGGAGTTGCGGAACTCGGACAGTTTGAACGCACCCAGTGACTGGCCCACAATGGCATAGGATGCAGCTCCTACGCCAAGTAAAGCCAGCAGCGCCAGATAACGCAAGCCCGCCTGACCAAACAACGGCCCAAGCAGCACCAAAGTTCCCCACATTGCAGCGCCCATGATCAAGGAGGCAAGGCAGATGCGCCACAGTCGTCGGCGAAAGCGGGCGTCGAAGCGGGCGACTTCGCCGAGTTTACGACCGCCGATCAACAGCATGATGACCATGAGCCAACCAGCGGTTGTCGTGGCGATGGCGGGCGCGATCCAGCCGATATACGGGGCAAGGCCGATGGCGATGACGGCGTTGGCGATCATCGACCAGACTGCATAGCGAAATGGTGTGCAGGTGTCTTCGCGCGCAAAGAACAATGGTTGCAGCACCTTCTGCAGCACAAATGCCGGCAGGCCCAGGCCATAGAGCGCAACGGCTAGCGCGATGGCGGCGCTGTCGTCCGGCCCCGTTGCGCCGCGCTGGAACAGCACTGACACCATCGGCAGCGGAACCACCACCAGCGCGACGGCGCAGGGAACGGTCAGGGCAAGAGAAATCTCGCCCGCGCGGGAAAACGCCTCGCGCCCGCCCGTGTCGTCGCGGGCCTTGAGACGACGCGACAGGTCGGGCAGCAGTACGATGCCGACGGCAATGCCGACCACACCAAGCGGCAGTTGGTACAGCCGGTCAGCGGCATAGAGCCAGCCCACAGCCTTATCGAAGTTCGACGCGACCTGCTGTCCGACCAGCAGGTTGATCTGCATGACCCCACCGGCAAGGGCTGCGGGAATGGCAATGCGCATGAGGCGGCGCATATCCGGTGTCAGCCGCGGTAGGCCGGGGCGTACTGAAATACCTGCCTTTTGGGCCGCATACCAGGTCAGCGCCAGTTGCGCGACACCGGCAAAGGGAACGGTCCAGACCAGCGCCATGATAACGTCTTGCCCGGCAAAATGCGCAGCCACCATGGCGCTTATGACAAAGATGTTAAGCAGAACCGGCGCCGCAGCCGCCACGGCAAAGCGTCCCGTCGCGTTGAGTACACCTGAAAAGAGCGCCGCGAGCGAGATGAAGAAAATATAGGGAAACACGACCCGGCCAAAGCCCACGGTCAGATCGAAACGTTCGGACGCGGCAAAGCCCGAGGCCGTGGCATAGACCAGCGCGGGCATGAAAATCAACGCGACGGCGGTGATCAGCATCAGCACGAAGGCCAGGCCGTTCATCGCGTCCCGGGCAAAAGTCACGGGATCCTCACCGGCTGTGTACTTCTTTGAAAACATCGGGACAAAAGCGGCGTTGAAGGCGCCTTCGGCAAAGAAGCGGCGGAACATGTTGGGCAGGCGGAATGCCGCGACAAAGGCATCCAAAAGCGGCCCGGGGCCGATGAGGGCCAGGATGATGATTTCACGTGCGACCCCGAGGATACGGCTGGCCAGGGTCCAGAAACCGACTGTCAGGATGCCCGACATCAGGCGAATAGGTTTCATAAAGGCTCCGGTCTGGCGGTCAGGGATCGCGTCGCAGGAGTAGAGCATTGCGCAACGCGGGGAAAGCAGCTTGCCATGACTCGTGCCTGTGCCTCGGCCGAACCGCGCAATGCCTGAAGTTGATGCGCCGACTGACTTGTGGTGCTGACCACATATTTGGAGTCGGCGGCTCAGCTCTGGTTCGGGAAAGTCGGGCGCATCGCAATTCGTGGCCGAACAGCCGAAATTTTTGTTGAAAATTTTAGACGCGACGTCACAGTTGACGTGGGGGTACTCCCAAAGTAGCGCCGCGCAGATGCTTTTGTATGGAGTTTGCCAGAGATGAAATGTCGCCTGATCGCCACGGTTTCCGCCGCCATTGCCTTGTTTTGCGCGGGGACCGTCGGCGCTGCGACAATGAATGCCAACGAGATTCTCAACCAGTTCAACCTCGTTACCTTTTCTGACCATGCCCTGTCGTCGAACGTCCATGGGCGTGCCTTTGTGGGCGGTGACCTGACGGGCAATTCAGGCGGAATGACAACGTCGAACTACACACCGCCGGCTTCGTCTTTTGCCGATGTGACGGTGGTTGGCGATGTCCGCAGCGGTGACGTCAACACGCGTGGGCACGCAACCGTAGACATCGGTGGCAGCATCATCAGCGGCCGCGTCAACAACGCCAGCAGCGTCACCACGGGTGTCGCCGACCTGACCCAAGTGCGCGATGAGTTCCAGGCTACTCTGACGGCCGCCTCCGTCGGCATCCGCGACATGGCGTCCAATGCTACGACCACTGCGATCAATACAAATCAGGGCACTCGATTTTCCGGCGTTGCGGGCGCGGTCACTGTTTTCGACGTCTCTGCCGCGTCGTTTATTGGTAACGAACTGGACATTGTTTTGAACGGCGCCAGCGCCATCTTCATCAACGTATCCGGCACCAACCTGTCGTTCAGCCAGAACTTCAATACGGATCAGAACGTCGGTGCCAATGTGATCTGGAATTTTTTCGAGGCGGAGACGCTGCATCTGGGGAACCGCTTTGTGGGTAGCGTCCTGGCACCCTTGGCGACTGTATCCAACAGCAACAATATTTTCGGGACGCTGGTGGCAAACGAGTTTAACCAGAACGGTCAGGTCCATCAGCAGGCCTGGGCGGGCAGTCTTCCCCTGTCGACTGATGGTGGCCTGGCGTCATCGGTTCCTTTGCCTGCGGCGATCTGGATGCTGTTTGCTGCGCTTGGGGGGCTTGCTGTACTACGCCGGAAATTCTGATTTGCGACCCTGATCGGTCTCTGCCGTTCCAATATAGAAACGCCGGGCATCAATTGTTCGGCGTTTTCTATTTCTTTATTCTGAATCGTCGGATCTAGCTGTGATGGCTAATCCTGTGCGGCAAATCTTCCAGGGGTACCTGTTTGTTTCCCAGGCACCGGTTTCTTCCCACGGTCGTTATCGCGATCCCCCAGGGGGCTGAGGGTGTTCAGGAGATCGCGCGTTCGGCACCGGCTTCGATGGCATCGCGCAGCTTTCGTTCCAGCGCCTTCTGTTTGGAACTGGAGTAGAATTTGAGCCCGAACATATCCTTGACATAAAAGGTATCGACCACCTGCTCACCAAAAGTCGCGATAACGGCCGACGCGATATAGACATTATGTGCCGCCAACGTCCGGGTGAGATCATACAGCAGGCCGGGCCGATCGCGTGTATCAACCTCGATCAGGGTGTAGATTTCGGATCCTTCATTGTCGAAGGTGATCGATGTGGGCACTTTAAAGGCGCGCTCGCGCTTCTTGATCTTGTCCTTGTCCTTGATCGCCTCGCGCGCCACGATTTCGCCGCGCACAATCTTGGCGATCATCTGGCGTAGGCGGGGGATGCGCGAGGATTCGTATGGGGACCCGTCCGCGTCCTGGATCCAGAAAGCCGCCGTGGCGAAGCCGTCCTTGGAAGTATAGGTCCGGGCGTCCACAACGTTGGCCCCGACAAGTGCGAGCGCCCCGGCTAGGCGCGAGAAGATGCCGGGGTGATCCACAAGGGCAAAGCAGACACGCGTCGCGTCGCGGTCTTCATCCGGATGAATGTCGATACGGATTTCATCGGTGCCAAGATCCTTTAGAAGGTTGGCAAAGACGACATGGGCGGTGACGTGCAGCCCCTGCCAGTACGTCGGATAATGCCGCGCCTTTTCGACGCGCAGATCCTTGGCGTCCCAGTCAGACAGTGCCTCGCTAAGCAGCCGCTTTGCCTCTGTCCCGCGGCGTTCGCGGTTGAGCGCCTCCATCCCGTTTTCAAGCCCGTTGCGCGTTTGGCGGTAAAGTGCTCGCAACAGGGCCGCTTTCCAGTTGTTCCAGGTCCCGGGGCCAACGCCGCGGATGTCGCAGACGGTAAGTACCAGCAGCAGGTCGAGCCGTTCGCGGGTCTGTACCGCCTTGGCAAAGTCACGCACCGTGCGCGGGTCGGCGATATCGCGTTTCTGCGCCATGTCGGACATCAGGAGGTGATGCCGAACCAGCCATTCGACCGTGGCAGAATCCTTTGCGTTCAGACCTAGACGCGGCGCAACCTTGCGTGCGATCTGCGCGCCAAGAATTGAATGATCTTCGTCCCGCCCTTTGCCGATGTCATGTAACAGCAGCGCAATATACAACACCTTGCGGTTGATGCCTTCTTCCAGGACAGAAGTGGCGACAGGCAGCTCTTCGATAAGGGCACCGGTCTCAATCTCTGACAGGTGCCAGATACACTGGATGATGTGTTCGTCGACTGTGTAATGATGGTACATATTGTATTGCATCATTGCCACTATGGGTTCGAACTCCGGGATGAAGGCAGAGAGCACGCCAAGCTCGTTCATCCGGCGCAATGCGCGGTCCGGGTTGCCGTGCTTCAGCAGCAGGTCGAGAAAGATGCGCTGCGCCTCTTTGTTGTTGCGCATGTCGTCGTCAATCAGGTGCAGGTTCGCAGAGACAAGGCGCATCGCGTTGGGATGGATCAGCAGGCCGGTACGCAGGCCTTCCTCATACAGCCTCAGGATGTTCATCTTGTCCAACAGGAACGCCTTGTCGTCGCTGATGGCAATGCGGTTGTTGATAACCACAAAGCCGCGCTTGACCTGCGGCGGCCGTTTGAAGAACCGCATCAACAATGGCGCGTCCTTGGTGTGATCCGCTTCGAGCGAGGTGAGCAGTATCCGGGTCAGATCGCCGACAGCCGTGGCATGGCGAAAGTAATTCTGCATGAAGATTTCGACAGCGCGTCGCCCACCCTTGTCGGTGTAGCCCATGGCCTCTGCGACGGGGACCTGCATGTCGAAGGTCAGCAGCTCAAGGGGCCGACCGGCCAGCAGGTGCAGATGGCAGCGCACGGCCCAGAGAAAAGTTTCCGCCTTCACGAATGTAGCGTATTCCTCAGGGCTGAAAACGCCCAACCCGACCAGTTTGCCGGTATCCTCGGTATGGTAGACGTATTTCGTGATCCAGAACAGCGACTGCAAATCACGCAGCCCGCCCTTGCCCTCTTTCACGTTGGGTTCGACCACATAGCGCTGGCCGCCCTGCTTTTCATGCCGGGCGTCACGCTCGGCAAGCTTGGCTTCGACAAACTCGCGGGCAGTGCCGTTGAACAACTCCTTCCACAGCCGGGTGTCCAATTCCTTTGCCAGAGGCGCGTGGCCGATCAGGAAACGGTGCTCAAGCATGGCGGTGCGGATGGTGAAATCCTCCGCTCCAAGGCGAAGACAATCCTTCACGGTACGCGAAGAATGACCGACCTTCAGCTTGAGATCCCAGAGCATGTAGAGCATCGATTCAATGACACTCTCGGCCCAGCCGGTGATCTTGTAGGGGGTGAGGAAAAGCAGGTCGACATCAGAAAACGGTGCCATTTCGCCGCGACCGTATCCGCCAACGGCCATCACTGCGATCTGTTCGCCCTTGGTCGGATTGGCGTTTTGGTGGAGCCGTTCTGTCGCCACTTCCCAGACCAGCGTGATCAGGCAGTCGGTGATCCAGGTATAGGCGCGGGTGGTGCCAGCCGCCTCGAACGGATGCAAGGCTAGGGCCGAGGCGATGGCGTCGCGCCCGGCGTCACGGGCGCGACCCAAAATCTCGACTGTGGTGGCGCGCACGGCGCGTTCGTCGGGCGCATCGGCTATGGCCTCCCACAGTGCTGTTCGCACCGTGGGACGGTCAAAGATTGTGGCTGCCGGTGCGATCAGATCGTCCGGGACAGGATGCGTTGGCGCGGTTCTAGAAACCGGCGCCGCCGAAGCTTCTTGGGGCAGGGTCAAGTATCACCACCTGGCTGTTGCGTATGGTCGCGACTGCCAGGCCGCGCTGGTTTGTTCCGTCCGACAGCAGCCGGAATACACCGCCGGTCCCTTGGAATCCAGACGCTTGGGTCAGGGCCGGCGCGGTTAGTGCATCTTTGCGGCCCTGGCGCACCAGTGCACCGATGGCAGCAATGCCGTCATACCCAAGACCGGCGAGCGGGTGCGGAGCTTTGCCGTAGGCGTTGGCATAGCGCGCCTCGAAGTTGGCGTTCTTGGTGATGTCGGGCATTGTGAAATAGCTTCCTTCGATGCCCGGCAGGTGGAACGCGTCCGGACGTACATCCCAGCGCGTCAGGCCCAAATACTGGGTCGTGGCCGGGTTGATGCCGCTTTCTGGCCCCAGCTGCAGAACGACGGCCAAGCCACCCGTGTAGTCATCGGTGATGAACATGGCGTTAGCGGCGCCGCTGTCGACCATGCCCTTGACCCGGTTCAACGCGGAATTGAGGCTTTCTGTGTTAAGCGCATATGGTACGGAACCCACGACCGATCCGCCAGTGCGTGCGGCGGCGGCAGTGATGGCGTCGCGGCCCAGCGTCCCGGCGACGTTGTCTGTGTAAAGCACGGCCACATTGCCTTTGCCTTGCGCGCTGGTATAGCCCATCAGCCGATCGGCTGTGTTCTCGAAGGTCGCGCCAAGAACGAACAGATTGCCGCCCGCGATGGATGTGTTGTTGGAAAAACTCAGGACGTTTATGCCTTCGTCAGCCACAGCGACTGCAGCGGCATTTGCAGCTTCGCCAAAGAGCGGACCCAGAATGATCTTGGCACCTTCGTCCACAGCGAGTTGAGCCTGAGAGGCGGCCATACCGGCCTGACCGGCGGTGTCATAGACGCGCAGGTCGATACGAACGCCGTGCAAATCAGCAATAGCCAGCCGTACGGCATCTTCCAGGCTGCGGGCGACCGTGCCGGCGCCTGGGTCGGATTTGGGGACCAAAAGTGCGATCTGCACCGGGGCGTTGGTGTCAATTTGCGGCCCACCCGCACTGCTCGACCCGCCGAGTGAATTCGTCAAAGTGGCGTCGCAGGCAGCGAGCCAAAGGCAGGATGCGATGACGACCCCGCGACTGATCGCCTTGCGGGCGGTGGACAAAACGGCAAACATGGTGGACGAACTCCCTCGGGGTTGGGCGCGGGTTCGACCCGCCGAATATTACCTGTAACCATAAACGACGCGAGGGATGGGTCCAATGGGGAATCTAGCAGCGGGCAGATTGGCGCCGGGTTTGTATCTTGTGGCGGTGCCAATCGGCAATGCGCGGGACATCACACTGCGGGCGCTGGATATTCTGCGCAACGCGGATGTGCTGGCGGCCGAGGATACCCGCAGCCTGCGCAGGCTGATGGAGATCCACGGCGTGCCGCTGGGGGACCGTCCGCTGGTGGCCTATCACGACCACAACGGCGACCGGGTGCGCCCGCGTCTTATGGCGGATATGACTGCAGGCCTGTCGGTCGCCTATGCATCCGAGGCGGGAACGCCGATGATATCGGACCCCGGCTTTGACTTGATGCGCGCCTGTGTCGAGGAGGGCGTCCCTGCGACCACTGCGCCCGGTGTGTCTGCGGTGGTGACGGCACTGACGCTGGCGGGGTTGCCGACCGACAGGTTCCTGTTCGCGGGATTCCTGCCCAACGCGAGCGGTCAGCGCAAATCACAGCTCAAGGCATTGGCCGATGTGCCCGCAACGCTGGTTTTTTACGAATCGCCCAAACGCGTCGCGGCGATGCTGCGCGACGCCGCCGAAACGCTGGGCGATCGCGAGGCTGTCGTTTGCCGGGAACTTACAAAGAAATTCGAGGAATGCCTGCGCGGGACGCTGTCATCCCTGTCCGAGTCCCTGACGGACACCAATGTGAAAGGCGAAATCGTGGTACTGGTGGCACGGGCCGATTCACCGAATGTTAGTGAACAGGATGTTACCGAAGCTCTGGAAAATGCCTTGCAGACGATGTCGGTGCGGGACGCGGCGGATTTCGTGTCTCAGATGTTCAGCTTGCCCCGTCGTGCAATATACCAGCAGGCGATGAAGATCGGTCGGCAGGACTGATTCGGACGCAATGATTGGGTTTGGGATTGCCAGCCGTACCTAACGAACACATCCAAAAGGCGCGCGATACCGGCGCTGTCAGTTATCAGGCAGGGCTTTCCGCAGAACTGTGCGTTGCCCGGGATTACGAACGCCGCGGCTATCCCATCGTTCAGACACGCTGGCGCGGCCAGACAGGAGAGATCGACCTGATCGCCCGGGATGGCGACGGTCTGATTTTTATAGAGGTCAAGAAAAGCCGCACATTCGCGCGGGCGGCAGAACGTCTGTCAAAGGCGCAAATGCGTCGGATCTATGCCTCGGCAGAAGAATATCTTGGTACCCAGCCGCAGGGACAACTGACCGATGTGCGCTTTGACGTAGCGCTGGTGGATGGCCAGGGTGCCGTGCGGCTGATCGAAAACGCCTTCGGGCATTTTTAGCGGACCATTGCACCGCCCTGCGGGTTGCGCCATGTAATGGGGCGCAAATGCAGGGGATGCGGGATGAAAATCGCTTTTCAGATGGACCCGATCGGTCCGATCAACATCAATGCGGACAGCACGTTCCGCCTTGCCGAAGAGGCACAGGCACGCGGGCATGAGTTGTTCTACTATACGCCCGACCAGCTTGCCTACGAAGAGGGGAAAATCACCGCGCGCGGGCAGTCGCTGAAGGTTCAGCGTGTGGTGGGCGATCATGCCATTCTGGGCGAAATGGAAAAGGTGGATCTGTCCACCTTTGACGTGGTCTGGCTGCGCCAGGATCCGCCCTTTGACATGCACTACATCACGACCACGCACCTGCTGGACCGTCTGGCGCCGGGCACGCTGGTGGTGAACGACCCGTTCTGGGTGCGCAACTTTCCCGAAAAGCTGCTGGTGCTGGATTTTCCGCAGCTGACACCGCCGACAACCATCGCGCGCGATCTTCAGACCATCCGCGATTTCAAGGCGCGCCATGGCGACGTCATCCTCAAGCCGCTTTATGGCAACGGCGGGGCGGGTGTATTCCGTCTGGATGCCAATGATCGCAACCTCAGCTCCCTGCATGAGCTTTTCACCGGGTTCAGCCGCGAACCGCTGATCGTGCAGAAATACCTGCCTGCTGTGACCAAAGGCGATAAGCGCGTGATCCTTGTCGATGGTGAAGCGGTTGGCGCCATCAATCGTGTACCGGCTGCAGGCGAGGTGCGTTCGAATATGCATGTGGGCGGTCGCCCGGAAAAGGTGAACCTGACCGAACGCGATCTTGAGATCTGCTCCGCCATTGGTCCGATTCTTAGGGAAAAGGGCCAGATCTTTGTCGGGATCGATGTCATCGGCGACTACCTGACTGAAATCAACGTGACCTCACCCACCGGCATTCAAGAGCTTGAGCGGTTTGACGGCGTTAACATTGCCGAAAAAATCTGGCAGGCGATCGAATCGCGGCGTGCATGAGCTGGCAACTACGTCTGCTCAACGCGCAGATGCGGTTTTTGGCAAAGCCGAAAATGCGGCGTACGGTGGGACCGGAAGAGGCGGATCGCGATTTTGCGCGATCTGCGCGCTGGCTGTTCCGAACACCCCCCTATCTGCGGCATCTTGAGCGGCCCGGTGGCCTGCACTGGATCTGCGCCGGGACCTGTGCCCCCGACCGGGTCATCCTTTATCTGCATGGCGGTGCCTATGTGTCGGGGCATCCTCTGACTCATATCGGGATGCTGGGCCGACTGTCGCAACTCAGCGGGATCGAGGTTTGTGCGCCGCGCTATAGATTGGCCCAGCAGGCCCGGTTTCCTGCCGCCTTTGACGATGCAGTGGCCGCGTTCCGCCAACTTGAAAGCCTTGGTTATCACCCGCAGGATATTGTTCTTGGTGGCGATTCGGCTGGCGGTGGGTTGATGCTGGCCCTGCTCGCCTGGTGTTGCGCCCAAGAAAAGGTGCCAAGGGCGGCATTTGCATTTTCCCCCTGGACGGATCTGGCGGCAACGGGGGCGAGTCTTGAAAGCAACCGGGGAAATGACTCTTTGCTGCCGGTCGAGAGGATGGCAGAAATTGTTCAGATCTACCTATGTGGTGCCGACCCGCGCGATCCCCGCGCCTCGCCGCTTTACGCTGATTTTCCGGGCACGCCACCTGTTCTTATCCAGATCAGCGACACCGAAGTTCTGCGCGACGACGGGCTGAGGATGGCAGAGCGGCTGCGCAGTTTCGGTGCAGCGGTCACGGTCGAGCGGGAAGCCGATTGCCCGCATGTCTGGCAGATTTTCGACGGCTGGCTGCCCGAGGCGCGCACCAGCCTGCGCCACGCCGCGGACTTTATTCAGGACTCGTTCGCCGACATCAGCCGGTAGCTCAGGGCTTCGGCTACATGTGGGCGGCGGATCATCTCGGCGCCGTCCAGATCGGCGATGGTGCGCGCCACCCGCAGCACCCGGTGATAGCCCCGTGCAGTCAGGCCGAACCGGTCGGCAGCGCGCATCATCAGCGCGTGGCTGTCACTGTCGTGGGCGCAAACCTCCTCAAGCATCTGTCCCTGCACATCCGCGTTGGTTCGCAGGCCCGGAGTGTCGCCATAGCGGCGGGTCTGCACGGCGCGGGCGACGGCCACGCGGTCTGCTACCGTAGCGGAATCGTCGCCCGAGGGCGGCAGGTCGAGGTCACGAAAGGCGACGGGCGGTACTTCGATACGCATGTCAAACCGGTCCATCAGCGGGCCAGAAATGCGGCCCAGATAATCCTCGCCACAGATTGGCGCGCGCGAACAGGCCTTTGCGGAATCCGCCAGATAGCCGCATTTGCAGGGGTTGGCGGCGGCGATCAACATGAATCGGCAGGGATAGGTGATGTGCGCATTCGCCCGGGCGATCATAACCTCGCCCGTCTCGATCGGCTGGCGCAGGGTTTCGAGGACCGTGCGCGGAAATTCCGGAAATTCATCCATGAACAGCACGCCATTATGCGCCAGACTAATTTCACCGGGGCGGGCCCGTTTGCCGCCGCCCACGATTGCGGCCATCGAGGCGGTGTGGTGCGGTTCCCGGAATGGGCGGGATCGCGAAATACCGCCTTCGTCTAGCAGCCCGGCGAGCGAGTGGATCATCGAGGTTTCCAGCGCCTCGATCGCGGTCAGTTGCGGCAAAATGCCGGGCAGGCGGGCCGCCAGCATGGATTTACCGGATCCGGGCGACCCGATCAGCATCAGATGATGCCGCCCGGCTGCTGCGATTTCCAGCGCCCGTTTGGCGCGTTCCTGCCCCTTTACGTCGCGCAGGTCGCGCCCGCTGCGTTCCGTGCGCACCTCACCGGCGGTGCTGGGCGACAGGATGCTGCGGCCGGTAAAGTGGTGGATCAGCTCCATCAGGTTTGACGGCGCGAGAACGGTACAGGCCTCGACCCAGGCGGCCTCGGCCCCGGATGCGCGCGGGCAGATGAGGATGCGGTCGTTTTCGGCGGCGCTCATCGCGGCCGGCAGCGCTCCATGTACCGCGACCAGAGAGCCATCGAGCGACAACTCCCCCAGCGACACCAATTGCGCCACCTCGTCGCTTGGGATGACCTCCAACGCCGAAAGCAGGGCCAGTGCGATGGGCAGGTCGAAATGCGACCCTTCCTTTGGCAGGTCCGCGGGTGAGAGATTTATGGTAATACGTTTGGACGGAAGCGCGATCGCCATCGACGTCAGCGCCGTGCGCACCCGGTCGCGCGCTTCGGACACGGCCTTGTCAGGCAGGCCAACGATGGAAAAGGATGGCAGGCCCGGGGTCACGGCGCATTGCACCTCGACCGGTCGGGCCTCAACCCCTTCGAAGGCGACGGTATAGGACGTAGCGACCATGCCGCCCCTCTTTGCCTGTGACGGTCAAGGGTGGGGCGTGCATGGTTAGTGAAGTGTTAAGATCGACGTAGCGGTGCCCACTTTATTGATGCGCTCCCGCAGGATCACTTGTTTCCAAGCAGCGCCATGAAAGCGGGCCAGGCAGCAGGATCGGCGGCGGTCTTGTCCCTGCAAAAGGCGTTGCAGAACCCAAAGATCCGCCCGTCAAGTTTCAGGAAATGCGCCACCGGGTCATGTGAATAGGGGCAAGTCGCGTTTTCCGCTGTACTGTCCTCTGTCGCCTCGGCCATCAGGGGCGCCGGGCCGGGCCAAGGTTTACGGGCGTAGCCGCGCGCATATTGCGGCAGGTCATCCCCGCGCACGAGGCCCATCGCACGCCAGCGCCGGAGCGCTGGATCATTCAGATGCGCCTCCACATAGGCTTGCGCCTGCGCTGATACCGGCAACCCATAGCCCGCGATGCGCATGGCGACTGGCGCAAAGAATGCATCTGCCGCCGAATAGCTGCCGCAAAGCCACGGACCCTGGCCACCGTGGCGCGCGCGGGCAAGGGACCAGATGGCCTCGATCCTGGAAATGTCGGCCAGAACCTCTGCTGAGGGGGCGTAATCGGCATAGGCCGCGCGCAGGTTCATCGGACACGCATTGCGCAGCGCGCCAAAACCGGAATGCATCTCGGCCGCGAGTGACCGGGCGGTGGCCCGGGCGGCGGGATCGGCAGGCCAGATGCCAACGTCGGGATGTCGACTCGCCAACTCTTCGGCCATGGCAAGGCTGTCCCAGACAACGGTTCCTTCTGGCGTTACAAGCGTGGGAACTGTGCGTGCCGGAACCACGTTCGCCACCTGTGCGGCGACAGAACCGTCCGAGAAATCGACAAAAGTGACATGGTAGGGCAAATTCCAGCGATGGAGAAGCAGCCAGCCGCGCAGGGACCAGCTGGAATAGGAATAATCGCCAAGATAGATCTGGTAGGTCATGACACGCTCTCCCCAAAATATGCTGGGACCATAAAACCGCTAACCTTTGCCGCCCAACACAATTTTGTGCGCGTAGACATAATGCTCGGTGATGCATCTGTTCAAGAATACGTGTGCAGGCGCAATTTTCCTGAAACCAATTTTGATCCAGCGGCGTTAACCGTTAGTAGGTTTATGCAGAAGTCCACCCTTGGCACCGTCCAAACGGTAGCCCCGGGCCGCATTTGATAATTGGGGAGACGACATGGCACTTGATACTTTCAATGACCAGACACTGTCCCGCCGCGCGATGAAGGCCGAAATGCTGGACGCTGAAACCGAGCTTCGTCTGGCCTATGCCTGGCGCGACCAGAGGGACGAGGCCGCCCTGCATCGTCTGATCACGGCCTACATGCGCCTTGCCATATCCATGGCGTCCAAATTCAAACGTTACGGCGCCCCCATGAACGACCTGATTCAGGAGGCCGGGCTTGGCCTGATGAAAGCCGCTGACAAGTTTGACCCCGACCGTGGGTTGCGGTTTTCGACATATGCGGTCTGGTGGATCAAAGCATCGATTCAGGACTACGTGATGCGCAACTGGTCCATGGTGCGCACCGGATCGACGTCGTCGCAAAAATCGCTTTTCTTCAATTTGCGCCGCGTGCAGGCTAGGCTGGAGCGTGAGGCCGAAGCGACGGGTGTGGCTCTTGACCGCCACCAGCTGCGTCAGATGATCTCGACCGAGATTGGGGTTCCGCTCCACGATGTCGAGATGATGGAGGGCCGCCTTTCGGGTTCCGATTATTCGCTGAACGCAACTCAGTCGGCCGAGGATGAGGGGCGCGAATGGATCGACGCGCTTGAGGATGATGGCGCGCAAGCGGCGGAAATCGTGGAAAACAGCCATGACACGGCCCAATTGCGCGAATGGCTGCTATTCGCGATGAACGCCCTGAACGAACGCGAAAGGTTCATCGTGCGTGAACGCAAGCTGCGTGACGATTCCCGTACGCTTGAAAGCCTGGGCGCCGAACTGGGACTATCCAAGGAACGGGTTCGCCAGCTTGAGGCGGCGGCCTTCGCCAAGATGCGCAAGACGCTTGAGACCCAATCCGGCGAGGTGCACGCATTCCTCGCCTGATCCGCGCCCTCAGAACGGGCGTTTTCGTCAGTTTGGTTGCCCTGCCAGTTCTGGCTGACGGGGATCTTTTCGCAGGGCGGGATGTGGTGTTCCTGGGGGAACAGCACGACAACGCCGAACACCACGCCCGCCAGGCGCAGTTGGTGAAACAGATCGCACCCAAAGCATTGGTGTTCGAGATGCTGACCAATACGCAGGCCGCTCGGATTACGCCGGAACTGGTCGCCGACGAAACCGCCCTGGAAGCGGCTCTGGACTGGAACGCGAGCGGCTGGCCGGATTTTGCGATGTATTATCCTATCTTCGCGGCCGGACCTGAGGCCGTCTGGTACGGGGCGGGGCTGCCAAGGGACGCGGCGCAACAGGTGATGAGCGAGGGCGCGACGGTGGTTTTTGGTCCGGAAGCACCAGACTACGGTCTCGATCAAGAACTGACCGCAGATCAGCAGGGCGCGCGCGAAGCGCTGCAGAAGACAGCGCATTGCGACATGATGCCAGAGGAGATGCTGCCAGTGATGGTCGAAATCCAGCGGGTACGAGACGCTATGCTTGCCAGTGCAGCGGCGCAGGCGCTGGAGGATACCGGCGGGCCGGTCGTAGTGATCACCGGAAATGGCCATGCCCGCCGTGATTGGGGGGCGCCTGCGTTGCTGGCGCTTGCGCACCCAGGCATCAGCTTGGCCACGTTTGGTCAGGGCGAGGAATCGTTTGGTGCACCCGATGGCGGTTTTGACGTGATTGAGGTGACAGGCGATGTCGACCGGGGCGATCCCTGCGCGGCGTTTCAGGATGGCAGGCCTCAGACAGATGGCGGGGACGATTGAGTTTCCCCGGCGAGCTGGCTAACACTGGCACCATCTGACACGTCCCGAAAGGCGCACATATGCTGAAGGCCAAGCGGATCCTTCTGATTATCGGTGGTGGTATCGCGGCCTACAAGGCGCTGGATCTGATCCGCCGTCTGCGCGAACGCGGCGCGGCCGTGACGCCGGTAATGACGTCGGCAGCCGACGAATTTGTCACGCCCCTGTCGGTCTCTGCTCTCGCCGGAGAAACGGTCTACACCGATCTTTTCGACCTAACCAATGAGGCTGAAATGGGTCACATCCAGTTAAGCCGGGTGGCCGATCTGGTGGTGGTGGCGCCGGGGACGGCGGATCTGATGGCAAAGATGGCAGGCGGTCTGGCGAACGATCTTGCGAGTACGCTCTTGCTGGCGACGGACACGCCGGTGCTGGTTGCCCCGGCGATGAACGTGCGGATGTGGGAACATGCCGCGACACAGCGCAATCTTGCCACTTTGCGCGGCGACGGGGTGCTGTTTGTCGGGCCGAACGAAGGCGACATGGCCTGCGGCGAATACGGGCCCGGGCGGATGTCGGAACCTTTGGAAATTGTCGCGGCCATTGAGGCGGCGCTGGCCGATGGCCCGATGAAGGGGCGGCGGGTGCTTGTGACCTCTGGTCCCACGCACGAACCGATCGACCCGGTGCGCTATATTGCCAACCGGTCGTCGGGCGCGCAGGGGACGGCGATTGCCCGTGCTCTGGCGGCTCTGGGCGCGGAAGTGGTGTTTGTCACGGGTCCTGCAACCGTGCCACCACCCGAAGGTGTCGAAGTCATCCGGGTCGAAACTGCGCGACAGATGCGTGACGCGGTGCTGGCGGCGCTGCCGGTGGATGCCGGGGTTTTTGCCGCAGCCGTTGCGGACTGGCGTATGGCCGAAGAGGTTACGTCGAAGATGAAAAAGGTGGCGGGGAAATTGCCCGCGCTGGCGTTCACGGAAAATCCCGACATCCTAGCCGAAGTGTCGAAAATGACCCAAGGCCGCCCGGCGCTGGTTGTCGGCTTTGCCGCTGAAACTGATGATGTGGAGGCCAATGCAACTGCCAAGCGGCTGCGCAAGGGCTGTGACTGGATCGTCGCCAATGACGTGAGCCCCGCGACAGGCATCATGGGCGGGGCAGAGAATGCGGTGACGTTGATCTCAGGTGCGGGTGCCGAGGTCTGGCCACGGATGGACAAGAGCGAGGTCGCGGTGCGGCTGGCGTCGCGGATTGCCGAAACACTGGGCCCGGCATGAACCCCGCATTTTGCGTGTTTGGAAATAGACGAAGTCGGTGCATCGGGCCGGGGACGCAAGATGGTTGTGAGCGCGGTTCGGTCACGCCCTATCTGCGAAGCAAGGAATGAGGGGGCTAGGATGGTGATCGTTCAGGTGATGTGGGACGAGGGTGCGGATCGGACTCTGGGCCTGCCTGCCTATGCTACCGGGGGTGCGGCAGGGGCCGATCTACGCGCACAGTTTGCTGATCGCGGTGCGGTCGAACTGGCCGTGGGCGCACGGATGTTGGTGCCGACGGGGCTGAGACTGGCCATTCCCCAAGGATATGAGATCCAGATTCGGCCCCGCTCTGGGCTGGCATTAAAGCACGGGATTGTGTTGCCCAACAGCCCGGGGACAATTGATTGGGATTATCGCGGTCCGCTGGGGGTGATTGTGATGAACCTAGGGCAGGTGCCGTTTCGCATCGAGCACGGCGACCGGATCGCGCAGATGGTCTTGGCGCCGGTGGTGCAGGCATCGTTTTCGCTGGCCGAGAGTCTGGACGAAAGTGCGCGCGGATCCGGCGGCTTTGGTTCGACCGGGGTCGGCTGATGCTGCTGGTTCTGTTCCTTTGTGCGGTGCTCTGGGGCATCGGCTATGCGATGGATGCCCCCCGGCAGGCGCGTCTCTACATGATTGGCGTGTTGTTTGTCGCTGTTCTGGGGCTGCATCTGGCGCTGCCCGTTGGGCACCCGGTACGGATGGCAACGGGCGAGTCGGCGGCGCTCTGGCTGATCCTCGGCGGATGTGTCGGGCTTGTCCTGATTTACCGCGCCGGTCTGGGCCGACTGCGGGCAAAGGCCGAAACACGGGGGGTGCAAGAGACACCGGTGGTGAAAACGGACCGTTTCTCCGACACGGAACTGGAACGGTATGCTCGCCACATCGTGCTGCGAGAGATCGGCGGGCAGGGGCAGAAGGCGCTACGCGACGGGCGCGTTCTGGTGATCGGTGCCGGGGGGCTCGGGGCACCGGTGCTGCAATATCTGGCGGCGGCGGGGGTCGGGACAATCGGCGTGATTGACGACGATCTGGTCGAAAATGCCAACCTGCAGCGGCAGGTGATCCACCGCGACCGTGACATTGGACTGCCAAAGGTTTTTTCGGCCGAATTGGCGATGAGGGCGCTGAACCCGTATGTAACCGTAAAGCCCTATCACCGTCGGCTGAACGCAGAGATCGCAGAGGCGCTGTTTGCCGAATATGACGTTATTCTTGATGGAACTGATAATTTCGCCACGCGCTATCTGGTGAACCGGGTGGCGGTAGCGTCGCGCAAACCGCTGATTTCGGGCGCGCTGAGCCAGTGGGAAGGGCAGCTTTCGGTCTTTGATCCGGCGAGTGGCACTCCCTGTTATCAATGCATTTTCCCAGAAGCACCCGCGCCGGGCCTTGCGCCATCCTGTGCCGAGGCCGGTGTTCTGGGGCCACTGCCCGGGGTGGTCGGATCGATGATGGCAGTTGAGGCGATAAAACTGCTGACAGGGGCCGGGCAAGCCCTGCGAGGCGAGATGCTGATTTATGATGCGCTTTGGGGCGAGACGCGCAAGATCGCGCTGAAGCGGAAGGACGGCTGTCCCATCTGCGGCGGCTGATACTTGCCTTGGCACAGGGGGCGGCGATATCCTGTGCGGAAATCGGATTTTGGAGAGATTGAGATGAAAGTCATTCTGGGATGGGCACTGGCAGTTGTGGTGTCGGCGACCGGAGCGGTCGCAGCGGCGGATCTGCCCGATCTTGATGGGCGCGAAGTGGTGGTCGCAGTCGAGAATGCCTATCCGCCGCTCCAATACATCGACCCCACAACCGGAATGGCGGTTGGTTGGGAATACGAGGCCATGGCCGAGATCGCCAAGCGGCTGAATTTCGACCTGTCTTACGAAAACATCAGCTGGGATGCGATGATCCCGGCGGTGGCAGAGGGGCAGTTTGACATCGGCATGACCGGCATCACCATCCGCGAGGATCGTGCCGAGACGGTCGATTTCTCGGATCCTTATATGCGTTCGGAAATGGTCATGCTTGTGCGTGGTGATGAAGAGCGGTTTTCCGATGCTGCGGGCTTTGCTGCCGATCCGGATCTGTTGATGGCCGCGCAACCCGGGACAACGCCGTTCTACGTCGGGGTCTACGAAGTGCTGGACGGGGATGAGGCCAATCCGCGTATCAAGCTGTTCGAAACTTTCGGGGCCGGGGTGCAGGCGCTGCGCACCGGTGACGTCGATCTTGTGCTGACCGATGGCACCGCCGGTGCAGGCTATGCGGCCGCGTCGGACGGCGCGCTCAAGATCGTGGGCGAGACTTTGGGGACCGAGGACTTTGGCTTCATCTTTCCCAAGGGGGCCGACCTTGTGGCGCCGATCAACGCAGCAATTGCGGCCATGAAGGCGGATGGCACCATCGACGCCCTGAACAAGAAGTGGTTCCTGGACACCAAGCTGGGCGAGTGAGCGGATTGTCCCTCAAATCCATGTCGGCATTTGCGGAGCGACGGTGAGCCGGGAAAAAGATCGCAAGGATTTTCCCTGGTGGCTCGTGGTCGTGGCCCTGCTTGGGCTGGGGCTGTTCTACCGGATCATGGTCGATGATCTGCAGAAACAGATCCTCGCCACGCTGCTGCGCGGGGTTCAGATCACTGTCTTTGTGACGCTTGTGGGGTTTGTCCTGGCGGCGGGGCTTGGGCTGATCGTGGCGCTGATGTCGCTGTCGCGGTCGCTGATCCTGCGCCAAGTGGCACGGTTTTATACCGAAGTGGTCCGCGGAATTCCGATGCTGGTGCTGTTGCTTTACGTCGCCTTCGTTCTCGCGCCGGGGTTGGTTGCACTGGGCAACTGGATGTTGGAGTTTGTAGGCTTCGAGCGGATCCGGACAAGGGATTTCTCGCTACTGTGGCGGGCAATTATCGCGCTGACCATCGGCTATTCGGCGTTCATCGCCGAGGTGTTCCGCGCCGGGCTCTTGTCCGTCGATCCCGGACAGATCGAGGCCGCGGATGCGCTGGGTCTGAGCCGGGTGCAGCGGTTCCGTCTGGTGGTCTTTCCACAGGCGATCCGGACGATTTTGCCGCCGCTTGGCAACGATTTCATCGCAATAACCAAGGACTCCTCGCTTGTTTCGGTGCTGGGGGTTCTGGATGTGACACAGCTGGGCAAGATAACGGCGGCTGGAAATTTCCGGTATTTTGAAACCTATAACGTGGTCGCGCTGATCTACCTGACTATGACCATCGGGCTGTCACTGGCTTTGCGTCGGCTTGAGCAGCATTTGCGCCAGAAGCCCTGAGGTTGTGTCCTCTCGGAGTGGGCGGACGCCTCCGGAGGGAGAATTTTGCGCAGATGAAGGCATGTGGCGTGCCTGAATATTGTAAGGCCGCCGCCGGAGGCATAGCTATGGGGCAAAGGAGAGCTTTCATGACAAATCCATTGCTTGCCGATTGGGACACGCCGTTTGGTCTGGCGCCGTTCGATGCCATTTCCGATGACGACTTCGCGCCGGCGTTCGAAATTGCGCTGGCCGACCATATGGCCGAGATCGAAGCCATCGCTGATAACCCCGAGTCGGCAACCTTCGCCAATACGGTAGAGGCGATGGAGGGCGCAGGTGAGGCGCTCAACAAGGTATTGTCGGTGTTTTTCTCGATCGCCGGTGCGGACAGCAATGCGGCGCGGCAAGATCTGCAGAGACAGTTTTCGCCAAAGCTTTCGGCGCATTCGTCGGCGATCTACAACAATGCAGCCCTGTTCGCGCGGGTGCGGGATTTGTGGCAACGGCGCGATGCGCTGGGTCTTTCGGACGAAGAGGCGCGGGTGCTTATGCTGACCCATCGCGGCTTTGTTCGGGCCGGCGCGGCGCTGAGCGGGGATGAAGCCAAACGGATGACCGAGGTCAATTCGCGGCTGGCGGTTCTGGGCACGCAATTCACGCAGAACCTGCTGGCGGATGAGGCGGGCTGGCATATGGTTCTGTCCGAAGATGATCTGGAGGGGCTGCCGGAATTCGTGCGTGCCTCGGCCCGGGCAGCAGGCGAGGATCTGGGCAAGGATGGCCCTGTGATCACGCTGTCACGCTCTCTCATCGTGCCATTCCTGCAGTTCTCAAACCGCCGCGATCTGCGTGAACGGGCCTGGCGGGCCTGGGTGGCACGGGGTGAATCGGGGGGTGAGACGGACAATACCGGGATCGCTGCCGAGGTCCTTTCGCTGCGCGAAGAGCGTGCAGCGCTGCTCGGATATCGCTCCTTTGCCGAGTACAAGCTTGAGACCGAGATGGCCGGCAGCCCTGACAAGGTGCGCGATCTGCTGATGCAGGTCTGGACACCGGCCCGGGCGCAGGCGCTGGCGGATTCCGCAGTGATGGAAACCATGATGCAGAAGGACGGCGTGAACGGACCGCTGCAGGCATGGGATTGGCGTTACTACGCTGAAAAGCGCCGGAAGGCGGAGCATGATCTGGATGAAGCCGAGCTGAAGCCGTACCTGCAACTTGATCGGATGATCGAGGCGGCGTTTACCTGCGCGACGCGGCTGTTCGGGCTAGAGTTCCGCCCGCTGGACGCAGCTCTTTATCACCCCGACTGCCGCGCCTGGGAAGTGCTGCGCAAGGGGGAACATCTGGCTGTGTTCATCGGCGACTATTTCGCGCGGTCGTCCAAACGTTCGGGGGCATGGTGTTCGGCCATGCGGTCACAGGCCAAGCGGCCCGAGGTCAAGACGCCGATCGTGATCAACGTGTGCAATTTTGCCAAGCCGTCCAAGGGCAAGCCCGCACTGCTGTCCTATGATGATGCGCGGACCCTGTTTCATGAATTCGGTCATGCGCTGCACCAGATGCTGTCGAATGTGGATTTCGGATCAGTCTCGGGGACCTCGGTTGCGCGGGACTTTGTCGAACTGCCAAGCCAGCTTTACGAGCACTGGCTGGAAGTGCCTGAGGTGCTTGAGGAGTTCGCCACCCACGCCGAGACCGGAGAGGCCATGCCACGCGCCTTGCTGGATAAGGTGCTGAAGGCCGCAAACTTCGATATGGGCTTTTCGACAGTGGAATATATCGCTTCGGCGCTGGTGGATCTGGAATTCCATGACGGTGCAGCCCCTGCTGACCCGATGAAAAAGCAGGCCGAAGTGCTGGAAGGCATCGGGATGCCCTCGGCGATCACGATGCGCCACGCGACGCCGCACTTTGCCCATGTGTTCGCCGGGGACGGCTATTCCAGCGGCTACTACAGCTACATGTGGTCAGAGGTGATGGATGCCGACGCATTTGCCGCCTTTGAGGAAGCCGGGTCGGCGTTCGACCCCAAGATGGCAGCGCGGTTGGAGGAGTTCATCCTTTCGGCGGGCGGCTCGCAGGATGCAGAGGCGCTTTACACTCAATTCCGCGGGCGGATGCCGGGAGTCGATGCGTTGCTCCGCGGGCGCGGGCTGGCGGCCTGAGATTGAGAATGGGGTCAGGGGGATCAGCCTCTGGCCCCATGTCGGCCCCTGTCGCACCGGCTCAGAACGGCTCGCGGGTCAAAGTGAAACCTTCTGCAGCAAGCAGGTTGAGCAAGCCAACTTTACCTTGAAGATGGGCGGCGCCAACGGCCACGACGATGGGGCTATCATTCGCAGCGTCAAGGATCACGGGCATCCAGGCACGGTTACGGCTGTCCAAAAGGTCGGACTGCATCTGGGCGAACATCGCATCACTTTCGGCGGGGTCGAGCGGGGACAGACGGCGCGACAGGAGGCGAGACACTTCCCAGCTTTCGGTCACGGCCTCGTCGAAATAGCCAGCCAGAAGCGTAGCGAAAAGATCCTCGTTGGTGTCAGGCGCGGTCAGCGTCGCTTCCATCATCACGATCTGTTCGTCGAGCGGGGCATCGCGGAACAGGTCGAGCACGGTGTTATGGTCTTCCAGCGACTCCATCCGCACGCCGACCGCCTGCGCCATGTCCATGATCCGTCCGTCCAGCCCCTGCGCCTGCTCCAGCCCTGCGGTGGCGCAGGGCGGGATCGAAAGCAGCATCGACAGATACCAGGGCTGGAACTTGGCAGCCATGACAGCGGGTATGCCGTGGGCTCTGGCCGCCGCGGCGAGGGTCTGCCAGGAGTCTTCGTCCATCAGTTCCGGCAGGGTCGTGTCCGACAGCAGCAATATTTCGGGATCAGAAGATAGCTCTGCGGTCATCTCGGCCTGTTCGGCTGCGGACATTTCCAGCAGGACCACACTTGCATTTTCGATCAGCGACCTGATTCGTCCGGCGGGTGCGTCAAGGCGTGGGTCGTCCAGATGCACAGTCCCGATCAGGTCGATCACCTGATCACCGCGCACCGCGCGCCAGTGGTTGCCGACCGGATAGGGCGTCGCGGATACGATGGCCCTCAGCTCGGTTCTTTCCTGCTCCGAAAGGTCCTGGCGCAGGTCCTTGCCCGCGCATTGCGCCGAGGCGGCTCCGGCAAGTCCAAGGCAAAGCAGCAGGGGGGCGAGCAGGCGCATGATCAATCTCCGGAGTTGTGCATCTTACCTAGGGAATGGCCTTGTCAGCGACAAGCAGGGGAGTGAGGATAGGTGCCATGAAGCGCGAAAGTGATCTCTATGCTCCGGTCAAGACGCTGCTGCAGCGCCAAGGCTATGAGGTCAAGGGAGAGGTCGGCAAGGCCGATCTGGTGGCGCGGCGTGGGGACGAGGATCCGGTGATCGTCGAGCTGAAGCTGCGTATCACGCTGACATTGTTCCATCAGGCGGTGGCGAGACTGACGATGAGCGATCTGGTTTATATCGCCGTGCCCCGGCCGGAAGGCGCGCAGGCGAAACGGGCGTTAAAGGACAATACGGCTCTGTGCCGTCGGTTGGGGCTGGGGTTCATTACCGTGCGCGGCGATGGTGTGACCGAGGTGCTGTGCGACCCCGGCGGCCCGATGCCCAGACGAAGCCCGAAAGCGCGTGCGCGACTGCTCAGGGAATTTGACCGGTTGCGGGGCGACCCCAACGAAGGCGGGGCGACACGCTACGGCATTGTCACGGGCTACCGGCAGGACGCTTTGAACTGTGCGGCGCATCTGGCCGAACATGGCCCCAGCAAGGGGGCTGTGGTGGCCAAGGCCGTCGGGGTGAAGGTCGCGACCCGGATCATGGCAGAGAATCACTATGGATGGTTCACGAGGGTCGAAAAGGGAATCTATGCGCTGACCGATGCGGGGCGGGGGGGTCTGGTGCACTGGGCAGACTCCTGGGAGGCGTGATTCACTTCGTATCGCCGGGCGCTGCCACCGTCTCGGCAGGTCGCGACTCATACGGTTAATTTTGACCAGACAAAGACCGTGCGTTTCTCAGAGTAGGGAATTCCTGCATGAGAGCGTGGATCATGTGCCTATACCCCCCTTTGTCGTTGTGCATTTCAAGGCTTTGCCACGCAAATATTTGCAAACTCCCGTGTTGACAGGTCCCCCTCTGCTCCATACCTATGCGCCGTTAGCACTCGACTGACGTGAGTGCTAACGGCCTGCCCGAGGACGGGGGGCCATTAGGAAACTTTGAGCTAAGGAGACTCGAAGATGACATTTAAACCGCTCCACGACCGTGTGCTGGTTCGTCGTATCGAAGGTGAAGACAAGACTAAGGGTGGTCTGATCATCCCCGACAGCGCAAAAGAAAAGCCCGCCGAGGGTATCGTCGTTGCATGTGGCGAAGGCGCCCGCAAGGACTCTGGCGAACTGATCGAAATGGCAGTTTCGGCTGGCGACAAGATCCTGTTCGGCAAATGGTCGGGCACCGAAGTTACGGTCAACGGCGAAGAGCTGCTGATCATGAAAGAATCCGACATTCTCGGGATCATCCTGGACGACGCGGCTGCCAAGGCAGCCTGATCCGTTCCGTCCGCTGACCCCTTTCACTGATTAACAGGAGAAATCCACATGTCTGCTAAAGACGTAAAGTTTTCGACCGACGCCCGTTCGCGTATGCTCAAGGGTGTGAACATCCTTGCCGACGCGGTTAAGGTCACACTCGGCCCCAAAGGCCGCAACGTTGTTCTGGACAAGTCGTTCGGTTCCCCGCGCATCACCAAAGACGGTGTGTCTGTCGCCAAAGAGATCGAACTGGAAGACAAGTTCGAGAACATGGGCGCACAGATGGTGAAGGAAGTCGCTTCCCGCACCAATGACGAAGCTGGCGACGGCACCACCACCGCGACGGTTCTGGCCCAGGCCATCGTCAAGGAAGGCATGAAATCGGTTGCCGCCGGCATGAACCCGATGGACCTGAAGCGCGGCATCGACCTCGCGACGGCCAAAGTGGTTGCTGCGATCAAAGCCGCTGCTCGTCCCGTGAACGACTCTGCTGAAGTTGCTCAGGTCGGCACGATCTCTGCCAACGGCGAAAGCGAAATCGGTCGTCAGATCGCGGACGCGATGCAGAAAGTCGGCAACGAGGGTGTCATCACCGTCGAAGAGAACAAAGGCCTCGAGACCGAGACCGATGTCGTCGAAGGCATGCAGTTCGACCGCGGCTACCTGTCGCCCTATTTTGTCACCAACGCTGACAAGATGATTGCAGATCTCGAAGACTGCATGATCCTGCTGCACGAGAAGAAACTGTCGTCGCTCCAGCCGATGGTTCCGCTGCTCGAGTCGGTGATCCAGTCGCAGAAGCCGCTGCTGATCATTGCAGAAGATGTCGAAGGCGAAGCACTGGCGACCCTCGTGGTCAATAAGCTGCGTGGCGGCCTCAAGATCGCTGCCGTCAAGGCACCGGGCTTTGGCGACCGTCGCAAGGCAATGCTGCAGGACATCGCGATCCTGACCGGCGGCCAGGTGATTTCCGAGGATCTGGGCATGAAGCTCGAGAATGTCACGATGGACATGCTCGGTTCGGCCAAGAAAGTTACAATCACAAAAGACGAGACCACCGTCATTGACGGCGCGGGCGAGAAGGCCGAGATCGAGGCGCGCGTTGCCCAGATTCGTAACCAGATCGAAGAGACCACGTCGGACTACGACAAAGAGAAGCTGCAGGAGCGTGTTGCGAAACTCGCAGGCGGCGTCGCAGTCATCCGCGTTGGCGGCATGACCGAAACCGAAGTGAAAGAGCGTAAAGATCGCGTCGACGACGCACTGAACGCCACTCGCGCTGCTGTTCAGGAAGGTATCGTCGTTGGCGGCGGTGTTGCTCTGATCCAGGCTGCCAAGGTTCTGGTCGGGCTTGAGGGCGCGAACAGCGACCAGAACGCCGGTATCACGATCGTTCGCAAGGCGCTTGAAGCACCGCTGCGTCAGATCGCCGAGAACGCTGGTGTTGACGGTTCCGTAGTGGCTGGCAAGATCCGCGAAAGCAACGACCTGAAGTTCGGCTACAACGCTCAGACCGACGAATATGGCGACATGTTCAAGTTTGGCGTCATCGACCCGGCCAAGGTTGTCCGCACCGCGCTTGAGGACGCTGCCTCGATCGCTGGTCTGCTGATCACCACCGAAGCGATGGTTGCTGATCGTCCTGCCAAAGAAGGCCAGGGCGGCGGCGGCGGCATGCCCGACATGGGCGGCATGGGCGGCATGATGTAAATCACGCCATCCAGTGGGATGAATTGGGGTCGCCTTCGGGCGGCCCCTTTTTGTTGGTTGCGGCCCGTGTTGGATAAAACTGGTTTGACAGGTTTGCGGTGCGGGATGTCGGGCACAGGGCGCGGCGTGTTTTCCGCAGAAGAGCGCCCTTGCACAAAAGAGCCTGATTGCTTGAAATCTCCTCGGCAGGGCTTGCCATTGACGCCCTGCTGGCACAGCCTGCGCCATGCCTATTTTCCTCCTTACCGCTCTGACAATGCTGGCCTTTGCCGCGAATTCCGTTCTGAACCGGATGGCGCTGGTCGGGGGCGGAATCGATGCCGTCACCTTTGGCACTGTTCGGCTTCTGGCTGGGGCGGTGATGCTGGCCATTCTGGCGCTGGCCTTTCGCGGCGGGTTGCGGTTGGGCGGGCGGGGCCGCCTGATTTCAGTTCTGTCTCTTCTCGTTTATGTCTACGGTTTTTCAAGCGCTTATCTCGTGCTGGATACCGGTCTTGGCGCGCTGATACTCTTCGGGGTCGTGCAGATCACGATGTTCGCAGGGGCTGTTCTGGGTCGGGAAAAGCTGTCGATGCAGCGCACTATAGGGGCACTCACGGCCTTTGCCGGGTTGGTCTGGCTGCTCTGGCCCGGTGCGGGTGTTAGCGTCAGCCTGCTTCATGGCGCGCTGATGGCTGCTGCGGGTATCGGCTGGGGGCTTTATTCATTGGCTGGCCGGGGGGCGGGCGATCCACTTGCGTCCACGGCGGCGAACTTCATCATCGCGGCCCCCATCGGGCTTGCGCTGACGCTTCTGATGTCGACCGGTACCACACCGGTCGAGGCCGAAGCTCGCGGCCTGATCCTGGCGGTTCTCTCCGGGGCCGGAACTTCAGCCTTGGGGTATCTGCTATGGTACGGTGTCCTGCCAAAGCTGGATCGGACCGTGGCCGCAGTGGCGCAGCTGACGGTGCCGGTGATCGCGCTGATCGGCGGGCTGGTCTTTCTGGGCGAGGTGCCGACGCTGGGCTTTGTACTGGCTGCGGCGGTGGTGCTGGGCGGAGTCGCCCTGTCGGTGGTGCCACTGCGGGGCAGGTGACCTTTTACCGATGGCCGGTTCTCCCTTTCTCAGGATGAAAAAGCGGCGTATCTGACGGCACATGCGTTTGATCCTGTTCCTGATTTCCCTGCTGGTTGCCACACCGTTCCCGGGCCCTGTCCGGGCCGAACCAGGGGATTGCGTGATCCTGCTGCATGGGTTGGCGCGGACCGAATATTCCTTTGCCCTGATGGCGCGGGTGCTGACGGTGCGTGGATACAACACAGTTGTGCCGGGGTACGATTCGACATCGGCGCGAATCCAGACACTGGTTGACGAAACCCTGCCCGAGGCTCTGGCGCAGTGCGGCGCAAGGCGGGTGCACTTTGTCACCCATTCCATGGGCGGGATTCTGTTGCGGGTCTGGCTGCGGGATCACCACCCGGCGCAGATGGGGCGGGTCGTCATGCTCGCGCCACCCAACCAAGGCAGCGAACTGGTCGACGAGTTGGGCGGGCTGGAGTTGTTCGACTGGCTGAATGGCCCGGCGGGCCAGCAGCTGGGCACCGGGCCTGATGATCTGCCCGCACAGCTGCCACCGGTTGATTTCGAACTGGGTGTCGTGTCGGGAACACGCTCGCTCAACCCGCTGTTTTCTGAACTGATCCCAGGTCAGGATGACGGCAAGGTCTCGGTCGCATCGACCGAGGTCGCGGGCATGAAGGCACAGATCATCATGCCGGTGACTCATACCTTTATCATGCAGGCACCCAGCGTGATGGCGCAGGTGCTGGCGTTTCTTGAAACTGGCCAGTTCGATCCGGATCTGGACTGGACCAAGGTGTTTTCGGCACGCGAACTGGCGTGCCTTGTGGGGATATGCGGCGATGACGATTGAACTGACGCTTGATGGTGCACAGGTGCTGCGCCCGTCGGGCTGGGATGCGGGGCCGCTTGCGATCTCGGGCGGGCAAATCGTGGATAATTCTGTGGGTCGGCGGGTGGATCTATCGGGATATCTGGTCCTGCCGGGTATCGTCGATGCGCATGGTGACGGGTTCGAACGTCACATGGCCCCTCGGCGCGGAGCGTTGCGGGAAGCATCGCACGGGGTTGTCGCCTGCGCTGCGGAACTTGCGGCGAACGGCATCACCACGGGCGTTCTGGCGCAGTTCTTCAGTTGGGAAGGCGGCATGCGCGGCCCGGACTTTGCCGAACATGTCTTTGCCAGCGTCATTGACGTCGCGCCAAGCCTGCCAGTGGATCTGCGCCTTCAACTGCGTCTCGAAACCCATTTGCTGGACGACTACGCCCGCGCCGAGGCGGCCATAAAACGTTTCGGCATCACCTATGTGGTTTTCAATGACCATCTGCCGCATGATCGCCTGTCCGAAGGGCGCATGCCCCCTAGACTGACCGGTCAGGCGCTAAAAGGCGGACGTAACCCCGAGGATCATTTCCGGATGCTTCTTGACCTTGAGGCGCGAACAGCCGAGGTGCCCGAGGCAACCACGACGTTGGCGGAGCGGCTTGCGGCGAGTGGCGTGCGTTTGGGATCACATGACGATCATGACGCCGGGGTAAGGCAGGTCTGGCGGTCGCGGGGGGCATTGGTGTCGGAATTTCCCGAAACCCTGTCCGCCGCCGCCGAGGCACATGGCGCGGGCGAACCCGTTGTGCTGGGCGCGCCCAATCTGGTGCGCGGGGCCAGCCACAAGGGCAATGTTTCGGCACTGGAACTAGTGCAGGCGGGTTGCATCGATGCGCTGGCATCCGACTATCATTATCCTTCGCCCGCACGGGCGGCTTGGCGTCTGGTCGAACTGGGGGTTTGCGACGCGGCAACAGCCTGGTCGCTGGTGTCTGCAGGGCCGGCCCGGGTGCTGGGCCTCACCGACCGTGGGCAACTGGAGTCCGGGCAGCGGGCGGACATCGTGGTCATGGACCCCGAGACGCACCGCGTCGTGGCAACGCTTGCCGCAGGGCAGGTGGCCTATCTTTCGGGCAATGTTGCGGCACGCTTTCTGGCGTAGCTGCCTGACCCGCCCCTCTACATGCGTCCTTGCCCGGTTTCAGCCCGGGAGGACGTGATTGACATGGCCCATCTTACGGCCCGGTTTCACGTCGGTTTTGCCGTAAAGGTGCAGGGCGGCATGGGGGGCTTTGGCCAGTTCGGGCAGACGGTCAAGATCATCGCCGATCAGGTTTTCCATACGAACGTCCGAATGGCGCCCGCCATCGCCCAGCGGCCATCCGGTGATGGCGCGGATATGCTGTTCAAACTGGTCCACGGCGCAGCCATTTTGGGTCCAGTGGCCAGAATTGTGCACACGCGGCGCGATCTCGTTCACGATCAGCCCCTTGGGTGTGACGAACAATTCGACCCCCAGCACGCCGACATAGTCGAGCGCGTTCAGGATCCGCGCGGCGATCAGCACCGCGTCTGATCGTTGCGACGGGCTTAGCCGTGCCGGCACGGTGGTTGTGCGCAGGATGCCATCGCGGTGCACATTTTCGCCCGGATCGAAACAGGCCACCGACCCGTCAAGCCCGCGTGCGGCTATGACGGACACTTCGTGGCTGAAGTCGATGAACCCTTCCAGGATCAGCGCGCTGCCCTGCAGATCGGCCCAGGCTGCGGCGCTGTCGGCAGGAGACATGATACGCGCCTGCCCCTTGCCGTCATAGCCAAAGCGCCGGGTCTTCAGGATCGCCGGGGTTCCGATTTCTGCCAGGGCGGATTCGAGCGCAGATTCGTCCGGCACATCTGCAAAGGGTGCGGTCGTCAGGGATAGTCCTTGCAGGAAAGCCTTTTCGGTCAGCCGGTCTTGGCTGATCCGCAGCGCCTCGCGCCCCGGATGGATCGGGCGCACACCCTCAAGCAGGTCCAGCGCCTCTGTCGGGATATTCTCAAATTCATAGGTGATGACGTCCACCGCTCCGGCAAAGGCCCGCAATGCCGCATGGTCGTCGTAAGGTGCAGTCGTCACGGCATGGGCCACGTCGCCCGCCGGGGGCAGGGTGCCGGGTTCGAAAATGTGGCTGCGATACCCAAGGCGCGCGGCGGCGACCGAAAGCATGCGGCCCAGCTGGCCGCCGCCGATGATGCCAATGGTAGAGCCGGAGGGGAGGGGCGTGGTCATGTCAGTCTCGATCCAGTTGCAGTCCAGGGGTCGATAAGCTGCGCAAAGGCGTCAGGATACCGCGTTACGATCCGGTTCTTCGGGGATCGATGCCGAAAGATCGGCGCGCCATTGGTCCAGGCGGTCGGCCAGTGCAGGGTCTTGCAGTGCGAGGATTCCGGCCGCCATCAGGCCTGCGTTCGCGGCCCCGGCAGCGCCGATCGCCATGGTGGCAACTGGAAAGCCACGCGGCATCTGCAGTATCGAATAAAGGCTGTCGACCCCAGACAGGGCGCGGGTCTGCACCGGAACGCCGATCACGGGCACGCGTGTCTTGGACGCCATCATGCCCGGCAGGTGTGCGGCACCGCCGGCCCCGGCAATGATCACCTGCAATCCGCGCTCGACAGCCGTCTTGCCATAGGTCCACAACCGGTCCGGCGTGCGGTGGGCTGAGACGATCCTGACCTCATGCGCGACGCCAAGGGCGTCCAGCATGTCTGCCGCCTCTTTCATCGTGGGCCAGTCGGACTGGCTCCCCATGATGATGCCGACCTTGACTCCAACTTGTGTCATTCACGTCCCCCGGTGATGCGAAAGCGCACTATATGCATTTGAACGTCAGGGGCAATATTGGCAAGCCGACAACCCCCAGGATGCCGCGCCGCCTTGCGTTTTTGAAAATGCTAAGACGCATGTGAACAGAAAGCCGCCCTCAGGCACTGTTCTGAACAACCACCGCGCCTCTTCTCTTTCCAGATACGCAGATTCAAAGATCTCACCACAGATGCGGTGAGGCAGGGAGCTGTCAGATCAGGCGGTGATGTCGGGCAAAAGCCGGTCCTCTATCAGCGCGATCTTGTCCTTGAGGTACAGTTTTTTCTTTTTCAGCCGCTGCAGCGTCAGCTGATCGGCGGTGCCCCTGTCCTGCAAGGCGCGGATGGCGTCGTCGAGATCACGGTGTTCGCGGCGGAACACCTCAAGCTCGACCCGCAGCACATCGTCGGTTTTCATCGAGATTTCGCCGGGTGCATTCATGGCAGGTCTGGTTCCTTGGTCTGACTGAGATCCAGAATAGCGAATCGCGGCAGCGGCGCAAAGCCCTTGCTTTGCCGCGACGCAATTCCCATATTTGGGTGGCAGGGTTGCCATAATGGGACCCTGGCAGACTGTCGCTTGTGCAAAAGGACGTGTCGATGACCAAAATGTCTTTGGGGTCACATCCCCATATGCTGGGTTTTGAGCAGCTGGAACGCCTGCTGGAGCGTACTGCCAAGACCGGCAACGAAGGGTATCCGCCTTTCAATATCGAACAGACGGCCCAGGATGCCTACCGCATAACGCTTGCGGTGGCCGGGTTTTCCGAAGGCGATCTGGCAATCACGGTCGAAGACCGGCAACTGGTGATCCGCGGCCGCAGCCGCGAGGACGCGCCGGAACGGATTTTCTTGCATCGCGGTATCGCAGCGCGGCAATTTCAGCGGTCCTTTGTCTTGGCGGATGGTGTGGAAGTCGGCGAGGCGATCATGGAAAACGGATTGCTGCATGTAGATCTCACCCTGTCTCGTCCCGAGACAGTTGTGCAGACAATACAGATCAGAAAGGGGTAAGGTGATGAATACAAAATATGTTTTTGATGGGCAGGACGAGGATCGTCTGGTCTATGTCCGTCCCGTTCTGTTCGCCGATCTGCCTGAAGACGTCCAGGAACAGATTGAAGATCAGGATATCCTCTATGCCGTGCACCGCGCGGACGGAGAGCGGCTGGCGCTGGTAACTGACCGCAGCATGGCGTTTTCTCTGGCCCGCCAGAACGATCTGGCACCGGTCACCGTTCACTGATCGTGCCAATATCGTGAATTTGGAAAGGGCTGCCCGCTGGGGCAGCCTTTTTTGTGGGCGATATGTCTGAAGTATCAGGCCGTTTCGTTGATCGGTGATATCGTTTCGTCCTTGCCGGACCCGATATCCTGCTCGGCCAGCCAGCGTTCGGCTTCTAGTGCAGCCATGCAGCCCATCCCGGCAGAGGTTACTGCTTGCCGGTATTTGTGGTCCGTCAGGTCCCCGGCCGCAAAGATGCCTGGGATCGAGGTGGCGGTGCTGTCCGGCTTGGTCAGAACATAGCCGCCCATATGGGTTTCCAGCTTGTCCTTCACCAATTCGTTTGCCGGGGCATGACCGATGGCAACAAAAACGCCCTTGGCAGGGATTTCTGTGATCTCGCCGGTTTCGACATGCCGTGCGCGCACGCCTTCGACACCCAAGGGGGATTCGGCACCAATGACCTCGGCCAGTTCGTGGAACCAGAGCGTTTCGATCTTGGGGTTCTTGGCCAGACGGTCCTGCAGAATCATTTCCGCCCGCAGGGTGTCGCGACGGTGGATCAGTGTGACCTTGGAGGCAAAGTTGGTCAGGAAAAGCGCCTCTTCCACGGCGGTGTTGCCGCCGCCAATCACCACGATTTCTTGTCCACGATAGAAAAATCCGTCGCAGGTGGCGCAGGCCGAGACGCCGAAGCCCTTGAATTTCTCTTCTGAAGGCAGGCCCAACCATTTCGCCCGCGCGCCTGTGGCAAGGATCACCGCGTCAGCAGTGTAGACCGTGCCGCTGTCGGACTGAGCCACAAACGGGCGGCTGTCCATGTCGAGCGAGGTGATGATATCGCCTATGATCTCGGTCCCCATGGCGCGCGCGTGCGCCTCCATGCGGATCATCAGGTCAGGGCCTTGAACCTCGGTATCGCCGGGCCAGTTTTCGACCTCGGTGGTTGTCGTCAGCTGGCCGCCCGGCTCGATCCCCTGGACAAGAAGCGGCGACAGCATGGCGCGGCTGGCATAGATTCCGGCGGTGTAGCCGGCTGGACCGGATCCGATGATCAGAACTTTGGTGTGGCGTGTTTCGGACATCTAGGGCCCCTTCGCGTGTGGTTGCGTATCTCGCTCAGTCTTTGCATATACGCGCAGGCAAGCGTCGGCGCAAATCAGTGACACGCTGCCGTGAACAGAAGTAGTGCCGCCTGCCGCCATGTTAAGAATCTTGCGCAATTGAGTTATATAATTGTGCATACGTGGGGTTGTGTGGTAACAAACGAAAAATTCAAGGGGTATGGGCGTGCCGGCACACAGGCTTGATCCGATCGACCGTAAAATTCTATCCGAACTTCAGGCTGATGGCCGAATGACCAACGTGGAGCTTGCGAAAAGGGTGGGCATTTCTGCGCCTCCCTGTCTGCGACGCGTGCGAACGCTCGAAGAGCAGGGCTTTATTCGCGGCTATCATGCAGAAGTCGACCCACGCGAACTGGGGTTCGAGGTGCAGGTCTTTGCCATGGTCGGTCTGCAAAGTCAGGCCGAGGCGGATCTGAGCGCCTTTGAGGACCGCTGCCGCGCCTGGCCGTTGGTGCGGGAGTGTCACATGCTCAACGGCGAGGTGGATTTCATCCTGAAATGTGTCGCCCCTGATCTGAGCACTTTCCAGAGCTTTCTGACCGGGCAATTGTTGACCGCGCAAAATGTGGGCAGCGTCAAGACAAGTCTGGTGATCCGCGGTGCCAAGGATGAGCCGGGCGTGCCCTTTGATATCCTTGAGGAACGCCTTAGTCGCTCTGCCTAAAAACCAGCGGCTGTCAAAGCCGGATGGTGGAAATCAGGCGGCCGTAGTCTGCCTCTTTATCATGGGTCGTTCGGCGATAGGAATAGAACCGCTCGGCATCTGAATAGGTGCAATGGCGGGTCCATTCCGCTGACACTCCGGCAAGACGCAGACGGTAAAGGCCAAAGGCCGGCAGGTCAAAATGCAGCCGGTCCCCTGCGCCATTGGCAAAGAACCGGGCATACTGAGGGTCTTCGATCATAAACGTTTCAAAGAATTCTGGTCCCACCTCATAGGCGCGCTGACTGATTGCGGGGCCGATCACCGCTGTAATGTCCTCCCGATTCGCGCCCAGTGCCTCCATCGCATCCACGGTCCGCTCCAGCACGCCGTCCAACGCGCCGCGCCAGCCTGCATGGGCGGCGCCGATCACGCCGTTTTTGGCATCGGCGAAAAGCACCGGCTGACAATCTGCGGTCAGCACCGACAGGGCAATGCCGGGCGTGGCGGTGACCATCCCATCGGCCTTCGGTTTGTCCTCCAGCGGGCCGGTCAATGTCACGACATCTGCCGAATGCACCTGATGCACCCCGACAAGGTGGTTGGCGGAGACCTGCAATGCCTCGGCAACACGGGCGCGATTGATCGCTACAATCTCGGTCTGGTCTGTCGAACCGGTCCCGCAGTTCAGTCCGGCGAATACGCCAGAGGATGCTCCGCCCTTGCGGGTGAAAAACCCGTGGCTCAGCGGCGAGAGGCTGTTGGCCGTGATGATTTCAAGCGCCATGCGCAAATCCTGGGGGTAGCGGTGCACCGTGGGGGAAGAATCCAAGCATCTTGAATACCGTCCCCATTTCGTCGGGGTGGGTCAACCGGCGATGTGCGTTGACGTGACTGTCGAGTGCATCTCCGTCCAGCCGCGCGGCCAGGGCACGGGCCCGTTCCGTGATGCCTAACCGTTCGAGAAACACACCCTGAGGGGTCAGAGGCGTGTGGGCACAGGGGGCCGCTTCGGCCAATGCTTCGAAATCCACATGGGCGGTCAGGTCAGCCTGACCCGGGTCCTGCAGTGGGTCGGTCGACTGATGCCGCCGGACCGCCTGAAACGTGTCACCCAAGGAGCGCCATCCACCATAATCGGCGATCAGGGCCAGACCACCATGCGTGGCAATGCGGCTCCCAAGGGCGGCGGCGATCGGCTTGGCAGGGGCGCAGGTTTCGATCAGATCACCGTCGCGCGTGTCATCCAGTCGCACTGTCAGGCGCGGGTCGGGCAGGGCGTCTGTCATCCCGAAGGCAAGCTCCCCCCCACGCAATCCAACGACCCGTTCGCGCCAGAGACCTCCGTCGCGCAGGAACTGGCGCACGGGAAGGGCATCGAAAAATTCGCTGGCCACTGCGAAAATCGGCGCATCATTGGGCAGGTCATCGACGCTGTCGTGCCATATTGGGGATGCGCCGCGCAGGCTTTCGGCCTGACGGGCGCGCAGGGTCGGTGAAGCCTCGACCAGATGCAGACGCGCGCCGGCATGGAAGCCTGGAACTCGCGCCGTCGCCCTCAGGATGTCGGCCATCAGCGTGCCGCGCCCGGGACCAAGTTCGGCCAAAGTGAAAACTGCGGGCGCCCCCTGATCCAGCCAGGTCTGCGCCAGTGCCAGACCGATAAGCTCACCGTACATCTGGCTAATCTCGGGGGCGGTGGTGAAATCGCCGGCCGTGCCGAAGGGATCCCGGGTGGTGTAATAGCCATGTTCAGGGTGCAACAGGCAGGCAGTCATGTACTGCGCAATGGTCAGCGGCCCCTGCGCGGCGATCTGCGCCGCAAGGATATCGCGCAACGCTGTCATTCCTTGCGCCGCGCCCACAAGATCAGCCCGACACCCAGCAGGATCATCGGCAGCGATAGAATCTGCCCCATGGTCAGGCCATATCCGCCGATATGCCATGCCAGCCCAAGGGAATTTCCGGGCGTGATGAACTGCGCGTCGGGCTGGCGAACGAATTCGACCAGAAATCTTGCCAGTCCATAACCAACCGCAAAAACACCGGTCAGCAATCCGGGCCGCTTCAACGCACCGCGACGGAAGGCGAGCCAGATCAGCAGCCCGCTCAACAGCAGCCCTTCGAGCGCGGCTTCATAAAGCTGCGAGGGATGCCTTGCGCAAAACTCGCCCAGTGCCTGCCCGCAGGACTGCGCCGCATTGCCCGGAAAAATCACGCCCCAGGGCAGGTCCGTGGGACGCCCCCAAAGCTCGGCATTCACGAAATTCGCCAGTCGGCCCAGCATCAGGCCCGGCGGCGTTGCAAGGGCCATCATATCCGCCATAGACAACAAAGGCAGAGTATGGCGCAGCCCATAGATCAGTGCTGCGAGCGTGACCCCGATCAGACCGCCGTGAAACGACATGCCCCCCTGCCAGATCTTCAGGATCTGGAGCGGATTGCTCAGGTAGAAGGCGGGTTCGTAAAACAGGGCGAATCCCAGTCGACCGCCCAGAATGACGCCCAGAATGATCCAGGTCAGCAGATCTTCTACCTGAACGGGCCCCATCGGTGGGGTCGACACAGGCCAGAGCGCGGGCCGCTTTACGGCCGTCACCGCCAGTCGCCAGGCGATCAGGATGCCCGCTATATAGGCCAGCGCATACCAACGCAGGGCGAACTCCATCCCGAAAACAGAGATGGAAAACAGTTCGGGCGAAAGGGGCGGAAAGGGGATGCCTGTGTTCATTTGCAGTTAATTGCCTCTGGCTATGTGGAGATGTCAACTGGCTGGGGGTCGCGAGCATCGCCTCTGGTCGAACAGGACGCTGATGGAAAGGTTAAAAACGGCGGTGCCCGACGCCTTTGGCTTGATCGCGGGTGGATTCATTGGGTGGCCGAAATCTCCTTAGGGGCCGCCCCCCTCTACCAGCCGGACTTGTGACCTGGCGGCCACGGGCCCATATAGGAAATAGATGTAACGGCGGAGAGTCCAATGCAGACGCGCAACAAAGTTTTCGACGATATCTCGCAGCTTATGACCAACGCCATGGGCGTGGCGCAGGGCGCGCGGGAAGAAGCACAGACGGCGATGAAATCCATGTTGGACCGCTGGCTGGCGGACCGTGATTTCGTAACCCGCGAAGAATTCGATGCGGTGCGCGCCATGGCGCAGAAGGCCCGCGAAGAGAATATGGCGCTCAAGGCCCGTCTCGATGCACTTGAATCCGGCAAGTAAGATCCCGATCCGGGGCGCCATTCTGCGCGCCCCGGCCAGATTATGACGCGGGGTAATTTCATAAATGTCTTGCGACACGTCGCTTGATCCGTCCCCTGGTTTCGTCTAGGAAGTGAACCGATTAGTTCAGTTGACGGCAGTCACCTTCTTGCTGTCCACAAGGGGAATGCCGCCATGGACCATATTTTTATCGCGGCGCCGGGCCTGTGCCTTGTGGTTGCGCTTGCCGCAGCGCCCGGCCCGACCCTGGCCGAGGCACCTCTTGCTGTGTCCGTCACCAAGGCTGAAAGCGCTGACACCGTGCGGATCCTGTCCCTGACGGGCGAACTTATGGCCCCCGAAACGCTGAACGCTTCGTTCCCGACCGGCGGGCGGATCTCCGAGATGATGGCGGATGACGGCGACCGGGTCGCGGCTGGCGATACCCTTGCTCGCATCGACCGGGTACAGCAGGAACAGGCCCTGCGCAGCGTCGAGGCGCAACTGGCCGCCGCCACAGCAGAATTTTCAGCGGCGCGCGACGATGACACCCGTCAGGCGGAACTTTTTGACCGCGGTGCCACGACGCGGGCGTCACGCGATACTGCCGCAGACCGTCTGACCGCCGCCGTGGCCCGCAAGGCTCAGGCCGAGGCCGAGCTTGAACAGGCCCGCGATGCTCTGGCGGATACAGTGCTGCTTGCGCCGCAGGATGCCACGGTGATCCAGCGTCTGGCAGAACCCGGGCAGGTTGTGGGCGCCGCCCAGCCGGTCTTTGAACTGGCGCAGGGGCAGGGGTACGAGGCGATCTTTGACGTGCCCGAATCCGTGTTGACCGGTGGCTCCAGCCCCGACTCGGTGATCACGCTCTCTCCTATTGATCGTCCCGAAACCACCGTGACCGGCCATGTCTCCGAAATTTCTCCTTTGGTCGATGCGGCCAGCGGCACGGTGTCTGTCAAGGTGGTGCTGGACGAGGAGCTGCCGGGGCTCAGCTATGGCGATGCTGTGCGAGGCCGTACAAAAATTAGCGAAGGTGTACATATCACACTGCCGTGGTCGGTGATCTCGGCCACCGCCGAAGGGCCGGCGGTCTGGGTGGTTGATCCCGAAACCAGCACTGTCAGTCTGCGCCGGGTTGAGGTCCGACGTTATACCAGCACCGAGATATTGCTGGACGACGGGGTGTCGCCCGGTGAGATCATTGTGCGGCTGGGCACACAATTGCTTTATCCCGGACGGATTGTACGCGTTGTGGAGGCTCCGAAATGAAAAACACCCTGTTTCCGGTTTTTCTGACCCTGCTGACGTTTTCACATCCCGCACTCGCCGACGACGCAGCCAAGGCATCTGCCCCCCGCCCCGTGGTTACCGAAATCGTGACGCCGCAGGCGGGGCTTTCGTCAATTTGGGTGGGCAGTGTTGCCGCTTCATCCGAACTGGATCTGGGGTTTCTGCGTCTGGGTACGCTGGCGGAACGCAACGTGGACACCGGCGACATTGTCAAAAAGGGCGAAGTCCTGGCGCGGATCGACGCATCGGACCTTGAGTCCGAATTGCGCGCGGCGCAGGCCGGGGTGACCATAGGCGAGGCTAATCTACAGACCGCACGCGACGCTTTTGACCGGGCCCAGCAACTGGCCATCCGTGGTGTGGGCAGTGAGGTGACGCTGGAAACCGCGCGCAATGATCTTGCCGCTGCCGAGGCCGCGATGGAGCAGGCCCGATCTGCCGAGGCCCGCGCCGAGGATGCCCGCGCTTATGCCGACCTTACAGCGCCGATGGATGGTGTCATTACCAGTGTCAGCGCCGAACCGGGTGCCACCCTTTCAGCGGGCGAGGCGGTGATGCGCTTGTCCTCAACAGATCGGCGCGAGGTGATCATCGCGCTCAGCGAAGAGGATGCGGCCGGTATGGCACCCGATGCGGTGTTCGAAATCCATCTGCTGTCCAATCCCGAAGTCAGCGCAGAGGCCACGCTGGCCCGGATCGACCCGGTTTCGGCCCGCGCGACCCGTACCCGTGCGGCGCATCTGACGCTGGCCGAGGATGCCAGCGCGGGGTTCCGCCTGGGCGCGCTGGTCAATGCCACGCTTGAGGGCGGCAGGGGCGCGATCACGACGCTGCCCGTCACCGCGCTGATCGAGAATGGCGAACTGCGCACCGTCTGGCGTGTCAGCAAAGACGACCGTGTGGTCAGCCGCGTGACGGTAACGACCGGCCCGCGTGCGGGGGGCCGTGTGGTCATTCTGCAAGGCGTCGGCGTCGGTGACGAAATTGTCATCCGCGGCGTGAATTCCATTGAGGACGGTCAGACCGTCGGACCGCGCATTGCTGCGCGCCAACTGCCGGGAGCCGACCAATGAAAAGTTTCAACCTCTCTGACTGGTCGCTCAAGCACCGGTCGTTCGTTTGGTTCCTGATGATCGTCAGCCTGCTGGCGGGGGCACTGTCCTACGTGAACATCGGGCGCGAGGAAGATCCGAATTTCGCGATCAAGACGATGATCATCTCGGCGACGCTGCCCGGTGCCTCGGTCGAGGAGACGCTGAACCAGGTCACCGACCGGATCGAGAAAAAGCTCGAAGATCTGGATTCTCTGGACAGGACCCGGTCAATCACCCGGCCCGGTGTGTCCATCGTCTATGTCGATCTTCTCGACACCACCAAGGCCAAGGATCTGCCGCGTCTCTGGCAGGAAATCCGCAACATGATGGCCGATATCCGGCCAGATTTCCCGGCAGAATTCGCCGGCTTCCAGTTCAATGATAATTTCGGGGATGTCTACGGCAACATCTTTGCCTTTACCTCGGATGGCTACACCCCGCGTGAGGTGCGCGATTATGTCGAAGAGGCACGCCGCGCCGTGCAGGGGCTGGACGATACCGGCAAGGTCGAGGTGTTCGGCACCCGCGATCAGGTCGTCTACCTTGAATATTCCACGGACCGGCTGGCCGCGCTCGGCATCAGCCAGGCGGATGTGAGTGCGACCCTTTCGGCGCAGAATGCGATCCTGCCCTCTGGCGAAATCGACGCAGGGTCCGAGCGGGTTCTGGTGCGCATCGGTGGCGGTTTCGACAATGCGCAAAGCCTTCTGGATGTGAATCTGCGGTTCGGGGATCAGTTCTTTCGGCTGACGGACGTCGCCACGGTCACATTGGACTACGAAGATCCGCCGTCCGAACTGTTTCGCTACAACGGGCAAGAGGCTGTCGGCCTGTCCGTTGGCATGCGCAAGGGCGCCAACATCGTAACATTCGGCGAGGAACTGGCCGTCGTGATGGAGCAGGTGGAGAACGCCCTGCCGCTTGGGATCGGTGTCCATCATGTCGCCGATCAGCCCGAAGTGGTGGACGAGGCCGTGGGTCATTTCGTCCAGGCCCTGGTCGAGGCGGTACTGATCGTTCTTGCGGTCAGTTTCGTGAGCCTGGGTGTACGTGCCGGGCTGGTCGTCACACTGACCATTCCGCTGGTGCTGGCCATTACATTCGTCGTGATGAACTACGCCGGCTTCACGCTGCAACGCATTTCTCTGGGCGCGCTGATCATCGCGCTGGGTCTGCTTGTCGACGATGCGATGATCGCTATTGAGACGATGATTTCGCGGCTTGAACTGGGGGAATCCCTGCCCAAGGCGGCGTCTTTCGCCTGGACCTCAATCGCCTTTCCGATGCTGTCCGGCACGCTGGTGACCGTTGCGGGCTTCATCCCCATTGGCCTGAACAACTCGGCCGCAGGGGAATTCACCTTTTCGCTGTTCGTGGTCATCGCGGTGGCGCTGCTGGTGTCATGGGTGGTGGCGGTGCTGTTTGCACCGCTGATCGGCGTGACGATCCTGAAGGAGCACGTCGTGCATGCGCACAAGGGTCCGGGGCCCGTCCGGCGGATGTTCCACAACGTACTGCGCGGTGCCATGCGGTTCCGCTGGCTCACGATCGCGGTCACGATGGTGGTCTTTGGTGTATCTGTCTGGTCGATGCAGTTTGTCGAGAACCAGTTTTTCCCCTCATCGGACCGGCCCGAACTCGTGGTTGACATGACGCTTCAGCAGAACGTGTCGATTACCGAAACCAAGGCCACGATGGACCGTTTCGAAGAGGCACTGAAGGGCGATGAGGACGTAAAGTTCTGGACCTCTTATGTCGGCCGCGGTGCGCCGCGCTTTATCCTGTCCTTCGATGTTCCGACACCGGGGCCGAACACCGGCCAGATCGTGATTCAGACACAGGGGATCGAGGCGCGTAACCGCCTTCGGGAAAAGCTGACCCAGATGGCGGCGGACGAATTCCCGGGTGTGGATATCTTTGTGAAACTGCTGGAAATCGGGCCGCCGGTGGGCCGCCCTGTGCAGTATCGTGTCACGGGGCCGGAACTTGACATGCTGCGGGATGTGGCGCGCGACATGGCGGCGCTGGTGGCAACGGATGCGCGGACGGACAACATCGTTCTTGACTGGAACGAACCGTCTCGGGTCGTACGCGTGGACATCGTGCAGGACCGAGTGCGCCTGCTGGGTCTGACATCACGTGATATCGCCTCGGCGCTCAATGGCATCTACGAAGGCACGGCAGTGACCGAATTGCGCGATGGCACCTATCTGGTGGATCTGATCGCCCGTGGTTCTGATACGACACGATCCTCTATCGAAGGGCTGACCAATCTTCAGCTGGGCGGGCCGGATGGCGTTCCGGTGCCGTTGTCGTCGATTGCCGTTTTCAACTATGACACCGAACAGCCGGTGATCCGGCAGGAAAACCGCCGCCCCACGATCACCGTCAAGGCGGCGATCACCACCAAGGACCAACCGGCCACAATCGTCAACGCGCTGGCCGCTCAGGTGGCCGAGTTCAACGCCAAACTGCCGATGGGCTATACGGTCGAGGTCGGGGGCACGGTTGAATCCAGCGCGGAATCTCAGGCGCCGATTGCTGCGGTCGTGCCATTGATGCTGCTGATCATGGCCTTTCTTGTGATGGCGCAGATGCAGAGTTTCCGCCGGGCGCTGGTGGTCTTTGCGGCGGCACCGCTTGGTCTGATCGGCGTGGTGGCGGCGTTGCTGCCTTCGGGCGCACCGTTGGGATTCGTGGCCATTCTGGGGGTGCTTGCGCTGATCGGGATCCTGATCCGCAACTCGATCATCCTGGTGCACGAGATCGAAGTGCAGATTGCCGATTACGGGCTGTCGGCCTGGGACGCGGTGTTCACGGCCTCAGACAGCCGGGCGCGGCCGATCCTGCTGACGGCGGCGGCGGCGAGCTTTGCCCTCATCCCGATCTCGCGGCAGATTTTCTGGGGGCCGATGGCCTTTGCGATGATGGGCGGGATTATTGCGGGGACGGTGGTGACACTGGTGTTTGTGCCGGCGCTGTATCTTGCAGTGTACCGGGTAAAGCGGCCCGAGAAGGCCGCCGCCTAAGGAAAAGCCCAACCGGTCCGCGGGTCAATCGCGGTCCGGTGCCCCCAGCGGGAAATAGGCGCGGTAGGGGCGGGCCTCTTCGACTGCCCGCGCGAATGAGGGCCGTGCCAGTAGGCGTGCACGGTACGCGCGCAACACGGGATAACCCGGGCCGATGCGATGAACCCAGTCCGCATAGAACAGCGATGGGGCTGCGGCGCAGTCGGCCATGCTGAAATCGTCACCTGCCGCCCATGTGCGACCCTGCAACCGGGTTTCCAGCCAGCGATATGCGGTTTCCAGTGACCGCGCCGCCGCCGCCTGAACCTGTTCCGTCTGGCCCGCTTCCCCTTTCAACGCCTCGGCCACTGGTTTTTGCATTTCGCTCATGACGTAAATGTCAAAGAACCGGTCCATGAACCGCACTTCGAGCGCCGCCGCTGAATCCGTAGGGAGTAGGCGCGCCACTTGGGGAAAGCGTATGTCGAGGTGTTCGAGGATGATGCTGGATTCCACCACCGTTTGGCCATCATCGACAAGCACGGGAAAACGCCCGAATGGCCAGAGGGCGGCGCGTTCTTCTGCCGCGCCGGGGTGTTCCAGATGGCGATACTCGAAGTCCAGGTTCTTCTCCCACAAACCCATCAGAACCTTCTGACAGTAGGACGAAAACGGATGTGCAAAAACCGTCAGTGACATCGAAATCTCCCAAGAGTGCCATAAGGGCTAGGGAGAAAGCTGCGCCAAGATGATCGATCTGGCAAGAGAGCAGCGGTCCGGCGAACCGGCGTGAAAAAGCCCCGGCGCATTTCCACGCCGGGGTTCAGGTCAGGAGTCGTGTCGACAGTCGGGAGATACGACGCAAACCCAAGGACAGAGGGACAGGACCCAAGGGTTTTCGAAAGCTTGGCCCGGCCTCTCGCAAGAACCGGACCGGGCTGTCCCGCTGCTACACGGGATCCATCGGCACAGGGGTCGTGGGCCGACGGAATTCCTTGTCAGGCGTCCTGCTTGGCAAGGGTGCCCACGGTGACCTCGATGGTCTTTTCCGCGCCCTTGTGCAGGATCTTGACCGGGGCAGTCGCATCCGGGTCGGTCGCGGCCACGGCGCGGGTCAGATCGCGCAGATCGGAGATATCGGTGCCATTGAAGGACAGGATGATGTCACCCTTTTCCAGACCGGCCTTGGCGGCGGGGCTGTCGGGGCTCACTATCTCGATCACGGCACCCTTGGGCTGGTCATAGCCCAACACCTGAGCGATTTCTGCGGGCATCGGTTTGATCTGAACGCCCAGCCAGCCGCGGGTGATGGTGCCGTCATCCGACAGGTCCGCGATGATCGTTTGCACAAGTTCCGACGGCACGGCAAAGCCAATCCCGACCGACCCGCCATCAGGCGAGAATATCGCCGTGTTCATGCCGATCACGTCGCCGGCATTGTTGAACAGCGGGCCGCCGGAATTGCCCTTGTTGATGGCGGCGTCGGTCTGGATGAAATCGTCATAGGGGCCAGAGTGTATGTCTCGCGAAATCGCAGACACGATGCCCGAAGTGACCGTGCCGCCAAGGCCGAAGGGGTTGCCCACGGCTACCACCTCATCCCCCGGGCGCATTTTGGTGGAATCGCCAAATTTGATGAACGGCAGCTTGGCGTCGGCTGTGATCTGGAGCAGCGCCACATCTGTCAGCGGGTCACTGCCCAGCACCTTTGCGTCAAAGCTACGCCCATCGGCCAGCTTCACGCTGACGGTTTCGGCACCATCCACGACATGGTTGTTGGTGACGATCTTGCCGTCTTCGGAGATGATGAAGCCCGAGCCGACACCCTGACGCCGCTGTTGCTGCTGCTCGCCGCCCTGTGGCATCATCCGTTCGAACTGACGACGCAGTTCTTCGGGCATGCCTTCGGGGAACTGGCCACGCATATCGATGGGGTCGGCCTTTTCCGTGACTTCGATATAGACGACGGCGGGGGAAACGGCTTCGACCAGATCGCCGTAGCCGCCAGCGGGCACCGCCAGTGCCGGGGTCGCGGTGGTCAGGGTGACGCCCGTTGCGCTTAGGGCGGCGACCAGAGCGGCAGAGCCTGCAAGGCGGCGGTAGAGGGGGTTGGGTGTCATGGATGATCGCTCCGTTGATGGATTTCGTGATGATCCAAACATGAGGGTGCGATCTCACAATGGGGTGCGCCGGACTATACAAATAGTTTAACAAGCTCACGGCCCTTGCCCTGCGCGGCCCGAGTGTTGATTTTAGAGCAATGGCCCCTTAGTGGGGCAGAGCACCTTCGCGAGGACGGAATGAAACTGCTTGTGGTCGAAGACGATGTGACAACGGGGGCTTACATCGCGCGCGGTCTGCGCGAAGAGGGCCAGAGCGTCGATCTGGTGGCCAGCGGCAAGGACGCGTTGATCCAGGCAACGGGGGGCAGCTACGATGTACTGATTGTCGACCGGATGCTGCCCGAGATCGACGGGATGACCCTGGTCAAGACCCTTCGCGGCGCGGGCAACCGGACGCCGGTGCTGTTTCTGACGTCTCTGGGCAGTGTCGAAGACCGGATCAGCGGGCTGAACGCCGGGGGCGACGACTACCTTGTGAAACCCTTTGCCTTTGGAGAACTGTCGGCCCGGGTTGCCGCCCTTGCCCGTCGTCCGCAGGCGGTGGAACAAGAGACCGTCTTGCGTGCGGGAACCCTTGAGATGGATCTGATCGCCCGCAAAGTGACGCGGGAAGGGCAGCAGATTGACCTTCTGCCGCGCGAATTCGCCATTCTGGAAAATCTGATCCGCCGCAAAGGGCGGGTGCAGACCCGCACCATGCTGCTGGAATCGGTCTGGGATATTTCATTTGATCCGATGACCAACGTGGTCGAGACCCATATCAGCCGATTGCGCGCCAAGATCGACAAGCCCTTCGAGACCGAACTTATCAAGACCGTGCGCGGTGCCGGCTATCGGATCGACGCGTGACCCTGACGCGGGACTCGATGCTGCGCTCCATGCCGTTGCGACTGGCGGGGGGGCTGGTGCTGCTGTTCTCGGTCGTGTCGCTGCTGGGGCTGCTGGCAAGCTATGTCTACACGCAGGCATCGTTCGAGCAGACAATGCGCGCCGACCTTACCCAGGACATGGCTGGGTTTCGCGCCGCGCCTTCGGCCGCTGCGCTTGCGACCCTGGTCCAGGCCGAGGCGCGCTCGACCAACCCGGAGCGTGTGGTGCTCAGCTATTTTGCCCCCAACGGTCTGCATTATGGTAACGCGGTGGTGGCGCGGGACGCAGATGGCTACCGCATTCTATCTGACCTGCCCGGCCAGCCCGAGATCACCGGGCGCTACCTTGCGCTGACCGCCTCGCTGCGCGGCGGGCAGCTTACCGTGGCGCGCAGTCGGGCGCAGATTGATGCCCTGCGCGGCGTGTTTCAGAACATCCTCGGGCTTAGCCTGCTGCCGACCATCCTGATCGCCCTGTCCGGCGGTTTGATCCTCGCGCGGCGCGGGGCGCGGCATGTTGCGGTGATCAGCGGGACCCTGGACCAGCTGACATCGGGAAACCTTGGGGCGCGTGTGGGGGATGCCAGCGGCTGGTCCGACGATCTTGCCCGGATCGGCGCGAAGGTCGATCAGATGGCCCGATCACAGGAAGACACGGTGGCCAACCTGCGGCAGGTGTCTTCGGACATTGCTCATGATCTCAAGACTCCGATTCAGCGCGTGGCGGTGCATCTGGACGAACTGAGCCAAAGCAAGGACCTGCCCGATGGCGAACGCGCGCTTGTGGACAAGGCGCTGGCAGAGCTTGACGGGATCGTATCGGTCTTTCATTCGCTGCTGCAACTGGCCCAGATCGAAAGTGGGTCGCCCCGCGCGCGCTTCGCCCCTGTGGATTTGACGGCGCTGTGTCAGACGCTGTGCGATGTCTACGAACCTTCAGCGGCCGAGAATGGTCAGACGCTAACCTGCGCCCTGCCGGATGATCCTGTGCGAACTGTGGTCGGCGACCGCAACCTGCTGGGGCAAGTGCTGGCGAACCTGATCGAAAACGCCCTGCGTCATACGCCCATGGGGAGCAGTATCACCGTCGCCTTGTCCCAGAGCGCGACCCATGTCGATCTGTCCGTCACCGATTCCGGCCCGGGCATTCCACCGGAGGAACGCGAACTGGTCCTGCGCCGCCTTTACCGTCTGGACCGCAGCCGGACGACCCCTGGCAACGGCCTCGGCCTGTCGCTGGTGGCCAGTATTGCGCAGGTGCATGATGCCGAACTGACGCTGTCAGACGCCGGGCCGGGCCTGCGCGTGACCCTGCGTTTTCCGGGCTGACCTGCTCGGATCAGGACCCGGGTTTTTGCAGCGCTTCTTTCAGCGATCGGGCCGGCGCGGCAGAGCGATGCAGATCCAGTGCGGAATGCAGGTCTACCAGATGGCTGCGCATGAGGTCTTCTGCGCTCGGCCCATCGCGCCCGGCAATCGCCTCAATCAGGTCGTGATGGGCATGGCTTTCACATAAGGCAGATTCGCGCCGCCAGTACAGCGCGATGATCAGGGACGACCGCGCAATCAATTCATCGACGAAGCCCGCGATGGTGGTCTGACCGGCGATGCGGGCGATCTCTATGTGGAACAGGCCCGACAGGTGTAGTGCACGACCGCGATCCCCCGCCGCCATGGCGGCATGTTCCTCTGCAATATGCGCGCGAAGAGTATCGATATCCGCCGCGGTGGCGCGGGCCGCAGCCATGTGTGCCGTGCGCGGTTCCAGCAGTTCGCGTGCCTCAAAGACTTCGCGTGCCTCCTGCTGCGAAGGTTGTGCGACGAACGCGCCCCGATTGCGGTGCATTTCGACCAGCTGGATATGCGCCAGCGACTGCAATGCAGTCCGCACGATCGTGCGCGAAACGCCGTAGACTTCGCCGATCTCATCCTCTCCCAGCTTGGTTCCGGGGGACAAGCGGTGTTCGTGAATCGCCAAAGAAAGCGCCTCGGCGACGCGGTCGCTGGCAGCAAGACGGTGAAGCGTCCGGGGCTGTGTGGAATGGGGTTTGTTCATGATCAAATCTCTGACCGGGACATTGCAGAATCCTGCGCCACCGGCAAGCGATGGAACAGACGAAGACGTTCGGCAATGGATTGTATACAATATTGTGTTCGAAATTTAGGCAGACGGCTCGGGGTGTGAGGTAGTTTTGGGCATTCCTGCGCACGGTTGCGCCACCCCAACGAAGTCTGTTTGCACAGATGCCCGGACGTCCGGTTACACTGAAATCGTATTATGGGGGTAAAATGAGCCAACCTGTCCAAGACCTTGAACTGGTGTCCGTCACCAAGCGCTATGGCAAGACTGTTGCGGTTGACGCGATCAACCATCATTTCCGTCCAAGCAGTTACACCTGCCTGCTGGGGCCGTCGGGCTGTGGCAAATCCTCGACCCTGCGGATGATTGCCGGGCACGAGTCGGTGAGCGAAGGCGCGATCAATCTGGCCGGTCGCGACATTTCACACCTACCCCCCGCCAAGCGCGGCACGGCGATGATGTTCCAGAGTTATGCGTTGTTTCCGCATCTCAGTGTGATCGACAACGTGGCCTTTTCGCTCAAGATGAAGGGTGTGGATACCCGCGAACGCCGCGCCAAGGCGGCCGAGATGCTGGAGCTTGTCGACCTGACCGCGATGGCCGAGCGCCTGCCGGACCAGCTTTCGGGTGGTCAGCAGCAGCGCGTGGCGCTGGCCCGTGCTCTGATCACACGTCCTCAGGTCTTGCTATTGGACGAACCGCTGTCGGCGCTGGACCCGTTCCTGCGCATCCGGATGCGCGGTGAGTTGCGAAAGCTGCAGCGCGAGTTGGGGATCAGTTTTGTGCATGTCACCCACGGTCAGGACGAGGCGCTTGCCCTGGCTGATGAGGTCGTCGTGATGAACAACGCGGTGATTGAGCAGGCCGGACCTGCGCGGGACGTCTTCAATGCTCCGCGTACCCGTTTCGTTGCGCAATTCATGGGCGGTCACAACGTGGTTGCCCTGCCAGAGGGGCATTTCGCCATCCGAACCGATGCCGTCGGCGTTGGCGCGCCGGGCAACGGCGTCGAGGCCAATGTCACTGGCATCGAATATCAGGGCACGCATGTGTCCGTTCTGGCCCGGATAGCCGGGGATCAGGAGTTGACAGCCCTGGTGCCCGAAAACGAGTTCTATTCCAACCCGCATACCCCGGGCGACCGTGTCGGTCTGATCTGGGATGCCAAGAACCTGCACAAACTGACCGCGTGAAGCGGCGATACGTCTGACAAGGAGTAAGACATGACAACGACCCCGATTTCCCGCCGTGGTGTGCTAAAGGGCGGTGCCGCCTTTGCTGCCGGATCGACCCTGGGTGCCCCGATGATCTGGGCGCAGAACATCAAGGATGTGACGCTGCGCCAGTTCGGCACCGGTGTGTCCAACCTCAACGAGGTGGCGCAGAAGGTGAAGGAAGACCTTGGCTTCACGCTGGAAATGACCGCTTTGGATACGGATTCCGTGACCCAGCGGGCAGCGACCCAGCCCAACAGCTTTGACATCGCCGACATCGAATATTTCATCTGCAAAAAGGTCTGGCCCGCGGGCAACCTGCAGGCGATGGATACCTCCAAGATCAAGAACTACGACAAGATCGTCGGCATCTTCCGTGATGGCAAGCTGACCCCCGAAAGCACGATCGCTCAGGGCACGGCGCCGCACACGGTCGGCTTTACTTCTGGTCCGGATGGCAAGGATTTCGTGCAGGAGGAATCCGGTTGGATGACCCTGATCCCGACCATCTACAACGCCGACACGCTGGGCATCCGCCCCGACCTGATCGGCCGCCCGATCAAGAACTGGTCTGAACTGCTGAACCCTGAATTCAAGGGCAAGGCATCGATCCTTGATATTTCGTCCATCGGGATCATGGACATGGCGATGGTGGTCGAGTCGATGGGTGAGCACACCTATGCAGACAAGGGCAACATGACCAAGGAAGAGATCGACATGACCCTTGGCATCTTTACAGAAGCCAAGAAGAACGGCCAGTTCCGCGCCTTCTGGAAGTCGTTTGACGAGTCGGTGAACCTCATGGCGTCCGGCGAAGTGGTGATCCAGTCGATGTGGTCGCCCGCAATCACGGCAGTGAAATCCAAGGGCATCCCGTGTGTTTATCAGCCGCTGGAAGAGGGCTACCGTTCGTGGGGCGGCGGTATCGGCCTGTCCAAGGCTCTGACCGGTCTCGAACGCGATGCAGCCTATGAATACATCAACTGGTATCTCGACGGTTGGGTCGGCGGGTTCCTGATGCGTCAGGGCTATTATTCGGCCGTGCCGTCGACCTCCAAGGAGCACATGTCCGAGAACGAGTGGGGCTATTGGTTCGAAGGCAAGGAAGCGACCGATGTTATCACCTCGCCGTTTGGCGACGCGCTGGCAAAAGCGGGCGAAACACGCGACGGCGGATCTTTCGAGGAACGCATGGGCGCTGTGGCCTGCTGGAATTCGGTCATGGACGAGAACCAGTACATGGTCCGCAAGTGGAACGAATTCATCGCAGCGTGATGTGACTATTGCAGGGGCCGGGCGGTTGTGCCCGGCCCCTGTGCCGGAATGGGGGTCAGCCCCCGCAACCCCGGCGTATTTTAGAATGAGAAGAAGCAGGGGACCTGCGAGCTATGCAGATGGGGCGGATGAGAGCGGGGGCTGTGGCTTGGTTGCAGGCGGCGCCTATGGCGCTGGTGCTGCTGGTATTTCTGGTGGCGCCGATCGTGATGATTGCCATCGTCAGCTTTTGGCGGGCCACCGAGTTCTCCATCATTCCGGCCTTTGAATTCGACAATTATGAATTTCTGTTTGGGTCACCGGTGACCTACCGTGTGTTTCTGAACACCTTCAAATATGCGCTGATCACCTGGGCGTTCACCTTTGTGATCGGCTTTACCGTGGCCTATTTCCTGGCCTTCCACGTGCGCACGCTGACATGGCAGATCGCGCTGTTCCTGCTGTGTACGATCCCGTTCTGGACGTCGAACATCATCCGGATGATTTCGTGGATCCCGTTCCTGGGGCGTAACGGGATCGCCAATTCGGCGCTGATTTCGTGGGGTGTGATAGATGAGCCGCTGGACTGGCTGCTGTTTTCGGACTTTGCCGTGATCCTGGCCTTTGTGCACCTATATACGCTGTTCATGGTGGTGCCGATCTTCAACACCATGATGCGGATCGATAAATCCCTGATCGAGGCGGCCCGGGACGCGGGCGCCAATGGCGTGCAGATCCTGTGGAACGTCATTGTGCCGCTCTGCAAGCCGGGGATCATGATCGGGTCGATCTTTGTCATCACGCTGGTGATGGGCGATTTCATCACCGTGCGGTTCATGTCTGGCAGTCAGTCGGCCAATGTGGGGCGGTTGATTTCAAACGACATAGCCCTGTTGCAATACCCATCGGCGGCGGCGACAGCGGTGGTGCTGCTGGGGACGGTTCTGATCGTGATCGCCATCATGCTGCGCTTTGTCGATATCCGGAAGGAGTTGTAGAATGGAACCACGGTCCCGATCCTTTTACGTCCTTGCCGCGATCTTTGCGCTGTTCTTGCTGTTCCTTTACGGGCCGACGCTGACCATTGGCATCCTGTCGTTTCAGGGTGAGGGCGGCGGGCTGACCTTTCCGATGCGGGGCACCTCGCTCCACTGGTTTCGCGACCTGTTCGAACAGCAGGCGGTGGGTGACATCTGGGGCAGTTTCCGGCGCAGCTTTGCGCTTGGCCTGATGGTGATGGTGACCACGGTGGTCGTGTCGGTGATGGGTGGTCTGGCGTTCCGCAAGCGGTTCTATGGCTCGAACGTGCTGTTTTACCTCATCATCACTTCGCTGGTGATTCCGTCGATCCTCATCTCGCTGGGCGTGGGCCTTATGTTTTCGCAATCCGGGTTGACGGTGCATTGGGCGACATCCGGATTCGGGGCGCAGCTGACCTGGACACTGCCCTTTGGCCTGCTGATCATGTTCGCCGTCTTCAACCGTTTCGACAAAAGCTATGAAGAGGCGGCGCGCGACCTCGGGGCCACGCCGTGGCAGACGCTTCGACATGTGGTGCTGCCGATCATAGCGCCGTCGCTGATCGGGGTGGCGCTGTTCGGCTTTACGCTCAGCTATGATGAATTCGCCCGCACCCTGTTGACCGCGGGCAGCTATAACACCTTGCCGCTGGAGATCTACGGGATGACGACCAATGTCACGACGCCCGTGCTTTACGCCTTGGGCACGCTGACCACGGTGTTTTCGCTGCTGATGATCGGTGTGTTCCTCTGTGTCACCTGGTTCGCTACACGGCGCCGCGCGGCCAAGGGGTCGGATGCAGGCAGCGGCTTGGTATGATCGTTCTCATCAACCCCAATAGCACCGTGTCCATGACCGATGCCATGGAGCGCATCGCCTTGGATGTGGCCCCAGATTTCAAGATCGTGGGCTGGACGTCACATGACGGCCCCCCGGCAATTCAGGGGCCTGAGGATGGCGCGGCGTCCGTTCCTCCGCTGCTAGAACTGGTTGCCAAGGCATCTGAACTTGGCGCACGGGCGGTGATCATCGGCTGTTTCGACGACACCGGCCTGAACGAGGCGCGTGCCATCGCCAACTGCCCGGTGATCGGGATCGGGCAGGCGGCCTATCATATGGCCGTGCTGGCTGGGCCGCGGTTTTCTGTGGTGACCACGCTGGAGGTTTCCGTTCCCGTGCTTGAGGAAAATATCCACGCCTACGGGCTTGCCGGGCATCTGGGACGGGTCCGCGCCAGCGGCGTGGCCGTGCTGGACCTTGAGCGTGAGGCCGATGCCGCTGCCTTGCGTGTGCTTGAGGAAATCTCGGCTGCCGCGCGCGAGGATGATGTGGACAGCATCGTTCTGGGCTGTGCCGGCATGGTGGACCTGCCCAGCCGGGCAGAAGCGGCCACAAACCTGCGCATCATCGACGGCGTCCGCGCTGCGGTGCAGATTGCCTGCCTGATGTGACGCCGGGGCGTCGGTCGCTGCTTCAGACTGACAGAGGGCAAGTGCCGCACATTGGGAAGGATGGGTGCCGCAGGGCATGGTTCTAATCAACTGCGTATTGCCGGTTTTTACTCGCCCAGCATCCCACGAAGCACTCCGAGACCTGTCTCAAGCGTGACGAAGGCCTGCTCCGGAGACTCCGCTTCGACATAAAGCCGGAGTTCCGGCGCATTGCCCGAGGGGCGGATGTGGATCACCGTGCCAGACTCGGCGGTCAGGCGCATTCCGTCGGTTTGGTCCAGCGCCACCGCGCGGCCCAGACTCAGACGGCCCAGAAGATCGTCCTGAACTGCGCTATCGGCGTTCAGCCGCGCCACCAGATCCTGTGACCGCTCTGTCGGCACATTCTCAAGCCGATCGGCGGCGGTGAATCGCGCCGGTTCCTGGGCCACGCGGGCGGCAAGATCGATGCCGTCCCCATTCCGTGCAGCAAAGAGCGCACCGAGGATCGGTAGCATGCAGTCCCGGGTCATCAGCGCGGGCAGCGGCCCGGTCGGCCCCTTGGCATCATAGCCCAGAAGAAAGCCGCCGTTCGCCTCGTAGCCTACGACCTTTTCGCCGGACTTCGCCTCCATCGCCGCGATCACAAAGGGCGATCCGATGCGCGTGCGGATGACTTCGGCAAATCGTTCGCCGTTGTCGACGCCGGTATTCGATGAAACGGGCGTCACCACCACATCGGCCCCAAGCAGCGCCGCCGTGATCTGGCCCAACACATCACCGACAACGACGGTGCCAGTGGCGTCGGTCACCAGCGGCCTGTCCGAATCGCCATCGGTGGACAAAATCGCATCGACGCCATGTTCAGCAGCCCAGTTCCGCAGTTGCGCGCGGGTCCCGGCATCGACCGCCTCGGTGTCGACGGGGATGAAGATGTTCGAACGACCCAGCTCAATCACCTCGGCGCCAACGCCTTGCAAGATCTCGATCATCACATCACGCCCGACGGCCGAGTGGGAATAGACGCCGAGCCGCGTGCCGCTCAGTGCCTTGGACCCAAAGGCGGCAATGAAACGGTCGCGGTAGCGTTCGGTGGCCTGCAGATCCTCGGAATTCCGGGCGACAAGCCCCTTGGCCGATTGCCCGAGGGCACCCAGTATCCCGGTCTCGTCGGCTTTGGTGATCTCGCCCATGCGGGTGTAGAACTTGAGCCCGTTGCGGTCTGCGGGAATATGGCTGCCAGTGACCATCAGCGCCCCAGCCCCCAAATTGAGGGCTGCCAGTGCCAGAGCCGGCGTAGGCAGTGCCCCGCAGGATACGACATTTACACCGGCATCCAGCGCCGCGTCGGTGACCACCGCCGCCAAAGCCGGTGAGCTGTCGCGCAGGTCATGGCCGACAAAAAGCGTATCCCCCACATCGCAGACCGACAGGAAGGCGCGTACATGATCGGTTACGATCTGGTCCGTCAGTTCGACAACAAGACCGCGCAGACCGCTGGTTCCGAATTTGGGGGGCATGGGGACGGCCTCCTGGCCTGTAATGGACTGAATTCAATGGCAACATTGTGGCACACGCGCAAATACCATGACAGCCCCCGACGTCGTGTCCCGGGGGCACAGGAGGACCATAGACCGCCAACTATCGGGTCACAAGTTCAAGACGTCCTCAGGGGAAAAGAGCCCGCCACCTGTTCATTTTGCAGGCAGCGGTGACGCCGTTCCAGCATTCTTCCGCGCCAAATATCGGCCTGTTCGACATGTCAGGGATCGCAGTCATCAGCGCCTCACCGGTCTGACACAAGCCGTTCCTGAAGCCGTGGCGCGACCATCTGCCCAGACATCTTCCTCTTGCTGCATCGGTCCCGGCGCAATACCGGATGGTCACGCCGCCACCGGTTCAATAGCTATGGGTCGCCCGACCCACGCGCCGGGCACTGTCTGCATTTGGAGAAACGTGATGATCGAAGAGACGCCGCTGGATGCCGCCCACGCCGCTATGGAGGCCGCGCCCGAGGATTCTTCGGCGCGTCTGAAGTTCTATGAACGTTTGGCGGATGGTGAACTCTTCCTTCTTCTGGCCCAGGAACCAACAGGTGACAATGTCACGCCCGAGTTGTTCGAAGTCTCCGACAGCCGCTTCGTTCTGGTCTTCGACCGCGAGGACCGGCTCACTGCTTTCACCTCGCGTGCCGCGGCCTATGCGGCGCTTTCGGGGCGCGCAATTGCGGGAATGCTGGCAGGGCAGGACATTGGGCTTGGCCTGAACCTCGAAGTCGCTCCGTCATCGATCCTGATCCCGGCATCGGCCGTGGACTGGCTGGCCCAGACGCTTGGCGAAGGCCCCGAGGAATCAGAGGCGCGTCCGGTCGAGGTACTGACCCCAAAGGGCCTGCCGGACAGTCTGATCACCGCATTGGATACCAAGCTCGGCCTCGCTGCGGGGCTGGCGCGCAAGGCGTATCTTGCCGCAGTGATCTATGACGATGAAAGCCGTGGCCACCTGCTGGGTTTGACCGGCACGGCCCCCGGGGCAGAAGCGGCACTGGCGCGGGCCGTGAACGAAGCGCTGGTGTTTTCCGGGATCGAGGCTGGCGCGCTGGACGTTGTCTTTCTTGCCGACAGTGATCCGCTGACGGCAAAACTGGCGCGTGTCGGCCTGCGTTTCGATTTGCCGCAACCCTCGTCGGCTAATATCCAAACCCCATCCGCTCCCGGCTCTGATCCGAAGAAACCGCCGATCCTGCGCTGACCGCTCCCCTTGCTCTGCCTGAACATACTCCCGCCGACAGCACCGCCGCGATGACTGAGATGGCGCAAAGGCTTTCAGATCAGGCCCAGTTCCTGCCGCAGTGTCGGCAGCAGATCCCCGGGCATGGGCGTCGCTTCCCATACAGCGCGGGCGATGGCGCGGGACAGGCACAGGGCAGCGGCATGCCCGATCTGCGTCAATTGCTGCGGCGGGGCGGTCAACGGCACTGCCCCGGTCGAGGCGGCAAAGACCAGGTCGCCGTCATGTGGGCTGTGCGCCGGTACGATGGCGCGTGCGATTCCATCATGCGACGCGACGGCCATCCGCTTCAGCTGCGCCTTGTCGAGCAGTGCATCGGTCGCGACAATGCCGATGGTGGTGTTGCCAAGCGCCGCCATCGAGGCGGACTTGCGACTGTCCGGTAACGCCTGCAAGCCGCGCGCCGGATCAGGACCCAGATCACCGAACTCTTTGTCGATTTCAAAGGGCTCAGCCCAGAAATGGCGGCCGGACGGTGTGGTGACGCTGCCCAGAGGATTGACAGCCACCAGCGCGCCGACAGTAATACCACCGTCAAGCACGATTGAGGCCGAGCCAAGCCCGCCTTTGTGCATTGCCGTTTGCGCGCCCATCCCCGCGCCTGCGCTGCCAATTGCAAACCTATGGTCCGCCGCTGCCAGTGCCGCCCGTCCCAAGGCAGGGTAGGGGTTTTCAGACCAGTTTTTGTGACCACCGTTCAACAGATCAAACAGGATCGCCGCCGGAACCAGAGGCACGCGGGCACTGTAGACAGCAAAGCCGCGACCCGCTGCGTGCAGGGCGTCCATCACCCCCTGAGCTGCGGCAAGGCCAAAGGCGCTGCCGCCGGACAGGACCAGCGCATCGACCCCCGGCGCGGATTTGTCGGGTTCCAGCAGGTCCGTCTCACGCGTGCCGGGGGCACCGCCCAGAACGGCGTAGGAACAGGCAAACGGGGCGTCAGCGGTCAGCACGGTGGTTCCCGAGTTTATCCCGGCGTCCTGCGCATTGCCGACCCGAAGGCCAGCGACATCTGTAATCAGGTTCAGGGGGCCGGGATGCATGTCGGACCTTTCCGGTTCAGAACTGGGTGGTTGTTCCGCCGCCGCAGCAAGGCGGGTGGAGGGGCGGCCCGCAAGAGCCCGGCGGGTGACGCCGCGCTGATGTCAGATATGTTGGCCCCAAGGAGTTTGATGCGGACCGGGGTAGTCATGGGCGTCTTGCTCGGAAGGCTCATGTCATGCCCCTATCTGTCGATAGAGCCTCGTCACCAAAGGCAGGCAGGCGCGGGGCGGCGGCGATCAGTTTGCGGGTGTAGGGATGCGATGGGGCATCAAAGACCTGATCTGTGGGCCCCTGTTCGACGATCTCACCAGCCTGCATGACCATCACTCGGTCGGTGATGCCGCGCACGACCGACAGGTCATGGCTGATGAACAGGTAGCTGAGGCCATAGCGCCGCGACAGGTCTGCGATCAGGTCCAGGATCTGTGCACGGACCCGTACATCAAGGGCCGAAACAGCCTCGTCAAAGAGGATGAGTTCGGGGCGGGTGATCAGGGCGCGGGCGATGGCGATGCGCTGGCGCTGCCCGCCGGAAAACGCGTGGATGTACTTGGCCCCGTCTGACGGTGACAGGTCGACCGCTGTCAGCACTTCGGCAATTGCGGCGTCGCGGGCGGCCGCGGTGGGGGCGTCGTCCATCAGGTGGAAGGGTTCGCTGATCAGGCGGGCGACGCGGTGGCGGGGGTTGAAGCTGCTGTAAGGGTCCTGAAAGACGACCTGCATCTTGCGGCGGGTCGCGGGGTTGTTCACGTCGATCAGTCTGCCATCAAGGGTGATCTGGCCGCCGCTGACCGGATCAAGGCCAAGCATGGCGCGCGTCAGCGTGGACTTGCCAGAGCCGCTTTCGCCAACAAGTCCAAGGCGTTCACCGCGCCGGATATCAAAGCTGACATCCTTGAGCGCGCGAAACCGGGGGCGCGGCTGAAACAGACCCGTGCGTTTCATCGGGTAGTCGCGGCTGACGTTCTGCACACGCAGGAGCGGTTCGTGCACGGGCACATCGCAAAGCTGCGCCCGGTGGCGGGACGCTGCGAACAGGGCGCGGGTGTAGGGGTGACGGCGCTGGCGGAACACATCGTCCGTAAGGCCCTGTTCGACGATTTCGCCCTTGCGCAGCACGGCGATCCGGTCGGCAATCTGGCTGACCACGGCAAGGTCGTGGGTGATCATCATCAGCCCCATCGCGAAATCCCGCACAAGGTCGCGCAGCAGATCGAGTATCTGCGCCTGCGTGGTGACGTCTAGCGCGGTTGTCGGCTCGTCCGCAATCAGCAGGGCGGGCCGGCGGATGATGGCCATGGCGATCACCACGCGCTGCCGCTGCCCGCCCGAGAGTTCGTGCGGAAAACGGGTCAGCGGGACCTTTTCGGGCGGAAGGCCAACGCGGGTGAGCGTGTCGCGCACCAAATCCCTGGCGCTTGCGGGTGTCATCGGCGCCTCGCCATTGCGGCGCAGGCGAAGCGTTTCGGCAACCTGATGGCCGATGGTCTGAAGCGGGTTCAGCGCAGTCATCGGTTCCTGAAAGACCATGCCAATCGTGTTGCCACGCTGGTTGCACATCTGCGGTTCGCTGAGTTGCAAAAGGTCCGTGCCGTTGAGGGCGATTTCGCCCGTGGTTTCAGCACCCTGCGGCAGCAGCCCCATGGTGGCCAGCGCAGTCATCGACTTGCCGGAACCGGATTCGCCGGTCAGGGCAAGGATCTCGCCCGGGGCGATGCTGACGGAAAGGTCGCGCAGGATCGGGGTGCCGTGGATGGACAGGGACAGGTTGCGGATGTTCAGCAGGGTCATGGTTTCCGCCCCCGCAGGCGCGGGTCGAGCGCGTCGCGCAGCCCGTCGCCCAGGAGGTTGAGGCCCAGAACCATGAGAACGATGGCCATGCCGGGGATCACAGCCACATGCGGCGCGATGGCCACCATGGTCTGGGCATCGGCCAGCATACGCCCCCAGGACGGGATCGGCGGCTGGGCACCAAGGCCGACATAGGACAGGCCCGCCTCGGCCAAGATGCCCAGCGAAAACTGGATGGTTCCCTGCACGATCAACAGGTTGGCAAGGTTGGGCAGGATGTGTTCGACACTGATCCGGGCTGCGGATTTGCCTGCGACACGGGCGGCAAGAATGAAATCACGCTGCCACAGGGACAGGGCGCCGCCCCGGGTGAGGCGGGCAAAGACGGGGATGTTGAAGATCCCGATGGCGATGATCGCATTCACCGCACCGGGGCCGAAAACGGCGGTGATCAGGATGGCGATGACAAGGCTGGGGAAGGCAAAGATCAGGTCGTTGCCGCGCATGACGATCTCGTCCAGCCAACCGCCTGCCCGGGCGGCGGCAGTCAGGCCAAGGGGCACGCCAAGGCCCATGCCAAGGCCGACCGCAATCAGCGCCACGGCAATGGAGGTGCGCGCACCGACCATGATCATGCTGAGAAGATCACGGCCAAAATGGTCTGTTCCCAAGAGGTTAGACATGTCCGGGGAGTGCAGGCGGGCGGCGATGTTCACACCCGTGATACCGTACGGGGTCCAGATAAAGGACAGCAGAGCGGCGCCGACAAACAGGCTGGTGAGGGTGGCGCCGAGGGCGAGAGAGAGCCTCATGCGCGGGAACGCAGGCGGGGATCGACGGCGGCGTAGGCGAGGTCGACGAGGAAATTTACCAGGATCACTGCGAATACCAGCAGCATCACCACGGATTCCACAACGATCAGGTCGCGCTGGCTGATGCTTTGGAAAACGAGGCGTCCGAGGCCGGGGAGGTAGAAAACCTGTTCGATGATTATGGCCCCGGCGAGCAGGAATGAGAACTGCAATCCGATGATAGTTAGCACTGGAATCAAGGCGTTACGCAGGGCGTGCCGCCACAGGGTCTGGCGGCGGGTGAGCCCTTTGGCGCGGGCGGTGCGGATGTAATCTTCGTGCAGGGTGTCGAGCAGGGCGGAACGTAGCACGCGGGTCAGGATAGCGGCCTGAGGCAGGGCGAGCGCCACGGCGGGGAGCGTTAGCGCCTTGATTGCGCTGGGAAAATAGGACCATCCGGGGAAGCCGCCGGCGCTGAACCAGCGCAGGTTGATGGCGAAGAACAGCACCAGAAGCATGGCAAACCAGAAATTCGGCAGGGCAATTCCGAGCTGTGTGGCGGCCATCACGCTGATATCGCTTGTTTTTCCGCGGCGGGCGGCGGCAAGGACACCGGCGGGAAAGGCGATCAGCACGGCCAGCCCCAAGGCATAAAGCGCGAGCGGCAAAGAGACCCAAAGCCGGTCTGAAATCATCTGCGAAACTGGGGTGCGATAGGTGTAGGACATGCCGAAATCACCCGCGAGCATTCCGGTTACCCAGTTGAAATAACGCGTTATTTTAGGGACATCGAGGCCAAGTTCGCTACGCAGCGCCGCCAGTGTGTCAGGTTGCGCGTTGATGCCGAGCATGTAGCTGGCGGGGTCCCCGGGGGCCACTTCTACCACCAGAAAAATGACCACGGAGGCGACAGCGAGGCTGATCGCAAGAGAGGTCAAACGCGAGAGGGCATAGCGCAGCATGTCGGCACGTTAGGGCGCAACCGCAGGGCGGTCCAGAGGCGGAAATCGGCGTATGGCACGCGTATGGAAAGCGTATGGTTCCCGTATGGCTGTGCGTATGGGTTGGCCGTGCTGGATGAGGGCGCGGGAGAGCCGCCAGCAGGCTGGTCGCGAATCGTGGGCAACCTGTCAGGACAGGCGGTGCAACGCGCGGAGCGGCTGATGAGTGGGTCGGTGATCATGGGAGGTGCCGGGCTGTCGATCGCGTCAGGTCATGCCGGTAAATGATGCGCTGGGCGGCGACGGATGCCAAAGCCTAGTGCATTTGGACAAATATTTTGCACCGAATGGCAAGTAACAACAGCATCATAGAATTTAATTGTCTGCCAGATGAGTTTTATTTTGACAGAATGTCGTGAACATGTCCAAAATGTGATCGAAATGTAAACGGAACTGTTTCCGCCAGATAGCAGCGCGCTTGTTTGGTTTTTGTGTTTGTAAGGACCGGTTTGGTCAGTACGTTGAAACGCGGGGGGCAGTCCACCCAGATCTGAATGTGGCGCCACGGCGTTTGCGGGTCCGGGAAAAGTTTCGGCGTGCGAGAAGGAATGGAAGAGGAGTCCGGACCTTTATGATGCCGACGAAAGCCGGAGCTTCGCGCTCCGGCTTTTTTTTGTGCCGCTTTGCGGGCGGGCGTTATTCCGCCCAGCTGACGCCGGTCAGATCGGTCGCCTGTGTCGGCTGGTTCAGCCACAGACCACGCAGGCGGGCATCGGCGACGGTGGGATAGGCCAGCTGGAACAGGTAGCCGTTCACGTAATCGTCGGCGATCATCGTCTGGGCCTGACGCAGCAGATCCGAGCGCGCCGCCGCGTCGGTGGTGGTGTTCAGCGTGGTCATCAGGTCCTGAAACGCCGGGTTGTCGTATTGAAAGTAGTAATCCGGCCGGGCGTAGATGTTGATGTCCATCGGCTCGGTATGGCTGACGATGGTCAGGCCGAAATCGTGGCCGCGAAAGACTTCCTCAAGCCACTGGGCCCATTCGAGGTTGGTGATTTCGGTCTGGATGCCGACCTCGCGCAGCTGGGCGGCGATGATTTCGCCACCGCGCCGGGCATAGGAGGGCGGCGGCAGTTTCAGCGTGGTGGTAAAGCCGTCCGGCAGGCCGGCATCAGAAAGCAGGCGCAGCGACAGTTCGGGGTCATAGGCGGATTGCGCGGTCAGGTCGACATAGTCGGGATTGTGCGGCGCAAAGTGTGTGCCGATAGGGGTGCCAAGGCCGAACATCGCGCCGTCGATCACGTCCTGACGGTTGATGGCATGGGCGACGGCCTCGCGGACCTTTGGATCGTCAAAGGGGGGCTGTTTGTTGTTCATCGCCAGAATCGTCTCGCCCTCGGTGCTGCCGACGAGGACCTGAAAACGTGGATCAGCCTCGAATTGGGGCAGGTTTTCGGGGGCGGGGAAGCCTGCAAAGGCGTCGATATCCTGTGCCATCATGGCGGCAAAGGCGGCGGTGGGGTCGGAAATGAATTTGAATGTCGCGCTGGTCAGGGCGGGTTTGTCACCCCAGTAGCCGGGGTATTCGGTCAGGGTGATCTGGTCGCCCTGCCGCCAGTTGTCGAACCTGAAGGGGCCGGTGCCGATTGGCGCGGTCTTGATATTGTCGATGCTTTCGGGGGCCACGATGACGGCATCGCCCCATGCAAGGTTGAACAGGAAGGCGCCGTTGGGTTGCGCAAGGGTGATGGTGACGGTTTGGGCGTCGGTCACGGTGACATCGGCGATATCGGCGAACAGGGCCTTTTGCGCGTTTACGCTGTCGTCGGCGCGGGCGCGATCTAGGCTGAATTTCACGTCTTCGGCGTCCATGGTGGTGCCGTCATGGAAGGTCACGCCGGGGTGCAGGTGGAAGGTGTAGGTCAGGCCATCGGCGCTGATCTCCCAGTTGGTCGCCAGCGCGGGGATGACGCTGCCATCGGGGGCGAAACGGGTCAGACCTTCGAACACATTGGCGTATAGCACCGAGTCGATGGCCCCGGCGGCGGCGCTGGTGGGGTCAAGGTGAGGCGGTTCCAGCTGCAACGCGATGGTAAGGTCGGTCTGCTGGGCATGGGCGGCGGTGGCAAGGGCGAGGGTCACGCCAAAGGCGCGTGCCAAAGTGGCGGTCGGGGTCCGGCGTTTCATTCGGCGTCAACTCCTGCAATGGGGCGCGTCGGCGGCGCCGGTTGCACCGACTGTCGGATGAAATGGCGTTGCGTTCAAGCGCTCTGCGCGGGTGAAGTGCTGGCGGCGGGGCGTCGGGTTTGGTAGATGCAGCGCGCATCCTGGTCATGAGGAGAGTCCCGAGATGAGTGCAACCGCCCGCAAATCCGCACCGCTGCCCGATGATATCCGTGCCCGCAAGGGGGGCGTGCCGCTGGTGTCGCTGACCGCCTATACGACGCCGATGGCACAGGTGATGGACGCCCATTGCGATTTCGTGCTGGTCGGGGATTCGGTCGGGATGGTGCTGCATGGGCTGCCTTCGACGCTGGGCGTGACGCTGGAAATGATGATCCTGCACGGTCAGGCGGTCCGGCGCGGGCTGTCCCATGCCATGATGGTGGTCGACATGCCGTTCGGATCCTACGAGGAAAGCCCGGCGCAGGCGTTCCGCAATGCCGCCCGGGTGATGGCCGAAACCGGGGCGGGGGCGGTCAAGCTGGAAGGCGGCGTGGCGATGGAGGAAACCATTGCCTTTCTGGTGCGGCGCGGCATTCCGGTGATGGCGCATATCGGCCTGACGCCGCAGTCGATCAACACGCTGGGCGGTTACAAGGTGCAGGGGCGCGGTGCCGCCGGTGAGGCGCTGCTGGCCGATGCCCGGGCGGTGACACGGGCGGGTGCCTTTGCGGTCGTGCTGGAAAAGGTGCCGGAAACGCTGGCGGACCTGATCACGGCTGAGGTCGAGATTCCGACCATCGGGATCGGTGCCTCGGCGGGATGTGACGGGCAGATCCTTGTGGTGGATGACATGCTGGGGCTGTTCACCGCGTTCAAGGCGAAGTTCGTCAAACGCTACGCCGATCTGGGCGAGCAGGCCGAACTGGCCGTGGCCGCCTATGCCACAGAGGTGCGCGCCCGGCAGTTTCCGGGGCCTGAACATGTCTTTGGTGACGCTGCACCGGGGAAAAAGGCATGAGCGCGCCGATTGTGCGCAGGCTGACCGAGCTGCGCGCCGAAGTCGACGCATGGAAACGCGCGGGGCAGACCGTGGGTGTGGTGCCGACCATGGGCGCGCTGCACGACGGGCATCTGTCGTTGGTGCGCGCTGCCAAGGCCGGGTGTGACCGGGTGATCGTGACGATTTTCGTGAACCCCAAGCAGTTCAATTCGCCCGAGGATCTGGCGAATTACCCCCGGACCGAGGTCGCGGATGCCCGCAGGCTGGCGCCGCTTGGCGTCGATGCCGTTTATGTGCCGGACCCGGATCAGATCTATCCCGATGGGTTCTGCACGACGGTGTCGGTCGCGGGGCTGACGGATGTTTTGTGCGGTGCCAACCGGCCCGGGCATTTCGATGGCGTGGCGACGGTGGTGACCAAGCTGTTCACCCAGACCCGGGCCGATCGCGCCTATTTCGGCGAAAAGGATTACCAGCAGTTGCAGGTGGTGACCCGGCTTTCGCGGGATCTGGACCTTGGGGTCGAGGTGGTGGGCTGCCCGACCATCCGCGAGGAAGACGGCCTTGCCATGTCATCGCGCAACCTGCTGCTGTCGGATCGCGCCCGCGTCTGGGCACCCGAGCTGCACCGCGCGATGGAAGAGATGGCCAGTGGCCTGCTGGCGGGGGGCGATCACGATGCCCTGCGCGCCGTGGCCGAGGCACGCCTGACGCGGGCGGGGTTTACCGGGGTGGACTATCTTGACCTGCGGGCCTGCGGGGATCTGGCGTTGATGACCACCGTGGACAGGCCCGCGCGGCTGCTGGCCGCCGCATGGCTGGCCGGGGTACGGCTGATCGACAATATCGCAGTGGGCTGAGTCGCGCTGACTGCGGCGGTGAAAGGGGGGCGCTGCCCCCGCCGCCTGTCGGCGCCTCCCCCGGGATATTTCTGGGCAGATGAAGGGGGGCGCCGCGTCAGGGCAGGAGCAGCGATTCCAGTGTTCTGCCCATCACGCGGGCGGAATCGAGCATGTCGGTCACGCCGATCCATTCGTCCGGTTTGTGCGCCAGCTCCAGCACGCCGGGGCCGTAGGCGATGCAGTTCTTGAGCTTGCCGATGCGGTCGATGTGTTTCTGATCATAGGAGCCGGGCGAGGCGACGTAGGTCGGTTCCTGCCCCAGTGTGTCGCGGATCGCCTGGGTGACCGTGGTGACGATGGGCGCGTCGCGGTCGGTCATCGAGGGGATCACGCGGTTGAGTTCGGTGATCGTGTAGTCGAAATTTGCGCGGTTGGATTTGAGGTTGTCGAGCAGGGCGATGACTTCGGCGCTTACCGACTCGATCGGTTCTTCGATCAGGAAGCGGCGGTCGATGGTGATGCGGCAGCTGTCGGGCACGCAATGGGCAGGCAGGCCGTCGTAATCGGGCGGATTTTCCGGCTGGCCGCCGTGGATGGCGTTGATGTTCATGGTGGAACTGCGCGCGCCTTCGGGCACCACGGGCATGTCGGTGTGCCGCGCGGCCATGGCGGGGTATAGCGTGTCTTCGAACGCTTGCAGGACCGCGCCCATGTGGCGCACGGCGCAGTCGCCAAGGAAGGGCATGGAGCCGTGGGCGATTTCGCCTTTCGTCTCGATCTCGGCCCACCAGCCGCCGCGGTGACCAAGGCAGATGCGGTCCTTTTGCAGCGGTTCGGGGATGATCACGTGCTGCACCCGTTCGGGGTTGAACCAGCCCATTTTGGCAAGGTAGGCAACACCGCCGTAGCCGCCGGATTCTTCGTCCGCCGTGCCGGAAATTTCGATGGCACCGGCAAAATCGGGGTGCTGTTCCAGAAAGGCTTCGACGGCGATGATCGAGGTGGCAAGGCCGCCTTTCATGTCGCAGGCGCCGCGGCCGTAGATCTTGTCACCGTCCAGTTCGCCGCCAAAGGGATCGCGGGTCCAGCCTTTGCCGACCTCGACCACATCGGTGTGCGAATTGAAGTGGATGCAGGGGCCTGGGCGGGTGCCTGTGACGCGGGCGACGATGTTCCAGCGCGGGTGCCGGTCGCTGTCGCCGGGGGTGCCTGTCGCGCGCACAAGGGTGCAGTCGAACCGGGGCGAGAGGCGTTTTTCAAGGAATGCGCAGATCGTGTCGTAGTGCGCGCCCGGCGGGTTCAGCGTGGGGATGCGGATGAGATCCTGTGTGAGCGCGATCAGGTCGTCGCGTTTTTCGACAATGCGGGTGCTGAGCGCGTCTGACATTTGAGCCTCCTGTTTTGTGGCAAGTTGTTTCTGGTTCGCAGGAGGCATGCAAGCATAAGTTGTATGACTGCGGGAAACGTTGGTCAGAATTATTGTTGGTGTGCTTACAAAATAATCAGGGCAGGCGCAGCGGGGGGATGCGGCCCAGCTGGATCATCCCCATGGATATGGCACCGTCGTTGACCCGGAGGGTGAGGTCGCGTGCGCCATCCGTGCGGTTGAGGTTGCCGGACAGGGTCAGCGCCTGTTCCAGCGGTGCGAATAGGGCGGGTGGCAGGCCAGAGGATGCACGCGCCAGCGTCAGCATCTGTGGCCAGTCGGTCGCCTGTAGAGACAGGGTGCCGGTGGCAAGGCCCTGATCGTCCAGCGTGAGATCGCCGGAGAGCTTCAGCGACTGCGCCCCGAGGCGATATTCTGCAAGGCGCAGCGCGATCTGGACGGGGTGCGGGCGGGGGCCGGTCAGCGACGCCTTGGTGAGCGGCTGGTCAAAGGTCACGGTGGCATCGACGCTGAGACCGCTGGCGTTGGGTGCGGCAAGGGCCGCTGCACTGTCGGCAATACCGGTGGCGTTCAGCGCAAGGCGGTAGGTCGGACCGTCGATATGGGTGAAGGCACCGGTGACACCAGCCAGCGCCAGCGTGCCCGAGGGCGCGGCGAAACTCAGGCTTTCGGATTCCAGATTGCTGCGCAGCAGGGCGTCGCCGTCAAGGATCAGGCTGGCGCGCATGCCCGTGTCGGTGATCCGCGTGGTGCCGGTGGCCGTGGTCAGGGTCTGATCGTCGGGCCAGATCAGGATCAGGTGGTTCGGTTTGTAAGCGAGCCGGAAGATCTGAAGGAACGGCGCCTGCCAGGTGATCCGGGTCGCGGGATCGGCAAGGGTGACGTCGGTAAGGGTCGCATCCAGACGGTTGGGGAATCCGAGGACCGTGAGGTCGCCATACTGCGCCTCCCACCCGGCGGTGCGGCGGGCGTCGAACCAGGCGGCGGTTTGCTGGCGCAGCTGGTGCGCGGACCAGAACCAGTGGCCGGACCAGGCGAGACCCGCCAGAATGATGACAAAGAGTAGCCGTTTCATGGTGCTGGACCCCTTTCGGAAACTGTCTGATTGGTGTTTACAGCCCCCGTCAGAGAAGGGCCAGAATGATGGTGATGTGGGTTTTCGGATATGGATCGCTGCTGTGGAACCCCGGGTTCGAGGTTGCCGAACGTGCGCCCGCGTCCCTGCCGGGCTATGCGCGCAGTTTTTGCATGCGTTCGATCCACCACCGGGGCACCGAAGAGGCGCCGGGGCTGGTGCTCGCGCTTGATGAGCATGCCGATGCCGTTTGTGACGGGCTGGCGCTGCGGGTTGCAGGCGGGCACGAGGATGCGACGCTGGACTATCTGCGCGAACGCGAACTGATCTCTTCCGCCTACGTTGAACGGGTGCTGCAGGTGCGCCTGCGGGACGGGCGCGATGTGGAGGCGGTGACCTATGTGATCGACGCCGCGCATGTGCAGTATTGCGGCGGTCTGCCGCTGGAAGAGCAGGCGCAGATCATCGCCCGTGCCGTCGGCGGGCGTGGCCCGAATGCCGAATATCTGCACAATACCACCCGACATCTGGTCGAGTTGGGCATTCCCGATGCAGAACTGCAATGGTTGAGCGAGCGCGTGCAGGTTCTCGGCGCTTAACCGCTTGGCTTGTCTGGGGATAGGTCATAGGGTCTGCTCTGAAAAACCTTAGCAATTCCAGCGTCAGGAGCGGTCCGCATGGACAAGCCGGACCTCACGGCCGACCCCCATTTCTCGCAACCCGTGCGTCAGATCGTGCTGATGCTGGCGGTGCTCGTGCTGTCGGGCATTGGCGGCATGATGGCGCTGCCGCGCGTCCTGCCGATCTTTGAATCCAACCCCTACCTCAACGGGTTCATCTTTCTTGTCTTTCTGATCGGCGTGATCGCCTGTTTCTGGCAGGTGGCGCAACTGATCATCTCGGTCCGCTGGATCGAGAGTTTCGCCGCGGACCGGGAAAAGGGTACGCAGGCGCCGCAGATGCTGGCGCCGCTTGCGACGCTGCTGCGCACGCGCGGCAAGCGGATGCAGATTGCGACCAGTTCAACCCGGTCGATCCTTGAATCCGTGGCACAGCGCATCGACGAAGAGCGTGAGATCACGCGGTATATCGTCAGTCTGCTGATCTTTCTGGGCCTTCTGGGCACCTTCTACGGTCTTGCGACCACGGTGCCGGCGCTGGTTGAAACCATCAAGTCGCTGGTCCCGAAAGAGGGCGAATCCGGCGTTGAGGTGTTTTCGCGCCTGATGGAGGGTCTGCAAAACCAGCTGGGCGGCATGGGCGTGGCCTTTGCCTCGTCATTGCTGGGTCTGGCGGGGTCGCTGATCGTTGGTCTGCTGGAGTTGTTCGCGGGTCACGGGCAGAACCGGTTCTACCGCGAGCTTGAGGAATGGCTGAGTTCGATCACCCGGCTGGGGTTTGCCGATGGCGACAGCACCGGCGAAATGGGCGGCGCGGCCATCGCACTGGACGCGATGGCGGATCAGATGGAGGTGCTGCAAGGCATCTTTGCCCGCTCTGAAGAGGGCCGTGCCGAAGTCGATGCGCGTCTGGGCCAACTGGCCGATGCGGTCGAGCGGATGACCGAACGGATGGAGGCGACGGCGCCGTCGTCCAACGCGCTGGCGCGGATTGCTGACGGGCAGGAACGGCTGATTGATGTACTGTCGCGCAAGGAGGCCTCTGAAGGGCTGGACGCCGAAAGCCGGATGCGGCTGCGGTCGATCGACGTGCAGATGCTGCGGATATTGGAAGAAATCAGCGCCGGACGGCAGGAAAGCATGGCCGAGCTGCGCACCGATATTTCTGCGCTGAGCCGCGTGCTGGCGCAGATGGGCCGACAGGTGAGCGCGCCCGCCGCACCCGCGGTGCCGCGCCCCCGTGTGATGAAACCGGGTCAGGAGAGCTAGGCCATGGCTCTTTCGCGCCGCACCGGGGCACGTTTTCAGCATTCGATCTGGCCGGGATTCGTCGATGCGATGACCGGGCTGCTGCTGGTGCTGATGTTCGTGCTGACCATCTTCATGGTGGTGCAGTTCGTGCTGCGCGAGACGATCACCGGGCAGGAAAGCGAGCTGAGCACGCTGTCGGGCGAGTTGTCGGCGATTGCGCAGGCGCTGGGCCTTGAAAAACGGCAGAACACGGCGCTGAGCGATGAATTGGGCGAGGTGCAGGCCACGCTGGATGCGCGGGAATCGCGGCTGGCGGAACAGGCCAATCTTATTTCGACGCTGACCGCGAGCCGCGACCGGCAGGCGGCAGAGCTTGAGAGTGCGGGTGCGCGGATCGCGTCGTTCGAGGAACAGGTGGCCGGGCTGCTTGCGGAACAGTGGGATGCGCAGGCGCGGTTGGCGGACCTTGAACAGGCGCGCGCGACCCTGACGGATGAAAAGGCGGCGCTGGATCTGGCGCTGGCCACCGCACGCAGCGAGGTCGATGCCCAGGCCGAAGCGGCGCGGCTGGCTGCGGCCCGGCGCGAGGCGCTGGATGCGCTGGTTGCCGATCTGCGGGCCAAGAATGCCGATGTGACATCTCAGGTCGGCGCGCTGACCGAACGGGTGTCGGAACTGGGCGCGGCCCTGACGGAAGAAGAGGCGCAGAGGCTGGCCGAGGCCGAGGCGGCTGCGGTGCTGCGCGAGCGGCTTGAGGCATCGGACGCGGAGCTGACGGCGATGACGCTGTCGCTTGAGGAACAGCGGTCCCGGGCCGAGCAAACGCTGACGCTGCTGGCGGCGGCGCGCAAGGCCGAAGCGGATTTGGATTCGCGGCTGGCGGCGGCGCTGGTCGAGGGCGAGGATCGCGCGGCGCGGGTTGCGTCGCTTGAGGATCAGCTGGCCGAGGCAAACGCTGCGGCAGGGCAATTGACGGATACTGAGGCGCGTCTGGCCGAGGCGCTGGTGCAGGCCCAGCAGGCCGAGACGGATCTGCGCGACGCGCAGGCGTCCGGGCAGGAGCGGGATGCCGAATTGGCCGATCTGCGGCAGCAGCTGGCGGCGGCACAGGCGCAACTGGCCGAGCAGACGGGCGATTCGCAGTCACTGGAGCAGAAGCTGGCAGCGGCGTTGGCGGCAAAACTGTCGGTCGAGAGCGATGCCGAGGAGGTGCGCAAGCAGCTGACGGTGGCGCTGGCGGCGCGGCGGGCGGCTGAGGCCGAGGCCGAAACGGCGCTGACGCAGGCCGAGACGCGGGCGGCGCTGCTATCAACGGCGCGGGAAGAACTGAGCACGGAGGCGGCGCGGGCCACGGAAGCGCAGAAGCAGACGGAACTGCTCAACCGGCAGGTGGCGGCGCTACGCGAACAATTGTCGTCCTTGCAGGGGCTGCTGGACGAGGCGCGCGACAGTGACGCGGCGGCGCAGGTGCAGTTGCAGAACCTTGGGTCGGACCTGAACACCGCACTGGCGCGGGTGGCTGCGGAAGAACGCAAGCGGCGGCTGCTTGAGGAGGCCGAGCGCAAGCGGCTGGAGGCGGAAACCGAGGTGCTGGAGGCGCAGACGCAGGATCTGGAACGCTACCGGTCGGAATTCTTTGGTCGGCTGCGGGATGTGCTGGGCAATCAGGAAGGCGTGCGGATTGAGGGCGACCGGTTCGTCTTCTCCTCTGAAGTGCTGTTCCCGCTGGGGTCCGCGACGTTGTCGGACGCCGGTCAGGGCGAGGTGGCCAAGGTGGCGGCGATCCTGAAGTCGGTTGCGGACGCCATCCCCGAAGGCATCGACTGGGTGATCCGGGTGGACGGGCATACGGATGACGTGCCGCTGTCGGGCTTTGGCGCATTCGCCGATAACTGGGAGCTGAGCCAGGCGCGGGCCCTGTCAGTTGTGCGCTACATGATTGATTTCCTTGGAATCCCCCCGACGCGGCTGGCGGCAAACGGGTTTGGCCAGTATCAGCCGGTGAACCCGGCAGACACGCCCGAGGCCCGTGCGCAGAACCGCCGGATCGAGTTGAAATTCACCGAAAAGTAGCGATGGTTTTCCCAAGGGTGGGCAGGCCGTCTTGGCGTGTTTGGAAAGCGAAGAAGCGCAAGCGTCACGGGGCCGACCCGGTGCGGTTGCCTGTGCGCGCAGCGCTGCGTGTGGTGCAAGGTTGCCATAGAAGGCTGCGGTTGGTTCGCGGGGCGGCATGAGCGCTGCCGCCGCGTTTTTTCCACACTTTTTTCGGCAGTAGAAACAAAACCTCCGCCGCGGTGGGCGCGGCGGAGGTTGTCAGATTCGGGGCGTGCCTGTGCCCGGGTTATTCGGCAGTCAGGAGCGGCGGTTTGTTGCCCGACAGGCGCGGGTTCTGCAGGCTTTCGATGTCGAGTTCCAGCTTGCCGTCGCGGACGACCACCTTGACCACGCCACCCTTCATCAGCTTGCCGAAAAGCAGTTCTTCGGCCAGCGGCTTCTTGATGTGTTCCTGGATCACGCGGCCGAGGGGACGTGCGCCCATCTTGTCGTCATAGCCCTTGTCGGCAAGCCATGCGGCCGCCGGATCGGTCAGTTCGATGGTCACGTTGCGGTCCATCAGTTGCGCCTCGAGCTGGAGGACGAACTTTTCGACCACACGCAGGATGGTGGATTTGGGCAGCGGTTTGAAGCTGATCACCGCATCGAGACGGTTGCGGAATTCAGGCGTGAAGGTGCGTTCGATCGCGGCGGTATCTTCGCCTTCGCGCCGGTCGCGGCCGAAACCGATGGCCGCCTGCGACTGTTCGATGGCGCCGGCGTTCGAGGTCATGATCAGGATAACATTGCGGAAATCCACCGTGCGCCCGTTGTGATCGGTCAGCGAGCCGTGGTCCATGACCTGAAGCAGGATGTTGTAGACATCCGGGTGCGCCTTTTCCATCTCGTCCAGCAGAAGCACACAGTGCGGATGCTGATCCACACCGTCGGTGAGCTGGCCACCCTGATCAAAGCCGACATAGCCCGGAGGCGCGCCGATCAGGCGGGAAACAGCGTGTTTCTCCATGTATTCGGACATGTCAAAGCGCAGCAGTTCCACGCCCAGCGAATCCGCCAGCTGCTTGGCCACTTCGGTCTTGCCCACACCGGTCGGCCCGGCGAACAGGTAGTTGCCGATGGGCTTTTCGGGTTCGCGCAGGCCCGCACGGGCCAGCTTGATCGCCGAGGCGAGGGCCACGATGGCGTCGTCCTGTCCGAAAACGACCCGCTTGAGCGACGCCTCGAGGTCACGAAGCACCTCTGCATCGTTCTTGGAGACGTTTTTTGGCGGGATTCGGGCAATCTTGGCCACGACATCCTCGATCTCTTTGGTGCCGATGGTCTTGCGACGCTTGGAATCCGGCAGCAGATGCTGGGCGGCGCCGGCCTCGTCAATCACATCGATGGCTTTGTCCGGCAGCTTGCGGTCGTTGATGTAGCGGGCCGAGAGTTCGACAGCCGTCTTGACCGCATCGGCGGTGTATTTCACACCGTGATGCTCCTCGAAGTACGGCTTGAGGCCTTTGATGATCTTGATCGTGTCGGGCACGGAGGGTTCGTTGACGTCAATCTTCTGGAACCGGCGCGCCAGGGCGCGGTCCTTTTCGAAGTGCTGACGAAATTCCTTGTAGGTGGTCGAGCCCATGGTGCGCAGCTTGCCGCCCTGAAGCGCGGGCTTCAGCAGGTTCGATGCATCCATGGCGCCGCCGGATGTGGCCCCGGCACCGATCACGGTGTGGATTTCGTCGATGAAGAGGACGCCGTCAGGATGCGCCTCAAGCTCTGTCACGACGGCCTTGAGTCGTTCCTCAAAGTCGCCGCGGTAACGGGTGCCGGCCAGCAGCGCGCCCATATCGAGCGAAAAGATCGTGGTCTTTGCCAGGACATCGGGGATGTCGCCGGCGACGATCTTGCGTGCGAGGCCTTCGGCGATGGCGGTCTTGCCCACGCCGGGATCGCCCACCAGAAGCGGGTTGTTCTTGCGGCGGCGGCAGAGCACCTGAATGCAGCGCTCAACCTCTGAGGCGCGGCCGATCAGCGGATCGATGTCACCGTGACGGGATTTGTCGTTGAGGTTGACGCAGTATTTCGACAGCGCCGATTCCTTTGCCTCGCCCGGAGGGGCCTCGGTCGAGGAGGTTTCCTCGTGGTCGTCCGAAGCGCCGGTTACGGGTCTGCTTTCGCCGTATGCCGGGTTCTTGGCGACGCCATGGGCGATGAAGTTGACCGCGTCATAGCGGGTCATTTCCTGCTCTTGCAGGAAATAGGCGGCATTTGATTCGCGTTCCGCAAAGATCGCGACCAGCACGTTCGCGCCGGTCACTTCGGTGCGGCCTGATGACTGGACGTGGATGGCGGCGCGCTGGATCACGCGCTGGAAGGCGGCGGTGGGCACTGCTTCGGAGCCGTCGATGTCGGTGACAAGGTTGGCCAGATCGTCGTCGATGAATTCCACCAATGTGGTTCGCAATTCTTCGGTATCGACGTTGCAGGCCTTCATCACGCGGGCGGCGTCAGGTTCATCAACAAGCGCCAGAAGAAGATGCTCTAGCGTGGCGAATTCATGCGAACGCGAGTTGGCCAGCGCGAGCGCTGCGTGAATGGACTGCTCAAGTGTGTTCGAGAATGAAGGCACGTTGGTGCTCCTTCTTATCTGTGTCGGACCGGTGCGCCGGTCCAGACTGGCCTCTTACGGTTAAAGTTTGGTCGATTATTGCCCTGCTTCAAGTTTTTTCTTTGAAACCGCCTGTCACATTCGCGGGTGGTGCCGATTGGTGACGTCAAAATACCCTAAAATCGGTCTTTACGCTGACGGATTTCTGTAAAGACGTCTACATTCGAGGCGTCCTGCATGCCGAGCGCTGCCTTGACCGAAGGCAGACCGGCGCGCAGGAAGGGGTTTGTGGCCAGTTCGTCCGACAGACTGGAAGGGACCGTTGGGGTCCCTTTGGCGCGGGCTTTGGCGATTGCATCTGCACGAGATTTAAGCGCTTCGTTCCCGGGTTCAATGGTCAGGGCGAATTTCGCGTTGTTCGCGGTGTATTCGTGACCCGAGCAGACGACGGTTTCCGGCGGCAGCGCGGCGAGCTTGGAAAGGCTTTCCCACATCTGTTCATGCGTGCCTTCGTTTACGCGGCCGCAGCCCAGGGCCATCAGGCTGTCGGCGGTAAAGACATAGCCGGAGCCTGGCATGTAAAAGGCGATGTGGCCGAGGGTATGACCCGAGACTTCGAAAATTTGCACATCTTCGCCGCCGAAGGAAAAGCTGTCGCCTTCCTTTAGTTGCCGGTCAAGGGCGGGCAGGCGGTGGGCGTCGGCGGCGGCACCGCTGACGCGGGCCTGAGGGTAAAGCGCGCGCAGGGGGGCGACGCCCTCGGTGTGGTCGCCGTGGTGATGGGTCAGCCAGATATCGGTGAGTGTCCAGCCGTGGGCGACCAGCGCGGCCTGCACCGGGGCGGCGTCGGGAACGTCGATCACCGCAGTTGCGCCTGATTCCGCGTCATGGACGATAAAGGCATAGTTGTCGCTGCGGGCGGGGATGGTCAGAAGTTCAAGGGGCATGGTCATTCCGCTTTGGCTGGGTAAGGTGGGCACAGATTGGCCGATCAGGGAGGAGGCTGCAATGCACCTCGATGTAACGGACCTGCGCAGCTTTTATTATCGCAGTGCGCTGGGGCGGGCTGCGCAGAAGGTCGTGCGCAATCAGGTGCAGGTTTTCTGGCCCGAGGCGAAGGGGCTGACGGTGGCCGGCTACGGTTTCGCGGTGCCGTTGCTGCGCCCCTATCTGGCGCAGGCGCGTCGGGTGATCGGGCTGATGCCGGCACCGCAGGGGGTGATCCACTGGCCCGTCGGAATGCCCAATGTTTCCGTGCTGTGTGAAGAGACGCTTTGGCCGATCGAAACCGGACATGTGGACCGGCTGGTGCTGATGCACGGGCTTGAGACATCGGAGAATCCATCGGCGCTGCTGGATGAATGTTACCGCGTGCTGGGGCCGGGGGGGCGGGCGTTGTTCATTGTGCCGAACCGGTCCGGGCTGTGGGCGCGCAGCGATCTGACGCCCTTTGGTTTTGGTCGTCCCTATTCGCTGAGTCAGCTGGAGGCACAGCTGAAGCGTCACAGTTTTGTGCCCGAGCGGACCGTCGCGGCGCTGTATCAGCCGCCGTCGTCACGGCGGTTCTGGATGAAGACCGGCGCGATGTGGGAAAAAACCGGTCGCGCGGCGGCCCCGGTGATGGCCGGTGGCGTGCTGATGGTCGAGGTTGCGAAACGCACCCCGGCGCGCAGTGGCGGGTCGGCCGTCAAGGACGCTGTGCGCAAACCGCTGGGCGCGCTGTCGCCATCGCCCTCGGCGAAGCCGGTGTAACGGTGATGAACGCGCTACCTGACGTCACCTGCGCCTAGTGTCTGCCAGCGCATAAGTTGATGAATTATCGGGCAGTTTTCCCTTGCTGCGGCGCGGCGCGGGAAGACGGCCGGGTGGTGGCGCTATCAGTCATGCTGCGGCATCCCGTCCTTCCTGAACGAAAGAATCAGGTTGGATCGCGAAAAAGTGTATAAATTGTAAAGGCCTGAGCTAGGCAATAGGTCGCGGTTGCTGTGAGCCGCAGTAAAATAAGTGGTTTGGCGCAGCAGTTAAATGCGTCTAAGCATGTTGCGAGGGGGGGATGCCTCTGGTACATCCGCGCTGATTTTAATGCCCAGAGCTTGCTCGGGGCGCAGACAAACGCCTCCGGACCCCAAAGCAATGCGGGGCCACGGGGGCATAATATCGGAAGGGTGGACGTGTCAGACTCAGCTTCGATTTCCTCCGGCATCGCCTCGCGCTATGCCAAAGCGGTTTTTGAAATCGCCCAAGAGAACAATCAGCTCGAAAATCTCGAATCCAATCTGGGCGAACTTTCCACCGCCCTGAGCGAAAGCGCTGATCTGCGCGACCTGATCCATTCACCCGTCTATACGCGTGAAACTCAAGGTCGGGCGATCACAGCCATCGCACAGAAGATGGGCCTGATCGCGGCAATGCAGAACGTGCTGTCGCTGATGGCATCCAAGCGTCGTCTGTTTGTCGTTCCCGCAATGATTGCCCAGCTGCGCGAGATGATCGCGAGCCACAAAGGCGAAGTCACTGCGGACGTTACCTCGGCCACCGCGCTGAGCGATGCGCAGGCCAAGAAACTTTCCGAGACGCTCAAGGCCCAGATCGGCCGCGACGTTCTCATCAATGCGACCGTCGATGAAACCCTCATCGGTGGTCTTGTCGTCAAGGTGGGCTCGAAGATGATCGACACGTCGATCCGCTCCAAGCTCAATTCCCTCCAGAATGTAATGAAAGAGGTCGGATAAATGGGTATCCAAGCAGCCGAAATTTCTGCGATCCTGAAGGAGCAGATCAAGAACTTTGGCCAAGACGCCGAAGTTGCCGAGGTCGGTCGTGTTCTGTCCGTCGGTGACGGCATCGCGCGCGTCTACGGTCTGGACAACTGCCAGGCCGGCGAAATGGTCGAATTCCCCGGTGGTATCCAGGGCATGGCGCTGAACCTCGAAACCGACAACGTCGGCGTCGTGATCTTCGGCACCGACCGGGACATCAAGGAAGGCGATATCGTCAAGCGCACCAAGTCCATCGTGGACGTGCCGATTGGCGATGGCCTGCTGGGCCGCGTCGTTGACGGTCTTGGCAACCCGCTGGACGGCAAAGGTCCGATCGCATCGGACAAGCGCGGCCTGGCCGACGTCAAGGCCCCCGGCATCATCCCGCGCCAGTCGGTTCACGAGCCGATGGCAACGGGCCTCAAGTCCGTGGACGCGATGATCCCCGTTGGCCGTGGCCAGCGCGAACTGATCATTGGTGACCGTCAGACCGGCAAGACCGCAATCGCGCTCGACACCATTCTGAACCAGAAGTCGTACAACGACGCCGCCGCAACCGAAGGCGACAAGCTGTACTGCGTGTACGTTGCCATCGGTCAGAAGCGTTCGACCGTTGCACAGCTGGTGAAAAAGCTCGAAGAGACCGGCGCCATCGAATATTCGATCGTCGTGGCCGCAACCGCGTCCGACCCCGCGCCGATGCAGTACCTGGCACCCTATACCGCGACCGCCATGGCCGAGCATTTCCGCGACAACGGCCGCCACGCGCTGATCATCTATGATGACCTTTCCAAGCAGGCCGTGTCCTACCGTCAGATGTCGCTGCTGCTGCGTCGCCCGCCGGGCCGCGAAGCCTATCCCGGCGACGTTTTCTATCTCCACTCGCGCCTTCTGGAACGTTCGGCAAAGCTGAACGCAGATCACGGTTCGGGCTCGCTGACGGCTCTGCCGATCATCGAAACCCAGGGTGGCGACGTTTCGGCGTTCATTCCGACCAACGTGATCTCGATCACCGACGGCCAGATCTTCCTTGAGACCGAACTGTTCTACCAGGGCATCCGTCCTGCGGTGAACACCGGTCTGTCGGTTTCGCGTGTGGGTTCGTCTGCCCAGACCAACTCGATGAAGTCGGTTGCCGGTCCGGTTAAGCTCGAGCTCGCTCAGTACCGCGAAATGGCTGCCTTTGCGCAGTTCGGTTCCGACCTCGATGCCGCAACTCAGAAGCTTCTGAACCGTGGCGCGCGTCTGACCGAACTGATGAAGCAGCCGCAGTATTCGCCGCTGACCAATGCCGAGATCGTCTGCGTCATCTTTGCAGGCACCAAAGGCTATCTGGACAAGATCGCGGTTGGGGATGTCGGTCGCTTTGAAAAAGGTCTGCTGGCGCACCTGCGCGGCAAGCGTAAGGATGTGCTGGATTTCATCACCACGGAAGACCCCAAGATCAAGGGCGACGCCGAGGCCAAAATCCGCGCAGCGCTTGACGAATTCGCCGCCGACTTCGCATAAAAGGGAGATAAGGCCATGCCGAATCTCAAGGACCTGAAAAACAGGATCGCGTCGGTCAAATCGACCCGCAAGATCACCAAGGCCATGCAAATGGTTGCAGCTGCAAAGCTGCGCCGTGCGCAGGATGCCGCGGAAATGTCGCGTCCCTACACCGAGCGTTTCAGCGCGGTGATGGGGGCGCTGGCCGCCTCTGTCGGTGACAGTGCAAGCGCGCCCCGGCTTCTGGCCGGGACGGGCGAGGACAAGGTGCATCTGCTGGTTGTTCTGACCTCGGAACGCGGGCTTTGTGGTGGCTTCAACGCCAACATCGCCAAGCTTGCACGCCAGCACATCCTCAAACTGAGGAGTGCGGGCAAGACGGTCAAGGTCATGACCGTTGGCAAGAAGGGTCGCGACAGCATGCGTCGCGACTACAGCGATCTGTTCGTTGATCACGTCGACATGTCGGGTGTGAAGCGCCTTGGCTATGCCGATGCGCAGGGTGTTGCACGCAACATCCTCGACCGGTTCGACGCGGGCGAATTCGATGTCTGCACGATCTTCTATGCCGAGTTCGAAAACGTCGTGACCCAGATCCCGACCGCGCAGCAGATCATCCCTGCGTCCTTTGAAGCACCCGAAGCCGGTGCGGAACAGACGCTGTATGATTACGAGCCCAGCGAGGAAGAGATTCTGGCAGACCTGCTGCCGCGCGGTGTTGCGGTGCAGATCTTTGCGGCGCTTCTGGAAAACGCCGCCAGCGAACAGGGCGCGCGGATGTCCGCAATGGACAACGCGACCCGAAACGCAGGCGAGATGATCGAAGACCTCACGATCGAGTACAACCGTTCGCGTCAGGCCGTCATCACCAACGAACTGATCGAAATTATCTCGGGCGCGGAAGCGCTCTAAGGACCGGAGACGAAACATGGCAAACGCAAAAGGCAAAGTGACCCAGGTCATTGGCGCCGTGGTTGACGTGCAGTTCGAGGATCACCTCCCGGCGATTCTCAACGCACTGACCACTGACAACAACGGCAAGAAACTGGTCCTGGAGGTTGCGCAGCACCTCGGGGAGAACACCATTCGTGCCATCGCGATGGACGCGACCGAGGGTCTCGTGCGCGGTCAGGAAGTGACCGACACCGACAGCCCGATCATGGTTCCGGTCGGCAACGCCACACTGGGCCGCATCCTGAACGTCGTGGGCGAGCCCGTCGACGAAAAGGGTCCCGTGAACGCGGACGAATATCGCCCGATCCACGCTGACGCGCCCGGCTTTGCCGAGCAGTCGACGGAATCGGAAATCCTGGTTACCGGGATCAAGGTCATCGACCTGCTCGCGCCTTACTCCAAGGGCGGCAAGATCGGCCTGTTCGGCGGTGCCGGCGTTGGCAAGACCGTTCTGATCATGGAACTGATCAACAACATCGCCAAGGTGCACTCGGGTTATTCCGTGTTCGCCGGTGTGGGTGAGCGGACCCGTGAGGGTAACGACCTGTACCACGAGATGATCGAATCCAACGTCATCAAGCCCGACAACCTGTCGGAGTCTCAGGTGGCACTTGTTTACGGTCAGATGAACGAGCCTCCGGGTGCGCGTGCCCGTGTTGCCCTGACCGGTCTGACACTGGCCGAGCAGTTCCGCGACCAGTCCGGTACCGACGTTCTGTTCTTCGTCGACAACATCTTCCGCTTTACCCAAGCGGGTTCCGAGGTTTCGGCGCTTCTGGGTCGTATCCCGTCTGCCGTGGGCTATCAGCCGACGCTGGCGACCGACATGGGCCAGATGCAGGAGCGGATTACATCCACAAAGAACGGTTCGATCACCTCGATCCAGGCCGTTTACGTTCCCGCGGATGACCTTACCGACCCGGCGCCTGCGACCACCTTTGCGCACCTTGACGCAACGACGGTTCTGAACCGTGCGATTTCCGAACTGGGTATCTACCCGGCCGTGGACCCGCTCGACTCGAACTCGCGTCTGATGGACCCGCAGATCGTTGGCGAAGAGCACTATCAGGTTGCGCGTGACGTGCAGGGTATCCTGCAGCGTTACAAGTCGCTTCAGGACATCATCGCCATCCTCGGGATGGACGAACTGTCCGAAGAGGACAAGCTGACCGTTGCCCGTGCCCGTAAGATCCAGCGTTTCCTTTCGCAGCCGTTCGACGTTGCGAAGGTCTTCACTGGTTCCGACGGTGTGCAGGTTCCGCTTGAGGACACGATTTCGTCCTTCAAGGCGGTTGTGGCCGGCGAATACGATCACCTGCCCGAAGGCGCCTTCTACATGGTTGGCGGCATCGAAGACGTGAAGGCGAAAGCCGAGCGTCTGGCATCTGACGCAGCCTAAACGGATCTGCTTCGGGGGGCTTTGCGGCCCCCCGAACACCTAACAGGAGGCCCAAATGGCTGAGACTATTCAATTCGATCTCGTCAGCCCGGAGCGGAGCCTGATGTCCGCACAGGTCGTGTCGGTGATCATCCCCGGCGCCGATGGCGATCTGACGGCGATGCCCAACCACGCACCGCTGATCACCACGCTGCGCCCCGGTGTGCTGCGCGTTGAGACCGAGAAGGGCACGGAAGAATTCGTTGTGACTGGCGGCTTTGCCGAAATCGGCGAGAGCATTTCGGTACTGGCCGAGCGTGCCCTGCCGCGTGGCGATGTGGATCAGGCAGCCTATGAGGCGCTGGTCGACGAAGCACATGAAGCCTATGGCAAGGCGAAAGAAACCTTCAAGAACGAGCCGGGTCCGGTGGATGATGCGGCCAAGCTCTTGTCGGACATGGTTGCCGTTGGCACCCATATCGGTCTGTCGCCTAAGCAGCCGTCGCTCTGATCTGAACTGACATTACAGACTGAAAACCCCGTGGAACCCTTGGTTCTGCGGGGTTTTTCTTTGCGCGCGGGGTGATGCCCGTTCAGCGGTGCCGCCGGATTGCCTCCGGTGGGCGCAATTGGAACGATAAAAAGCGGGGGATTACGGACCGGGTCCGTCTGGAAGGTGCATCGGGCGCCGCGGTCTGTGACGTCATACGGCCCATGCGCAGTTCTGTCAGCCCGGCGGTATAGGCCACCGGGCTGGGGTGGTGGTTCAGAGGATGCCTTCGTAGATCGGGCCGAGTGTTTCCGTCTCGAACAGGGAAGACACCGAGGTGCCGTTCCAGATGTTGAGGATCGCCTGTGCGAACATCGGCGCGGTGGGCACGATGCGGATGTTGGGCGCGTTGCGCACGGCCTCGGGGGCATTGATTGAATCGGTGATCACCAGAGATTTCATCACCGAATTGGTGATCCGTTCAACCGCCGGGCCGGACAGGACGCCGTGGGTGATGTAGGAGTGTACCTCGGAGGCGCCATTTTCGATCAGTACCTCGGCCGCCTTGCAGAGCGTACCGGCGGTGTCGCAAATGTCGTCGACGATGATGCAGCGCTTGCCCGTCACATCCCCGATCACCGTCATTTCAGCGATTTCGCCGGCCTTTTCGCGGCGTTTGTCGACGATCGACAGGGGCGCGTTGATCCGCTTGGCCAATTCGCGGGCGCGGGCAACGCCGCCGACGTCCGGCGAGACGACCATGACATCGGACATGTCCTTGAACTGGTTCAGGATATCCAGCGCGAAGACCGGCGAGGCATAGAGGTTGTCCACCGGGATATCGAAGAAGCCCTGGATCTGCGTCGCGTGCAGGTCCATGGTCAGGACCCGTTCGATCCCGGCTTCGGCGATCATGTTGGCGACCAGCTTGGCGGTGATCGGTGTGCGTGCCTTGGTGCGGCGGTCCTGACGGGCGTAACCGAAGTAGGGGATCACGGCAGTGATACGCGCAGCCGACGAGCGGCGCAGCGCATCGGCCATGATCAGCAGTTCCATCAGGTTGTCATTGGCGGGATTCGAGGTTGACTGGAGGATGAACATATCCTCGCCCCGGACGTTTTCGTAAACCTCGACAAAGATTTCCTGATCGTTGAAGCGTTCGACCCGGGCATTGACCAGCCCGACGGTCATGCCGCGATAGAGCGACATACGCTTGGCGATGGCAGTGGCGAGCGGCAGGTTCGCGTTACCAGAAATCAGCTTGGGTTCGATCAGTGTTGGCATTGGAGGGCAGCTCCGGCTTTGGTTCGGGGAATGAAGGATTCGTGACATTGCGCTCGCCTTAGCATGCGCATAGGTTCCGGCAAAGCCGATGCGACCGGGGAGAGATCAGATGGCACATATTGACTACTATTTCACGACACTGTCGCCTTTTACTTATCTGGCAGGCAACAGGCTGGAAGAAATCGCCGCATCGCACGGGGCTGACATCACCTACAAGCCGCTGGATGCGATGGCGTTGTTCGTTCGGACCGGGGGCACCGTGCCCAAGGATCGTCACCCGAGCCGGATGGAATACCGCGCACAGGAACTGGCGCGGATGTCGAAAAAGCTGGATATGCCGCTGACGCTGAAGCCGGCGCACTGGCCGACCAATGCGGCGCCTTCGGGATATGCCATCATAGCGGCGCAGAATGCCGGGGGCGGTGATCTGGGCAAGCTGGTGCATTCGTTCCTGCGGGCCTGCTGGGCCGAGGAAAAAGATATCGCCGAGGATGCGGTGGTGCGTGACTGTTTGAGTGCCGCCGGGTTCGATCCCAAGCTGGCGGACTCCGGGCTGCTGACCGGAGCGGAAACCTATGCCGCAAATCTGGAAGAGGCGGTGGCGAAGGGTGTCTTTGGATCGCCCTTTTACATCACGGACAGCGGGCAACGGTTCTGGGGTCAGGACCGGTTGGATGACCTTGATCTGCACCTCGCGGGCAAGCTCTGATGCCGTATGATACCCGCGCCGGTTTCCCGGTGCACTGGAACGAATTCGGGGTTGGCCCCGAACCCGCGCTGATGCTGCATCCGGCGCTGGCCCATTCGGGGGCCTGGATCCGGATGGCGGGCGGTCTTGCCGACCGTCTGCGGGTTGCGGCACCCGACATGCCGGGCCACGGGCTGAGCGGGGACTGGGACAAACGGTCGGATTACCACGACCAGATGACCGAAATCGCGGCCAGTTTCCTTGAGCCGGGGATGCATGTGATCGGCCATTCCTTTGGCGCGACGGTCGCGTTGCGTCTGGCGCTGGAAAACCCGGGGATGCGGTCGCTTACGTTGATCGAACCGGTTTTGTTCGCCGCCGCCAAGGACAGTGCCCCTGCCGCGTTTAATGCGCATCTCAAGAAGTCGCGGCCGTTTGCGAATGCGCTTGCGGTGGGCGACCAGGATACGGCGGCCCGATTGTTCAGCGCGCTTTGGGGCGACGGCAGAGGCTGGGAAGACCTGAACCAGAAGCAAAAGGATTCGCTGATCAAACGCATCCCGATCATCGCCGAAACCAACAAGACCCTGCACGACGATTCTGTCGGGTTGCTGGCTGAGGGACGTCTGGAAGCGCTGGACATGCCGGTGTTGCTGGTGCGCGGGTCTGAAACGCAGCTGATCATGCAGGACATTCATGCCGCGCTGGCAGCGCGGATCCCGGATGTGCGTGAGGTTGTGATCGAGGGGGCCGGACACATGGCACCGATTTCGCATCCGGTCGAGGTTGAAGCAGCGATACGCGCAATGATCGGCTGAATCGGATCGATGCGCGTCACGTTATGTAACGCGCGTCGATCCGTTTCTGTCCGTGGTTCAGGCGCTTTTCTGACCGACTTTCGGTTCGATCCCGGCCCTGATGCGGGACAGATTGCTGCTGTGACGCCAGAAGATCAGCAGCGTCAGCAGGAGGGCGAGGACAGCTGCCTCGCGCTGTCCCAGCAGGAGCGTATAGGGCGCAGAGGCGGCAGCGGCGACCAATGCGCCAAGGCTTGAGATGCGGGTTGCGGCGACGGCGGCCAGCCAGGTGATACAGCACAGCATGCCGACCGGCCAGACCAGCGCGAGCAATATGCCAAGGAAGGTTGCCACGCCCTTGCCGCCCTTGAAGCCCAGCCAGACCGGAAAGCAATGGCCCAGAAATGCCAGAAGCGCGGCCAGCTGCGCCGCGTCTTCGCCCGCGAAGTGACGGGCCAGAAGCACGGCGACAGCACCCTTGGCGCCGTCCAGCAGCAGCGTCAGCGCGGCGGCCTTCTTGTTGCCGGTGCGCAGCACGTTGGTGGCGCCGATATTGCCGGACCCGATGTCGCGCAGATTGCCGATGCCGAAAGCACGGGTCAGCAGCAGGCCAAAGGGGATCGACCCCAGCAGATAGCCGATCAGCCCCCAGAGGGCGAGTACGACTGCGGTGTTTTCAATTGCTGGCATCACTGGCTCCGGTAGACGGACAGGCCGTCGACGAATGTCTCAAGGACCCTACCCTGCAGGCGGGCGCCGTCAAAGGGGGTGTTTTTCGATTTCGAATTCAGCTTGAACCGGTCGAGGATCATCGGCTTGTCCGCATCAAAAAGCACCAGATCGGCGGGTGCGCCTTTTGCGATGCGCCCGGTGTCCAGACCCAGACGGCGGGACGGGTTCAGCGACATGGCCCGGAACAGGCCGGGCAGGGTCAGATCGCCGGAATGATACAGCCGCAGCATGACCGGCATCAGGGTTTCAAGACCGACGGCACCGGATGCGGCCTCTTCATACGGCAGGCGTTTGGATTCTTCGTCCTGCGGCGTGTGCATGGAGCAGATCACGTCGATCAGGCCCGAGCGGACGGCCTCGATGATCGCCTGACGGTCTTCTTCGGCGCGCAGCGGGGGCTTGACCTTGAAGAAGGTGCGGTAGTCGCTCACGTCGAGTTCGTTCAGGGTAAGGTGGTGCATGGAGGTGCCGGCCGTCACGTCAAACCCGTTTGCCTTGGCGCGTTCCAGTGCGGGCAGGGCGCGGCTGGTGGTGATCTGGTCGGCGTGGTACCGCACGCCGGTCATTTCAACGAGCGCGATGTCACGGTCCAGCCCCATGCGTTCGGCCATGGCTGTCACACCGGGCAATCCGCGCAGGGTGGCGAACTTGCCGCTGGTCACGGCGCCGCCGCGCGACAGGCCGGGGTCCTGCGGGTGCGAAATGACCAGCGCGCCAAGCGAGCGGGCATAGGTCATGGCGCGCGACAGGACGCGGGTGTCGGCCACGACGTGATCGCAGTCGGTAAAGGCGACGGCCCCGGCATCCATAAGAAAGCCGATTTCGGTCATTTCGCGGCCCTCGCGACCCTTGGTCAGGGCGGCCATGGGCAGAACCTTGACCGGGGCGGCTTCGTTCGCGCGGCGGCGGATGAATTCCAGCACCTCGGGTGTGTCGATGGCGGGCAGGGTGTCTGGGCGGGTGACGATTGTGGTCACGCCCCCGGCGGCGGCCGCGATTCCGGCCGAGCCAAAGCTTTCCTTGTGCCGTTCACCCGGTTCGCAGACCTTGACGCCGATATCCACGATGCCCGGCGCGACAAAGCGGTTGTTGGCATCGCGGCGCAGATGGTCGGGGAGCAGATCGCGGCTGACCTCGGGCGTGGGGGTGTCAAAGATTTCGGCGATGACGCCATTGCGGACCAGCAGTGCGCCGGGGCGGATGATGTCGCCTTCGGGGTCGATGATACGGGCGTTGGTGATCAGCAGGTCGGTCATGCGGCGTCTTTCTGGATATCGCGCAGCGGGCTGTGTGCCGGATGTGCGTCGCAAATAGGTTCGAGGTCCGGGTGGTTCATCTTCTGACCCCGATTGCAAAAAGCAGGATCGCCAGCAGCACGATGCCCAGTCCCAGCATCGGCCCGCTGAGCTGGCTCAGGTCACCCCATGAGGGGCTGGCCCGACCGTCGGTGATGCGGCCGCGTGCGGATTTCGACCGGAGTGGAGTGAGCTCTGCCGGGCGGGTTTCTTCGGAAAAGGTGCCGATCCAACGCAGGGGCGGTGATATCTTCAGGCTCTGTTCAACCTGACCGAATGCGGCTGAGGGCAGCAGCAGCACATGGCCGCTCAGCGCGTCCAGCTGTGGGCGGGCGGCCCTGAAATCTTCGCCGGTAAGACCGTAGCCTTCGGCAAGATAGGACGACAGGGTCATGGCGCCCAGATCGTCGATCGCGACCGTTTCGACATAGGCACCGCGCAAGAGGCTGGCACCAAGGGCATCGCGCAGCGGCCATTCACCGGTTGCGGCCTCGTTCGCGAAGTGTTCGATCGTGTGAGATGGCAGGTCGATGACGAAAACGCGCAGCAGGCCGATTTCGTAGTCGGAGATGGCCATCCGGGTCATACCAGAACTTCCTTGGGCCGGGCGCGCAGATTGCGGGCAAGCAGATCCATCACCGCCATGCGCACGGCGACGCCCATTTCCACCTGTTCCTGAATGACGGACCGGTTGATGTCATCGGCCAGCGTGCCGTCAATCTCGACCCCGCGGTTCATCGGGCCGGGGTGCATGACGATGGCGTCCGGCTTGGCGCGGGCCAGTTTTTCCGCGTCCAGGCCGTAGCGATGGTAATATTCCCGTTCGGATGGGATGAACCCGCCGTCCATGCGTTCCTTTTGCAGCCTTAGCATCATCACGACATCGACGTCCTGAAGGCCTTCGTTCATGTCCTCGTACACTTCGCAGCCAAGGTCGCGGATGCCTGCGGGCATGAGAGTGGCGGGGCCCACAAGGCGGATGCGGTTTTCCATCTTGCCCAGCAGCATGATGTTGGAGCGGGCCACACGGCTGTGGGCGATGTCGCCGCAGATGGCGATGGACAGCCGGTGCAGACGGCCCTTGGCCCGGCGGATCGTCAACGCATCCAGCAGCGCCTGCGTGGGGTGTTCGTGCCTTCCGTCACCGGCGTTGATCACAGCGCAGTTGACCTTTTGCGCCAGCAGATCGACGGCACCGGAATGGGGGTGGCGCACGACAAGCAGGTCGGGATGCATGGCGTTCAGCGTCATGGCGGTATCAATCAGGGTTTCGCCCTTCTTGATGCTGCTGGCCTGCATGGACATGTTCATCACATCCGCGCCCATCCGTTTGCCCGCCAGTTCGAAACTGGCCTGCGTGCGGGTCGAGTTTTCGAAGAACATGTTGATCTGAGTCAGACCCGACAGCGTGGTCGAACGCTTGTCGCGTGCCCGGTTCAGGGTCACGTATTTGTCGGACAGGTCCAGCAGGGCGGTGATTTCGTCTGGCCGAAGGGGTTCTATCCCCAATAGATGACGCTGATCGAAACGCATAGGCGGGCTCCTTGCTGGTCGGAGCGGTTATAGGAACCGCTATTGCGCGCGGCAAGGGGGCCGAGAGGCTCAGTTGTCGGCGGTCGGCTCTGCGCTGAGGCCTTCGAGGTACAATAACAGAGATGACACCTGAGAATCGAGCCAGAGCCGCATCAGGTCGATCCTGCTGACATATTCCACCAGCAAGGGTTTGGCCGCAGGCAGCGCCTCGCCGATCTGCGGCGCAAAGATGTAGAGCGCGCCGATGATCACGGCCAGCAGCAGCACCGCGATGAAGCCGCGGCCAAAACTGCTGCGCGGTTCATCATCGGGAATCGCGCGGCTTTGCGGCGGTTCGAACCTGCGCTGCGCGCGGGGCTGTTCGCGGGTGGGCCGCAGGCTCTGGTCGATTTCTTCCACATCCGGCAGCAGGTCGCGCCGAAATGGTAAATCGGGGGCAGGCGCCGTATTCGGCGCCGATGGCGTAGCTACGGGTTCGGCAGGCTGTTGGTGGCGCTGCATCGGGGCCGTGAATTCATGTGATTCGCGGATACGCCGGGCGGCTGCATCTGCGACGCGGGGCTGATTCAGCCCGAGTTCAGGCTGGCTTTCGAGGCTGGAAAACTCGGTCGCGCGCTGGCGGCTTTCGCGCGAGGCCTCTTCTCGGAGCACCTCTGCCACCGCCGGGTCGAGCGCGCGGGTTCGCACGATGGCCAGTCTGGCCGAATCGCGTGGCAGCGACGAGGGCGCATCCTCGTCGTCGTCATTTGCGTCGTGTAATGGTTGCTGTGACGGCGTTGTGGTCGGTTCAGTAGCCTCTGACGTGGCCACAGCTTCGGCCAGTTGATCGGATTTTGCGGTCAGCATGGAGTCGTCACCGGGGCGGTTCTGATACCAGGCGTGCCCGCAGCTTGAACACTGCACGTCGCGACCGGCCTCGGGGATCATCCCGACCGGAACCTCATATTGGGCATCGCAATTCGGGCATGTCAGCCGCATGTCGTTACCTTGTCCTGTACTTTGTTCCGGCCGGAACGGTTCGTGACAGCATAAGGCGGGCCGCGTCGGCGGAAAAGTCTATTGTCTGGAAGCCGACGCATTGAAACCGGCGCGAGGCTGCTGCACAACAGGGCAATTCCGAAATCAGGCAGGTGCCCGTGTGATCGAACTGGAAAATGTGGCCTATTCCTATGGCGGAGGCGAATTGCTGACCGACATTTCCCTGGGGTTGGCGCCGGCAACATTCCATTTCCTGACCGGGCCGTCCGGCGCGGGCAAGAGTACCCTTCTCAAACTCTGCTACGGGGCCTTGCGGCCAACCGGCGGGCATGTACGCCTGTTTGACCGTGACGTGACCCAGATGGACCGCGACGCCGTGGCGATCAGCCGACGCCGCATCGGGGTCGTGCATCAGGATTGCCAGTTTCTGGACCATCTGTCGGTGGCCGAAAACATTGCCCTGCCGCTGGCCGTATCGGGGCAGGACAGCGCGGACGAACGGGCCAACCTGCGCGAATTGCTGGGCTGGGTCGGGCTGACCGGGCGGGCTGATGCGCTGCCGCCGGAATTGTCGGGTGGTGAACGTCAGCGCGCGGCGCTGGCCCGTGCGGTTATCATGTCGCCGGATGTGATCCTGGCGGACGAGCCGACCGGGAATGTCGACTGGGAGATGTCACAAAGGCTGCTGCAACTGCTTGTCGAATTGAACCGCATGGGAAAGACGATCCTGATCGCGACCCATGACCTATCGCTGATCCGGGCAGCAAAGCAGCAGGTGCAGGCGCGGGTCCTGCGGATTTCCAAGCGGCGTCTGCAGCTGGCAGGTACCGACCTTTGAAACTGGATCTTATGGTTCTGAAGGGGCTGATGACCTCTGATGCCGCCGCCGACCGGGTGGTGCCTCCCTCCGGGTATACTGCGCGGCTGACTATGTTTTCCGCCGCCACCATGGCCTTTCTGGCGGTCTTTGCACTGGCGCTGTCGCTGTCCGCGGGACGGGTGGCTCAGGAGTGGGGTGAGGCGCTGGCCCGCTCATCGACCCTGCGGATATCTGCGGCACCCGAGGAGTTGTCGGCCCAGACCGCCGCAGCCCTGCGGGTGCTGGAAACCACGCCCGGAGTCGAGGAGGCGCGGCCGCTGAGTGCCGAAGAGCAGCAGGCGCTACTGGAACCTTGGTTCGGGCCGGATCTGCCGGTGGATACGCTGCCGATGCCCCAGCTGATCGACATTGTCGAAACACCAGAGGGATATGACAGCGACGGTCTGCGCCTGCGGCTGAGTGCCGAGGTGCCTGGCGCTGTTCTGGACGATCACACCCGCTGGCGGCGGCCGCTTGTGGCGGCAGCGTCACGGCTGCGGCTGCTGGGCTGGGTGTCTATCGGGCTGATCGCGGCGGCGACGGGGGCGATGATCACGCTGGCGGCAAATGCGGCGCTGGCGGCGAATGCAAAGGTGATCACCGTGCTGCGCCTTGTCGGCGCGACGGATGCCTATATCGCCGGAGCCTTTGTGCGCCGATTCACCCTGCGTACGCTGGGTGGGGCTGCACTGGGCACCGCTTTGGCAATAGGTGCGATCCTGGTGCTGCCTGATGCCGGAGAGGCTGGCGGCTTTTTGGCGGGAATTGGTTTTCAGGGGTGGCACTGGATCCTGCCGCTGGTCGTGCCGCCGCTGGCCGCGCTGGTGGCGCTGTACGCGACACAGGCTGCGGCCCAACGGGTTTTGAAGGAGCTGACGTAATGGCATATGCTGTGCAATGGGTACGCTCTCTGGTGTTCATCGTTTCGATGTATCTGGGGATGCTGGTGCTGGGGATCGTGTTCTTTCCCTGGGCGGTGGTGTCGCCACGCGGCGCGCGGCTGGCCTGCGTCTCTTTCTGCCGCTGGGTACGCTGGACGTTGGGTTGGATGGTCGGTCTGAAGACCGAGGTGCGTGGCGAGGTGCCCACGGACGAGGTTGTCGTGGCGGCCAAGCACCAGTCGTTCCTAGATATCATCCTGATCTTTGGCGCGGTGCCGACGGGCAAGTTCATCATGAAGCGCGAACTGCTGTGGGCTCCGATCCTTGGGCAATACGCCCTGCGCATCGGCTGTGTGCCGGTGGATCGCGGCAAGCGGGGCGCGGCCATCCGGAAGATGGCCGATGATGTTGCCGCAGGGGCTGCGCAACCCGGGCAGCTGATCATTTATTCACAGGGCACGCGCGTCGCCCCGGGGGCCAAGGCACCCTACAAGGTCGGCACGGCGGTGCTGTATGAACAGCTGGGGCAGGACTGTGTGCCGGTGGCGACAAATGTCGGCGTGTTCTGGCCCAAGCACGGGATCTATCGCAAGCCGGGTGTGGCGGTTGTGGAATTCATGCCGCGTATCCCGAGCGGAATGGAGCGGGCAAAGTTTCTTGCCAAGCTTGAAGCAGAGGTCGAGGGCAGGTCGAATGCCCTGATGGCAGAGGCAGGATTTCATGCAAAAGATTGAGACGATCGAGGCTCTGGAGGCGCTTTACAGCACCCCGGGCGAGGCGGCCTTGCGCAAGGTGGCACGACGCATGACACCGACCTACCGGCGCTGGATCGCGGCGTCGCGGTTCTGCATCCTGGCAACTGTCGGGCCGGAAGGCTGCGATGCGACACCGCGGGGCGATGACGGTCCAGTGGTGCAGGAACTGGATCCCGGCACATTGATCCTGCCTGACTGGCGCGGGAACAACCGGCTGGATTCGCTGCGCAATATCGTGGTGGACGGGCGTGTGGCGCTGATGTTCATGGTGCCGGGTGACAATATCGTTGTGCGGGTGAACGGGCGTGCTGTCGTGACCGAGGATGCAGACCTGCGGGCGCGTTTCACTCAGGCAGGCCGACAGCCTGCAACGGTGATTGTCGTGGATATCGCCGAGGTCTATGCGCAATGCCCCAAGGCGCTGCTGCGCTCGGGCCTCTGGGCGCGAGACGATGCCGCAGGAATACCGTCTCTGGGAGAGATCCTGGCTGAGATGACATCGGGCGACATTGCGGCGCAAGAGTGGGATCAGACATACCCGAAGCAGGCCGCGAACACACTCTGGTAGGGGCGCGAACAAGAGTTTTGCCAAAACTCTTGGCAAGGATTTTCTGAAAATCCTTGGGCGCGCATTGAGATGGAGCGCCCGGAAGGGCCAGGGGCGGGACCCACGCTGGTGGCACGGTTCCCGCCCTTGGCATCACTCACATGTGGATTGCACCGTCGCCGCAGGCGAGCGCAGCTTCGCGCACAGCCTCTGAATATGTGGGATGCGCATGGCAGGTCAGCGCAACATCCTGCGCAGCCGCCCCGAATTCCATGGCCACGCAGATTTCGTGGATCAGGTCGCCAGCCATCGGGCCGATGATATGCGCGCCTAGGATCCGGTCAGTGGCCTTGTCGGCAATGATCTTGACGAAGCCGTCTGCTGCAAAGTTGGCCTTGGCGCGGCCGTTGCCCATGAACGAGAACTTGCCAACCTTGTAGGCGTGCCCGTCCTTTTTCAGCTCTTCCTCGGTTTTGCCCACGCTTGCCACTTCGGGGTGGGTGTAGATCACACCCGGGATCACGCCGTAGTTCACATGTCCTGCCTTACCGGCAATGACTTCGGCTGTGGCCATGCCTTCATCCTCGGCCTTGTGGGCCAGCATCGGGCCCACAATGGCGTCGCCGATGGCGTAGATGCCTTTGACATTCGTCTGCCAGTGGGCGTCGGTCTTGATCTGGCCGCGTTCGGTCATCTCGATACCCAGCGCATCCAGGCCCAGCCCATCCACATAGGGTTTACGGCCTGTGGCAACCAGCACGGTGTCGGCATCCACGGTGTGTTCGCTGTCATCCTTGCGCAGCTTGTAGGTCACGGTGGCCTTGGTCTTGCTGGCCTCAACGCCCTGTACCGCAGCGCCGAGGGTGAATTTCAGGCCCTGCTTGGTCAACAGTTTCTGGAAGGTCTTCTGCACCTCTGCGTCCATGCCGGGGGTGATGGTGTCGAGGAATTCGATCACCTGCACTTCGGCGCCGAGGCGGGCATAGACCGAGCCGAGTTCCAGCCCTATGACGCCGGCGCCGATCACCACCAGCTTTTTGGGGATCTTGCCCAGTTCCAGCGCGCCGGTCGACGTCACGACGACCTTTTCATCAATCTCGACACCCGGCAGGCTGCTGGATTGCGATCCGGTGGCGACGATGATGTTGTTCGCATCATGGATTTCATCGCCGACCTTGACCTTGCCGACCTCGGGGATCGAACCCCAGCCCTTGAGCCAGTCGATCTTGTTCTTTTTGAACAGGAATTCGATGCCCTTGGTGTTTTGTCCGATCACTTCGTCCTTGTAGGACAGCATCTGTTTCCAGTCCACGGTCGGCGTCTTGCCCTTCAGGCCCATGGCAGCAAAGTTGTGTTCCGCTTCGTGCAGCATGTGGGTGGCATGCAGAAGCGCCTTGGACGGGATGCAGCCCACGTTGAGGCAGGTGCCGCCAAGGGTTTCACGCCCTTCGACGCATGCGGTTTTCAGGCCCAGCTGGGCGCAGCGGATCGCGGCCACATAGCCGCCGGGGCCGGAGCCGATGACGATGACGTCGTATGATGCCATGGTGGTGTCCTTTCTGTTGGTGGGGGCGGCGCTGCCCCGTCGCGCAGGCGCGACTCCCCCGGAATATTTGTGGGCAGATGATGCCCTTAGACGAGTGCGGCCAGAAGCATGATCACGGTGGACAGAAACCCGATGGCCCAGATCAGCGAGCGCCACGGGCGCAGGCCGAAGTAGTAGGCCGGCACATAGGCGATGCGCGCGATCAGGTAGGCCATGGAGCAGAGAGCGGTGACGGCATTGCCCTGATCAGAAAAGGTGATGATGAAGACCCCGATCGAAAACAGGATCAGCCCTTCGAAATGGTTGTTCATCGCACGCTGGAGGCGGGCGGTTTTTTCACTGAGCTGTCTGCTGGGCGGACGGTCGCGGGCCGAAGACGTATAGCCGGTGCCAAGCTCGATATTCGCAGGGATCGCGAAGAGCACGTATTGCACGACCTGAAGCAGGGCTGCGAGGGTGAGGATGGTGAGTTCGGGGGTCATTTATTCGGTTCCGCGATTTCAGCCAAGGTATTTTCCAATTCACTGAAAGCTTTGAGAGCCTCATATGAAAAAATCCACGCGAGAAATAAGCCGAGCGCCAAAGTCCCGATCGCAGAAGGCCATACTTGTTCAAGCAGGCAATAATCTAGTGCCAGAATAACTGAGCCGATGGCTGTTGAAGTGCCTAGACACCGAAATAACTCGTTCCGCAGTTCCGCTAGTCGCAATTTTTCAAACCAAAATCCGCTAGCATCTTCCTTGCAGAAGAGGAACATAGCGTAGAGTGCAGATCGGTGCGGGCGGCCAACTGGTAATCCGCTGCCAACAGATATTAAAAGCTCGCCCATAACATACGCTGCGAACACGATGAGAAGGTTTATTGCAAACTCGGAGAGTACAATGGCCCCTCCTAGGTGTTCTACAATAGCTAGAGCCAATTTATCTCCAAAATGCCATCCAAAAAAGAGAAAAAAGCTGCCGCCTATCCCCAGGGCACTGAATGTGCGGTTCCAAGACGTTGGAATACTGCGATATTCAGCCATTTTTTCACCGTACAACTATTTGACTTGGCATCGACGTAAGAATTGAAGGTAGCGGGGCGAAACCGCCCCGCCGTATCAATTACAGATCCATCAGCAGACGGCGCGGATCTTCGAGGGCCTCTTTCACGCGGACGAGGAAGGTCACGGCGCCTTTGCCGTCTACAACGCGGTGGTCGTAGCTGAGGGCGAGGTACATCATCGGGCGGATCTTGATTTCGCCGTTGATGACCATAGGGCGGTCCTGGATCTTGTGCATGCCGAGGATGCCGGACTGCGGCGGGTTCAGGATGGGCGAGGACATCAGAGAGCCGTAGACACCACCGTTCGAGATGGTGAAGGTGCCGCCCTGCATTTCCGCCATGGAGAGCTTGCCGTCACGGGCGCGCTTGCCCTTTTCCGAGATGGCCTTTTCGATTTCCGCAAAGGACATCTTGTCGGCGTCGCGGATCACCGGAACCACAAGGCCGGTCGGCGTGCCGGCGGCGATGCCCATGTGCACGAAGTTCTTGTAGACGATGTCGGTGCCGTCGATTTCGGCGTTGACCTCGGGGACCTCTTTCAGCGCGTGGCAGCAGGCCTTAGTGAAGAAGGACATGAAGCCGAGCCGTGCGCCGTGCTTCTTCTCGAACAGCTCCTTGTATTCAGAACGCAGGGCCATCGTCTCGGTCATGTCCACCTCGTTGTAGGTGGTCAGCATGGCGGCGGTGTTCTGCGCATCCTTGAGGCGGCGGGCGATGGTCTGGCGCAGGCGGGTCATCTTGACCCGCTCTTCGCGCGCCGCGTCATCGGCCGGGACCGGGGCGCGGGGCGCAGCGGGGGCGGCGGCCTTGGCGGGGGCGGCAGTTGCGGCGGCAAGGGCCTTGGCCACATCGTCCTTCATCACGCGGCCGTCACGGCCCGTGCCGGTGACCTGATCGCGGCTGATGCCGGCCTCGGCCATGGCCTTCTTGGCCGAGGGTGCATCTTCGACATCCTTGCCGCTTGACGCAGGTGCCGCTGCGGCGGGCGCTTCGACCGTCCGGGCCGGTGCGCTGGAAGCGCCCGATCCGCCGATGACCGCAAGCTTGCCATTGGCCTGAACGGTGGCACCTTCGCCGGCGATGATTTCGGTCAGGGTGCCTGCGGTGGGGGCGGGCACTTCGACCGAGACCTTGTCTGTTTCAAGCTCACACAGCATTTCGTCCTGCGCCACGGTGTCGCCGACCTTCTTGAACCAGGTCGAAACGGTCGCTTCGGAGACTGATTCGCCCAGCGTCGGCACCATGACGTCGGTGCTGCTGCCTTTGGCGTCAGGTGCGGCCGCCGCGGCGTCCTTCTTTTGTTCGGAGGGGCGGAGTTCGGGCGTTTCCGAGCCGGCCTCGCCCGCCGCGGCGATGTTGGCCAGAAGGGCGTCGACGCCCACGGTTTCGCCCTCTTGCGCGACGATATCGGCGAGTGTGCCTGCGACGGGCGACGGCACTTCGACCGTCACCTTGTCTGTTTCCAGCTCGCACAGCATTTCGTCAACCGCAACAGAGTCACCGGGTTTCTTGAACCAGGTTGCAACGGTGGCCTCGCTCACGGATTCGCCCAGTGTTGGTACGCGGACTTCGGTGGTCATGGTTTATTTCCCTTCAATCGTCAGCGCGCCGTCAACGAGCGCCGCTTGCTGTGCTTTGTGCATGCTGGCCAGACCAGTGGCCGGCGAGGCGGATGTCTCACGGCCCACGTAGCGCGGGCGCAGGTGCTGGGCCTTGATGCGACCAAGGACCCATTCGAGGTTCGGCTCCATGAAGGTCCATGCGCCCTGATTTTTGGGCTCTTCCTGGCACCAGATCATTTCGGCCTGGGGGAAGCGTTCCAACTCCTTGACGGCCGAGATGGCCGGGAAGGGATAGAACTGTTCGAACCGCAGGATATAGACATCGTCGAGGCCGCGGGCGTCGCGTTCTTCCAGCAGGTCGTAGTAGACCTTGCCGGAACACATCACGACGCGCTTGATCTTGTCGTCGGCGACAAGTTTGGTGTCCGAATGGCCCTTTTCGGCGTCATCCCACAGCACGCGGTGGAAGCTGGATCCGGTCTGGAACATTTCGGCATCCGACACGGCCAGCTTGTGACGCAGCAGCGATTTCGGCGTCATCATGATCAGCGGTTTTCGGAAAGACCGGTGCATCTGGCGGCGCAGGATGTGGAAGTAGTTGGCCGGGGTCGAGCAGTTCGCCACGATCCAGTTGTCCTGACCGCACATCTGCAGGAACCGTTCCAGACGCGCCGAAGAGTGTTCCGGCCCCTGACCTTCGTAGCCATGCGGCAACAAGACGGTGAGGCCCGACATGCGCAGCCACTTGGATTCGCCTGAACTGATGAACTGGTCGAACATGATCTGCGCGCCGTTGGCAAAGTCGCCGAACTGCGCCTCCCAGACGGTGAGGGCGTTCGGCTCGGCAAGGCTGTAGCCGTACTCAAAGCCGAGAACCGCGTATTCCGACAGGGCCGAGTCGATTGGTTCGTACCGGGCCTGGCCTTCGCGGATATTGTTGAGCGGGTAGTAACGCTCTTCCGTCTCTTGGTTGATCAGGCCCGAATGCCGCTGGCTGAAGGTGCCACGGGTCGAATCCTGACCGGAAAGCCGCACCGGATAGCCTTCGGTGAGCAGGGAGCCGAAGGCCAGCGATTCTGCAGTAGCCCAGTCAAAGCCCTTGCCGGTGCTGAACATCTCGCCACGGGTGTCGAGCAGGCGGCCAACGGTCTTGTGGAGGGGGAATCCAGCAGGTGCCGTGGTGAGCGCGGTGCCAATCTGTTGCATCGTCTCGGGCTTGATCGATGTCTTGCCGCGCTGATATTTGCCCTGCTTCTGCCGGTCGAGGTGCGACCAGCGGCCATCCAGCCAGTCGGCCTTGTTGGGTTTGTAATTCTTGCCCGCTTCGAATTCTTCGCCCAGCTTGGCCTGGAACGCGGCTTTCATATCCTCGATCTCGCCCTCGGGGATAAGGCCGTCCTTGACCAAACGTTCGGTGTACAGCGTCAGAGTGGTCTTCTGCTTCTTGATCTTCGTGTACATCAGCGGGTTGGTGAACATGGGCTCGTCGCCCTCGTTATGGCCGAACCGGCGGTAGCAGAAGATGTCCAGAACGACGTCTTTGCCGAACTTCTGACGGAATTCTGTTGCGACCTTGGCGGCGTGTACGACCGCCTCTGGGTCGTCGCCATTAACGTGGAAGATGGGCGCTTCGACCACCAGTGCGTTGTCGGTGGGGTAGGGCGAAGAGCGGCTGAAGTGCGGTGCAGTGGTGAAGCCGATCTGGTTGTTTACAACGATATGCATGGTTCCGCCGGTGCGGTGACCGCGCAGACCGGAGAGGGCGAAACATTCCGCCACGACGCCCTGGCCTGCAAAGGCCGCATCGCCGTGCAGCAGGATCGGCATGACCTGCGTGCGGGTGGCATCGCTGAACTGGTCCTGCTTGGCGCGGACCTTGCCCAGAACGACCGGGTTCACTGCCTCGAGGTGCGAGGGGTTGGCCGTCAGCGACAAGTGGACCGAATTGCCGTCGAAATCACGATCCGAGCTTGCGCCGAGGTGATATTTCACGTCGCCGGAACCATCCACGTCCTCGGGTTTGAAGCTGCCGCCCTGGAATTCGTTGAAGATCGCCCGGTAGGGTTTGTTCATCACGTTGGCGAGCACCGACAGACGCCCACGGTGGGGCATGCCGATGATCATTTCCCGGACACCCAGCGCGCCGCCGCGCTTGATGATCTGCTCCATCGCGGGGATGAGGGATTCCCCGCCGTCCAGACCGAACCGCTTGGTGCCCATGTACTTCACATGCAGGAACTTCTCGAAGCCCTCGGCCTCGACCATCTTGTTCAGGATCGCCTTGCGCCCTTCGCGGGTGAATTTGACCTCTTTACCATAACCTTCGATCCGCTCTTTCAGCCAGGCGGATTGTTCCGGGTCGGAAATGTGCATGTACTGAAGTGCAAAGGTGCCGCAGTAGGTCCGTTTCACGATATCAAGGATTTCGCGCAGGGATGCGATCTGCAGACCCAGCACGTTGTCGATGAAGATCGGACGGTCCATGTCCGCGTCGGTAAAGCCATAGCTTTTAAGATCGAGCTCTGGGTGGTGGGTCGCCTCGCGCATGCCCAGCGGGTCGAGATCGGCGGCAAGGTGGCCCCGGATGCGGTAGGCGCGGATGATCATCAGCGCGCGGATGCTGTCCAGCACGGCGCGCTTGACCTGTTCGTCAGTCAGGCTCAGGCCTTTTTCGGCGGCCTTTTCGGTAATCTTCTTGCCTGCGGCCTTCGCCTCGGGCGCCATGGCGGGCATGGGCCATTCGCCGGTCAGTGCGGCGGTCAGATCGTCCTGCGGCTGCGGTGGCCAGTCGCTGCGCGCCCAGGAGGGGCCGGAAGCCTCTTTCTTGACCTCGATATCGTCATCCCCCAGAGCCTTGAAAAAGGCCTGCCAGGATTCATCCACAGCGCTGGGGTCATTGGCATACCGCGCATACATCTGTTCAAGGTAAGCGGCGTTGTGCCCCTGCATGAAGGAAGATGCGTGGAACTGGTCGTTGGGGGATTGGTCGGTCATTTTGGCACCTCGGGCGAGATTGAACCTGAAACGGGCAGAACCGGGCAGGCTGTCCTGCCCGCTCCGTAGGGATGAGCACAGCCCATCCCGGTTACTTTCAGCCGATTGCCTTGAGCACGGCTTCGCCAAGCCCGGCGGGGCTTTCGGCGACGACGATGCCTGCGGACTTCATGGCTTCGATCTTGTCTTCGGCACCACCTTTACCGCCGGCGACAATCGCGCCCGCGTGGCCCATGCGGCGGCCCGGAGGGGCGGTACGACCCGCGATGAAACCGGCGGTCGGCTTCCAGCGGCCCTTCTTCTTTTCGTCGGCTAGGAATTGCGCGGCATCCTCTTCGGCGGAACCGCCGATTTCGCCGATCATGATGATCGACTGCGTTTCCGGATCGGCAAGGAACATTTCCAGCACGTCGATATGCTCGGTCCCCTTGATCGGGTCGCCGCCGATGCCGACTGCTGTCGACTGGCCAAGGCCGCTGTCGGATGTCTGTTTCACGGCCTCATAGGTAAGCGTGCCCGAACGGCTGACAACACCGACGGAGCCACGTTTGTGGATGTGGCCGGGCATGATGCCGATCTTGCAGGCGTCGGGCGTGATGACACCGGGGCAGTTCGGGCCAATCAGGCGGGATTTTGACCCTTCGAGCGCGCGCTTGACCTTCATCATGTCGAGCACCGGGATGCCTTCGGTGATGCAGATGATCAGTTCCATCTCGGCGTCGATCGCCTCGAGGATACTGTCGGCGGCGAAGGGCGGCGGGACGTAGATGACCGACGCATTGGCCCCGGTCACGTGCATTGCCTCGTGAACCGAGTTGAAGACCGGCAGGTCAAGATGGGTCTGACCACCCTTGCCGGGGGTCACGCCGCCGACCATCTTGGTGCCATAGGCGATGGCCTGTTCAGTGTGGAATGTGCCCTGCGAGCCGGTGAGGCCCTGACAGATCACTTTGGTGTTTTCGTCGATGAGAATGGCCATGAGGCAGTCTCCTTATCCGGCCGCGCAGAGGCGGCGTGATTTCTGGAAGGGCACCGCAAAATGCGGGCCGCGGATACGAAAAGGCAGGGCGGCGTCCAGCGACGCGCCCTGCCCGAAAGGATTGTAAACTGAGGAGAGTCCTAGCCCCTGCGGTGCGCCATTTCGTCCAACACCCGTGTGAGCGCCAGCGCCACGCCGCCGATCATGAGCGACCGTCCGATGGAATCGGTGACATTGCTTGGGGCGAAGGGCGCTATTATATCCCGTGAACCCTGCACCGCGCGCCGACTGTGGCTGCGCGTGGGAGGGCCCTCGGCTAGCGTCGCACGCGGCACATGCCCGATACGGGGTTTGGCTATCAGCAAGGCAGCGCCCAAGGCCAACATGCCGCCCGCGTAGAGAAGCGGGCTCAGCCGTTCCCGGCGTGCTGCTGGCAGGTAGTGGTCCACTAATACGGGCAGGCTGTCGCGCCCCGGCACTATATTCGACATCACAGGCTCCTTTGTTGCAAGGGAAACCCGTGAGGGCGGCACTCTGTTCCGCCGATCTGCCGATGTGGTGCCGAAAAGCGCGCATGGCTTAGCCCTTGACCGCCTTGACGATCTTCTGGGCACCATCTTTCAGGTCGTCTGCGGCGATCACGTCGAGGCCGGAGTTGCGGATGATTTCCTTGCCTTTCTCGACGTTGGTGCCTTCGAGTCGGACAACCAGCGGAACCTTGAGGCCGACCTCTTTGACCGCGGCAATCACGCCTTCGGCGATGACGTCGCAGCGCATGATGCCGCCGAAAATGTTGACCAGGATGCCTTTGACCTGCGGGTCAGAGGTGATGATCTTGAACGCCTCGGTCACCTTTTCCTTGGTTGCGCCGCCGCCGACGTCAAGGAAGTTGGCAGGCTCGGCACCGTAAAGTTTGATGATGTCCATCGTCGCCATGGCAAGGCCGGCACCGTTGACCATGCAACCGATTTCGCCATCAAGGGCGATGTAGTTGAGGTCGTATTTCGAAGCCTCGAGTTCCTTGGCATCCTCTTCGGTGGTGTCGCGCAGCTCGGCGATGTCCGCGTGGCGGTACATTGCGTTGCCGTCAAAGCTCACCTTGGCATCAAGCACCTTGAGATCGCCCGCGTCGGTGACGATCAGCGGGTTGATTTCAAGCATCTCCATGTCTTTTTCGATGAATGCCTTGTAGAGCAGACCCATAAGGCCGACGCACTGCTTCATCGCCTTGCCGGTCAGGCCCAGCGAGAAACCGACGCGGCGGCCGTGGAACGGCTGGTAGCCGGTGGCCGGATCGACGGAAAATGACAGGATCTTGTCCGGAGTGCTGGCGGCAACTTCCTCGATGTCCATGCCGCCCTCGGTCGAGCACACAAAGGACACGCGGCTTGTCTGGCGATCTACCAGAAGGGCGAGGTAAAGTTCGGTTTCGATGCCGGCGCCGTCTTCGATGTAGATGCGGTTGACCTGTTTGCCTGCCGGACCTGTCTGGTGCGTAACCAGCGTGCGGCCCAGCATTTTCTTGGCTTCCTGTGCGGCCTCTTCGACCGACTTGGTCAGGCGCACGCCGCCCTTTTCGCCGGCGTCGGCCTCCTTGAAGGAACCCTTGCCGCGACCACCTGCGTGGATCTGCGCCTTGACGACCCAGAGCGGTCCGTCGAGTTCGCCTGCGGCCGTCTTGGCCTCGTCTGCCTTTAGAACTACGCGGCCATCGGACACCGGAGCGCCGTAGCTGCGCAGCAGGGCTTTCGCCTGATACTCGTGGATGTTCATTGAAAACTGTCCCGTCTTGCTGCGATTGCCTTCTGTATAAGCATAGAGTTTCCTCATGTTTAACGGAAATATCTTGGTTACTATGCATTTGGCGGATTTTTCCACATTTGTGATCACATGGTAAAATACTGTGATCACAAAATCGGCGGAGCTTTGCGCGCTTGCTCGCTTTGTACGCTTGTCCCAGAATCGCAGCCCCGGTTGTCAGGCTTTGCTGCGGGCGATAGACCGGGTGATGCATCAGACAAGGACATCCTCATGCAGCGTCTTGAACGGATCAGCGAGGAACGGCACGATCCGTGCGCCATGCCCATCGTCGCCTTGGCACACAACGAACGCAACATCCTGCCGGATTTCCTGGCGCATTACCGCAGCCTCTGTGCCGCGTCGTTTTTTATCGTGGACGACCATTCCACCGACGGCAGTCGTGCATACCTTGCGGCGCAACCAGATGTGACCCTGTTCCAACCCGTCGCTGGTGCCGAGTTTCTGAAAGAGCGTGCAATCTGGAAATCCGGGCTGCTGGATCACTACGGCAGCGGCAAATGGTGTATGGCCCCGGACATCGACGAACATTTCGTCTGGCCGGGAATGCCCGATCGTAGCCTTGCTCAGTACATCAGCGCGCTCGAGTCCGAGGGGGCCGAAGCGGTCGCGTCTCTGATGATCGACATGTATGGCGATCTGCCGCTGAGCGATCATGTGCACGATCCCGAGGATGGCGTTTCCCTTCACGACCGGTTCCCGCTGTTCGATGGGCCGGGGCCTTTTCCGCTGGGGTATTTCATGCGGCCTATATCGGCCGCACAGTCGCGAGAGCGTCCGACCCCACCCGTGCGCTTCAACGGTGGTGCGCGTGACCGGCTGTTTTTTCTGAGCGACCTTCGGGCGACTCGCCTGCAATCCTGGCTGATCGAGCGGTATCTGCGGATGGACCAGCGTATCACGCCCACTGCGCGTGATATGCCGATGCGAATGGTCGCGCGCCAATTGACCCGGCATCTGTTTGAAAATGCGCTGAACGCCACCAAGGTAGGTCTGTTCCGCTGGCAGAGGGGCATGATGTTCAACGGTCACAAGGTGGACCGTCGTCTGGTCATGTCAGAAAGCGTTTCGGCCCTGCTGCATTTTCCCTTTACGAGGGGGCAGGCAGGGATCGAATACATCGTCAATCGTGGTCAGCACGCAGGGGGGAGCCGGTATTACCGCAAACTGCTGGAGAGTGGCGGCTTGAGCCGCTCGCCGATCACCGCGCAAAGTTTGATCTATGAGGGATCGCAGAGCCTTGGTGGGTTGATCCGCGATGTCCCGGATCGGGGTTGAGGAAGTTCAGATCTTCCACTGCCAGATGAGCAGCAGCGACTTGCGCCAGACCTTGGAGATTAACCCTCCTAGCCACCTGTCTGACAAGGCTTCGGGTGGTGGTATAGTGAGCCTGATCGAAGACCCCATTCTCCGGCACCTTGGTGTCGCGAAAATGGTGTCACGAAACAAGTCGATTGGGGCTGTGGCACACACAGCGCAGAGAGAGCGACCAGCATTGACTGCCACGGGGCCGTGTCGGTTTCGCGACACGGCCCCGTGGCTATCGCTCATCAGGTCAGCGAGGAGTCGATACCCTTGCAGGCTTCGACAAGACCTTTGACAGCATTGACGGAGCTGTCGAACATGGCCTGTTCGTCCTTGGTCATCTTGATGTCTACGACCTTTTCGATGCCACCGGCGCCGATGATCGTCGGCACGCCGACATAAAAGCCCTTGAGCCCGAATTCGCCGTCACACCAGGCCGCGCAGGGCAGCAGGCGTTTCTGGTCTTTCAGGTAGGCTTCGGCCATTTCGATGGCAGAAGTCGCCGGGGCGTAGAAGGCCGACCCAGTCTTGAGCAGGCCAACGATTTCAGCACCGCCATCGCGGGTACGCTGTACGATCGCGTCCAGCTTCTCTTGCGTGGTCCAGCCCATCTGGACCAGATCCGGCAGGGGAATGCCGGCTACGGTGGAATATCGGATCAACGGCACCATCGTGTCGCCATGACCACCCAGAACAAAGGCTGTCACGTCTTTCATCGAGACGTTGAATTCAAGGCTCAGGAAGTGGCGGAAGCGCGCGGAATCCAGCACGCCGGCCATACCGCAGACCTTGTGAGCGGGCAGGCCTGAGAACTGCTGCAGCGCCCAGACCATCGCGTCAAGCGGGTTGGTGATGCAGATAACAAAGGCGTCAGGCGCGTTCGCGGCGATGCCTTCACCGACAGATTTCATGACCTTGAGGTTGATGCCAAGCAGGTCGTCGCGGCTCATGCCGGGCTTGCGCGGGACGCCGGCGGTCACGATGCAGACGTCTGCGCCCGCGATATCGGCGTAATCATTGGCACCCTTGAGCGAGGCGTCAAAGCCTTCGGATGGCCCGGATTCGGCGATGTCGAGAGCTTTGCCCTGCGGCGTGCCCTCGGCGATGTCGAAGAGGACGACGTCGCCCAACTCCTTGATGGCTGCAAGGTGGGCAAGCGTGCCCCCGATCTGTCCCGCGCCGATAAGGGCAATCTTCGGTCTGGCCATGGATGCTGTCTCCGCTCCGTTGGAATTTCTCGCAATGGCTAGTGCTTTGCGCCGGTTCGTGCAAGTGCGCTGCGGCGCGGCGGGGTGATCTCTCGGGGCTGTCACACCGCACCGCTTGCGGATAAGTCTAGCCGAATAAAGAAGTTAGAGGATTGAGTCGTGGAGCTTTTGACCCTACCGATTCTGGCATTGGCCATCCCAGCTGTGCTGTTCGCAGGCATTTCGAAGGGCGGCTTCGGGTCGGGCGCGGCCTTTGCCAGTTCGTCGATTCTGGCCATTGTGCTGGAACCGGGGCAGGCGCTTGGCATCATGCTGCCACTTTTGATGCTGATCGATGCCGCCAGCCTGCCGAGCTACTGGAAGAAGTGGAGCTGGCCCGATTCGCGCATCCTGATACTGGGCGCGGTGCCGGGCACGATTCTGGGGGCGATGTTCTATCGAATGGCCAATCCCGATGTGATCCGCTTTTTGATCGGTGCCATCGGCATCGCCTTCGTGCTCTGGCAGATGGCGCAGAAGGCCGGGTTGATCCGGTTGGCGCAGCAGCATTTTGGCGCGCGGATGGGGCTGACTGCCGGAGTCGCGATCGGGTTCACCAGTTTCGTCAGCCACGCAGGTGGACCCGCTGCTGCGGTCTATCTGCTGGGTCGGCGTTTGCCCAAGACGACTTATCAGGCCACTACGGTATTGGTCTTTTGGGCCGTTAACCTGTTCAAAGCCGCATTCTATGCGTTCATGGGCATCTTTACCCTGCAAACACTTACGCTCGACTTCGCGCTGGCGCCCTTTGCCGTGCTGGGCACCTGGATTGGGATTCGGGCCCATTCCATGGTGCCCGAAGGCGTGTTTTTTGGGCTGACCTATGCGTTACTCATGTTGACCGGAGCCAAGCTGATCTGGGACGCGTTGACCTGAGAACTCTCGACAGGACGGCTGTCGTTGCTGCGGGGCAGTATTTCTGTGGGGCCCGCAGCACTGTGTCCGCGTCGGGTCAGGGCTCAGGCATCGTTGCCTTGGGTCGGCAGCGCTTCGGCCAAAGCCTCGAACGCCTGACCGCTGGCGACAAGGCAAGTCATGCCGTCGGTTCGCGTCACCGTGATGGTCCAGGTTCCGGTGTCGTCCGAGGCAAACACCTCCACCACCGCGTTGTCTGTCCCCAGCCCTATGGACTGTCGAGTCTCGCCGTATTTTGAGGCGAGCCGGTCCACGACTTTTTCGCGTGGTGCGCAGTTATTGCCCTGCGCCAGCGCAGGGCCTGCGACGTTCAGCGCCAGAACTGCTCCGGTCAAGACCGCATTCATACTCCGTTTCATGAAGTACCCTTTCGGATCTGGGGCGTGGGTGTGTTGCACTGCACCTTCCTGCCCAATGATGTCCTTCTTCCCGAAGTGCGCCGCGTCCCGTCGCATGCGTTCCGGCCATCTGCAGCCTGCGCTACATGTATTGAAATATGGGTTAACGCGTCGACCGCTTCTGCGATTAGGTCAAAATGCTGCATTGCAGCGGATTCCTGCTTGATCTTTTTGCAAATATATGACCAGAACCGCGCAACATTATTCCGCAGGAGAGTCCCATGGAAATGCGTGCCCGCCCTTACCGTTCGGTCCTGTACATTCCGGCTTCCAGGGAACGTGCGCTGGACAAGGCGCGTAAACTACCGGTGGACGCGATCATCTTTGATCTCGAAGATGCTGTGGCCCCTGACGAAAAGGTGCATGCCCGGGAAATTCTGGGTAGCGCTCTGGCGCAAGGCGGGTTTGGCCACCGGATGAAGATCGTGCGGATCAACGGATTTGACACCGAATGGGGGCAGGACGATGCCAGGGCCGTCGCGCAAATGGCATGCGACGCGGTGCTGTCGCCAAAGGTCGACAATCCCGGGCAGTTGGACGCGCTGTCGGCGATCACCGGGGACCTTGACCTCTGGGCGATGATGGAGACGCCGCGCGGGATGCTGAATGCCGCCGCCATCGCCGCACATCCCAGGCTGCGCGGCATGATCATGGGCACCAACGACCTTGCGCGCGAACTGAACAGCCGTGCCGATCCCAGTCGAACCGCGATGATGTCGGGGCTGGGGCTTTGCCTGCTGGCCGCAAAGGCCGAGGGTATCGTGATCATCGACGGTGTCTACAATGCCTTCAAGGATGACGCGGGGCTTCGCGCCGAATCTTCGCAGGGGCGCGACATGGGCTTTGACGGGAAAACGCTGATCCACCCTGCGCAGATCGATGTGGTCAACGCGGAATTCGCCCCGAGTGAGGCGGAGCTGGATCTTGCCCGGCGTCACATCGCCGCGTTCAACGCCGCGCAGGCGCAGGGACAAGGGGTTGCGGTAGTGGATGGACGGATCGTGGAAAACCTGCACGTTGCCACGGCACAGGAAGTTCTGGCAAAAGCACAGGCAATTGAAAGAATTGCAGCGGAGTAAATCATGCCATTCCTCGTCCTCGGCCTTCTCCTCTGGGTTGGCGCACATATTTTCAAACGGGTGGCCCCCGTCCGGCGCGCCGAGCTTGGCACGTCGGGGAGGGGGCTTATCGCTGCCCTGATAGCCGCAGGTCTGGTGCTGATCATCCTTGGCTATCGCGCGGCAGCTTTTGTTCCGGTGTGGAATCCGCCCGCGTTCATGGTTCACATCAATAACCTGATGATGCTGATCGCAGTGTTCGTCTACGGGATGAGCGCGACAACCGGACGTCTGCGCGGCAAGATGCGTCACCCACAGCTGACGGCGGTCAAGATCTGGGCCGCCGCGCACCTGCTGGTGAATGGCGATCTTGCGTCGATCATGCTGTTCGGCACCATGCTGGCCTGGGCTGTTGCAGAGGTCATCCTGATCAACCGCGCCGGTCCGTGGGAGCGGCCAGAGCCGGGTCCAGCGAAAAAGGACATTCTTCTGGTGGTCATCACGTTGGTCATGTTCGGTGTTATTACCGCTATCCATACATGGCTCGGCGTTTCGCCGTTCCCGGGGTAACGCCATGAAATTATATAGATTCCTCAGCGAAGATGACACATCGGCCTTTTGCCACAAGGTCACAGCCGCACTGAACAAAGGGTGGGCGCTGCATGGCGCCCCCACCTATGCCTTTGACGCTGCCAATGGCGTGATGCGCTGTGGTCAGGCCGTCACCAAGGACGCGCCCGGTACATATAGCCCGGACATCAAACTGGGAGAGCAGTGAATGCCGAAGACGGTGCAAAAGACAAATGCCGGACGTTTCTTTGAAGATTACAGCATCGGTCAGGTCATCCACCATGCCGTGCCCCGCACCGTCGGCACGGGCGAACGGGCGATGTATCACGCGCTTTATCCCGCGCGGCATGCGCTTTATTCGTCGGACGCTTTCGCCCAGTCCTGCGGCCTGAGCGAAAGCCCGCTGGATGATCTGGTCGCCTTCCATGTCGTGTTCGGCAAGACAGTGCCGGATGTGTCCCTGAACGCCCGTGCCAATCTGGGATATGCTGAGGGCAAGTGGCTAAAGCCGATTTGGTCCGGCGACACCCTGCGCGCCCGATCCGAGGTAATTGGGCTCAAGCAGAATTCAAACGGACAGACCGGGGTGGTCTGGGTGCGCTCTCGTGGGCTCAACCAGCGGGATGAGACAGTGTTGGAGTATGTCCGCTGGGTCATGGTCAAGAAACGTGACCCCGCGTCGGATGCTCCCGAAACCGTTGTTCCGGATCTCGCCAATGTTCTTGACCCGGCGGATTTGGTCGTGCCCGAAGGCCTTGATTTTACCCGTTACGATAACACGCTTGCCGGAGAGCCGCATCGGTTGGGCGACTATTCAGTGGGCGAGACGATTGACCATGTGGATGGTGTCACGATCGAAGAAGCCGAACACATGATGGCCACAAGGTTGTGGCAGAACACATCAAAGACGCACTTTGACGGGACGATGCGTGAAGACGGTTCGCGGCTGATTTATGGCGGCCACGTGATTTCGATGGCGCGGACGCTATCGTTCAATGGTCTCGCCAATGCGCAGATGATCGTCGGGTTGAATGCTGGCAGCCACGCTAACCCTTGCTTTTCCGGGGATACCGTTCGCGCCTGGTCCGAGGTGCTGGACACGGCCGCGACAACGGCCCCCGGCGTCGGTGCTATCCGATTGCGTCTGGTCGCAACTAAAGGCGGTGCTCCGTTCACGCTCAAGGACGATAGCGGCAAATACCTGCCCCACGTTTTACTGGATCTGGATTACTGGGCGCTGATGCCGGTCTGACCATGAAAAGCATTGGTTTGGCGTTTGTGATCATGCTGAGACCCGTACATATGGGCAGGCTGATCCAGCCAGGTCTTGATGCAGCCCAAAAGAAAGTACCCTGTGGGAGTCCGGTCCTGTCACCCAACCTGTTGGGGCCAGATGAAAATGCTACCACCGGTTTGTGGTAATCGTTGATGTTGCGCCGAATTAAACCTGCGAATTCAGCTTGCCTTGGCGATAATTTTGCGGAATTTCGTTCGAATCCTAGAATTCATCAATTTCCTTTACTCTTATGGTTTCTTGTCGGGCCACCGGACCTTTGTCGGTGTGGTGTCGGGGAGCTATCGTGACGCAGGGCTCGCCCTGATCTTGTCGTTCTTACCAGAAAGGGGTTCGTGGGGATGTGATTCCGGTTCGGATGTCGATGCCTCTACTTTTGTGATCACACGATTAATGGTGTGATCACAAAAGTATCGCATTTGCAGCATTTGTTGGAAAAAACCTTCTCCTGCGGCGGCACGTCTCGTGACAGGACGATAAAATAGGTTAGAACGCTTGTAAGGAACCGAAAAGGACAGACACATGGCCGACGTGAACCGGGGCAACCGCCCGCTGTCACCGCACCTTACCATCTATGCCCCACAGCTGACGTCTATGACGTCGATCCTGACCCGGATCACGGGCAACGCATTGATCGTTGCGATGTTCCTGATTGTCTGGTGGCTTCTGGCCGCCGCGACGGGGGCAGAGTCATTTGCTACGGCGGATGCGTTGCTGACCAGCTGGTTCGGTGATCTGGTCCTGTTTCTGTCTCTCTGGGCGATGTGGTATCACACGCTTGCAGGTGTGCGGCACCTTATCTGGGACCAGGCCAAGGGACTCGACCTCGATACCGCGTACAAGCTTGGCTACGCAGTGATCGGGGGATCGGTGATCCTGACAATCCTTACCGTCATCATTATCTGAAGGAGCGCAACATGGCTTTTCTGACCGACCGCAAGCGCGCCGTGGGCTGGGGTTCCGCCAAGTCTGGCACACATCACTTCTGGTCCATGACCGTATCCGCCGTGGCACTGCTGATCCTGATCCCGCTGTTCATCTTTACCTTCGGCTGCATTCTGGGATCCTCCTACGAAGAGGTGACTGCCTACTATTCCCGCCCCTTCCCGGCGATTGTTGCGGCTCTGACCATCGTGGTGTCCTTCAAACACTTCAACGGCGGCTTCCAGACGATGATCGAGGATTACGTCCATGGTCCGATGGGCAAGGTCTGCATCATCGGCATGACAATCCTATCCTACGGCGCCGCGGCGACAGGCCTCTTCGCCATCGCCAAGCTGGCCCTTTGAACGCACACCGGAGCAACAGATAAATGGCTGCATACGAATACGAGACGCATGATTATGACGTCGTGGTTGTTGGCGCCGGCGGCGCAGGTCTTCGCGCGACCCTCGGCATGGCCGAGCAGGGGCTGCGCACGGCCTGTGTGACCAAGGTTTTCCCGACCCGTTCGCACACCGTCGCCGCACAGGGCGGCATCGCCGCATCGCTGTCCAACATGGGCCCGGACCACTGGCAGTGGCATATGTATGATACTGTCAAAGGATCGGACTGGCTGGGTGACACGGACGCTATGGAATACCTCGCCCGCGAGGCACCCAAGGCAGTTTACGAGCTTGAGCATTACGGTGTGCCGTTTTCGCGCACCGAAGAGGGCAAGATCTACCAACGTCCGTTCGGCGGTCACACGACCGAATTCGGCGAAGGCCCAGCGGTGCAGCGCACCTGTGCCGCCGCCGACCGGACCGGCCACGCGATTCTGCACACGCTGTATGGCCAGTCGCTGAAGAACAACGCTGAATTCTACATCGAATATTTCGCCATCGATCTGATAATGACGGACGGTGCCTGCACCGGTGTCGTCTGCTGGAAGTTGGACGACGGCACGATGCATGTCTTTAACGCCAAGACTGTCGTGCTGGCGACCGGTGGTTATGGCCGGGCTTACTTCAGCGCGACCTCTGCGCACACCTGCACCGGCGATGGCGGCGGCATGGTGGCGCGTGCGGGTCTGCCGCTGCAGGACATGGAGTTCGTCCAGTTCCACCCAACCGGCATCTACGGCGCTGGCTGCCTGATCACCGAAGGTGCCCGGGGCGAGGGCGGCTACCTCACCAACTCTGAAGGCGAAAGGTTCATGGAGCGCTACGCGCCCAACTACAAGGACCTTGCCCCCCGCGATTATGTTAGCCGCTGCATGACGATGGAAATCCGCGAGGGTCGTGGCGTCGGCAAGGAAGGTGATCACATCCACCTGAACCTGAGCCACCTGCCCAAAGAGGCGCTGCATCTGCGCCTGCCTGGCATTTCTGAATCCGCGCGCATTTTTGCTGGTGTCGACGTGACCAAGGAACCGATCCCGGTCATCCCGACGGTGCATTACAACATGGGCGGCATCCCGACGAACTATTGGGGTGAGGTGTTGAATCCTACCGCGGACGATGCCAATGCCGTTGTCCCAGGCCTGATGGCTGTGGGCGAGGCGGGCTGTGCTTCGGTGCACGGTGCCAATCGGCTTGGGTCTAACTCTCTGATTGACCTTGTTGTCTTTGGCCGCGCCGCCGCGATCCGTGCTGGCAAGGTCGTGGACCGCGACGCCGCAGTTCCTTCGACGAACACCGCAAGCGTCGAAAAGGCGTTCGACCGGTTCGACGGGCTGCGTAACGCCAAAGGTACCATTAGCACCGCTGACCTGCGGCTCGAGATGCAGAAAACCATGCAGCGTGATGCGGCCGTGTTCCGCGAATCCGAGACACTCTCGCACGGGGTCAAGGAAATGACCGCGATTGCCGGCAAGATGGACGACATCAAGGTCACCGACCGCTCACTGGTCTGGAACTCGGATTTGATGGAAACGTTGGAGCTGACCAACCTCATGCCAAACGCGCTGGCCACCATCGTTGGTGCCGAGGCACGCAAGGAAAGCCGCGGCGCTCATGCGCATGAGGATTATTCCACACGGGATGACGAAAACTGGCGTGTGCACACGATCAGCCGGGTCGAGGGCGCAAAGGTTACGCTGACCCACCGCCCGGTCATCACCGATCCGCTGAGCACAGAAGCTGAGGGTGGCATTTCTCTAAAGAAGATCGCGCCGAAAGAGCGGACATTCTGATGATGGCTTTCGTGCGCCGGTTGGTCCTTTTGGTCCTGTTGCCGCTGATGCTGATTGCCTGCACCGCCGAGTCGCAGGACCAGTTGGCTCGCGGCGCGGCACGATCGACGACATCGAAGATATTGGCCCAGCGTCTGCCGGGAGTTCCGCTCCAGCCTGCGGTTGATTGCGTGATCAATAACGCTAATTCACAGCAGATTTTGGCGCTGGCTGCGGATTCCGTCACCGGGCCGACGGAATCGACCTATCAGGTCGTCAGCGGCATCCTGCAGAAACCCGAGACCCTGCGTTGTCTGGCGGCCGAGGGCCTGCCCGCGCTGTTGCGATAGGAGAGAGACATGGTTGAACTGACACTCCCCAAGAATTCCCGGATCCAGACGGGCAAGACCTGGCCCAAGCCTGAGGGTGCCAAAAACGTCCGCAAGTTCAAGATCTACCGCTGGAATCCGGATGATGGCAAAAACCCGCAAGTTGACACCTATTTTGTGGATATGGACACCTGCGGCCCGATGATTTTGGACGCGCTGATCAAGATCAAGAACGAGATCGACCCGACACTGACCTTCCGCCGCTCCTGCCGCGAAGGCATCTGCGGATCCTGTGCCATGAACATCGGCGGCATCAACACGCTGGCCTGTATTTATGGCATGGACGAGGTGAAAGGCGACGTGGCAATCTATCCACTGCCGCACATGCCCGTGGTCAAGGATTTGATCCCCGATCTGACCCACTTCTATGCCCAGCATGCCAGTATCATGCCTTGGCTGGAGACCAAGACCAACCGCCCCGCCAAGGAGTGGAAACAATCGATCGAGAGCCGGGAAAAGCTCGACGGGCTCTATGAGTGCGTGATGTGCGCTTGCTGTTCGACATCTTGCCCGAGCTATTGGTGGAATGGCGATCGGTATCTTGGGCCGGCTGCATTGCTCCACGCCTACCGCTGGATCATCGATTCTCGGGACGAGGCGACCGGCGAACGGCTGGATGAACTTGAGGATCCTTTCAAGCTGTATCGCTGTCACACGATCATGAACTGTGCCAAGACCTGCCCCAAGGGACTTAACCCGGCCAAGGCAATTGCGGAGATCAAGAAGCTGATGGTGGAACGCACAGTCTGATAAGCGCGGTTGGAAAACCAGGTCCCGTGCCGGGTAATACAGGGGCCGCCTTTGGGTGGCCCTTTGTCTAGGCCATGACGCGAATGCATGGCGAGGATGCGCGAACGGCCGGTGACGCCACGGGGTTGTAAGCTTATCTCACGGGCATGGGAGGCGCATAGCCAAAGAGAAAGTCAGTATCATGACCGACAAGATCGCACACCTTCCGGCCCGTTGTTCCAATCAGGCGCTTGATGCGCTGGATCAGGCATATGAGTATTTTCAACCAACGTCCGCGCCGGTACATCAAGCAGGATCTGAAGATGCCGCTGGATACGTCCCCTATTTCGACGCAGCCTGAGGTAACAATTACCGCCGTTGCTGAAAAAAGGCACCTGCGAGGTTGGCGCATGCTTTGAAAGCGTCGTATTGTGACATCATGAGTCTGTATATTTGTTTCAGCCTGTACGTGGGCACGGCATGATTATCGTTGCCGGGTTGGTGGTCGCCTTTGTCCTGATCGCACTCTTCTCGAATCGTAAGACGCGGCTGTGTCGCTGGCGCGAGAACCGGAGCAAGGGGCAGGCCGCCTATAGCTGTATATACTGTGGGGCCAAGACGTCTGGTCTGCCGGGGCAGGCGCCTAAGACCTGCCTGCGCCAAACTTCAGAAAACAGCCAGTGAACTCCCCGTCACGTGGGTTGCCCCTTGCGCTGGTAGCGTTCACATGTGGTGTAAGGAGATCGACATGTCAGAGCCCACCGACGCCGAAGCCCGCCGCGCAGTTGCGCCGGTAATTTGCTATCCCACCGAGACGTTGGCGCAGCCGGACATGGCTTTGTATGCAAGCGCTCTGGCTGGAGCGCGGAAAGTATCCGAAGTGCTGGTCCCAGCCCGTGATGCAGCCGTTTTCTATGTTCCCGCAGGGCAAATATTCCGCATTCGTTGTATCGATGGGCCTCAGGTTGGGGATTTGAATCTCTGGAATGCCGCCGATCTGTCTGAACGGTTCTATTCGGGAAAGACACGCGCCTTGCATGGCAGCCATATCAGCACTGGAGATCGGCTCTGGTCCACTTTTCCGCACATGCGGCCCTTGGCAACCATTCTGGAGGACAGTCTTGATTGGTATGGCATCGACGGCTTTGGAGGCGCTGTGCATGACGTCATTGGGACGCGGTGTGATCCGTATTCCGCTTACCTGCTGAACGGCGAACAGTATCACCACTGCTGCCATTCGAACCTGACCCGCGCTTTGGCGGATCATCTCGGTGTGTCATTGACCGAGGCAGAACTACATGTCCATGATGTGTTGAACGTATTCATGTGTACTGGTTTCACGCGGGACACCGGTCGGTATTTCATGAAGGCCAGCCCGGTGCGTCCCGGTGATCATTTGACATTCTTTGCTGAGATTGACCTTTTGGGTGCGCTTAGTGCGTGCCCGGGTGGCGATTGTTCCGCCGAACATTCCAGCGACACTGCGGCCTGCCATCCACTGATGGTCGACATACTCGCGCCGGAAGAGGCAGCGCCGGATGGCTGGAAATCGCCCGTCGCCAGTGGATATGATCGCAGCCACGGAAGGTAGCCCCCGGCCCCCGAAAGGGCCGGAGCCATACATGTTTCAGGCGAACGCAGCCTCAAGTGCGATCTCGACCATATCGCCAAAGCTCTTTTCGCGGTCTTCAGCGGGCAGCGCCTCGTTTGTGATCAGATGGTCGGACACTGTCAGCACTGCCAGCGCACGCACGCCATAGCGCGCAGCGAGATTATATAGCTCGGCGGCTTCCATCTCGACCCCGAGAATGCCGTGACGGATCATCTGTTCGTTCAGATCCGGACGTTCGTCATAGAACACATCCGCCGAGTAGATCCCGCCCACATGTGTCGGAACGCCGCGCGCCTCGGCAGCCAGAACTGCGGATTGCAGGAGCGACCAGTCCGCGCAGGGCGCAAAGTTGAGTTCACGGAAGATGCCGCGCGACGGGGTTGAGAGTGAGCTGGCGGTCATCGCGATGATCACATCGCGGATTTTTACCCGATCTTGCATCCCGCCACATGACCCGATGCGGATCAGTGTCTTTGCGCCGAAATCCCGGATCAGTTCGTTTGCATAGATGGAAAGAGACGGCATACCCATTCCCGAACCCTGAATGGTAACAGGATGTCCGTGCCAGGAACCGGTATACCCCAGCATTCCGCGAACATCGTTAACCAATTCAGGGCCGTCGAGAAAAGTTTCAGCCGCCCATTTTGCGCGATAAGGATCGCCGGGCAGCAGAACCGTTTCGGCTATCTGGCCCGGCTTAGCGCCAATATGGATGGTCACTGTATCAGATCTTCATATCGTCCAGAGATTGGCCAGCGCCCAATGCCGCAATTACCCAGTTGGGTTTGCGTCCGCGACCTGTCCAGGTTTGGCTGGCATCAGCGGGATTGGCGTATTTTGGCGCGCTTTTGGATCCTTTAACTGTGCCGCCCAGCAGCTCATCTAGCGAAAATCCATATTCTTTCGCGGCGTGTTCAGCCGCTTTCTTGGCTTCCGCTTTGCGACGGGAGTCGATGCTCTTCAACGCCTTGTCGACATCTGATTTCAGTTTTTGAAGTTCGTCTTTGGAAAGAGTGTCCAGATTTATTTGCATTCAAGCCTCCTGTAAGACACTGCTTATTTGAAAAAGATGAATAAATCGCAAGACACGTTTTTGTGTCAGGTGTGATTATCCTGCAGCAACTCGTGAATGATCGCGCGCCTTTTGGTTGACCGGGCTGTTCTGAAATCGGTTTCCGAAAATTAGCTTATTCAGCGGCAACTGCCCTAAGGTCAACTAGGGTTACAATATCTTTCATGATAGTGTTCAATTCAAAGTCTTTCGGAGTATAGACTTTGGCGACTCCCATAGCAGAGAGCTTTTTGGCATCTTCGTCGGGAATGATTCCGCCCACAATCACGGGTATATGGCTCAGTCCTGCCTCTTTCATCAGTTGCATCATATCCTGGACTAGTGGGATATGGCTGCCTGACAGAATGGATAGGCCCACCACATGGGCACCGTTTCCAGCCGCACGCACGATTTCTTCTGGCGTCAGGCGAATGCCTTCGTAGTCTATCTCCATCCCGCAATCGCGCGCCCGAAAGGCAATCTGTTCGGCGCCGTTGGAATGGCCATCGAGCCCCGGCTTGCCGACAAGGAAGCGCAGCCGCTTACCCAGCCGGTCACTGACGAGGTTTACCGCATCACGGATGTCGTCCAGCCCTTCGGTCTTGTTCGAACGTGATTTGGATACGCCCGTCGGCCCGCGGTATTCGCCGTAGACCGCGCGCATCTGGGCTGCCCACTCTCCTGTCGTCACGCCCGCCTTGGCGCAGGCAATCGATGGCTCCATGATGTTGAGCCCGTCTTTCGCAGCGGCACGAAGTCGGGCTAGCGCCGTCTCGACGGCAGCGTTGTCGCGGTCGGCTTTCCACGCACTCAGTCGATCGATCTGTTCCTGCTCGGTCGCTGGGTCGACGACCATGATGCCGCCGTCCTCGTCCATCAGGGGTGATGGCTCGGTCGCGGTAAAGCGGTTCACGCCAACAACAACCGTTTCGTTCCGCTCGATCCGGCCAATGCGTTCGGCGTTGCTGTCGACCAGACGGCCCTTCATGTATTCTATGGCGTTGATCGCACCGCCCATCGAACCGAGGTTGGCAAGCTCCGCCCGGGCACCTTCTTTCAGTATTTCAACTTTGCGATCAACCGCCGGATTGCCATCGAAGAGGTCATCAAATTCAAGAAGGTCCGTTTCGTATGCCATGATCTGCTGCATGCGCATCGACCATTGCTGATCCCACGGGCGCGGCAGGCCCAGGGCCTCGTTCCAGGCGGGCAGCTGCACGGCGCGGGCGCGGGCGTTTTTGGACAGCGTCACTGCCAGCATTTCGATCAGGATGCGGTAGACGTTGTTTTCCGGCTGCTGTTCGGTCAGTCCGAGCGAGTTCACCTGCACCCCATAGCGGAAACGGCGATGCCGGGCATCCGTGATGCCGTAGCGGTCGCGCAGCAATTCGTCCCAGAGATCGACAAACGCGCGCATCTTGCACATCTCGGTCACGAAACGGATGCCCGCATTCACGAAGAAAGAGATGCGAGCCGCAAGCGCGGGAAAATCCTCGTCCGCCACGCGCGGTTTCAGCTCATCCAGAACGGCCGTCGCGGTGGCAAGCGCAAAGGCCAGTTCCTGCTCGGGCGTCGCCCCTGCCTCTTGCAGGTGGTAAGAGCAGACGTTCATAGGGTTCCACTTCGGGACCTTGGTGTAGCAGTATTCGGCCACGTCCCCGATCATCTTGAGCGACGGTTTCGGCGGGCAGATATAGGTGCCGCGGGACAGATACTCCTTGATCAGATCGTTTTGCACGGTGCCCTGCAGGGTTGAAACGTCCGCTCCCTGTTCCTCGGCTACAGCGATATAAAGCGCCAACAACCAAGGAGCGGTCGCGTTGATCGTCATTGAAGTGTTCATCTTGTCGAGCGGGATATCGTCGAACAGCGCGCGCATGTCACCAAGATGGCAAATCGGGACACCGACCTTACCAACTTCGCCCCGGGCAAGGATGTGATCGCTGTCGTAACCAGTCTGGGTCGGCAGGTCGAAGGCCACCGAGAGGCCGGTCTGCCCTTTGGCCAGGTTGCCGCGGTAAAGCGCGTTGGACGCCTTGGCGGTGGAGTGTCCGGCATAAGTGCGGATCAGCCAGGGCTTGTCTTTGATCGTCTCGGTCATGGGCCACCAGTATCAGTTACAGAGAGTCTGTGAATCGGAGGGGAAACTTTATTGCGTTCGGACGTGCATAATGGAAACTTTGTGGCGCTGTCAATTCGCTGCGTTGCGGCACGTTCATGCTGCGACTGCAATATAGCACGCAGCGGCGGAAAGAGGAGGGATTTTGAACTGTGCGCTGGGGGACTTACCTGAAAGGCCCGCATTTCGTATCAAAGCGTGCATCACCCCAGACAGGCGATTGCGGAAGGTCGACCGAAGCTCCCCCCGGAGTGAGGGAAGTCGCGCGCCACTTGCGGACCGTTTCAGGCCTAGGTCTGCCGACCAAACATTTACCTTGCTTGCTATGAGGCCCAATTGCCCAAAAACAGCCGAACCCTTGCCGCGTCGCGCCGTTCCTGCCAACAATTGTGCATGTCTTCAACCGTGTCCCTGCCACTGTGGTTGTTCGTTCTGATCCTGCTCTTTGCGGCGGTGACCTTTGCGTCGCATTTCCTGTTCCCTTCCGTCCGCTGGTTCTTTCGTCGCCGCGCTGAAAAGGTGGTGGCCCGAATAAACAAAAGGCTTGAACGTCCCATCCAGCCATTCAAGTTGGCGCGGCGCAGCGACATGATCCAGCGGTTGTGCTATGATCCTGAAGTCACCCAGGCCATCGTGGATCACGCCCGCGCCAACAAGGTGCGCGAGGATGTCGCTTTTGAAATAGCACGTGGTTATGCGCGTGAAATCGTGCCGTCCTTTTCCGCGACAGCTTATTTCGGCATTGCGATCCGGTTGGCCCGGCTGCTCAGCAATGCTCTCTACAAGGTGAGGGTGGGCGAGTACGAAAGGCAGTCACCGAATGAGGTTGATCCGGAAGCCACAGTGATCTTCGTGATGAACCACCGTTCGAATATGGATTATGTGCTGGTCACTTATCTGGCGGCAAATCGTTCGGCCCTGTCTTATGCGGTGGGCGAGTGGGCGCGGGTCTGGCCACTGTCCTTCCTGATCAAGGCGATGGGCGCGTATTTCATACGGCGGCGATCGCGCAATGCCCTCTACCGCCGTGTGCTGGCGCGCTATGTGCAGATGGCGACCCAGGGTGGCGTGACCCAGGCCCTGTTCCCTGAGGGTGGTCTGAGCCTTGATGGCGCGCTTGCACCGCCCAAGATGGGTCTGCTGAAATATATTCTTGATGGCGCGGACCTTGAGGCGCGGGATGTCGTCTTTGTGCCCGTGGCGCTGAACTATGACCGCGTGCTTGAGGACCGCATCCTGATGGCCGCCGACGCAGCCGGAACGCGACGGTTCCGCGCGCGTATCAGCGTCATTGCGGGCTTTGCCATACGCACGCTCTGGCGGCGCCTCACGGGCAACTTCGATGGCTTTGGCTATGCCGCCGTAAACTTTGGACCGGCACTGTCACTGCGCCACAACCCGGCCTTTGCGGTCGATGCGGATGCGCTGGCCTCCGAGATCATGCGGCGTATTGCCTGCGTCGTCCCAATACTTCCCGTGCCGATGGTGGCGCATGTGCTGTGCACACAGGGACCGCAGGCGCGTGTCCAGATCGAACAAAACGTCTCTCGGATATGTCAGGGTCTTGGCGCTGACCACATGCAGCTGCCGCGCAGCAACCGGGGGTATGCAGTGGAATACGGCCTCAACAGCCTCTTGTCGCGGGGCATCATCGAAGAATGCGACGGTATCTTTTCAGCGCGGACGGGCCAGAACGCAGCTCTTGAATACTATGCAAACTCTATCCGGCATCTTTTCTGATGGATTACTGCGGGTGGAGTCAAAATGCTGCGGTTGCTCGGTCATAAAGTTACAAAAACATTCTTAATGTTGTTGCAATGTTGCGTGTCGGGCGGTACTTCCGGTGAAAATGTCGCGATTCTGCGCTGCGGCATGCTGATATTAGTTAACAACAGGATGGAGGCCCCAGATGGCTCTGGACACGCACCCCGGCATCGCCAGCTACGATGCACCCGAAAAAGATCTTTACGAATTGGGTGAGATGCCGCCGATGGGGTATGTGCCCAAGAAAATGTACGCCTGGACCATCCGTCGGGAACGTCACGGCGAACCTGACAAGAGCTTTCAGGTCGAGGTGGTCGATACCTGGGAAATCGACAGCCAAGAGGTACTGGTTCTCGTGATGGCGGCCGGCGTGAACTACAATGGAGTTTGGGCCGGTCTGGGCGTGCCAATCAGCCCGTTCGATGTTCACAAGCAGCCCTATCACATCGCCGGTTCTGACGCGTCGGGCATCGTTTGGAAGGTGGGCGAAAAAGTCACCCGCTGGAAGGTGGGTGACGAGGTCGTGATCCACTGCAACCAAGACGATGGCGACGACGAGGAGTGCAACGGCGGCGATCCGATGTTCTCGCCCAGCCAGCGGATCTGGGGCTACGAGACCCATGATGGATCGTTCGCACAGTTCACCCGCGTGCAGGCGCAGCAGTTGATGACGCGGCCCAAGCACCTGACATGGGAAGAGTCTGCCTGCTATACCCTTACCCTCGCGACAGCTTACCGGATGCTGTTCGGTCACGAGCCGCATGAACTGAAGCCGGGCCAGAACGTGCTGGTCTGGGGCGCGTCTGGCGGTCTTGGATCCTATGCTATCCAGCTGGCCAACACTGCGGGCGCCAATGCGATCGGCGTGATTTCGGATGAAAGCAAGCGTCAGTTCGTGATGGATCAGGGCGCCAAAGGCGTGATCAACCGCAAGGAATTCAACTGCTGGGGCCAACTGCCCACGGTCAACACGCCCGAATACAACGATTGGCTGAAAGAGGCGCGCAAGTTCGGCAAGGCGATCTGGGACATCCTGGGAAAAGGCGTCAGCGTCGACATGGTGTTCGAGCACCCGGGCGAGGCAACCTTTCCCGTCTCGACCCTTGTCGTGAAAAAGGGTGGCATGGTTGTAATCTGCGCCGGTACAAGCGGATTTAACTGCACATTTGACGTCCGTTACATGTGGATGCACCAGAAGCGGTTGCAGGGTTCGCACTTTGCCAACCTCAAGCAGGCTTCGTCCGCCAACAAGCTGATGATTGAGCGGCGTCTAGATCCCTGCATGTCCGAAGTATTCCCTTGGGACGAGATTCCGCAGGCTCACATGAAGATGCTGCGCAACGAACACAAGCCCGGCAACATGGCCGTCCTCGTGCAGGCGCCGAAGACCGGTTTGCGCACGCTTGAGGACGCTCTGGAAGCGCGCAAGTAGGATTTCACGCCACGATCCATATGACTCCGCCCGCGAATCGCCCCGATTCGGCGGGCGGTTTCGCTTCGGCTAGACGCGCATCTTTTGATAACAAGGGGTTCAAATCACCTCCCTCACCATTTTAGGGGAGGTGCAATTCGTGAATATTAACGGCCAAACGTCCGTGCTAGCTTTTGTTTAACTGATCATTAATCACTTGAAAGCGAGACTCCACATGGCACACGACTGGATTATAGACGTTCTGACCGATCTGAAGACCTTCGCCCGTTCCAATGGCTTTGCCAGCTTGGCCGAGCACCTGGATGACACCCAGATGGTCGCACAGATCGAGATCGCGTCGCATGCCAAAGGAATGGCCTGTGGAATTGGCACTAATGACGCCGTCGCTGGACGGCATACTGCAGCAGTTGGAATGCGCTGAGGCGCTTGAGGGACTTCAAACGGCGTCTGTCGCGCTGCGTGATCACTATAATGTAGCCCACATCGTCTATCACTGGGTCAGCAGCAGCGGACAACAATATGGTTGTGGCACCTATTCACCCGAGTGGGTCGCGCGATATGTGGAGCAGGCTTACCTCCGTGTCGATCCCGTGGTCGCAGGATGTTACCAGAAATTTCACCCGGTCGACTGGAAGCGGCTGGACTGGTCAAGCAAAGCGTCCCGCGCGTTCCAGAAGGAAGCGATAGAATACGGGGTAGGCAACCAGGGATTCTCTATACCGATCCGTGGCCCAAATGGACAATTTGCCCTTTTTACAGTCAACAATGATTGCTCGGACGAAGATTGGGCAAACTTCACCGAAACTCACCGGCAGCATCTGATCATCCTCTCACATGCCTTCAACCAGAAGGCGCTTGAACTAGAACCCGGACGAACACCATTGGCGGCGCAGGCGCTTTCACCGCGTGAGATTGATGCCATGACACTTATTGCGGTAGGTTACAGCCGCGCACAGGTTGCCGTGACCCTGTCGATTTCGGAGAACACCCTCCGCGTCTATATCGAAAGCGCGCGACACAAGCTGGGGGCGCTCAACACCACCCATGCAGTGGCAAAGGCGATCGCGCGCGGTGTGATCGTGGTGTGACGCAACGGCCAGCGTACGGTCGTTTTTCATTTCGTTAAACGCACCGTCGCAATCTCTCTCATATCAAAACGAGGGAGCACCACACCATGATCCGTTACCTTTACGCAAACCAACTGCACCAGTTTCCAAAGCTTGCCCGCAGCATGTTTCTTGACCGCGCCGACCAGTTCAAGGAGCGTCTTGGCTGGGAGGTTGCCGTAGACCGTGCCGGTGAGGAGCGGGATGACTATGATGATCAGAACCCGCTTTATGTCATCTGGGAAAAGCCCTGCGGCGGGCATGGCGGGTCGATGCGGCTGTTGCCGACCGTGGGCCGCACGATGGTCAACGACCACTTTATTCACCTGACCGACGGCGTGCGCATCGAGAGCCCGCTTATCTGGGAATGCACCCGTTTCTGTCTGGCCCGAGACACCGCGCCGGGGACGGCTGCGGCGCTGATGCTGGCAGGCGGAGAGGTCCTGCGAGGTTTCGGAGTAGAGCACTTTGTTGGCGTGTTCGACGCCCGCATGGTGCGGATCTATCGCCATATTGGCGCATCGCCGGACATCCTGGGCAGCCAGGGCGAAGGTCGTGACCGGATCAGTGTGGGCCTCTGGAATTTTTCGCCAGAAGCACAAGCGCGTGTTGCCGCGCGCGCAGGTATTTCGCCCGACATGTCGCGGATGTGGTTCGAACACGCCTTTGGCCAAGAACCGCGTCTGCGGAAAAACCGCGCCGCCTGATCTGGCGCCGGGTGGGGCGGCGCGCTAGAGTCCCGCCATGACCCTGCCAGCCCTTACCTTTTCCGAAGATCAGGCCGAAGCCTATGACCGCGTGGCCGAACTGCTGCGCGAGGCCGGTGTTGATCTGATCCAGGGACATGTCCTGCCCGCGAAAGAGGGCAAGTCGCAGGCGATGGCCCTGATTGGCAAGGCTGGTTCGGGAAAGACGCTGCTGCTCGCTGAGCTTTACAAGGCGTTGGAGTCAGCAGGACTCGACATCGTATCGGGCGACTTTGAGAGCCGAAAGCGTCGGGAGAAGCGGACCCTTGCCATTCTGGCCCCCACAAACAAGGCCGCGAGTGTTCTGCGTATGCGCGGCGTGCCGGCCACGACGATCCACCGTATCCTGTATACTCCGGTCTATGACCCTGAATACGAACGCATCGCCGAATGGCTGACTGGCAATGGTGAGAAGCCCGAGATCGAAGCACTGACCGATGAGGCGCTTGACCGGGCGTTCAACTCGTATCAGGGGCACAAATCTGTTCCGGCGGCTCTGGCCTCTGCGGGTCTGCGGGGGTCTGATTTCATCACCGGCTGGAAACGGCGCGAAGAGCCGCTGGACATCGGTTTTGTCGACGAAGCGTCGATGCTGGACGAGCGCCAGTTTGAAGATCTTCAGGAAATTTTTCCCACCCTTCTTCTGTTCGGCGACCCGGCGCAGTTGGCCCCCGTCAACGCCCCCGGCGGTATGGTCTTTGACGGAATGAAGCCAGAGCAGAAGATGGAGCTGCACCGCATCCACCGGCAAGAGGCAGACAACCCTATTCTGGACCTCGCACATGCGCTGGCCGATCCGGATTTGCAGTTTTCCGATTTTGAACGGATGGTCGAGGAAAAGTCCAAACAGGACGACCGCGTGGTCTGGGGGCAGCGGGTCGAGGTGGACCTGATGGCCCGCTCGCCTGTTCTGGTCTGGCGCAACAATACACGCATTCGGTTGATCAATGCCTTTCGTGCGGTGCACGGCGCGCCGGATACCGAACTGCTGGCAGGCGAACCGCTGATCTGCGACGGGTTGGAGCTGCCGCTCAAGCACCGCAAGAAGCGGTTGGATCTTGAGGCACGCGGGCTGATCAAGGGTGCGCAGGTGATTTACCTTGGACCGGGGCGCAAACCCGGATTTTCCAGATTACACGTGATGGGTGCCGAAGACCCGCAGGTGTCGGCGGCTTCGATCGTGAAGATCGAGAGGCCGGATGAAGAAGAGCCCTTTATCCCCTTCGCAGCCGGCATGGGGGCCACGTTCCTGCATGGCGCGGCGGTGACGATCCACAAGGCGCAAGGCAGCCAGTGGGATACGGTGCAGGTTTTTGCCCCGGATCTGTTCGTTGCCGCGCGCATGGGACGGGTCGAAGCGGGTCAGCCTTTGTGGAAACGTCTGGCCTATGTGGCGATCACCCGCGCTCAGGAACGCCTGATCTGGGTGGTGCGCAACCGTCTGTCCAAGCCGACGGGACCGCTGACTGTCGAAGACCTGAAGGTCTCAACCGCGCCGACTCTGACTCTGGAGGCAGAGGAGTTTCAGTAAGGCGCTCGCGGGCGCAATCACTCCGGATCAGACGCGGTCTATCGCCTTAAGGTGGCATACCCTCCGTCACCGTTTTGAGGTTATCTCCGAAGGAGTTCAGAGCGCCACGATCTGCTTGCCGGTATTGCCGCCCTGCAGCATCGAGATGAAGGCCTTGGGAGCGTTTTCAAGACCCTTGGCGACGTCTTCAAGGTAAGCGATGTGCTTGTTTGCGACCATCGGCGTGACCTCGGACACGAACTCGGGGAACCTGCCCCAGTGGTCAAAGACAATCATACCGTTTACCGACAGCCGCTTGACCAGCACCGAGCGCCAGAGTGCGGGCAGCCGGTCCGACCCGTCGCCGTCCAACCCCGTATACCACGCGATCATGCCGCAGACCGGGATGCGCCCGCCGACGTTCATCAGCGGTATCACGGCTTCAAGCAGCTTGCCGCCAACATTTTCCCAGTAGATGTCGACCCCATCCGGTGCGGCCTCGGCCAGCGCTGCGCGCAGAGCCCCCGCATCTGCGTAGGCGCGATGATCGATGGCAGCGTCAAAACCATAGGTCTCGACCGCCAGCTTGCACTTCTCTGGCCCACCGGCAACGGCCACGGTGCGCATCCCGGCGGCCTTGGCCAGTTGACCTACCATTGAACCGACCGGCCCTGTGGCTGCACCAACCACCAAAGTTTGCCCGGCCTTGGGGCGACCAAATTCCTTTAGTCCGACCCAGCCGGTAAACCCCGGCATCCCCAACACCCCAAGCGCTGTCGAAGGCGGCAGGCTGTCATCAAGCTTGCGCAGTTCGGTCGCTGGAAGTACCGCATGGCTGGTCCAGCCGGTCATGCCGGTCACAAGGTCACCCTCGGTGAAGCCTTCGGCCTTTGACGCAATGACCCGCCCCACGCCCTGTCCGGTCATCGTGCCGCCGATTTCTACCGAGGGGGCATAGCTTTTCACGTCGTCCATCCGGCCGCGCATGTACGGGTCGAGCGACAGATGTGTGACGGCGACCAACACGTTCCCCACAGAAACCTCGGGGAGGGCAGAGGTTTCGAACGAAAAATCCTCGGGCTCGGGCAGACCCTTGGGGCGGCGGGCCAAGGCGATGCGGGTCAGGGTGTCGGTCATGGGGTCAGCCTCTCGTCGGAACGTCACCGGAAGATCGTGCTTGCGTCCGGTGCGCTGGATTGCACACAGTGGGGCAAGGTCTAGAGCAGAAGGCAAGGGAGGGCCAGATGCACGGAATGATGATGAACCAGCCGCTTTCGATCATGGAGATCCTGCGGTACGCGTCTGGCGCACATCCGGGGGCGGGCATCGTGTCGGTGCGAACCGAAGGCGACATTCACCGCGAAACCTATGCCGAGGCTTATGCCCGTGGCGCGCAACTGGCGCATGGGCTGGACGCGCTGGGGATCGGGCGGGGGGATCGGGTGGCGACGCTGGCATGGAACGGCTACCGGCATTTCGAAATCTACTATGGCGTCTCGGGTATGGGGGCCGTCTGTCACACCATCAACCCGCGCCTGTCCGCCGAACAGATGCTTTATATCATTGGCCATGCCGAGGATAAGGTGCTCTGTGTCGATCTGACCTTTGTCCCCCTGATTGAGGCCCTGAGCGAACACCTTCCAAGGAACCTGAAAATCGTGGTGCTGACCGATCGGGCGCATATGCCGGACAGTCGCTTGGACCTGCTTTGCTACGAAGAGATTCTGGCGGGCAAGCCAGATACCTACGACTGGCCGCATCTGGATGAACAGACGGCGGCGGCGCTTTGTTATACCTCAGGCACCACCGGCCATCCCAAAGGCGCGCTTTATACCCATCGTTCCACGGTGATGCACGCCATGACCGTCGCGATCACTTTGAACAAGAGCCTGAAGGAAGGCGCAAAGATCCTGCCGGTCGTGCCGCTGTTCCATGTGAATGCCTGGGGGCTGCCCTATGCGGCGCCACTGGCTGGAGCCACGTTGGTGATGCCGGGTCCAAAGCTGGACGGCGCATCGCTCTATGATCTGATGGAGGCCGAAGGCGTGACCTCTGCCTGGGGGGTACCGACTGTCTGGATGGGCCTGCGCGCCGAGATCGAAAAGCGTGGACGCCCGCCGAAGGGTTTCGAGCAGGTGATGGTCGGCGGATCCGCCGCGCCACGCAGCATGATCGAAGGGTTCGAGAAAGATGGCATCGACGTCTGCCACGCCTGGGGCATGACCGAGATGTCGCCCGTCGGCACTCATGGTCAGTTGTCCGAACCGATGAAGGCGCTGCCATGGGACGAACAGATGCGGCTGAAGTCACTGCAGGGGCGCCGCCTGTTCGGGGTCGAGATGAAGATCGTCGACGAACAGGGCGCGCCGCTGCCACATGACGGCACCGCGATGGGTGAACTGTTCGTGCGTGGCAATACCGTCGTGTCGGGGTACTTCAACAACCCCGAAGCCAGCGATAAGGCGCTGGATTCAGAGGGCTGGTTCGGCACCGGTGATGTGGCGACGATCAATGACCATGGGTTCCTGAGCATTCAGGATCGATCCAAGGATCTGATCAAGTCAGGCGGCGAATGGATCAGTTCGATCGACCTTGAAAATATCGTGATGGCCTGTCCAAAGGTGGCCAGTTGCGCAGTCATTGCCGTGGCACATCCCAAATGGGATGAGCGACCGCTTTTGATCGTGGTGCCGAAGGGCGATGAAAAACCGACGCTTGAGGAACTGCACGAATTGCTGCTGGAGTCGGTCGCGAAATGGCAGTTGCCCGACGCGTTGGAATTTGTCCAGGAACTGCCGCTGACCGCGACCGGGAAGGTATCGAAACTGACACTGCGCAAGCAGTTCGAGGGATACCAGTTGCCCGATGCTGATTGATCGCCTGCGCGCCCTGTCCGCGACGAACTCTGACTGGTTTACGTTGGACGCCGCCCGAATCCGCGCCTTTGCCGATGCGACCGAGGACTGGCAGTTCATCCATCTCGACGAAGACCGCGCCGCCACAACCGCCTTTGGGGGCACGGTGGCGCATGGTTTCCTGACCCTGTCGATGCTGTCGGCCATGTCCTATCAGGTGGTGGCCGATCTGCCGGGGGTGAAGGCCAGCGTGAACTACGGCTTTGATCGGATCCGCTTCGTCTCGCCCGTGCACACGGGCGCGCGGGTGCGCGGGCGCTTTGCGGTCGCTTCGGTCGAGGAAGGGCCGGCACCGGGCCTTGCCATGGTGCACTGGGACGTGGTTGTCGAGGTAGAAGACGCAGAGAAACCGGCGCTGGTGGCCCAGTGGATCACCCGTCTCGAACTGGAGGAATAGGCATGGATCTAGGAGTAACCGCACGCATCGCGCCGCTGATCGCGCAGGTGCGCGAGATGATCGAGACAGAGATCGCTCCGCTGGACGCCGAATTCCACGCCGAGGTCGGCAAACACCCCTCAGGCGATCGCTTTGTCCACACCGATCGGCAGTTGGAGATCCTTGACGGGCTGAAGGCCATGGCCAAAAAGCGCGGCCTCTGGAACTTCTGGCTGACCGGGTCAGAGCGGGGATATGGCCTGACCACCGTCGAATATGCCTATCTGGCCGAGGAAATGGGCAAGGTAGGCATCGCCGCCGAGGTGTTCAACTGCAACGCGCCCGACACCGGCAACATGGAGGTGCTGGAGCGTTACGGCACTCAGGCGCACAAGGATCGCTGGCTGGGTCGGCTGCTGGAGGGCGATATCCGGTCAGCCTATGTGATGACAGAGCCGGATATCGCGTCGTCGGATGCCGCGCAGCTGAAGTTCCGCGCGGTGCGTGATGGCGATCACTATGTGCTCAACGGGGAAAAGTGGTGGATATCGGGTGCCGGTGATCCGCGCTGTCAGCTCTATATCGTCATGGCGATGACAGACCCGGAGGCGGCCAAACACGCGCGCCATACGATGTTCGTGATGGATGCCGATACGCCCGGGGTGGAAAAGCTGCGGCCGATGCAGGTTTTCGGTCAGGATGATGCGCCGCACGGGCATCTGCATCTGCGGTTTACGGACGTCCGCGTGCCGGTGGAAAATGTCGTGCTGGGCGAAGGGCGCGGGTTCGAGGTTGCGCAGGGTCGTCTAGGACCGGGGCGCATCCACCACTGCATGCGTGCCATCGGACAGGCGGAAAAGGCGCTGGCGATGATGTGCAGGCGGGGCCTTGCGCGCGAGGCGTTTGGCAAGAAGATCATCGAGTTGGGCGCGAATTACGACATTATCGCAAATGCCCGGATGGAGATCGAGATGGCCCGGCTGCTGTGCCTCAAGGCTGCCTGGATGATGGATACCAAAGGCGTGCGCGAGGCGCAGCCATGGATTTCGCAGATCAAGGTCGTCGCGCCGCTGATGGCGGGCAAGGTGATCGACGAAGCCATGCAGATGCACGGCGCCGGCGGGATCAGTCAGGACTTTGATCTGGCGCATATGTGGACCCATGTGCGCACCCTTCGCTTTGCCGATGGTCCCGACGCAGTGCATCGCCGACAAGTCGCCCGCGCCGAGCTGCGCAAATATGCCAACGACAAGGTCTGAGGCGTGGACGAACGGGAACTGGAGGCCGTCGCGACATGGATGCGGGGGCAGGGCATAGCGCTGGAAGGTGTATTGCAGGCGCAGAAGTTCGACGTTGGCCAGTCCAACCCGACCTACCATCTGACCACCGACAACCAGAGCTTTGTCCTGCGCCGCAAACCCCCCGGCGTCCTGCTGAAATCTGCACATGCAGTGGACCGGGAATTTTGCGTGCAGCAGGCGCTGGCGGATACGGATGTCCCGGTGCCGCGAATGCTCGCCCTTTGCGAGGATGACAGCGTGATCGGGGCGATGTTCTATGTGATGGAGCATGTGGAGGGGCGCAACATAGACGATCCTTCGATGCCGGGCATGGCTTTTAGTAACCGGGCCGCGATCATGACCGAGATGAACCGGGTTCTTGCTGCGATTCATTCTGTCGACCCCGACGCGCTGGGTCTGGGTAATTTCGGCCCGCCCGGAAACTACTATGAACGCCAGCTGGCCCGCTGGACCAAGCAGTATCGGGCCTCTGAGACAGGCGAAGTGGCGGCGATGGATGCCCTGATCGGCTGGCTGGGTGCAAATCTGCCGCCCGAAGATGGGCAGCGTACGCTGGTGCATGGCGATTTCCGGATCGACAACATGCTGTTCGCGCCCGACGGGCCAGAGTGCCGGGCTGTCCTTGACTGGGAGCTGTCGACCCTTGGCCACCCCTATGCCGACCTTGCGGGCGTCATCATGCAGTGGCAGTTGCCCCCGGGGCCAGAGGGGCGCGGGCTGGCCGGTGTGAACCGAAGCGCGCTTGGGTTGCCATCGGACACCGAATTCGTCGCGCAATATTGCAGACGGCGCGGGATCGACCATATTTCTGGCTTTGGATTCTATGTCGCCTTTGCGTTCTTCCGTATGGCGGCGATCCTGCAGGGGGTGAAGCGGCGCGCGCTTGACGGCAATGCGTCAAACCCCGACAAGGCGCTGCGGCTCGGCTCCTTCGTGCCGCGTTTCGCGGAACTGGGACTGGAGGCGGCGCAGGCATGACGGACATGGACCCAAGGTTTCAGGAGCCAGAATACCCTTATTCCGCGCATCTGGGCATGAAGATGACCGGCTGGTCGCAGGGCTGGGCGCGATTTGAGATGCCGCTGGCACCGTTCATCATGAACCGGCACGGCAATCCGCATGGCGGGGCGCATGCATCGCTGATCGACACGGTGATGGGCTATGCAGGTTGCTGGACCGGCGACCCCGAGGTCAAGCAGATGGCGCTGACCCTGTCGCTGAACGTGCAATACCTTTCCCGGCCCAGGGGCAAGATGCTGATCGGCGAGGGCCGACAGACCGGCGGCGGCAAAAGTACGTTTTTTGCCGAAGCGACGGTGGTGGACGAGGTCGGCGAGTTGATTGCCACAGGCACAGGCGTGTTCCGGTATCGCAAAGGCAGCTGACCCCCGCGCGAATGGCAAGGGTCAGATTTTGCGTGTTTTTGAAGAGAAGAAGCGCGAAGCCGGGGTTATGACGGGACTGAGGCGCGAATGGCGCGGATGTTTTCGCCATAGGGTGCGGGGTTGGATACGGAACCGCCCCGGAATACAGCAGAGCCCGCCACCAGCACATCAGCCCCGGCGGCCCGCACCAGCGGTGCGGTGGTCGGGTCGACCCCGCCGTCGATCTCGATATGGATCTCGCGGTCGCCGATCAAGCTGCGCAAGGTACGGACCTTATCAACGCAGGAATGGATGAACTTTTGGCCGCCAAAGCCGGGGTTCACCGTCATCACGCAGACCATATCCACCATGTCGAGCAGCGGAGCCACAGCCTCGGCCGGGGTGCCGGGGTTGAGCGCAAGGCCAGCCTTGGCGCCTGTCGCACGGATCGCCTGAAGCGTGCGGTGGATGTGGGGGCCTGCCTCGACGTGGGCGGTGATGAAATCGGCCCCGGCAGCGGCGAACGCCTCGATATAGGGATCGACGGGGGCGATCATCAGATGCACGTCCATCACCGTCTTGATATGCGGGCGGATCGCCGCGCAGGTGGCGGGGCCAAAGGTGATGTTGGGCACAAAATGCCCGTCCATCACATCCACATGGATCCAGTCCGCGCCCTTCGCTTCGACGGCCTGAATTTCGGCTCCGAAGTTGGCGAAATCGGCGGAAAGGATCGACGGTGCGATCTTGAGTGAACGGTCAAAGGACATGGGGTAACCTCCTGCTGGCGCGCTGGCCCTATCAGTATCCGGCGCTGCGGTCCACCAGATGCTGCAGGCCTTCGCCCGCTTCGTTACGTCGGATGTTTTGCGCAATCACCCGCGACGCGCTGTCGGGGCGGGTTTCCGATGCGATGTGGGGTGTCACGGTCACCTTGGGGTGCGTCCAGTAAGGATCGTCCTGCGGTAGGGGTTCGATCCGGAACACATCCAGCGTCGCATGGCCAATCTGCCCGGAATCCAGAGCCGCCAGCAGCGCCGCATCGTCGATCAGCGGTCCGCGTCCCGGGTTGATGATGACCGCACCCCTTGGCAGCTGCGCAAGCGACTGCGCGTTCAGGGTATTTTCCGTCGCGGGGGTGTCGGGCAGCAGCAGCACAACGATCTGCGCATCCGTCAGCGCCTGTGTCAGGCCCTCTGCTCCGGCGTGGGTCGTGACACCATCCATCGGGTGGGCAGAGCGGCTCCAACCCGTCACCGGAAAACCGAGCGACAGCAGCGCCGCCGCACAGGCCTGACCGAGCGCGCCAAAGCCCAGGATCGTCACCGGGCGGTCCTTGGACAGCGGCGGCGGGGTGTGATCCCAGACATGGTCCGGGTTGACGATATGCCTGTCCATCTCAAGGTGGTGTCGCAGCGCATGGCCGGTGACCCATTCCACCATGCCCTGCGTCAGCCCGTTTTCGTCAATCATGCGGGTCAGCGGCACGGTGAGTGTCTGGTTCTTTACGACGCCTTCGACACCTGCCCAGAGGTTCATCACCGCCTTGAGCCGGGTGTAGGGGGTGAAATCCTGCACCTCGCTGTTGGGGGCGTAGACGATGTAATCGACGTCGCCGGGCGCAAATTCGGTGCGCAGATCATAGGCCAGGCCGGTTTCATTCAGGGCTACGGTCAGCGGCGCTTCGTATTGCGCCCAGCGGTCTGCTTGGGCGGCGAACAGGATGTTGATGGTCATGTTACCTCGGTCTGTGGATGTGGGCACTTTGCACAAGGCCAAAGGCCACCATGAGCACCAGCATGGCCGATCCTCCATAGCTCACCAGTGGCAGAGGCACGCCGACGACGGGCGCAAGGCCCATCACCATTGACATGTTGACGGCAAAGTAGAGGAAAAACGTAAGGCCGACCCCAAGGATCAGCAGGGACGAGAACCGGTCGCGGTTCTGCAGCGCCGAGATGATGCAGAATACAATGATCAGCACATAGAGGGCCAGCAGCGAGACCGCGCCGATAAAGCCGAACTCTTCGGCGAGGGTGTTAAAGATGAAGTCGGTGTGCTTTTCGGGCAGGAAGTTCAGCCGGGACTGTGTGCCCTGCATGAACCCGCGCCCGGTCCAGCCACCGGATCCCATGGCGATCTTGGCCTGAGTGATGTGATAGCCGGCCCCCAGCGGGTCCGAATTGGGGTCAAGAAAGGTATCGATCCGGCGGAACTGATATTCCTTCAGCATCTGCCAGTCCGTGCCCCGGCTTTTCAGAACCGTGGCGACGAAACCGACACCTGCGGTAATGACGGTCGCAAAGTAGGCCCAGTGAACTCCGGCGAGGAACATCATCAGCCCACCGCCGACCACCAGCAGGATGGCCGTGCCCAGATCGGGCTGGGTCAGTACCAGAAAGGTAGGCGCCATGATCAGGATCACGGGGAGCAAAACCCAAAGGATGCCAGAGGTTTTGCGGATCGGCAGCCAGTCGTAATAAGCCGCCAGCAGCATCACCATGGTGACCTTCATCAGCTCGGATGGTTGCAGGCGAAAGAACCCAAGGTCGATCCACCGTTGCGCGCCCATCCCCACGGAACCAAAGAATTCCACCACCACCAGCAGTGCGAGCGACACGAGATAGGCCACCACCGCCATGTTGCGCCAGAACCAGATCGGGACCATGGCGACCAAGAACATGGCAGTCAGCCCGAGCAGATAACGTTTCATCTGCGGCTCGGCCCAGGGCGAGAAGGATCCGCCCGCCACCGAATAGAGCATCAGGAACCCGACCGACGCGACCGCCGTCAGCAGAAGGACAAGCGGCCAGCTGAGGTAAAGCACCTTGCGCAGACCCGACGGGACCGTCTTGACCGAGTATTCAAGATAGCTCATGCGCGGCTGTTTCCGTCGGTCTTGGGCATCTGACGTTCGCTGTTCAGGCGCTCCTGCTGGGCCTTGATGCGCTCATGGTCCTTGGACGGATAGGCCGACAATGGCGGATCGCCGTTGAATAGCGCCTGTAGTGTCACGTCACGGTTGATGGGGGCCGCGGCGGATGACCCGCCGCCGCCGTGTTCGACCACAACGGACACGGCGATCTTGGGGTTGTCATAGGGTGCAAAGTTCACGAACAGACCGTGGTCGCGCCGGTTCCAGGGCAGATCTTCGTTGTTGATCACGCCGCGTGCCCGCTCTGCCGCGCTGATGTTGCGCACCTGGCTGGTGCCGCTTTTCCCGGCCATGCGGTACGCTTCATCCACAATGCGCGAGCCGTATCCCGTCCCGCGCCGGTTGTTGCTGACCGCGAACATGGCGCGACGGATCTGGCGCAGATGATTTTCGTTGAGGCCCAGACTTTCACCGCCCTGCGAAGGCGTTTCGATTCCGTCGATGGATTTGATCAGGCGTGGCGTGATGTTGCGCCCGGTGGCAAGACGGGCCGTCATGACCGCCTGCTGCAGCGGCGAACTCAGCACATAACCCTGACCGATGGCGACGTTGACCGTATCACCGATCACCCAGCCCGCACCACGTTCACGCAGCTTCCATGCCTTGTCCGGGATCAGACCCGATGTGACTGCGGACATCGGCAGGTCATGGGCGATGCCAAGCCCCAGACGGCGGCTCATCGCGGCGATATTCTCAATCCCGACCTTGAGCGCGAGGTCGTAGTAATAGACGTCGCAGCTTTCGCGCAGGGAGGTTTCCAGGTTCATGTGCCCGTGGCCGGCATGCTTCCAGCAGTGAAAGCGCCGCCCACTGACTTCTAGGTATCCGGGACACCAGACGGTGTCTTCGGGGCCGATGACGCCCGCGTCGATCGCGGCCATTGCCGTAACCATCTTGAAGGTGGATCCCGGGGGATAGGCGTCCTGTACCGTCTTGGACGCCAGCGGGCGGCGGTCATTGTCGCGCAGCACGCTATAGTCGGCGACAGATATGCCGCGCACGAACTTGTTTGGATCATAGGCAGGCGAGGAGGAGATCGCCAACACGTCGCCATGTTCAAGATCCAGCACCACGACGCTGGCGCTTTCTGTGCCCAGCCGGGCGCGCACATAGTCCTGCAGACGCCCATCGATGGTCAGCTGCAGATCTGCGCCTGCCTCGCCTTCACGACGGTCTAGCTCGCGCATCACGCGTCCCACGGCATTGACCTCGACCCGCTTGGCGCCGGCACGACCACGGAGAATCTCTTCGTACTTGGCCTCGACCCCGACCTTGCCGATCTGAAAGCGCGGGATCCGCAGTACCGGTTCGGGGTCTTCATAGCGGGCCAGATCGCGTTCGCTGACCGGGCCGACATAGCCTGCCACATGTGCAAACGCCGTGGTCATCGGGTAATGCCGCGACAGGCCGACCTCGGGGGTGATGCCGGGCAGGGCGGGGGCATTGACGGCGATGCGGCTGATGTCTTCCCAGCTGACCCGGTCGGCAATCGTCACTGGAAGGAAGGGGGCCGAACGCTTCATCTCGGCCAGGGCCCGGTTCAGCTCGTCCTCGTCCAGTTCGACAAGCGAAGACAGGCGCGCAATGACATCCTGCACGTCGCCGGCATCTTCGCGGACCATGGTGATGCGGTAGCTTGGGGCGTTTTCGGCGATGATGATGCCATTGCGGTCAAATATCTGGCCACGCGCGGGCGGTATCAGGCGCAGGTTGATGCGGTTTTCCTCGGCCAGCAGCCGGAATTCATCCGCCTGTTCAACCTGCATGAACTGCATCCGCGCCGCCAGAATTCCGGCGAAACTCAGCTGGAGTCCGCCCAGCATCACGCCGCGGCGTGAAATCTTGCGGGCGCTTTCGGCGGTCTCTCTCGGGGTGCGTCTCATAGCGAATGTCCCAATCTGTCCACCTCACCGGGGGCCGAGCGGCGCACGCCCAAGGTCAGATGCGACAGGATGACAACCAGGGGGTAGAACAGGATGGTCATCGCCAGCTGCATCAGGATCAGGAACGGCGGGCCGGAGGGCACCATGAGGATCAGCAACACCACCCTGTATATCAGGGTTATGCTGATCAGACAGCCCGCCACGGTAAACCATTCGAGAACGAAGGTCGTTTCCCTTTGCCGCCGTTCGCGCGATTTCAGCCAGTGCACCGCCATCACCACCAGCGCGGCCCAGAGCCCCGGTGGCCGCTGGAACATCAGATCGGCTAGCAGCATGACACCCGCGACGGACAGCGCCGGGACGTAATCCGGACGCCGCAGGGCCCAGGCGAAACACAGCGCGACCAACAGATCGGGCGCGGCCCAGCGGCGCGGCATCGTTTCAAGCGGCAACAGGTGAAAGAACATGATCACCAGGCACAGGGCGATAAACGCCGCGCGCATGGACCAGATCCGGGCGGCGCTCTGGTCAACCATCGCTGGCTGCAGGCTGTTCGGGTGGGGGCGGCAGGGTGGCCGTGCCCGGCGGCACATCCGGTAGGATCAAGGCGCTTGGCTGGCTTACCTTGCGTGCGCCGTGATCGCGCAGCACCCGCAGGAATTCCAGCCGCTCGTAGTCCGCAGCCATCCGCGTGCGCAGCCGCCCGCCGGGATCCTCGGCCACCTGACCGATCAGCAGACCGGGGGGAAACACCTCTCCGTCGCCGCTTGTCACGATCCGGTCGCCGGGGCGGACGAGGTCGGGGTCTTCGAGGAAATCAATCGGCGGAGCCTTGGTATTATCCCCGACAATCAGCGCCCTCTGGCCCGAAGGCTGGATTACGGCGGGTATCCGGCTGGTCGAATCCGTCAGCAGGATCACCCGGCTGGTGTCGTCGCCCACGCCCGAAATCCGCCCGACAAGGCCGATACCGTCCATAGTTGCCCAGCCATCGACGATGCCATCGCGTGACCCCACGTTGATCAGCACCGTCTGCCGGAAAGGCGACCCGGAATCCGCCAGCACCACGCCGGTTATGTAGGTCAGCCGGGGATCAAGCCGCACGTTGTTCAGGTCCAGCAGTCGGGCATTTTCCTGTTCAAGCTGCAACGCAGCCTCTCTCCAGGCGGTCATCTGGCGCAGCTCGCGCCGTAGCTCCTGGTTCTGATCATAGATGTTCTGGTAGCTTTGGAAGTCGCGCAGCAGCTTTACGCTGGCCGTGACCGGCGCCATGGCCCAGCCAAAGCTGGGCACCACCGTATCCAGCACCTGCGCGCGAAAGCGTTCGACACGGGGGCTGTCGATCCGCCAGACAAGGAACAGCCCCAGAAGGCACAGCACCAGCACCGCCAAAAGCAGACGCTTCAGCGGGCCAGTGTAGCTGTCGCCATAAGAATTGTCCCGTGCCACAAGTCCCCCTATCTCTCAGAAATTGAGGGGATCAGCTGTCGTAGTCAATCGCGTGACGCAGCAGTTTTTCGTATTCCAGCGCCTTGCCGGTGCCGAGGGCCACGCAGTTCAGCGATTCATCGGCGATAGACACCGCAAGCCCGGTCTGCTCGCGCAGCGCCAGATCCAGATCGCCCAGCAGCGCACCGCCTCCGGTCAGCATCACGCCCCGGTCGACGATATCCGCCGCCAGATCCGGCGGGGTCGCTTCCAGCGCGGTCATCACGGCCTCGCAGATCGCCTGCACGGGTTCGGCCAGCGCCTCGGCCACCTGAGCCTGGCTGATCTCGGTTTCCTTGGGAACACCGTTCAGCAGGTCACGGCCCCGGATCTGCATGGACGATCCGCGCCCGTCATCGGGCATCCGGGCCGTGCCGATGGATGTCTTGATACGTTCGGCGGTCGATTCGCCCACCAGCAGGTTCTGCTGGCGGCGCAGATAGTTGATGATCGCCTCATCCATGCGGTCGCCACCGACGCGGACCGAGCGGGCATAAACGATATCGCCAAGCGACAGAACGGCCACCTCGGTCGTGCCGCCGCCGATATCGACAACCATGTTGCCGGTCGGATCGGTGATCGGCATGCCTGCCCCGATGGCCGCCGCAATCGGTTCGGCAATCAGCCCGGCGCGGCGCGCACCTGCCGACAGAACCGACTGACGGATCGCGCGTTTTTCCACGGGGGTCGCGCCGTGGGGTACGCAGACGATGATCTTGGGCTTGGAGAAAGTGGACCGTTTGTGGACCTTGCGGATGAAATGCTTGATCATTTCCTCGGCCACGTCAAAGTCCGCGATCACACCTTCGCGCATGGGCCGGATCGCCTGAATGCTGCCGGGGGTGCGGCCCAGCATCAGCTTGGCATCTTCGCCCACGGCGAGCACCTTTTTGACGCCGTCTTTGATGTGGTAGGCTACGACGGACGGTTCGGACAGTACGATCCCGCGTCCCTTGACGTAGATCAGCGTATTCGCTGTCCCCAGGTCAATGGCCATGTCCGCCGAGAACAGACCCATGAGCTTTTCTAGTCCAAACATATGACGCGCCCCAATATCGTTTTAGGCCCGCGACTCTCCCGAGGCAGGCCGGTGGCCCTTATAGGCACGGATCGTTGGTAGCGAAAGGGTTCCTCTTGGGCAAATCAGCGTGAAACTGCCATAGGGGCGTCAGGGTGCCAATTTTTGCGCTCTGCCACGTCCTTTCGGGAGGCGTTTCCACAGGGTAGCGGTGCCGATTCCGGCCTTTCCTGCGGTTTGGCAGGAGGTATCCCGCGCCGATGGTGGCCACCTTGCGATCCTGCGTCGTTTTCCTGACATGACAGGTCGGGCCGCGTCGACGAACGGCCCCGGGCTGCGCTATGCAGGGCGCGAAGCCTGCGGGAGTAGCACAATCATGAAAACCCACGTCAAAGCACTGGTCGTCGGCGGTGGCGCTGTCGGCACCTCTATCGCATATCATCTGGCCCGCGCGGGTTGGGACGATGTGATGCTGCTGGAACGGGACGAGTTGACGTCCGGTTCGACCTGGCACGCGGCGGGTCTGCTGCCCTATTTCAACATGTCCTTTGCGACGACGCACATCCACGACCACTCGATCAAGCTGTACAAGACGCTTGAGGAAGAAACCGGCCTGAACGCTGGTTTCGCCGTGGTGGGCAACCTGCGCATGGCGCAGACCGACGCGCGCATGGACGAATATATGCTGTATGCGACCACCGCCGAAACCTGCGGCGTTCCGTTCGAATGGCTGACCCCGGCGCAGATCAAGGACCGCTGGCCGCTGGTGCGCACCGATGACCTGAAGGGCGCGATCTTTCATCCGACAGACGGCTACATCAACCCCGCCGATGTGACGATGGCGATGGCCAAGGGCGCCCGCCAGCGCGGTGTGGTGATCGAGCGCAAGTGGCAGGTCGACAGCTATACCTGGATGGGCGATCACTGGGACGTCGGCATCACCAAGATGGTGGAAAAGGGCGGCAATCTTGTGCCGTCTGAAGAGACATCTGTGATTCATGCCGAACATGTGGTGACGGCGACGGGCAACCACGCGCAGCGCACCGCGCGCCTGCTGGGCATCAAGATCCCTGCGATTCCGGTCGAACACCAGTTCATCGTGACCGAACCCGATCCCGCGCTGGTCGAATACCGCAAGACCCACGATCAGCACCCCGTCCTGCGCGACGCCGATGCCAAATGGTACGTCCGCGAAGAGCGTGGCGGCTGGATCCTTGGCCCCTATGAAAAAGGTGCCCCGGCGCGGTTTGAATACGGCGTGCCCGACAGTTTCCGCGCCGACCTTTTCCCGTTGGATCTTGAGCGGATCGAAGAGGAATACATGTCGATGATCCACCGGATTCCGTCATCGGAAACCGTTGGACTCAAAGATGATTTCAACGGTCCGATCTGCTACACACCCGACGGCAACCCGCTGGTCGGACCTGCGCCGGGCCTGCGCAACATGTGGCTGGCCGAGGGTTTTTCCTTTGGGATTACCGCCGCGGGCGGCACCGGCCATTACCTGGCCCAGCTGATGACGCAAGGAGAGGCCGAGATAGATATGGCGAGCCTCGACCCGAAACGCTTTGGGTCCTGGATCACCACGGAATATGCGGCCCGCAAGAACGAAGAAGCCTATGATCACGTCTTTGTCCTGCACCACCCGGACGAAGAGCGACCTGCCTGCCGCCCCCTGCGCACTGTTCCCGCCTATGAGCGACAGAAGGCCCGCGGCGCCCAGTTCGGTCATGTCAACGGATGGGAGCGCCCCAACTATTTCGGTCCGCTGGATGCGCCGGACAGTTTTGACCACGATTCGCGGTCGTTCCGTCGTGGCGGCTGGTGGGAATATGCAGTGGCCGAGGCGAAGGCAGTTCGCGAAGGCGTCGGGTTGATCGACGCCTCCGCATTTACAAAACACATCGTTAAAGGCCCTGGCGCCACCGCATTTTTAGACTGGTTCACCTGCAACAAATTACCCAAGGCGGGGCGGATCAACCTGACCTATGCGTTGACCAACATGGGCACCACTCGAACAGAGTTTACGATCATTAGGTTAACGGATGGTGAATATTACCTCGTTTCAGCAGGGGCATGGACAGATTATGACGCCGATTTCCTGCGCAAGGCTGCGGCGGACAAAGCGCCGGAGTTTGGCTATATCGAGATCCAGAATGTCACCACACAATATGGTGTGTTTGCCATCGCCGGGCCGAAGTCCCGCGATGTTCTGAACGCGGTGATCAAGGATGCGGATCCAGATACTGCGCTGACAAACAAGCGTTTTCCATGGCTTTCGATGCGTGAGATCGAGCTGGGCATGTGCCCGGTGCGTGCGATCCGCGTGGCCTATACCGGTGAGCTTGGCTGGGAATTGCACCACCCGATCGAGATGCAGGCCTATCTTTTTGATCTGCTTGAGGGGGCTGGCAAGGCGCATGGCATGAAGCTGGTGGGGGCGCGGGCGCAGAACTGGCTGCGGCAGGAAAAATCCTATCGCGCGTTTGGGAATGAGCTGGGGCGCGATGCGACGCCGCTGGAGGCGGATCTGCCGCGGTTCGTGGATTTGTCCAAGGATTTCAACGGTAAAGGGGCGATGGAAGCCACCGGAATCCGTAGCAAATGCATCACTTTGCTGATTGATGGACCTAGCGATGCGGACCCTTGGGGACGTGAGGCGCTCTATGCCGAGGATGGTACACGGGTGGGGCGTCTGACCTCGGGTGGGTATTCTGTTGCCTTTCGAAAAAGCATCGGGATGGGCTATGTGAAGCCGGAACATGCTGTGGTTGGCAAGGTGCTAAAACTCAAGATGTTGAACCAGTTGTGGGATGCGACGGTGACCGAGGACAGCCCCTACGACCCCCAGAACGCGACAATCCGCAAGGACGCCTGATACCGGAGCGGCGGGGGAAACCCCGCCAAAACGGCGTATGGAACCCGTATGGCTTGCATATGGAAAGCGTATGGCTGGCGTATGGCTCTGACCGGACGCTCAGGAATTGGGGACACCGCCGCAAAAGGTGGTGAGCGGGATTTGGCGACGTTCAGGCAAGCGACAGAAACCGCTCTTTTTGTCGAGCGATAAAGCGCTGTAAAAACCCTCGGCAAAAGATGAGCAACTCTTCCAAAACAAGCTCAACGGGCTTCGCCATGAGCGCTGTTTTCGCGTGCACAGTCTTTTCAGGGGCTTTGTCGATGTTCCCGCGCAGTGGCCTGATGGCAGAGCCCCCCAGAGCCGGACGAGTTTATACAGGGTTTCCGCGAAGGGAATGCCGAATTTTTTTGCGAAATTGAGGCTCTAACCTTCTGAAAGAGCCAATGTTTCCCAAGTTGCTGACGCGACGATGGTGATGCCGTATAGAGAGCTGGTCAGCGGCATATTTTGTTGCAGTACACGTAAGTTTGCGGCTGGTGTTCAGGAAGACGTCCAATTTCACGCAGATAATTCAGGAGGTATTAAGATGAAACAGACGTTTATTATAGCTTTTGCTGCCGTTCTATTAGGGGCCTGTGTTCCGCAAGAGACCCCGCGCCAACCCCCGGCTGTCCCCGCCGACACCGCCGCGTCGGAGACACTGGTCATCATGCCCGATGTGGTCGGGCTTGGCAGCGGTCAGGCGGTTTCCATTCTTCGCAACCTCGACCCTCAGATGGCAATCGGCCTTGCCAGATCCACGAATGACGCCCCAAAGGATACGGTGTTCAAGCAGGACCCGGCCCCCGGAGTGGAGATTGTGGAGGGTAGGTTGGTGGTGCTTTCGGTTTCCAAAGGGCCAGCATCGCAGCCCATCTTTGTGCCCGCTCTGATTGGCGAGAAGTACTCTGTTGCCACACGGCAGCTGGGTAAGCTGAAAATCCCCTATACCCATGTTGCGGGCTCGCTCGAGGAGGGGTCGCGACCTCTCAATCTGTGCGAAAGCAAGGTGTGGTATCCGGTTGTAGAGAGCATTTCACCGCCCGCCGGCACCGAGTGGCGCGAGGGCAGGACCCCGCTGCGGATCACCACCAAGAAAAAGACCGAATACCGCAGCTTTCCGCCACCTGCAGGGCGTATCTGCCCCTAAGGCAGTCTCCTGCTTCGGCAAAATCGTGAGCTTAAGCATTTATGGCCCCGTCGGATGAACCGGCGGGGCTTTGGTCTGGGGGTGACAGGGGTTAGCCCAGCAGGCGGCGGGCGATGACCTGGGCCTGAATTTCGGCGGCACCTTCGAAGATGTTGAGGATACGGGCGTCGCACAGGATGCGGCTGATGGTGTATTCCAGCGCAAAGCCGTTGCCGCCGTGGATCTGCAGGCCGTTGTCGGCGCAGGCCCAGGCGATGCGGGCGCCGAGCAGTTTGGCCATGCCGGCCTCAAGGTCGCAGCGGCGGCCTTCGTCCTTTTCGCGGGCCGAGAAGTAGGTGAGCTGGCGGGCTACCATGATCTCGACCGCCATCATGGCGATCTTGCCTGACACGCGGGGGAATTCGATCAGGGATTTGCCGAACTGCTTGCGGTCCTGTGCGTATTTCATCGACACGTCGAGCGCGGATTGCGCGACGCCGATGGCGCGGGCGGCGGTCTGGATGCGGGCGGATTCAAACGTCTCCATCAGCTGCTTGAAGCCTTTGCCCGTTTCGCCGCCCAGCAGGTTTTCGCCTTTGACGTGGAAGTTGTCGAAGGCGAGTTCGTATTCCTTCATGCCGCGATAGCCGAGCACCTCGATTTCGCCGCCGGTCATGCCCTCGGTCGGGAAGGGGGCGTCGTCGGTGCCGGGGGTCTTTTCCGCCAGGAACATCGACAGGCCCTTGTAGTCTGTCGTGTCGGGGTCGGTGCGGACCAGCAGGGTCATGACGTGGGTGCGGGCGGCGTGGGTGATCCAGGTCTTGTTGCCGGTCACCTTGTAGTCATCGCCGTCCTTGACCGCGCGGGTGCGTAAAGATCCGAGGTCAGAGCCGGTGTTGGGTTCGGTGAAAACCGCCGTGGGGAGTTTTTCGCCCGAGGCGAGGGCGGGGAGCCACTTCTGTTTCTGCTCTTCGGTGCCGCCGGCGATGATCAACTCGGCGGCGATTTCGGACCGGGTGCCAAGCGAGCCGACACCGATATAGCCGCGCGAGAGTTCCTCGGAGACGACGCACATCGACGCCTTGGACAGGCCAAAGCCGCCGTATTCCTCGGGGATGGTCAGGCCAAAGACGCCGAGTTCAGCGAGTTCGTCGATGATTTCCATCGGGATCAGCTGATCCTTGAGGTGCCATTCGTGGGCAAAGGGTTCGACCTTGTCCACGGCAAAGCGGCGGAACTGTTCGCGGATCATTTCGAGTTCGTCATCAAGGCCGGTGGCCCCGACGGTGATTTCGGCCGAGCGTTCCTGCATCAGTTCGACAAGGCGCGTGCGCGCGGCCTGGGTGTTGCCCGCGCGTCGCAGAGCAGCGATTTCGGGGGTGTCGAGCATCGCGATCACATCAGTCGGCAGGCCCATGTCGGACAGGCGCAGGATTTCGCCCTGGCTCATCGGGATGCCGCCGGCGATCTGGTTCAGGTATTCGCCGAATGCGATCTGGTGGATCAGCTGTTCGACCTCGGAGAACTTGGCCGTCTCGACAAGCATCCCGGCCCAGTGCTGCATCTGGCGCAGGGCTTCGGTGTAGGTGGCGAGCCATGCAAGGCCGTGGGCGGCGGTCTGGTGCGCCTCGACCAATGCGCCTGCGACGCGACCGTCCTGGATGACCAGCGCGCGGACGTAGGTTTTGGCCACCTCGAGGATCGCCTCGACCGGGGGGACCGCAGCACTGGTGAGCGTGAGGAGATCGGGAAGAAGAATGCCGTCTGTCCCTGTCAGATCCTGACCGTCATGTGCCATGTTTCACGTCCTTTCGTTTGTTGCGACCGGGCATATCTATTTCGCAGGTGCAGCGCAACAAAAATACCAACGGACGTTTGTATTCGTTCAAATATTGCGCGTTGCTTTTTTGCGGTACTCGGTTAAATGCTCTGATATGAGGCGGTTATGGATAGTTTATTGACCCTCATGCCCCTGCCTTTGCTGGGGATCTGTCTGGGAATCACCCTGCTGGCGGGCATCGTCAAGGGGGTGGTCGGATTCGCCATGCCGATGATCATGATATCGGGGTTGGGGTCGGTTGTATCGCCTGAACTGGCGCTGGGCGGGCTGATCCTGCCGACGCTTGTGACCAACGGCATGCAGGCGCTGCGGCAGGGGCCGGTGGCGGCATGGGGGTCGGTCAAACGGTTCCAGGTGTTCCTGCTGGTGGGGCTGGTGTTCATGCTGTTCTCGGCGCAGCTGGTCACCGTGATGCCGGTCTGGCTGCTGCTGACGGTGATCGGCGGGCCGGTAGCGCTGTTCGCGGCGGCGCAGCTGCTGGGCTGGAAGGGCGAATTGCCGGGTGGCCCGAGCCACAAGCTGGAAATCGGCATCGGCGCCTTTGCGGGTTTCATTGGCGGGATGTCGGGTGTCTGGGGGCCACCGGTGGTGGCGTACCTCACGGCGCTGGGCACGGAAAAGCGCGATCAGATGCGCGTTCAGGGCGTGATCTATGGTCTTGGGGCCGTGGCGCTGACCGGGGCGCATGTGGTGTCTGGCGTGCTGAATATGCAGACGGCGCTGTTTTCGCTGCTGCTGATCGTGCCGGCGGTGCTGGGCATGTGGATCGGCGGACAGTTTCAGGACCGGATCGATCAGGCGGCGTTCCGCAAGGCCACATTGTTCGTGCTGCTGATTGCGGCGCTGAACCTGCTGCGGCGGGCGTTTTTCGCCTGAGCAGCGTGGCGGGGTGACCCCCGCCCTATGGGTGTTTCTTCAGGACAGCAGGTTGCCTTCGCAGCCGAGGGCAATCTGGGGCACCTGTGACGGCGGCACCACGTCGAATTGCACCTTGTAGAGTTCGCGGCCGTTCTGCTGTGCCGTGAACGTCCATGTGCCTGTCACCATTTCCTGTGGCAGATCAAAGGTATAGGCGTTGACCGAGGGGCCTTCGCCGCCCAGCGTGGTCACATAGCTCTGTTCGGTGATATCGGTGCCGGTCAGTGGCGGATGGGTCAGGGTGATGACCGTGCCGCCAAAGGACAGCCCGCCTTGGGTATCGACTCTTACACCAAAGCTCAGGCCGGGAACCGTGGGAACGGTGCTGCCCAGCCATTGGAATTCGGGGGTATGGTCGTAGAGTTCGATCTGACCGGCGGCGGTGCCGGGGGCGTCCATTGTGGCGACTGAAACAATCTCGCAAAAGATGCCCTGGGTCACGGTGATCTGGGGGGGGGCGGAGGAGGTCTGAGCCGTGGCGCAGACGGGCAGGGTGGTCAGGGCGAGGCTGAGCAGGGCGTGTTTCATGCAGCGATGATGCGACGGGGTCTGGCGGTTGGCAAGGTGGCGGAAAGTGTCGGTGGCGGTCACTCTGGCCTGTCGCTGGTGAATTCGATCAGGTCCCAGAGGTTGCCGTAAAGGTCCCGGAACACAGCGACGGTGCCATAATCGGCCTGCTTGGGTTCGCGTTCGAAGGTGACGCCCTTGGCAAGCAACTGTTTATAGTCGCGCCAGAAATCGTCTGTACTCAGGAACAGGAAGACGCGGCCCCCGGTCTGATCGCCGATGTAGCTTTCCTGATGCGGAGTTGCGGCGCGTGCCAGCAGGATGGAGCAGGTGCCAGTCCCCTTTGGGCGCACAACGACCCAGCGTTTATCCTGTTCGGGCTGGTAGGTGTCGGTCACCAGTTCAAAGCCAAGCGTATTGACATAAAAGTCGATGGCTTCGTCGTAGTCGCGCACGACAAGGGCGATATGGGCCAGACTTTGGTTCATTGGCAGGCCACCGTGATACGCAGACATCCCCGGCAATCATAACCGGGGATATCTGTCATTTCTTCGAAAGCCTTAGCCGATGGCGGCGGCTTTCACGTCTTCGTCGATGTAGGGCACGTATTGCGCAAAGTTGTCGGCGAACATCTGAACAAGCTTGGCCGCCTGTGCGTCATAGGCGGCCTTGTCATCCCATGTGCGGCGCGGGTTCAGCAGCATTTCGGCCACGCCTTCGACCTCGACCGGGACTTCGAAGCCAAAGTTCGGATCCTTGCGGTATTCCACATCGGCCAGACTGCCGCTGAGGGCGGCGGAGAGCAGCGCGCGGGTGGCCTTGATCGGCATCCGCGAGCCTGTGCCGTGGGCGCCGCCGGTCCAACCGGTGTTCACCAGCCAGCAAGTCGCGCCGTGCTTGGCGATCTTGTCGCGCAGGAGGTTGCCGTAAACCTCGGGGCGGCGCGGCATGAAGGGGGCGCCAAAGCAGGTCGAGAAGGTCGGCTGCGGTTCGGTCACGCCACGTTCTGTGCCGGCAACCTTGGCGGTAAAGCCTGACAGGAAGTGGTACATCGCCTGTGCCGGCGTCAGCCGCGCGATCGGGGGCAGAACACCAAAGGCATCGCAGGTCAGCATGATGATGTTCTTGGGGTGGCCACCCAGCGCCGTCTTGGAGGCGTTCGAGATATATTCCAGCGGATAGGCGCAGCGCATGTTCGCGGTGAGGCTGTCATCTTCGAAATCAAGCTCGAAGGTCTCGGGGTCGAAGACCATGTTTTCGATCACCGTGCCGAATTTCGTCGTGGTGTCGTAGATTTCCGGCTCGGCCGCGCGCGACAGGTTGATCGTCTTGGCGTAGCAGCCGCCCTCAAAGTTGAAGGTGCCGCGATCCGACCAGCCGTGTTCGTCATCGCCGATCAGGATGCGCGACGGATCTGCCGAAAGCGTCGTCTTGCCGGTGCCGGACAGGCCAAAGAAGACAGCGGTGTCGACCGGGTTGCCGACCGCGTGGTTGGCGGAACAGTGCATCGGCATGATGCCCTTTTCGGGCAGCAGGTAGTTCAGCAGGGTGAAAACCGATTTCTTGTTTTCGCCGGCATATTCGGTGTTGGCGATCAGGATCAGTTTCTTGTCGAAATTCATCGCGATGACCGTGTCGGACCGGCAGTTGTGCTTTTCCGGGTCTGCCTTGAAGGACGGGCAGTTGATCACGGTGAAATCGGCGGTGAAGTCATCCACGCTTTCCTGATCCGGGCGGCGCAGCATGTGGCGGATGAACAGCCCGTGCCAGGCCAGTTCGGTGATCAGGCGCACGTCGATGGCATGGGCAGGGTCCGCTCCGCCGATCAGGTCCTGCACGAAATAGTCGCGGCCCTTCATGTGTTCGAGCATGTCGGCGTGCAGGGCATCAAAGCCTTCGGGCGACATCGGGGCGTTGTTTTCCCACCAGATGATGTCCTTGACCGAGTCGGTCTTGACGACGTGCTTGTCCTTGGGCGAGCGGCCGGTGAACTTGCCCGTGGTGACAAGGAATGCGCCGCCCTTGCCCAGCGTGCCTTCGCCGTGTTTGAGCGCGGCTTCGATCAGCGCGGGCTCCATAAGATTGTAATAGACATTTCCCAGTCCCTCGATGCCTTGATCTTCGAGGCGGAAGTTCGGGTTCACCCGTCCAAATGTCATTTGCCAAGCTCCTGTAGCCGCGTATCGGGCGGCAGACCTAAAATTCTGGCGGCGTCGAACACTCCGCCAACCGGACGCGGATCACGTCCCGTAAGGGTGGCTTTAGCATGCCAATTTGCGGCGTGAACAGGACGCAAGCAGTTCGTTAGCGCAACCAAATCAAGTTTAGCGCAACCATATTTCAGAACTGCCTGTGAAAGTGAGGCAATTTAGTCATTCCTTACAACATTTCGGGTGTATTCGAACCGGGGGGCTCTGGTGATTCGTACTTCGATGTTGTTGGAGGTAAGACCACGCATAGTATTGTAAAATCAGGTTTCCGGATCTGAACAAGGAAGTAGACATGTCGCGAATAGCCCTTGTAGACGATGATCGTAACATCCTGACATCGGTTTCGATGACGCTCGAGGCTGAAGGTTTCGAGGTTGATACCTATAATGACGGGCAGGCGGCGCTTGACGCATTCAACGTGAGTCTGCCTGACGTGGCGGTGTTCGATATCAAGATGCCGCGGATGGATGGCATGGACCTTCTTCGGCACGTTCGGCAGATATCCAAGATGCCGGTCATCTTTCTGACGTCCAAGGATGATGAGATCGACGAGGTTCTGGGCCTGCGTATGGGCGCCGACGATTACGTCACGAAACCATTTTCGCAACGGCTTTTGGTGGAACGTATCCGCGTCCTGTTGCGCCGCATGGAAGCGGTGGCCGACGATGTGGTGGGCGACACCGAAGAGACCAAGATCATGACACGCGGCAGCCTGGTCATGGATCCGCTGCGCCATTCCGTGGTGTGGAAAGGCAAGGATGTGGCGCTGACCGTCACGGAATTCCTGCTGCTGCAGGTTCTTGCGCAGCGTCCCGGTTTCGTCAAATCGCGGGACCAGCTGATGGATGTTGCCTACGAAGATCAGGTTTATGTTGATGACCGCACGATCGACAGCCATATCAAACGCCTGCGCAAGAAGATGCGCAGCGTGGACGACGATTTTTCGGCAATCGAGACACTGTATGGAATCGGTTACCGCTATAACGAAGAGCGATGATGGCTCTGCCCGGGGGGACGAAATCAAGCGAAGACCGCTCCGGTGCAGACCGGGATGCTGATGTTGTTCTGGGCGATGACTGGGTCGCTCCGGATGCAACGGTAGAGAAAGAATTGCTCGATAGCCGCGCGCATCGCAGAATGTTCTCTCTGAACCGCTCGCCCCTGACCCGCAAGATCATCACGTTCAATCTGATCGCGCTGAACGTGCTGGTGGCGGGTATTCTGTATATCAACTCCTCGCGTGATTCCCTTGCCGTGCAGCGCGCAAATGCGATGCAGAGCGAGATCATGCTGATCGCCGACATCTTTGAGGCGCGTTTACCCGAAAGCGCGCCGGTCAGTCTGGGATCCGACGACGGGATCGATGTGGCCGCCATCGTATCCAATATCCAGTTGCGCGTCGGCGTCGAGGTGCTGATTTTTGACGCGGCGCATTCCATTTTGGGCAAGGCGACCGGCATGCTGCTGCCCGCCATTCCTGTCGAGGGACCGACGCAAAAGGAACCGGCCGTCATTTCCGATTTTCTGCATGCGGTCTGGCACGGTCTTTCCACAATGCTCGGGTTGACAGCCCACGAACCGAACGCCCCGATAGAGCAACAGCTGCGGGAGATGGTTGAAAGCGGCGATCCGTCCACGACACGGGTCACTTCGGTTACGGATGGGCATGGCGATACAATGTTCAAGGCCGTGACACCGATCCGTCAGGGCGAGCAGATCGTCGGTATCGTCGCAATGGCCGCTGCCGCGGTCGAGATCGACGCCGCCGTGCGGTCGGAACGCGAGCGCGTGTTGCAGATGTTCGTGGTTGCCACGCTGGTTTCCATTGGTCTCAGTCTTGTTCTGGCTTCGACCATCGCCAACCCCATCTCCGACCTCGCGGACGCTGCCGAAATCGGCCGTGACCGCAACAAGCGCAGCACCACTTCGAGCCGGATCCGTATCCCCGATCTGACCGGACGCCCGGATGAAATTGGCCGCCTTTCCGGCGCACTGCGGGGCATGGTGACGGCGCTTTACGGCCGGATTGACGGCAACGAACAGTTCGCCGCCGATGTTGCACACGAAATCAAGAACCCGCTGGCCAGCCTGCGATCAGCCGTGGGCGCGCTGCGCATGATCAAGAAGGAAGAGCACCGGATCCGGCTGCTGGATGTGATCGAACACGATGTGCAGCGCCTTGACCGCCTAGTCAGTGACATCTCGAACGCCTCGCGGCTTGATGGCGAACTGGTCAAGGAAGAGGAGTTGCGCTTTGATCTGCTGCCGATGCTGAAGAATCTGGCGCAGTATCTGGGCGAGGATGCCACACAGCGGGGCATCGAGTTCATCATCGACCTGCCGCAGACACCGATCGAGATTCAGGGGCTCGAAGCGCGGCTTGCGCAGGTCTTTGTTAACCTGATCACCAATGCGATCAGCTTTTGCGAAGAGGGCGATGCCATCCGTATCTGGGCGCGGCGTCGGGAAAACCGCGTGCTCGTGGTGGTCGAGGATACTGGCCCCGGCATCCCGGAAGAGGCGCTTACCAACATTTTCAAGCGGTTCTATTCGCACCGCCCCGACAAGGATTTCGGCAATAATTCGGGTCTGGGACTCGCTATCTCGAAACAGATCGTCGAGGCGCATGGCGGCGTGATCTGGGCCGAAAACATTCGCCCGACGGAGGCGGATGTCACCTCGGAGCCACTGGGCGCACGCTTTGTCGTCGGCCTTCCGATCTGAGGAGGCACCCCGATGGAACAGGAACGCCAGCTAGTCCTGCATGCCAGCGCCGTCTGTTTTGGGACACGCGCGGCGCTGATCCGGGGCGCGTCGGGAAGCGGGAAGTCCGCGCTTGCGCTAGAGTTGATGACGCGCGGCGCGCAGCTGATCGCCGATGATCAGGTTATCCTGCACGCCACGCCCGAGGGCATCGCGCTTATCGCGCCGGGTGCGATCCGCGGCCTGATCGAGGCCCGGGGCGTGGGCCTGTTGCAAGCGGATGCTGCCAGAACGGCCCTGCTGGCCGTCGTCGTCGACCTTGACCAGACCGAAACGGACCGGTTGCCGCCGGTGCGAAACACCGTGCTTCTGGGGGCCAGCGTCCCCTTGCTTCACAATGTCGCTGCGCCCTACTTTCCCGCAGCTTTGATCCAATATCTGCGATGTGGCAGACATGCCTGACGGAGCGCCTTGATGATTTCGGACCCAGAAAGATCCAGCCAGCGTGTGGTTTTGGTCACCGGCCCCTCGGGCGCCGGGCGGTCAACCGCGATCAACGCGCTTGAGGATCTGGGATATGAGGCGATCGACAACATCCCGCTCAGCCTCATTCCGCGCCTGCTGGAAGGTCCGGCGCTTTTGCGTCCGCTCGCGCTGGGGCTGGATGTGCGAAACCGTGATTTCAGCCCGGACGGTCTGCTGGAACTGCAGGCGCGGGCGGGCGGGGAGCAGGGGCTGGAAATCCTCTATCTCGATTGCAATCCCGAGGTGCTGGTGCGCCGGTTTTCGGAAACCCGCCGCCGTCATCCGCTTGCGCCCAACGGCGCGCCGTCGGAGGGGATCGCGCTGGAGATTCAGCTGCTGGAAACCGTGCGGAGCCGCGCCGACATTCTGATCGACACGACGGATTTGACGCCACATGATCTGCGCGCACAGTTGCAGGGCTGGTTCGGGCATGACACGGGGCAGGGGATGGCGGTGTCCGTTCATTCCTTTTCGTTCAAGCGCGGGTTGCCGCATGGGGTCGACGTGGTTTTCGATTGCCGGTTCCTGAACAACCCCTACTGGCAGCCGGAGCTGCGCGGCCTGACCGGGCTGGATACGGCGGTGACAGATTTCATTTCGCAGGACCTGCGGCATGCGCCTTTTCTGGATCATCTGCTTGGGTTGCTGACCTTTCAGCTGCCGGCCTGTCTGGACGAGGGTAAGGCGCATTTTGCTGTCGGCATCGGGTGTACCGGCGGACAACACAGATCTGTGGCAGTGACGGAAAAAGTGGCTGATGGCCTTGCGCAGGCAGGCTGGCGGGTGTCAATTAGGCATCGGGAACTGGAGCGCCGCGGCATTGCGGGGGCATCTACACGGGTTTTGAACATGAGCGGAGAAACTGGGTCGTGATCGGCATCGTGATCGTAGCGCACGGCGGCCTGGCCCGGGAATATCTCTCGGCAGTGGAACATGTTGTCGGACGCCAGCCGGGCATCCGCGCCATCGCGATTGAAGCCGACCACAACCGCCAGACCAAGCAGGACGAGATCTGTGACGCCGCCAATTCTGTCGATGAGGGCAATGGCGTGATCGTGGTGACCGACATATTCGGCGGGTCCCCGTCCAATCTGAGCCTGCTGGCCTGCCAACCTGACAACCGGCGCATCCTTTATGGCATGAACCTGCCAATGCTGATAAAACTGGCCAAAAGCCGCCAGATGAGCGTGACTGACGCCGTGCGCAGCGCTCTTGAGGCCGGGCGCAAGTATATCGACAGTCAGAATATAAAGCCGCAGGGCGGCGCGCAGGGCGGGATGGACGATGCACCCCGCGCCGCGACATAGATTGGACTGAACCTGACAATGACCGAGACTATTCTCCGCGAATTGCGGATCGTCAACGAAAAGGGCCTGCATGCCCGCGCCTCGGCCAAGCTGGTTGAAGTTGTGGAAGGCTTTGATGCCACCGCCGAAGTCTCCAAGGACGGGATGAGCGCGGGCGGTGACAGCATCATGGGGCTTTTGATGTTGGCGGCCTCCAAGGGAACCTCTATTGAGGTGGCAACGCGTGGGCCGGATGCCGCGGTCCTGGCCGATGCGATCGAGGCGCTGGTCGCCAATAAATTCGGTGAGGGTCGCTGAGATCACCGCGTGGTGGTTGTTCAAACAGGGAACGGGACGCAGGCAATCGTATGGTCGAGACTTTCCCATCCGAAGCCGAACGCGGTGCACCGCCCCCGACGTTAGCGCCCTACGACAAACGCAAGCTGAGCTATGCCAATACCTTCACCAACCCCTGGAACGCGAACGTCATCCGCACGCTGGAATGGCTGACCGGTAAGCTGCCCCTGCTGCGGATGGTCCGGCGGTTTGAACGCATGGGGCCCGCTGAGGGGCAGGCGTTTTGGGGGCAGGCGCTGAACATCATGGGGATCGCGTTGCAGACCCCGCCCGAGCAGATTGCGAACATCCCCAAGACCGGCCCGGTGATCATTGTGGCGAACCACCCGCACGGGCTGGTTGATGGCATGGTTTTGGCCGAACTGATCGGCCGGGTGCGCACCGACTACAAGATCCTGACGAGGTCTCTGCTGACGGGGGTGAGCGAGGTCGAACAATTCATGATCCCGGTGCCCTTTCCACATGAAGCGGATTCGCGTGAGCAGAACCTTGCGATGCGCCGCGCTGCAATGGAGATGCTGGAAGCGGGCGGCGTGATCGTTCTGTTCCCATCAGGGGTTGTCGCATCGTCCGAGACGTATTTTGGCCCGGCGCGCGAGGCGGCGTGGAATCCGTTCACCGCGCGCATGATCCAGCGGTCCGGGGCGACGGTGGTGCCGGTACATTTCCCCGGTCAGAATTCGCGCATGTATCAGATTGCGAACCGGATTTCGCCGACTTTGCGCCAAGGCCTGCTGATCCACGAGGTGGTGCACGCCTGCAACCGCCCGCAGGCCCCGGTGATCGGTGCGGCGATCCCGCCCAGTGCGTTCAGGACATGGGGCGGGCGCAATCGCGAAATGGTGGCCTGGCTGCGCGACGAAACGCTGAAGCTGGGGCAGGCGGATAGCTGAGGCCGGGTTTCCTAGCGGGTCGGGACCGGCGTTTCGCCGCGGTAGTCATAAAAGCCGCGCTTGGTCTTGCGGCCCAGCCAACCGGCTTCGACATATTTGGACAGCAGCGGGCAGGGGCGGTATTTGGAATCGCCCAGACCGTCGTGCAGCACGTTCATGATGGCAAGGCAGGTGTCGAGGCCAATGAAATCGGCCAATTCCAGCGGGCCCATCGGGTGGTTCGCGCCCAGTTTCATCGCCTCGTCGATCGAGCTTACCTTTCCGACGCCTTCGTAGAGCGTATAGACGGCTTCGTTGATCATCGGCATCAGGATGCGGTTGACGATGAAGGCGGGGAAATCCTCGGCGCTGGCGGCGGTCTTGCCCAGCTTTTCGACGACCGCGAGGCAGGCGTCGTAGGTTTCGCTGTCGGTCGCGATGCCGCGGATCAGTTCGACCAGCTGCATCACCGGCACCGGGTTCATGAAGTGGAAGCCCATGAATTTTTCCGGGCGGTCGGTGCGCGAGGCGAGCCGGGTGATCGAGATGGAAGAGGTGTTGGAGGTCAGGATCGTTTCGGGTTTGAGGTGCGGTAGCAGGGAGTCGAATATCTTCTGCTTGACCTCTTCGCGTTCGGTTGCGGCCTCGATCACCAGATCGCTCTGGCCCAGATCCTTGATCTCCATCGTGGTCGAGATGCGCGCCATGGCGGCATCCTTGTCAGACTGGGTGATCTTTTCCCGGCTGACTTGACGGTCGAGGTTGCGACCGATGATTTCGACCGCACGGTCCAGTGCCGCGCCATCAACGTCGTTCAGGATGACGTCATAGCCCGAAAGCGCCATGACATGAGCGATCCCGTTGCCCATCTGTCCCGCGCCCACGACGCCGACCGATCTGATCTCCATGTCCTGCTATCCCTGCTTGTGCTGCGCCGCAACAATAGGCGCGGGGAGCGGGGGGCTGCAAGGCGGTCCGGCAAGTTCGAGACACATTTTAGCTTTAGCGATTCTGAAAGGTGAATGGACGACTCTGAGTGCGGGTGAGTGAACGAATGGTGAGTGACATGTCCTATCTGATGCAGGGCCAGTCTGGTCTTGAGTATTACCCGTGCCGATATGGCCGGTCGCGTGTTCTGTTCCGGGGACCCCGACGGCGACTACAGGGCGACTATCTTGCCTTCCTTGGCGGGACGGAAACCTATGGCCGGTTTGTGAACTTTCCCTATCCGGAGCTGGTCGAAAAGGAGATTGGTCAGCCCTGCGTCAATTTCGGTTCGATCAACGCGGGTGTTGATCTTTATATGCACGATGCGGCGGTCCTGAATGCGATTGAGGGCGCGCGCCTGAACATCATTCAGGTGATGGGCGCGCAGAACATGTCGAACCGGTATTATTCCGTGCATCCGCGCCGCAATGACCGGTTCCTGCGTGCCTCGCCCCTGCTGCAGACGCTATATGACGATGTCGATTTCACGGAATTCCATTTCAATCGGCACTTGTTGCGGCATCTGCGTCAGGTTTCCGAAGAGCGGTTCGAGGAAATCGCAAAGGAGCTGCGGTCGGCCTGGATGTCGCGGATGAAATACCTGCTGGGGGCGATGCGCGGTCCGAGCATTCTGGTGTGGTTTGCGCCGCTTCCCCCCGGCGCGCCCAGCAACGGGTTGGATGGTGATCCGCTGTTCGTCGATAGCAGCATGCTTGAGGCGCTGCGGCCACGGATCGCCACGCTGGTCGTCGCGACACCGTCGGAAGAGGCGCGCGACATGGGGACTGACGATATGGTGTTCAACGATTTCGAAGCCGGTGCTGCCGCCGAACTGATGGGCCCCCGGGCGCATGAAGAGGCGGCCGAAGCTCTGGCCGCAGTGATCAAGCCACTGCTTTTCCCGAGTGGAATGCCGGATTGAAAAGGCCCGCCCGGGGAATGGGCGGGCCTTGGTAACGTTTTCTGGGTCGGCAAAGACCCGGTTTTTACAGCTTTTCGGTCAGTTCCGGCAGGGCCGTGAACAGATCCGCAACAAGGCCAAAGTCGGCGACCTGGAAGATCGGCGCCTCTTCGTCCTTGTTGATCGCGACGATGATCTTGGAATCCTTCATGCCCGCAAGGTGCTGGATTGCCCCGGAAATCCCGACAGCGATATACAGATCCGGCGCCACGACCTTGCCGGTCTGACCGACCTGCCAGTCGTTGGGTGCAAAGCCCGAATCGACCGCCGCGCGCGATGCGCCGACAGCCGCGCCCAGCTTGTCCGCCAGCTTTTCGATCAGGGCAAAGTTCTCTTCCGAACCCACGCCGCGTCCGCCGGACACGACGATCCCGGCAGAGGTCAGCTCGGGGCGGTCAGATGCCGCGACCTTGTCTTCGACCCAGTCCGACAGGCCGGGGTTGTCACCGGTTGCAACGGCTTCGACAGCGGCGGAACCGCCCGTACCTGCCGCATCAAAGGTCGTCGTGCGGACGGTCATCACCTTGATGCTGTCCGACGATTTCACGGTCTGGATCGCGTTACCCGCATAGATCGGACGTTCGAAGGTGTCGGCGTCGATCACGGCGGTCACATCGGTCAGGATCATCACGTCCAGCAGGGCGGCAACGCGCGGCAGGATGTTCTTGGCGTCCGTGGTCGCGGGCGCCACGATGTGGCTGTAGCCGCCTGCGATCGAGGCGATCAGCGCCGCCACAGGTTCGGCCAGACGGTGACCATAGATCGCATCCTCGGCCACCAGCACCTTGGCCGCGCCGTCAATCGTCGCGGCCTCTTTTGCAGCATCGGCAGCCGAAGCCCCGACACACAGAACCGTCACGTCACCCAGCGCCTTGGCAGCCGTCATGGCCTTGGCGGTGGCATCCATCGCCAGCGCGCCGTCGTTGATTTCGGCAATCAGAAGAACAGCCATTACACAGCCCCCGCTTCTTTGAGTTTCGCCACAAGCTCGTCGACCGAGCCCACCTTGATACCGGCGGCGCGTTCCGCAGGCTCGCCTGTCTTGACCACGGTCAGACGCGGGGTGACATCGACGCCGTAATCGGCGGCGGTCTTTTCATCCAGCGGCTTCTTCTTGGCCTTCATGATGTTGGGCAGCGACGCATAACGCGGTTCGTTCAACCGCAGGTCGGTCGAAATGATGGTGGGCATCTTGACCTTGATCGTCTGCAGACCGCCGTCGACTTCGCGTGTGACCACGGCATGGTCGCCGTCGATCTTGATGTCGTTGGCATACATCGCCTGCGACCAGCCCAGCAGCGCCGACAGCATCTGACCGGTGGCGTTCATGTCATTGTCGATCGCCTGCTTGCCGCAAAGAACCAGACCCGGCTCTTCTTCCTTGACGATGGCGGCAAGGATCTTGGCGACGGCCAGCGGTTCGATGTCCTGATGTACATCATCCGCTGCAATCACGAGGATCGCCCGGTCCGCACCCATGGCAAGCGCCGTGCGCAGAGTTTCCTGGGACTGTTTCACACCGATGGAGACGGCGATGACCTCGGAGACTGTGCCGGCCTCTTTCAGACGGATCGCTTCTTCGACAGCGATTTCGTCGAAGGGGTTCATCGACATTTTCACATTGGCCAGATCGACACCGCTTCCGTCCGCTTTGACGCGAACCTTTACGTTATAGTCAATCACGCGTTTGACAGGTACCAGAACCTTCATCTGCGCAGGTCTCCCTCAGATTTGGGCGCACCGGTTTGGTGCGACGATTTGGGCGCACCGTCTGGTGCGTCAGGTGTGCCGCGCCCCGCTCCGGGACACGAGTGACAAGCGTCACAGGGGTGATACCGTCAGAAGCCCGGGTGAAACAGAGCAAAATCGTCACGTTAGCGCCAACCTACGTCGCGTATCGGTTTCGTGCGCTTCTTCTCTTCAAAAATAGGCAGCCTTTGACGCGGGCCAAAGGCAGGGTCAGCCGCAAATTCGGCGCGGGGCCCGCCACGCTGACGGCGCAGCAGGCGGGCCCCGAAAGGTCAGTTGAACTTGTTGTCGCGCGGGAAACCGCGCGGGGCCATGCGCCCGGAACTGGCGCGCTTGCCGATCCATTCGTCAAGTGCGGTTTCGGTGCGGGTCCGTCCCGCCGGGTCGCGCCAGGACAGGCCGTCTGCAAGGCTAAAGGTGGTCGCATCCGACATCCCCCCGTCCTTGTATTTTTGCAGCCGCACACCTTTGCCCCGGCCCATTTCGGGCAGTTCATCCAGCTTGAAGACAAGCACCTTGCGGTTTTCGCCGACCACAGCGACGGCATCGCCGTTCACCGGTTTGCAAATGGTGGCGCGGGCGGGTTCGCGCACGTTCAGCACCTGCTTGCCGCTGCGGGTCTGGGCCACGACTTCGGTCTCGGGCACGATAAACCCGTCGCCAGCAGAGGATGCCAGCAGCAGCTTGCGTTCGGGATTATGGATGAAGATATCCATGATCTCGGCCTCGTTCGGGAGGTCCACCATCAGGCGCAGGGGTTCGCCCATGCCGCGCCCCCCGGGAAGGTTCGAGGCGGACAGGGTATAGAAACGGCCGTTCGAGCCGAATACCAGCAGCCGGTCGGTGGTTTCGGCGTGAAAGACAAAGCGCGGGCCGTCGCCGTCCTTGAACTTCAACTCGCGGCTGAGGTCGATATGCCCGGTCATGGCACGAATCCAGCCCATCTGAGAACAGACAACGGTGATCGGTTCGCGGTCGATCATCATTTCCAGCGGAACGTCGGGTGCCTCAGAAGCTTCGGCAAAGGTCGTGCGGCGGGCCCCCCCGGCATAGTCCTTGCCGAATTTCTTTTTGGTTTCGCGCAGCTGATCGGCAATGGTGGACCACTGCAGATCGCCGCTTTCCAGCAGATCCTCAAGTCCGGCGCGCTCTTCCATCAAGCGGTCACGTTCGGCCACCAGCTCCATCTCTTCGAGGCGGCGCAAGGACCGCAGGCGCATGTTCAGGATCGCCTCGGCCTGGACTTCGGTCAGCCCCAGTGCGTCGTCGCCGACAACCATGGGCGGGGCGACATAGTCCTTTTCGCTCATGGCGCGCACAAAGGTGCGGCCCCAGTCTTCGCGCATCAGCGCGGCCTTGGGTTCATCATCGTAGCGGATGATGTCGATCACGCGGTCAAGGTTGAGGAAGGCGACGATCAGGCCTTCGAGCACTTCGAGCCGGTGGTCGATCTTTTCCATCCGGTGGGTGGAGCGGCGCACGAGGACTTCGCGGCGGAAGTCGAGGAAGGCGCGCAGCACCTCCTTCATCGAGCAGACCTTGGGCGTGACGCCGTCGATCAGCACGTTGAGGTTGAGGCTGAACCGGGTTTCTAGGTCCGAATTGCGAAACAGCATCCCCATGAGGACTTCGGGATCGACGTTCTTGGAGCGCGGCTCCAGAATCATGCGCACGTCTTCGGTGGATTCGTCGCGGATATCTCCGAGGATCGGCACCTTCTTGGTCTGGATCAACTCGGCCAGCCGTTCGACCAGCTTGGATTTCTGCACCTGATAGGGGATTTCGGTCACGACGATCTGCCATGTGCCGCGGCCCAGATCCTCGACCTCCCACTTGCAGCGCAGACGGAAGGACCCGCGGCCGGTGCGGTAGGCCTGTGCGATGTTGTCGCGCGGTTCAACCAGAATGCCCCCGGTGGGGAAGTCCGGGCCGGGAACGTATTTCATCAGCGTGTCGTCAAGGCAGTCCGGCACCTTGATCATGTGCAGGCAGGCGTCGATCAGTTCGGCAATGTTGTGCGGCGGGATATTCGTCGCCATGCCGACCGCGATGCCGCTGGACCCGTTGGCCAGAAGGTGCGGAAAGGAGGCAGGCATGACCACCGGTTCGGTCAGCGTGCCGTCATAGTTGTCGCGGAAATCGACGGCGTTTTCGGTCAGCCCGTCCAGCAGCGCCTCGGCCACGATTGTCAGGCGCGCCTCGGTGTAGCGAGAGGCGGCGGGGTTGTCGCCGTCGATGTTGCCAAAGTTGCCCTGACCATCGACCAGCGGGTAGCGAACGTTGAAATCCTGCGCCAGCCGCGCCATGGCGTCGTAGATCGCCATATCGCCGTGCGGGTGGTAGTTGCCCATCACGTCGCCGCTGATCTTGGCCGACTTTCTGAAGCCCCCAGTGGAACTAAGTCGCAGTTCGCGCATTGCATACAGGATACGCCGGTGCACGGGCTTAAGCCCATCGCGGGCGTCAGGTAGCGCGCGGTGCATGATCGTGGACAGCGCATAAGTTAAGTAACGGTCCCCAATCGCGCGACGAAGCGGTTCGGAGACGTCGCGAGGGTTCATGTCGGGGTCATCAACGGTATCTGTCATGGATGGTGTGATATCGACAGTCATGACAGCCGTAAAGCGATGGACTGACGTTTTTTGGCAATTCGTCCGGCGGTAAGATCCGGACATTCAACGGCTGGAACGCACAATTGTCGGGCGACGTGCCCTGTGGCGTTTCAGGTGATCATACAGGTTCTGAATTTTGGAGGATTATCGCATGTCGCGGTATGTTTTGCTGTCTTTTGCAGTCATGGGATTTGCGTTTTACGAGCTGAGCGGCGGTGCCGATTTTCAGCCTGGCAACCACACGACCGCCGAAGCGCTACGCGTCTTCCGCAAACCTGTGCAGGCGCCTCAGACCATGGCGCATGCGGACACATCCGTCACGCCGCGTGCCACGGCAACGCGTCAGGCAAAGCCTGCTGCCGTGACCAAGCTGGTCGCAAGGCCCGACATCAACACGCCCGGAATTATCCTTGCCTCACTGGAAAGGCCAGTGGTGGCACGGCCAGCAATCGGGCCGATCAAGGCGCGCGAGGTCATCTCTTCCAAGGGGAGTCAGGCGCTTGGTCGCGCCGGGGATCCGGCGAAGGCCGTTGAAAAGAAGGCGGATATCCGCAAGATCGACGGCAGCCGCGTCAACCTGCGCGCCGGGCCCTCGACCGATCATTCGATCCTGCGCAAGCTGGGCAAAGGCGACAGGGTCGAGGTGCTGGAGGACAACGGCAACGGCTGGCTGAAGCTGCGGTTGGCGGATTCGGACCGTGTTGGCTGGATTGCCGATTTCCTTGTGACGGCCTCGGCTGAATAGGGCGACACGGCCCACCATTGCATCTTTGCGCCCGCGCCTGCATCACCGACAGGACTGATGCGAGCGGGGCGACATGCAGAAATCTATCCTAATCACCGGCTGTTCTTCTGGCATCGGGCTTGATGCCGCGCGCAGCCTGTCGCAGCGCGGCTGGCAGGTCTTTGCCTCGGCCCGCAGTGCCGAGGCCTGTGCCATGCTGCGCGACGAAGGGCTGGTCGGGCTCCACATCGATTATGAGGATCCGACGACCTTTGGCCCCGCGCTTGACACACTGCTGGGGCAGACCGGTGGCAGGCTGGATGCGCTGTTCCACAATGGGGCCTATGCCATTGCGGGCCCGCTGGAAGATATCCCCGGCGATGCCATGCGCGCGATCTTTCAGGCCAACCTTATCGGCTGGCACGAGTTGACGAACCTCGTGATCCCGGTGATGCGCGCGCAGGGGCACGGGCGGATCGTGATGAATTCGTCCGTGCTGGGCCTGGTCGGGATGAAATGGCGCGGCGCCTATGTGGCAACGAAATTCGCACTTGAAGGCATGTCGGACGTGTTGCGCATGGAAATGGCCGATACGGGGATCAAGGTGATCCTGATCGAACCCGGCCCGATCGAGACCGATTTTCGCAAGAACGCGATTCTGCAGTTCGAGAAGTGGATCGACTGGGAACGCTCGGCCCGCGTTGAGCAATACCGCGCCAGTCTTTTGGATCAGCTCTACAAGGGCAGTTCGAAAGGGCCGCAATGGCCTGCATCGGCGGTGACCGACGCGCTGATCCATGCGGTTGAGAATAACCGCCCCCGGGCGCGCTACCATGTGACCACACCAACCAAGGTTATGGCGGTCATGCGGCGGCTGCTGCCGACCCGGATGCTGGACTGGCTGCTGAGCCGGGGCTGAAATTGCCATTCGCTTTTGCCGTCTGACCCGCTACATCAGGCGAAAGAGACACCTTAAAGAGGAGCCGGGCAGATGCTGCACGATCCACTATTCATTGTCATGGCGCTTGCGATACTCGCGGTGGTCGCCATCCTGATGCTGGGCATCGGCGGCTTTGCCAAGGGCGGCGAGTTCAATCGCAAGCACGCCAACCGGCTGATGCGCTACAGGATCGGGGCGCAATTCGTGGCCGTGGTGCTGATCCTTCTGTTTGTCTGGCTGCGGGGCGGTAGTTGATATCATGGTTGTCCTGAACAAGATCTACACAAAGACCGGCGATGATGGCGAAACCGCGCTGGGCAACGGCGCGCGCGTGGCCAAACATTCGATGCGGGTCACGGCCTATGGCACCACGGACGAGCTGAACGCCATCGTCGGCCTTGCCCGCCTGCACGCACCCGAGGAGATGAGCGCGCAGCTTGCGCTGATCCAGAACGACCTGTTCGATCTGGGAGCGGATCTTTGTCGCCCTGATATGGAGAGCGATTCCGAGGCCGGATATCCGGTGCTGCGCATGATCGATTCCCAGACCGACCGGCTGGAACGTGAAATCGACGCGATGAACGCCCGGCTCACGCCGCTGCGCAGTTTCATCCTTCCGGCGGGATCGCCTGCCTCGGCCTATCTGCACCAGTGCCGCACCGTGGCGCGTCGGGCCGAGCGGCATGTCGTCGAACTGGCCACGATGGAATCGGTGAATACTGCGGCGGTGAAATACCTCAACCGGCTCAGCGACTGGTTTTTCGTCGCCGCCCGGATCGCCAACGACGAGGGCCGCGCGGATGTATTGTGGGTTCCGGGGGCGAACCGCTAAAAGCGGCGGGTCGTTCGGTGGGCGATTTGATCCTGGCATAGCCGACAGGCGCGCGAGGTAGAACCTATGGCGGGATTGCATCCCGATCACGCCAGAATAGCGGCGATTGACTTCAATTGATCAGATCGTCCCAGGTCAGGTAGTTTTCTTACCGTTTTTTTAAGAGGCCCGTGTCACAAGGGGGCGGGAATTTTTGTATTGGAGCACGAAAGACTTCATGGCCGCTCCAGAATTCAATTGCCTGGTCATCGAGGACACCGTCGTAGACCGAATGATCATGAAATCGGTGCTGACCAAATTAGGGCGCAGCTGCGATGTCACTTTTGCGCTGTCGCTCGCCGATGCGCGTGTGAAGCTGAGTGAGAGATCCTACGCAATCATATTTCTGGACAATGCACTTCCTGATGGCAATGGCGCTGATTTCGTTCTGGAATTGGCGGCGCACAAGATCTGGAAGAATACCCCGGTGGTCATGGTGACCGATTTCCCTTCGCCATTCATGTACGCAAAAGCCAAGGCACAAAACGTGGTCGCCATCTGGACCAAGGAACAATTCGACTGGGCCGCTGTAAACGCCCTCTTTGCGAAGTATGTTGGAGGAGCCAGACGAGGCGCCTAGTGCAAGGGCCCGGACGGTTACGCATGTGACAAACCCGGATCGTGTTTGGGCCAAGGGTTTGTCACACAAGGTCTTTGAAACGATGTTTGGCTGGAGGTTTTCTTTGGCCAAGGTAAAGCCGTTACAAGCGCGTCGGCTTGCCGAGGCATATGTCATCAGGGCCAATCCCCAAGCTGGACGCCCAAAGTGCAGCGCTGATCGAGACGCGGGAGGCTACCGCGCTTCAATCAGGGCTGCGGCAGCTTCACGGCTAGGCCAATACTGACCCTGATACCGGAATCGGCCGCTTGACCGAAACCAGCTGGCCAGCCTCGCAGGATGTGCACCCATCACCCGCCAATCGCATCCTTCTTCATCCTCCCCAGTCCATTCCAAGCCGCTCAGAGCACGAGGTTCTCCAGACTTTCCTTGGTATCCGACTGGCGGCGTTTCGAGTTGGCCGTCGCGGCAAGGTCGTGGGTATCCTGGAGGTGGCGCGGTGAACGCATTGCCCGCTTCATCCACACTGTAGCGTGACCAGCATCGTCGGCACAGGGTATGATATCGTGCACTGACAGGCTCAACTGGGCCGAGTCATGTTGAGCAGTAATCCTCAAAAGACTTCCCGCGTCAGCAGATTTCGGGTGGTCCAGCAAGAAGGCCGTTCGCCCCCAATGGCCGTCGGAATACAGGTCATTTGTCAACAGAATGTCGGGTGCCAGTTCCATCTCAAAACTCACAAAGACGGCATGGATGGTGCCTGCGATGGAGCAAGCGAGTTCTTCGGTTGTTCGCTCCGGTTTTGTGTGTGGCTTGGTGAAATCAAACTGAAACAGATCCGTTGCTGGGCCCAAAGCGCGCAGGCCACAGGCCGCGAAATCATTAGGAGTCATTTGTGCAACGCTGGCAAAGCGATGGAAGGCGCTCAGATCAAAGCCCTCTGCCTTTTGTGGTCGCCACAGGGCCAGGAGTTTGTCGCTCTCCACCAGCTGGGCCATCAGTGTTCCGCGTTCAGGGATCGCCCGTGCGTCTGGCTTGGCAAGCACGGACATTGCATGGGTGAGTGTCGCGAGCGCACCTTCGCCGAGCAGAACGGTATCGACAATTTCTGAAATCACGACATCTGCAGGTTCCGGAATGTCCACGCCAACGACAAGTTCGTGCGATAGTTTCGGAATTACCGTGATGCGATCACTCAGGCCGTTCTCTTCGATGACCCGGACTGCAGCCGCGGCGATCAGAGGTTGTTGCTCGCAGGTGTAGACATGTTTTGCACCAGCACGCGCAGCCAACATCGCCGTCAAACCCGCACCGCAGCCAATATCCAGGACCACGTCACCAGGCCGGACTTTCGCCTTAATGGCCTTGGCATAAGCGCTGTTGCGGACCTTGTCTGCGAGCATTGGAAAATGCCAGCGGGGAACGAACATCTGATGGAGCCGTTCCCGCAGCACCTGCGCTTCGTGGTGGTGGGGAGCTATGGTGAGAGCTTCCGAGAGAAGCTGTGATGTCCGCATGCCGCCATCGGCCAGGGATTCGAATTTTGCGAGTTGGACGAGCCCGTCTGCTTTTTGCGCGGCTTCATTAAAGTCTTGAGTTTTTTGCGAAGGAGTAGGCGTTGTTTCTAACAATTTTATGCTTCCTCATTTGATGTAAATTCTGCTGATTTGCATATTGAGCGTGAGCATCTAAAATATGGTAAAGGGAAATCATTGGCTGCGCACTGATCGGTCCGCCGGTATCGCGTTTCGCTGCGTGCAATATCAGAGAATTAATGGGCAGCGGCGATATCGGTCACAGGGTTGCGTTCCCGCCTGTCATTGTGGACAGTGCTTGGGTCTGGCCGAGCTGTTCGCCAGTACACGGATGTTCGGGCACTCTTGCGGGGGTCGTGCTGCGTGCTCATGCAGCCAGCTCTCAGAACCTGCTTCTGAACCCGACAAACACTCCTCTGCTCGAGTCGCCGGAAATGTTGCCGAAGTTCTCGGCGTGTACCGCCGAAACCAGCATCTCGGCCCCCGTGCCCAGGGGATAGTGATATTCGATGCCGATACGAAGCTCGCGGCCCTGCGGTGCGAGATCCACGTCAATGCTTTGATACTCTGCTTTGCCGCTACGGGTTGCCACCGGGAGCGTGACTGCGGCGTGGCCCCGTGACACGGCCACAGGAAGACCCAGCGTGAATGACAGGCGATCTCTGGCGCCAAAGATGCTGCGTTGGGTCAGCGCCGCGCTGGCCGAGTTGAACGTCGCGCTTCCGGCCTGATCGCCGGAGCCCGAAATTCTGCCGCCGAGAGCTGCGGAGATACCAATCTGCGTCAGGGGTGCGATAGGCGCTGCAAGCGACACTTCTGCTGCCATGATCGTACTGCCTTCGCCGGAATACCATTTCGGCAGCAACTGGCCATTGTCATGCCCGAGGCTCATGTCGAAAGAGATCTCGGCCGAGCCGTTGTGGAAGGTCCGCCCGACCACCATTCCGAAATTCCCGGCCTGCGCCGGGTCGGAAGGCAGCATCAGGCCGATGGACATATCCCCGCCCGATCCGGCGATAAGGAGCGTATCCTGATAGAACTGTTCGAGACCGCAGCACGAATGGTCCTGTCCGACCAGCCACCTCCGGGCCAGCCCTTCGATGATCGGCTGCCGGTCGCGCCGGGCGACCAGATTGGTGGCAGGGATCGAGAAATTCGCCTGTAGCGCATCACTGGCCACGAGCGATACGCCTTGGAGCGCGCGGGCAACGGCGTCGCCCGTGGCGCTGCCTTCGACCACGAGCGGTTGTTCGACGTTGTAGGTGCTGCCGTCCGCCATCGTTGCGGTGGTTTCTCCGATCGGCAGCAATGCGGCTTTGACGTCTAGAAAGCCGTGGCCCCATTCGTCGCTGATCGCATGGCTGAAGCCCTCGGCGAGTTCGACCTCACCGGTCGCGTTGAACCCTGCAAATTCATTGTCCGCCGTTGCCAGCAGCCGGATACGCAGGTCGTGCGGCGTCAGGTTGGGAAAGGCTTCGCCAAGGAGCGCCATCGCGCCGGCAACGGTCGGTGCGGCGAAGGACGTTCCGACCCAGAACCCATAGTCGTTCGAGGCATCGGAGCTTGCAGCCGTCCAGGCACCTTCTGCCGCCAGGCACCAGGCCGCCGCTTCAAGGCAAGCGGAGGAAACGCGCGTGGCACCGACCACGTCATCCCCCACCAGATCCGCTGCTCCGTTGATGACGGCCAGCCATCCGGCCTCGAGGGTTGGCTCGAATAGGGGCAGGGCGGCCATCAGATCGGCCTGGACATCTTGTTCGTCATTGCTGGCCGCGAAGATAACCACGCCTTCCTGGCTGTAGGTTCTGAGCGCTCTCAGGTAATCCTGACTTGCCGCGCTGGAGAATACTGCATCGTAGGTGCTGCGGGTGGCCGATGCGCCCACGAAGCCCCAGGAATTGTTCTGCGCCACGGCCCCCAGACGGTGCGCAAGCCGGGTGGCATCTGCGCGGGTCTCGAAGGTGGCGAAGCTGCCGAAGGCGACATCGGCCCCGGGGGCCACGCCGACCATGTATCCGGAATTGCCTGTCGCGACCGACGCGACCGCCGTCCCGTGATCTGAAACCCCGACGCCGGTGGATTGCCAGATCGTCTTCCCGGCAAGGGTCTCATGGCCCAGAAGAAAGCCGCTGTCAGTGAAGGCGATGATCTGGCCCGCGCCGGACAGTCCCGCAGCATGTGCGTAGTGGATTCCTGCGCTTTTCAGAGAATAGGTCGAAAGTCGTGCTTCGGTCCCGGCGTCATAGACACCGTTGTTGTTCAAGTCCTTGTACCAGTCGATTTGCTGCCGCAAATACCGCGGTGCTTGCTCGATCAGGGCCCTCGCGGTGTCCTCGAAGGGGCCGAAACTCTCGACGAAGAAAGCATCGAGTGCCAAGGGGGATGTCCGGGATGTGGATATGATCGGGCCGTTGTCGGAGGCAGAGGTTTCGCTTCCTCCGTCACTTTTGCAGGCGGAGAGGGCAAGCGGGACCAGCAAGAGCATAGCGAGCCGCCGCGAGGCCAAGCCATGACGGTGCAGGCTTTGCCAGCCGCCGGTTAACGGCGCCCGTTCCACGCTGGATGTCGAGTGATTCGACGCGTGCGTGGCGGGCGGGGGGGCAAAGGCTTGACTGTTGTACACTCGGGACCGCGGGCAACTGAGGGGGATGCCAGATCATGGCTCACGCTGATTAACAAGGAACTAAAGCCGTGCTTTCGACACGCTGCGCCGCAGGCCTAACACGCCAAAGGACGCACTGCTTCGGGTGCTTGTTCTCCGGAGTATACTCTGTGGCACGGGGTAGATCAGGAACTTTGTTTTCCTGAGGCGGCCCATGAGGCTTGCAGGCAATTAAGCAAAATCAGTCACGCGGACGCACCAGAGCCTCCAGAGCTCAAGCTGCTGCAATGTCCCGTTTCATATGACAACTGACATGCGGGTCTATCAAATCATTCCGCGTGGCAGGACGCTGCCCAGCATTTCGTCATAAAGATCCGTGCGGCGATCGCGGAGCGGTTGGTTGAAGTCATTCCAGTTCCGTTTGCGGCGCGCATCAGCCAGATTGATCGTGGCGAGCAGCAACTCTTCGGCGATATTGCTGGCGGGGCCGGCGACGGGCCAGCCGGTTTGCGAAACAATCAGGGATTGGCCAATGAACGGCTGGCCACGTTCGGTACCCACACGGTCGGCGGCGATGACGAACAGAGAATTGCAATGCGCGGCGCCCATGACGACGATATTGGCCATCGCCTCGCGATCCGGATCCTGCCCGGGAATTGGCACCCAGTTGGTCGGCACACAGATGAGCTCGGCGCCCTGCATCGCTTGGAGACGCCAGACTTCGGGGAACCAGCAATCGTAGCAGATGTGGCAGGACAGCCGCCCCAGTGGTGTGTCAAAGATCGGAACGCCAAGATCGCCCGGAGTAAAGTAAAGCGCCTCGTCCCCCCAAAGATGCAGCTTGCGATAGGTCCCCATGTATCCGTCCGGGCCAATGATCACGGCCGAATTATAAAGCAGCGCGCCCTGCGATTCCGTGATTCCCGCGACGATGTAGAGGCCAAGACGCCGGGCAGCCTCGATCCATGCCTGGGTCGAAGTACCCGCTGGCACAGGTTCGGCTAATGCGGCTGCTTCTGCCCGGCTTTGGAACATGTATCCGGTGTTGCAGAGCTCTGGCAGGACAACAACCTGTGCGCCCTGTGCCGCTGCGGTTTCGATCATGGCGATGGAGCGCGCCACGTTGTGTTCGGTCTGGCCGAAGACGGGCTCCATCTGGATGGCCGCAACGGTGACATTGGCTTCGGCTGAGGTCATTGGGGTCACTTTCCGATTCAGGCTGCGGTGAGCCAGGTCAGATAATTTATCCACATCTGCCGATAGCCGGGCCAGTCGGAAAACGCAGTCGGCAGCCAGTGCGGTGACATATCGGACATCCATGCCAGCGTTCTGCCCTTTTCATAGGTCGTGGTGGCCAGCAACGGATGGGTGCCTTGTGCGGTTTCGGCGCTGGCGATCAGCGTGGCACCATCAGCAAGCGTCACTTCATTCAGGCCCAGCAAGGCGGGCCAGTCCGAAGGGACGGCATTCAGGAGGGGGTGATCCGGCGCATTGAGGATCGTGCGGGTGCCTTCCGGCACTTCGATCCGGTCGTCATAGGGGTGGCAGCGGACGGGCAGGGTGCGTTCGACCGGGGTATTGCGCCAGCGGCCACGACCGTCGATACCTTGAAACGTCAGATAGCCGCCGACCATCGCCAGACCGCCGCCCTGAGCGACATAGTCATGCAGCAGGGTCAGACGATTCGGTACGGGTTTGGAGTGCAGCCAGACATCAGGATGCAACAAAAGTGAGCTGGCGCCGATGTCGGACAGGATGATCGCGTCCCACTTCTGCAGAGCGTCAAGTTCCAGCGGCAGGGCCTCGGGCGCCTCATGTGCCTGCATGTGCGTGACCTCGAATCCGGTGCCTTCCATGGCTTTCAGAAACGGGCCTGCGCCGGAGTGAAAGGTGGTAGAGCCGAAGGCATCAAACCCTTTGTAATGCGTGGATGAACTGACCCAGCTTTCGCCAATCAGCAGGATTTTCTTGGGTGTGTCTGACATGTGGCCCTCTGAAGGTTCGGCCCTGAATTGACAGGGATGTGAGCATAATTGAAACGGTTCAATTTTCATCTTGAACCATGCGTCGCGCATTAAATCAAGTTAATCCGGTCATAAATTTTATGTTGACAGATGCAAGTTGAAACGTTTCAAGTTGGCGGGTGAAGCGAAGACTTCTGTCGAAACGAACAACAGGGAACACCCCAATGAAACTGACACGCCGCATCCTTCTGGCATCTGCCGCCATAGCCAGTGCCGCGACCTTGATGGCGCCCGCAGCCATGGCGCAGGACCTTACGAAACTGACCTTTATTCAGGAATGGCCGACGCCGGATGGTTTCTGGATTCCGTGGATCGTTGGCTCGGACAAAGGCTTCTATGCCGAGGAAGGTATCGAACTGGAAATCGTCACGCCGCCGACTGTTGCGGATACGATGAAATTCCTGGGGACGGCCCGTGCGCAGGTCGCTTTCACCACGTCGATGGACATCATCTTTGCCAAGGCAGAAGAAGCGCCTGTCGTTGCGATCGGTCGCTATGGACGCAGCAACAACTGGGGTATCCTGTCGCCCACGGGTACGCCGATGAATGTTGCTGATCTGAAGGGCAAGACCGTCGGGATCTACAACGACGCCTGGACCTTGGCCCAACTTGGCATGGTTCTGGCAGACGCGGGCATGACGATCAATGACATCAAAACGGTCGCCGCTTCGGATGACACCGTGCCACTGCTCTTGCAGGAACGTGTCGACGCCATCACCGGGATCACGAACGCCGAAGGCACCGCGATCGTCACCGTGACCGGTGAGGCCGGAGAGTTCCTGCCTGCCATCGAACATGGTGCGCCCAACACACCCATTTTTGCACTGGCGGCGAATACCGACTGGCTGGCTGATAACCCCGATCTGGCCAAGGCATTTCTGCGGGCGACAAGCAAAAGCATCACCTACGCGGTGGAACATCCCGAAGAGGCAGTCGAAGCCTTTGGCACCCGCTACGCCAAGGCCTATGATCCGGCGTTCATCCACCAGCAGTGGCTGGACACCATCCCGCTTTTCGGTGACGTCGACGGCACTATGCTGGTGAACCAGTCCGAAGATTGGGACACGCTTGTTGCTGCGCTGGACAAGTTCGACGTGCTGGACAACCTGTTGCCATCGTCGGAGTATTTCACCAACGCCTACCTGCCGGAGTAAACCTTGCCACAGCTTGCAGATGGCCGGATCGTCCCGCCCTGGACCTATCGTCCAGGGCCGGATGTTTCGGTTTTGCCCCCCAGCGGTCTGGTGACTGCACAGGAGATCGCGCGTGGTGCCGCCGCTGCAGGCTGTGCCGCCGCACAATCCGGCGCGACCGAAATCGACATACTTCTGGCGGTCAGCCGTTGGCTGGCAGGGCAGGGGGTCGCAGACGTTTGGACCATCACCAATGTCGGGGTCGGTCCCAACGCCCATACCTGCTTTCCCACCCAAGGCCCGTCGGACCGTGCGATGGCAGAGGAAGACCTGGCGATGATCGATGTCCACCCCATCACGGCGGATGGATTCTGGTCTGACTGCACCCGATGCGCCATCGTGGGCAGGGCAGCTGCGGCCCGCCAAAGCCTTGTTGATCTGACTGCGCTTTATCATGCGGTGATGAATACCGCGCGTTCGGGAATGCCGGCGCAAGACCTGTTTGGGGAAATGCATGACAGGATGTCAGCCGAAGGTTTCACCCTTCTCGATACGCTGGAAAATATCGGCCATTCTCTGACGCCCGGCGCGGCCTATCTGCATGACTTTATCGACGCCGGAAACGATACACCAATGTGGGGTGCCTGGGCAGTTGAGCCATTTGCCGAACGCGACGGCGCAGCCGTCAAGGTCGAAGACCTTTTTTGGTTCGGTCGCGACGGCTGCGTGATGATCTGATCCGTCCCGTTGGGGCGATGCGCCTAGACGACTGCCACCCCAAAGAAGATCAAGGGAAATACCCATGCCTGAAACACCGATCCCGAAGCTGAAACTATCGGGTGTGTCGCGCAGTTTCGACGAGAACCTGGCGCTGGCCCCAACCGACATCGAAATATCAGAGGGCGAATTCATCTGTGTCGTCGGTCCTTCGGGCTGCGGCAAAAGCACGATGTTCAACATCATTGCGGGGGTATTGCAGCCCAGCGCGGGCCGTGTCGCCCTGGATGGGCGTGACATCACCGGCAAGGCCGGCGAGGTCGGCTATATGCTGCAGAAAGACCTTCTGCTGCCGTGGCGTACCGTGCTCGACAATATTTGCCTTGGCGCGATCCTGCATGGCCGCACCACACGCAAGCAACGCGCAGAGGGCGTTGCCCTGGCCAATCGCTATGGCCTTGGCGATTTCATCAACCATTACCCGGCGGCACTTTCGGGTGGCATGCGCCAGCGCGTTGCGCTGATGCGGACCCTTGCCATGCACCGCGATGTCCTGTTGCTGGACGAACCCTTTGGCGCGCTCGACAGCATGACGCGGATGGCCATGCAGAAATGGCTGCTTTCGGTCTGGGCTGCCGAGAAACGCACGGTGGTTTTCGTCACCCACGATATCGACGAGGCGATCTTTCTTGCCGATCGTGTGGTGGTGATGTCGCCGCGACCGGGGCGCATCCGCGACATTCTACCTGTGACGCTGCCGCGCCCGCGGGGACGCGATGTCTATACCTCGAAGGAATTCCTTCACCTGAAGGATCAGATCATGACCTATATCTATGACGATGGGGAAGCCACTGATGCAGCTTGATAAACAACCTGTCTGGAAGACGATCCTCTATCCGCTGATCGCCTTCCTGTTGGTCATCGGGATCTGGTGGGTGTCGGTGATCGCCTATGACATCCCACGCTATGTGATGCCCAGTCCCGGCGACGTCTGGGCGCATATCCTCGACGACCACGTCGCGCTCTGGATCGGCTTTCGGGTCACTTTCAAGGAATTCATCATCGGCTTTGTGCTTGGTGCATTTTCCGGCTTTGCCATGGCGGTTGCCATGGATGCATCCAAAACCGTGCGAGGCGTGCTTTATCCGATCCTGATCTTCAGCCAGGCGGTGCCGATTATTGCCATCTCGGCTGCTCTGACGATCTGGTTGGGCTTTGGTCTGGCTCCGAAACTGGTCATTGTCGCACTGGTGGTCTTCTTTCCTGTCGTGGTGAACGTGCTGGACGGCCTTCGGTCGGTGGATGCAGATTTGCTGCGACTTGCACGTTCGATGGGCGGCAATACCTGGTCGATTTTCCGTCATGTGAAAATGCCCGCGACTCTGACGCCGCTTTTCTCCGCGCTCAAGCTGTCTGCGACTTTTTCGGTGACGGGTGCCGTGATCGCGGAATGGTCGGCATCCACCAGCGGTGGGATCGGCGCCTATCTCATGCAGGCAAATTCGCGGCTGAATACATCCGGCACCTTTGCCGCTATCGCTTATCTGGCATTGCTGGGGCTGGTGGCTTTTGTGCTGGTCATCGCAGTGGAACACCTGCTGACGCCCTGGCGGCACAAACCCACGGTTCCACGCTGGTCGTCTCGCTTCTGGCGAAACTGAGGGCGTGGTGCTAAAGCCTTCTGGAGGCGAGGGGTTTTTACCGCATGGATGACGCCAAACAGCGTGACAAAAGCCGACCCACAATCAAGGATGTCGCGGTCGAGGCGCGGGTCTCTGTCGGCACCGCGAGTGCCGTGTTGAACGGTCGCGCCAATGTGGCCCGTGAGACCCGCGACCATGTCGAGGCTGTGATGAAACGCATGGGCTATGAGCCCAAAAGTGCCGCCCGCGCCATGCGCCGCAATCTTGTGTCGTCGATCGGGTTGATCGTCCCCGACCTGCGCAACAGCTTTTTCTCTCAGGTTGCCGAAGGCGTGCAGCGTGGCATTGCGGGTCATGATATCCTCATGACCCTGTGTTTGAGCTGGGCTGAATCAGAACGCGAAGAATATTTTGCCCAACTGCTGCGCAGCCAGCGTCTGGATGGGGTGGTCTATCTGTCCGGAACGGGCCTGCCTTCGACATCGCTGCTGGAACTGACCAAAACCGGGACGGTTGTCTTTGTCGACGAAGTGCTGCCAGGCGTCGATTGTCCGTCGGTTTGTAGCGATAACCGCCGTGGTGCCCGCGAGGTGGCACGCTGCGTGCTGGATGCGGGCCATACCGAAATCGCCGTGATTGAAGGCCCCCGACGCCTCTGGACGGCAGATCAGCGCCTGTCGGGATTTAGAGAAGCGATTTCGTCATGCGGGTTGGATCCGGACAAGATGCGTTACCTGCTGGGGGATTATACTGAGAAATCGGGTTATCAAGCTGCGGCAGAGCTGTTTTCGGGCGAGGAGGGTAATTGGCCGACGGCAGTGATCTGCGCCAACGATCAAATGGCGCTCGGCGTGCTGGATTTCTGCGGAGAAGCCGGGATATCGGTCCCTCAGGCGGTTTCTGTCACCGGTTTTGACGATATTGCAGAGGCACGCCGGACCCGTCCAACATTGACCACAGTTTCGCAGCCCGGTTTTGACATGGGTCGCGCGGCGGCGCATCTTTTGCTCCATTCGATTGGCGTTCGAGCCGAGCCACCAGAGCGCTGCGATTTTGATACCAATGTACGTATCCGTGGCAGCGTTTCCAAACCGCCAAAGTGAGCGCGAAGCCAGAGTTGGCGGCGATCATTTTGGCTGCAAGGCTTCTCCGGTAGTGTGTTGCACATCCACAGGCAGGATTTTCACCAATTCATATGCCTGCCTCAGGTGCGCGCGTCCCGTGCGGGACCGGACCAATGCGGCTTTGAAAACCGGCTGCAATTCCTATTGTCCGGCTCGGTGCTGAGAAGGCATTTACGTCCTGATCGGGGCACCGTCGAAAATCGGTAGACCAAGGGCAACCATGCCTACCTTGCGGCAGATCAATACTGCGGCTTGCGTCATCTTTTACAAACATCGGGAACGAAACAGGAAGTCAGCTCCACCCGATGCGGATGCCCATTCTCAGAACTGACGATGTCACCAAAGTCTACCACACCGGAGCGGTGGACGTGCATGCCTTGCGCGGCATTGATCTTTCTCTTTTCGAAGGAGAGGTCGTGGTGCTTCTGGGCGCCTCGGGTTCTGGCAAATCCACTCTGCTCAATATCCTCGGCGGGCTCGACAGACCCAGCGAAGGTCACGTCTTCTTCCGCAAGGAAGATCTCACCGGCCTGTCGGACGGCGCCCTGACGGAGTTCCGGCGTGACCATGTGGGTTTCGTGTTCCAGTTTTACAATCTTGTTCCCAGCCTCACTGCCCGCGAAAACGTGGCGCTGGTGACCGAAATCGCCGAAAACCCCATGTCGCCGGAAGAAGCACTGGAGCGCGTGGGGTTATCGGACCGGATGTCGCATTTCCCGGCGGAGCTTTCGGGCGGCGAACAACAGCGCGTCGCTATCGCGCGCGCCATTGCCAAGCGGCCGGACATCCTGCTTTGCGACGAGCCGACAGGTGCGCTTGACAGCAAGACTGGTATTACCGTTCTGGAAGCCCTCATCGAGGTAAATCGCAGTCTGGGCACGACGACCGCGCTGATCACCCATAACGCCGCAATCCGGCGGATTGCGCACCGTGTCATATACATGGCCGACGGTCGCATCTCGCGTATCGAGGAAAACGCCAATCGGGTCGCTCCGTCCGAGGTCAGCTGGTGATGCGTGCGCTCGACCTCAAATTACTGCGGGACCTGCGCCATATCTGGGCCCAAAGCCTCGCCATCGCGCTGGTTCTGGCGTGCGGTATCATGGTCATGATGCTTGCGTCCGGGACCCAGCGGTCGCTGAACGAAACGCGCGCGGTCTATTACGAACGCCACCGCTTTGCCGATGTCTTCTCTAGCCTCACCCGCGCCCCGAAACAGGTTCTGGATGAAATCGCCCGGATCGACGGCGTGAAGCGGGTGGAAGGGCGCGTCGTTTTCACAGCACTTCTCGATCTTGAAAACATGACTGAACCGGCTTCGGCCCGGGTGATTTCGCTGCCTGCCTCGGGCGGGGCCATCCTGAACGTGCCACTGATCCGTCATGGCCGGTTGCCCGAGGCGCTGCAACAGGACGAGGTCGCCATTTCCGAACCCTTCGCCGAGGCTAACGAACTCAGGCCGGGCGACACCTTTCGCGCCATTCTCAACGGCCGCAAGCGCGAACTGGTGGTGACTGGCATCGTGCTGTCGCCCGAATATATCTATACAATCGGCGCTGGCGCACTGATGCCGGATGACCGGCATTTCGGCCTGATCTGGATGCGCGAAACCGCCGCCGCCCCGGTCAAGGATCTCGAAGGGGCGTTCAACGATCTCACCCTCAGCCTGTCGCGCGACGCCAACGAGGCCGCCGTCATCGACGCGGTGGATCGCATTCTTGCGCCTTATGGCGGCACCGGTGCCTACGGGCGGGACCGGCAGGTGTCGAATGTCTTCATCGAGGGTGAGTTGAAGCAGCTGGGGGCCTTGGCCACGGTGCAGCCGCCGATCTTTCTGGTTGTGTCGGCCTTCCTGGTGAACATGGTTCTCGGTCGTCTCGTCGCACTTGACCGCGCGCAGATCGGATTGTTCAAGGCGGTGGGGTACAGCACCCGGACGATTGCGCTGCACTATCTCAAGATGACCGCGGGCATCGGCATCCTTGGCGTGTTGATTGGCTGGGGCTTTGGCTGGTGGCTGGGCCGCGAGATGACCGAGATGTATACCGAGTTCTTTCGATTTCCCTGGCTGCTTTATCGCCCCGGCCCCGGGCCGCTGGTGATCTCGGGCATACTGGGCATGGCGACCGTGATCATCGGTGCCCTGCGCGCGGTGCGCGCCTCTGTTCGGCTTGCCCCTTCGGTCGCGATGTCGCCGCCTGCGCCCCCCCGTTTTCAACGCGGCTGGGCCGACAGTCTGGGGGAAATGCTCTCTCTGCGTCAAACCACGATGATGATCGTTCGCTCGATTATCCGCTGGCCGGGGCGCGCGGCTGTGACGATTTTCGGGGTTTCGGGATCCGTTGCCGTTCTGGTGGTGTCGTTCTTCACCTTCGATGCGATCGATCTGATCATGCAGGAACTCTTTGACGAAACAAACCGGCAGGATGTCACGCTCACCCTCAGCGGCAACTTGAATGACAGCGCGGTGATCGACGCGGGCAATCTGCCCGGCGTGCTGCGGGCCGAAGGCATCTATGCCATTCCGATCCGGTTGGTGAACGGCACGCGCACGCGGCTTGTGACACTACAGGCGCGCGCGCCGGGGGCCGCGCTGACCCAGATCCTCGATCCCGAAGGTCATCCGATCACGCCGTCGACCGCGGGTGTTGATCTACCCGAAGAACTAGCCCGGCGTCTGGGCGTCGCGCCGGGCGACAGCTTGCGCCTCGACTTGCTGAGCCCGCCGCGCGAGACGTGGCAGGTGCCCGTCGCCTCGGTATTCCGCCAGAGCCTTGGGCAGGATGCCTATCTGGATCGCGAAACACTGTTTCACTGGCTGAGGCAGACACCGCAGGTCAACATGATTCATCTCGCCATCGACCAGAACCGGCTGGCTGATCTGCAAGCCAAGGTGCAGGAAACCCCGGCCATCGCGGGCTTTACCCTGTGGGAAGATGTGCGCGCCGAATTCGTCGACACCCTCACCGAAAGCCTTGTCTCCATGTCGCTGATCTTTGCCACACTCGGGATGCTGATCACGGTCGGGGTCATTTACAACGCCGCCCGCATCCAGTTGGCCGAGCGCGCCCATGAATTGGCGAGCCTGCGCGTGCTGGGATTCCGCCGGTCCGAGGTAAGCTATGTTCTGGTGGTCGAACAGATGGTGCTGACCGTCTTCGCAATTCCACTGGGATGGCTTGCCGGATACGGTTTCGCGCTGCTCATGGCAGAGGGCTTTTCCACTGATGTGGTCACCATCCCGGTTGTCGTCACCCAACGCACCTTTGCGCTGGCCGCTCTGATCGTAATAGGCTCGGCTTTGGGCGCCGTTCTGTTCGTCAGGCGCAGGCTGGACCGCATCGATATTGTCAGTGCATTGAAACAGAAAGAATGAACCAGATGCGTATGCTTCGGATCATCGCAGGCATCTCGCTTGCCGCAATCCTCCTTGGGACGCTTGTCTGGGCGCTGCTGCCCAAGCCAGTGCTTGTTGACCTTTCCGAAGCCCGGCGCGGCCCGATGGAAGTCACCGTCGCGGGCGAAGGAGTCACCAAAGTGCGCGAAAAGTGGGCGGTCATCGCCCCGGTGACGGGCAACACCCTGCGGTCCCCTGTCGATGTGGGTGATCAGGTAGCAAAGGGCAGTACAGTGGTTGCCGTCATTCAGCCGGGCGAACCTGCCTTTCTTGACGCGCGTGCCCGTCGGCTTGCCGAAGTGTCGGTTGAGGAAGCTGCCGCCGCAGTGCGGCTGGCCGAGGCCAACCTCACGCGTAGTGATGCGGAGCTTGCGCATATCGAGGTCGAGCTGGAGCGCACCCAGATTCTGGCCAAACGCGGTACGGTGTCTGTCACGATGCTGGAAGATGCCGAGCAAAGCGCGATAACCGCCCGGGCGGAACGGGACGTTGCGCTTTACGAACTGGAGCAGCGTAAAGCGACGAAGGTGCGCATGGAGGCCCAGCTTTCGGCCCCGACCATGCCTGATCCCGACAGCGAACCCGGCGAGTGCTGTCTTCGCATCACCGCGCCTCAGGATGGAATCGTTCTCGATGTTGTCGACGTCAACGCCCGGCTGGTCGAAGCCGGGACCGCCCTGTTGACCATTGGCGACCTGTCGGATCTTGAAATCGAGGTTGATCTGCTGTCCACCGACGCAGTGGAAATCGAAAGTGGCGCAGGCGCCTATGTCGAACGCTGGGGCGGCAAGGGCGTGATCAAAGCGCAGGTGCGCCGGATTGACCCTTCGGCATTTGCCCGCGTTTCGGCCCTGGGCATCGAAGAACAGCGTGTGCGCCTTCTGCTCGATATCCTATCCCCACCGGAGCAGCGGCAGGGGCTTGGTGACCAGTACCGGGTTTTTGTGCGCATCGTTACCTGGGCGGGCGAGGATGTCCTGCAGATCTCGCAAAGCGCGCTTTTCCGCCATGCCGAACGTTGGGCCGTCTTCGTGGAAGAAGATGGCCGTGCCGCGCTCCGCTATGTCGAGGTTGGCCACATGACGGGTGACACGGCGGAAGTCATGGAGGGGCTCGTGCCCGGCGAACGCGTCATCGCCTATCCCGGCGCCGCGATCCACAGCGGTGTCAAGATCGAACCCCGCGCCCTGAGCGAAGATCCCGGTGACTGAACCGCCGCCGCCCGCAGCTACCGAGCCGCAAGAGCTGAACCAGTAGCATCGCCACCGGGCAGTAGGTTCCGAAACGAGGATTTACTGCGGCGCAGCAAAGTCCCGCAGAGATGTCAGATCCAAGGGGTCCTCGAGTTCGTACACCTTCTGGTTGATTATTTTCGCCTTTACAGTGATGATCCCTATTCATCTAAATATTTTTTAGGATCACATTATGTCAGATCAAAAGTCTTTCAAATCGCGCCGCCAGTTTCTTGGTATGGCGTCCAGTGCAGCGTTGATCGCAGGCGCGCCATGGCCCGCCCGCGCGAACATCAATCAACAAAACGCTTACGCACTTGCGCCGCCGGACGCAGCCGTAGCCAAAGTGCGGATCTACCCGGCGCTTGGAATTTGCCGGGTTGGCGGGTCTGAAAAGTGGTTTTTTGCCCCCGAAGTGCCCGGTCTGCCACCCATGCCCAGTGATGGCAATTTCAAAGACGGATTGGAAAAGATCAAGAAACAGGTTCAGCGTTTCCGCGTCTATGCGTTCGATGCAAATGACGACATCATCGGTGAAGTGACCGGCGAGGGCATCACGTGGGGCGTTCATTTGGCAAACACAAAGGCAAATTGGTACGGGTTCAACAACCCGCTCGACAATGGTGATCTGGCCCCGGGACTGCCTTCGCAAAAAAGAAATCAGTACTTTGTGACAGATCAGGACCGAGAAGAGAATTTGATTATCGATGGCGGTGCGCGCCAGATCTCTGGCCTCGACACGAACCTTGCTGGCACCGACGCTGCGTACCAGTTTGCGGGCACTTTCTGGGGTGGCCAGTCTGACGCAGCAGCTGTCGGCCTGGGGAGGTTGCAGACCGACGACGCGGGACGTTTGATGGTGGTGCCGCCAGATGGTGTCTCGAATTCACCCAGCGGGGCCGCCATCACAAGTTTTGCCGATAACAATGCCTGGCATGATGATTGGTGCGATGGGCCGGTGACCGCAAACGTCAAAATTGGCGAAGAGGTGTTCGAAGCGGAGCCGTCCTGGGTGGCCTGCGTCGGGCCAAACTTCGCGCCCGAAATTCCGCCCATCACCACGCTTTATGACGTGATCGCGGATATGAACGTTCAGGAGGGATGGTCGGAGCTGCCGGAGCTGCCGCTGTCCTTCATGACATACATCTATCCGACATTCAGGCGGCTGGCACTGATGGAATGGGTGACGCAAGCCGCAAACCTGCGTCAGGGATGGATGGCGATTGGTGATCTTGGTGATCCAGAATATGTTGCGCAACTGGCCAATCCTGATCCTGCAAATGCCGCATTCCGCGAGCAGATATTCGATCTTTTCCGTGACCCGTACAATCTGAGCGACACCGCCTATCTCGAAGAGCGGCTGAAGATCCCTTATATGCTGGGGGACGGGGTCAATTATGACGGCAGCCCGCTGCAATGGTTCCAGTTTCCCAAGCTGCAATATGAATATCTGCGCGCCTGGGCCGCTGGACAATTCGTCGACGATTATGACGGCCAAGTGGCCGAGGATGTCGTGACGGACTACCAGACATTCGACGATATCCCATTGGAACTGCAGCCCGGCGCGCTGACTCAGGCAGCACTCGAACCGTGCTCGGGCGGCGCGTTCCACCCCGGCGTGGAGCTGACCTATTACCTGCGGCTCAAAGAAATGTATGCGCGCAATTACGATGATACGTCCGAGCCGTTTCGCATCGCGCACGGGGACCGTGCGAGCCTGAACCAGAACCTCGGTCGCCTGTTGACGCCCGAGGTCGCCTTTGGCGGATTTGACGGCACCCCGCCGCCAATCGGGCCCCAGATGGCGGGGGATCTGACACGCTGGATGGGGTTGCCTTGGCAGTGCGACGCATTCAGCTGCCAGCAGGTGCTGATGCAACAGAACTATCCCACCGCCGTCTGGTGGCCAGCTCTGCTGCCCATCGATGTGTTGCCGGAGCCCTACTATACAGCTGGTCTTGACGAGACCCTGTCAGAAGAGGAACGTGAAAAGTTTCTTGCCAACCGGGTCAACTGGTCGCGCGGCGCTGCGGGGATCGGATATCATGCCAATGGCAGTTACTGGGACGGGATCACCAATATGATTACCGTGTGGGAACGCATGGGCTTTGTCGTCAGAATGCCCTCCCCACGGGGCGATGTCTTTGTTGAAATGCAGCATGCCGACAACATGGAGACGCGGTTCGACTGGAACCCCGGACAGGGAATGCTGCCCAATTGATCCATGCGGTTGCCGTCCTGGGCGGAGGGATCGCGGGTGCTGCCGCCGCTTTGCGCCTCGCCCAGGGCGGCCTGCGCCCTGTTTGGATCGCTGCGGATCGTCGCGACACGTTCAAGCCGGGCGAGCATCTCAGCGCTGCCGCGATCCCATTGCTCAAAACCCTCGGGTCGGATGCCATGTTGCGATCCGAAGTGCACAGGCACGCCCACAGCACCTATTCGGCATGGGGCAGCGAGACATTAATCCAGCGCAACGCAATTTCTCAAATCGAAGGGGCTCCCATCGTCTTGGATCGCGGGGCCTTTGAGGATGCTCTTTCTGCGCAGGCGATCGCCGCCGGTGCCGAAAAGATGGAGCGCGACGTCGTTGATCTGCGCATTACTGACGGACATTGGCGACTGGACACGGGCGAGACGTGTATCGAGGCCAATTTCGTTTTTGATGCCACGGGGCGAAAGGCAATTGTCGCCTCAAAATTCTCGCCCCGGTTTCAGGCCGACAAGCTAAGCTGTCAGTACGCAGTGTTCTCCAGTTCCGACCGGGAAGAGCCCCGACCAGTCACCCTCATTGAGGCGGAAGAGCGGGGCTGGTGGTATATGTCTGTGCTTGCGGATCGCCGCGTTGTCGTGAATTTCTATTCGGATGCGGACCTGCCAGGATTTGACAGTACTGAATTGGACGCGAATGCGCGCAGAACAAAGGTTATATCCGCCTATTTGTCCGACTACGGCTATGGAAGTTCCGGCCATCCGACACGCATCACAACGAATAGCAGTTGGATAGCCCCGGCAATCGGGGCCGGTTGGGTCGCCATCGGTGATGCATCTGCAGCCTTCGATCCGCTGTCATCTCATGGCATGACCACAGCGCTATGGTCCGCAATCCAGGCCGCAGACGCTTTTGTCGCCCAGGATCGCCAGAAAATGCAGGCTTACGCCGAAAACGTGGCCAGCGGTGTGCAGGATTATCTGACCGCAAGATGCCACGTCTACAGTTGCGAGAAAAGGTGGGCCAACAGCCTGTTCTGGGCGCGGAGGCATTCCAACAGCGCAAAGGGCCCTGAAGCATCCGCCTAGTGCCAAGCCACATGGCTTTGACGCATAAATCTCGTGAGGGATTCATCTCGTGAAACCAGCCTGGTAGCAGAGCGGCATGATCAGATCGCGCCCCCAACCTGCGAAGCCAGGAACTGGCCAGCCTGCAATGAGGCGCTCAAGCGCCAGACGCCCGGGTTCGTCGAGAGCCTGTTGCGCCTGCTCAGCCTGAACCGGGCAGTGCCCGACTTCAGCACGCTATCGCGTCCCACTGGCAGACAGGCGAATCCGCAGGATGCTGGCGAGAGGGGGTACGGCAACCTCGCGTTCACCTATGCTGATCTTGTAGCCGCGTAGGGTATCGCCCTGCCGCCTGCGGCATTATCCGACTAGGTCATCGTTGAATGCATTCCACCCCGCAAAGCAGGGCATTGGCACCATGCCGTTGCGACGGGAATAGCTGGTCAGTCCTTCGATCTTGCCTTTGTTCATCCCCTTACCAGAGCGGCCGTAGATGTCGCCGATCACATAATACGATAACATTGCACTGACCCGCTGCGTCCGCTTTCGGGCTACGCCAGCAGCGATGATACCTTCCAACTTTGCCGCACCGTTGATCGCCACGCAGTCAAGTGATCGGCCATGACCAGATCGAAGCCGCGGCGCCCGATGTCTTGCTGTGGGGGACCTGTTTCTTATACGGAGCCGGGACGAGAAGCTTAAGGACCGGCCATGCTGGGTTCGACGCTTATTACCTTTCAAATATAGGTTTGAGGTGCTCCCCATTCATTGGACAGGCTCTGGCGCTTTTTAAGTTCTGATCTGCTCCTGCTGATCGGGTTGCGGTGCGGCGACTTTCAGCGAGTAGACCACCGCGGGTGGTTGTCCGCCAAGGGCTTGGTGCGGGCGGAGGTGATTGTAGAATTCCATCCATTTCCGGACACCCGCGTGGGCCTGAGACCCGGTCTCCCAGGCATGCAGATAGACGCACTCGTATTTCAGCGTGCGCCACAGGCGTTCGATGAAGATGTTGTCCAGGTTTGCCATCCATCGATATGTGGACGCCCATCCGCCGTAGGCGGTCTGTCCAGGCAAACGACGTGAATTGAGATCCTTGATCGCTGTTCATGATGTCCGGCGGTCCAAACCGATAGATGGCCTCGTTCAGCGCCTCGACGCAGAAGTCCGCTTGCCCGCTGACCGGCAGGTGGTAATCCTCCCGTTTTTAACGTGACGAGGTCGTAGAATTTACGCAGCCATTTTCAGTTTCTTGCGGGTGTGATGCCGCCGATGCCCATGTTCGGTCGGTCCGCTGCCCGGCAGTGGTTTGCGTGCAAACCATGAGAGGGGTTGTTGTAAGTCCAGAGCCACTGTGTGGCAAAGTGTTGGGTCTCCTTGATGCTGTTGATGATGTATTGGTCCAGCCATTCGTGCCTGACCTTGCGATTATAGCGCTCGATGCAGGCGTTCTGTTGCGGCTGGCCCGGCTGGATGTGCGCGAGGGCGATGCCGTGTTTCTCAGCCCATTCCAGCAGCGCATGGCTGATGTATTCAGGGCCGTTATCCACGCGGATGGTCCTGGGCTTGCCGCGCCATTCGATGATGTTGTTGAGGCTCCGGA
>NZ_FZNN01000065.1 GCF_900188035.1 Puniceibacterium sediminis | reverse complement strand
ACGCCGATGCGGTCCAGATGCAGGCGCGCGACCTTTTCATCCAGATGCTTGGGCAGGATGTAGACGCCATTGCCGTACTCGTCGCCCTTGGTCCAAAGCTCGATCTGCGCCAGAACCTGATTGGTAAAGGACGCCGACATCACAAAGGACGGGTGGCCGGTGGCATTTCCAAGGTTCAGCAAACGTCCCTCGGAGAGCAGGATGATGCGGTGCCCGTTGGGCATCTCGATCATGTCGACCTGATCCTTGATGTTGGTCCACTTGTGGTTTTTCAGCGCGGCAACCTGAATTTCGTTGTCGAAATGGCCGATGTTGCCGACAATCGCCATATCCTTCATCTCGCGGATATGTTCGATGCGGATGACGTCCTTGTTGCCGGTCGTCGTGATGAAGATATCCGCCGAGGACAGCACATCCTCGAGCAGAACAACCTCGAACCCGTCCATCGCCGCCTGAAGCGCGCAGATCGGATCGACCTCGGTCACTTTCACTCGTGCACCGGCGCCACGCAGGGACGCGGCCGAACCCTTGCCCACATCGCCATAGCCGCAGACGACAGCGACCTTGCCGGCCATCATCGTGTCGGTGGCGCGACGGATGCCGTCGACCAGAGATTCCTTGCAGCCGTACTTGTTGTCGAACTTCGACTTCGTGACGGAATCGTTCACGTTGATCGCCGGGAAGGGCAGCAGGCCCTTTTTGTGCAGGTCGTACAGACGGTGCACGCCGGTTGTCGTCTCTTCCGAGACGCCTTTGATGGCTGCCTTGGTTTTGGTGAACCAGCCCGGAGTTTCGGCCATCCGTTTCTTGATCTGGGCAAAGATCGCCTCTTCCTCTTCCGAGGTCGGCACTTCGATCAGGTCGGTTTCGCCTGCCTCGACCCGTGCCCCCAGAAGAACGTAGAGCGTTGCATCGCCGCCATCGTCCAGGATCAGGTTCGCGCCCTCGGGGAACTGGAAGGACCGGTCGAGGTAATCCCAGTGTTCGACCAGCGTCTGGCCCTTGATGGCAAAGACCGGCGTACCGCCCGCGGCAATCGCCGCCGCCGCGTGGTCCTGTGTCGAGAAGATGTTGCAGGACGCCCAACGCACATCGGCCCCCAACGCCACCAGCGTTTCGATCAGAACAGCCGTCTGGATCGTCATGTGCAGAGACCCGACGATACGCGACCCCTTCAGTGGCTTCTCTTCACCGAATTCGGTGCGCAATGCCATCAGGCCCGGCATTTCCGT
>NZ_FZNN01000026.1 GCF_900188035.1 Puniceibacterium sediminis | reverse complement strand
CGCCACACGCTACGACAAAACCGCCGAGAGCTTCCTGGGCTTCATAGACATCACGTCCATCCGCCTCTGGGTCCGCCTTTTGTCAACATGACCTAGGTAGAACGCGATACGTATACATGTCCTGTTTCGGCCGGGCCCGTCTTTTGAGAGCCATTTGAGGTGTTTGAAATCCGCAGCACTGATCGATGCAGATGATTTAACCTCGATGCAAACTAGTTCTCTGCCACCGTCGATCAGAATGTCGACCTTTCGCTGATCCGGGCTACGCCAATGATAAAGCCTGTAATCAGCGTCTTGCATAGGCAGTGCTCGCAGCAGTTCGTTCAAGACAAAGCTCTCAAGCAGTCCACCCAGGGCTTGTGGATTGTTGGCTGGAGAGTTGTCCTTCTGGATCCGCATCAATGGCAGCTAGAATCGCGGAATCATCCAGCGTGACAAAGCGACCATGACCAAACAAATCTCTTATGAGCGTCGTCTTGCCAACCTGCCTGGGGCCGATGAGGTTAACCACTCGCGCTGATATGAGGGAATCTTGCAGTTCGGTAAAGAGATCGCTGGGCAGAAATGCATTTGTGTCACGCATGGATCACCCGCCTGCTTTCGAACCCGAAAGCCGTCAGCCCGAGTTGATGCTCCCGCCTTGGCTTGTGGAATAGATAGGCACCATTTGTGCACTAGAAGCTTGACTAATTGAGCAGTAGCCGAATGTCGGCTTGCCACTCTGACAGCCCCCCATTCTACAATTGTTCTCCATCGGGCGAATCACGCAAGTCTCCAGTCCGAACGCCACCAGGAACTGCTCTGTGGTCCCGGCGGTATAAGGCGCGCCGCGCCGCAGGCGGCGGGGCGGTTAGTTCCGGTGCGTGAGGCCGTCCAGCCAAATCACGCCTGATGTCCTTGCGACGGATGAAAGAGAAGCGGCCGATCTGTTTTCAGATGAAGGCAGCGAGTCTTTCGGTCGCGCGGGTTACGCGATGAACGCGAGCAAGCTCTGTTGCACAAAGTGGGTGAGGGATTCATGTTGTGAATCCAGTCTGGTAGCTGATGGGCATGAGCAAACCGACATCTCCGACCTACAAGGCCACGAACTGGGCTGCCTACAATGAGGCACTGAAGCGCCGCGGGTCGCTTACGATCTGGTTCGATCCGGAGATGACCTGGGCTGCCAAACCCTCCGGCAAGAGGGGCAGATCGCAGACGTTCAGTGACGCCGCGATCCAGACTTGCCTGACGATGAAAGTCCTGTTCGGGATGGCGCTTCGGCAGACGACTGGCTTTGTGAAAAGCCTCCTGCGGCTGACGGGACGGGACTGGGAGGTGCCTGACTCCAGCACCATCTGCCGACGCCAAAGGACGCTTGCGGTCAACATTCCGTATCGCGGCGCGAAGGGTCCGCTGCACCTGCCCATCGACAGCACCGGCATCAAGGTCGAAGGGGAGGGCGAGTGGAACGCGCGCAAGCATGGCGGCCCCAAACGACGTGTCTGACGCAAGATTCACATCGGTATCGACGCACAAACGTTGGAAGTCAGAGCGGTCGAGATCACCGGCAGCAACACCGGGGATGCGCCGATTTTGCCTCATCTGCTCAACCAGATCCCGTGCGACCAGCAGATTGGCAGCGTGACTGCGGACGGCGCATATGACACGCGCCGATGCCACAACGCCATCCACTGCCCGGCAGTGCATGTTTACATGCATGAGAGGGGCCGACCGTGGAGCCTCTGCGGTTATTCCACCGCGCAAGAATGCCCAGCCATGGAAGCCAGCCACCGCCGGTGCATCGCCAGAAACGACGCACTACGCACATCGAAGTATCTGGGCCGGGCGCTCTGGCGGAACTGGCGCGGTTGCCACCGCCGCAGTCGCGTTGAGACAAAACCACTCGGGATCATGCTGCGCATCACCCTGCCGGTCGGTGGGTCCATTGCGTGGAGCTGCTGGGTCAGCGCCTGATGGCGCGCGACTTTGACCGCCAAATCGCAGAGGTGCAGCTGCGCGTAGCGATCCTGAACGGCTACACCGCCCTTGGCATCCCGGTCACAAAATCCGTGGGATAAATCCGCCTGAAGAAGAGGGGAGATTGTGTATCAGCTGATTTGCGCAACAGGGCCGGTCGGAACGGTAATATCAGAATAGTAGCAAGGGCACGGACCCTGAGTAAATTGGGAATAGTGTCAAAAGCAAAAAACAACTAATAGTTGACATAAATTTTAAACTGTAGACTGTGCTTGAAGATATTTATGTATTCGGTTTCTGCTGCCTGCCGCTCGTTATAAGCTCACCAAATTTATTGGGCAATTTAATCGGGTTTGGAGTGACTGGACACCCAAACCGAAGGTGCCTGAAATGGGAATCCACGATCGTAAACCAAATTTGCATCCGGCGCTTCATTTCGACGCTTTAGAGCCGCGGTATTTGTTAAGTGCAGATGCATTTGTGTTTGATTTGGCGCAGCTTGATCTAGCCAGTTCCAGTCATCAGGTGTTGGTTCGGATGCTCGCGCAGGCTGACAGTGCACAGCAGTCTACCCGCATGGTGCAGGTCGTTGACAAGGATGTAGGTACAGTGCTCGCGGAGCGGGCGTTGGATGATGTAACTTCGATCAGCGTTACCGGTAGTGACCGGGACGAAACGCTTACGGTTGATCAAGATAGCTTTGGTGCGTTGTCAATTCCCAAGATAACGTTTCTCGGTGGTGGCGGCACTGATTCTGTCGCGCTGGCGTCGGGTGACGATACGGATTGGATTGTTGATGCGGACGGTAGCGGTCAGGCGACCTCTGCGGCATTAAGCATGGACTTTGCCGAAGTGGAGCGGCTGGTAGGCGCGGCGAATACCGACGATACCTTCACGATCCGATCATTGGCCGGACTGGTCGAAGTTGATGGTGGCGCGGGCGGTTTCGACAGTCTGGTGGTTGATGCGGCCCCGTCAGGAACGATGACTTTTGGCGCATCGAGTCCGCAATCAGGCCACGTCGAAATTGATGGGGAATCGCTGGCATACAATGGTCTGGAGCCTGTTACGCTGTCTGCAGCGGCCCATTTGATTCTGGACCTGTCTTCGCTGGGGTTCTCGGGGGAGATAGATAACATCGCCACCTTGCGGAACGCTGCGTTAGCTGGTTCTTCGATCCTCGTGTCCGAAAATGCGACATTCGAGACGCCAACCTTCGAAAATCCGACCGATAGCCTGACAATCAAGCTAGGAATGGGCGACGATCACCTCGAGATCCAAGGTCTTGATGCTGCGTTTGACGGATTGCTGATCGTTGACGGTGGCGCGGGCGAAGACAAAATCGTGGTCACGGGGGACGTTTCGGCGCAGGGCGGCTTAAGTCTTGATGCGGAAATCATATTGATTGGCAGTACCCTGAGCGAAGTGGTTGATCAAGACGACTGGACTGCAGCTGTCCATTATCAGGATGTGGCGGCAACGGGTGGTACCGGCAGCGGTCTTCTGGCCGACATTCTGGTCGGGGCGGATGGCGTGACGCGGCTCGCGCTGGTCGCGGCGGGCAACGGATATACGATTGGCGACGTCGTAACGTTTGGCGACCCGGACGGTGCCGGAACTGCGATCACCGCAAAGATCGCGTCGGTTGGCGGTAGCGTGACACTATCGACGATGCGCGACGGAGCGTCATCGGGCGATATCACGCTGACCGGCACACGGATCACCGCAGGTGCGGGCAGTGTCCTGACAGCGGCTTCCGGAACCGGTGACGGCGCAGTTGCGGGCGACGTTACCATCAAAGCTGAGAGCCTTATTTCTGCTCTAGATGCGTTTGCGCGCTACGCATCCATGCCGATCGGCGTGACTTCTGTCTCGTCGGGAGTTGATTTGTCGGGTGTCACAGTCACGGGGCATGATATTTCGGTCTCAGCATTGGCCAGGGACAAGCCGCTTGATCTAGAGTTTGCGACCAATGTGGAGCAGTTCGTCGGCAATCTTTTAGGCTTGCTCAATACCTTGTCGGACATCGCAATTTCGCAATTTCTTGGCATCAACGCATCGGTTGTGATCCGTGCTGCAGAGTCGTCCGTGCTTGCACATGACAGCGACTTCAACGCAACAGGCGCGGTAAATCTTACATCGGAAAGTCAAGCGGACGCGACCAGCAAGGCGTTTACGGCCACGCGCGGCGCGGTTGGTGGGAATTTCCAGATCGCGGTGGGTTTTGCCCGCGCGGCGGGGGCGGCACAGACGCTTCTGACCGGCACGACCGATATCGATGCGGTGAACTCCGTACGTGTCACCTCCGACGCAACGACCGTCGCGAACATATCCGCCGTTACCTCGAACGTGGCCGAAGCCATCGCAGCAGCGCGGGGCAACGCGACATTTAGCGGCAACGGCACGTCAATCTCGATTGCTGTGGCAAATTCGGACCTCACATCGCGGACGGTGCTGGGCGCCGGCACCTCCATCACTTCGACGGCGGGCAACGTAAACGTGCGTGCGGAGGGCACCAACAATACGTCGGCTACGGCCACGGTATTTTCGGCATTAGTCAGTCTTGCAGGTGTCACTACCGGACTGACTTTCGACATCTCGACGGTCGAAACTTTGGTGGACGGGACAATCAACGCCGCAGGCACAGCCCCCGGTGCGGGACTCGGTAGTTTTGATCCGGCCAACGCGGTTTCGCTGAGCCAGAACACCATCACGATGCCCGGGCACGGCTTCACTGAGGGGCAGAAGATCGTTTATGGCGCGGAGGGCTTCTCGCTCAATCCGTTTGGCAGGCATTTCGACGCGATGGGCGGGCTTGAGGACGGCGGCACCTACTACGTGCGCGTGGTTGATTCCGATACGATCCAGCTGACGAACAAGCCGACCGTCAATCTGGATAACGCGGCCATGACGGCAGGGGCAGAGCATCGGCTGCTGACGGCGGATTCAGTTCTGTTTTCGCTGGACGCAATAGATAGCGATCTAGACCGAATAGGATATCTTGAAAACGAGTTGGCGGATGACGGTGCGGTGGTCAACGTGACCTACAACGCCAATGGCAACACAGCGATTACCGGTCTGACAGACGGGGGTACATACCGCGTCCTGAACGCCGATGACGAAGGCTTTCAGCTTCAGGCGCTTGGGGCTGCGGCTGGTGATCCGGCGATAGAGTTATCACAAGGCGAGGCTATCGGACGGCATAGCTTCACCGGCACGAACGGGGCGGCCTTCGATATCGACCTCGGGCTGATCGATACCGTAAACGACATCGTAACAGTCAAGGACCATGGTTTTGCTATTGGGGTCGCCGGGCAGACGCGTGTGTTCTATTCGACGGGCGGTTTGGCCGAGAACAAAATCGGCGGGCTCCTGCTCAATCAGGAATATGTGCTGCACGCGCTCGATGCGGACCGCTTCCAATTGCTGCCCATCGACGCCACCGGGGCTGTCGGCGACCCGGCAGATATTACCGCGCCTGCGGCGCCAACCCTGCATATGATTGTGTTCCAGAACAGTGACGCGCGCTTTGCCGCGGATACGGATGTGAATAGCGAGGCGAACACAATCACGCTCGCGGGCCATGGCTATGTCACCGGTGATGTCGTGATTTACTCGGTGGATCCGACAGTGTCGAACACGGTGAACTACGACAGCTTTGACGCAAATGGAGTCCTGACTGTTAATACCGCGACCGTCGGCGATACGCCCATCGGCGGGCTGGTAGACGGCGAAAGCTACAGCGTGATCGTGCAAGATGCGAATACCATTCGGCTGATCTCGGATCCGGGGCTGGTTGAGGATGCCCAGGCAATCGACCTCACGTCTGTCGGCAGCGGTGACGGGCACACCATCACCGATGGTGTGGAAACGCGTGGCATCGGGGTGCACGCAGACCTTGATGCGACCAGCAGCGTGGTGTCGGTGCCTTTTCTAGGATTTCCGTTCAACCCTGTTGGCTTTGTTGATCTCGCCACAAGCTCAGATGCGCAGACAGCGCTGCTGTTCGGCGGAATCGAAGCTTTTTCGCCGACGACGTCGAAAGCGCAAGACAAGCTGATGGACAGCACGGAAAACTCTGATCTCTCAGGTGCTGGATCGGTGGGTATCAACTATGCGGACCATAACGTGCGCGCATCGGTTGGTTTGGTCTCGGCCGTCCTGAACAGCGGTGCTGACATCGACGTAAAGGCGAAGGTAAAACAGACTTTCCAACTGAATACCTCTGCTGGCATCGCGTCCAAATCCGGAAGTGATGGGGCAAGCATCTCGCTGGCGATCGGCGTGAATGTACTCGGAAATTCGGCGCTGGCGGAAATCGGTGGCCATGCACAGATGGATGCACCCGGAACGATTACCATATCGGCAGATGTGAGCTATCCTTTTGTAAAAAATATCAAAGATCTAGTCGACCCAGAGAAGATTTTTGCAGATGGTTCCAAAGGGCTGCGCGCGTTCTTTTCGCAAGCATTCGGCCTGACAAGCTTGTTCAATGCATGGTCGTTCGCAGGATCGAATGGCGACGGTTCGACTGACGCGTTGTCGGTAAGCGGAGCGTTATCCGTCAACGTGATGAATAACGAATCGAACGCGGTCGTTCGCAATGGTGCGCTGATTAATCAGGAATTGGACCTCGCGGATGTCGGCGACGTAATCGTGCAGGCCGATACGCAGATGGACCTGCTGACACAATCGGGAAATGTATACTTCGTCCAACCCGATCTTATGATCCGCAAGGGTTTCCAAGGTAAGAAAATATGGGGCGATATCCTGTCGCGAAGTTCCTTCGCGTCTTTTGGCAGTTCCGACGGCAACGTGATGGGAGGCGCGGTTCTGCTCAATATAATTGATAATTCGACCAAGGCGATCATCGAAGGCGGTGCCGTGATCGCAGCACACGCGATGGTGTTGAAGGCCAAGGAAGATATCTTTGCGCTGGAACTTGGTGCCGGCGGCGGCGAGGGGGGCGTCAATAGCAAGATGAATTTTGGTGGCTCCGGCAATGGATTGGTTCATCTTTCGGTAACCTATGCTGGAATCGTGACCACCCAAAACCGGCCTGCCCATGTCGTCGCAACCAGCCTTGATATCGACGCCATTTCCGAAATGCTGCACATCAATATCGCGGGATCGTTGAATAGCAGCGCAGGTGGCAAGTCGTTTGGCCTTGCCGCCGGGGTTAACGTCATCGAACGCGACACCATCGCCTTTATCGGTGCCAGCCCCGAAGAGAGCGCTGCCCCGGCGGGCATTGCCACAATCACGGTGGACCGACTTGATATTGACGCGCGGGCGGATGGTAACCTCTGGGTGTTCGCGATCTCTGGCAGCCTTGTCACCAATCAGACGAAAGATCTGGTTACAGATCCAGAGGATCCGACTGGTCCGCTAATACTACCGGAAGGCGCCAAATTCGGCGCCGACGTTGGCCCAACGAGTGGTGGTTTCGGCATTTCGGGGGCGACAGCAATTAACTTCGTCACCGACACCACGCTGGCCTATATCGACACCGCCGGAACTATTTCTACAAGCACCGCGCGTATCGCGGCCGAAAACCTGACCGAGATGGTCGTCGCTACGGGCGCTGCATCTCTGAACCTCGATACCAACACGGCCGCAACATCAGGTTCCACCACGGTGGCAGGTGTCTTTGCACTGAACCAGACCAAAAACCAGACACATGCCTATCTGAAAGGCGCAGAATTGCTGTCGCGCGATAATGGTGCCGGCATCGCTGATGCTGCTGATGTCGAGATTGAGGCGCTGCGCGCCGGCCGAATCTATGCATTCTCCATCGCGCTCTCGGTAGACCGATCAAGCAGCGCCAAGTCCTTTGCAGGGTCGATTGCGATCACCCGGATCGAAGATGAAACGTTGGCCTATATCGACGGGGCGACGGTCAACGCGTTCAGTGGCGGAACAGACAAAGCGGGTGATGTGAAAATCGCGGCGACCAACACGTCGGAGGTTTTGGCAATCGGTGGCGGCGCGAGTTTCTCAGGCAGAAAAGGCGTCGGCGGGGCGATCAGTTTTAATCAGCTGTCCAGTACCACGAAATCCAGCATATTGGGAACGGCTGCACGCAGCACGGTGAATGCCGACGGTTCATTGGATGTGCTCGCAAATAACGATAACCGCATTCGTGCACTTGCAGTATCGGCAGGGGTGCAAGCGGGTTCGCCGAGTGTCGGATCGAGCGTTGGTGCCGTCACGATTGCGATAAATATCCTGTCCACCGATCCTGCGGTTTTCTCGGATGCGACCGAACTGACGCAGCACGCGGTAGCAGCAGTTATATCTAATTCGGACGTAGCGTCCCGCGGTGACGTAACGCTTACGGCTGAGGACTCTTCTGTAATTCAAGCCATTGGCGGTGCGCTGGGTATCAATCTCCAATCAGATGCATATGGGGTAGCTCTGGGCTGGAACCAGGTCAACACCAGCCTGCGCGCGCGCATCGAGAACGGTGCCAAGGTGACGCTCACTGGCGCGGATACCGATCTGATTTTGCAGGCTCTCTCGACTCAGGAGGACAATTCGCTGGATGGAAAGATCTCGGCGGCCTCCATTGGCGGAGCAGTGGGGGGCGATACGGCCATCGGTGCTTCGCTGGCGGTAAACGGCATCCAGATAAAGGCCGAAGCCATGATCGATGGCGGCACAACTGAGGTCAATGCAGACGGTAATGTGACGGCAAGGGCCCTGGATGACGCTACTATAAACGCGCTTTCGGGCGGGGCTGCATTCTCGAACGGCGGGACGGGCATCGGGGCGGGCATTTCGGCCAATTATATTTCTAACGATATTTCCGCGGGCATCGTCGCTGCGACTGTAAACGCCGGCTCGAGCGGGGAATCCGGCAAGAATGTCCGCGTTGAAGCCACCGAAAACGCCCGCATCCAGGCACTGACCATCGGACTTGCGGGCTCTCGAGACCGAGCGGTTGCGGGATCCGTATCTATCTCTGTATTCAATAACAAAGTCGTCGCAAAAATCGACAGCACAGCAACAGTCAGTGCGACTGGTGACGTCGCAGTTCTTGCGGAAAACAATGTAAATACGACGATCATTGCAGGTTCTGTTGCCCCTTTGGGAAGGTCGTCGTTTGGACTGTCTATAAGCTCACTCACCGTGGTGAATACGACGCGCGCCTATATTGATGGAAATGCCGTCATTGCCGCGCGGATCAGCGAGTTAGCAGATACTGGCGTGACCGATATATTCGGGACCGAACGAAAAGGTGTCGTCATTCAGGCGGTATCGGATCATGAAATCATGAACGTCGCTGTCGGCGGAGCGCTTAGCCTCGGGTCCAGTGGCACAGGCGCGGCAACGGTCACGGTCATCGACGATACGGTCGAGGCCTACGTAACAGATGTTACCGCGAGTAGCGCTGGGACGATTACCACAGGTGCAGACCTTGGGATTCTGACAAAAAGCGCGCTGTTGTTGACCGGCATCGCCGGCGGCTTGGCGGGCGGCAAGACAGGCGCCGGTATCGGCGCGGATGTCGGTATCGTCACACGCAGAAATCGCGCGTATTTGGGTGAAAATACTAAGGCGAGCGCAAGCAACGACGTCGAAGTGACCGCACGCGGATCTGAACGTATCGCATCGATTTCGGCGGCGTTGGGTGCAGGTGGAACTGGTGTGGCAGGAACTGCCGGTGTCGGCGTGATGAACCTGACCACCGAAGCAATGATTCACAGCGGCGCAGAAGTTATCGCGCAGAACAACGTTTTGGTATCGGCAGATGATGCCACAAATATCGATCAGATTTCGGGCAGCGTTGGTGGGGGCGCAAGTGGCATCGCGGGTGGTCTGGCAGCTGGCGTAGGGGTGATCGACAAATCCACCGTGGCCGAAATCGCGGACGGAGCGATCGTGACGGCCCGTGCGCTGGGTGATGGTATCATGGCGTTCTCGGGCGCGTTCGAGAGTACCTCTGCGATCACCTTCAGCAACACCGGCATTTCAGGCGATACGATCACCACTACCGCCGATCATGGTCTGGCAACTGGGGATCAGGTTGTCTATGAGGGCGCAACGAATGCAGGCCAATTGCAGAGCGGCAAAATCTACAGCGTGGAGCGCGTGGATGCTAATACGATACGGCTGACCGACGCGGAAACCGGTGCCGTGGCAACGGCCCAAGGGGGCGCGGGATCGTCTACGCAAACACTGCGTAAGGTCAACAGCCAGTCCGAAGGAAGCGCGGCGGAGCTGAAGTCAACGGATGTCGATTTCGCGACCGATACGCTGAGTTCCATAACGGACCATGGCTTTCAGACCGGGCAGGAAGTGGTCTATGCTGCTGAGGCTTCTCGTCTTGGCGGACTGGAGAATGGCACGCGTTATTTCGTGATCCGGGTGTCTGATACTGATTTCCGCCTGAGCACCAGTCGCGCAGATGCGCTGGGCGGTACTGGTATCGTTGATCTCAATCATCTCGCGGGTGTAGCAGATGATGATAGCCACACGTTCCAAGCATTGTCTTCGGGCGGCCTGCCATTGTTGGATAATGACCAACTGAATGATCCGAACTTGTTTGCAGACAATAATAACAGGGCTGCAACGACGTTGTCAGAGGGGGTGATCGTGACTGCGATCTCCACGAATGACGTGGTTCTAGTTGGGGCTGGTGCCACGTTGTCTACCGGTAATGCGGGTACGATTGCAGCGGCCGTTGCAGTCCATGACATCGATACACGCGCCGCCATCAGCGGCGACGCCAAAATCAACAGCCTAGGTGGTGGTCAGGACGTGCGCGTTACGGCGGCGCGCGACTACGATGTTATCGGCATCGCGGCAGGTCTGGCGGCATCAGGCGGCATTGCAGGCACGCCCGCAGCGTCGGTACCGGTACTGAAGGGGGCCACCGAAGCGTTGATTGATGGCAGTTCTGGGACTGGTCTGATTTTCGCAGAGCGCGACATCATAGTAAATGCGAATGCACAGTCCAAGATCATAAGCGTCGGGGCGGGGATTGCGGGATCGTCCTCCGCGCTTGCAGTTGCCGGCTCTGCCTCGGCGATTCTGGTCGACACGGAAACCCGGGCGGCGATCAGCGGAGATACAAGCATTGTAGCGTTGGGAAATGTGCTTGTTTCTGCGCTGGATGATACGGAAACCTATTCGGTTGGCGGTGCCGTCGGTATCAGCCTTGGCGGTGGTGGTGGGGCAGGTGCTCTGGGTTTAACGTTCATCGACAAAACGACCGAGGCGTGGATCGGCCAAGGCGCGAACGTGGATGCCTATGGCTCAAAGGCCACCGTGATTTCGGACGTACCGACCGGAGAAGAAACCGGCGGCACATTCACTCGTGGTACCATCAACGGCGTGGCGGTTCTGGCGGAGAGTTCCGAGAAGATAACGAACGTCGCTGCCAGTGTCGGCCTGGCCGGTTCGGTGGGGGTTGCCGGCGCGGTCAATGCCAGCAAGATCGACAGCGACACTTCGGCGGGCATCAATGACGGTGCGCAGATCAACCAGACTGCAGCCAGCAGCCCATCCGTCAATGTTTCGGCGATCAACGACCTCGATATTTATTCTGTCGCGGGTGCTTTGGGTGTGGGGGTCAGTGCGGGTGGCATCGGTGCGTCGGTTGATATTGGTATTATTCGAAACGATACCAATGCCTTAATCGGCGGGGTCGGCACGGCGGTCACAGCAGGTGGCGAAGTTGATGTGAACGCGCTCTCGGACTGGGAGATGGACAGCATCACCATAGGGTTTGGGGCCGGTACGGTGGGTGGTCTCGGCGGTGGAATTATCGTCTACAGCATCGGCGGAAATTTCAGCGATGAGTACTCTTCAGACGCTGGAACTGCCAACGCGATGGCGGCTCCCAATCAAAGCGTCGTTTCGTTTGTGGAGTCTTCGCTGGCTCCGATGATCGGCGCGGCGACCGAAGCCGAAAATGGCTCGGCACCATTTTCGCCTCTGGATGGCGCTGTCGTCAATGACACGACCAACGAAATCGATCTTGGCGGCGATGTTGATCTGCACACCGGAGATTCGGTGGTATATCAGGTAGGTGCGGGCGGCACGGCAATGACCGGGCTGGTGGACGGGCAAACCTATTTCGCAATCGTGGATAGTGGCAATGCTAACCTTATCCAGCTCGCGGCAACGCGCAATGACGCGCTGGCGGGAACAGAGATCGATTTTGACTCTGCTGGGGCCGTGGGCAGCGAGCACCGTATTCTGACTGGCAGTGCGGATATCGCGAATGCGGCACGGGCCACTGTAGGGGTTAACGCGCCAAACGGAGAAATGAGCAGCGCGATTTCGGTAAATGCGGGGGTTACGGCGGGCACCGTTGCAACTATCGAGGCGGAGGCCGTCGTTTCCAGCGGCACGATCGATATCGACGCACGTCAAAACCTTTCACAGAGTGCTAGTGCAGGCGGAGCGGGTGGTGGGCTAACGGCAGGTGTCGGGGTTGGTCTAGCGATCATCAACGTTGATGCGGACGTTGCCGCCTATGTCGGGCCGAACGTCACACTGATTGGCCGTGGCACGGGCGACCTGACGATCCACGCCGCCTATAAGGGCGATTTCGGAGTTATCGGTGTAGCTGGTGCTGCGTCTGGTGTCATATCTATTGCGGCGGCGGCGGCGGTGGTGAACGACGTCAGCCGGGTTGATGCCCTCTTGGGCGCACGGCCAGACGCAAATGGCGGGGCAAATGGGATCGAAGGCACACCCATTTCTGAGATGTACGGTACCGTATCGGGGTTCCGGAACGTGGTGGTCGACGCGGATGCTGACGTTGACTACGGACTGCTGAACGTGGCTGCTGGCATTGCCCTTAAAGTGGGCCTTTCGGCCGCCATCGTGGCGGCAGATATTGACGTCTTTGTGACTGCGGCGATTGGTCGATATACGCAGGTAAACACTCAGGGCGCGGGCAACGGTAATGTGACCGTAAACGCGAACCGCGGGGTGGACGTGCTGCCATACACCGGGCGCGGCGGACCGATGGGCATTGCTATCGGTGGCGGGATATTGGGCGGAGCTGCAGGGTTCGGCTTTGTGGCAATTGGCGGCGATACGGTTGCACTCGTCGACGACGGCGCAATCATTGTGTCTGGTGGCACGGTGAGTGTCTCAGCCACAAGCCACGATGATCTGGTGATCAGTCTGGATGGCGGTGCGATTGGTGGCATCGCTGTCGGCCTGATGTTCGGCAAATCGGAAGTGACGGGGCGGACCCGTGCCATCGTAGGCAAGGGCGTCAGCATCCGCGGCGCCAGCGTCGTCATTTCATCGGCAAACGATGTGACGGCTGACATCAAGGCGATACCGGCGGCCGGAGGCATCATTGCCGGCACGGGCGTTGTGATTGATGCGGTCATCACCAGTGGGGCCGTCACCCATGTTGAAGATGATGCGCTCATTATCGCAACGGCGGATGATGTATCCGGAAAATCCGCGCTGCAGGCCACTGCGGCTTCTACGGCTAACGCCAAGGCCGATGTAATTAAAGCCACTGTAATTGGCGCAATCGCAATTGGCGTTAATGCCCCGGAAATTGAGATCAACAACAGTGCCGAAGTGATCATCGGCGCTGCCGATGATACGACAACTCCGGTCGGCGCCGAACTTACTGCCGAGCAAGGATCTATCGAGGTGGTTGCAAGTACGATCACCGTAGGTAGGGCGTATAGTGATGGCATGGGATTTGGCGCCATCGCGGTTGCGTTGGGGTACGCAGGCGGCGATGTCGTTGACAACACAACCGTGACCATCGGCGCCCTGTCTGAACTGACCGCAGCAAGAGCGGTCTTGGTCGATGCAAACACCGACACCGACGTTGAGGTCCAAACCGAAACGCTGGGCGCTGCTTTCGGCAGCGGCGGTGAGGCGAAGGCACGACTTACTGTGACGGAGACCACACTAACCGACCTTCGCACCGGGGCCAGGCTGACTGGTGACAGCGTCACGGTTCAGGCCCGCCAACTTCGGGCTGAGACGAATGTCGAAACTTTTGCGAACACAGGCGCATTGATCGCCGGCACGCAGGCAGATTCGACCCTGACTACGGTGATTGACGTCGATGTGCAAATCGCAGCGAATGTAGTTCTGTCAGGCGAAACGGAGGTCACCCTGACAGCCGCGCAGGTCGATATCGACACAAAGGCTTCCAGCCGCATTTACAAGCTTGCGTTGATTCAGGTTGCGACGCTGGCCAAGGCCACGAACACGCTGACCAGCAATACTGATATCTCTGTAGCCGCCGATTCATTGATCAGAACCCGCGCGCTATTGGTCCAAAGCAACGCGGATGCTTCGCCGACGCACACGTCCGTTGCCTCTAACACCGGCAATGCCCTGCTGGATTTTGCCGAAGAACTCCCAATCAAGACGGTTGTCTACAACCGGACCATTGATTTCAACGCGCGCGTTGAATTTTTAGGGCCGATCAGTCCGGACCTGACCATTAATGCAGATGGCAGCAAAACAATTAATGGCGATGTGGATGCGATCCTAGTGGGCGGCGTCTGGAACGTCACAGATATCATCAATGACGGTACAACTGCGGGTCGGGTGGAATTCTTGATCCCATCCAACACGTGGGACGCGACCGGTGAGGGCACGGCTGTCATCACCGGGAATCCAGAATTCGTTTTCATCACGACATTTGATCGAGTTTATATAAAGAACCTCACCGATTACGATCTGCGCATCGGTGAAATTGACGTGTTGGTTTCCAGCGCCACAGTTGCAGCTAATATCGTCGTGAATGTCTCGGACAAGGCCGGGTTCAACTACGTCACTGCCGAAGAGCCGGGTGAGACGGACCTCAGAATATCGACCGGTGGCACAGGCGACGTGCTGTTGAGCGACCGTATTTTCAACTTCTCCGGTCTAACGAGAATAACCTCTGGTGGAGGCGGCATCTTGCAGGATAACGCCGCTGCTGTGGTCGTCTCGCCGCAGCTATTTATGCGTGCCGAGGAGTCCATCGGGACCGCAGCATCGCCACTGCACACCGAGGTAGAATTGCTGGATGCGGCTGCTGGCGGCAACATCTACGTGAAAGAGATTGATGGCGTCACCATTGAGCAGGTGTTCACGCAAACTGGTACTGTGCGCCTTCGCGCGGGCGGGTCGATTCTGGATGGGGACACCGGTTCGGACGAAGGTGTGGACGTCACCGCGCAACAGATCGAGCTTATCTCGGATGCTGGCGGCGTCGGAACAATGGCAAATGCATTGGAAGTTCAGACCGGGTTCTCGGACCTGAATGCGCAAGCCGCTGGCGATATCATCCTAACCGACATCAACGGCGGGCTATCTCTGGGACGGGTTGTTTCAAACAGCGGCAATATCCGCATCATCGCCTCCGATGATGCGTTAGGAGATACTGATGACGATCTGAGGCTGGGGGCTACCAGCCACGTTCGCGCGGTGTCGGGCGACGTCACGCTTGCGGCGGGCGATGATTTCGCTGCCGCGCGCGACAGTCTCATTCAGGGCAATGCGGTCACGATCAGTCTTGGTGAGGCAATCCTGGATGGCGGGATTGAGAGCACAGGCGACTTTGCAGGCACGTTGACGGCGGCCACAGTCACCATTCAGGGCGGCACCGGCCGCGATGCAATCTCATTGCAGGGCGCGACATCCACAATTCTGATCAAAACCGGTGGTGGCGAAGACCGTGTTTATCTGGGGTCCGAGGCGGCCGCAGGGGTTTTGAACGGGGGCAACCTGCAAGGCATCGCAGCCGAGGTTACGATCCGCGATGATGACAATGATGGCAATGTGATGTTGGCCGCTTCGGATGAGATTGAAAACCTCACTGGTACGATCACTGATACGACCATCACCGGGTTCCGCATGGCTGGATCTGTCGTCTATGATAACCTAGCAAAGGTGCAGCTGTTCTCGGGTTCGGGTTCGGACACGGTTAACGTGCTGTCTACAGTTGCGTCGACGCAGATCGAACTCTTCCTGCAGGGCGGCGATGATGTTGCGCGTGTCGGGTTAGATGGCTCAGTCGATTCTGTCGACGGCAGGGTCACTATCGACGGCGGCATCGGTGAAAACAAGTTGATCGTCGACGATAGCTCTGATGGGGCTTCGATTGGCGAAACGAATGATTTGTCAGGTAGAATACAGATTTCAGGTTTGGGAATGGGCGGCGCTGGCAACGACGCGCCAAACCGTGATGTCGGCGTAATTTATGATCACATCAACGAGGTTAAGATCCTTCTGGGCGATGGTGCTGATCAGTTCAACGTCGGCGCGACGGCCTCTGGGGTCGGTGCTACGACCTTGCTGGACATGGGCGATGGCGAAAATTCGGTAACGCTGGGACCTGTCCTGTCATTCATTGCCTCACCGCTGACTATCGTGGGCGGCGCTGATTTTGATACGTTGAACATCGCTCCGACGGTGGCGGCCAATCTGAAATTGGATAGCGATGGCAGCGTTGGCATCTTGACCGGCGACGTTTCTGAGACCCGCTTTTCCGGGTTCGAGACGCTATTTGTTGATCTTTCTGACAGTGGCGATCGATTTGAGATCGCAGGCACGCCGACGGCTGTCACTCTGAATGCCAATGGGGGCGGGGACCTGATCACCATCAAGGGCGCAGAGGCGTTGATTGATATCGATCTGGGCGATGGTGCAGACACTGTTCTGATCACGCGCACAAGTGCAGCGATCTCGGTGCATGGTGCTTCGGCTGACGCGCTAAACGATACGATCATCCTGGACCTGTCCAGCGTGACGGCAGAAATGGTCGGCACGATCCGGGGCGGCGGAGTAGATCCATCTGACACAGGCGCCGGTGCGCAAGGCGTCGGAAGTGCCACCATAGCGATCGAGGACAACGCGTTCCTGACAATTGGCGATATCTTCATCCAGGACGTCGAAATCGCGGACGTGCGTCTGGGCACGAACAACGACACGTTTATCATCGACGCTAATCTGGCAAGTGGTGAAGACGCTCTTGCCGCGACACGTATCTCTCTGGACACCGGCAATGGCAAAGACATCGTTCGAGCCATTTCGATAAGTACTACCGAAACAACAAACGTCTCGGGTGGAAATGAAGATGATCAGCTGATCGTCAACATCGACGCCTTCCCGGGTGATGCTGATTTCACCAGGCTGGCGCTCGATGTCGAGTTGCTGACCATCGACAACACGTCGTATAGTGACGATGCAGTTGCGTGGACACAGGTCGACGGCGATCTGGTCAAGGCCCGTTTCGTATCGGAGGCGGCAGCGCTTGACCGTACAGTCATCGGCACCGATGGCGCGGATGTGGTCGAGATCCTCGCCGGCACACAGGCAGACACGCTTGATGTCAACACGACGGGCAACTCGGGCATCACCGGGAAGATCATCGGTAACCGGGTCGAACTCAGTTCGGGTCTGGAAGTTGCTACGTTCGATAGCTCATCGCAGTTCACAAACTACAACGATGTGATTGACTTCTCTGGCTTGTCGGCCTCGTCGAATGGCTACTACACAGAAGACGGTTTCTTCGTCTACGCGATCGACAATACCCTAGATGAAGACGCCAGCGTCGTCGGCGTGACCCCCGAGACATTGATTGCCAGCACTAGCGGAAGCCGGGCGGCGGCGCCGACCACGGGTCAAAAGCTGGTTATTCGGACCGTCGGAAATACGACCTTCAGCGCTGGAGAGGCCTTCGCTCTTTATGGTTTGGACGTGACGGGCGGCACTGGGCTGACGATTACGGCGGTGTCGGTCAACGGTTTGACCAAGACGGTCAACAGCCTTGCTGAGCTCGGTGCGACCTTCACGGCGTTGCAGGCCGTGATAATCGACAGCCATGGCGGGTCTGTGGACAACATCGAAGTGGCGCGCATCGCCGGGCTGCTTGGCGATGGCCTTGCCGATGGCGGTGATGTGCAGACGATGGAACTGTCCGGGTCGGGAATTGTCACACTGAACACGTCCAACGGGGTGGTGAGCTATGGCAGTGGCGTCGTCCGATCCGGTGGCGAAATTCTATATAGCGACTATGCCAACGGTATCGTGAATTTCCGTTTTGATGGCAATCTGAACATCTCGGGCACGGTGAAGATAAGGTTTGCCGGATCTAATGGCGGATCGCTGGCCGTGAGTAACGATCTAAGCATCGGCCAAAACGTGACGTTCGACGCGTCAGCAACAGGACAGGTTGCGGGGGCTGGTGGTGGCTCTGCAGGGGGTAGCGTTTCAGGCGGCGACGGCGGAACTGGCGGTGCGGGCGGTGAGGGCGGCGCAGGTAGCAATTCACCTGGCGAAGGTGGCGCTGCCACGTTCTTTGTCAATCATGGTGGTAGCAGCGGTTCCTCAGGTAATTACGGGATACCCGGGGACGACGGCAACAGAGGCGAATCGGGGTCGACCGGTCTGGATGGGTCGGCTGGCGTAAACAACAATTCCGTCGGAGGCGGTGTGGGTGGCACTCGTGGCACTGGCTCCGGCGCTGGCGGCAATCGCAACGGCTACTCCGAACCTGGCGGCGGTGGCGGTGGCGGTGACGGTCGCACCTTGCGTGCAGAAGGTGGCGACGCCGGTGGCCGCGGTGAAAATGGTAGCAGCGGTAATGGCGGTAATACTGGCAACGTGGGCGGAATCGGCGGTTCAGGCGGCAATGCTCGGGACGATAGTCTTATTTCCGGCGGCGGCGGCGGCGGCGGCGGCGGCGGCGGTCAAGGTGGTGGTGGCGGCGCTGGCGGGTCGGGCGGCGGCGGCGGCGGGTCGGGCGGCGGCGGAGGCGCAGGTGGTGTTTCTTCCGGTGAAGACGGTGCCGTTGGCGAGAGCGGCGGAGACGGCGGCAAAGGCAACACTGGCGGGATTGGTGGCGACGGTACACCGGGTGGCGCTGGTGGTGGTGCATTTGAGATCGTCGCGGAGGGTCGGATCACCATCACTGGTGGATACTTCGGGGCTGCCGGAGGGGATGCCGTTGATTTCAGTTCGGCTAACGAAGGCTCAGGTTCGGGCGGCGGCGGTTCAAACGGCAGCAACCCTTCTGAAGATGGCGCTCAGGAAGCAGGCGGCAATGGTGGCAATGGCGGTATCGGCGGCACTGGCGGTAACGGTGGCAACGGTGGCAATGGCGGCGACGGTGGTGTTGGCGGCGGCGGCGCTGGTGGCACGGTCAAGTTGCAGGCGTCTGTCATCAACGGTGAGACGAGCGGAACTTCGGTTGATGCCTCTGGCGGTCTGAACGGCAATAACAACGCCCGTGCAGATGAAGGTCGGTTCATCCTTGTTGGCCATGACATCAAATTCAACGGCGCCGAGCGGCTGCCCGGCAATACCTCAAACATTGGTGGCGTAAGCGCAAAGGAAAGTACCTTTACCGGCGATACAAAGGTCAATGACGTGTACACAACGACCGTGTCTACACCGAGCATTGCAGGTATTCAGGGCGGCGCTGATGTTTACGGTATTCTGGATGGTGTTTCGGCGGCTGATCTTGAGTCTCAGGTCACGTTCACACCCAACCTAAATACGCTTGCTGCGGTGATACGCCTGGACGAAGTGCCAGCACCATTCATTGGCGGGGCGGATAACGTTGACGATTATGCAGGCTATGACGCTATTGTGGTGGTCAACTTGTCAGGCGTCGCGCTCAGCGATCCGGCGATCTCATTGTCTGTTGGCGGCGCGATCACGAATTTCCAACCGATGCAGACACATTCCGGCACGGATGCGGGCGTGCTGGGCGCATCACAGATGTGGATTACACTCGTCCCGGAAACGGAAACGTCAGTGAACGTGAACGTGTCCTTCTTCGGAGATCATCTGGAGAGCGACCCGGAAAACCGAACGGCGCAGGTGATCAGCACCACGATGAACGTCAACGGCGACGTGTTTGGTGTCAATGCAGGTCTACCGACCCAGAATGTCGTTCCGGCGCAGGTGCCTGGGATCGACGCGTTGACGGCTAATGATGATGGGACTGTCATTTACGGGATTGATCGGAGCTTGGATGCAATCGTTGTGATGAACGATGACGGCACTCAGCGGCAATTGGTCAAGCAGGGATTTGATGCCAATCTGATTCAGGGCATCCAGGATATCGCTATCGTCCAAAGCGCGGATGGCAACGAATATCTCTATGCCCTCACGCAAAATTTGTCCGCGCCATCTCAGATCGTCATGTTCGAGATTACGAATGGCGGCGAGATCGTCGAAAATTCGGCCAAGAGCCTGCTCGGCGCACTGCCCGAAGGGCTTGATACCTTGTCGGTCGCTGCTGATGGCCAGAACCTTTTGGCGAGCGGCCAGTCAGGCGTGACGCTGATGGCGGTCACTGCAAACGGAACAGTGCTGTCGCCTTACGCTTCTGATGCCGGGAACGTCACAGATCACGCCGCAAACGCCGAGGGCACAACAATCTTCACGGTAAATGCAGTGCTTGGCAGTCTCACTGCCCTGGACGCAGGCAGTCTGGCAGACATCAACACCGTCGGGCAATTACTCGCGCCCAGCTTGGCGGGGGCAAGCGACGTCGCGGTCGATGCGGATGGATTGATCTATGTCACGTCTCAGTCGACCGATACGCTGAGCGTTTTCACCTATGACGCGGCGACCGGATTTACATTGACGGATGTGTTGATCAACGGTCTCGACGGGGTGCGCGGCATGAACGCACCGTCGGATGTTCAGGTCGCGCCGGGCGGCGAATTCGTGTTTGTGACCGGGGCAGCCAGCAATTCTGTCGCCGTTTTCCAGCGCGATCTGGACGCGGGCGGTGCACCCACCGGCGAGTTGGTGTTCGTTCAGGTACTGCGCGACCGGACCGGCGGCAATGAGGGGCTGAACGCGCCAAGCGCGCTGATAACCACGACACTGTCCGATGGCGTTACACCAGTAGCGTATATCGCGAGCGTGGGTGATGGCGTGACGGCGGGTGGCATCGCGCGCTTCACCCTTGATGAGGTGGCAGCGAAGCCGCGCCAAAGCATCACGAATTTTGAGAACATCACTGATCTAGGGGTCTCGACTGCGGGTGGTGATGATAACATCACGCTGACGATCGCACCCGATGCAGAGGTCGTGCGCACGCGCATATCGACAGGCGACGGCATGGATCATGTCTCGGTTCTGGACCTGGTGGCCAAGGATACTGCCGTCACCACATCTGGCAGCATCACGACCGGTGGGACCAAGATTGATACCGGAGGGGACAGCGACGTTATCGATGTCCGCGTGACGACTTTGGATGGGGAACTGACGCTTGACGGCGGCGCAGGTGATGACACGATTACGCTGAAACCGCTTGGTAGCGGTCAGCGTATCGACGTGTCCGGGGGGCTGGGCAACGACACGGTACAGATCGACGGTTCGGCAGTGGATGCAGACATCGAAATCATCACATTGCATGGTGACAACCCGTCGGTACTTTCTGGTGATACCCTGTTGTTCAACCCGGGGTCGCAGGGCTTTGTTCAAAACGGTTCTCCCACGCTGGGGGACATCAAATCAGACACTGGCGGGCTGGTGAATTTTGACACATTCGAAGCCGTGGAGCAGATTGCTCCGCCCGCTGTCACATTACTTGATGCGTCCACCGGAGAAGGCCAGGGTGTCACGCTGTTGATCGACATCGCACCCAACGGGACCGGGCTGCTTGAGGCTCCGGTCTTTGATCTGGATGGTGATGGTGTCTTCGAGGACGCGACGGCCACGCTGATCTCTGCCACCGGGTTCACCGAAAGGTGGGAGCTGACCCTGAGCGACTGGGACGTGTTACGCGATTTTGGCATTACCGATGATGGCACTTATTTCATCGCTGTTCGGGCCACTAATAGCGAGGGCGCCACGACCTCGGACGCAACGCTCACCGTGACGAATGCTGCACCTTTGGTTGATGCCACGCCGGACGCTGCTGTCCTGCCATTCGGCTCTGAGTTCGCGATAAGGTTTGACGCGGTTGATCCAGGCGACGACACAATCGGTGAATGGGTCGTGGATTGGGGCGATAACATCATCGAGACCTTCGGTGCCGGTACGACCGGAGCTGTGCATGTCTATCAGGATGCGACCGGGGGCATGCCGAATATCGTCACCGTGACAGGAACTGACGAGGATGGCGCATCTGGATCAGATACCATCGAAGTCACAGTCACTGTACCGCTTGATGCGCTGGTATTCGTCAACGAGGAAGTTTCCATCTCTGAGGGCGGGAGGGCCGAGTTCGAGGTAGTAACGAAGGGCGCGAGTACCGGCGTGACATTGTCGATCGATGCCAACAGGAATGGTCTCTTTGACGATGAAGTGACCGTGGCGATCTCCGAATTCGGCTTTGATTGGGATGAACTGCAACGCATGGGCATCCTTGACGATGGGATCTATAGCGTAAGCGCCACGGGTTCCTACGTCGGCATTCAGACTGCGCCGATATTTGCCACCTTGATCGTGTCCAACACGGCACCCACCGCCAAGGCTAATGTAACGTCACTGACCGGTAGCGTCATATCGGAAGGCGAAGCAGCGCTGGTCGCGGTCACCGAAGCTTTTGACATCGCATTGGGCGATTTTGACCCAGACGGCATATCGAATCTGACATTCTCGTATGACTTCAACGATGACGGCGATTATACCGATGCTGGCGAATTGTCTGCTTCAACCCAGCAGGTTGTCACTATTCCGGCGATTTATCACAACGACGATGGGCTGAATACTATCCGTGTTTCCGTGTCCGACGGCGAAGATTCAACCGACATTTTGGTCAACTACGCGGTCGAAAACGTCGCACCAGTGCTGACGGTCGCTCTTGCGTCGGGCAACGCTGTTCTTGAGGGCGAGCCCTTCGATTTGTCACTGAGCGCTGCTGATGTGGGGAACGATACCGTTCAGTTCTGGTTGGTAAGTTGGGGCGATGGATCGGCTGCTGAACGCTTTGACGGGGCAGATATCACAGTGACACATGCGTATCTCGATGATGGCGTCTTTGGCATTTCGGCGCAGGCTGTGGACGAGGATGGATCTTATGTCGCAGCAACGGTCGAGATGACCGTAGCGAATGTAGCACCCACACTGCTGACGCTGGACGTGACAGACACATCCGAAGGCGGATTGTCAGTTTTGACCGGGACAATCGCAGATCCCGGTGTTGCCGACGACTTTTCGGTCACCGTTGATTGGGGTGATGGCACGACCGAGCTTTTGTCGCTTGACCCGGGCAGTAGCGAATTCCGGTTTGACCATGTATATGTCGATGATGGATCGTATGATGTAACAGTTACACCCGCTGACGACGACGGCGCGGGAGGTGTGACCGAGACGACCAACGTGGTCGTGCTGAACCAACGGCCGGTTCTTATCTCGCTAGCGACCACCGAAAGTGTTGTATCCGAAGGGACTGCTGTCACGCTGACTGGCTCGCTGATGGATGCGGGCGCTCTTGATACTCATTTTGTTGTGATTGAGTGGGGCGATTTTTCTGACAGTGTCCTTGTTGATGTCGATGCGGTGACGCGGACATTCAGCGCCGTGCATGTGTTTGACGATGACGACGCTGCGGGTGCATCGGCCATTTTGCAAGGCTTCGGAGAGTTCCAGATTACAGCCGTGGTGTTCGATAATGATGGCGACAGCGCCATGCCACAGACAACGCAAGTGGTCGTCGAAAACGTGGCACCTGCGTTCGTGCCAATTATTGAGGGACCGGATGCGTATGCGTTCGACATGAACGCAACCAGCATCGTCGAGAACGATGTGGTGACGATTTTTGGCACGATCACCGATCCCAGCCTTGGCGACACACATAGCCTGACAATCCACTGGGGTGACGGATCGGCGACCGACACGATTATCATTGATCCGGTTTCGCGCAGCTATTCGCTAGACCACCGTTATTTGGACGACGACCATCTGTCGGACACGGTCAGCCTGGACGGTCCGAACAAGACCTTCACTATCACAGCAATACTTAGCGACGATGATGGTGAAAGCATCACAGCCAACCGAGACATAACCGTGGTGAACGAGGCTCCGACCTATACCGTTATCGGCAACAACGCCGATGTGCCCGGCGCCGTTCTTCCTGGTGAGACAGTGATCATCACAGCAGATTTTGCGGATGCGGGCAGTCTGGATGCCCATACCGTGACCATCGATTGGAACGACGGCACCGTCGAGAAATATCCGGTTCTGAATCTGGGCGAGCGGACGTTCAGCTTTGACCACGATTACGCATCGCCTAATATCTATGATGTCACAGTGACGCTGTCCGACGACGACGGCGGGACGGTCACCGCCGAAACCCAGGTGTTCTTGTCCGGCATATTCGTCGACGACAACCATCGTCTGGGTGTTATAGGCACCAATGTCGATGAAGTGATCAAGCTGCGTGCAGTGGATGCAGCCGAGTTGGTGGCAGGGCTCATCTATCTTGTCGATGAGACATTCGTTGGCCACAGTACTCATCATTCGACAGGTCTGTTGGCCGGGCCAAATCCCGATAATATCGATCTTGCGGTTGCTGATACTGCGGGGCTGAATAATCTCAGCGTCAGCTTCGATATCAGAACCGACCTTCTGTGGTGGAGCACCTTCGAGGGGCCAGGTTCAGCCAATGCAGACACGATGCGCTTTGAGGCCGTGACGGCGGGAGGCGACACCTATCTGGTCGACAGCTTCGTCGTGGACGCGGAACGTCAGGTCTTTGTCGGCAGCTCTGGTCAGGAATTCGGCGAAACTCTGGAAACGCTGACATATGATCTGGCGGCGTTGGGTATCAGCGAGGCGTTTACCCTGCGGGTTGCGAGTGATTTCAGCGCCGACGGCGAGCGGGTGAGAGTGGAGGCAGTACAAATCACTGCATTGCGCCCGGCAATCACCGATGCGCCTCTGGACGGAATTGAAACAACAGTCTTTGCCGATGGCTTCGACGCTATTGGCGGCACGAAGGACTTTTCGCGGAATGAACATGGCAGCTTTGTGCTGGACATCGGCGCATTGAACGGGTTGCGCGACGGTGTCGTCAGGCTTGATCTGACGGCGAACGCCGGACAAGCTTGGAGCGGTTTTACCGCTCCCGGTTGGTACGGCGACGGCGATCAGTTCAAAGTCGAACTTTCCATAAACGGCGGAACGTACAGTACGCTGGACACCTTCGTCTATGACAAGACGCTCGATGCCTTTGTCGGTAATGAATCTGGTCAGGACTTTGGTGCGGACGGGGCTGTCGTAGTTTATGCGCTACCGGTTGGGGCCAAGGCTGCCGAGTTGCGGATATCATCCGATATTGGGTCCCGCAGCACGAAGATTTCGCTGGATTCGGTTGAAGTGACAGGTCAGAAATCCGTGGAAGTCTGGGAGCTGACAAACCGCCCGGACCTGCCGGAAGCGCAGTCGTTCGATGCGCTTAAACTGCCAGGCACCCATGAGGGGATCGACTACTTCCTGGCCTCCTCAATCAATTCTATTTGGGTTCTGGGAGTTGGCGGAGATGACACCATCGTGGTCGATACCAGCATCGGCGTTCCGGTCGAACTTGGTGGTGGGGACGGCAACGATCTGTTGATCGCGGGCTCAGGTGCCGCGACATTGTTGGGCGGCAACGGCAACGATACGATTATTGGCTCTCTGGTATCCGACGCGATTGATGGCGGGGCAGGTAATGATTGGCTCGGGCCATTGCAGGGCGGCGATATCGTGATCGGTGGCGACGGGTTTGATCAAGTTGGTCTGCCAAGCGTTGTACCGACGACGTATTTTGACATGAACGAAACGCAGGGCGAGACGATGTTGGACCGCAATGGCGGGCTAGCGGCGGTTCACATCGGGACGAGGTCGCCAGACTTTGACGATCCGGGTCCAGTAGCAACTGAGTTCAATGCGCAGACGGGTATTCACTTTCATAGCAATGAGGCCTTGAAGGTTGATCACGATACATCGCTCACACTGGCTGAAGGAACGCTTCAGTTTTGGATGAAACGTGAAAGCCAAGGGCACGATGATGTACTGATCTCAAAGTCAGACGGGCCAGAGCAGCTGGAAGTTGGCTTGCACGGCGGTGACCTGACCTTCCGTATTGGCACCGAAGACGGCGCGGGTATTGCGACGGCGAAGGATGAGATTGCGGCAGACGTCTGGACCCATGTCGCGGTTAGCTGGGGTAGTGACGGCATGAAGGTATTCATCAACGGCGAACTTGAGGCGATCAACAGCTTCACCGGCGGCTTGACCAATAATATCGCTGACATGTTCGTTGGTGGCGCGTTCGAGGGTGTTGATGAGCACGGAAACATTCGCATTACTGATGGCTTCTATGGCCGCATGGACGAGCTGGCCATTCATGATCAGCAGTTCGGTTCTGAGGCGATAGCATTGTTCATTGCACAAAGCCCGGCCGCCGCATTCTTTGAGGCGAGTGGCAAGATTTATCCGTCCAGCGCCCTACCGGGTGCAGTGACGGACTATGGCTTTACGGATGTAAACGGAGCGCTCGGAGTAGAGCATCGGGGCGCGGACGGCGGGCCCGTGATCGTGCATTACCCGTTCGACGAGGTCACACGAGGTGGGGCTGCGGATGCGGCCGGTACGTCGCAGGATGCGGTTGGTCCTAACATTGGTGTCTCCATGGACGTATCCGGGTCAACCGGATCGGGGGCTCGGTTCGACGGACATCATGATGCCTTGGTGACAGAGCACGACATAGAGCTGGAGCTTGCGGACGGGACGGTTACGGCCTGGATCAATTCGAACGATACGGGTCGTCAGGCGGTACTGTCGAAGACCAGCATGTATTCCGATACTGGTTTCACACTTGAGACCTACAAAGGCGACTTGCGCCTGCAATACGAAATGAACGGTCAAAATCACACGCTGGTTGCAAATGACGTCATCGAACGTAATCAGTGGCAGATGGTGTCGATGACATTTGGCGCGCGTGGCGTCGAATTGTGGGTCGATGGCCAAATGGTCGCCTCCGATGCTGCTGTTGTGTTTGATCTGACTGACAACGACGATTTTCTGGCCATTGGAGCATCACTGGCTCGGAACCGGGCGAGCGATGCTGATCATCCAAATCTGTCGGATGAGTTCGATGGCCGCATTGACGAGGTTTCCATCATCTCGGGCCAGGTCAATGTAGCCGCCATGTCGGCACTCTTTGTGGGTGGAGCAAGTGCCTACGAGATTGCAATCACCGCGCCGCGTATCATCGATACGCTAACAAAGGTCGAGGGTATCACATTTGGTGACGGGACAACCGGCATTGTCATCGGGTCCGGTTCTGAGGTTCCGACTACGCTTGCACCGGGTGATGTGGAGATGATCAGCACCGGCCCGGCGATTGTCATCGGGGCTGACGGAACGGCGCTGACGCTCGCGGGTGAGTGGGACGAGTTGCTGCCAGAAGATGGGCTGCGGGTCTTCGCACATGGCAGCGAAGTGCTCTTTGTGTTGGACACGTTGGCGGTCACGGTCGAAACTGAAATGGTTCAGCCTGTGCTACACCTTACGTTTGACGCGCTGGAGGGTTCGGTAATCACCGACGCATCCGGCGTTCAGCAGAATGGCGAGTTCGTGACCGGCGAATGGCGCGGTACTGAACAATATCTAGGCAAGGTTGGCGCGGCAGCGGATAGCGGCACTTCGGCAGAGTTCAGTCGCCATGGTGATACTGCCGTACTTGTGTCGGCTGACGCGGCCTTTGTCACGCCTGGGGGCAGTCTACAAATGTGGGTGAACCCGGACAATGATCGCCGCGATGGCGCGCTTGTCTCGACCTATGGTGACAATGGCGACAGGTTCGACATCGGCTTCGAGAAGGGGCTTTTGAAAGTATCCGTGACTGAGAACGGCGCGACCCACCGCATTTCCGGCCCCCGTCTGACGGAGGGTTCATGGGAGCATGTCGCCCTGACCTGGGGATCGGATGGTCTGCGGCTTTATGTTGGCGGGGTTGAGGTAGGCATGAATGACTACATCGGCGGTCTCGGCAATATCTCTGGGCAAATTGCAATAGGCGCACGCTGGCATAACCAGCGAGATTGCGATCCAAAGCTCAAGGATCATTTCGATGGCTTGATGGATGAACTGGCATGGTATGACCGCGCGCTGAGCGCGACAGAAGTAGGCCGTCTGGTGCTGGAAGGTCCGATTGCGCTGCCTCTAATCGCAGCGGAATAAAAAGATCGCCTTGCCAGTATTCGACCCTGGCAAGGCGCGTCACATTCGCAGTAAAATAAAGCTGTTGGGGCTACAATCCGCGGCTTTGATACATGTTGAAACTGATGATCACGCGATCGCTGGCATCGCCGGTCGCATCTGTCAGGTTTGTTTCGACGCTGTGATACAGCCAACTGGGAAAAAGCAGGATGCGTCCTGGTGTCGGTTCAAAGAATACTTCAGCCCAATTATCCGAGGTACGCGCTGTATTCGGATCGTATCTCTGGGCCTGCATCAAATGTTGTGTGCGCGGATCGGTAAAGCAAATCCGCCCGGCGCCCGGTGGTGTCTGTATGTAGTAGACCCCGCTCCACAAGCTGTTGGGATGGATATGCGTTTTGTTGTGACTGCCTCGCGGATTGACGATCGACCACATGTTATCGATGGCCAGCGGCCACGCGGGATCGTAGCCTTGCGTCTTGGACACCTCTCTCGAAAACGCCATGATCTTATCGGTCAGAGCGGCAAAAGCAGGATTGCGGTGCAGTTCATTTTTGCTGTGCCAACCGCCTAATCGCGGTTCATTCGATCGCGCTAAACCTTCGCTGTCCATATCACGTTCCATGCGGACCGCATTCAGTAGTTGCTGATTTAGATCACCAAATTCAGGTATGTCCTGATAGTAGATCAATGTTGGGAAATACACCTCTCGAAACACCGGGGTGGACGTCGCCGGATCATTTCCGAAACCGCTATCAGTCATGGCAATTTCCTAAGGAATTTATCACTTTAGCTGTTGGTTGAGCCTAACTTGTATGCAAGCATGGAACAAGCTTGAACTGTTTTGTAATCAAAATTATTAGAAGGATATGGTCGGTGGCGGCATTTTCGATTTCGACGATTTCTTTGTTTTGGAGTTGAAACGCTTTCTGGCAACGCCGGGTGCAGACGGTGACATCAATAACGTAGCGCGCTGCATCAGTCGCGGACTGGATTAATAGAGGATGACGTCACAGATCCAGCGCAGCAGCAAGTCATCAAGCCTTCTTGGGCCAGCGAGATCTTCACGTGCGGTAGATGCCGCATGGGCCGCTCTGCCTGGTGCCGGATCGCTCGAGGCTTTGGCGCCCCATTGGCTGACGTTGCAGTTGCGAATGGCTGGCGCCGATAGTGGTGCAGTGTATCTTCTGGACCTAAATGCTCGTGTCGGCCAGGCTCGGACAATTGCCCGTTCGGGTGACGATCTGGGCCAAAGCTTGGACCAGATCGCATCACAGGTATTCGAGAATGGCCAGGTCGCTTTGTCACGGCCCAAAGACGCGCCGCAGACTGCGATGATCGGACATCCGGTGGTAGACGACGATGCCATCGTGGTCGCAACAGCGGTTCTGCGAATTCCTGATGCAGGCCCCCAGCGATTGCGCAATGCCGCACGCGCGCTTGCCTGGGGGACGGCGTGGTTGCGCGAAGGATTGGCGCGTGACGCGCGGCAACGCAGCGACCAGCACAAGCAGATGATGTTCCGGGCACACGAGATTTTTGCCGCGATGATCGAGGATCATGAGGCACGCCGCGCAGCAATCGGCACAATGACCCGATTGGCACAGGCGGCAAGCGCAGATCGTGTTTCGTTGGGTTTTCGTCAGCGCGGATATGTGCGGCTTGCGGCAGTGTCGCACTCTGCCGAATTCCGCAAGCAGATGGGCCTGAACCGACGGGTGGCGGCGGCGATGGATGAAGCGATTGACCAACGTGCCGCGCTTAAATATCCGCCACCAGAACACGAGATAAACGCGACCCGTGCACAAAAGGAACTGGCCGGAGAAGAGGGGCGCAGCGCCGTGCTGACAGTACCTTTTATGGTTGGCGAAATTTATCTTGGCGCGATCACGTTTCAGCGCAGCGAAGACTTGCCGTTCACCCCTGAAGAAGTGGGGTTTCTGGACTTTACCACGAGCTTGGTGGGGCCAGTGCTGTGGGACAAGAAACAGAACGATAAATGGCTGATATTTAAAGTTTTTGACACAGTCGGGCGGCAGTTTGTGCGGCTTTTCGGGCCGGGTTACGCATTACGAAAGTTGGCGATTGCATGCCTGATCGGGCTTGTGTTCATCTTTTCGACCTGGTCGCGTCCGTACCGTATCGCGTCTGACGCATTGGTCGAGGGGGCCGTGCAACGCAGCCTTGTCGCGCCCTTCGACGGGTTCCTGCGCGAGGCGACGGCGCGTGCAGGCGACAGGGTGGCGGAAGGCGACGCAATAGCCGCACTCGATGATCGTGATCTGGTGTTGGAACGGCTGCGCTGGGTGACGGAACGACGTCAAAAACGGCTGGAACTCGGCCGCGCCATTGGGGAACAAGACCGAGCCGAGACCGAGATTTTTCGCGTACAGATCGCGCAGGCGGAGGCCCAGATCAGTTTGATAGACGCCCGGCTGGAGCGCGCACAATTGATAGCCCCTTTCGACGGGATCATCGTGGCAGGTGATCAGAGCCAGAACATTGGTGGATCGGTCTCTCGCGGCACTGTTCTGTTCGAAGTGGCTCCTGTGGATGACTACCGCATCGTAATGAGCGTTGACGAAAGCCGTATTAGTGAAATTTCGATAGGGCAATCCGGTGATCTGGTAGTCACTGCGCTGCCCAACACAGAATTTCCGCTTGTCGTGACCAAGATCACGCCCGTCGCGCAGGCTGCTGAGGGCCGCAACACGTTCCGTGTAGAGGCAGGCTTCGACGTCGCCGCACCCGCTTTGCGGCCTGGGATGCACGGGATTGCCAAGGTCGACGTGGACGAGCGTCTGGTCGTTCGCATCTGGACCCGTGAGTTGGTCGATTGGGCGCGCCTCACATTCTGGTTATGGTTCGGCTAGGGTATGGGTGGGGCGGTTTTCAGCCAAAACTGGTTTAAAGTAGCCAAACTGCGCCCCCGTCTGCGCAGTCATGCCCGCATCTATCGCCAGCGCTATCGTGGTGGCACATGGTTCGTTGTCCAAGACGATCAGACCGGGCGGTATCACCGTCTTGCGCCTGCTGCCAACCGGATGATCGGGCTGATGGATGGGCGGCGGACCATGGACCAAATTTGGAACGCCGCAAACGCGTGGATCGGTGAAGTAGATGATCCGCCCACGCAGGATGAAACCATTCGTATGTTGGCGCATCTGCATCAGGCGGACCTGCTATCGGGAGACATGACCCCGGATATCGAGGAGTTGACGCATCGCGCAGACAGCCGTGAGAGCAAAGCGTTGATGGCGCGCTTGAAGAACCCGCTGGCGCTACGCTTGCCACTATGGGATCCGGACCGCTTTTTGGACGCGACGATGCCGTTAATCCGGCCCCTCTTTACGGTGTTCGGCGCGGTGGTGTGGCTTGCTGTCGTGATCGGCGGGCTGGCAGTCGCGGTACTCAATTGGCCAGAACTGAGCTCTGGTTTTTCAGACCGGGTTTTTCTGGCTGAAAACCTGATTTTGATGGCGCTGGTTTACCCGTTCATCAAGGCGCTGCATGAATTCGGACACGGCTACGCGATCAAAAGGTGGGGCGGCGAGGTCCGCGAGATGGGGTTAATGTTTCTGGTCCTCATCCCGGTGCCGTATGTGGATGCATCTGCCTCCAGCGGCTTCCAAAGCAAATGGTCACGCGCCGTTGTCGGCGGAGCCGGCATTCTGGTCGAGATTTTTATCGCGGCGATTGCGATCTTCGTCTGGGCCGAGGCAGAACCGGGTCTGATCCGCGCTGCGGCTTTCAATACAATCCTGATCGGCAGCGTGTCGACCCTGTTGTTCAACGGTAATCCGCTGCTCCGGTTCGATGGCTATTACGTCCTGTCGGATTTGGTCGAAATTCCCAATCTGGGGAACCGCGCCAATGCGTATGTCTTCTACGTAATTAAAAAATATCTCTTTGGAATGCGTGACCTATCTTCTCCTGTAACGGCGCGAGGCGAGCAGGGATGGTTTTTGTTCTATGCGGTCGCGGCCTTCCTTTACCGATTGTCTATCATGATCGGGATCGCGCTTTTCATCGCGGGAAAGCTCTTTTTCATCGGGGTCGGGTTGGCGATATGGGCTGTCTTGAGCGCGCTTGTCTTTCCGGTCATCAAGGGCCTGTGGTGGTTGATTGAGGCTCCCGAGCTGCGCAGCAACCGTGCCCGTGCAATGCTGGTCAGTGGCACTGTTGCCTTCGTGGCGCTGGCCGGGTTTTTGGCACTTCCCCTGCCTTATGCGACGATGGTCGAAGGCGTGATTGACGTACCGGAATCGGCCGTTTTGCGAACGAGCACTGAGGGATTCCTCGAGAACTATACCCAGAGCGGTGAGGTGGTGAAGGGCGCTCAGATTATGGTTTTGGCAAATCGTGAGCTGACTGCGCGGCGCGACCTGATCTTGGCGCAGCGCGCTGAAATCTGGCTGAAACTGGAGCGAGAGATAGCCTTGGACCGTGCAAGCGAAGGCATCTTGCGTCAGCAACTTGAACAAGCCGATGCGACCCTTGCCCGGGTCGACGACCAGATTGCGGGATTGACCCTGACCGTTGCGCGATCAGGGCGGCTGGTCGTTCCCGATGCAGTGGGGTTGCTGAACAGCTTCGTTGAGCGTGGGACGTTGGTTGGGTACGTGATTGCGCCCGGTGATCTGGTCGTGCGCTCAATGGTGCCGCAAGGCAGTTCGGATTTGGTGCGGCACCGATTGAACAAAGTGGAAATCATGCTCGCTGATAAACGCGGCGAGCTGATCGGCGCGGAATTAGTTCGGCAGATACCCCAGGCGACCCGGCGGCTTGCGTCGGTTGCGCTTGGCACCGAAGGCGGCGGGCGGATCGTAATTGATCCGACGTCTGGAAATGCGCAGACAGCGCTGGAACCGCTCTTTCAATTCGACCTCAGCGTACCGCTCTCTACCATTGATATGAAGGTTGGGCAGCGGGTCTTTGTCCGCTTCGATCACGGGGCAGAGCCTCTCTTTCTTCGAATAGTACGCAATCTGCGGCAGCTCTTTCTAAGCAAGTTTGATGTCTGACGCGCCAGCCAATCATTCGGACGCAGATCAGATCGCGCGGCAAGCCTGGTTCGGCCACGAAGCAGAGCTTTCGCGGTCGGATTTTTTCGACAAGGGTGTTGTGGCGTTGAAAGCCGGCGTGCTGGCCGGCTGGACACGCACTCGTGGGGTACGCAGCCGCTCTATCGTGCCCGCAGTCACCCGCGCAGGCAAGGCATTCGAGAGCATTAGCGACGAAGAGATTATCGAATGTGCGCGCGTCGCGGGTTACGAAGCGCGGGGTGCGGATCCTGCCGCACTTCGCCATGCGGCACCCCTATTCGCGCTGGTGCGCGAGGTCGCGTTTCGCAAGCTGGGAATGCGACATTATCCGGTGCAACTCCGCGGTGGCTACGTGATGATGCGTGGACAAATGGTCGAGATGCAGACTGGCGAGGGCAAGACCCTGACTGCCACATTGGCCGCGGGCGCGATGGCGCTTGCGGGCCGTCCGGTGCATGTGGTTACAGTCAATGACTATCTTGCTGCGCGTGACGCCGAGCAGATGACACCGGTCTATGAAGGCCTAGGTCTGACAGTCGGTCTGGTTGCTGAAGGCATGTCGCCTGAAGATCGCAAACGCGCGTACTCCGCTGACGTGACATATTGCACCAACAAGGAGCTCGCGTTTGATTTCCTGAAGGATCGTATCGATCCTTCGGCGGGAAACGGACATTTGACACGTCGAGTGCGGGCGATCTACGGAGATAATAGGCAAAAATCCGGTGCCATCGGAGGCATGATGCGCGGGCTTGCATTTGCTCTGATCGACGAGGCCGACAGTATACTAATCGACGAGGCGCGAACACCGCTGATCCTCTCTGGCGAAGGTCCAGCGCTATTTGATCCCGAAATCCTGCGCAAGGCAGAGCAACTGACTTGGCGGCTGGCACACCACGATTTTAGAATCATCGGCAAGGAACGGCGTATCGAATTGACAGCATCGGGTAGGAAAAGGCTCGATGCGGCGAAAGTCGACGGCCTGTTGGCCAACCGCGCCGCAAGAGAGGAACTTGTCGTCAAGGCGCTGAGCGCGCGACATCTGTTCTTGCGCGACGAACAGTATCTTGTCCGCGATGGGAAGGTCGAAATTATCGATGAATACACCGGGCGCGTGATGTCTGATCGTTTCTGGGTTGATGGCCTGCATCAGATGATAGAACAGAAAGAGGGGCTTGAGCCGTCCAAAGGTCGCATCACTCTGGCGCGCACGACCTATCAGCGGTTCTTTCGGCGATATGACAGGATCGCGGGCATGTCGGGGACAATTCGTGAGGTCGCGCCGGAATTGTGGCGGACCTACGGCGTCGCGGTTGCCACGATCCCGAGCAACCGCAAAGTAAAGCGAAAGATCAAACCGGCGCGGATATTTGTCGCCGACAGTGAGAAATGGTCCGCCATCGCTGCCGAAGCGAAGCGCCTGAACAATAAATCCGTCCCCGTACTGATCGGAACACGTACTGTTGCCGCCAGCAAGCGCGCAAGTGATGCGCTTGGCGCGGCTGAACTCAGGCATAACGTGCTCTCGGCAGAGCATTTTGCCGAAGAAGCGGAGGTTATCAGCCGGGCAGGACTTGCCGGGCAGGTCACGATTGCCACGAACATGGCCGGGCGAGGGGCGGACATCGGCCTTGATCCAGAAAGCCGCGCAACAGGCGGGTTGCATGTAATCATGTCCGAGCCCCATGACAGCACCCGTATCGACCGTCAGCTGGCCGGGCGTGCCGGGCGTCAGGGTGATCCCGGTCAGTTTCAGCCGTTTCTGGCGCTGGACGATCCGCTACTCGCTCAATACGATGCCACATGGCTTTCACGCACCGCCCGTTGGATTTGGCCACTACGTTCGTGGCTCGCTCGATACGCCTTTCATCGGGCGCAAGCGCGGGCCGAAACGCTTCATATGCAGATGCGGCGTGATCTTCATAAACAAGATGAGGTCCTTAGCGATGCTATGTCATTTAGCGGTGAACCGGATTAAACGGACGCGTATCTTTTCTTCGGTGGTCTGCGTGCTTCTGGGGGCCGCGCTGCCTGCTGTCGCCGGGGTCAAGTTTGACTGCGTCGTGCAGCCCAACCGCATCATCGCAATAGGAAGCCCTGTGACCGGTATCCTTAGCGAAGTGATCGTCGCAAGGGGTGATCCTGTAGCCAAGGGACAGGTTCTCGCAAGGTTGGAGGCCGAGCTTGAAACCGCGACTGTCGCGGTTAATAGTAGGCGGGCAGGGGATGAGACCAGCATCGAGGCACAACGCGTCCGTTTGAAATTGGCCCAGCACCGGATGACGCGCGCCGAAAAATTGTTGGAACGTGGTGCGACCACCCGCGAAGCATTTGATGAGGCCGCTGCCGAGCTCGAGGTCGGCCGTGCCGAATTGGAACGACTGAAGGTACAGAAAGACCTCGCCGTCATGGAACTGGGGCGCGCGAAGGCCACATTGGCCCGCCGGACTATCAAGAGTCCGATCAGTGGTGTTGTGGCAGCGCGCAGGTTGTCGCCGGGAGAGTTCGTCACTCAGGAGGCGTGGATCGTGCAGCTGGCGGATCTTGATCCGCTCTATGTCGAAGTGTTTTTGCCGACCGAATATTTTGATCAATTGGCGCTTGGGCAGATTGGTGAGGTGGCCTTGCGTCAACCTCCCGACACCCATCTCCCCGCCGAAGTTGTGGTCGTTGACAGTGTTTTCGATGCAACATCAAACACGTTTGGCGTGAGGTTAGAATTGCCAAACCCGGATGTGGTGCTTCCAGCCGGCCAAAGGTGTAAGGTCACTTTGAATATCAACGAGGTAGAGCCTGGATCAGGCGGATTTAATTTCGAATGAAACGGCAATAGCCAAAGCCACCATTGCGTTATGGCAACAAAAGAGCCTTCCGGCAGAAATTAAACCTTGTATCCCACTAATAAAGTCCTACCAATTACAATATCTTAAGGAGACAAATTAGTGGCCAATCAACTGTTATTCTACAAGAGCGCTGTACCGCTTTCGAGTGAAGCGCATCGCGATTTCAGTATCAGAACTGATGGAACCTACGGCTTTGCCGATACGGTAAACTCTGTACCGATCGTGGCCGCCGAGTTCCGCCCCGCAGCGAGCGATTGTGCTATCGTTTTTGCCGGCGAAGGCGACTCTGTCTTTCCGGTTGTGATTCTTGGGCTTCAGGATTCTGAAAACCTGTATGTCGATAACGATAAAAGCTGGAATGGTCGCTACGTGCCGGCCTTCATCCGTCGCTATCCATTCGTGTTTGCGCAGGGTGAAGACAATAAATCGTTCACCCTGTGCATCGATACCGAATATGAGGGCGTGAACTCCAATAACGAAGGCGAGCGTTTGTTCGACAGTCGCGGTGAGCGTACCAAGTACCTTGAGGGTGTACTGGACTTCACCAAAGATTATCAGGCGCAGTTCGTCAGAACACAGGCCCTCTGCAAACGGCTGGTGGACCTCGACTTGCTTGAGCCGATGCAAGCGCAGTATCGCACGCCATCGGGCGACAGCGGACGCCTGAACGGGTTCTCTGCTGTGAACCGCGAAAAGCTTAAAATGCTTGAAGCGGAGACACTTGAAAAGATGCTCAAGACTGACGAATTGGAACTTTTGTTCGTTCATCTCCAATCGCTGAATAACCTTCAGCCACTGGCTGAACGCGTCGAAAGCAAAGCAGACTAAAAAAGCGGACATGCGATCTCGTTACCCAGATCGCATGTCCGTTACTGCATTGACACGGCATTGTTGCGCAACTCTGACTATGGACGATTCACAACGTGAATCTATGCGGTTAGAGGGTCTTTATGAGCAAGCCACCTCCCGCCCGCTACCGCACGACGAACTGGTCCAGCTACAACGCGGCGCTGCGCAGGCGCGGCTCGATGTTGATCTTGGTGGACCAAGACATGGCTTGGCTGGCACCGCATGAAGGCCGCCCGGCCGTCCACCCGTCTTCTCCGATGCCGCCATCCAGTTCTGCCTTTCGGTTAAGGTTCTTTTTAAGCTCCCGTTGCGACAGACGTAAGCGGCAGTCCATCACCCATGGCACTGTGGTTTTACTACTTGCCGAAGTTCCATGGCATGAGAGTGTCGATGTCAGTCTGCATGTGCTGATCGAGGATCTTTCGGAGTGTGGCGGCGACATAGGCTTCGGGGTTTACGGCGTTCAGGCGACATGTGCCTATCAGCGAGGCGACACGCGCCCATGTCGCGGCGC
>NZ_FZNN01000061.1 GCF_900188035.1 Puniceibacterium sediminis | reverse complement strand
GCGGATGGGGTGGATAGCTCCTGCTCCACCCGGCGTCGCAATGCGCCATACTGCAGTTGTCTATCACTGCTAGGAAAGGAGCTACCCAATGCAAGTTACAACAGTCGGTATTGATCTGGCCAAACATGTTTTTCAGGTCCACGGAATTGCGAAGGATGGGGAGGTTGTTTTCAATCGAGCTATCCGTCGCGCACAACTCATGCAGTTCTTCAGCAAATTGGAGCCCTGTTTGATCGGCATGGAGGCATGCGGATCCAGCCACTATTGGGCGCGAGAACTCACCAAGCTTGGGCACGATGTTCGGTTGATCCCGGCCAATTATGTGAAGCCCTATGTCAAACGCGGCAAATCTGACGCCAATGATGCCGAAGCTATCTGTGAAGCGGTGACACGCCCGACGATGCGGTTTGTTGCGCCCAAGTCCGAGGAACAGCAAGCCGTCTTGTTCTTGCATCGTGCGCGCGATTTGATTGTCAGGCAGCGAACGCAACTGAGCAATATGCTTCGCAGCTTGCTCGCCGAGTTTGGTGTCATCATTCAACAAGGAACTGGAGCGGCGGTCAAATACGCGAAAGGTGTTCTCGAGGGAGAGAAGCCCGCCCTACCGCAGATTGCAGTAGATGTTCTGAGACAACTCAGCCACCAACTTGTTGCGATGCATCTCCGGTTCCGTTGGTACGAGATGCGCATGCGGCTTCATTCGAAACTGGACAAGCGCGTGATGTTGTTGCGCACGATACCAGGCATTGGGCCTGTCACCGCTTCAGCTATTGTTGCCACAGTCGGCGACGCGAAGCAGTTCAAGAATGGTCGACAATTTGCGGCATGGTTAGGTTTGACACCCTTGAACTTATCCAGTGGCGGAAAGGAAAGATTAGGGCGGATCACGAAAATGGGTGACCGTTACATTCGGCACCTTTTGGTGACCGGCATGACAGCGCGGTTGCGACAGATGAAAGTAACCCCTGACCGCGTCGATCCATGGGCCATCGGCCTTCTTGAGCGCAAGCCAGCTCGACTGGCGACCGTCGCAATGGCGAACAAGACCGCACGAATAGTCTGGGCGGTACTGACGAAGAACGAATACTATCGGCCTCGCACAGCCTAATAAAAGGAACACCCGAGACAGCAAGACCTTTGAAATGATGGCGCACAGTCAGCCCGCCAACCAAGACACCCCGTCGAATGTCCAGGACACATTGTTGTTCGATAAGCCGTTTGGGACTTGGTCTGCGGAAACCATCAGGGCCAGCGGCTACGAGCGCCGCGCAAACAGGCCGGACACACGTCTGCTTCTGACCAGTGCGAAATTACTTCAAATATGTCTTGCTATGCAGGAGCTATCCACACA
>NZ_FZNN01000025.1 GCF_900188035.1 Puniceibacterium sediminis | reverse complement strand
TGTACATCACGATCCATAAGACACCTCCTGCTATGCAGGGCGCATCTCAGACAGTCGGCAGCTTCAAACAATGAGGGCGATGGCGCGGCGCTTACTGTCTATCAGCGATTTACTGGGCTATATTTGGAAAGCCCTTTCCTCCAAGTGCATTGGGACTTCATTCTGGGCCAGTGGCTTAGTATGAATTTGGAAAGCCCTTTGGTCGAAGCGGGCGCGATCTGAGTGTTATCTTCGCAATTCGTGCCAACCTGATCGACTCCGCCAAATTAAATTGAAGGCACGCCCGATTGAGCAGCTCGCGTTCCAAGCTCATAATGGTATTCAGACCTGATACTGTCGCAGAATACGGTCATAGTCATCTTCGATGTCGAGAAGCGACGTCAACTCTTCTTCCAGGCGCTTAAATACAGGCACATAGCGAATGCCGTCATCGCGCTCACGAATAATCCGTGCCAACACTCGCTTGCTCCGCTCCAATTTTTCGATCCTCGCATCCATCGGCCAACCTCATATTTTCGGGCTGTGAGGGAGGTTGGGTCGTTCGGATCATGCAAAAATTTGCGTTTGGTTCATATCGAGACGCGTCGCAATCGACGCCAGCTACGTACCTCGCTGCGGGGCAAGTTGTGGGGCAAAATCCAGATGATAGGAGCGAAAAACTGCGAAAAACAAGAGAATACGGGATTTTTTGCTTGATTTTGGTGCCCAGGAGAGGACTCGAACCTCCACGGCCTTGCGGCCACTGGCACCTGAAGCCAGCGCGTCTACCATTCCGCCACCTGGGCAGGTGTCGTGAGCGGTCGTTTACTGGGGGCGCACAGCACTGTCAACGGGGGTCGGAAGGAAAAAGAGCGGTATGCAGCATCTTGTTTGACTCTTGTGGTATCGCTAAGCAGGGAACAAGCATGCATGGAGAAAATCGATGTCCAAACGCGTCACTATTTACGGCGGATCCGGTTTCGTCGGTCGTTATATCGCCCGCCGTATGGCTAAGGAAGGTTGGCGCGTGCGTGTTGCCGTGCGGCGTCCGAACGAGGCGATGTTTGTTCGTCCGTATGGCGTTGTCGGTCAGGTGGAGCCGGTGCTCTGCAATATTCGTGACGATGCTTCTGTCGCTCAGGCCATGGCGGGCGCGGATGCGGTGGTCAATTGCGTCGGCATCCTTTCGGGGAACGGCAAGAACAGCTTTGACGCGGTGCAGGCCGATGGCGCGGCACGCGTGGCCCGGTTGGCTGCCGAAGCTGGTGTCGGCCAGCTTGTGCACATTTCGGCCATTGGTGCCGATCCGGAGTCGGACAGTGACTATGCCCGCACCAAGGGAGAGGGAGAGGCCGCCGTTCTGGGAGCCTTCCCCAACGCGGTGATCCTGCGACCGTCGATCATTTTCGGCCCCGAAGACGGTTTTTTCAACCGCTTTGCGGCGATGTCACGGATGGGCCCGATCCTTCCGGTAGTGGGGGCGGAAACGCGGTTCCAGCCGGTCTATGTGGATGATGTCGCCAAGGCCGCTGTCATGGGAATCAAAGGGGAAGCCGCGCCCGGTGTCTATGAACTGGGCGGCCCGGATGTCGGAACGTTCCGCGATCTGATGGAGAAGATGTTGGAGGTGATTCAGCGCCGCAAGCTGGTGCTGAACATACCCTTCCCGGTGGCGCGGCTGATGGGGTTCGGATTCGACCTGCTTGAAACAATGACGCTGGGTCTTGTGTCCAACGGCGTGATCACCCGTGATCAGGTGCGCAATTTGCGCCACGACAACGTCGTGTCAGAGGGGACGAAGAGCTTCGGCGAACTGGGGATTTCGCCGACATCGTTTGAATCTGTTTTGCCAGAGTATCTGTGGCCCTACCGCCCGTCGGGCCAGTATGCTGCGATCAAGAATTCGGCCAAGAATCTGCGCGCACGCTGAACCGCGCGTTGCGGCGCGATTGCTGCGGGGGGCCGTTCAGATCCCGGGTGAAAGCGCTGCGGCTGTGCTGCGGACCATTTCTATACGCTGACGGTTCGGCGGATGTGTCCCAAGGAACCTGTTGCCGGGGTCGGGGAGCCGCGTGAAAAATGCGGCACCGCGTACCGCGTTGAACCCGGCGCGCATGGTGATGATCGTACCCAGCCTGTCGGCCTCAAGCTCGAAATCTTTGGAAAACGTCCGCGCCCCGACCGCAGCGCCATATTCTTCGGCGGTACGTACGCTTTCCCCATTCGCGCCGCTCATTGCGGCAATGCCCGAAAAGATCACCGCACCGACGGCGGCGTTCATTTGTACGCGCTCCAGATGACCCATGATGTGATGCGCGGTTTCATGCCCCATGACAAAGGCCAATTCGTCTGCGTTTTCTACCGATTCGATAAGCGCGGTGTTGAAGACTACGATGGGGCGACCATTCGGCGATGTGGTCTGAAAGGCATTCGGCAGTTGGTCGGGGCGGGAATCCACCTCAATCTGGAAATTACAGTTTATCCGGGGTGCGATGCGGCGGCATTCTCTTTCCGCCACTGGTTCGACGGTTTGGACCACCTGCACAAAGGTGCGCGCGGTGTCCACCGCCCGCCGACGCGACTCTGCAGAGGCAGGGGTTTCCGTTCGGTCCGGTTGCTGCTGGGGGAAGGGCTGAATAGTTGGGGAGACCCCACAGGCCGTGAGGGAAATAAGGATAAAGGGGATCAACCGGCGCATTTTGGCTCCATACTATGTCCTGACAGCGTAAAGCCGGGCAGGTCAGGGGGCCAGTCACATTTTACTCAGCTGCCGGCGACCGGTAGGTCAGGCGAGTTTGGCGGATATCGAACCGGTTTCTGGCATGTTTCATGATCACATTCCGGAGCCTTTTCCTTTTGCCATGCATCGAGGTCCGGAAAGGCTGGGCAAGGTGGTTCGGCGCGGCTAAAGTCGGGGTATGTTCAGCATAGAGCACGATTTTGACGCCACCGTGGTGACCCTTGTGGACGAGGGGGACGCGCCCTTGCAAGAGGACGTGATCGTCAACTCGTTTGAGGAATGCATCACAGTCGAGCAATACGACCCCCGAACCGATAGCGTGCAAAAAGTCACCATGTCCATTTCCCAAATGCACGATCTCGCGGCGGCACTATCGCTGCCTGAAGGGGTCTATTCCCGCAAGCCCTGAGGCGTTCCGCCTAAGAGCTCAGTCGATTCGGAAGACCTTGTTGCGGGATGTTGCGCCCTGAATCAGGCTGAGGCGGGTCTTGGCTATTCCCAGGGCCTTTGCGAGAAGTTTTTGCACCGCGTCATTCGCAGCGCCATCGGCCGGAACTGCGGTGACGTAGATGCGCAGGGTGCCATCATCCTCGATCACGCGATTGGCCGATGCTTTGGGCGTTACCCGTAGGGACAATGTGCTGCCCGGCGTTGCCAGATGGGTTAGGTCGCCTTTCCTCATGTCTCCGGCTATCACGGCCAGCTTGGCTTCTGCATCCCCCAAAGCGCGATTTGCAGTTGAACCTGAGCCGGATCGCCATGACATACAGAGCAAAGCCAAGGAGACTGCCATGCCTACCCCCAATCCCGCCGCGCTTGAATTCCTGCTTACCCGGCGGTCGTGCCCGGCAAAGACCCTGACACTGCCCGCACCCGACAGGGCCGCGCTGAAGCCGATTCTGACCGCCGCAACCCGTACGCCGGATCATGGCAAGCTGGAGCCTTGGCGACTCATCGTTCTGGAACGCGGGGCGCTGGATCGTCTTTCTGCCCTTGCGGTCAGCCACGGCAACGCCGTCGGGATGGATCCCGAGCAGATTGAAAAAGGCCGCAAGCAATTCGCCGACTCGCATCTTTGCGTGGCAGTGATCGAGGTTCGACGCGATTCGCCCAAGGTCCCCCTGATCGAGCAGACCTATTCCGCCGGTGCGGTCTGTCTGGCATTGCTGAACGCCGCGCTGGCCGCCGGATGGGGGGCGAACTGGCTGTCGGGCTGGGTTGGGCACGACCGTGGTTTTGTCCGCGCGGCGCTGGGATTGTCCGAAAACGAACGCGTTGCGGGTTACATCCACATTGGTACCGAAACCTCTGCGCCGCCCGATCGACCGCGTCCTGCACTGGACGCCATCGCCACCTGGGTCACCGAATGATCCTTACGGCGTTTTTCACAGCCATCGGACAAATCGACGATCCCCGCTTTCGCCAAGTGCTGTTGCGGGGAATCGCCCTGACCGTGGCGCTGTTGTTCGGCGCTTATGCGGGGGTCGTGGGGCTGATCCACTGGCTGGTGGGCGAAGATGCGACCCTGCCGTTTCTGGGTCAGGTGACCTGGCTCAATGACCTGCTTAGCTGGGGGTCGGTCGTCCTGATGTTGTTTCTGTCGGTCTTCCTGATGGTGCCAGTCGCCTCTGCCATAACCTCGATGTTTCTGGAAAACGTCGCAGAGGCGGTCGAGGATCGGCATTATCCCCACCTGCCGCCTGTCGCGCGGGTGCCGTTCTGGGATTCGGCTCTGGACACGGTCAATTTTCTGGGCGTGCTGATCGGCGCAAACCTGTTGGCCGTCGCGCTCTATTTGATCTTTGCCCCAGCGGCGCTGTTGATTTTCTGGGCGCTGAACGGATTTCTGCTGGGGCGGGAGTATTTTACCTTGGTCGCCATGCGGCGGATCGGGCGCGAGGGTGCCAAACAGATGCGGCGCAAACACATGATGACGATTTGGGCGGCGGGCGTTCTGATGGCGATGCCGCTATCCATCCCGCTGATGAACCTTTTGGTCCCGATTCTGGGCGCTGCGACCTTTACCCATCTGTTCCATCAATTGTGGAAGCAGGCCCCATCCGATTGAATATGTCGAGATCGCGGATGGTGATCATGCCCGACAGGATGATCCCCGCGATGATGGCCCACAAGACCGCAGTAATGCCTGTGGTGATCCACGCCTTTTTCTTAAGGTTGTGAACCTCGGGGGATCCGGCGTGTGTGCCGGGAACGACTTTCCCCACATCGCCCTGTGTCTGCAGGCGAATCGGAATGACCACCAGAAAGGTCAGGAACCACAGGACAGCGAACAGGACGATGGCAGATATGATCGACATGAGAGAGAGTCCTTTAACCATTTAGATCGGATTTAGCGCAGTCTCAGACCTGTTCCAACTCAACCAGACACCCATTGAAATCCTTGGGGTGCAGGAACAGAACCGGTTTGCCGTGTGCGCCGATTTTCGGTTCTCCGCTGCCCAGAACCCGCGCACCGCTTGACACAAGATGATCGCGGGCCGCCATGATATCGTCGACCTCGTAGCAGATGTGATGGATTCCGCCAGAAGGGTTTTTCTCAAGGAAGCCATTGATGGGGCTGTCTTCTCCCAGCGGATAGAGCAGTTCGATCTTGGTGTTGGGCAGCTCGATAAAGATCACAGTGACCCCGTGATCAGGTTCATCCTGGGGCGCACCGACCTTCGCGCCAAGCGCATTGCGATACTGGTCAGCGGCCGCCGTCAGATCGGGTACGGCGATGGCAACATGGTTCAGGCGACCGATCATGGATGAAACTCCCTTTGGACGATGATCCTGAGGCTTATGGCCCGGGGGGGGCTTGGGCCGCAAGATGCGCGGCCCCATTAACGGGCCGTTAGCTATGCTGCGCGATGGTCAACGGGTAACTTTATGGAGGCCGACATGGATGATTTGGAGCAATTTGACCGGATGTGTATACCGACGGCCTCGCGGCCGCTGTTGGGTCTGACCCTTCTGGTTGTAGAGGATAGCCGGTATGCCTGCGATGCCATCCGCCTGATGTGCCTGCGCAGCGGCGCACGTATCCGGCGGGCGGATTGTTTGCAGTCTGCGCGCCGCCATCTTCAGGTCTATCGTCCTTCCGTGATCATCATCGATATGGGGCTTCCCGATGGGTCCGGGGCTGACCTGATCGCGGAACTGTCGGTGGCTGTTCCGCGCGTGGCAATGATCATCGCAACCAGTGGTGACGGCTTTGCAGAGTCGGTGGCCATAGCGGCGGGGGCTGACGATTTTGTGGAAAAGCCGATGGCCAATCTGACTGTCTTCCAAAACATGATCCTGAACCATATGCCACAGGATAGGCGGCCCAAGGGGGTGCGTCAGGTGCAAGCTGAATTGGTCCACCCTGACCCCATCGCCTTTCGTGATGACATGGCTCATGCGGCCGACATTTTGAGCGGCGATGTTGATGGCGAATCGCTAGAATACGTTGGGCGGTTCCTGTCCGGCGTAGCGCGGATCGCAGGCGACGCAACGCTTAGTGTTGCGGCCCAGGAGCTAGTGCGTTCGCGCGGGGATGGTAGCTCTGTCGGGGCAAGTCTTGCGCGGGTGACCGGGCTGGTGCACGATCGGCTTGCGGACCGCATGGCGATCTGACGCTGACGTACTCTCCGGCGCTGTGGCAGTGCGTAATGAAAGATTTTTTCGTTGCGTAGTGTCTCAGAAGGAAAAAGGCGGGACCTCTTTGGCCCCGCCTTTTCAATTTTTAATACTTCGGCAAAACGCCCGTGCCTTAGTCCTGCGGGATTGATCGCAGGCGCAGCTCCATCAGCTGGTCCGGGGTCGGCTCGCTGGGTGCGCCCATCATCACATCCTCGGCACGCTGGTTCATCGGGAACATGATGACCTCGCGGATGTTCGCCTCATCCGCCAGCAGCATCACGATCCGGTCGATACCTGCCGCACAGCCACCGTGGGGCGGCGCGCCAAAGCGGAAGGCGTTGACCATGCCGCCGAACCGCTTGCGCACTTCTTCTTCGCCATAGCCGGCAATCTCAAACGCCTTGAACATGATCTCGGGGCGGTGATTCCGGATCGCGCCGCTGACCAGTTCGTATCCGTTGCAGGCAAGGTCATACTGGAAGCCAAGCACCTCGAGCGGATCACCCAGCAGCGCCTCCATCCCGCCCTGCGGCATGGAGAAGGGGTTGTGTTCAAAGTCGATCTTGCCGGATTCCGCGTCCTTTTCGTAGATCGGGAAATCGACGATCCAGGCAAAGGCAAAGCGGTCCTTGTCGGTCAGACCCAGTTCTTCGCCAATGGCTGTGCGCGCACGTCCGGCAACCGATTCAAACTGCTTGGGCTTGCCACCCAAGAAGAACGCCGCATCGCCGACACCCAGACCCAACTGCTGGCGGATCGCCTCGGTCCGCTCGTGGCCAATATTTTTGGCCAGCGGGCCGGCGGCCTCTACAGGACGAACGGCTGTCAGATTAGCCTCCTGCTCTAGCCGATCAAGTTCAACCGCCTTTGCATCCGCTTCGGAGGATATCTTCGCAACTAGGCTTTCATCTTTTTTCTTCTCGGCTTTGATCTTTGCGGTTAGTAGGTCGCCAAGTTCGCCGCGCAGCACATCACCTTTGTCGCGCCAGAAGATATAGCCCATGCCGGGCAGACCTTCCTTTTGCGCAAAGGCGTTCATGCGGTCGCAGAACTTGCGTGAACCACCGCCCGGCGCGGGGATGGCGCGGATTTGCGTTCCGTCCTGCTCCAGCAGCTTGGCGAAAATCGCGAAGCCTGAGCCTGCAAAATGATCACTGACAATCTGCATCTTGATCGGGTTGCGCAGGTCGGGCTTGTCAGTGCCGTACCAGAGGGCGGCATCCTTGTAGGAAATCTGCTCCCACGTCTGGTCGACCTTGCGACCATTGCCGAACTCTTCGAACACGCCGCCAATGACCGGCTGGATCGTATCAAACACATCCTGCTGGGTGACAAAGGACATTTCGAGGTCAAGCTGGTAGAAATCCGTGGGCGAGCGGTCGGCGCGCGGGTCTTCGTCGCGGAAACAGGGCGCGATCTGGAAATACTTGTCGAAGCCGCTGACCATGATCAGCTGCTTGAACTGCTGCGGTGCCTGCGGAAGCGCATAGAATTTGCCCGGGTGCAGACGCGACGGAACAAGAAAGTCGCGCGCGCCTTCGGGGGACGATGCGGTGATGATCGGCGTCTGGTATTCGCGGAAACCCCGATCCCACATCCGGCGGCGCATTGAGGCAACAACGTCCGAGCGCAGCGTCATGTTCTTTTGCATCACTTCGCGGCGCAGATCGAGGTAGCGATAGCGCAGGCGCGTTTCCTCGGGGTATTCCTGATCGCCAAACACGATCAGCGGCAATTCGTCTGCGGCCCCAAGGGTTTCGATGTCACGCACAAAGACTTCGATTTCGCCGGTGGGCAGCTTGGGGTTCACCAGCGACGCGTCGCGCGCCTTGACCACGCCGTCGATGCGGATGCACCATTCAGAGCGGACTTTTTCGACCTGGGCAAAGACCGGGCTGTCGGGGTCGCACAGCACCTGGGTGATGCCGTAATGGTCGCGCAGGTCGATGAACAGGATGCCACCATGGTCACGGACCCGATGCACCCAACCAGAAAGGCGGACGGTGTCGCCAACATTGGCAGCCGAAAGATCGGCGCAGGTATGGGTGCGATAGGCATGCATGTGCACTATTCCTCTTAGAAAACCGGTTTAGGGCGGTACATCCTGTGACGGGCCGAAAGTCAAGCCGCTCGCGCTGTCCTTTCCCCCTGTCGGGCGCTGTACAGACCCGAACAAAGGTGTGTCTGGATCGTACGTTCCATGGCGCAATGGGGTTGCGCGCAATCCCGCGACGTCTATAACCCACGACAATTTGCACCTCGGCGCCAAGTCAGCGGGGTGTGTCCCCCTGCCGTTCAGACGAGGTCCGCCATGCCCAAACGTACCGATATCAAATCCATCATGATCATCGGAGCTGGCCCAATCGTGATCGGGCAGGCTTGCGAGTTCGACTACTCCGGTGCCCAGGCCTGCAAGGCGCTGCGCGAGGAAGGTTACCGCGTCATCCTGGTGAACTCGAACCCCGCGACGATCATGACCGACCCCGGCCTGGCCGATGCCACCTATATCGAGCCGATCACGCCCGAAGTGGTCGCCAAGATCATCGAAAAGGAACGGCCAGACGCGTTGCTGCCCACAATGGGCGGGCAGACTGGCCTGAACACATCTCTCGCGCTCGAAGAGATGGGTGTGCTGGCCAAATACGGGGTCGAGATGATCGGCGCCAAGCGCGCGGCGATTGAGATGGCCGAAGATCGCAAGCTGTTCCGTGAGGCGATGGACCGCATTGGCCTTGAAAACCCCAAGGCGACCATCGTGACCGCCCCGAAGCTGCCCAACGGCAAGGCGGACCTGAAGGAAGGCGTACGGCTCGCGCTGGAAACGCTGGAATATGTCGGCCTGCCTGCAATCATCCGCCCGGCCTATACGCTGGGCGGCACCGGTGGCGGCGTGGCGTATAACCGCGAAGATTATGAATATTATTGCCGCACGGGTATGGATGCCTCACCGGTGAACCAGATCCTTGTCGATGAATCCCTGCTCGGCTGGAAAGAGTTCGAGATGGAGGTCGTGCGCGACAAGGCCGACAACGCGATCATCGTCTGCGCCATCGAAAACGTCGATCCGATGGGCGTTCACACCGGGGATTCGATCACCGTTGCCCCGGCGCTGACTCTGACGGACAAAGAATACCAGATCATGCGCAACGGCAGCATCGCCGTCCTGCGCGAGATCGGGGTCGAGACCGGTGGATCGAACGTCCAGTGGGCGGTGAACCCCGCCGATGGCCGCATGGTGGTGATCGAGATGAACCCCCGCGTGTCCCGGTCGTCCGCTCTGGCGTCGAAGGCGACGGGTTTCCCCATCGCCAAGATCGCAGCCAAACTGGCCGTCGGCTACACGCTCGACGAGTTGGACAACGACATCACCAAGGTAACTCCGGCGAGCTTTGAGCCGACCATCGACTATGTTGTGACCAAGATCCCGCGCTTTGCCTTTGAGAAATTCCCGGGCTCCGAACCGCACCTTACCACCGCGATGAAATCGGTGGGCGAGGCGATGGCGGTCGGCCGTACCTTCCACGAATCCTTCCAGAAGGCGCTTGCCTCGATGGAAACCGGGCTGACCGGGTTTGACGATATCGAAATCCCTGGCGCGCCGGAGAAGTCGGCCGTGATCAAGGCGTTGTCGAAACAGACTCCGGACCGGATCCGTGTCATTGCGCAGGCCATGCGCCATGGCCTGTCTGACGACGACATCCACGGCGTTACGATGTTCGACCCCTGGTTCCTTGCCCGTATCCGCGAGATCATCGAGGTTGAGGCGGAAGTGATCGCAAACGGCCTGCCGCAGGACGAAGACGGGCTGCGCATGCTCAAGATCATGGGCTTCACAGATGCCCGCCTCGCCATCCTAACCGGGTTCAGCGAAAAAGACGTCCGCCAGAAGCGTATCGGTATGGGCATCACGGCTGTCTTCAAACGTATCGACACCTGCGCCGCCGAATTCGAAGCGCAGACGCCGTACATGTATTCGACCTACGAAATGCCCATGATGGGCGAGGTGGAATGCGAAGCGCGCCCGTCGGATCGCAAAAAGGTGGTCATCCTTGGTGGTGGTCCGAACCGGATCGGGCAGGGGATCGAGTTCGACTACTGCTGCTGCCACGCCTGCTTTGCGCTGACAGACGCGGGCTATGAAACCATCATGATCAACTGCAACCCCGAAACAGTGTCGACCGACTACGACACCTCGGACCGTCTCTATTTCGAACCGCTGACCTTTGAACATGTGATGGAAATCCTGCGGGTCGAGCAGGAAAATGGCACGCTGCATGGCGTGATCGTGCAGTTCGGCGGTCAGACGCCGCTCAAGCTCGCCGATATGCTAGAGGCCGAAGGCATCCCGATCCTCGGCACCTCGCCGGACATGATCGACCTTGCCGAGGACCGCGAGCGGTTCCAGGCGCTTGTCAATCAGCTTGGCCTGAAGCAGCCCCATAACGGCATTGCGTCGACCGACGCTCAGGCGATGGCGATTGCCGACAGCATTGGCTACCCGCTGGTGATCCGCCCCTCCTACGTTCTTGGCGGCCGCGCGATGGAGATCGTCCGCGATACCGCGCAGCTTGAACGTTACATCAAAGACGCGGTCATCGTCTCGGGGGACAGCCCTGTCCTGCTCGACAGCTATCTCTCTGGTGCCGTGGAACTGGATGTGGATGCCCTGTGTGACGGCAAGGATGTCCATGTCGCGGGCATCATGCAGCATATCGAAGAGGCTGGTGTGCATTCCGGCGACTCCGCCTGCTCGCTACCGCCCTATTCGCTTGATCCGGCCATCATCGAAGAGATCGTGGTCCAGACAAAGGCGCTGGCCCTTGGCCTCAACGTCGTTGGCCTTATGAACGTCCAGTTCGCCGTCAAGGACGGAGAGATTTTCCTGATCGAGGTCAACCCGCGCGCCTCACGTACCGTTCCCTTTGTGGCCAAGGCGACGGACTCTGCCATCGCGTCCATCGCTGCGCGCATCATGGCAGGTGAACCTCTTTCCAACTTCCCTCTGCGTCCGGCATACCCGGCGGACACGGATTATGACTCGGTCCTGCCCTTGGCCGATCCGATGACGCTGGCCGATCCGAACATGCCTTGGTTCTCGGTCAAAGAGGCGGTCCTGCCCTTCGCCCGCTTCCCCGGTGTCGATACGATCCTCGGCCCGGAAATGCGTTCGACCGGTGAAGTCATGGGTTGGGACCGTTCGTTCCCGCGCGCCTTCCTCAAGGCGCAGATGGGTGCCGGAACGATGCTTCCCGAAGGCGGCACTGTCTTTCTGTCGATCCGCGATGACGACAAGACGCCCCAGATGGCCGAATGCGCGCAAATCCTATCCGATCTCGGTTTCCGCATCGTCGCGACCTCGGGCACGGCAAAGTTCGTCAAGGAACAGGGGATTGCCTGCGAGTTGATCAAGAAGGTCTATGAGGGCCGTCCCAACGTGGTGGACCTGATGAAGGATGCAGGCATCGATCTGGTGCTGAACACGACCGAAGGCGCCGCCGCAGTGGAAGATTCCCGCGAAATCCGCTCGGTCGCGCTTTATGACAAGATCCCGTACTTCACGACCGCGGCCGGAGCTCATGCCGCAGCTCTGGCGATGAAGTCCCGGACCGAAGGCGAACTGGTCGTAAAGCCCCTTCAGGGCTGAGAGGCGCTCTGCCTTCGTCCCGTACGAGGTGCGGGACGAAGGCAGAGCAATTGCATGCTTTAGCTGCGCAGGCCGGACAGAACCTCTGCCCACACGGCTTCGGCGCCGGCCACCACGCCGTTCACCTGCGGGTGCGGATTGTTAAACCGCAGATCGGCGCCGGTCTTGTCGCTGACGCGGGCGCCGGCCTCGGTCAGGATCAGGGCACCGGCGGCGATGTCCCATTCCCAGCTGGGCCGAAGGGTAAACATGGCATCATAAGCGCCTTCGGCCACAAGGCTGAGGCGATAGGCGAGCGACGGGCGGTGGCTGCGCCGGAAATCAGGAACATCGCCGTGCCAGTGGTGCGGGTCCAGGTTCGGCTTGGTGGTCAGGATATGCGCATCGCTGAGCGTGGTGGGAGCCGCGACGGTGATGGGTTTGCCGTTGAGGCTGGAGCCACGCCCGAGGTCAGCGGAATAGAGTTTATCCCTCAGCGGCAGATAGACGACGGCGGCGGTGATCTGGCCGTTGCGCGCGATGGCAAGGGAATGTGCCCAGGTGTCTTCGCCCGCGATGAAAGAACGGGTGCCGTCGATCGGGTCGATGATGAAGGTATGTTCGTTGTCGAGGCGGGCAGCGTCGTCCGGAGATTCCTCGGACAGCCAGCCGTAGTGAGGCCGCGCGGATCGGAGCATATCCGACAGCACTGCGTTCACCGCGAGGTCGGCGGCGGTGACGGGACTGTCGTCTGGTTTTTGCGTCACGTTCAGGTTGCCGCCGATATAGCGTGTGGCGGTTTCGGCGGCGGCGCGGGCGGCGTCGGTGAGAAGGGTCAGATCATTCGCCGGCAAGGGTGAGTCCCTGAACCAGAAGTGATGGCACGACGCGCGACAACCAGGTGCGGGCGTCATTGGCCGGCTGGATCGTCTTTAGCAGATCGCGCAGATTGCCGGCGATGGTGACGCCGGAAACCGGATAGGCGATTTCGCCATTTTCAACCCAGAAACCCGCTGCACCGCGGGAATAGTCGCCGGTATTGGGGTTGATGGTCGATCCGATCATCGAAGTGACAAGCAGGCCGGTGCCCATGTCACGGATCAGGTCGTCACGAGTATGCGCCCCCTGAGTGAGCGCGATGTTCCAGTTGGACGGGGTGATACCGCCCGAGGCGGCGCGCGCGCCGTTCCCGGTTGGCTCCAGCCCGAGCTTGCGGCTGGCGGCTAGGTCGAGGGTCCAACCCTGCAAGACGCCGTCTTCGACGATGTTGCGCCGACGCGTGGGCAGCCCTTCGCCGTCAAAGGGACGCGATGCCATGGCGCGCGGGCGGTGGGGATCTTCAGTCAGGTTCAGGCCCGATGGCAGGACCTGTTCACCCATGGCAGAGCGCAGCCAGGACGCGCCCCGCGCCACGGCCGCACCGTTGATCGCCGACAGAAAGTGACCGATCAGGGATGACGACACGCGTTCGTCAAACAGCACCGGATAGGCTCCGGTCTTGGGCTTGCTCGGGTTCATGCGTTCGAGCGTGCGGTTGGCAGCTGAGGTGCCGATGTCTTCGGGCGTGCGCAGATCGGCCTGAAAAATGCGGGAATCGCCGTCGTAATCCCGCTCCATTCCCATGCCCGCGCCCGCGATCGCCACGCAGGAGGTCGAGCGTGAGGTGATGCTGTATCCGCCGGTGAAACCGTTGGTGGCGGCCAGGTGGATGTTGCGCGCGCCATATCCGGCCGAGGCGGAGTCGATCTGCGTGATCCCTTCCACAGATCGCGCGGCGGCTTCGGCGCGGCGGGCGCCTTCCTCAAGCTCGGCAGGAGAGGGTTCGGGCGTCGCGTCATAGAGTTCGAGTGCGGTGAGGTCCCAGTCGCGGGCAAGCTGGGAGGGATCGGCAAGGCCGATATAAGGGTCTTCGGGTGCTTCGCGCGCCATGGCGACGCAGCGGGCGGCCATCGTTTCCATCGCGGCGGGGCGCAGGTCAGAGGTGGAGACCGATGCGGAACGCTGCCCGATAAGAACTCGCAGGCCGATGTCGGTGCCCTCAGAGCGTTCGGCATGTTCCAGTTTTCCGCCGCGCACGTCGATGGACAGGGCGGTCCCGTCTATGGCCACGGCATCTGCCGCATCGGCCCCAGCCGCGCGTGCGGCAGAGAGAAGGGCCTGGGTCAGGGCGGGCAAGTCGTGGGGCATTGGGGGCCTCGGGGGTCTGTTTGCGGGTTTATCTGACCTAGGGCCAGAGGGCCTCTGGCGCAAGGGTGGGCTGGTATTGAGATGCAGATCTGGAATCTGTGCCGAGCCCCTCTCAGGCCACGCAGGAGTACCGGGCAAAAATTGCCCGCTTAGCGGCCTGGCGCTTTGGCTACGTCACTGCGTTCGGAATGTTGAATGAGTTTGGCGGCATAAAGCGTTTGGTTCAGTCGCTGCCCAGCTTGGCTGGCGCTAAAGGCATCGACAAGCCCCGCCGGAACAACCCGGCGGAGCGATCGAAGAGTCAAGAACCGCAGATGTAGCCCAACTGGACGTGGCCCCGGTCGATGCCTTCGACCACGACTGAGCAGTTGCTGTCGCCGCCCACGGACACGCTTTCGCCCTTGGCGACGGATTGCGTAACCAGACCGTTCACCGCGATACGCGCCGCGCTGCCGTCTTCCGACACGCCAGAGATGAATACCCGCGTCGCGCCGTCATCAAACATGGCAGCTTCGCCCGGGCCAAAGCCGGTTGCGGCCGGCACGTCGGACCCGCAGGCACCAGAGATGTCGGCATGGCCCCGGTCAACCGAGTTGAGCATCAGGAGACAGTCGCCGACCGTCATGCTTTCGCCCGCGCTCAGATTGGTGAGATTGCCATTGACCGAAATCCGGGCCGTACCGTCACCGACCCTCGATACGAAGGCGCGCACGGCACCATCGCCGAAGACTGCGGTATTGCCGGCCGTGAGGCCCTGTGGCGGTGAGGCATTGTCGGCAGGCGCTGCCGCGGGAGCAGCCGCCGCGGTTGCCGCAGCGGTCGGCACGGCGGTGGCGGCAGGCGCGGGCATGGCGGCACTGCTGATCTTGCTTCCCAGATCGGATATCTTGCCCGCTATATCACTCTGAGCCTTCGCAAGGCCGTCACCGATTTCGCCCGACAAAGCGTCAAGACGCGCGCCAAGCGCATCAAGTCCCGTGGTGTCGGCAGCTGCGGTGGCTGCCGAGGCAACGTTAGCCTCTACCGAATCTAGCCGTGCAGTGAGAGCGGTAATCTGGTCGCCAAGGCTGCTTACGCCGCCGCTGAGCGCTTCTCCGGTGGCGCTGAATGAAGTCTCGACCTTCGCGCCAATGTCATCAAGATTGGGCCCGCTGAAGGTTCCGAGGACATAGCCCACGATGAGTGCGCCCAGACCTGTTGCAATGAGTTTCTGTTCCAAATTCGCTTCTCCCTGAAGATTGTTATTGATTGGCCGTTGCCCGGCCTTCGATGCTCAGGAAAACACATCGGGGACGTGTCGGACAACAGAATCGTTCCCGAACGTCAATTTATTCGCCGTCTTCGACGACTCCGACGATAGGGCCCATCCAGCGCCCAATATCCGCGCGCCCCAACTGTGGCGCATAGAGTCGCGAGATGTTGCCATCAAGGAAAAGTGCCTGCGGCACCTGCAGCGCGTCGCGAAAGAATCGCCCGAATTCATGAAAGGTCACGGCATTTTCCGAGATCACGAAATAGGCAGTCCTGCCATCATCCGAGGTGCCCACGCCGTTGCGGATATAGCGCGAGGTGCTGTCGACCAGAAAGCGCGGATGCAGTTGACCGTCGATCACCAGCATCGGGCCCGACTGGGTGGCGAAGGTGCAATCGGGCTTCTTCTCGACATAGCGCAGGGTTTCATAGACATCTGCGCGGTGCTTGCGGATGCACAGAACCCCATTGGGCAGCAGGCCGAAATTGCCCGGTCCGGGATTGCTGATCACGCGCATGCGTTCGGTGCCATTTTCGATATAATGGCCGACCGGCGCCCGGTCGTCGTGGTACATGCCGGCGTTCATGGCAAAGGACAGGTGCTGTCCCTTGGCGCGCAGCATGGTGTTCACCTGACCGAACTGTCCAAAGGGTACATCGTTGGTATCGTTCAGGAAAAGCCGTAGGTCTTCTTGCGCCATGTCGACGGCGCAGACCGTATAACCGTTGCCGTCATGCGCCTGCGCCGTACAAGTCACGGCCTGGGCGGGATGCGTGTTCAGGGCCAGAACCAAAGCGCCGAGCAGCAGAAAGAGCCAGCGCCACATGACCGTTCAGTCGTCCAGATCGCGACGCACGTCTTCCTGCTCAAACAGGCGGCGGGTGTCGTCCATCCGGTCAAATGTCTCGTCCAGTCGGAAACGCAGGTCGGGTGCAAATTTCAGGGTGAGGCTTTTGGATACGACGCGGCGCAGTTCGCCTTTGTTGCGGGCCAGCAGACCGACGACCTCTTCCTTGCCCTGCCCGAACAGTGGCAGCACATAGATCGTAGCGACCTTGAGGTCGTTGGACATGCGTACCTCGCCCACGGTGATGGACATGCGGTTGAGATCAGGGTCGTGGATATCGCCCCTGTTCAGCACGTCCGACAGGGTGCGACGGATGAGTTCCCCGACGCGCAGCTGTCGCTGGCCGGGTCCTGCGGAATCTGAGGGTCTGTTCTTTGCCATGACTTCCATCTAAGGCCTCTGCCCGGCTTTGCCAAGCGGGGCACGGCGGGTTATGCAGATGCAAATCGGGAATGTGCGGAGGCGGCGCGATGAGTGCTCAGACAGAGGGCGAACTGCCCGGCGTGGTGGTGACAGGGGTATCAGGCCGGATGGGCCAGATGTTGGTGCGCGAGATTGTGGCGCAGGGCAAGCTGCGGTTGGTCGCCGGGGTCGAGCGCGAAGGGCACGACTGGGTCGGTCGCGATCTGGGCGAGGCGATGGGCGGTGCCCCTTTGGGCGTACCGGTTACCGATGACGCTTTGGAGGCCTTTTCAAAGGCGCAGGCGGTCATCGACTTTACCGTACCGGCGGCGACGGTGGCCTTTGCGGAACTGGCGGCGCAGGCACGGGCTGTGCATGTGATCGGTACCACTGGGCTGTCCGAGGGTGATTTGGCGCATATCAAGGCTGCGGCGCGCCATGCGGTCGTGGTGCGTGCGGGAAACATGAGTCTTGGGGTCAACCTTCTGACGCTGCTGACGAAAAAGGTCGCAGCGGCGTTGGACGAGGACTGGGACATCGAAATCATCGAGGCACACCACAATCAGAAGATCGACGCGCCGTCAGGCACGGCGCTGATGCTGGGCGAGGCTGCAGCCGAGGGGCGCGGCGTGCGCCTTGCGGATGTGTCGGACCGGGGACGCGACGGAATCACCGGCGCGCGCAAGCGGGGCGACATCGGATTTGCCGCGCTGCGCGGCGGGGACATCGTGGGTGAACATGACGTGATGTTCGCGGGCCCCGGAGAGCGGATCATCCTGCGCCATGTGGCCAGCGATCGCGCATTGTTCGCGCGGGGCGCGCTGCGGGCGGCGCTCTGGGGGCAGGACAAGGCACCCGGCGAGTATGACATGCTGGACGTTCTGGGGCTGGGCGAGGACTGAGAAGCCTCAACGTCACACTATTCAAGCAGAGTGTGACACCATGGGCCGACTTTCGTTTGCGGTGAGCTGTCAGCTCCTCACTCTCACCGGAATATTCATGGGCAGATGAAACGCAGATAAGCTGCGGTCAGAGCTTCTGGTGACTCCGGGCCGCGGTTGTGGCGGCGTGTTCGGCAATGCCTTCGCTGGTGCCATTGGTGAAGCAGGCGACAGTGATCGGGTCCGGCTGGTCGGGGAAGTGGTAGACTGCGTTGACGCAGAACGGGCCGCCGCCGGAATGGCCGATGGCGCGACCGGTTGCCCCCACCTTTCCAGACATCAGGCCAAGGCCATAGCCGCACTGCGTCCAGGGACGTCCGGGCAGGGCGCCTCCTAGGGGGAGGGCTTCTGTCATCGCATCAAGCGAGGCCGGACTGAGCAAGGCACCGGTCATCAGGGCGTGCAGCAGGCAGGCCGCGTCGCGGGCGGTGCCTGTGAGACAACTGTGATAAACCCATCCCGGATCATAGGCGGCGGCCGCAGGCCAGTGGAGTTTTGCGAAGTCGTCGCGGGTTTGTGCCAGTATTACACTGCGCAAGTTCAGGGGCCGAAAAATCAGTTCTGTGACGAGGTCGGCGAGGGGCTTGCCGGAGGCGACTTCGATCATTTCGCGCGCAAACATGTAGCCGATGTTGGAATAGGACCAGCCCTGACCGGGGGCGAACAGCGTGCCGAGGCTCAGGGCACGGTCGAGCATGTCTGCGCGGGACCAGGGTGTTTCACCCGCAGTCACGGCGCTGTGATAATCGGGTAATTGCCCGTAGTCGGGCAGGCCTGCGGTATGGCCCAGCAGATGTTTCAGGGTGTAGGGCGCGCCGTCGGGGCGTGACTCGAGACTGACCGCGCCAACTTCCGTCAATAGCAGGGCGCAGGTGGCAATGACGGTCTTGGTAAAGCTCCAGTACGGAAACAGCGCCGAAGGGTCGCCCGTGACACCGCTTCGGCCCGATGCGGTGATCCAGGCGGTGTCGAGCGGGCTGGCGTCCGTCGGCAGGGTCAAAAGTCTACCGCCAGCCCCTTTTTCTCCCAGTCGCCATAACGGACGGGTTCTGGGCCATCCCGCCCGCCGAGTTCCGTCGGGGCGGGGTTGGCATCGGCCTCTGCCTCGGCCAGCGCGCGGCGTTCCGCTGCTTCGGCCAGTGCGCGGCGGGCGGCGGGCGGCAGGTCCTGAGGGATGTCTTGGGCGACGTTTTGGGGTGTGTCTTCGCGGGTCATGCAACTGGTTTCCTTGCGTCTCTCCCCCTGATATACGCCGCTTTGGACCCTGGGCAAGATGCCCTGTCCCGTCCCCCCGGAGTTTGCCTATGTCCACACGCCCACTGTCCGCCCGTCATGCCGCCGTCGATCTGCTGGATCAGATCCTGGGTCAGGAGCGGCTGATGTCCGAACTGATGGGCGGCAACGCCTGGGCGGCGATGACGCCTGGCGACCGGGCAGCGGCGCAGCGTCTGGCAAACGATGTGCTACGCGGGATGGAGCGCGCGGACCGGGTATTGAAACCTTTCCTGAAGAAGGCGCCGCCACTGCGGGTGATGAACGTGCTGCGGCTGGCGACGGTGGAACTGTGCTCTGGCGGGGCCGCGCACGGGGTGGTGAACGAGGCGGTGAATATCGTCGCGCGCGGCGGGCGTACGGCGGGAATGAAGGGTCTGGTCAACGCGGTGTTGCGTAAGGTCGTGGCGCGCGGCCCGGCCGAGTGGGACAAGCTGCGGGTGCCGCGCATGCCCGGATGGCTGCGCGATCCGCTGGTCGAGGCCTGGGGCCGGGACGCGGTGATGGCAATGGAGGCCGTGCAGTTCGCCGGTGCGCCGCTGGACCTGACCGCAAAGGGCGATGCGGCGGCAGTGGCCGATGCGGTGGGCGGCGTGCTCCTGCCGACCGGGTCGGTACGGGTTGCTGACGCCGGGCAGGTGAGCCTTATGCCGGGTTTTGAGGCGGGTGACTGGTGGGTGCAGGATGCGGCAGCAGCGCTCCCTGTGCGGATGCTAGGGGATGTCGCGGGCCTGACGGTACTGGACATGTGCGCGGCCCCCGGCGGCAAGACGCTGCAGCTGGCCGCAGCCGGTGCAAAGGTTACGGCGCTTGATCTGTCCGAGGCGCGGATGGCACGGCTGGCCGAAAACCTGGCGCGCACAGGGCTGGAGGCCGAACTGCTGGTTGGCGATGCCATGGAGATTGACGGATCTTATGATGCGATCCTGCTGGATGCGCCCTGTTCGGCGACAGGCACGATCCGTCGTCACCCCGACCTGCCACATGCGAAATCTGGCGATGGGATCGATGAACTGATTACCCTCCAGGGGCAGATGTTGGAACACGCCCTGTCGCTGCTGAAGCCCGGCGGGCGGCTGGTGTTCTGTACCTGTTCACTGCTTCCGGATGAGGGCGAGTGCCAGATCGAGGCGGCGCTGGAGCGCGGCGGGGTCGCGGTGCTGCCGGTCGATCTGCCCGGTATTTCGCAGAATTGGGTGAGCCTTGAGGGCGGCCTGCGGCTGCGGCCCGACTACTGGGCCGAGATCGGCGGGATGGATGGATTTTATATGGCGGCATTGCGCAAGACCGCCTGAGGCGGCGCGCACAAGGCGTTCCGCGATCTTGCGCCGTTGTGCTAGCCGGTCTGTGCGTCGCGGGACCCGGCCGAATCTGCAGACGTCGCCGTCCAGCCTTGGCTGTTGGCATTGGCGATCTTGAACACGCCTACTGCGGAGCGCAGGCTTGCCGCTTCCTGTGTGAGGGATTGGCTGGCGGTCAGAGTCTCCTGGAACAGCGCAGAATTCGCTTGGGTATCCGCATCCAGATCTGAGACAGAGGTGTTGATCTCAGCAATGCCGAGTGACTGTTCCTGTGCGGATGTCGCGATACCGGAAATGCGAGTCGCAATTTCGGAGACAGAGGTGAGGATGGCATTCAGCGCTTCCGACGTGCGGCCGACCAGCTGCACGCCGTTATTGACCTGCTCAGAGCTGTCGTTGATCAGCCCGGTGATCTCGGCTGCGGCCGAGGCAGACATGTGGGCAAGTTCCCGTACTTCCGCAGCCACCACGGCAAAGCCGCGCCCCGAAGCACCGGCGCGAGCAGCTTCGATCCCGGCATTCAAGGCGAGAATGTTGGTCTGGAAGGCGATGCCGTCGATCACGCCGACGATGCGGGAAATCTTGACCGAGGATTCCTCGATCTCCTGCATCGACTTGATCACAGATTGCACAATCTGACCGCTTAGCTGCGCATTGGTGCTCGATTCCTTCACGATCACTTCGACCTCTGAGGCGCTTTTTGCCGAGAGCGTGACCGATGCCGTGATTTCCTCCACCGCGGCGGCGGTTTCTTCCAGCGTGGCTGCATTGCGTTCAGAGCGGAGAGCGACGTTTTCGGCTGACTTGCCAATGGATTCGCCCTGCATCTGGATGCGGTCCGAAGCGCCGCTGATAGTGCCGATCACGTTAGACAGGGAGTCCACAGTTTCGTTGAAATCCTGACGCAGCATGTCGTACTCGGCAGGAAAGGCGGTATCGATTCGCACATCAAGATTGCCGGCTGACAGGGCGGTGAGGCTTTTGGCGAGCGTCTCTACGACTAGCTTCTGGGCCTTGGCATCCGTCTCACGCTCTGCCTTGCTGGCCGCGGCCTGTTGTTCTAGCGCCGCAGTCCGTTGGAGATCCTGCTGGAACACCTGCACGGAGCGGGCCATATCACCGACTTCGTCGCGTTTCTTAGCATATGGCACCGGGCTCTGCACATCCCCGTCTGAGAGTTTCTGCATGCGCTGGTTCAGGCGGTTGATTGGGCTGGTCACGCCATGGGCTATGAGCCAGCTCACAATCCCGAGCACGAGAAGCCCGCCACCAAGGTTCCAGAGCGCCATTTCACGGATCTGTGCAGCCTGCGCTTCTAGGTCTTCTACATAGGTCCCGGTTCCGACGACCCATCCCCATGGTGCAAAATCGCGGGCAAAGCTCATTTTCGGGACAAGCTCTGCATCCGCATCGCCGCTGCGGGCCGTACTGTAGAACACGATTCCACCACCCATTTTTCGGGCGATCTTCGTAAGTTCGACATATATTCGGACACCGTTCGGATCGGCATAAGTGGTACGATCCTTGCCGACCGTGTCAGGTGAACGGCCATGGGCCACCACGACATTGTCGTAATCCCAGGCAAAGATATAGTTGCCGTTGTCGTAGCGGGAATTGCCCAGAAGCCTCGCGCCCTCGGACTTGGCTGCTTCGAGCGTCAGGTTCCCTGCCTGAACCTCTGCGTCCAGCGCGGTGAGCTGGCTGGTCACGGCATCAACCACATCGCGAAGATGCATCTCGCGCATGACGTATATATTTTTGACGTTGAGGTCATACATTTTGTAGGCCGTGAAGCCGCTGACCAGGATCGCCACCAGAATAATGGTGTATACCCTAAAGGCGATCTTCACGCCGAATCGGTTTTTCATCTTCCAAGGCTCCGGCGGATTTCATTTCGGTTGAAGGAACTTGCACCGCGGCTGATTAATTCGGTGTGTAGACGCCAGAATTTACTTTCGGTGCATTTCGTGGACCTATTTTTGTGACGTCGCGCCTTGCAGTTGCTGCGGTATTCCAAGGTGACAATATCCGGACTAGGCGGTATTTATGTCAAAAGGCGCGCCGAAACGGCGGCAAGAGGCCGAGTATATGTCCGATAGGGAAAGCTGGCAGGCTGCGCGAACGCGCCTGATGAACCGCATTCATGCGCTGCTTTCGGCGCGGGCGCGCGCGGCGACCGGCTTTCTTTCTTCACCTGAACCGCGCACGACCGGCGTCGTTGCCCGCGGGCGGCAGTTGATCGCAGGGAACCTGATGTTCGCGGGGCATCTCGTCGAGGCGCCCGGCGCGATGGTCTGGGATCTGGATCCGCCCGATGCCGCCTATATGGAAGATATTCAAGGTTTTGGCTGGCTTGACGATCTGGCCGCAGTCGGGGACGTGAAGGCCCGCAAGGTCGCGCAGGATTGGCTCTGGGGATGGATCGCGCGGTATGGCCGTGGGCGGGGACCGGGATGGTCGCCGGAACTGACCGGCCGACGATTGATCCGCTGGATTCACCATGCCCTTTTTATCCTGCGGGCTCAGGATCCGGAGCATGCGGCGCTGTTTTATCGTTCACTGGCACAGCAGGCGATCTTTCTGGGCAAGCGCTGGCACGTATCGCCCCCCGGCCTGCCACGGTTCGAGGCGCTGACCGGGCTGATCTATGCCGGGATCTCGCTTGAGGGGATGGAGCGATATGCCGGTCCCGCCGCCCGCGCGTTGGGAGCCGAATGTAGCCGACAGGTGGATGCCATGGGTGGGTTGCCGACCCGCAACCCCGAAGAGTTGCTGGAGGTATTCACCCTTCTGACCTGGGCCCAGTCAGCGCTCGAAGAGGCGGACCTCAAGCCGGACCCAGAACACATCGCGGCCATAACTCGTATTGCACCCACCTTGCGGGCGCTGCGCCACGCGGACGGCGGCCTTGCGCGGTTCCATGGCGGTGGGCGCGGGCAGGAGGGGCGGCTGGATCATGCGCTGGCGGTCAGCGGCGTAAAGAAACGTCCGGCAGACGGACTGACCATGGGCTATGCACGCCTGTCCGGTGGACGCACGTCGCTTGTGGTGGACGCGGCGGCACCCCCTTCTGGCAAGGCGTCTTACAATGCTCACGCCTCGACCCTCGCGTTTGAACTGACTTCGGGGCGCAGGCCGCTGATCGTGAACTGCGGTTCGGGCGCTGTCTTCGGGCGGGACTGGCGGCGGGCGGGGCGGGCCACGCTGTCGCATACGGCCCTTTGTGTGGACGGCTATTCCAGCGCGCGGCTGGGCAAACCAGAGCGGATTGGATCGAGCTTGCGCGAGAGGCTGGAAGATGCGCCGCGCAACGTTCCGGTGCAGATTTCCAATGGTGTCGACGGATTGCGGTTCGAGGGCGGCCATGACGGATATGTCGCAACGCACGGGCTGACCCATGCGCGGATTCTTGAGTTGGGCTTTGACGGGAGGAGCCTTGAAGGCGAAGACCTTCTTATGGCGCTGGAGGATGGCGACAAAAGGACATTCGACCGGCGTATGGATTCGCTGAAGCTGGCAGGGGTGCCCTTTCAGCTGCGCTTTCATCTCCACCCGGACGTGGATTCGGCGCAGGACATGGGGGGGCAGGCGGTCTCAATGGCGCTGCGGTCCGGAGAAATGTGGGTTTTCCGGCACGAAGGCGGGGTCGAACTGACGCTGGAACCGTCGGTTTATCTGGAAAAGGGGCGTCTACGGCCACGATCCTGCAATCAGATCGTTTTATCCGGCCGCGCGATGGAGTATGCGACCCGCATCCGCTGGTCATTGGCCAAGGCCCGGGACACCGCGATTGCGATCCGGGACCTGGCAATGGACGAGGCGGAAACCGACAGCTGATCTCAGGAACCTGACCCATATGACCGATCTTTCCCCCGTCCGCCGCGCGCTGATTTCCGTATCCGACAAGACCGGTCTGATTGACCTTGGCCAGGCGCTGGCCGCGCGGGGAGTCGAACTGCTGTCTACGGGCGGATCGGCGAAGGCACTGCGCGATGCGGGGCTGGTCGTGCGCGACGTGGCGGATGTGACTGGTTTCCCCGAGATGATGGACGGGCGCGTCAAGACGCTGCACCCCGGTGTGCACGGCGGTCTGCTGGCGCTGCGTGACAACCCCGAACATGTGGCGGCGATGAAAGAGCACGGCATTGGTGCGATCGATCTGCTGGTGGTGAACCTTTATCCGTTCGAAGAGACCGTGGCCAAAGGCGCGGATTACGAGACCTGCATCGAAAATATCGACATCGGCGGTCCGGCAATGATCCGCGCCGCAGCCAAGAACCATGGTTTCGTGAACGTCGTCGTGGACGTCGCTGATTACGCGCCCCTGCTGGCCGAGCTTGAGGCGAACGACGGCCAGACGACTTATGCCTTTCGCCAGAAGCTGGCACTAAACGCCTATGCGCGCACCGGCGCCTATGATGCGGCGGTGTCGGCCTGGATGGCGGATGCCCTGAAAGAGCCAGCGCCCCGTCGCCGGGTGTTTGCTGGGACTTTGGCGCAGACCTTGCGGTATGGCGAGAACCCGCATCAGTCGGCGGCTTTCTATGTGGACGGTTCGGCGCGCCCCGGCGTTGCGACGGCGCAGCAGCTTCAGGGCAAGGAACTGAGCTACAATAACATCAACGACACCGATGCCGCGTTTGAACTGGTGTCGGAATTCGCGCCCGAGGATGGCCCGGCTTGTGCGATCATCAAACATGCCAACCCCTGCGGCGTGGCGCGGGGGGCGACCCTGAAGGAAGCGTACAGCCGGGCATTTGACTGCGACCGGACCAGCGCCTTTGGCGGGATCATCGCGCTGAACCAGGTGCTGGATGGCGCCACGGCCGAGGCGATTGCCGAAATCTTTACCGAGGTGGTGATTGCGCCCGGCGCGGATGAGGATGCAAAAGCCGTATTTGCAAAGAAAAAGAACCTGCGTCTTCTGGTGACCGGAGGGCTTTCGGACACCTCGGTCGGTGGGCTGACCTATCGGCAGGTGACGGGCGGGATGCTGGTGCAGGACCGCGATGTCGGGCGGATTTCGATGGCGGATCTGAAGGTTGTGACCAAGGTCAAGCCAACCGATGCGCAGATGGCCGATTTGCTGTTTGCCTGGACTGTGGCCAAGCACGTGAAGTCGAATGCGATCATCTATGTGAAGGATGGTGCGACCGTGGGCGTCGGCGCGGGTCAGATGAGCCGTGTGGATTCGACTCGCATCGCAGCACAGAAATCGCGTGATATGGCCGAGGTCATGGGGCTGGCAGCGCCGCTTACGCAGGGGTCAGTCGTGGCGTCGGATGCGTTCTTTCCCTTTGCCGATGGTCTGCTGACCGCAGCCGAGGCGGGCGCCCGTGCGGTCATTCAGCCCGGCGGGTCGATGCGTGACGACGACGTGATCAAGGCGGCGGACGAGGCGGGAATCGCCATGGTGCTGACTGGAATGCGGCATTTCCGGCACTAAGCGCCCGTTCAGAGGGCGGATTTTTGCGGATTTGGAAAGTGAAGAAACGGGGGAGAGCGCGATGACACGAAGGTTTGCGCCGTGAGGCTGGTGTTCTGGGTCGGGTTCTGGACGTTCCTGCTGGATCAGGCGAGCAAATGGGCGGTGGTGCATTTGATGAACTTGGCGGTACGCGGGCAGATCGATGTCTGGCCACCGTTCCTGACATTCCGAATGGCGTGGAACTACGGCATCAACTTTGGTCTGCTGTCGGGGCAGGCAGATGTAACCAAGTGGGTACTCATCGCCGTGGCGCTGGGCATCATCCTGTTCGTGCTCGTCTGGGTGCGGCGGGACCCACCTGGGCGCTGGGGTCTTGTGTCCGCCGGACTTCTGATCGGCGGTGCACTGGGCAATGTCGTGGACCGTCTGCTGTATGGTGCGGTGGCCGATTTCCTGAATATGTCCTGCTGCGGGATCAACAATCCCTATGCGTTCAACGTTGCGGATATCGCGATCTTTGCCGGGGCGATCGGTCTGGTGCTATTTCCGTCGCGCGACGCCAAGCCCGGCCGCAAGGTGGTTTGAAGCCGGGGCTGCGGCTTAGCGCCCGGTGATGACTGGCACGTAAAAGGCCCCGTGACCTCTGCAACAAGATGGTCTAAGGCTGACTGTGACGAAAATGGAGGCTGGCGATGTTCGGGCGCTGCATGATCTTGATGGCTGGTATGACGCTGCTGATGTCCTGTGGCGACGGTCGGTTGCGCGATATCCGCACCAACCGGTCCACCCCGGAGGAATTTGCCATCGTGCCGCCTAAGCCGCTGCAAACTCCGCCGAATCTCAGCGAGTTGCCAGTGCCGACACCTGGTGCCGCGAACCGGACCGATCAGATGCCGCTGGCCGATGCCGTCGCGGCCCTGGGTGGCCGTCCTGACGCGCTTTCCGGCATAAATGTTTCAGCCGCCGATGCTGCCCTGCTGGGCACCGCGCAGCGGTTCGGCGTCAATGCCACGATCCGCGCCGATCTCGCGCAGGACGATCAGGCTTTCCGCGAGCGTAAGGCGCTGTTCAGCTGGCGTCTGGTCAAGGAAGACGAATACAATCGTGCATACAGCGGTCAGCGTCTGGATGCGAATGCGGAACTGATCCGGATGCGCCTTCTGGGCATACGCACCCCGTCTGCCCCACCCGAGGCCCGCTGAGGGTTTTCAGTTCGGGGCGTAATGCTCTTGCTCTATGGTGGCGTGGGATTCTGTTTTGCTGATGGCGCAACGCCTGGATTCTTGCGCCTGGATCGCCAGAGAACGCAATGAGTGCCGCGCAAATATGACATATCTGTATAGTTTCCGTCACGCATCGTGACTTGAAGTCCTTGGTGCGGGCCGTAGGTTGATGGGCAACTGTCTTTGGAGGACACCTGCCCATGATGAGACGCGCAACCCTTGCCGCCGCCCTGAGCGTCGCAGCCCTGACGGCGCAGGCGCAGGAGGTGAAGGACCCGGTGACCAGCTTCACGCTGGACAACGGTATGGAGGTGGTGGTGATCGAAGATCACCGTGCTCCGGCCATCGTGCACATGGTCTGGTACAGGGCCGGATCGGCGGACGAGACGGCGGGATCATCCGGTGTTGCGCATTTTCTGGAACATCTGCTGTTCAAAGGGACAAAGACGCTCGCGCCCGGTGAGTTCAGCAAGGTCGTTGCGGCCAATGGCGGCACTGATAATGCCTTCACCAGCTATGACTATACCGGCTACTTTCAGCGTGTCGCATCGGACCGGCTCGATCTCATGATGGAGATGGAATCGGACCGGATGGTGAACCTGCAGCTAGGCGAGGATGATATCGCGACCGAGCGTGACGTGATCATCGAGGAACGCAACACCCGGACCGAGAACGACCCCGGGGCGTTGTTCACTGAACAGCGCAATGCCGCGCAGTACCTCAATCACCGCTATGGGGTGCCGATCATCGGATGGCGTCATGAGATGGAGGCGCTGGATCTACAGAAGGCGTTGGCCTTCTATCACCTGAATTATTCCCCCAACAACGCGATCCTGATCGTCGCCGGCGATGCGACCCCTGAAGAGGTGCGCGAGCTGGCCGAAAAGCATTACGGCCCAATCCCCGCCAACCCCGAACTGAAACCACGTGCCCGCCCGCAGGAGCCGCCCCAAACCGTCGAACGGCGCCTGATTTTCCGCGACCCTCGCGTGGCGCAGCCCTATGTCATTCGCAGCTACCTCGCGCCAGAGCGTGATCCCGGTGCGCAGGAAAAGGCCGCAGCGCTGACGATGTTGTCGCAGATCCTGGGCGGCGGGCAGACGTCGGTCCTGACCCAGAAGCTGCAGTTCGAAACGCAGAAGGCGGTCTATACCTCGGCCTTCTATGATGCGACGTCGCTGGATGACACGACCTTTGGTCTGGTCATCGTGCCGTCCGAAGGCGTGAGCCTGCAAGATGCAGAGGATGCCCTGGACGCAAGTGTGGCGCAGTTCATAGAAGGCGGTGTCGACCAGAAGCAGCTGGATCGGATCAAGTTCCAGATGAAGGCCGAGCAGATTTATTCCCGCGATTCCGCCGATAGTATCGCGCGGCGCTATGGTTCTGCCCTGACAGCGGGGCTGACGGTCGAGGATGTGCAGGCCTGGCCCGAGGTGCTCCAGTCGGTGACCGCGGACGATGTGATCGCGGCTGCGCGGTCGGTGTTTGACCGCAAGAAATCTGTGACCGGATGGCTGATGGCCTCCGAAGAGGAGGTGGGTCAATGAGGTATCTGGTTGCGTGCTTCCTGAGCTTTTTGATGGTCACGCCCGCGCTCGCGGAGATCGAGATCGAGGAGGTGACATCGCCCGGTGGAATAACCGCCTGGCTGGTGCCAGAGCCGTCTATCCCCTTCGTGTCGCTGGAAATCCGTTTCAAGGGGGGTGCATCGCTCGACCTGCCGGGCAAGCGTGGGGCGACGAACCTGATGGTCGGATTGCTGGAAGAGGGCGCGGGGGGCATGGATGCGCAGGCCTTTGCCGAAGCGAGCGAGGATCTGGCGGCAAGCTTTAACTACAAGGTTTATGATGATGCGGTCAGCGTCTCGGCCCGGTTCCTGACGGAAAATCAGGATACGGCCGTCGATCTGCTGCGCGAGACGCTGGTGGCACCACGCTTTGACGAGGCTTCGATCCAGAGGGTTAAGGCACAGGTGATTTCCGGACTGAAGTCGGATGCGACGGACCCAGATGCCATCGTCAGCGCGGCTTTTGACAAGGCAATGTTCGATGACCATCCGTACGGGTCGAATTACGAGGGCACAGTCGAGTCGGTCACAGTGCTGACCCGGGAGGATCTGGTGACGGCCTGGAAAGGCGCGCTGGCGCGTGACCGGATCTATGTGAGCGCGGCGGGGGATATCACGCCAGAGGCGCTGGCTGGTCTGCTGGACGGTCTGCTGGGTGATTTGCCAGAAACCGGCTTGCCACAGCCTCAGGATATGGATGTACAGGCCAGCGCCGGGGTCACGGTCATTCCGTTCGACACACCGCAGTCGGTGGCACTGTTCGGGCACGAAGGCATCGGCATGGACGATCCGGATTTCTTCCCGGCTTACGTCATGAACGTGGTTCTGGGGGGCGGCGGGTTCGAGGCGCGGCTGATGAACGAGGTGCGAGAAAAGCGCGGGCTGACCTATGGAGTCTATACCTATCTTGCGACCAAGGACCATGCCGCGATGGTTGCGGGGCGGGTCGCTTCAGCCAACAACCGCATAGCCGAGGCGATACAGGTGATCACAGACGAATGGGCCAAGATGGCGACCGGGGGCGTCACGCAGGCAGAACTGGATCAGGCCAAGACTTATTTGACCGGCTCCTATCCGCTGCGCTTTGACGGCAACGGGCCGATTGCGGATATTCTGGTGGGGATGCAGATCGACAACTTTCCCATCGACTATGCCAAGACCCGCAATGAAAAGGTCGAGGCCGTGACGCTTGAGGATGTAAAGCGCGTGGCAGCGCGGCTGCTAAAGCCCGAGTCTCTGCTCTTTGTGGTGGTCGGTCAGCCCGAAGGCCTAGAGAGCACACCGGGTCAGTAGTGCGACGCCCGAGAATTTTCGTACGAAAATTCTCGGGGTCCGGGACGAATGGTGTGGTTTAGTTCAGCAGACCCGCGTGGCGCAGGCCGGCATCGACCTTTTCCCGTGTTTCTGAGGTCAGCGGCAAAAGCGGCGGACGTACCTCTTCCGAACACAGACCCAGCCGCTGCATGGCGTATTTCACGCCACACAGGCCCGGCTCGGTAAAGATGGCGTGGTGCAGCGGCATAAGCCGGTCCTGAATCGCCAGCGCCTTGACGTAATCGCCTGCGAGCGTGGCGTTCTGAAGGTCCGCGCAAAGACGCGGCGCGGCGTTGGCTGTCACAGAGATGCAACCGGTGCCACCCTGCGCGTTGAAACCGTGTGCCGTCGCATCCTCGCCCGAGACCTGTATGAAATCCGGACCGCAGGTGATTCGCTGGGCGCAGACCCGGGCCAGATCGCCGGTGGCATCCTTGACCCCGACGATTCGCGGCAGTTTCGCCAGTTCGCCCATGGTGGCGGGGGACATGTCGACCGCCGAACGCCCGGGAATGTTGTAGATTATGATCGGCAGATCACAGCAGTCGTGCAGCATCTTGAAGTGCGTGAACAGCCCGGCCTGAGTCGGTCTGTTGTAATACGGTGTCACCACGAGCGCCGCATCTGCCCCGACGCGATGGGCAAACTGCATGAGGCGGATCGCTTCAACCGTGTTGTTTGATCCCGCGCCCGCAATCACCGGAATACGGCCATTCACCGCCTGCACGACGCATTCGACCACGGCTTCGTGTTCAGAGTGGCTCAGCGTGGGGCTTTCGCCGGTCGTGCCCACCGGCACCAGACCATGCGATCCCTGTTCGATGTGCCACTCAACCAGCTTTTTGAGCGTGTCGAAATCCACTGCGCCGTCCTTGAACGGCGTGACCAGGGCAGGCATTGAGCCTTTGAACATGACACGCTCCTTTTTTCTGTACAGTTCGAGTTCTTTCAGGAGAGGACCGCCACCTTCCCAAGAAAGTGAGTTGTTGCTACTGGGGGGCACGGTATCCTCTGGGCCGTGTCTATCAAGTTTCAGCGGGGAAATTGCAAGCTCATGTCGCGTCTTATGGCCCTGATCTTTGTCGCAGTGGCCAGTATGGCATGCGCGCATTCGGCGCAAAGCGGGGCCGAAAGGCCGCTTGGCCGCGCGATGGAGGAGATGCGGCAGGGCAACTGGGCCGCAGCGCAGATCACCGCACGGGGCGACGGGCAGCCAGCGCTGGATGTCGTGCTGTGGCATTTTCTGCGCGCCGGGCTGGGGGCCGCCACGCAGGTGCAGGATTTTGTGTCGCGCAATCCCGACTGGCCCGGCATGGATTATTTGCGTGAGAAAAGCGAAGAGGCAATGACGGAGGCATCCCACGGTGATGTCGAAGCCTTCTATGCCGAAGCCCCGCCACAGACCGGCAGCGGGGCGCTGTCGCTGGCACGCGCCCTGATCGCGGATGGTCAGAGCGGCGCGGCAGAGGCCACGGTGGTTCTGGCCTGGCGCACCCTGAAGATGTCTTCCGAGGAGCGGGCGGCGTTCCTGGCTGACCACGGTTCCTTGCTGAAACCGCATCATCAGGCGCGGCTCGACATGGCCCTGTGGAAGGGCTGGGCGGCTGATGCGAACGACATGCTGGAGCTGGTTGACGCCGACCACCGCGCGCTGGCTGAGGCGCGACTGGGGTTGATGGACAGCGTGGCCGGGGTGGATAGTCTGATCGCGAAGGTGCCCGCCGCCTTGGAAGACGATCCGGGCCTTGCCCATGCGCGGTTCGAATGGCGAATGCGCAAGAACCGAGAAGCGGATGCGATTGACCTGCTACTGCAACGGTCCAGCAGCGCGGCCTCTCTGGGTGAACCCTCGGCTTGGGGCAACCGGCGCCGGTCTTTGGCGCGCGACCGGATGCGCGCGGGAGATCCCAAGCTGGCCTACCGGATCGCATCAACGCACTATATGGTCGAAGGGTCGGACTATGCCGATCTCGAATGGCTCTCGGGCTATCTCGCCCTGCGGTTTCTGGATGAACCACAACTAGCGCTGGAGCATTTCCAACATCTGAAACGCGGCGTGGATACACCAATTTCGCTTGGCCGCGCCGGGTACTGGATCGGGCGGGCGCAAGAGGCGTTGGGAAATACTGCGGCCGCGCAAGAGGCCTATGCCTTTGGCGGGCAGTACCAGACGACGTTCTACGGTCTGCTCGCGGCTGAAATGGCCGGGATGCCTGCCGACCCAAAGCTGGCTGGCCAAGAGGTTTTCCCGTCGTGGCGCGACGCGCCGTATACCAAATCGTCGGTTTATCAGGCGGCGGTGCTGCTGCTGGCGGCGGGCGAAGAAGATCTGGCCGAGCGGTTCTTTACCCATCTGGCGGAATCGCTGGACCGTACGCAGATCGGTCAGATGGGCGACATGCTGGCCGAGATGGGGCGCCCGCATCTACAGGTGATGCTGGGCAAGCGCGCCGCACAGGCGGGGATCGAACTGCCGGGGCCGTATTACGCGCTGCATCCTTTGGTGAACGAGAGTCATCCGGTGCCGACAGAAATCGTGCTGGCCATCGCGCGGCGTGAATCCGAATTTAACCCCAGGGTCATGTCCGGCGTGGGTGCACGGGGGCTGATGCAGGTGATGCCGCGCACAGCCGAGGCTGTGTCTGGCTCGATCGGGGAGCCTTATTCGCTGTCCGGGTTGCTGGATGATCCCGCGTACAACGCACGGCTCGGCGCGGCCTATCTTGCGTCCCTGTCGCAGCAGTTCGACGGCAATGTCGTCATGATGGCCGCCGGGTATAACGCCGGCCCCAGTCGGCCAAGCGGGTGGATGCAACTGTATGGCGATCCGCGCAAGGGGCAGATCGACGTGGTTGATTTCATCGAGTTTATCCCGTTCCGTGAGACCCAGAACTACGTGATGCGGGTGGCCGAAAGCCTGCCGGTTTATCGCGCCCGTCTGGGCAAGGAGGCGCTGCCAATACCGTTCTCGCAGGAGCTGATCGGCTCGACCTTGCATGCGGCGGAGCGGATAGGCGAGTAGGGAGCGAAACCCACTAAAGACCGTGCTTTTTCTTGCGCGCCCGCGCCAGAGTGAACAGGCCCGCCGCCACGATGATCGCCGCGCCGATGGCCACATTGGGCCGGAGTGTTTCGCCAAACAAAGTCAGGCCGATTGCAGCGGCAAAGGGCAGCTGTAAATAGGCAAAGGGCTGCACGGCGCTGGCCTCGGCAGCTTCATAGGTTTTGATCAGCAGGAAATGCCCGCCCGCGCCGGTGACACAGAGCAGAGCCATCCAACCCCAGTCGGGGGCGCTCATCCCCTGCCAGTGAAAAACTCCGATGGCTGTGGCCAGCACAGATCCGACGGTACCGGTCCAGAAAAAGCTGGTCGCAGCAGTATCCTTGCGCGCAACATAGCGGGTCAGCAGGCCATACAGCGCGAACATCAGCGCGGCGGCGAGCGGTATGATCGCAAGCGGCGAAAATACTCCCGCATCTGGCTGAAGGATGATGATCACACCGACAAAGCCGACAGCGATGGCCGCCCAGCGGCGCCACCCGACATGTTCACCCAGGACTGGGCCGGACAGGGCGGCTATCAGCAGTGGGTAGCAGGCAAAGACCGCGTGGCTTTCGACCAGCCCCAAATTCACGAAGGCCGAGACCATGACCATGATTTCGGCGGTCAGAAGGATTCCGCGGAACGCCTGCACCAGTGGTTGGCTGGTGCGCGCAGCATTGCGCAGCCCACCGGCCTGACGCGCAGCAAGCGACATCACGAAGGCAGCAAAGAACCAATAGCGGACCATCACAACCATGTAGACGTTGTATTCGCCCGCCAGATGGCGCGAAATCGCGTCCTGCGCCGAAAATACCATGGTGGTCGCGACCATCAGCAGGACGCCGCGTTTCGTGTCGTTACTGGTCATGTTGCGGGGCTTTCCGGGCTGGCGACAGGTTTGCGGGCCGTGGTCATGTGACGCTTTCGTCCGTAGCCCGGGATGCGTGCGACCTCAAGCCCTGCATCCGCAAGCCCGCGCCGGATATGGCCCGCGGCGGAATAGGTCGCCGCTGTGCCACAAGGCCTCAGGTGATCTGCCACTTGCTTCATCAGTTCCGCGCCCCAGAGTTCGGGGTTTTTTGCGGGGGAAAAGCCGTCAAGGAACCAGGCATCAACGGATTGATCCCACGCGGGCAAGGTGGCGCGCGCATCGCCGGGAATCAGCGTGAAATGCAAGTCGGCAAGCCGGATGTCCTGTGCCCCGGTCTGCCAGAAAGGTGCAAGTTTGGTAGCGATAACCGCGAGTTCGGTAAAGGCGGACTGGGCGCGGATCATGTCGTCAGCGGGAAGGGGGAATGCCTCGAACGTGGTAAAGCGCAGGGTGCCGGTCTGGCCGGTCTGTCGCCACAGGTGCAGCGCGGCCAACAGGTTCAGGCCGGTGCCAAAACCCAGTTCGGCAATGTGAAAACCGTCGCAATATCGGCCCGGCAGGGCATTGCCAGTCAGAAAGACATGCCGCGTTTCGGCCAGCCCGTCGTCGAGCGAATAATAGGGATCGTCAAAGCGGGTCGAGATAGGCACGCGGCCGTCGCGCCAGTCGAGCGGGTTCTGGTCGGGCATATGGGAATACTCTAGGTGTCTGCCAAGGATATGAAGAGGACGCGAGCGAATGGCAAGGATCGACGTGACAGTGCGCGGAGCCGGGATCTTTGGCCTGTCGGTGGCCTGGGCCTGCGCACAGCGCGGGGCAAAGGTGCAGCTGGTGGACCCGGTCGGCGCCGGGGCAGGATCCAGCGGCGGCATCGTCGGGGCGCTGGCACCGCATGTGCCAGAAAACTGGAACGATAAGAAGGCGTTCCAACTTGAGTCCCTGCTGGCGGCCGAGGCGTTTTGGTCCGGGATCGAGGCCGCGGGGAGTGTCACCGCTGGCTATGGCCGTTTCGGGCGGCTGCAGCCTGTCGCGGATGAGCGGGCATTGGAGCTGGCGCGCGGGCGATCTGCGGGGGCCGCGAAGCTTTGGCAGGGGCGCGCTGTGTGGGAGGTTGTCGAGGCGTTTGGCGGCTGGGCCCCTGCGTCGCCGACGGGTTATCTGATCCGCGATACGCTGTCGGCGCATCTGCATCCGCGCCGGGCGGTGGCTGCACTTGTGGCAGCTTTGGCCGCAAGAGGGATCACTGTCGAGGCAGAGGCGCTGGACGCGGGCGCAGTAGTCTGGGCCACTGGCTGGCAGGGGTTCGAGGCGCTGTCCGAGGGACGGTCCCGGCCAGTTGGCGTGGGGGTCAAGGGGCAGGCTGCGTTGTTGCGCCATGACGCAGCGGGGATGCCGCAGTTGTTTGTGGAAGGGCTGCACGTGATCCCGCATCAGGACGGCACTGTGGCGATCGGCTCGACCAGTGAGCGCGAATTTGATGTGCCGGACGCGGTGGACGGCCAGTGCGATGCACTGGTGGCGCGGGCGGTGGCGGCGCTGCCCGTGTTATCCGGGGCCAAAGTCGTTCAGCGATGGGCCGGGGTGCGGCCTCGGGCGCGAAGCCGCGCACCGATGCTGGGGGCATGGCCGGATCGCCCTGGGCATTTCGTGGCCAATGGCGGGTTCAAGATCGGGTTCGGCATGGCGCCGAAGGTTGCAGAAGTGATGGCCGAACTGGTGCTGGAAGGGCGCGACAGGGTGCCCGAAGGGTTTCGGGTCGAGGCGTCGTTCTAGCGGGCAGCCTCATCCACAATTTCGGGACGCCGCCTCAGCCGCGCAGCGCCGCAGCGATAAGTGCGATGCCGTCGGGGATGCGGCTGACAGGTATCGAGCTGTAGGCAAGCCGATAAAAGTTTGCGGGTGCATCCGGGCCGCTGAAGAACGGCGCACCGGGTTCGATCAGCACGTCTTGGGCGTCCAGAGTGCGGGCCAATTCTGTTGTGTCAACATGCGCGGGCGCCTGCATCCAATAGCTTGACCCGCCATGGGCGCCGCGCCCGGAGATGTCCAGCCCGTGCTGCGCGATGGCGGTTTCCATCACCTGCCGCCGCTCGGTCAGCGCGCGTGCCGAGCGGCGGATGAGAGCGTCGTAATGGCCCAGCCGCAGAAAATGCGCGGCAGTACGCTGGATATGCCCCGGCGGGTGGCGCAGGACCGAGGCGCGCAAGGCACGCGCCTCGGCGATGAAATCGGCACTGCCGACGAGGTAGCCCAGCCGCAGCCCCGGAAAGAGCGATTTGGAAAAGCTGCCGACATAAATAACGCGGCCGTCCTGATCTAGACTTTTGAGCGTCGGCATCGGGGGCTGGAGATAGGACATTTCGAATTCATAGTCGTCTTCGACGATCAGGGCGTCCAATGCGCGTGCGCGGGCAAGCAGGGCATTGCGGCGCCGTAGCGGCATGGTGGCCGAGGTGGGGCACTGGTGGCTGGGGGTGGTAAAGATCACATCCGTGTCGTCAGGCAGGGCGTCGGGCGGCAGGCCGTGTTCATCCACGTCAATGGGGGCAATACGGCAGCGCGACTGGTTCAGGATGTCGCGCAACGCGTGGTAGCAGGGGTTTTCAATCGCCGCGAGGCGGGATTTGGCAAGCAGGACCTGCGTCGTCAGCCAGAGCGCATTCTGCGCGCCCATCGTGATCAGGATCTCGGACGGGGCGGCGATGATCCCGCGGCGGGGCAGGGTATGGCGGGCGATAAAGGCGACAAGGTCAGGATCGTCCTGATCGTAGTAGTCCCGGGTCAGAGAGTTGAAATCCTTGGCCCCAAGCGCCTGCATCGCGCAGAGACGCCAGTTGGCATGGTCGAACAGGGCAGGATCAGTCTGCCCGTAGATAAACGGATAGCGGTATCGCGCCCAGTCCTGCGGTTTCACCGGCGTTGCGCCACCGGTAAAGCGTGTGGCGATGGCGCGGGACCAGTCCACGCGGTCCTCGCGCCGGGGCGGTTCGGGAAAGCGGGGCGGTTCCGGCGCGTTGTCCGAGACGTAGTAACCCGAGCGCCCCTTGGAAGAGAGGTAGTCGTTGGCGAGAAGTTCCGTGTAGGCGAGGGTCACGGTGATGCGGCTGACGCCAAGATGTGTGGCGAGGCGGCGGGTCGAGGGCAGCTTTTCCCCACGGCGAAAGCGGCCTGACAGGATACCTTCGGCCACCATCTGCTGGATGCGTGCCTGCAGGGTGCCCTGCGACGGGGTATTGAGGAAAAAGGTTTCGACCGGGATGGACATGCCGGCGAGGGTAGTCTGGTCTTATGGCGTGCGCAATCTGGACTGACGGGCTCGCAGGCAGTTTGCACCCCCGCCCGCATTTGGCGCGGCGCGGTGCCGCTTTAAACACCTTTGCGCGAGTCGATTTGAAATCGGGCCGTGCTACACTAGGTGCGGTTTGGAGCGCAATAAAGGGAGTAGAACCATGACTCAGACACGCCGAGTATTCCTGCAGTCCGCGGCAATGGCCGCAGGCGCCGTGACTTTTCTGCCGTACGCGGCCCGCGCGGTGACCCGTGCTGGCGACAAGTTCGCCACCAGTGCGGGCGATATCACTGTCTACCCGATCGAACATGCTTCTTTTGTCATGCTGAGCCCGGTCGGCGTTATTTATTGCGATCCGGTGGGTGCGGCGTCGCTATATGAAGGCTTGCCGACCCCGGATCTGATCCTGATCACCCATGAGCATGGCGATCACTACAATGCGGAAACGCTGGCGGCGCTGATGGGCGAGAATACCAAACTGCTGACCAACCCTGGGGTGTTCGACAAGCTGCCAGAAGAATTGAAGGCGAAGGCCGAGCAGATCGGAAATGGTGACAGCGTTGAGATCGGCGGCCTGTCGATTGATGCGATCCCGGCCTACAACTTTACCCAGGGGCGGACCATGTTTCACCCCGAAGGGCGCGATAACGGCTATGTGCTGAACTTCGATGGGTTCCGCGTCTATATCTCGGGCGATACCGAGGATACGCCAGAAATGCGCGCGTTGAAGGATATCGACCTGGCATTCCTGTGCATGAACCTGCCCTACACGATGGATGCCGAAGCGGCAGCCTCGGCCGTGGCCGAATTCCAGCCGAGCTATGTCTATCCCTACCATTTCCGTGGCAAGGATGGCGGTACACAGGATCCCGAGGCATTTGCCGGGTTGGTGGGCGATGCGTCCAAGGTCAGGATCGGCGACTGGTATCCCAACGGCATGGGGTGATCGCTGTTCGCCTTGCTAAAAAAGAGAATGCCCCGGGGGATCGCCCGGGGCATTTTCGTTTCGCCATCTGGGGCAGGTAGCGGAGGGGCGTCTTCTTTCAGGCAGCTCCCCCGGCGTATCTTGAAAGAGAAGAAGCAGGGCGTGCATGTCTTCTTTGGGCTTCAAAAAGTGCGGTCCGAGGCGCGAGACGGGAGTGCCGGGAAGCCGCAGGTCAGGCGGTCACTGCAAATCGGCAAAGGCCTTCTGAAGCCGCTCGCCGGCCTCCATAATCTGGGCGCGGGACATGGCGAGGTTGAAACGTTCGAACAGCTCGCCCCCTGCACCGAAGCTGGGGCCAGCGCTGGGGGCGATCCGGGCGATTTCGCGGATGCGGGTGTCGAATTCCTCAAAGCTCATGCCCGTGCCGGAAAAGTCGACCCATGCCAGATAGGTGCCCTGCAATGGCAATGAACGCACACCGGGGATTGCGTTGATTGCGGCGTCAAAGATTGCGCGGTTGCCGATCAGGTGTTCGATCTGGGCATCGACCCACGCGGCGCCTTCTGGTGAGTAGGCGGCAGCGATCATCATCAATGCCAGTGAGCCGGGCTTGTAGTCGAGCGTTGTCAGCCGGTGCTGCATAGCGGCACGCAGCGTTGCATCGGGGATGATCATGTTGCCAGTGCGCTGGCCCGCGATGTTGAAGGTCTTGGACGCGGCGGTCAGCACGACCAGCCGGTCCTGCGCCTGCGGGGCGGCGACATGCATCGGTACGAAGGTGTTTCCGGGATATACTAGGTCGTGATGAATCTCGTCCGAGATCAACAGCAGGCCGTTGCGGGCCGCGAAATCGGCCACGCTGCGCAGTTCGTCCACGGTCCAGACACGGCCAGACGGGTTCTGAGGTGAGCACCAGATGAGGATCTTTTCGTTCCCCGTCAGCCGCGACTGGGCATCGTCAAGGTCGAGCACATAGGTGTCGCCTTCGCGTTTTAGGGGGCATTCGGTCAGGCGGCGGCCCGCGCGCTCGGTCTTGTGGCGGAATTCGTGGTAGACCGGGCTGAAGGTCACGACGCCGTCGCCCAGCGCGCTCCAGACATCAAGTGACAGGGCGATGGCATTCCCGAGGCCCTGAGTGGTGAGGATCCAGTCAGAGTCGATCTGCCAGTTGTGGCGCGTCTGCATCCACCACTGAATGGCGTTCAGGTATTCCGGAAAGGTGTTGGTGTAGCCAAAGATGCCGTGATCTGCGGCGGCACGCAGGGCGTCCGTCACGCAGGGCGCGGTGGGATAATCGCTGTCGGCGGTCCACATGGCCAGCCCGTCGTCGGGCGAGACGCCGTAGAGTTTTTCCATGCTGTCCCATTTGCTGCAATGAGAGCCGCGGCGGTCGATATTCTGGTCAAAGTCGAATGTCATGGGGCAGACTGGTCCTTGGATATGCGGTTTCGCGAAGGCTAACGCATGGCGCGGTGGCTGCAATAGGGACGGCAACCTGAGGCAGAGGATATTGCGCGCGGGGCAGTGTTGTCCTACATGCAGGCGCATGAAACGCCATATCATTCTGCACCCCGACCCGCGCCTCAAGAAGGTGGCCGCCCCTGTGGCGGACCTGAGCGATGAACTGCGCGCTCTGGCCAGCGACATGCTTGAGACAATGTATGACGCGCCGGGCATCGGTCTGGCCGCGCCGCAGATCGGCATCCTGAGCCGGTTGATCGTCCTGGACTGCGTCAAGAACGAAAACGAGGCTCAGCGCCCGCTGGTGATGTTCAACCCTGAGGTTCTGGCAGTGTCGGACGACCGTAGTGTCTACGAAGAGGGCTGCCTGTCGATCCCCGAGCAATTCGCCGATGTAGAGCGCCCCGCCGAGGTGCGCGTGGGTTGGATTGATCAGAATGGGAATCCGCAAGAGGAAGACTTTGCCGGGCTGTGGGCGACCTGCGTGCAGCACGAGATCGACCACCTTGAAGGCAAGTTGTTCATCGACCACATCAAACCGATGCGCCGTCAGATGATCACCCGCAAGATGATCAAGATGAAGCGGGATCTGGCGCGCGGATGAGTGTTCTGCCGATCCTGCGCTGGCCCGATCCGCACCTGTCGCAGGTTTGCGCCCCGGTCACGGATGTGGCGGCAGTGCGCGGACTGGTCACGGACATGTTCGAGACGATGTACGACGCGCCCGGGCGGGGCCTTGCCGCGCCGCAGATCGGGGTGCTTTTGCGGGTCTTTGTGATGGATGTCGGCTGGAAGACTGGTGAGCGGACCCCGGTGGTTTGCATCAACCCGCGGATCGTTGCGGCATCAGACGAAGTGAGTACGCGCGAGGAGGGGTGCCTCTCGATACCCGGTGTGCTGGCCGAGATTTCGCGTCCCGAAGCGGTAACGCTGGAATATCTGGATCTGGACGGCGTGACACACAGTGATGCGCTGGAAGGTCCGGCGGCGATGTGTGCACAGCACGAGTTGGATCATCTGGATGGGCTGGTCACCTTTGACCGGCTGGACCCTGCCGCCCGGGCGGCGTTGATTGCGGAGTATGAAGCAGTATGACAGCGCGGCGCTGTATCCCATGGCCGGACAAGCGTCTGCGCACGATTGCGCAGCCGGTGGACGAGATCACCGACGAGATCCGGGCGATCTGGTCCGACATGATCGACACGATGGAGGCAATGCCAGGCGTTGGCCTTGCCGCGCCGCAGATCGGAATTCTGCTGCGGTTGGCGGTGGTGGATGCGTCAGCGCCGCGCGGGCAGGCGGTGCGGATGGCCAATCCGGAAGTGCTGCATGCGAGTGTTGAGCTGCGCGCCCACGACGAGGGCAGTCCCAACCTGCCCGGTGTCTGGGCCGAGGTGAAGCGGCCAAGGGCGGTGACTGTGCGGTTTCTGAATGAGCAGGGTGTGGTCGAGGAGCGGGACTTTGTCGGGCTCTGGGCGACTTCTGTACAGCATCAGATCGACCATCTGCAGGGGCGGATGTATTTCGATCACCTGAGCAAAACAAAGCGGGACATGCTGCTGCGGCGGGCGCGCAAGTCGTAAACAGGAGCCCCCGGTGGGGTCTGTGAGAGGCGCTGTCTCTCGCGCTCCCTGGAATATTTAGGGCAGATGAAGACAGGGCTTTTGCGCCCTGAAGCGATGGGAGCGGCAGTATGCGGATCGTATTCATGGGGACGCCGGAGTTTTCCGTGCCGGTGCTTGAGGCGCTGGTTGCGGCGGGGCACGAGATTGCCGCGGTCTATTGCCAACCGCCGCGGCCTGCCGGGCGGGGCAAGAAGGATCGCCCATCCCCTGTGCAGGCGCGGGCCGAGGCCCTGGGGCTGGAAGTGCGCCATCCGTCGTCCTTGAAGGGCGCCGAGGCGCAGGCCGAATTTGCGGCCCTGCGCGCCGATGTGGCTGTGGTTGTGGCCTATGGGCTGATCCTTCCCAAGGCGGTGCTTGGATCCCCCCGGTTCGGCTGTTTGAATATTCACGCGTCTTTGTTGCCGCGCTGGCGTGGAGCCGCGCCGATCCACCGTGCGATTATGGCCGGGGATGCGCAGACCGGCATTTGCATCATGCAGATGGAGGCGGGGCTGGATACCGGGCCAGTGCTGCTGCGGTCTGTAGTCGATATCGGTGTTGAGGAAACGACCGGCGAGCTGCATGACCGGTTGTCGTCGCTTGGTGCTGACTTGATCATAGAAGCGCTGGATCGGCTCAATGAGCTGGAGGCGCAGGTGCAGCCCGAAGAGGGCGTGACCTATGCGGCAAAGATCGACAAGGGTGAGGCGGCAGTTGACTGGACCCGCAGCGCAACTGAGGTGGACCGGCAGATCCGGGGCTTGTCCCCCTTTCCCGGGGCCTGGACGAAGGTTGGTGCCGAGCGGGTGAAGTTGCTGGGCGCACGGCTGGCCGAGGGGAGCGGCGCGCCGGGAGTGGTGCTTGACGATGCCTTTACCGTGGCCTGCGGTGAGGGGGCCCTGCAGGTGACGCGTGCGCAGCGGGCCGGGCGCGCGGCGCAGGAGGCCGAGGTGTTTTTGCATGGTATGGCGTTGCCTATGGGCACGGTGCTGGGCGGAGAGGGCGACCAATAGATCGCCTGATCAAACCCGGAATGTTCGACATTCATTGGTGGCTGTGCGTCCATGCGGGATAACCTGCGCGCATAGCCCTGATTGCTCTTTTCCCGCACAGGATTATGTCTAGGCCAAGCATTGAGGAGCAGTGACATGGGTCTTTTGGTCGACGGAAATTGGCAGGATAAATGGTACGATACCGGCGAAACCGGCGGAAAATTCGTGCGTTCCACTGCGGGGTTCCGCAACTGGCTCACGGCAGATGGCAGCGCGGGGCCGTCGGGGGAGGGCGGATTTCAGGCCGAGTCCGGACGCTACCACCTCTATGTCAGCTATGCCTGCCCCTGGGCACACCGGGCGCTGATCTTTCGCAGCCTCAAGGGGCTGGAAGACCATATAGGGGTATCCGTCGTGCATCCGGACATGCTGGGGGATGGCTGGACTTTCGCGACCGATTTCGATGGGGCGACGGGCGATACGCTTTACGGTCTGCCGTTTGCACGCGACATCTATCTGCGTGCGGATCCGGCTGTGTCTGGCCGCGTGACGGTGCCGATTCTCTGGGACAAACAGCGCGAAACCATCGTGTCCAACGAGAGTTCCGAGATCATCAGGATGCTCAATTCGGCCTTTGACGGCATCACCGGGAATACGGACGATTACTGGCCCGAAGCCCTGCGCGAAGAGATCGAGTCGGTGAACGACCGCATCTATGACACGCTCAACAATGGGGTCTACAAGGCCGGTTTCGCCACCACCCAGGCGGCTTATGACGATGCAGTGCATCCGTTGTTCGAAACGCTGGATTGGATCGAAGCGCGGTTGGCGGACAAGCGCTATCTGATGGGCGAAACTTTGACCGAAGCCGACTGGCGACTGTTCACCACGATCATCCGGTTCGACAAGGTCTACCATGGGCATTTCAAATGCAACCGACGCCGGGTGGTGGATTATCCCAATCTCTGGGCTTGGACACGCGAGTTGTACCAAAGGCCCGGTATCGCGGAGACTGTCAACTTTGATCACATCGTCCGGCATTACCATTTCAGTCACGACACGATTAATCCAAATCGGATTGTTCCCGTTGGGCCAAAGCTTGACCTGATGGCACCGCACGGTCGGGAACGGTTGCACGCGGCGTAAAGCCGCCGGGAACCTCGCCTAGCGTGGCAGCGGGTGTTAGTCGCGGAGGGCGTAGTGCTGGACGATCGCCGTCAAATCGTCCGGCTGCGTTGCGCTGGGTACAAAGGCACAGGCATTGGCGCAGAGCTGAAATATGGAGCCGTCTGAAAAAAATGTGGTGTTGGTGACAAAGATTACCCGGCATTCCGGCTGGCGAAAGCTGGCGAAATCCGCAACGGTCAAGGCATTGCCGTTTTCAAGCACAAGATCAAGAATGATGACATCGATCGGTTCGGATTGGATGAGGCTCGTGGCCGCCTCCGCATCGCTCACCAGGATCGTCCGCATGGATGCCCGTTCGAGGTGGCGTTGCCAAAGAACGCCAAGTTGCCTGCTGCTTTCGACGATCAGAACGGTCACTTTTAAAACTCCGATGTAAGCTTATTTCTGTCCGTCATTGGTGTATGTAGCATAGCCGTGACAGAGCAGAGAAAATTTTATGTGTCATCCTACGCACGAAGAACATACGGGATTTTTAAGAAAAATCTCGCCCTTGCACAGTGTTGTTTGGTGAGATTCGTATGTTAGCTTACATTTTCCGCTCTGACGCTGGCCCGAAAAAGTGGCAACATGAGGGTGCATACGCTTTCGATCATAGCTCTTGCGCCATTACCAACATGAGTGGTGTCTGGTCAATGCGGCGGGGAGTTTAGCGGTTTAGTGGACCGGTTGCACGATGATGGCGTGGCCAGTGAGCACTATCAGCGTCCGGCGAAGATATGTTTTTCAAAATCAGACAGGACGATGCCGTTCTCAATACGGATCGTTGCCAGAGGAGCCCTAGCGCTGAAATAAGAGGCGATGTTCGACCGGATCAAGCAGGAATGCGGCGTGGCGCGCGGGGCGAGTCTGGATTTTGGGCGATCAAGACGGATTGCTGTGCCTTTCAGAGGGATTATCACACTCTGCCCGCTCTGGTGACGCTGGCGCATGACTGCCGTTGGCCGGATCTATCAGTCCACAAATATAACAGCGCTGGAATTGTGTGAACGGCGTGAGTTCGATCTGCTACATGCGACGGTTGCCTGAATTGGCGAGATTAGCATGGTAGAAATGCCGCCCGAATATATCCTGACCAATGGCATTGAAAGTGATCTGCCCCCCGGAAACTGGACCGTTTGAAGTTGGAGTTTCCCGCTACGATTTCCTGGCTGGGAAAGGAGCGGAATCACATGAAAGCATCGAA
>NZ_FZNN01000024.1 GCF_900188035.1 Puniceibacterium sediminis | reverse complement strand
ATCACGGCAAAACTCGTCTGTCTATCTCGTTGCCATTCCTTGTCTCCTTCATCGCAAACATTGCTCGAAAGAGACCGGAAATAAACACTGGCAAGTCCACTGCCCGTTTGGGGCGGAAATGATTCACAAGATCCTTCGCTTACGATGGCGGTTGGCGCGGTCAAACGCGAGCGTCAGACAGTATCGATCTGCTGGAAACCGTCCTTCAGAGCCTTGGACCAAGCGCTACTCATCTTGGCAAAACCTTCGTCGGTGGCCTCGATCCGTCGCAGTTCGGAAACTTCTAGCGCGTCTGTCTTGATCACTGCCAGATCCAGCGGCATTCCGACGCTGAGGTTGGAGCGCAGCGTCGAATCCATCGAAAGAAGCACCGCCTTCTGCGCTTCGGCGAGCGAGGTTTCCGGCGTGATTACACGGTCCAAGATAGGCTTGCCGTACTTGTGCTCGCCTATTTGCAGATAAGGCGTGTCGGCAGTCGCTTCGATAAAGTTGCCTTCTTTGTAGATCAGGAACATCCGCATCGGGCCACCCTTGCGCTGACCTGCAACGATCATCGATGCGCTTGCGCCCTGGTTCATGCGGTTGACCTTGTTGGACACCTCGACAGTGACGTCTGACAGCGTATTGCCGACAATCTGTGCCACCTTGAGCATGGTTGGCGCCTTCAGAATCGAGGCGTTTTCGTCGGCATCCGGGTCCTCGGCGGCATCCGTCAGGCGGGCAATCGCTGTCTGTGTCACAGACAGGCTGCCAGCTGTCATGATCGCGACTACCCGTTCGCCGGGAACCGAGAACGTGAACATCTTCCGGTAAATTGCAATGTTGTCGAGCCCCGCGTTGGTTCGCGTATCCGACAAAAGCACAACTCCGGCGTCGAGAAGCAAACCGACACAATATGTCATCGAACCCATACCCCTCCGATGGTTTGCAGCACTGCTAGTCCCAATCGCGACCTGCTGCAATGCGCTCGCTGAAATCCAGCCTGCCACAAAGGTGTGGAAACTGTATTACTGCTGATGTTGCGACATTACAGCGACTGAGACGTCCAGATGTTCCTCAACTCCGGCATTCATGATACCGCGAATGGGCGCTGCATCCAGTGCGTCATATCCCGAACAGAGGCGGATATAACGTTCGTCGGGACAGCAGCGGTTGGAGGCGTCAAAGCCGACCCATCCCAGCCCCGGCACGAAAAGCTCAGCCCAGGCATGGCTTGCCTCGCCCATCGCGTCCCCGCCCGAATGCAAATAACCAGCAACGTAACGTGCCGGAATTTCGGCAGCATGGGCTACGGCGATCAACGCATGAGCGTGATCCTGACAAACACCCCTCCCCCCTGCCAGCGCTTCGGCGGCGGTGGTCACTTCCCCGGTTTCACCGGGCACGTATTCGATGGCTTCGTTCACCGCTCGGGCCAGCGCGTGGGCGCGGTTTAACGCTGAATCGTCTGCCATCCCGTCCAATGCCGTCACCGAGAGATCGCGCAGTGCAACATCAGGCCGGATCATCCGCGTTGAACGCAGGTAGGTTGTCGGCGGAACGGATTCACGATGATCGCGCAGCACCCCAAACAGATCCAGTGTCTCCACCTCGCCGGTCACTTCGATCACCAGTTCGTCGACCGGACCACGGACCGAAATCGTCTCGACCATGTCTCCGGCCGAGTCCCGAAACGCCGCGCCTCGGATGGCGTCACCCGTGTTCACCTTCCAGGACAGGACCTTCTGGCTGGCGCAGGTCGACGGGATCAGCTTGTGCGTCTGCACAAGCCAGCGGGCGGGCGTGTCGAAAGAGTAGCGTGTGACGTGCTTGACGCTCAGCCTCATGTCGGCATCCCCTGCAAATAGGTTTCCTGGACGGTATGGGCCAATTCGCCGTTCTGACGCATGAACCGCATCAGGAACTCGTGAAGCCCTTCATCGAAGATATCCTTTACCTGAGCCTCGGCTAGTTCGGAAAGGATCTCGTGTACCTTGGTCTGTGCGGGAGTAACACTGCCGTAGACGCGCCCGATGTGGTCAAGATGCCCGCTGGTCTGAGAGATCGCGGACAGCAGCGAGCGCGGGAACATCCGGTTGAGGATCAGGAAATCGGCAATCTTGGCCGCCGAAAGCTCTCCGGGATAGGTCCAATTAAAGGCGCGATGCGCTGACATCGACCGAAGCAACGTCACCCATTGCGACTGGTCCAGACCAGATCCGATGTAGCTGACATTCGGCAGCAGGACGTAATATTTCACGTCCAGCAGGCGCGAGGTATTGTCCCCGCGCTCGATCCCGAAGCCAGTGCCCATGAAATGATAGCCGTCGCTACGGAGTTGGGTCGTTTCGATACAGCCCCGGATCAGCGCGGTGGACCGCAGGGTCCATTCCGTCAGATCGCTGAGTTCCAGTTTGGACCGTTCGGTGCGCTGAAACTGCTTAAGTTCCTGAAAGGCGCCGTTGATCGCATCCCAGACCGACGATGTCAGCGCTGTACGCACAACCCGCGCATTTTCCCGCGCCATGTTCATGCACGACAGCACCGAAGACGGGTTGTCCGCATCAAAGAACAGGAAGGTTTCTATATTGCGCTGAACCGCGTCGCTGTATTTGTCGTTGAACATTTCCAGCGTGCCATTGGCTTGCAGGATCGCCTCCCAGTCGTTGCGAAATCCGCCGCCAATGTCTGGCATCAGCGCGTTTCGCCCGCCCACTTCCAGCAGCCGCGCGGTGGTTTCGGCGCGTTCGATGTAGCGCGCCATCCAGTAAAGGTGATTGGCCGTCCGACTCAGCATGTTGTCACTCCGCCAATACCCATGTGTCTTTTACCCCGCCGCCCTGACTGGAATTCACCACCAGAGAGCCTTCGGTCATCGCCACACGGGTCAGACCACCGGGCACGAGTTCAATCGTTTCACCCACCAGACAATAAGGCCGCAGGTCCACGTGGCGCGGCGCGATGCCTGCGTCCACGAATGTCGGACAAGCGGACAGCGACAGTGTGGGTTGAGCGATGTAATTGCCGGGATTTTCGATGATTTTCTGGCGGAAAAGTTCGATCGTGCTCTTGTCTGATGCGGGGCCGACCAGCATGCCGTAACCGCCGGAACCGTGGACCTCCTTGACCACCAGCTCAGCAAGATGTTCCAGAACGTATTTGTAATCATCCTTTTTGGCGCATTGCCAGGTCGGGACGTTTTCCAGGATGGGCGCTTCCCCCAGATAAAAGCGGATCATCTCTGGGACGTAGGTGTAGATGGCCTTGTCATCCGCAACGCCGGCGCCGGGGCAGGAACAGATGTTCACACCGCCCGAGCGATAAACCGACATCAGCCCCGGCACACCCAGCATGGAATCCGGCCGAAAGCACAGTGGGTCGATAAAGTGGTCATCCAGTCGGCGATAGATGACGTCGACCTTCTTGGGACCTTCTGTGGTTCTCATCCAGACGAAATCGCCCTCGACGAACAGATCTTGTCCTTCGACCAGCTCGACCCCCATGAGGTCCGCGAGGAAGGAATGTTCGTAGTAGGCACTGTTAAACTGGCCGGGGGTCAGGATGACCACGGTTGGTTCAGAGTCGCATTTCTCCGGCGCGACCGACGCGAGTGTCTTTTTCAGCAAGCGGGCATAGCCGTCGACTGGCGCAATACGGTTTTCCACGAACAGCTGCGGGAACATCCGCATCATGATCTCGCGGTTTTGTAGCATATAGCTAACACCTGAGGGCGTGCGGCAGTTGTCTTCGAGCACAAAGAACTGGTCGGCCCCGGTGCGCACAATGTCGATCCCGACGATATGGGAATAGACGTTGCGCGGCGGGCGGAACCCGATCGCAGCCTTCTCGAACGCCTCGTTGCGGGTGACCAGATGTTCCGGAATGCGGCCGGCCTTGATGATCTCGCGCCGGTCATAGACATCGGCCAGAAACGCGTTCAGTGCCGCGGCACGCTGACGGATTCCGCGGTCGAGCTTGCGCCATTCACTGCTGGTGAAGACCCGGGGGAACATGTCGAAAGGAATAAGCCGTTCGGGGTCACCGCCCTCGCCGTAGACCGCAAAGGTGATGCCGACGCGTTTAAAAAGGTTCTCGGCTTCGCTCTGCTTGAGGGTGCGCAGATCGTCGGGCATGGATTTGTGCCAGCGTTCGAGGCTTTGATAAGCCGCGCGCACCTCAGCACCGTTGAGCATTTCATTGAACACGAGGTTATTCCGTCCGTTCATGAGTGTAAGTCGTTCAACAAGAACACATCATCTGTGCCTAGGTAAGTAAATTCGATAATCCTGCAGCATGGCAATGGCCTTTGGAATCGCCGCATATTTAAGCGGCGCTTCGAGCATCAAACGCACAACGCGACCTGAACAGAGGTAATTTCACCCAGAAACCGTAGCCGTCACCTCCCGGCAAAACGGATTTCACGCAACACTATTCACATATGCCCAAATATATACCGCGCGCCACGTAAACCGCCCACAAAAAAAGCAAACGCTCACAAGCCCGTTCAGCGACTGACAGGATTTGTAGCAAGTGCCTCCCTCCAAGCCCACCTTGAGAGCGCGCTTCCGAAATGGAGGCACACCATGACGCGCGGCTGCATTAATGGCTGCCCGCGACCAAAACAAACACGCTGCGGCGGGAAGACGGGCGGGTTTCCGCATCGGGGACAACCCCGCGACGCGTCTCCGACATGCTGCACCACAACGGGATGGACTAAATGTTTTCCAAGCTTTCAATCACGGCTCTCGCAACCACGGCCCTAGTTGGCCTTGCCAGTGCCGCTGCGGCGCAGGACTGCCCGATCAAGGTCGGCGTACTGCACTCATTGTCCGGCACCATGGCGATTTCCGAAACGACGCTCAAAGACACCATGCTGATGCTGATCGAAAAGCAGAACGAAAAGGGCGGTGTTCTGGGTTGCCAGCTGGAAGCTGTGGTCAAGGACCCGGCCTCGGATTGGCCGCTGTTTGCCGAAAAGGCACGCGAACTGATCTCCAACGACGAAGTGGTCGTGACCTTCGGCAGCTGGACCTCTTCCAGCCGCAAGGCCGTGCTGCCGATTCTGGAAGAGCTGAACGCGCTCTACTTCTACCCGGTGCAATACGAAGGCGAAGAAAGCTCGCGCAACGTGTTTTACACCGGCGCCGCGCCGAACCAGCAGGCGATCCCTGCCGTGGATTACTTCCTCGAAGAACTGGGCGTTGAAAAATTCGCCCTGCTCGGCACCGACTACGTCTATCCGCGCACGACGAACCGCATTCTTGAATCCTATCTCAAGGACAAGGGCATCGCCGCCGAAGACATCTTTGTGAACTACACCCCCTTCGGTCAGTCCGACTGGGCGACAATCGTGTCCGACGTCGTGGCACTGGGCGCGGACGGCAAACAGGTCGGCGTTATCTCGACCATCAACGGCGACGCCAACATCGGTTTCTACAAGGAACTGGCGGCCGCAAACGTATCCGCCGATGACATCCCCGTCGTGGCCTTCTCGGTCGGCGAAGAGGAACTGTCGGGTCTGGATACCTCCAACCTCGTCGGCCACCTGGCTGCATGGAACTACTTCATGACTGCCGACACCCCCGCGAACGCAGAGTTCATCTCGGCATGGCACGCCTATATCGGCGACGAAAAGCGCGTGACCAATGACCCGATGGAGGCCCACTATATTGGCTTCAACATGTGGGTGAACGCGGTCGAAGCCGCTGGCACGACCGATGTCGACGCCGTGCGCGAAGCGATGTGGGGCCAGGAGTTCCCGAACCTGACCGGCGGCACCGCCGTCATGGGCACCAACCACCACCTGTCCAAGCCGGTCCTGATCGGCGAAATCCGTGCTGACGGTCAGTTCGACATCATCTCGCAGACCGAGCCGGTACCGGGCGACGCCTGGACCGACTTCCTGCCGGAATCCGCTGTTCTGACCTCGGATTGGAAAGAGCTTGGCTGCGGCATGTACAACACCCAGACCGAAACCTGCGTTCAGATGAAATCCAACTACTGATCCAGTGTTTCGCGGGCGCGGCCCCTCCCTGCCGCGCCCGCATTTTCTTTTGCACGACCCATCATGACAGGCGGTTCTCATGCTTCGCGCGCTCATCATTGCCTTGGCGCTTTGCCTACCTGTGTCCGTGGCGCACGCCCAAAGCACGGGACAAAGCCCGACCGAGGACCTTCAGACCGTCCTGCAACGCCACGCCGACGAAGTGGCAAATCCCGGGCGTCGCAGCGTCGGTGATCTGATCGCAGACCTTGTCGGCTCGGGGCAGCCCAACGTCGCGACATTCCTCGAACGCTGGCAAGATAAGGGCGTCTATCAACGCTCCACCGATGGTTTGTTCTTCTATGCCAAACGGCAGGGCGACGAGTATGCCCTGACCAACATGACCACCGGCGAGCCTGCTGGCAGTGTACCCACTGATATCATGACCGAAATCCGCCCCAATGGCGGCGTGCGTCGTGTCATCGGTGCCGCGCTCGTGCAGTTCCAGCTGTCCGATCCCGACCGGGCCCGCCGCGTCGCCGCTCTTGATGCCATCTCGCGCAGCCCGGATGCGGACCAGATTGAACCCCTGCGCGACTCGATCGAAGGCGAGGGCGATCCGGTCCTCAGACTCCGAAAGGAGCGTCTGGCCGGCCATCTGCGCGCCCGTTTTGGCAAATCGACCGATGACCGGATCGGCGCGATCAATGAACTATCTTCGGCGCTGGACGTCGAAACCCGCTCGGTTCTGAACCTGATCCTGACGACAACGTCCGAAGTTGCGGCCTCGGTGCCCGAGGGCACCAATGTGGCCCGCATTCTTGGCGTCGGCACTGACATATCCGAGGCAGAAGCCTACGCCCGCCTCGTCTCTGCTAACCTGGCCCCCGCCCCGATCCCCCGGGATGCGATCAAGGCCGCACTGACCGCGAACATCACCGATGGCCGCGTCGGCGGTATTCCCGTCGGCCAGCTTGGCAGCGAAGCCAGCCGCACTGCGGCCTACGATGCCCTTGCCGCCGCGGGCACCGTCCCGCCCTCGGTCACAGCAGAGATCCGGAGAGCCGCCCTGGCCTCGAACATCTTCTATGACGCCTACACCGAAAAGGACGCAGCGGTCACCGACGCCGCCCGCGCGGCCTTGGACGAGGTTGAGGCCCGCGTCGCGCGCTACCAGATCATCGACATCAGCATGGACGCACTTTCGCTCGCCTCGATCTATTTCCTTGCCGCCATTGGCCTTGCCATCACCTTTGGCGTCATGGGCGTGATCAACATGGCGCATGGCGAATTCATCATGATGGGCGCCTATACCGGCTATGTGGTCCAGCTATTCATTCCGGACTACACCATCTCCCTGCTCGTCGCTCTGCCACTGGCTTTTGCCGTGACGTTCGGGGCCGGTGTGGCGATGGAGCGATTGGTGATCCGTCACCTCTACCACCGCCCGCTTGAAACCCTGCTGGCGACCTTCGGCATTTCCATCGCTCTGCAGCAATTGGCCAAGAATATCTTCGGCACGCAGGCGCGCCCGCTAACCTCTCCGGGCTGGCTGGATGGTGCATGGGTGATCAACGATGTGGTGCAGATCGCGAATATCCGCATCGCGATATTCGTTCTGGCGCTGATTTTCCTCGGCCTCATCCTCTTTGTGCTCAAACGCACCCGCCTCGGGCTCGAAGTCCGCTCTGTCACCCAGAACCCCGGCATGGCGGCGTCGATGGGCATCAACCCCGACCGCATCAACATGCTGACCTTTGGCCTCGGCTCCGGTATCGCCGGTATCGCCGGCGTCGCCATCGGCCTTTACGCCAAGGTCACATCGGAAATGGGTTCTGACTATATCGTGCAAAGCTTCATGACCGTCGTGGTCGGCGGCGTCGGTAACGTCTGGGGCACTCTCGCAGGCGCCAGCCTGATCGGCGGCCTGCAAAAGGGCATCGAATTCTTCAACCCGTCCAACACACTTGCGGCGCAGACCTACATGATCCTGTTCATCATCCTGTTCATTCAGTTCCGCCCAAAGGGCATCGTCGCCCTCAAGGGCCGGGCGGCGGGGGATTGATCATGGCAAGTTCCATCCTCCTCCCGCCCCGAACTGTAACAGACATCCACCACCCGACAGGAGCGATGACATGACCCAGGGTTTCCTGTCGAAAAACCCCTCAGTTCTATGGTTTCTGGCCGCACTGGGCCTCTTTACCCTCTGCGTCACGGTCCTGTCTGAAACGGCCGGCGTCGGTCTGCTTTCCACCAGCTTTATCAAGACACTGGGCAAGACCCTGTGCCTCTGCCTCATTGCCGTGGCGATGGACGTGGTCTGGGGCTATTGCGGCATCCTCAGCCTTGGCCATTTCGCCTTTTTCGGGATCGGCGGTTACGCCATCGGCATGTGGCTGATGTATGCGCGCACCGAGATCATCGTCATACGCAGCCTCAACTCCGCCGCGATCCCGCCAACCCCGGAAGAGATTACCGATGCCGTCGGCCAGCAGATCTTTGGTGTTGTCGGCGCCACGGATTTCCCCTGGCTCTGGGCTTTCTCGGATTCGCTGTTCCTGCAATTGCTGATGGTCGTGCTTGTTCCCGGTCTGCTTGCACTGGCCTTTGGCTGGCTGGCCTTCCGCAGCCGCGTCACCGGCGTGTACCTGTCGATCCTGACGCAGGCGATGACACTCGCCCTGTCGCTCTATCTGTTCCAGAACGACAGCGGTCTGCGCGGCAACAACGGCCTTTCCGGGCTGCAGAACATCCCCGGCTTCGAAAAGACGCCTCAGGCGGTGATCTCTCTGTGGTTCTTCTGGGCCTCGGCCCTCGCCCTCGGTCTTGGCTATGTGCTCTTTGCCTGGGTCGTTTCGGGCAAGATGGGCAGCGTGATCCGCGGAATCCGCGACAATGAATCCCGCGTGCGGTTCCTTGGGTATCACGTGGAAACCTACAAACTTTTCGTCTTCACTCTTACCGCCATCGTCTCTGGCATCGCTGGTGCGCTTTATTACCCTCAGGCCGGTATCATCAACCCGGCAGAAGTCGCGCCCATCGCCTCGATCTACCTCGCGGTCTGGGTCGCCATCGGCGGTCGCGGGCGGCTTTACGGGGCAATTCTGGGCGCGGCAGTCGTTTCGCTGCTGTCCTCCTGGTTCACGGGCGGCGGCGCACCAAACATCCCGCTCGGGTTCTACACGATCCAGTGGACCGACTGGTGGCTGGTCCTGCTCGGCTTCAGCTTTGTCGCCGTCACGCTGTTCTTTCCCAAAGGCATCGGCGGGTTGTTCGATCTGGTTGTGCGCAAGGGGGATCAGAAATGATGAATACCCTGCTTGAGCTTTCCGGCGTCTCGGTCTCCTTCGATGGTTTCCGCGCGATCAACAACCTCAGCTTTCAAATCGGAGAGCCGGAGTTGCGCGCCATCATCGGACCGAATGGCGCGGGCAAGACGACCTTCATGGACATTATCACCGGCAAAACCCGCCCCGATGAAGGGCGCGTAATCTTTGGCGAAAAATCTGTCTCTCTGCTGAAAATGTCGGAAAGCCAGATCGCCCGGTCAGGCATCGGCCGCAAGTTCCAGAAACCCACGGTGTTCGAGGCACAGACCGTGCGCGAAAACCTTGCCATGGCGCTGTCCAACCCGCGCGGGCCGTTTGATGTGCTGCTTCACCGCAAGACGCCGACAGGCGCCCATCGCATCGAAGAGCTCGCCGCAGAGATCGGTCTGATCGACCACCTCACCCGCCGCTCGGGCGAGCTGAGCCATGGGCAGAAGCAATGGCTTGAGATCGGGATGCTGCTGGCGCAGGATCCGCGGCTTTTGCTGGTCGATGAACCTGCGGCCGGCATGACCCCGGCAGAACGCGAACACACGACCGACCTGCTGAAACGCGCCGCTCAGACCCGCGCCGTTGTGGTGGTCGAACATGACATGGAATTCGTACGCCGCCTCGACTGCAAGGTCACGGTGCTGCACGAAGGCTCTGTCCTCGCTGAAGGCTCGCTTGATCATGTCACCAAGAACAAGGACGTCATCGACGTCTACCTCGGAAGGTAAGCCATGCTGAGCGTCGACAACCTCACCCTCCATTACGGCCAAAGCCAGATCCTGCACGGCATTTCCCTGACAGCCAAACCCGGTGAGGTGACGGCCGTCATGGGCACCAACGGGGTGGGCAAGACTTCCCTGCTCAAGGCCATCGCCGGGCGGCACCCCTATTCCGGTGGCACCATGACGCTGGACGGGACTCTGCTGGACCATCCGACCGCCTACAGGGCGGCGCGTGCAGGGATCGCCTATGTACCGCAAGGCCGCGAGGTTTTTCCGCTGATGACCGTGATGGAGAATCTTGAATCCGGCTTCGCCTGCCTGCCGAAATCCGAGCATCAGGTGCCGGACCATATTTGGGAACTTTTCCCGATCCTCAAGGAATTCATCCACCGTCGTGGCGGCGACCTTTCGGGCGGACAGCAGCAGCAGCTTGCCATCGCCCGCGCCCTGATCACCAAGCCCCGTGTCCTGCTTCTGGACGAACCGACCGAAGGCATCCAGCCCAACATCATCCAGCAGATCGGGCGTGTGATTTCGAAACTGCGCGATCAGGGTGATATGGCGATCATTCTGGTCGAGCAGTATTTCGACTTCACCTACGGGCTTGCCGACAGTTTTTTTGCCGTCAACCGGGGGGCGGTTGTGCTCGAAGGCCCAAGGGCCGAGATTGATCGCGAAACCTTGCTGGCCCGCGTATCGATCTGACGTCAGATCGCGGCTCTATCAATTGCGCGTGCAGACCTCAGCGGCTGCCGCCTCGGGCCAAGACATTCCTGCCTGCGCATGCTAGATCGCCGCCAACACGGAGATCCCCATGCACCAGCCGCCCCTGCCCCTCACACGTGACCTCCTTCTGATCGGTGGCGGGCATACCCACGCCCTTGTCCTGCGGAAATGGGGAATGACCCCCCTGCCCGGCGTCCGGCTGACGCTGGTCAATCCCGGGCCGACCGCACCATATTCCGGCATGCTGCCCGGACACATCGCAGGGCATTACAGCCGGGACGCACTGGATATCGACCTTGTGAAACTGGCGCGGTTCGCCGGGGCCCGGCTTGTGAACGGGGCAGTGGACGGGATTGATCTGACCACCCGGACCGTGAACGTTCCAGATCGACCCGCAATCGGCTTTGACGTGCTTTCGGTCGATATCGGAATCACGAGTGCGATGCCCACGGTTCCGGGGTTTTCGGAACACGCTGTGCCGGCGAAACCCCTCGGGCCGTTCGCTTCGGCCTGGGATCACTATCTGAACACTGATGGCCCGGCCTCGATCGCGGTCATCGGCGGCGGCGTGGCGGGTGCTGAAATCGCCATGGCGATGGCTTTTGCGCTGCGCAGCCGCGGCCGTCCCTATGCGATCCACCTTCTAGACCGTTCCAAGATACTCGGCGGCCTTGGCGGCGCGACGGCGCGCAAAATCCTCGCCTCGCTCGATTCCCTGGATATCCAACTGCACGAAAACACCCGCATCGCTGCGGTGACCAACACCTCCGTGACTCTGGACAACGGCACGCAAATCCCCGCCGGTTTTGTCACCGGTGCCGCAGGCGCGCGGCCCTATGACTGGCTACAGACATCCGGCCTGACCTTGCACGATGGGTACATCACCGTCGACACCCGCCTGTGCAGCAGCGACGCTGCCATCTTTGCCGCGGGGGATTGTGCGCACTTTGCTGCAGACCCCAGACCAAAGGCCGGGGTCTTTGCCGTGCGGCAGGCACCGGTGCTCTACCACAACCTTCGCGCCACACTTATCGGCACAGGCAGGCTGCGGTCCTACCGGCCGCAACGTGACTATCTCAAGCTCATCTCGATGGGCGGCAAGATGGCCGTCGCCGAACGCTTTGGTCTGCCCCTGTCCGGGCCGCTCATGTGGCGCTGGAAGGACCATATCGACCAGAAATTCATGCGCAAATTCACGATCTATCCGGTCATGCGCCAGCCCGCCCTGCCCTGGCCACGCGCCGCAGAGATGCAAGAGGCGCTTGGGCCCAAACCCATGTGCGGCGGCTGCGGCGCCAAGGTCGGTCGCGGCACCCTCAATGCCGTTCTGCGGGATCTGCCGCCACATCAGCGCAGCGATATCACTGCCCTGCCGGGGGACGATGCAGCGCTTTTGCGGATGGGACAGACGCGGCAGGTGCTTAGCACCGATCATTTGCGTTCTCTCACTGACGACCCGGACACCATGACCCGCATCACGGCAAACCACGCGCTTGGGGATGTCTGGGCCATGGGCGCGCAGCCGCAGGCGGCTTTGGTAAGCCTCGTCCTGCCACGCCTGTCAGAGACCCTGACCCGGCGGTTGCTGAGCGAAATCATGCAGACGGCTCATCAATCGATGAGTGCCGCCGGGGCCGAGATCGTCGGCGGTCACAGTTCGGTCGGAGACGAGCTGACCATCGGGTTCACCATCACCGGGCTATGCGAGGCTGATCCGATCACGCTGGCGGGCGGGCAGCCGGGCGATGTGCTGATACTGACCAAACCCATCGGCAGCGGCGTCATCATGGCCGCCGACATGGCCGGTGACGCGGCGGGGCACGACGTTATCCAGTGCCTTGACCTCATGGTGCAATCCCAGGCCCAGGCATCCCGCATCCTGTCCTGTGCCCATGCGATGACAGATGTGACCGGCTTTGGTCTGGCGGGCCACCTGCTGAGCATCTGCGAAGCTTCCGGCACTGAGGCCGAACTGCGGCTGGCCTCCATTCCACTCATGGCCGGGGCCCTTGATCTGTCAGAGCGTGGTCACCGCTCATCGCTCTATCCCCAGAACCGGAGCGCCGCGCCCCACCTGCCGGATACCGCTCGCGCGGCCCTTTTGTTCGATCCGCAGACCGCCGGTGGCCTGCTGGCGGCCGTCCCGCAGGACAGCGCATCAGAGGTGCTGAGCGCCCTCATAGCGGCCGGTTATCCCGCCGTAGCAATTGGCTGCCTCACCACGGGAATGCCTCAGATCAACGCTCCAGACTGAAACTGGTCCGCAATCCGGTTGGCCAGGGTATCCAGTGCTGACGGCGACAGACTTTGAGTATCGAATCTGGCAATGATTTCAGGTTCCACAGCTCGCATCGACTTGGCATAGGCCGGGTCATAGTGCTGCTCGGCCAGTGCCGCCGTCAGCGCCAGACGGTCTCCGGCGTCGATCAGCTTGTACCAGTGATCGACGACAGCCGCGCCCCGAAACGCCACAAGATGGCGCAGCTTGTCCCGCAGTGCCTCTCCGTCCGATAGAATATCATCGTATGCCTCAGCCAAGTAAACCGACCGTGCCGATATCGGCGCAGTAACTTCGATCCAGGGGGCCACTTTCATGGCAGCCCAGATCGAGGGCGGCACCAGAAGCTCGCCGATCTTGCTCGACTCCGCCTCGACCAACACCGGCCGGGTCGGATCCATACCGTGAAGGGCCAGAACAAGCGCGGATTCAAACGCCTTCTGACTGGGTTGTCCGCCCGGCATGCCACCCAGCAACGACCCGCGATGCCGCGCCAGCCCTTCTAGATCAAGCACCTGAACGTTCCGGTGGGCTAGACGATGCAACAGCTCGGTCTTGGCCGTCCCGGTATAGCCTCCCAACTGAATCACCCGCAGACCCAGCGGCGCATCATATAGCCGCTCTGTCACCAGCCGACGATAGGCCTTGTACCCGCCCCTGATCAGTTCGGAGCGCCAACCGATCTGCCCGAGCATCCAGGCGAAAGAACCAGAGCGTTGCCCCCCGCGCCAGCAATAGACCAGTGGCCGCCAGGCTCCATCGAACTGCGCCAGCGGCCCCTCGATATGGGCCGAGGCGTTCCGAAACACCAAGGCCGCGCCAATCTTGCGCGCCAGAAACGGGCTCTCCTGCTTGTAGATGGTGCCGACCCGGGCGCGTTCTTCGTTATCAAGCACCGGAAGGTTGATCGCCCCCGGCACATGATCCTCAGCAAATTCCGCAGGACTGCGCACGTCAATCACGGTGTCAAAGCCGTGCGTCAGGATCTGGTCAAGCTGGCTGATTTCCATTGTCATGGCCTGCATTTACTCTGGCGCGTGCCGCAGGGAAAGCGCGAAGGCGATGTAAAGCACACCTGCCGGGCCGCGCCTGCAAATTTTCCTGTTTTCTCCTCTGGACACCCGTTCAACGCTCGCCTAGAACGCCACCATCCGAACGGCTTGCCGTTCTCCCGTGCCCGGGTAGCTCAGGGGTAGAGCAGTGGATTGAAAATCCTCGTGTCGGTGGTTCGATTCCGCCCCCGGGCACCACTTCTTCCAGCTGAAGAAGAACATCGCTTGGTTTTCAACAAGCGTACGCGACAGGTGGATTCTTTGAAGGTTCTGGCTGCGATCTGGGGCGCTGGCCCCAGAACTGAGCGATCACTACTCAAAGCACATCATATCGATCACAGCACACATGACGGTGTGCTGACTCACCGAGCGAAAGTCAGAGAGCTACCCTTCGCCGAGCCACTCACGAATGTCAGCAACGCGCAGGAAGCGGTCGCTGCAAAGTTGCGAACCGTGGTCGGCCTTGATGACACGACCGGCCCAAATGTATGTGTCGGCTGCTGTTCGCAATCAAGAATTCGGCACGATTTCGGAAATCGCTCATATGTATCCGGCCTGTTGATCGGCTCGCGGGCCGTGGCCTTGATGGGGTTACGCACGCGCCGTGGTCTCACTACCGGCAAGGTCCATTACGACCATTTGGGCCGTCAGACTCTGGGGCGTATTTTCTCCGTTCCATGCTGTCCTCTCTATCGCGAACTCCTTCGTGACCGTGGAAAGCGTCAGATCGCTTCCATGGCCGCGTCTTTTGGCGCGTCAAACCGGGTGCCGTGCCGCAGAAGGCTCCAGGCGGTTCGAGCGAGCTTGTTGGCAAGCGCGATGGCCGCCTTGTTTCGTGGCATACGGGCGACCGCCTCGGTCAGCCACGATCCGAAACTGAAGTCGGACCATCGGTGTGGGCGCATCATGATTACTTTCGCCGCCTGCACGAACAACATCCTCAGGTAGCGACTGCCGCGTTTGGTGATCCGGCCGAGGATCGTTCGCCCGCCGGTGCTGAATTGTCGGGGCACCAGACCAACCCAGGCTGCAAAATCGCGCCCCCTGTCGAACGCCTCACCTTTGCCGACGGCCGCGACCATCGCCGTCGAGATCATTGGCCCGATGCCGGGTATCGTCATGATGTTGGCGCAGTTCTCTTCGGTGCGGCTGATCTCTTCGATCTCGCCGGAGACGTCCCCGATCCGTTTGTCCAGCCAGAGCCAGTCGCCGTAAAGCCCGATCAGGATGCCACGCATTCGAGGTGAGATCTCATCCCGCCGCTGTTCGAGGATCGTTTCGAAGGAATTCTTCAGCGCCCGCAGCCCCGACCTGACGGTGATGCCCTGCTCGATCAGGAAGGCCCGGATCTGGTTGATGGTGGCCGTGCGCCGCGATGCCAGCCGTGCCCGGACCCGGTGCAGGGCCTGAAGGTCGAGCTGATCCTGGTCCTTCTCTGAAACGGTCCGAAGGTTCGGCCGCAACGCGGCTTCGGCGATCGCCTCGGCGTCGTTGTAATCGTTCTTCTGGCCCTTGTTGAACGGCTTCACGTAAATCGCCGGTATGATCCGCGGCTCGAACCCCATGCCCCGCAGCGTTCGGCTGACAAAATGGGCGCTGAGGCAAGCCTCCATTCCCACGATGCAGCGTGGGAGTTGCTCAAAGGTGGCATTCAGGGCCAAGCGCTTGATCTGCTTGCGCATGACCAGTTGGCCGGCCCGGTCGAACCCGACCAGATGAAACGTGTCCTTGCCGATATCGACACCGACGACGGCAAGGTCTTCGAAGCTTCCTGACTTCTTTGCACACATGGCTACTTCTCCTTGATGCACGGTTGATCCCTCTTCAGGATAACCCAACGGTGGGGAAGCAGCCGACACATCCCATTACCGGTCATTGATCGAATGCCGCAACGCCGCGCTGCGGCTGTCTCTTTGTGAACATTCGTAAAGGGTTGTTACCCGGACGGGTCCCGACACTGCATTTACAAAATTTGAAATGGACCTTACATTATATCCAAGGTTTCGGGGTTGGCTTTAACGACATTGGCTATCGCTATTGGAAATCTTGGGGCGTGGCTTATCATCCTCTGGGTCTGCATTGACTGGTTTCTTAACTTCGATCTGAAAATGGAGGATTTCATGAAAGAAACGTTTAAAACTGGTTTGGACGTTCTCGCGGTTCTGTGGGCCTAGCTTGGTTGAGATGCTACGCCAACAAAAATGAAGACGGTTTAGGCCAAGGTCTTAGCCGATAGTTCCGCGAGGGGAGGTGCAAATCCTCCCCCCCCTACACCACATGATCTTATTTAAATTGAACGAAACAGGTTACGGATGTAGCTGTGATACCCGCCAGATCCCTGTCGCGACTATTGCAAGTTGCCGCTGTCGATTTTCAATTTGAGATCCATCCCAGTCCCAGTCCACAATGGCAAGCTGACTTGGGGGTAGTAAGTTACTATCCGCATACAGGGGCTTCTTTTGGATAAATGCTAAGTTTCCGGCGCGTCGGTTCAAGCTCTCTTCCAACAACATCATATTTCCCAATCGGTAGACTGATGAGGCAGCTTCAGTTTCTGAGAAGAGCGGCCAGTTGTCGGCGGGGTTTTCAGGTAATATATGCTCAACACTTATTTCTGAAGGAGGTGACACATAGGCAGTTTGTGAGTTCTGGGCATCTATCTTTGCAAGGATATAGCGAACGATTTGCTTGTTCCTGTTGTTCGATGTGTCAAATGCCTTCACTGAGAAGTTTGCCCTAAATACCTCATCGTTTGGATAGATCGATCTAAGTTCACGAAGCACCTCTGCGGCGCTCGTATAGCTACCTTGAGAGATACCGATTGCAACACGAGAGTAGGTTCTCTCTTGCTCATTCGCTTGCAGATTGCTTATTGCGTTGTAACGGAAGGTAATGTTGACGATGCCAGAAAGAACTTGAGAAAATCCTTCTGGAATTTTGTCCTGCATTGCCATTAACAGTGCGAAAGGCTGCCTCACACTGAACAGCTTTAATAACTTTGCGTTCTCCCGGTCTTCACCAGCCCAACCGGATTGGTCCGGTTGGGTGAGTGAGAGATAGGTTTCGACGCCATCCTCTAACCCGGTGATCAGCCTGTAAGCTTGCTCTCTATCTGCAATACTACGTTTAATTACCTTGAATAACTCAGACTGCCGAACAAACGCATGATTTGCACCCCAATACGTTCGCAGATAAGCTGTAATATTCTCCGACTGTAGTCGCTCCAGAATATCTGACCAGCGACGTTCCACTTGATCGAGCTCTCTATCATGAGCTGCACCAGCAGTGTCCCTACTAATAAGAGAGAACAAATAGTTTTTAAGAAGATCTGGAGCCGCAAGCTTTACTCCACGCGCATTTAATGTCTCAAAAACCTTATATGCATTTAACTCATCATCAACTGTGATGACAGTAAAGAACAAGCCCCGGCTTACTGTATCAATAAGCTCGGCAATAGCCACTCCGTGTTCTACTTCAGGCCGACCAGTTGCGACCAAGTACTCATTCAATCTCCGCTGAAACCACTCGGTCGCCTTTCGCATCAAGTGCTCTGACGCCTTAAAGCCTCTGGCGGGCATGTCACGAAGCGTTGTTAAATAGGTCTGGTAGTAATCGTCGTTGTTCCGGTTAAGGGTGATTTTCGAGTCCACGGAGAGAGAAACGGTATCAATTTGTCCGATATAAGTTCTCCGAATTTCACCTAAGCGAGTTTCGTTATTCGCTGGATCAATTCCTGCTTGGACAAGGTCGCGGATCTTGCGCATCCCAGACAATACCAGCAAAGACAAAGTTGTCATCCTCTGTTGACCGTCGATGATATCTAGGGTTCGGTCCGGCTTGGGCTGAAGCACAAGATATCCCATATAGTGCGCGTCCGCATCGTTACCCTGCATTAGATCATCAATGTCAGACCAAAGGTCTTCCCAATTTTCCTCTGTCCAACTGTAGTCGCGCTGAAAGCGGGGGATTTGAAAAACGCCACCACCCGCAAGTAGTTGCTTGTAGGTGTCGTTTGATGTGCTGAACGTCGTGGCAGGCATTAATTTCTCCAGAGAAGCTAAGCCGATCTGGCTCATTGCAGACCTAGCCTAGATCAGAAGTCCCAAATCTTTAAGTCCTATGGTTTATTTTTGGCTCTACGGGAGGCTTGCAATAACATAAGAACTCGGGTCAGTGTTAGAATTTCGACAGTGTGCCCGAGTTTGTTTATCCACCGAGTGGCCGCCTCCCCGCAGGACAGAATGATCATACCACAACAGCGACGAATGGGAGCTTTCCGCCCTGTCTGTTGACGGCCCCTGCTGACGACGGCCGGGGGCGAGTGTCGAGTTTGGGCTGGCTGCGGTCGCCTGCGGGCAGCACTGAGGTGGTTGTGGCCCGATGACTCCGTGCTGCGCCGCCGCAAGTCGGCTTGGAGCCCACATTACCGATATTCAGCAACGCAGCGAACGTCCGCAACGCTATAAACGCGTTCGAAAAGCCCGACTTAATTTTGAAATTGTGGATGTTGCCTCTGCACTGATCGCGGGGGCAACCCCGGTTTATTCTGGCAATTTCATGTCGCTGTAGGCACCACGCACCAGCAACGAGACCGTGACATCCTGACTGTCGCGATTTCTCCAAAACCAGCCGTGATTACCTGCAAAGGCTGCCGTCAGAACGCCTTCGTCTCCGGGAACGGCGCGGCCTTTTTCGTAGCTGATGTTTTCACCGCCTCCATCGCCATGCAGGTCGAAGTTGACGACACCTCCGTCAACGGTCCACTGGTATTCCGCTTCGGCTCCGGCCTCCATCACCAGCTTGACCTCGATCCCATCACCCGGCGCCAAGGTCACACTGTATTCGTCCGTCCATGCCTCGACGGTCTGGGCACTGGCCGAACCAACGAATAGGCCAAAAATGGCATCTCCCAAGCTTGATTGGGTTTCAGCCTCACTGCTCTCCAGTTCCATCAGCCGGTCAGCTTCCGCCTCTTCGGCCAGCTGGGTCTTGATGTCACCCATTTCGCTCAGTCCAAGGACACCGCCAATTCCAGTGGCATCAATTCCGTATTCCGACGGCAGCACGATCGTCACCAGAATGGCCGCTGCCGCAACGGCGGCGAGACCGGTCGACTTCAGAAGCAGCGCCGAGCTTGGCAGATCGTCCGGGGTGGGCTTGTTTGCATTGTGCATGTCAATTTTCCTTTAGGATTGAGCGACGAAATAGCCGGTCATCTGATACCCGATCAGAATGAAGCCAGCCGACATCATGACGACGTTTGCGGTGTAGGCGTGTTTCCAGAAGCTGCCTGACTTGCGCCAATAACCCATGACGATCAGGATCATCGCGAGTGCCAGAATCTGGCCAAGTTCCACCCCGACATTGAATGCCAGCAAGTTCGGTAGAAGGCCGTCCTGCGCGATGTCGTAGTCGAGGATCTTGGTAGCCAACCCCAGGCCATGGAAAAAGCCGAAGATCAGCGTGGCAGCCTTGGTATTGGGCTGAACACCGAACCAACGCTGGTATGCGCCCAGATTATCCAGCGCCTTGTAGACGACAGAAAGTCCGATGATAGCGTCGATCAGGTAGGAGCTGACGTTCCAGCCAAAGTAGACACCCGCCAGCATGGTCGTTGAGTGACCGATGGCAAACAGGCTGACGTAGATTGCGACGTGCTTCATCTTGTAGAGGAAGAAGACCACGCCGAAGAGGAAAAGCAGGTGATCGTAGCCGGTGACCATGTGCTTGGCCCCCAGATACATGAAGGGGATCAGCTTCATGCCGCTGACCTCCTGGATATAGCCCTTGTCACCGGCGGTGACGGCATGGGCAAACGCAGACGATGCGCAGGCCATCAGGGCCAGCACGATCGCCAGCAGGAACAGGAGTTGGGGCCGCGACGGCACCGGAACTCCCGAACCAAAGGCTCGGTTGTTTGTCATTTATGATTTCCGTTGTGTTGAGATGGAAAAAGCGTGCGCCTGAGGGCGCTATCTCAACCGCGTGGGGGTCGTTCCAAGCCAATTGGTTTGCGTCCGGAGGCTGCAAGCTGGACTATCGGCCAGCCGCGCCGGACAGGATCGAGGGCGCTCGCACCGCGCCTGGCGGGCAACAAAGCCGGACTATGATCGTGATCGGCGATATCGTGCGCGTGCCCATCGTAGGCATGGACGATGTCTACGATGTCTTCATGTATGTGGCCGTGATCGGTGGCCTCAATCTGGTGGTCCGTCACGATCTGCATAAGGTCGGCAGGATTGTGAGACAGGATCTTCGACTCGGACGCCATGACGATCCCAACCGCGAGGATGACGACCAGTGCGTATCGCAGAAAGAAGATCGCCTGTTGTTTCATGCCGCCCGATTCCGCAGGTCTTTGTCAGACTGACGCCCGCTTGCTCTATCCCCCCGGGGGGGATATCGGTTTCATATGACAGACATGACCACCCACGCAACCCACACTGATATCGTGAAGCGGCTGAAACGCGCCAATGGCCATCTGGTGAGCGTCATCGGTATGATCGAGGCCGGGCGGCCCTGCACGGATCTCGCGCAGCAGCTGCATGCAGTTGAGAAAGCGATCGCGCAAGCCAAGCGGACGCTGATTCAGGACCACATCGATCACTGTCTGGATGCCGCCATGACCGCCAATGATCCCGATGGGCCGTCAGCGGTCGCCGAATTCAAGGCTATCGTCAAATATCTGTAGGGTACCGCCGATGCTTTCTGTTCTTGCCGACCGCACCTATCGCCATCTGTTCCTCGCTCAGATTGTGGCCCTGCTGGGCACCGGCATGGCAACCATCGCGCTTGGACTGCTGGCCTACGATTTGGCAGGCGACCGCGCGGCGCTCGTTCTGGGCACGGTCTTCACGATCAAGATGGTGGCCTACGTCGGTATTGCGCCTATTGCGGGGGCCTTCGCAAACCGCTGGCCCCGACGCGCCATGCTGGTCAGCCTTGACCTGATCCGAGCGGTTGTTGCGCTGTGCCTGCCGTTCGTTACTGAAATCTGGCAGGTCTATATCCTGATCTTCGTGCTGCAATCCGCCTCCGCGGCGTTCACACCCACGTTCCAGGCCACGATCCCTGACATTCTGCCGGAAGAGGACCGCTACACCCGGGCGCTGTCCCTCTCACGGCTGGCCTATGATCTGGAGAACCTGATCAGTCCGACACTGGCCGCGATCCTGCTGGCCTTCGTCAGCTATCAGGTGCTGTTCTATGGCACCGTGATCGGATTCATCGGCTCTGCGCTGCTGGTCGTCTCGGTGCTGCTGCCAAGTCCGCAACCCACCGCGCCCCGCGGCATCTATGACCGCACCACGCGCGGGTTGCGTATCTATCTGGCGACGCCACGGCTGCGGGGGCTACTGTCGCTGAACCTTGCCGCCGCCGCGGCTGGTGCGATGGTTCTCGTGAATACAGTCATTCTGGTCAAATCTGATCTGGGGCTGGGCGACACGCAGGTTGCCATGGCTCTTGGGGCCTTTGGTGGCGGCTCCATGCTGGCCGCCTTGATCCTGCCCCGCCTCCTCGACAACCGGCCAGATCGGCCTGTCATGATCGCTGGCGCGTCCAGCTTGGTCGTCGTGCTGTTGACGTTGGGCTTGTGGGTCGCCGTCGCTGGCCCGGTATGGAACGTCCTGCTCGTGGGCTGGCTCGCCATCGGCGTTGGCTATTCGGTCGTGCTGACGCCGTCTGGCCGCCTTTTGAAAAGATCTGCCCACCCTGAAGATCGCCCTGCGGTCTACGCGGCCCAATTCGCGCTGTCGCATGCCTGCTGGCTGCTGACCTATCCGCTGTCAGGGTGGCTGATCACGGCCTTCGGTCCCGTCGTCGCATTCATCGTTCTGGCGCTGGTGGCAGGTGCGGGGCTTCTGGGTGGAATTTTGCTTTGGTCACATGAGAAGGATATATCGGTCGCTCACACCCACGACGACCTGCCGCAGAACCACCCTCACCTGAACGGTCGGCTGACCCATAGTCATCCCATCGTGATCGACGATTATCATCCGCATTGGCCCCGCGCAGGTGGAGCGCACCGTTAACTCGCCACCATAGAGGACTTTCAACCGACCAAGTTCAAGGTCTGCAAGGTCCGCTGTGCTGACGGTCGGGTGCGCTTGAATGATGCATCTGCGGCGAACGGCAGCTTCTGCTCGCGGCATCGCAGCATGAAACGTCGCCCGATCTCGTCAGCGGGCTGACTTTGCAAAGGCGGCTCCCTGCGCGTTGCTGCCATTAGAGCGGCCTGCAGCATCACAAGCGGGAGCATCGCCAGGCCGAGCATCCGCTTCGGTGAAAGTTGCCTCGGAATCTCGCACCTGCGGCAGAGCGGGCGCTACGCCAAACATAAATGTCGGAAACGGGCTGAGACCGGTCATCATGGACCTTGGCTTGAAGGGCGGTTCTGAGCCGCCCATGTTGAGCAACTGCTCGCAGAAACCGAGACCGCCCCCCCCCACCTGCCCGCATCAACTCCAAGGTTCGGAGCCTTTGTACGACCCGCACCCGGAATGCCCCCACGGAAATCGGCTTAACTGACCTAGGACCTTCTGCCCTCAACCCATGATTGTCAATCTCGGCCACAAAATGGCTGCAGCCAGATTTCTGGCTTCCTCTTCCGCCCGGATTGCGGCAAGAAACCGGCATGGTCCAAAAACTGCGCCGGATAATGTTTGTGTTCTGCACCGCGTTTATGCTCGCGGTGCTCAGCGTCTTTTCCGCGCACCACCTGGCTCCGGACCGCGAAGATGTGGCCCGTCTCGATGCGTTTCACGCAATGGGAATTCTGGCCGAGGATCTCTGCGGGCTGGACGGTGCCGAACACGATCACCGCTGCCCGTTCTGTCACAAGCTGCCAGAGGCGCCGCGTATCAAAGCACCCGACAAGTCGCAGCGGATCGTGCAGGTCGTTGTGCAGCTCTCCGGGCGTAATCTTGTTCTGGGCCCGCAGTTTCTCTCGGCCCATGTCTCTGTGCGCGCGCCACCGCGTACCGTCTGATCCCGACACAAACTTGCGCGTCGTTTGATCGGCGCAATCCTGTCATGCGGCACACATTTAAAGTGTGCCCGGATCTCTCTGGAGACTCATATGAACTATCTGAACACAACTCTCACTGTTCTACTTGGCCTTGGCTGTCTGGCCGGTGCGGTCCAGGCCCATGCCACGCTCGAACAGTCAGAAGCCGCGGTCGGTGCGACCACCAAGATCACTCTTCGCGTGCCCCATGGCTGCAAAGGCGAGGCGACGAATGAAGTCAGGATCGACATCCCCGAAGGGTTCTATGCGGTCAAACCGATGCCCAAGGCGGGTTGGGCGCTGACAACGGAAACAGGTCCATATGCCGTGCCCTATGACAACCACGGCACAGAAATGACCGAAGGCGTACGCGCGGTCACATGGTCGGGTGGAGCGCTTGAAGATGGGTGGTATGACGAATTCACTTTGCGGGGCACGGTCGGACCGGATGCCGAGGCAGGTAGCATGCTGTATTTCCCGTCGCTGCAGAGTTGCGCGAACGGGACGGCGGATTGGACCGACACCAGCGGGTCCCGCGATGTATCCAATCCCGCTCCCGACATCCTGCTTGTGGCTGGCATGGAAGATCAAGGGCACGGCGCGATGGCTATGCCGCTAAATAGCACCGTCACGCTGGGCGACCTCGAATTGTCCGGCCCCTTTGCCCGCGCGACCCTGCCGAACCAGCCGGTCGCGGGCGGGTTCCTGACGATCACCAACACCGGGGACAGTGACGACACGCTGATCGCGGCGCGCTCGGACGCGGCGGCGCGCATGGAGGTGCATGAGATGGCGATGGACGGCGACGTGATGAGGATGCGCGAGCTTGAGCAAGGTCTGCCGATCCCGGCAGGCGAAACCGTGATGCTGAAACCCGGCGGCTTTCATATCATGTTCATGGATCTTGCAGGTCCCCTGGCCGAAGGAGACAGCACCAGGGTCACGCTGGTCTTTGAAAAGGCGGGCGAGGTAACGCTGACCATGCCCGTCGTGGCCCGTAACCGTGCAGGGCATGGCGGACGTGCCGGCCACGGCGCTGACGGCAAATGAGGCGGTCATGACACACGGACGCAAGATCGCACTTGCCTCCGCCGGAGGGCTGGCGCTGCTGGCCCTATTGGCGGCGGGCTGGTTCCTGGTGCTTGAACCCCGGCTCAACGCCTCCGTAGCAGATACTCTGGGCCATGGAGATTACAGCCTTGTCGCGACCGATGGCAGCACCTTCACCGAAGACTCGCTGACCGGTACGCCGTCGGCCGTATTCTTCGGCTTCGCACATTGTCCCGAAGTTTGCCCGACGACGCTGGGCGATGTGGCAGAGTGGCAGGCAACCCTGGCCGAAGACGGCGAACAGTTGCGGGTCTATTTCGTCACCGTCGATCCCGAACGCGACACGCCCGAGATGCTGGGGGATTACGTCTCCTGGGTGCCGGGCGTGACCGGCGTTTCCGGGTCGCGCGAAGAGATCGACAAGGCGATCCGGGCCTTCCGCGTCTATGCACAGAAGGTGCCGCTCAAGGATGGCGGGTACACGATGGACCACTCGGCCTATGTGCTGCTCTTCGACAGGCACGGTCGCTTTGATCAACCCATCAGCTATCAGGAAGACTTTGATCGCGCGATGGGCAAGATCCGCCAACTGATCGCGGGCTGAAGGCTGTTTCAGACCTTTCCGCCGCTCCGGAGTGACCCGGGGCGGCCAATCATGTGCCACAAGGAGCACCGCGGTTGCCGTGCTGGTCGTGAACGACAGATACTGGGCGGATCACTTTGATGGACCAGCGACGCACCCTTGACCGAGGAGCAGGTCACCGACAATGCAGGATTTTAGCGCAGATTCAGGACGAAAGTGGCGTTTACGCCGAAACGTTCCTGGATTCCCAGAAGTTTTGCAGGGGCTTGGACCGAATGGCATCGGCCTAGATATAAAGGCCGATGCCCAAGTCCGTGACGGGTAAGGTCAGCCTAATTTAAGCCCCTAGCTGAACCGCCCACTAGTAACTGATGCAACCAAGCTCTTCCCTCCGGGCATCTATTTCCTCAGTCCAGATTTGCCCAGCTCTTCTCGGTACGAGACAAAGCATCTGCACACCGCTTGTTCATCTGGGTGTAAGCTTGAAGACCCTCATGTTCATCGTTGGCCATCCTGCGCCACCCTTTTCTGAGACGACGGCCTCGAACGCGGCGATTGAGATGTGAGTGCCTCTCCCGCTCCGCTTTGGCCGCTTGGAGCACGGCCAAGACACCACCCCTCTGGAATCTCTCCAGGTCTAGCGATGAGACGCATGTATCTGCAGTCAGCGGCAAAGTCGGGATCCAGAATTTGAAGAACTTCCGTCGCAGCATTCTCAACCCATCACCGATGTTCCAGCAGTTTTCGAGTTTGTTGTCCCTGAGAGCTTTACCCCTCAACGTGACTTCAATCCGGGCACGCCTGTCGTAAGCTGAAAGCAGTTCGAATTCCCCGTCGCCTCGATTCTGATTGTCTTTGAGTTTGTACATGACCCTGAAGCTTACATCACCGTTTTTCTCGCCCCAATACGTCGTGCCATTCACATTCGGCTGTCGATAGTTCCGAGGTTCCATCTCCTGCAGGAAGGGCAGATGGACAGGAAATTGTATACCGTGGGATTCTTGGATCATCAAGGCGTGCTGCGAACTCCAGGAACTGCGGAGAATCCTGTCGACGCTTGGGCGAGTGAAGAGCCAGTGCATCCCATCTTCATAAACACTTCTAGGTTTGCCACGTTGATAGTCCCAGAACTCTTGCGGTGGAAGAAAGTGTCGATTGAGATGTTCGGTCATTCTCCAATTCATCCTCTCGTAGTCAACCAGGCTCAAGCGCTGGCTCTCGGGTAAATACTCGTGTAGTCTTTGCTTGGTCGGACAGATATCGATGCTGACTTCCACTGCATTCAGATTCCCGTCCGTGCTCAGCGACGCATGCTCGTTTATAGCGTCCAGTAATCGCACTAAGTGATGTCGATCCGGCTCCTGGACTTTGATGAAGACTTTGTCTTTTCCGTTACCAGTGATTGAGCAAGAAAGTTGTGTACGGGTCTTCAGCCATTCAGAGAGATGCGCCCAGTTAACATACCCACGCGACTTCGCTTTGATCTCGACGAAGTCAATTACAGCTCGAAAGGTATAGTCGCTCAGATTTAACTGCGGAAGAAGCGCGACCCTGCCATCAAACCTGCGCTGCCTTTTTGCCTCTGAAATACCATACTCCAGTGACACATCCGGAACGGCAGAGTAAAATTTCGCATCGTCCGTGTCTGCGAACGAACTTTCGAACATTACCGGGCGGGCACCGAGGACCTCGGAAAGAAAGGTTTCGCTTTTGAAGATTGGCCGAAAAGCTTGGTATGTCATTGATCGTTCTCCTTAGATTGCTCTGTTTAGTTGCTTGAAGAGTCATTCGCCGACAGTTTTTGGATCGGTGCCCCGAGTGGGAAACCAATTCTCTGACGTGAATGTTGGACTATGGAGTCGTGCTGGCGCTAAGGTGTGACTGTTGCCGCTGCCAATGCCATCAACTCACTGACTGGCACGCGACGCCATTCGATTGCGCGCACACGTGTCCACGAGCCCTGTTTCGTTGGGCGACGCCAATAGGGATTCTGCATTTTCTGCAATTGAGCGAGCGCGTTACGGTAATCAGCCACCGAGAGCATGTCACCGCCAGCATCGATCTGATATCTGCCGTCCCGTTGATGGTTCGGCTGGAAGATGCTCCCGTCAGCAGCCACAGGCACAAAGACTACCTCGCCGAGATCTTCAACTTGCATTTCCGGCACGTCGAAATCGTCCTGATCTTCCCAAATCGACGATAGGAAATTATTCTGGGTTGCCAGCCAGTCCATTGCATCTGTTGCATCGATCCTATTCTGATTCCCCTTAATCGGCTTTGACTGTAGGCCGAGGTTGTTCTTGATGGTCTGCAACGCCCGCCCGGACAGCAGGGCCAGTTCGTCCGCGCATACGGGCTTGTTGGTGTCTAGCTTCCACCTTGCCAGAGCTTTACGAAGTATCTTTACCAAGTGCTCTTGCTGCAGCTTCCAGAGTTGCAAAGGAAGAAGTGACAGGAACCGCTCCGCGGCGTCGATATCGTCTTTCAAGATCAAGCGCCGGTCGTCCAGAGAACAGGCTGACTTCACCACGATCCCGTAGTCAGCATACGCTGTGAGGTCGTGGATCAACTGGCCAAGCGCGGTTTCGCTGAATATGCTATTGTATTCATCTTCCAACACCTGCCGCCATGATAGATCTTGGTCAGTTAGAGAGAACGTTTTGCGCGCCATCGCATCAAAGCAGGCTGATGCTTCATCTCTTCCAAAAAGGAGTTCCGACAAGCCGCAGATATACTCTACGGTACGGATGTAACCTTCTTCGAAAAATTCAGAGCCCCCAAATGTCTGCTCGAACTCTACAAGCCGCTCATACGCTTGGTCCGCCATTGATTTCTTGTTCTGATCCATTGATCGCTTCCTTCGCGTTCGTTGTCCTGTTTGCATGCAACAAAAACCTTAGGCAGATCAACAAAAACGTCGGTACTGATTTTTATACCTCGTACGGATTTTATCGTTATTACGGAGATTGAAGTTCAAGCTTGATCTCCTGTTTTGGAAGCAACTCCAAGGTTCGGCACCGTGGCACGACCCGCACCCGGAATGCCCCCAGGGACATTCTCCGATCTGACCTAGGACTTCGTGTCCACAAGCCCACGACCCGATCAAGGTCTCCGGCTCGCCTTCTATAATCTCTTCATAAGCAACATATTGAAGAGGTACGACATGACTGACAGCCCCACCGCCCGCCTGATCGCAGAGGCCATCGACGCCAGCGGCAAGACGCAGACCGAGATCGCCAATGAAGTCGGGTTCGAGCGATCAAATGTGATCTCCATGCTAAAGACCGGCGTGATGCGGATGCCCATCGAGCGGATCCCAGCCTTTTCCAGGGCCACCGGGATCGACCCGCTGATGCTGACGCGGGTGGCGATGACCGAATATATGCCGGAAACGTGGAACGCGATCTCCCAGACGGTCGAGCCCGTCCCCGAAGCACAGATCAACATTCGGGGACCGCAACCTGCCGTCGACCGGTTCAAGCGGCTTTGCGGTGCCGAGCGGCGAACCTATTTCGAAACGCTTGAGCGGATGATGGACGTCTGGGAGGCCCGCTTCGATCAGTTGATCGAAGAACAGCGGGACTGAAAACGGCGTGAATGGGGTGGCGTGACACCCATGCCCCCGCAGAGCCCGGGAATTTGCTGCTGAGTTGCATCTAACGGTTTTGACGACCCTACCCCTGCCTCTGGAACATCATCACTCTTGGCGCGTTTCCACGGGGAAGTAAGGACGCGGGCGCGATGGAGTGCCTGCGTCATTTGCACGATTGACGGATCGACGACGAAGCGTGCCAAGATATTTACGAACAAACTTGGTTGACCACGACCGCCCCCGGATATGCGCAAGCCGAAGGCGTTGCCAACCTGGATCAGGTCCCCCCGACGGGATGCCTGGTCTCGATCCGCTATCCGAAGTTCAAGGGAGGCGTCGGCAGATATGCATGGTATGTCGCGATCTGCCCGGCCGACTGGCCGCACGGTGTGGCAATCCCGGACGCGGATGCACCGCTGCCGAAATCAGACAAACCGCTGCACTGGGACGCTGAAGCGGCACGCGCGTGCGCTGATGTTCTGATCAGGGCGGCACTTTCAGGGATTGAAACCCGGCGGCCCCTCTACCTGCAGCCCCATCTAGCCCATCGGCGTATTTGTCTGCCCTCCCAGTCCTCACGCCGTGAGCGAGAGGTCGGTCAGGAAGTTTATGCTCCGCTAAGGCGAAAGCAGCCTTTGGGCAGGTCCAGTCTCCACTGCTGGCATGCAAACGTTGGTTGACTGCCCGCCAAACATCCGAATGGCCCATCTCATTTACCTCTAAGAGGCGTCGCTGAGCTGTCGCAGATTACTCCCGCGGCAGCGCCCAGGCGATCACTTCATCGCCCACCGGCGTTTCCATGAAGTGATGTCCCATGGCCGTGACCATAACGAATTGGCGACCGCCCTGTTCGTAGGTGATCGGGTTAGCTTGCCCGCCGGCAGGCAGGACCGTGGACCACAATGTCTCCCCCGTTTCGATGTCGATAGCCCGGAACAGGTTGTCGGTGGCTGCAGCGATGAAGACAAGTCCGCTCGCGGTCACCACAGACCCACCGTTGTTGGGCGTCCCGATATCCAGGGGCAGGAAGGAGGGGATGCCGAACGGTCCGTTCCTGCGTGCCGTGCCAAGGGGGCGATCCCACAGCGTCTCGCCGGTCTTCATATCTATGGCTCGGATGCCGCCATAAGGGGGGCGAGTGCAGGGCATCCCCGTCAGGGGTGAGCGCCAGCCAGCATTGACGTCGATCGCATAAGGCGAGCCTGCTTGCGCATCGCCTGCCCCTTCGGCGTTGGTGCCGGAGCTTTCGACGCCCTGCTTTTCGTTGATCGGTTCCAGCCCAAGCTGGTCCGCTTCCTCGCGCGGTAGCAGCCTGTTGTAGTTCGGAACGTCATTATAGTTGGCGATGATGATGCCGCGCTCGGCGTCAACGGCGACCGAGCCCCAGTCGGATCCGCCATTATACCCGGGGTATTGGATCCAGGGTTTGTCCGAGGAGGGCGGTGTGAAGAAACCTTCGTAATTCGCCTGACGATACATGATCCGGCAGAAAAGCTGATCGATGGGGGTGAAGCCCCACATGTCCTTCTCTTCCAGTGGGTCTTTGCGCAGCGTGTGCCAGGCCGAAACGGGCTGAGTGTCGGAAATGAAGCCAGGTTCGACTTCGCCTTGAGGCAACCCGGTCAGTTCGGCCACCGGGGTCAGCGGTTCGCCGGTTTTACGGTTCAGGATGTAGATGTCGCCCTGCTTGGATGGAAGAAGGATCGCCGGGGTTCCCTCAAAGTCGATCAGCGTCGCCTGCGAGCCGAGGTCATAGTCCCAAACATCATGGCGCACCGTCTGGAAGTGCCAGACCTCCTCGCCGGTCGTGGCGTCCAGCGCCAAGAGCGAGGTGGCATACTCATTCTCGGCTTCACTGCGGTTTGAACCATAGTAGTCGACCGAAGAGTTACCGAGCGGCAAATAGACATATCCCAGGTTTTCGTCAGCGGTGGCTGTCATCCACATGTTCGGCGTGCCGCGGGTGTAGACTTCGCCCTCGGGCGGGCCGTTCCGGTTCTGCTCCGGCGCGGCCAGGTCCCAGGCCCACCGAAGTTCGCCGCTGATGGCGTCATAGCCACGGATCACGCCGGACGGAGCATCTTCGGCCTGACCATCTTTTACCTGTGCGCCAGTCACGACCACGCCACGCACGATGGCGGGTGGAGCCGTGACGGCATACCAGCCGGGCACGCGTTCCCCGATGTCCTGCCACAGATCGACCGTGCCATCCTCGCCAAAGCTTTCGCAAGGGCTCCCGGTGCCGGCGTCAACCGCGACCAGCTTGGCGTCGAGTGTGCCCTCAATCACGCGGGTCGCACAGGGCGCGCCTTCTGCCGCGTCGGGGTCGGTGTAGAGCGACACGCCCCGACAGCTTGCGCCGTAGGGGATCGCCTCGTTCGGCACACCCGGATCGAAGCGCCAGTTTTCCTCGCCTGACGCTGCATCGACGGAGATCAGGACATTCATGGCCGAACACATCAGCAGGTCATCGCCGACCTTCAGAGGTGTCGTCTCGGGCGAATATTTGCCCTCTGCGGCGCCTTCGGGAAGGTCGCCGGTATGATAGGTAAAAACCTCCTCAAGCTCGTGAACATTCTCGGGAGTGATCTGGTGGAGGGGCGAGTAGCGGGTCGCATCGGCATCACCGCCCCAGTTGGGCCAATCGGTTCCGACGTCACGCAGGGGTCGGGGGCCGGTAGCCGCAACCGGGCTGGCAGTCCCTTCCGTTGGCACCGTGTCAGTCACCACAACGGGCCGCGCCGCAGCGTCAGGCTGCGGTGCGACCGAAGTCCCTGATTGCATATCCCCAGTGGCATCCGAGGCGGGAGCGTCCGCTTGCTGGGCTATGGCCGCATTTGAGGCGATCAGGAGGCTGACCGCGAATGCTGAGACGAAACGGGGCATGGGGGTTCCTTTGAAATTGGGGATCACCGTCGGCGCACCAAAGCTGGGATACAAAGTACAATGAGGAGAAGGATCAACGTAGGGGCCACCAGACGAGGAACTTGGGCCCACCAGTTCGGTCCCACCTCCCACCAAGACCAGCCGAGGGTTCCAATCCATACAAGGATATAGAGCCAAACGGCCTCTATCTTGTGATAATTCAGCAGAACGCCTGTAGCAATCAGGCCAATCCCTGCCAGCCCGTAATACCAGCTGCCGCCAAGCACTATCAGCCAAACACCTCCGGCGGATATGACCAGTCCGAACACGATGCAAACCCAACCCAAGATCGAAACAGACCAGTTTCGGTGTCGCGGAGAGTGTGACTGCGAAGCTATATCATGTGTTGCGATTTCGAAGTCTCCTTCTACATGCACGCGAGAGCCGATGGCCGCTTCAAGTGCGTCTCCAGCACGGTAACAATTCTTAAACGTTTGGGCATGTGACGATGTTCCGTAAAGAGACAGTCTTTTTGTTCACAAGCGCGCCACTGTGGATAGTATCTGGTGGAACCCATTCGCCGCTTCAAATGACCTGACTTTGGATCGCTCGGTCGTCTTTGTTGGGACAGCGTGGCAAGGCATACTGGTGGGAGCCAGTGTCTCAAGAATGCTCAGGACAGGCTGGAAAAGCCATGTCGCCGCCGAACGGAACATGGCTCAAACGAGCGCTCCGGGCGGCACAAAGCGAGACACGTCCAGTCTGGTTGCGATCCTTGGGCACTGGCTTCTCCTCAATTCACGCAATTGTACTGACCGCGGAACCCCGCCATGTAATCCGGCCCAGTGGTGATGATCAGGTCATGCAGGCCCTCGTGATCTGTAGGGCGAACCTCTGCCATAATCGGTCCGGCGGCAAAGCCTTCCCCATTCGCATCGAGGCGCACAAGATCGCCGCTGATCTTGATCAGCGCGGCATTCTGGCCCGTGACAAGCACGGGCAAACTGGTTTCGGTATAGGTGAAGCGGCAGGCAGCGCCGTCCGGGAAGACTTTCGTGATATCGTCCTCGCCCAGGAACTCAGGATCGACCTTTGCGACGACCTCGGTGGCGAGCGCGGTTTCAGCGCCTGTCAGTTCGGAAATCGAACCCGTGCCCTGCGGCTGCGCTTCGCCATTGGCCGATATATCCGCAATCAGGTAACGCATTTCGGCGATTTCCTTGTCCTGCGCGTAGATGATGTCGTCAGCCAGCGTCCGAACGCGCGGGTCGGTAATCTCAGCACGCGAGGACGTCATGATGGCAATCGAGTGGTGCGGAATCATCGCCCGCATGTAGGCGCGGTCCTGCACCGTGACCTGCGAGCGCACGAGCCAAAGAGTCGCCGCAAAAACCAAGATGGATCCCACGAGGATGGCGACATTCAGGGCGCGGTTGCGATACATTCCCAGCATGAAAGCAAGCATGATGAAGGCCATGACAGCACCCATCAATACGGCCATGTAGGCGCGCGTTTCCGACCAGAATACGTGAGCGAATAGGTAAGTGTTCAGGTACATCAGCCCGAACATCACGACCGTCGAAACGGCAATCATCAGGAAAAAGCGGGTATAGGTCATTTTCACCTCCATGTCTGTTAGAGGATCAACGATCCTTCAGTGGCGGGATGTTCCCGTGAAAGTGAAATTAATGCGCTGTTTCCTGCCGTGAGATTTCCTTCTGATAGGCGCGCTGCCGCTTTGGTCAGGTGGATTTGATGCAATGTCAGATGAACATATCAGAAGCACGGAACAATTCAGTCCACTTTGCCGACCCAACTCTGTGGATCTTGCTCGCTCACACAATCAAGCCCCATAGAATCCTCCCGCAGCTTTCGCTAGGCTGACCTCGCCGGGACAGAAGGCGACAAAACGGTCCGGCGCGATCCCTTTGGCGGCAAGCGCGGTTTGCAGGAGCTCTTTCGGTTCCTCGCGCGGCTCATCGGTCAGCTGGAAGGTGCCCCAGTGGTACCCGAGTGCCCGGCCTGCGCCGACGTCCTTGAAGATGCGGACAGAGTCTTCGGGTGCAACATGCTGGGCGGACATGAACCAGCGCGGCTCGTAGGCGCCGATCGGGATCAACGCGATATCAGGCGCGCCGTAGCGGTCGCGGATATCGCGAAAGACGGCGCCATCGCCGTAGCCTGTGTCACCGGCGTACCAGATCTGTCCACGAGGACAGTCGATCCAGAAGCCGCACCATAGTGCCATCCGCCGATCCCCAAGCCCGCGCGACGACCAGTGGTTGGCGGGCGTCAGGCTGACAGAGACTCCAGTCGACAGCGTGATCCGGTCATGCCAGTCACCGGTCGCAATCCGTGCATCCCGAAGGGATTTTCGAACTGTCGCATCCGTGCCAAGCGGCATCACCATCAGCGGGCGATGTACCGCCTGCAGTCGCCTGAGGGTCGCGATGTCGAGGTGATCGTAGTGGTTGTGACTGAGGAGGACGGCGTCAATCGGTGGCAGATGGTCAAAGTCGATCCCAGGTGCGGTCACGCGTTTCGGTCCAACGAAACTCAGCGGACTCGCGCGGTCCGACCAGACTGGATCGGTCAGTAGGTTAAGCCCTGCGACCTGGATCAGAACCGATGCATGGCCGACCATGGTAAGCCGCGGCAGATCGCTGCGAACAGGGGGTCTGGCAGGGGTGATCGGAACGTCTTCGGGCCAGCTTGCCCGCTTTCCCTCCCGCCTCCAGCGCAAGAGATCACGCAGAGAACGATCGGGCGAAGGCTGGCCAGGCGAGTGGAACCTTCTGCCATCGAAGTGGTCACTGACAGGGCCGGTGTAGTAGCGATTTCCAAGCATGCTCGTCTTCTGGTCCCTCATCTGTGTTGCGTTCTGATGACCTGCCTTCGCCTGTCGAGATGGGGCAAGTGAGCAATCCTCTGTGCGTTCATGAACAGCTCTTCAACTTCGCTGCAGTTCTGCCTTCTGATTTCAAGGAGGAATTCAATCATCTCAACAGATCATGAATGTCTTTGAAGACGTTGTCCTATTCTGTCGCCTTGCTCCAGAGACAGTCTTATCCCCCGCCACCTCCTGTGACGCATCGCACTACACGACGCGAGAAATCGGCAAGAGCCGACCCAGAAGATGGCGGGGGATGTACACTTTGCTCCGTCGAACGTGCTGCATAAGGGCCTAGCACAGCAGACCATCTGCGCAGCGGGCGGCGTCCTTGCTCCCGCAATAGCCCCGACATCCTGACCCCTTCGGGTCAAACGCGGTTAAGACCTCAACGGTCCAGCACTCTCCAGTCGCTATGAGCCGCCGAGCGGAGAGCCAGAGGATGCGGTCCCGCAGAGCCTCTGTCCTTTTCAGCGTTCGCGCAAAGCGCCAGGTGCTGATCCTGTCGGCTTCCACTGCCTCATAGCGCCGGTCATGTTCCCGGAATCACCGTCAAGAATTTGGGTGGATATGCAAATGTCGCTGGTCGGCGGCACGTTTCCCAAGTATATATCAGTCAGCGCTGACAATCAAGTTCGCCCGAGCGAAGTCGGAGAGACAGTTTCATGAGGACTCACGGCACAACTGCGGCTCTCCTGGATCAGGCGATCCGAGCCAGCGGCAAGACACAGCGGGAAATAGCGAACGAGACGGGCTTTGCTCGCCCCAATGTTGTCTCAATGATGAAATCCGGCGAGATGCGCGTTCCGATCGAACGCATCCCGGCCATCGCGGAGAGCACCGGCATCGATCCCGTGTTGTTGCTCAACACAGCGATGACGGAATATATGCCCGAAATGTGGAGCGCGATCCGCTCAGTGCTCAAGTTGCACTTGCCGGAGGAAGGAGCCAGCACAGCAACACTATCTGACCGAGATCCTGGCTGAACAATATCTGGAATTGTCGCAGGCTGCCGCCGGGAGTGGAAAATCTCAACTCCAAGGTTCGGTGCCATTGCACGACCCGCACCCAGAATGCCCCCAGGGACATTCTCCGACCTGACCTAGGACTTCGTGTCCACAAGCCCACGACCCGATCAAGGGCCCCGGCGCGCCTTCTATAATCTCTTCATAAGCAACATATTGAAGAGGTACGACATGACTGACAGCCCCACCGCCCGCCTGATCGCAGAGGCCAGCGGCAAGACGCAGACCGAGATCGCCAATGAAGTCGGGTTCGAGCGATCAAATGTGATCTCCATGCTAAAGACCGGCGTGATGCGGATGCCGATCGAGCGGATCCCGGCCTTTTCCAGAGCCACCGGGATTGACCCGCTGATGCTGACGCGGGTGGCGATGAGGGAATACATGCCGGAAACGTGGAGCGCGATTTCCAGGACGGTTGAGCCTGTCCCCGAAGCACAGATCAACATCCGGGGACCGCAACCTGCCGTCGACCGGTTCAAGAGGCTTTGCGGTGCTGAGCGCCGGACCTATTTCGAAACCCTTGAGCGGATGATGGATGTCTGGGAGGCACGGTTCGATCAGTTGATCGAGGAACAGCGCGACTGAGAGCGGCGACAATGTGGGGGCGCATCACGTCTGCGCCCTCAGAGCCCCGAATATCGCTGCCGAGTGGCATTTTTGGGGGTTTGACGACCCGGCCCCTACCTCTGGCAAGTCGTCGCTCCTGACGCGATTTTACAGGTGACACATGAACATACACTTGGCGCGGGAATGAAAAGGTGTGCTCGCGCCATGTGTTCTAGCTGGCAGGTATAGTCCGACAGGGACATCGCATCGGCGCGTCCGCTGCCAAACGCCCGCCCCTAGGTCGCAGAGCGCCCCAGAGCACCAAATATCGCGCATGAGTGCGATCTCGCAGCCGTCTCTCGCTGACCCCATGAAAAACTGGATCACGCTCACAGGCGAATTTTAGGCGCTTGCGCCGACTACCAGCTCGAGACTTTTGCCTCTTGGGTTCAATGACTTGCAATCCGGAACTGACCACATAGGTCATGTGAACGCGCGCCACAAGCCGATCGGGTCCGCTGGATCGCGCGGAAGAAGGCGACAGAAAGGAAAGCAAAATGAGTTATCCGCCGCATGGCACAAGTTCTCTCAAGGCTGATGATCGGTACAGAGCCGTCAAAGAAATGCGAGAACGACTGCGGCGTCACCATTTCGACTATTTCATCACGTTGACCGCGAATGATCCGACGGCCTCATACGACAAGATGAAGAGGGCACTCAAAAACTGGGATGCACGCGTAAACAGGCTGATTGTCGGCTCGAACTGGCAGGAACGTCCTGACGAGCGCCTGCTCTGGTTCGCATTCCTTGAAAAAGCCGACAGCAACCCGCACTGGCACCTTCTCGCTGAGATGGACCCTGACCTAATTGTCAGGCGACAGGCATTCTTCGACAGCATCGATATCAGTTTGGAGATGGACCGGATCTGGTCACACTTGGTCCCGGGCGGAACCTGCGATGTGCAACCCTTCCGTGACGAGGGCGCCATCCAGTATGTGACTAAAGATTACCACCGCGCCATGGATCGCGACCACTTTGCTTCCCATCTAGACTACATTCGTGTATAGTCTTCGTCATTAGGTCACCGTCTTGATGTCGCCTGCAACGCTGCGAGGTCCTGACAATCTCCTTACATCTTCCTCAACGCGTTGCTCCGACCTGCGTAATCGCGAAGCTATGACAGATGCTTCCCCACCTGCTGCGATTCCCGGAGACAAAATGACCACAGAAACGGTCTGATGATCTGACCGTCGCGGATCAAAATTCCGCATTCTGACACCTGATGCTGATGAGCGGAGGGTGGGGAGATGTATTCTGTGGACTTATACAACCGTGTCCGTCGGGCGTGCCATGTTGATGGTATGAGCAAGAGTGCAGCTGGTCGTCTTTTTGGGATCGACCGCAAAACGGTGGCAAAGATCCTGCTGCATTCCGTTCCCCCGGGATATCGGCGAACTGCTTTGCCTGTCCGCCCGAAGCTTGATCCGTTCATTCCGATTATCGATCAGATCCTGGAAGACGACAAACGGGTCATCAAGAAGCAGCGGCATACGGCCAAGCGCATCCATGCCCGGCTGCGGGACGAGCATGGCTTCACCGGGGGGATCACGATCATCACGGATTATGTCCGCGAGAAGCAACGCCGATCAAAGGAAGTGTTCGTCCCACTGTCGCACGCGCCCGGTCACGCGCAGGTGGATTTTGGCGAGACGCTTGGTGTGATTGACGGGTTCGAGTGCAAGCTGCACTATTTTGCGATGGCGTTGCCGCATTCGGACGCGTTCTTCATCAAAGCCTATCCTGCCGAGACCACCGAAGCGTTCTGCGACGGGCATGTCTCAGCCTTTGCGTTCTTCGGCGGGGTGCCGTTGTCGATCCTGTATGACAACACCACGATCGCGGTGGCGAAGATCTGCGGCCCCTCTCGGGCATGTAAGGACATGCCCTGCCAGGCAATGGATGGAAAGCGGGAGCGAACCAGGATCTTTTCCGAGTTGCAGTCGCATTACCTGTTCGAGGACAAGTTCGGTCGGCCGGGAAAGGGCAACGACAAAGGCAATGTCGAAGGCGTAATCGGCTACGGGCGACGGAACTTTCTCGTGCCTGCGCCCCGGTTCGACAGCTTCGATGATCTCAACGCCTGGTTGGAAGAACAATGCCTGGGGCGCCAGGACGATACTGTGCGTGGCCACACCGAGCCAATCGGCGAGCGCCTTATGCGCGACCTGGATGCGCTGATGGCACTGCCGCCCACGCCCTATGATGCCTGCGAGAAGGTCAGCACGCGGGCGACGTCGATCTCGATGGTCCGCTACCGCAACAACGATTATTCCGTTCCGGTGGCCTATGCGCACCACGAGGTTCAGGTCCGGGGCTACGTCCATGAGGTGGTCATCGGCTGCGGCGCAGAGGTGATCGCCCGCCACCGCCGGTCCTACGAGAAGGCTGACATGGTCTTCGATCCGATGCACTACCTGCCTCTGCTGGAGCAAAAGGTCGGGGCATTGGATCAGGCCGCCCCACTCAAAGGCTGGGACCTGCCCACCGAGTTCGCCACCCTGCACCGGTTGCTGGAAGCGCGGATGGGCAAGAAGGGCAAACGCGAGTACGTGCAGGTTCTGCGCCTGCTGGAGACCTTCGAGATGGCCCATGTCCATGGCGCCATCAAGTACGCTCTCGGCCACGGCACCATCGGCTACGATGCGGTCAAGCATCTCGTGCTGTGCCGGATCGAGAAGCGCCCACCGCGGCTTGATCTCGACATCTATCCCTACCTGCCCAAGGCACAGGTCGAGACGACGGACCCGGCCAGCTACAAGGTGCTGATGTCCGGAGCCGCGGCATGACCGATACCCCGCAGGTCCTGCTGCAGCATCATCTCAAGAAGCTGCGCCTGCCGACCTTCAACAGCGAGTACGACAAGCAGGCCCGACAATGCGCGGCGGAGAACAAGGACCATGTCCACTACCTGCTGCGGCTCTGTGAACTGGAGTTGATCGAGCGCGAACGCCGGATGATCGAACGCCGGATCAAGGACGCCAAGTTCCCGGCAACCAAGAGCTTGGACAGCTTCGACTTCAAGGTGATTGCGTCACTGAACAAGACCCTGACCATGGAACTGGCCCGCTGCGCCTTCGTGGACCGGCGCGAGAACGTCATCGCCCTGGGCCCGAGTGGCACCGGTAAGACGCATGTCGCCCTGGGGCTCGGACTGGCGGCTTGCCAGAGAGGCCAGAAAGTCCGATTCACAACCGCCGCTGCCCTGGTCCATGAACTGATCGAAGCTGCCGACGAACGGCGCCTGCAGCGTCTGCAAAAGCTGCTGGTCAGCCAGGACCTTCTGATCATCGACGAACTTGGCTTCGTTCCTCTCAGCAAAACCGGCGCTGAGTTGCTCTTCGAGGTAATCTCCCAACGCTACGAGCGTGGCTCCATCGTCATCACCTCCAACCTGCCATTCGATGAATGGACCGAGGTCTTCGGCTCAGAGCGCCTCACGGGCGCAATTCTGGACCGCCTGACCCATCACGTACATATCCTCGAAATGAACGGCGAAAGCTTCCGGTTGCGCGAAAGCCGTAAAGCCCAAATCTGAAATCCATAAACCCTGGATCAAAAGGGCGCGCCTGCGGCCAGCGCGCCTTGGCACGCGTCAGCTATCTGGAGAGCACGCGCGCCAAGGCGCGGCTAACTCCCAACCAAACTGTCCAATTTTACACCGGGAACTTGGCCGATTTTGCTCCGGGATTGACACTGATCGACATCATTTCTTCTTCAGTTCACCAACTGGAGAAGAAGAATGAACCACGAAGACAGCCCCCAAGACATCCTGTTGCCTATCAAAGCAGTTTGCGAAATCGTGGCCTGCTCTCGGGCAAGCATCTACCGCGACATCAAACGTGGCACATTTCCTCCGGCGCAGAAGCAGGGCGGTTCTCCTTGTTCAAGCCGAAGGCGCGCAGGTCTTCGCCCATATCCCCCTCGCCGTGGATGCGCACGGTAGTGAGGTCACAGAAGACGATGGCCAGATCACGATCGACCAATGGTCGGATCTGGCGGGCCAGGGCGACCTCGACGGCCTCGGCGTGATCCATCAGCGCATCCATGGCGCGCAGAAGATGCTGATGGGTGACGGTCTCGGGCATGGTCGGCATCGCGACCGTCTCCAGCCAGCGCAGGCAGCCCAGTTTGCTCGTGGGATCTCACAGGCGGTTGAACACCATGGCCCGGACCAGCGCCTCGGCGTCGATTTCCCGGCGTGAGGACCGCATTGCACGCTTCAGGGCCGTATCGATCCCAATGTCCCGCCAGAGTTTGTGGAGGGCGAAGACATCGCCGAAGCGAAGCCCGGGCTCCTGGATGACCTCCGACGACGTATTATGCGCCCGGCCGACGGCCCGGTTGAGCCCGTTGATCAGCGGATCAAGCTGTTCGTGCGTGATCTGGTCGAGGCGTCCAAAGTTGGCCACGACGCGCGTGCGGACCTTGCCGCTGTCATTTCGAAAGGACTCGACCAGTTGCAGGTATTGGCGGCCTCCGGTCTTGGAGATGCGCGTATACATTATGTGGCGACGTTACCACGCAAAAAGCCATTAATTCAATGCATCAAATACCTAACGCGTGTGATGACAAACGCCACTCAATTCTGCACGCACTCTCGCACTAACCCTTTGAAAAGTAGTAACCCGAAGTCCGCAAGCTGCTCAAATCAGCGTCCGAACTGTCGAAGTTGGGTGAACCGGATCGCTGTGTCATACGCACGGTAACGACCGACTGCTCTGGGCTGACTGCGGACCTGGTGCAAGCGGCAGGAACGCGCAGGAAGCGGTCGCTGCAAAGTTGCTACCCGTGATCGCCCTTGGTTACGCGGCCGGTCGCTTGCTTGGCGGGTGCATCAGTACAATTTTGCCAGTGCGGAAGTTGGTTGGCTGCACAGCAATATAGCTGCCTGGACAGGCACAGAGTTTAACCGCTTGTCGACGCGTCATGCGCGGTCTCACGTGGATCACGTCCCCGCCTGAGTTCTCGGAGTTTCGAGAACTTGCGCAATCGCTGCAAGCAGATCCTTGCGCATAACCGGCTTGATCAGGCGGATATCTTCCGGCGGAATGCCGTTGCCATTACCCGCCGCTTCGGATGGATAACCGGACATGAAGATCACGGGTAGCGTGCCGTCGATCTCTCGGATCTTTTTCGACAGATCCGTACCCTGCAGCTGTCCAGGCATCATGATGTCGGTCAACAGCAAGTCGAAATTCGGGTCGGCTTCGAAAATGGCTTTTGCCTTGTCCCCCGACTCTGCGCAGGTCACCGCAAATCCCGCTGCCTTCAACATCCGCGCCAGGACAGACAGGACCTCTTCTTCGTCCTCGACAAGCAAGATCCGTTCTCCGGAAACCTTCCGTGAACCCTTTTCAGACCGGACTGGCACCTCGATTTCTGGTTCGTCTGTCAAGGCGGGGAAATACAGTTTGCATGTTGTGCCCACGCCGAGTTCAGAAAAAACTTGGACCATGCCTCGGGACTGACGCATGAATCCCTGGACCATCGCCAACCCCAGCCCCGAACCCTCGCCCGTCGGTTTGGTCGTGAAAAATGGCTCGAAAATCTTTTTGAGGTTATCGTCGGCAATTCCGGTCCCGGTGTCCGTTATCGCCACCATGACATAGGGGCCGTGTTCCACGTCCTCATTGTTGCTTTCCAGACAGCTCTCATCGATCCACCTGTTCGCAGTCTCAAACGTCAGCTGGCCGCCTTGGGGCATCGCATCTCGCGCGTTCAGGATCATGTTGAGGAGCGCGTTTTCCGTCGCCGCCGGATCCGCCATCACGTTCCACAAACCCTCCATCAAGGACATCTTGAGCTCGATATTCTTCGGTAATGTGCGTCCCGTCCATTTACGGGTCTCACCCACAAGCTTATTCAGATCAACGATTTCTGATTTCAGCGGGGCCTGCCGGGCATAGCTCAGCAAACTACGCGTCAGGTTTGCCCCCCGCAGCGTGGCGTCGATGCAGGGCTGAAGAAGCTGCTTTCGGGTTTCGTCGTCCGTTTCCTCCTGAAGTATCTCGAGGTTGCCCAGTATAACCGCCAGAAGGTTGTTGAAATCATGCGCCACGCCACCGGTAAATTGTCCGATGGTTTCCAGTCTTTGCGACGCGGCCAGTTGAGCTTGCAGATCTTCGCGCTGTTTTTGGTTTGCCAGACGTTTCGAAATGTCAGTCATGTTGGCCCGAACCAGCTTCTGCTCGAACGGGGGAATCCGAGAAAGGGAAATCTCGCAGTGAATTTCTTCGTCCTTGGCGTTCAGCACCACCAACTCAAAGGTCGGATGGCCCCCGGCCAGTGCTTCTGCGAATTTTCTCTTGAATACCTCGACGCTGGATTCTCCAGAAGGCTGCCTCTCGGGACTCCGGGCACCCATCTTTGGGGCATTCTCCAGATCATCGCGCGCTATGCCAAAGAGCTCTTCGGCGCGGGCATTTGCGGCCGCGATCTGTTCGGTTTCCAAGTCGAATATCATTATTGCATCGGGAGAGAATTCGACCATTGCCTCGAATTGCCTGTTCTTCTTCTCGGATTCGGTGTCCGTCTCCCTCCAATATGCGCTTAGGTTGAAAATCAACGTGGTGACAATCAGGCTGCATACGACCATGGCCCAAACTGCGACGATCCAGCTGCGCGGATCGCGGTTCCAGTCAGCAAGAGTGGTGTCCGGAGAAGATACCTGCCCGGAAACGAACAGATAGGCGAAAAACGTCATGGCCGCGAGCAACAACGCGAATACAAGGAGCGACGTTTTGCGGCTGAACAGCGCTGCGCAAATCGCCAAAATGAACGGTAGGGCCCCGACGCCAGAGGAAGCCAGACCCAAGTTGAAAATTCCCAGTGAGATGGCGGAAAAATATCCAGCGATCAAAAGAAAACCGCGAAGATTCAGATGCTTGTCTGCACGCAAAATGATCGATGGCAGCACGCACATTCCGAACAGGAGTGCGGCCACTACGATGTAAACCAGCCCGACTTGGGACAGCCGAAGGGCGGAAAGCAAAACACCGAGCATCGAAATGAACGCGAGAAAGTCCAATACCCGATGCAGGGTTTTTCGCATTCCAGCGCTGTATGTCGCGGTGTTTTGATAGATGCTCTCGCGTACCATAGCATTCCCAGAATATATGTGAAAACCAAAGCATATAGATTGCCTTGAGACATTGTTATCAGGTGTTTGCATATGTGACGATGCCTCTGCGCCTTTCTCGGCGCAAGCGTCGTTTCAGAAACATCCTAGCCGCTGGCCGATCTGAACTTTGGCATCGCCAAGAACTGTGCAACAATACAGGCCGGAGCGGATGTGCCGCACAATACCTACGGCGGTAATTTGATCCTGTTGGTGGGCGAAAAAATTCGACGCTGGATGCGAACGACGCTGTATATTCAAAGATTTTGAAATAAATTTCAGCGCGGGTGTTTTCCAGTCTCTTACGGATGTCGATTTTCTTCCGCCGTTCCGTAGTCTGGCTCCACAATCGCCTTTCATGCCATGCAATGTCCGCTCTTCGTTTCCGGCCTGTTTCGCTTGCGCCCGCAGAAAAAGTCCGGAATCCTGAAGGTTTTTCGATGTTTTTCGATGTGAGCCGCGGCGCGACGGTGGCGGCCATGAGATGGCGGCCCACGTTGACAAACCTCGGAAGGAGGAAGCCGCGGGGGGCTTGGATCACCCTATGGGGAAAGTGTGCTGGCGGTTGGGGGCACCGTTTGTATCAGGGGTGCGGCCGAGTTTGCACACGGCGCCTGAGACGGGCGCGGGTGCGTTCGATGCCCTCGTAACCGCTGAACGATTTGGCATGATTGCCATCGTGTTTCGCGCCAAAGGAAGATGGGCACAGCCTGTCATTCCCGGATCTGCAGGGTGCAGCCGGTGGCGTTCTGTGCCATCTGACAGGCGGTGTGTCATGCGGCTTGCTGCCTCGGAGGTGCCCGCGACATCGGTTTTTGCCCGCGGCGGAAGATCTCGATGATGCGCATGGGGCCGCCGCAACAGGGGCACGGTTCGCGCAGGGTGAGTGGGGTGATCTCGGCTTCGCGGCCTGACACGGTGGCCTGTTCCCGTCCTTGGAGGCAGAGCAAGGCGCGGATCTTTGTGATGTTGTCCTTGCGGGTCGAACTGGCCAGCAGGCCGTAGTGCCGGATGCGGTGGAAGCCCTCAGGGAGGACATGGATCAGGAAGCGACGGATGAACTCGGGCGTGGCCAGGCGCATGACCTTTTGGCGCCCTCTCGTGGTTGTGCTGCGCAAACCACTGCCGGGCAGTGGTGCGCCGGATTTGATGCGGTAATCCTTCCAGCTGAAGGCGACAGTTTGGGCATCGGCGCTGACCAGGCGGGCGTTCGAGATCGCGACGCGGTGGGTGTATCGGCTCAGATAGGCCAGAACTGCCTCAGGCCCTCCAAAGGGTGGTTTGGCGTAAACCACCCACTCGGCCTTCCGGAACGGGGCGAGCCAGGCCTTGAAGGCATCAGCTGCGGCCAACCCTTCGAGATCACCGAAGAAGGCCAGTTGCCCGGTCCGGTGCAGTTCCATGAGCCCGTCCAGAAACAGGCGCCTGAACAACCGCGACAGCACCCGCACATGAAGGAAGAAACCCGGTTTGCAGGCGACCCACTTCGCAGAGTCGGGCGACAGGCCGCCGCCCGGGACAATCATGTGGATGTGGGGATGATGCGTCAGCGCTGATCCCGTCGTGTCGAAGACGCGCCTCTGGCGCGATGTGTGCAGCACACTGGTCATACCGACCCGCGCGCCCATACGCTTGGGATCGACGGCGATGGTCGTCACCGTTTCCGCAGACGCCTTGAACAGTAGCCCGTAGACCGCCTTCTTGTTCCAGTAGGCGATCTGCGCAATCTCGGCGGGTATCGTGAAGACGACGTGGAAATACTCCACCGGCAGCAGGTCCTCGGCACGGGCCTCCATCCAGTCGCGCGCGGCCGGTCCCTGACACTTCGGGCAATGCCGGTTCTTGCAGGAATTGTAGGCGATATGGTGGTGGCCACACTTGGCGCAACCGGCCACATGCCCGCCGAGCGCTTCGGTCCGGCAGGCTTCAATCGCCGACATCACTTTGAGCTGGGAGAGGCTGACATGCCCGGCGTTGGCCTGCCGCCATGCAGGACCATAGCCGCGGAATATGTCAGCGATCTCCAGCTTGGGCCGGGGCACCGGCCCCTGGCGCTATTGCATCCCTCGTCGCAGGGTCTCGTCCTGCAACAGCTTCATCTGCTCGAAAGGGCTGACAGTGCTGCGGATGGTCTTTGTCGCCACATGGGCATACCGTGCTGTGGTCGTCAGCTTGGAGTGGCCAAGCAACACCTGGATCACCCGCACGTCCGTGTTGGCTTCCAGCAGGTGTGTGGCAAAGCTGTGCCGCAATGTGTGCAGCGTGGCGGCCTTCTGGATACCTGCCATGTGCTTGGCCGAGGTGAATGCACGGTTCAGTTGTCGGGGCGACAGCGGGCTGATCTTTGGCTTGCCGGGGAACAACCACCCCTCGGGGCGCGACTCGCGCCAATAGTCGCGCAACAGATCCAGCAGGCTCGGCGACAACATGGCCTTTCGATCACGCCCGCCCTTGCCGTCATCGACATGGATCAGCATCCGATCGCTGTCGATATCTTTGACCTTGAGGTTGCAGACTTCGGATGCACGCAGCCCGGCACCGTAACTGATGCCAAGAGCCGCCCGATATTTGAGCCCAGGGCCGGGCACGGCGGCCATCAAATCAGCCACCTCCTCGACACTCAGGACAATCGGCAATTTGCGGGGCTTGCGATGAAACTGCATGAAGCGCTTCATCTCATCACGCCCGCAAGTGATCCCGAAGAAGAACCGCAGGGAAATGATGCGCACGTTGAAGGTGCTGGCTGACACGCCGTCCTGTGTCATCTTGAGTTGATAGGCGCGCAGATCTTCAGGGGTGGCTGTATCGGGCGGCCGCCCGAGGAATGACGCGAAATGCTTCACATTCCGGATGTGCGCTTTTTGCGTCTTCTCGCACAGCCCCCGAATATCCATATCTTCGATCATCCGCTGACGCAGCGGGGTGGCCTTCTCCTCCTTCATGGGAACCTCCTGTCTGACGGTGGGAAAGACCCCAATCGTCAGCCCAGACCGGCATGCCACAAAGAAAAACCATGAAATATCTGCCGACCTTGCGATCAGGCGCCGATGCCGCGGAGCGGCTTAGTCCATCCGCCCTTCGTGTCTGCTGCTGCGGCCGCACCTAAACGCATAATCGCCACCCGAGACCACATCCATGCCCGCGCCAAGATCACCGAGAGTCCGCAGGATCGCCTGATTGGAAGCCGCCTTCGTGGCGTAGCAGACCAGATGCGGCATCCCCTCCAGCGCATCGTCGAAGAGCCGGAAACGGCGGGTCAGCGTGGCGGTCGAGTAGACGTAAAAGGGCGTTACCCACCGTGGCCGCGATCTCGGCCAGGGGGACGTCCTCGGCGTGCAGGCTGCCGATCTTGTAGAGGAAATGATCCAGCGCGCGCTTCAGTTGCCCCGGGATCGGGATCCCATAGCAAAGCGACCGGCCGCGTCAGTCAATCAGTTCGCAAGAGCTGGTATTCCTGGGAAAGCTCCCGGCAGGACGGGGGTCGAAGAACACCCCGATCAAACGCGCGAAAGGCGGCCGATTCAGCCGTCTTCCATTGCTGTCTTTCTGCGGGGGTCAGCGCCGCTTCTTGCGAAACATCCCAAACCCGGCGAGCCCAGCGAGCGCCAGCGGTAGAGACGCCGGAAGGGGAACAGCCGACGGCGGGATGGTTACGAAGCGGCCTTGAAAGTATACTTCAGCTGGAAGAAAGGTATCGGTGTAGCTGATGGTCACACTGTCATCGGTAAACGAGGCGGTCGCGTCGCTGAAGCTTTGCACGATCACGAAATCCGTCAGCGGCAACCCGTCTACAAAGTCCAGATCAGTCAATGTCCAGACCACGGTGTCACCGCCACAGTTGAGGCCGCAATAGAACCCCCCCGAGCGGATCGTGAAGAGATCGCCATCCGGACCCGCGTTGAAATCAAAGTACTGACTGCTGACGCTACCGTCCTCGCCGGGCCCGACAGTCCGAGTATAACTGCCCCAGCTGAACGAGGCGAACAGGCTTACGTTCACAGTGTCGCCAGCAAGTGTCGCTGCAGCCGCGGGCAGGGCCAAGGCTTGTGAAGCGACAAAGGCCGCCAATAATTTCCACATCTCCCAACTCCATTTTAGAAAAATCTTATATAAACTAATGGTCGGACAATAAGTGAGCCGACCTTTTTTGTCCCGACATTTCCCAAGTGGCCTGACGTTTGGTGCCAAACTCGCCTGACGCGGCCTGCAGATCAAGCATTTTGTGCTTCCGATGGCCGCAGCTGTCGCGTATCTGCGCTTGTCGCCGCCAGTGCAGCCTGCAGTATCCCAGTGCAGCCTGCCGCATCAAAGGATGCAGCATCGGTTCGCTGCGCGTCGGCTTCCGGGAAAACGGCCTCGGAATCTCGCGCCTGCAGCAGAGCGCTCCCTGCCCCTGGCATGAATTTCGCGAAAGGGCTGGAGTCGGGTCATGATAGATCCCGGATTGATGGACAGTTCTGAGCCTTCCATGATGCGGACCTGCATGCAGAGACCGAGACCGTCCTCCCACCTGCCCGCGACAACTCCAAGGTTCGGTGCCATTGCACGACCCGCACCCGGAATGCCCCCAGAGACATCCTCCGATCTAAGTTAGGGCCTTCTGTCCACAAGCCCACGACCCGATCAAGGACCCCGGCGCGCCTTCTATCATCACAGTACAAGCAACATGATGAAGAGGTACGACATGACTGACAGCCCTACCGCCCACCTGATGGCAGAGGCCATCGACGCCAGCGGCAAGACACAAACCGAGATTGCCAATTAAGTCGGGTTCGAGCGATCAAATGTGATCTCCATGCTCAAGCCCGGCGTGATGCGCATGCCGATCCAGCGGATCCCGGCCTTTTCCAGGGCCCGGGAATTGACCCGCTGATACTGACCCGCGTGGCGATGAGGCTATACATGCCAGAAACGTGGAACACGATTTCCAGGACGGTTGAGCCAGTGCCCGAGGCACAGATCAACATACGTGGGCCTCAACCTGCCGTCGACCGGTTCAAGCGGCTTTGCGGTGGCAAGCGCCGGACCTATTTCAAACCCCTTGAGCGGATGATGGAGGTCTCGGAGGCAAGGTTCGATCAGCTGATCGAATAACAGCGGGACTGAAGGCGGGGCGAGAACGGGGCGCGCGCGCCCATGCCCCCGCAGAGCCCCAAAATTTGCCTTCTGAGTTGCATCTAACGGTTTTGACGCACCCCCTGTCTCTGGCACATCACCCCTCTTGGCGCGTTTCAACGGGCAAGTCAGGACGCGGGCGCGATGGAGTGCCTGCGTCATTTGCACGATTAACGGATCGACGACGAAACGCCTGCAGGGGCGTCCGGAACAGTATCTAAGCCCTCACGCCCTTCTAGATTAAAGTGCGACGTGAGAGCGTCAAATTTTGCGCGAGCGCACGATCCTTAACCTCACTGCCCCCAGAATGTGGACGATGTCGAAATGATATCTTCCACGTTTCATCGGGAGCCTGAACCGGTTCAGATCTCGACTTCCATCGCAGCGATCACGCGGTCTGGCAGCGCCGGGAAATCGTAGACCCGGTGCCCCGTTGCATGAGCGATGGCATTAAGAACAGCGGCCCCCGCGCCGGATATGCCCAGCTCACCAATGCCCTTGGTCTGGATCGGATTTGCCCAGTCATCGCGCTCCTCCAGAAACAGCACCTGCATGTCACCCGGAACATCAGCGTGGGACGGGACGTGGTAGTTTGCAAGGTCACGGGTCACCACGTGGCCATCACGCTGGTCGTTCTGCATCTCTTCCGTCAGGGCTGCGCCGATACCCCAGATCATCCCGCCAAGCGCCTGACTGCGGGCTGTCTTTTCATTGAGGATGCGGCCCATCGACATCACACTCAACATGCGGCGCACGCGAACTTCTCCTGTCCATTCGTTGACTGCGACCTCAGCGAAATGGGCCCCGAAACCAGATGAAAAGTGGCTCTCGGCGGTCTTTCCCGCTTTGATCGTGGCTTCCGCCTCCAATTCTTCCTGCACGAGGTCCGCAAGAGCCATGTCGCGATTAAGGCCCCGGGCGCGACCACCCTGCAGCGTGAGATCATCTTCGGCGCAGCCCAGAAGATCTGCAATCCGGCGTCGGATCTTGCGCGCGGCCAGGAAGGTCGATGAGCCTGCAGAATTCGCACCGAAGGATCCGCCGGAACCCGATGCGCCGGGCAGATCGGAATCCCCCAGACGTACCTCTACACGTTCGGGTGAGAGGCCCAGCATTTCAGCCGTGATCTGCGCCAGAATGGCATAGGTCCCTGTGCCGATGTCCGTCATGTCGGTTTCGACCACAGCCCGGTCGCCGGTCAGGCGCACGCGAGATGCGGATTTCACCAGCATGCTGGACCGGGCCGCCGAGGCCATGCCCATGCCGATCATCCAGTCGCCCTCACGTCGCATACCCGCAGCGCCACGCTGTGCCCAGCCAAAGTTCTCTGCGCCTTCGCGCAGACAATCGGCGAGCCGACGGGTGCTATACTCTCGCCCATCCATCGGGTGCTTGTCGGGCAGGTTCTTTAGGCGCAATTCTACGGGGTCCATCCCCAGACGCTCCGCCAACTCATCCATTGCCGCTTCGAGTCCGAGCATTCCCACCGCTTCCCCGGGTGCGCGCACGGACCCGGCCGGGGTTGCTGCGATCCGCGCAACGGTCTGCGTGAAGCTTAGCCCATCAGCGCCGTAAAGGAACTGCGAGGCTTGCGACACGGGTTCGGAAAACCCTTCACCATCAAGATTGGACACTGTGTCATCATGGGAAATCGCGGTAATTCTGCCGTCCTGCGTCGCTCCCAGTCGCACTCGCTGAGCAGTTTCCGAGCGACGGAGCACGCAATCGAAAACGTTCTGCCGCGTCATCACCACCCGCACCGGACGGCCCAGCCTCTGGGATGCGATGGCGGCGGCGACGGCTTCAGGGCCAAGTCCCAGCTTGGATCCGAAGCCACCTCCCACGAAGGGTGCCAGAATGCGCACCTGCGAGGGGTCGATCCCCAGCGTGTCGGCAAGTTCCTTCTTATTGAAGCGGATCATCTGGAGTGAACTGTGCACAGTGACGGAGTTGTCCTTCCATTCGGCGATCGCCGCGTGGGGCTCCATTGCGGCGGCGGCCTGCGATGGTGTGGTGAAGTTCAGATCAACCTTCACCTCAGCCGCCTGCCAAGCCGCGTCGAAGTCGCCAGCCGTTTCAGGGTCATCCGTCTCACTTGCGGACGTCCCCTCTGGGGTGACGGAAGCCTCTTCCGTCTCGTAGTGAACAGTCAGGCGTTGGGCGGCATCACGTGCCGCTTCAAAGCTTTCGGCCACCACCAGCGCGATGGGCTGGCCGTGATAGTGGACTGCGTCGCCGGGCTGTACTGGCGCTTCTCCCGCCATGCCCTGCGCTGGGTTGCGGATCATGCGCGGGTCGGTGATGACGTCGATCACGCCATCGATCGACATGACACTGGCGAGATCCATACCGGTGACCCTGCCGCGCGAAATGGTCGACCGTACCAGCACGCCATGTGCCACGCCCTCCGTCACGGCGTCTGCCGTATAGCACGCCTGACCGGACACCTTGCGCGGGCCATCGGGGCGATTCATCGGCGTGCCAATCACGCCCTGCCCTGTCTGATCCAGCAGGCGGGGCTGTGGGCTATCCATGGTGAAAGTGTCGCTCATGACTGCGTCCTCGCGATGTCAGTACCTGAAGTGTCGGCCAACCCGGTCAACTGGCGCAGAGTGGCGATGAAGGTCCGGCGCAACAACCTGCGCTTGTACTCGGTGTCGGGGTGTGGCGCCCTGTCCGGGACGAGAGCGTCGGCTACCCTTGCGAACAGCGCATCTGAGGCTTTCTGGCCTTCCAGCATTTTCGCCACAGCCCCGTCCGTCCAGGGATGGGGCGCGACGCTGCCATAGGCTAGGTGCGCGCGGCTGATCATATCACCCTCCATTTGGATAGACCCGGCGACAGAGACGAGCGCAAAAGCATAGGACGCCCGGTCGCGCACCTTGCGGTAGCCTTGCCGACTGCCAACCAGCGGCGCAGGCAGGATCACCGCCGTTATGAGATCACCCGCCTCCAGCACGGTGTCGCGGTCGGGTCGGTCGCTTGGCGCATGATAGAGTTGCTGTACGGGAATGCGGCGCAGATCGCCGTGCGGTGTGCGGATCTCAACCTCGGCCCGTAGCGCGGTCAACGCGACGGCCATGTCGGACGGGTGCGCCGCAAGGCAGTGTTCGGATGTGCCGAACAGCGCGAGCATCCGCCCCTCGCCACCTTTGGCGGCGCAGCCGTCACCCGGCCTGCGCTTGTTGCAGGGCTGCGAAGTGTCGTAGAAATACGGGCATCGCGTGCGCTGGAGCAGGTTGCCGCCGGTGGTCGCCTTGTTGCGGATCTGCGCAGATGCCCCGGCGAGGATCGCGCGCGATAGAAGTGGCCAGCCCGCCCTTACGCGCGCGTCCTGTGCCAGCGCGGTGTTCGTCACAAGCGCACCGATGCGCAGCCCGTCGCCTTCGGTCGTGATGTCCGACAGGCCATCTATCCGGGTGATATCGACAAGCGTTTCGGGGGCCATCACCTGGATCTTCATCAGGTCTAGCAGATTGGTCCCGCCTGCGATGATCTGACCGGAGACAAGCGCAGCATCATCAGGGGCCGTCGCGCGAACATAGTCAAACGGTCTCATTCCTTGACCTCCGCTGCCATGGCAATGGCTTCGCGGATCAACGGATAGGCAGAGCAGCGGCAGAGATTACCGGACATTCGCTCTGCCATCTCGCCATCGCTCAACTTCGGGGCATCGAGGTCATCGCTCACATAAGACGGCGAGCCCTCTGCAATCTCTTTCAGCATCGCCGTCGCAGACATGATCTGACCGGGCGTGCAATAACCGCACTGAAATCCGTCCCTCTCGACAAACGCCCGCTGCAGCGCCGACAACCGTTCAGGCGCTCCAATCCCTTCGATGGTGGTGATCTCATCCCCGTCGTGCATCGCGGTCAGGCAAAGGCAGGAATTCACGCGCTCCCCGTTCAGCAGAACAGTGCATGCGCCGCACTGGCCGTGATCGCAGCCCTTCTTTGTACCCGTAAGTCCAAGATCATCGCGCAGAGTATCGAGCAGCGTGCGTCGCGGGTCATGCCCCACCTCGTGCTGCGTGCCGTTTACGGTGAGGGTGGTTTTCATTGCTGCCTCCTGAGCCTGTATGGCGTCCCCGGCGATACTGAACTGCCGCTGTGCCATCCGCTGAACAACGGATGGTCCCGCGAAAGGGTTCCAAGGAAGACGTTCAGGAACTGTCACGGAAACGCCAACAGCCGGATCTGGCAGGAAAAAGAAGCTATCATCTCGGCTTGCGCAGACAGTGGCACCGAACCGCGTGTCGGCATGTCTCGTCGTCGCTCAGCCCAGCAGCTTATCCTTGCGCGCACCGTGATCGTACGTCCGTTCCGGGCAGGGAAAGGTCAATCATGAACCTTGGTTTGGATGGCAGATCCGGGCCTTCCTCGTTGAGTAGATCCTTGCGGACATCGATGCCAATCTTGCCCCGCATCGCCTCCAAGGTTCGGCACGCTGCCGCGGCCAGCAGCCGGAATGCCCCCATGAACATCCCTCGATCTGCTCCAGGACTTCATGACCCCAGCCCACGACCCAATCAAAGGTTCCTGCCCACCTCCTACAATCTCTTCACAAGCAACATAATGAAGGAATTCGGAAAATGATCGAGGACCAGCGGGACTGATAACGGCGCGAATGGGCGGCGTGATACCATGCCCCCGCAGAGCCCGCGAATTTTCCGCTGAGTGGTGTCCCGGGGTTTTGACGACTCCACCCTACCTCTGGAAAGTCGTCGCTCCCGGGGCTATTTAAGGGGCTGGGACTAACAGGACCAAAAGCATGGCGCGGGAGCGAATGTGGTCAGAGGTTACGGTGCAGATCCCCTCGTCCTGCGGGTTCTGGTCGCGTAATTCCGGCAGGACCGGGCTGTCGCCGTCGCGGCTGGCGGTGAACTCGACGGCGCGGATATCGGACGTGGCTGTCTCCATCGCCGAGAAACTTGATCCCGGCGCTGATCCGCTGCCCGGCATTAACGCCGTGCCGGGCAGCTATTCCGGCCTCACACAGGAACTGCTCAATTCATGAGACAAGAGGGGACAGCAGGTTCAGCGGCCGTTAGCACGGCAATAGCGCCCTTTCGCTTCGTGACTGTCGGCGCTCAGTCGGCGTCCAGTTCAGCTGTTCCCGGAACCATACGGTTCTTCATCAACCATTCCAGCCCGCGCCGCCACGCCACATCAGTGTTGCCGCGGATATCCGTCTGGTACTGCGCCATGACGTCTCCGCTGCGCACATCACGCTCGCGGATGATGATTGTCTGAACCAGGACAGACAATTTCTGGACCGCTCCAGTGAAGGACCGCTCCGCGCCGAGTTTCGCTGCGATCTTTGCCTCGCAGGCATTGCAGCTGAATGGGTTGCCGTGCAGCGCCAGATCGTCCGCTGCCCCGGTCGTATCGACGAGCGAATAGCGGCCGCTTTTCTTCAGTAACGCCCGGAACTCTTCGGACAGCATGAGAGCACGTATTTTCTCCTCCTCATTGGTGGCCCCGTAGTCGACCTCTTGGCTGAAGTTGATGAACTCGATGTCGAAAACCGCGGCGGGCAGTTGCTCTGCCGACGCGGATGTTCCCAGCAAGGTGATGCAAGCCAGGCCCGAGACGAAACGTTTGAATGTCATGATGTGATCCTCCTCCCTGCGGAAACTAAAGCAGAGCCGCTTGCCGCGTTTGCCATTCCGTGCCAACATCTTTTCGGAGGAACGGGCATGGGCGGATACGTGAAAGCCAGCGCGCTCAGCCCGATACAGGGCTGTGTCGAGCGGTACGGCGGTCGTATAGACCGCGTTCTGCGCTCGGCAGACCTGCCTCTTCAGATCCTCGACCGGCCCGATCTGGCGCTGCCCCTGAAGGACCATTACGCGGTGCTGCAGGCTGCGGCAAAGGAGACAGGGCTCGCCCATTTCGGGGCAGAGATGGGCGCACTCGCCAAAATCACGATGCTCGGAAAATACGGCTCCGACAGCACGGCGGCCCCGACCCTAGGCGCCGCAGTCAATCGCCTGAATGCTACGCTGAACCAGATGATGCAGACAGATACCGATCTTGTGCTGTTCCGGCTGCATGACGGGGTCAAGTGGTCGATGGTCTTTCACACGCGGGGCGACACAGGGCGATGGCAGAACGAGCTTCTGGCGATCGGATATCAGCTTGATCTCTTACGCCACTTTCTGGGCCGCACCTGGCGTCCGAGATGCATCCATCTGAGGACGGCAAGCAGCGCAGAGGCCGCTGACATCGCGCAGATTTTTGGCTCACCGGTCCGAAAGAACAGCTTCGTTCCCGGCATTGAGTTCGACGGCCACCTTCTTGCGACGGGGAACACCACGGCGCACCATGGCACTGACACAACGGCACAGCAGGACAGGATGCCTGACCGCTCGAACATGCTGTCCGCTGTCCGCGCGGCGATCCGGATAGAACTGTTGCATGGTCGCCCTGTGATAGATCGCGTCTCTGCTCGCTTGCAGGTATCACGGCGCAGTTTGCAGCGTCAGCTGAGCGCAGAAGGAACGACCTACGGCCAGATCCTCGCCGACGCGCTATACCACGAAGCAAGATCCCTGCTCGCGGATGAGTGTTCCATCGGAGAAATTGCGGATCGCTTGGGCTACGCCGACCATGCGCATTTCACCCGCGCCTACCGGCGTTGGACAGGCTTTGCGCCACGCGAACACCGCGCGCTGGCGGCTTTGTATGACGTCAGACACCAGCTTTCATGAAGTCCTTCGACCACTTAATAGTAGATGCTTGGGGTGATGCCCTCACGGCGGCATAGCCCGGCAATGCTGTCTTCGCCACGCAGGCTGTCCAGGACGGACCGGATCTTCTGTTCAGATGAATACTGTTTGCGCGTGGCGCGTTTGATATCTTTGACGATCTTCGCGCTTGGGCTCTTGCGGGTTCCAGTTGCCCATCTCATCTTCCACTCCTCAGTGGTTAAGATGAACAAAGAACACTCTCTTATCAAATTGCCCTATTAGGACCCATAGGCGCTGACGTCAGACAGGGTTAACCCAGAAAAACGGAGAAGGGATATGGAAACGCTGCCGCTGAGCAAAGCATTCACTCTGATAGAGCCGGGGCCGGTTATCTTCATCACCACAAGTGACGGGGTTAAACAGAACATCATGACCATCACCTGGACCATGGTGATGGACTTTTCGGCCACCTTCGCCATTACCACCGGTCCCTGGAATTATTCCTATGCTGCGCTTCGAAACACGAAAGAATGCGTGATTTCAATCCCAACCGTGGACCTGATTGATACGGTCATAAAAGTGGGAACTTGTTCAGGCAAAGACACAGACAAATTTGAGGCATTCAACCTCACCCCCTGCAGGGCCAAGCATGTTCGTGCCCCGCTCATCACGGAATGCCTTGCAAATATTGAATGCCGGGTCATCGACATCATCGATAAACACAACATCTTCGTGCTGGAAGGCATAGCCGCCTATTTTGACAGCTCTCGAAAAGAGAAAAGGACCATCCACGCCGTTGGTGATGGCACCTTCATCATGGATGGGGACAGAATCGACCGACAAGAGATGATGCGCTCCAAGCTCCCAGACCGGATACAGCTTTCTCCAGACCTCCATCTGCCAGATCTTTGCACTTTGTTGTAGCTTCCGCCCGCGACCCTATGCCTCGTGACCTGCCCCCCGCCGGTCCTTCGTTCATAACGAGAGTCTGCTGGTTTCTGATCCGACCCCCAACGTTGGACCGCCCGAAGGCAGAGTTTCCCGGCTTCGTGATCCGACCCCCAACGTTGGACCGCCCGAAGGCAGAGTTTCCCGGCTTCTGATCCGACCCCCAACGTTGGACCGCCCGAAGGCAGAGTTTCCCGGCTTCGATCAGGGTGACAGGCTGGTAATGTCCCCCGATTTCGTCAGCGTG
>NZ_FZNN01000031.1 GCF_900188035.1 Puniceibacterium sediminis | reverse complement strand
ATCCCTGGCATATGTCAGATAGGCGTCCATCAGAGCTCCGTCAGCATCACAATAAAAAACCCGGGGCGCGCAGCCAAAACAAGCCACAATCCCTTAAGACCATAAAACCTACTGTTATAGTAGGGATTGTCAATGCGGCCCGATCAAGCTAGTCAGTTTGTAGGCAGACATGCCGTATTTACACGGAATCGAGCCGATTTTCCATCCCGATCAAGCAGGTGCACAAGTGTCACAACCGGACGCAGGCAGGGCCCTGCCAACGTCGCTACCGGAGTATACCGAAGAAGCCACCCGACGCATGAGCGAGATGGCGGCGGCGTACTTTCTGGGCGGCGCTGCGGATGAAATCACATTGGCAGAAAACCGACGCTGCTTTGATCGCGTAGGCCTTGTGCCCCGAGTCCTCTCTGGCGGTACCGGTGGATCAACCGCGCTTCGTCTGCTGGGCCGGGATCTGGCGCATCCGGTGATCCTTGCCCCGGTGGCCTATCAGCGCATGGCCCATCCCGATGGCGAAAGTGGCACGGCAATGGCAGCCGCAGCACTGGACGCCCTTATGGTCCTAAGCTGTCAGGCGTCTGAACCGCTTGAGGTCCCTGCAAAAGTGGGCCGCACCTGCCGCTGGATGCAGATCTACATGCAGCCCGCGCGCGAGGCGACGCTGGCACTTGCCCGCAGGGCCGAGGCCGCGGGGTACGAGGCGCTTGTCGTAACTGTCGATGCACCGCTGAATGGCGTGCGCAACCGCGAAATGCGGGCAGGATTCCGACTGCCCGACGGTATATCCGCAGTCAACCTTGCCAATCTGCCAAACCCGCCGGTCCCCCCGCTGCCCGATGGCGCCAGCGCCGTCTTTGACCGGTTCATGGCCCGCGCCCCCAGTTGGGACGACATCCGTTGGTTGCGGGGCCAGACCGGGCTGAAGCTGGTGCTCAAGGGCATTCTGCACCCCGATGATGCCGTCCGCGCAGTGGAAACCGGGGTGGATGCGCTGATCGTTTCCAACCACGGCGGGCGGGTTCTGGACAGCGCGGCCCCAGCGCTGGTGCAACTGCCGCAGATCGCTGCGGCGGTCGGCCCCGACGTGCCGCTGCTGTTGGACGGGGGCATCCGGCGGGGCACGGATATCGTCAAGGCGCTGGCGCTTGGCGCTCGTGCCGTTCTGATCGGACGACCGATTGTCGAGGCGCTTGCGGTGAACGGCGCGCAGGGCGTGGCACATATTTTGCGGCTGCTGCGCGATGAGCTGGAAATCGCCATGGCGCTCTGCGGTTGCCGCAGATTGCAGGATATCCACCCCGGGCTTTTGTGCGATTTGCAGGCTTCGCCGCTGTTGCCTTTTACCAAATCAGGATGATTGACTATTTTACTAAGGCTTCATAGACAACCTCCGATGGTCGCGAAGGATGGTGCGCATGACAATTTCTGATCGTTTCCTGACGGCGTCTCTGTTTGCGCTGGTTTTCGGCACCGCCGCATGGGCCGCGCCCATCACCGTCATCGACGCAGCCGGACGGACGGTCACGCTTGATGCGCCTGCGCAGCGTATCGCACTGGCCGAGGCACGACAGATCCCGGCGCTGTCGATCGTGGCACCCGATTTCGACAAACGGCTTGCTGGCATGGCCGCGCTGAAACGGTTCGACGCCGAATTGCAGCGGGACTATTTTGCCGCCTTCCCTGCATTGGCGGAAGTGCCGCAGATCGACGGTGACAGTCTGCCGTCAGCCGAAAAGATCATCGCCGCCAAAGCCGACCTTCTGATCCTGAGCGGCGGGTCCGGGTCTGTCGCCAATACTGCGGCGCTTGCGGATCTTCTTGGCTCGGTCGGCATCCCGACCCTGTTTGTCGATTTCCGCGCCGATCCTTATGCCAATACCATTCCATCGATCCGTGCGCTTGGCGCCGTGCTGGGCCATACCGACCGGGCCGAGGCCTATATCGCCTTCATCGAAGAGCACCGCCAGAACGTCCTGGACCGCATCGCCGAGGCCGATCCAGAGCGTCCGACCGTCTTTCTCCAGATGCAGCCGCTTGTTGACGGCCCGCTCACTGCGCCAGGCGAAACCGGTGTCGGCACCTTTATCGAGGCGGCTGGCGGGCAGAATATCGGCGCGGGCGTTGTGCCGGGCATCTTTGGTCCGCTCAGCGCCGAATATGTCATCGCATCGGATCCGCAGGTCTGGATCGGGACGGGCGGCACACATTTTTCGGTGGGTCGCGGCATTGTCACCGGCCCGGATGTCACGCCTGAGACCGCCGAGGCGTCACTAAAGGCATTTCTTGCCGCAAGTCCGATCATTGGCGGAACGTCGGCGGCCCGAAACGGGCGCGCCTTTGGCATCTGGCACAATTATCTGAACACCTCGCTGAATATCGTGGCGCTCGAAATGCTGGCGACCTGGATTCACCCCGAGCTTTTCGCCGATCTCTCGCCCGAGGCCACACAGGAAGAGATCAACTCACGCTTTCTGCCGGTGCCGCTGAGCGGTGCCATGTCCGCCCGCCTAAGCAAGGCCCCGGATCAGTGATGACCGACGCCGCCCTGAACCCGGAAACGATCCTAGACTTTCACGCACGGGCACTGCGCAGGCGCGCGATGTTGGTCACGGGCATCGGTGTGCTGGTGGTGGCATTCTTCATGCTGGATCTGTTCGTCGGCCCGACGACAATGACGCCCGGTGCCGTACTTCGTGCCCTGATCGGGACACCGGACGTTCCGACCGACGCTATCATCCTTTGGAACGTGCGCCTGCCCCAAACCATGACTGCTCTTTTGGTGGGCGCCGCTTTGGCGCTGGCGGGGGCCGAGATGCAGACCATCCTCGACAATCCGCTGGCCAGCCCCTTCACGCTGGGTGTCTCCTCTGCCGCCTCGCTGGGGGCGGCGCTGGCTTTGATCGCCAACGTTTCAATACCCTGGCTTCCGGCGCTGTGGTTGGTGCCGGTCAATGCCTTTATCTTTGCTGCCGGGGCGATGCTGGTGCTTCAGTTCGTGGCGGCGCGGCTGGGCCGTGGGCCGGGGACGATCGTTCTTCTGGGAATTGCGCTGGTCTTTGGCTTCAACGCGCTGGTGGCGTTGCTGCAATTCACTGCTTCGCAAAGCGCGCTGCAGGAATTCGTGCACTGGACGCTGGGCAACCTGTCGCAAACCAAATGGTCCCAGATCGGCGTTCTGGCGGTCTGCCTGGCCGTCATGGGGCCCTGGTCCGTAGCCAGCAGTTGGAGCCTGACTGCCCTGCGGCTGGGCGAGGATCGCGCCCGCGCCATGGGTATCGACACGACGCGGCTGCGGCTGGGGTCCCTGCTGCGCATCACCTTTCTGTCGGCGATCAGCGTGGCCTTTGTGGGCACCATCGGATTTATCGGTCTGGTGGCACCGCATATCGCCCGATTGGCCGTGGGCGAAGATCACCGGTTTTTCCTGCCTGCCAGCGCGCTGGTCGGCGCGGCGGTGTTGCTGGCCTCTTCGACGCTGTCCAAGGTACTGATCCCCGGGGTGCTGCTGCCGACGGGCATCGTCACTTCGCTGGTCGGTCTGCCGGTATTCCTGGCGCTGATCCTGAGGCGCGGCGCATGAGTTCCGGCCTCACCACCCAAGGCCTGCGCCTGAGCCGCAAACGGGTCGAAATCCTGCACGGCATCGACCTGCCGGAATTGCCGCCGGGCAGTCTGACCGCGCTGATCGGTCCCAACGGCGCCGGCAAGACGACGTTGCTGCAATCGCTGGCCGGGTTGCTGCCCGCGACTGGTCGTGTGAGCCTTGCGGGGACTGACCTGACGGCGCTCAGCCGTCGTGACCGGGCGTTGCGGGTTGGCTACATGCCGCAATCCACCGCGCAAAGCGCCGAACTGTCGGTTCTGGACGCCGTCCTGACGGCGCTTCGGGCCGCCCCCGGCGGTGCGGGCCATGACGATGCCCGCAAAGAGGCGGTTGCCATGCTGGCACGTCTGGGTATCGCGGATCTCGCGCTCAAGCTTCTGTCGCGACTGTCTGGCGGGCAGCGCCAACTGGCCGGGCTGGCGCAGACGCTGATCCGTCGGCCCGCACTTCTGCTGCTTGATGAACCTACCAGCGCGCTGGACCCCCGCCGCCAATTCGAGGTGATGGAGATCCTGCACGACCTGCTGACCACATCGCAGACGCTGGGGATCGTCGTGCTGCACGATCTTGAACTGGCGCTGCGGTGGGCGGATCGCATCGTTCTGATGCAGGACGGTCGGGTCATCGCTGCCGGCCCGCCAGAAGAGGTCGTGACACCGGAAACGCTGGCGCGCGCCTATCAGGTCAAGGCCCGTGTGGAACGCTGTTCACGCGGGTTTTTGCATGTTCATGCCGATGGGGTCAGCCATGCCCACGCCCTCTGAAGCCCGTCTGGCCATGGCGCAACCCGACCTTTGGCAGGGCCCGCAACCCGCGCATGTCCTGAGCCAGCGGGTCCTGCCACGCGGTGATCTTATGACGCTGCGGCTGTTCATTGCACGGCCGCTGCAGCCCGACGGATCGGTGATCTACATGCTAGATGGTGGCGCCTTGCCGCCCATGCTGCTGCCGGACCTGCTGGCCCGGCACCCTGGATTAGCCGTGGTCGCGGTGGGCTATGACACGGAACGCGCCTTTTCGCCCGCCGAACGCTATTTTGACTATGCCCCCGCCGCCACGCCGGATGAAGCCCGCAACCTGCGATTTGCCACTGGCGGGGCAGAAGCCTTTTCCACCCTTCTGACAGGTGAGTTGCGCAGCATCGCCGAGGACGGGCTGGACATCGACCCGGCGCGCCGCTCTGTCTGGGGGCATTCTCTTGGCGGGTTGTTCGCACTGACCCAAATGCTGACCGCACCGCAGGAATTTGCCGGATATGTCGCGGCAAGTCCCTCGATCTGGATGTGCGAACAGACCATGACGAGGCTTGCCCATGCCGCCCTGGCACTGGATGGCTGCCGCCTGCTTTGCACGATGGGCGACAACGAACGCCGATCAAACGCGCCACCACTCGACCGCCCCACCCCCCCGCCTGCCACCCTGCGCCTGCTGGATGTGCTGGACCAACGCGGCGATCTGACGGCCCAGCGTCATGTTTTTCCCGGCGCAAAACACGGCCCCGCGCTGGCCCTGTCGCTGCCCCTTGCGCTGGACTACGCCCGACAGACCTGATCCGTTTCCGGAAAGGCCTCGCCCCGGCCCTTTCCTGCCGTTTCCCTCCGGCATCTACCTTAGCCACAGTCCGACTGAAGCGAACGGGGCCCCATCATCCGACCTTCCCGAGGGCAGGCCGCTTCCATCCAGAGGACTTATCGCAATGTTCCACTCAACAATACGACCCACACTTTTGGCGATTTTGCTTTCCGCGACTGCAGGCGCGGCGCTGGCACAGGATGCCTTTACCGGGCTTGATACCGGGTTCAGCGCACGGCTGCGCGCCGGGCTGGCCGACGGGCAAGGCGCGATCACAGCGGGATCGACCGCCGAGATTTCCGCGCAGAACCTTAAGCCTGGCCAGACGATGACCCTTCGTCAGAACGGCGCGGCTCTCGCCGACGGTCAGACCTTTACCGCCGACGACAAGGGCGAATTGAGCGCAGAGATTGCAATTCCCGCTGGTACCGAAGCCGGGACCTGGCCCGTGGTCGCCGAATTCGGCACGCCGTCCTTCAGCACCATCGTCGATGTGAAAGTCTCACCTGTGCTGCCGGAACTGGCCACGGACGCTTTTGCCATGACATCGCGCCAGCTCGAAGGCGGGCTTTACGAGGTTGGTTATTCCGCCGCTCAGGACGCGCTTTACGTGACCTCGGCAACTGGCCGCGGCACCAGCGATTTTTCGGCCTTGTTCAAGCTTGATCCCGAAACTCTGGACATCATCGCGCAGGTCAGCCCGCCAGATGCCCCCGCCCGCGAAGATGGCCGCCCAGCCGGTGTCATCGGTGTCTTCGGCCTGACCGTTTCGGACGAAGAGAACCAGATCTGGGTCACCAATTCGCGCAACAATACCGTTGCGGTTTATGACCCCGCCGACCTTTCGCTGATCAAGCAATTCGAATCCGGGATGGCAAAACACGCCCGCGGCGTGTTGGTGCATGATGGCAAGGCCTATGTGGGTCAGGTCTTTACCAGCGAAGTGGCGGTTTTCGACACCAAATCACTGGAAGCTGCGGGCGCGATCAAGATTGAATCCAAGTTGCGTGGTCAGACCTTTGGTATCGGAGCCATAGCCTTGGATACCGGCGGCAACCGCCTGCTGGTTTCAAGCCTTGCGTCGAGCGAGATTGCAGTGATCGACCTCACCTCAGGCGAAGTGACCGGCGTCTATCCCACACCTGTCAAAGGGGCCATCGGCATTGCCGTAGACGCGGCGAAAAATCATGCCATCGTCACCGGACAGGACAGCGATAACATCGCAGTTGTTGATCTCGCGACTGGCGAAACGATCCAGACCGTAAGCATGGGCGCCAACCCGCTGAACGCGCTGGTCGATGTATCCAGCGGATTGACCTTTGTTTCTGTGCGCATGGCTGATCGGATCATAGCTCTGGACGATGCGGGCAAGATCGTCGCCAACCTGCCCACCGGCAGCCGCCCGAATGCAATGGCTACTGATGGCAAGGGCGCAATCTATCTGGTGAACAAGGCCGCAGGCCAGAACGACGACGAAGGCAACCAGATTACACGGATCACCAAGGTAGATTGATCGGAGAAAAAAACTTCAGCCCGGGAAAACCCCGGGCTGTGCGATTTCAGCATCATATCACAGAGTTATAATCAAAACGTTCATTTCGCGTAGAAGCCGATAGAAAGAGTCGGATAAATCCCCGTCGAGCGCACCAGCCAGTTGCGGCCTGTTTCCCGGTCCCAAACAAGCAAGACAAGCGTCAAATTTCAGCTTTGGTGACCAGAATGACAGACAATCCTACCACACCCACGCGCGCGCCCATCCGGTCGTGGCGCCACGACACCGCGCGCAGCCACCGCGCACTCACCACTGCATTTGGCGTCGGCTTGTCAACAGCCGCTGCTCTGACGATGCCCGCCTATGCGCAGGAAGCCGCAGCAGTCACCGAAATCGACACCATCCTGGTCGAAGGCGACCAAGGCGAGGCTCCGCTTAACGTCGAAGAATCCGCAGACAGCCGCTTTACCGCGCCGCTCATCGACACACCCAAGACCGTGACCGTCCTTCCCGCGGAATTGCTCGAAGAGCGCGGTATCACCACGCTCGAAGAAGTGTTCCGCACCACGCCAGGCATCAGCATGGCGTCCGGCGAAGGCGGCACACCAAACGCGGATCGTCCGATCATCCGGGGTTTCAGCGCGGAAAACAGCGTTCTGGTCGACGGCCTGCGCGATCCCGGCGCCCAGAGCCGTGGCACGTTCAACCTTGAACAGGTCGAGATCGTCAAAGGCGCCGATTCCGCATTCAGCGGCCGCGGCGGCGCAGGCGGTAGCATCAATCTGGTGAGCAAGACCGCCAAGGATTATGCCTTTAATCGCGGCAGCGTGACCTATGGCACCGAAAAGACCGTTGGCGCCACGCTGGACAGCAACTTTGTCATCTCGGACACCATCGCGGCACGCATCAACCTGATGAAAAAAAGCGGCGGTGTTGCGGGGCGCGACGAAGTGGACGAAAGCTCTTTCGGGGGCGCGGCAACGATCACCTTCGGGATGAAAACGCCCTTCCGTACGACCGCCTCATACAGCCATTACGAAGAAGACAACCAGCCCGACTACGGCATTCCGTGGATTGCCGGGACAGGCGATCTGGCCGATGTGGACTACGACAACTACTACGGTCTGGTTGATCGCGATTTTCAGGAATCGAGCAACGATACGGCAACCCTGCGATTCGAATACGACATCAACTCAAACCTCATGGTGTCCAACACCACGCGGTTTACCCATTCGACACTAAGCTACATCACGACCAACCCTGATGACAGCGCCGGCAACGTCGCCAACGGTTATGTCTGGCGCGCGGTCAAATCGCGTGGCTCGGAATCCGACAGCTGGTACAACCTGACCGAACTTACAGGCAAAGCGGAAACGGGCGGTCTGAAGCACAGCTTTGCGCTCGGGTTTGAGGTCAGCAAGGAAGAAACGTCGAACCGGGGCTACACGGTTGATACCGATACTGATCCCACTACCACAGACAGCGACAGAATCTGTACGGCAGCTTTGGTTGGCGCCGCGTCGAACTACAACTGCACATCGCTCTACAATCCAAATCCGAACGATCCCTGGTCCGGATCCGTATCGCGTTCGACGTCTGAAACAACAGGTAAAGGCGAAACACTGTCGATCTTCGGCTTTGATACTGTTGAATTCAACGACCAGTGGCAGGCGAACTTTGGTCTTCGCTACGACCGTTTCCACGTCGAGCGGGAAACCGCAGGCGGACGCGGCGGCCCCTACTCCGGTGAGGCCGATTCCGAGTTCTTCACCTATCAGCTGGGCATGGTGTACAAACCCCGCTCGAACGGCAGCATCTACCTGAGCTATGCGACCGCAGCAGAACCGGCCGGCACGTCGAACGGCGAAGGTGGTGACAACCTGTCTACCAACGTCGAAGACCTGGATCCGGTCGAGACGACAAGCCTTGAGCTTGGGACCAAGTGGGATCTCTACAACGGAAATCTTTCCGTTAATGCCGCCATCTTCGATAACAAGACCGACAATGCCCGCGTTACCGATAATGGCGTGACCAGAAATGTCGGCAAGAACCGTGTCCGCGGCTTTGAACTGGGCATGGCCGGTAATATCTCGGACAAGTGGTCGGTGTTCGGCGGCTACACCTACCTTGACGCCATCATCGTGGATGATGGCGATTCTGCCAATGATGGGTATGTCTTCCCCAACACGCCCAAGCATAGCTTTAACGTGTGGTCGACATACGAAGTCACTCCGCAGGTCACTGTGGGCGGCGGCGCGACCTATCGCAGTTCTCAATATGGGGACAGCGGCAATACCCGTGAAATCGACGGCTTCTGGCGGGTCGACGCGATGGCGGAATACAAATGGACCGACAACGCTTCGATCCGGCTGTTCGTCAACAACCTGGCTGACCGGCGCTATATCGAACGGTCCTACAGCACGCATTACGCCACTGTTGCGGCGGGCCGTTCTGTAAACCTGACCGCCAATCTCGAGTTCTGATATACTTAGACACAAGAACAGGGGTCGCCTTCGGGCGGCCCCTAACACATGAAAGGAAAGTCCAATGCTTCTGCACGTTCCCAATGTCCTGACGCCCGAACAGGTGGCGCAATGCCGTGCCGTGGTTGATGCGGGTACCTGGGCCGACGGCAGCGCCACGGCCGGACATATCGCAGCGCAGGTCAAGCGCAATGATCAACTTCCTGAAACCAGTGATGCGGCTCGGCAGGCGGGTGAGATGGTGCGCCGCGCGGTGCTCGCCCATCCGCTTTTTGTTGCCGCCGCGCTGCCGCACCGCATACTCCCACCTATGTTCAACAGCTATGGGCCGGGACAGCATTTTGGCAATCACATCGACAATGCCATCCGCGTTTCGCCCATTGATGGCGTGCAGATCCGTACGGATCTGTCCTGCACAGTTTTCCTGACGGATCCCGACGCCTATGATGGCGGCGAACTGGTGGTCGAAGACACCTATGGCGCACATGGCGTCAAACTCGAACCGGGCGACGCGATTCTATACCCCGCAACCTCGCTGCATCGGGTTGAACCGGTGACGCGCGGCGCGCGGGTGTCGTCCTTTTTCTGGATTCAAAGCATGATCCGCGACGGTGGCCAGCGTGGGCTGCTGTTCGAGCTGGATACCGCGATCCAGCGGTTGACCATCGCGGATGCCAAAAACCCGGTGATCACCGATCTGACGGGGGTCTATCACAACCTCCTGCGGCAGTGGTCCGAGGTCTGAAATCCCGGATCACCCGCGCCCCCGATCAACCACGCAAGGTTGCGCCACCATCGACATAAAGGTCGGCCATGGCGATATGGCCTGCCTGTTCGGACAGCAGGAACATGACCGAATTGGCGATGTCTGCGGGTGTCGCCAGCTTTTTCAGCGGGATGCCGGTCTTGTAGGTTTCCAGCGATCCGGCAATCACCGCCGCCGCCCCACTGTCATCCGCCCACATGCCGGTCTGCATCGGCGTGAGGGTGGATCCTGGCGCAACCACGTTGCAGCGGATACCGTGCGGAGCGAGCTCTAGCCCCAGACAGCGCACATACATTGTCAACGCGGCCTTTGATGCGCCATAGGCCGCCATGTTGGTGCGCGGAATGCCAGCGGCGTTGGAACTGACCACCACCATTGCCCCATGTCCCCGTGCCGTCATGTGAGCCGCCAGCGCCTGAGTGATCAGGAAAGTGCCGAGCATATTGACGTCGAATACACGGCGCCATTCCGCCACAGTCAGATCCTTGACCGCAGACGTCGACAGGATCGCCGCCAGCCCGACGAACATATCCACTGGGCCGATCGTTCCCTCGACCTCTTCCACCAGCGCGCGGACCGCCGCGCCGTCGGTCACGTCCAGCGGGCGGATATGCAGCCCGGCGTCCGGCTCCATCCCGCTCAGCGCCTCGGCCAGATCGGTGGCGATCACCACTGTTCCGGCCTCGCGCAGCGCCGTGATCACGGCCCGTCCAATGCCGCCCCCTGCACCGGTGACAAGCGCGATCTTGCCCTCAAACCCCGTCAGTTGCATGGTGGCGCCTTTCACGTTCCGTCATTTCCTGCGCCAGTCGCACAGCGATTACCCGGCTGGCCGCGCCCGAGGTCATGCCCGCATGGCGCTGTTGCAGCGGCACCGCCTCGACCTGACCGGCAAAGGGCTTCCACTGCGCGGGCGACATCGCTGTGCCGCTGTGATCCAGCGCGGCGGTGAAATGCAGCAGCCGTGCGGTGGTGGGGCGTTCCCGGTGCGCGCGGATCAGCCGGTTCGTACCCTGCACCGTGCGGATCACCCCACGCGCCAGCGGTTCGGGCAGCACGCCCAGCGGGTGGCCGCGCAGCCGCAGGAATCCCAGAACCGCCTCGGGCGTACGCAATTCCGGGTGGGCGTCGGGGTCGAACCCGGCAATCGCCAACAGTGCCTTGAGCGCGGCAGTGGCGTCCGGTTCCGGCTCGTTCCGCCAGTGCTGTGATGGATAGGCATCCAGCAGCGCCAGCGCCCCGACAGCGCGACCCGCGGCCTCAAGCTGCACGGCCAGCGCTTGCGCCATTATCCCGCCAACAGACCAGCCCGCCAGATGCACGGGCCCTTCGGGTTGCAGCGCGCGGATGTGACCAAGGTACAGTTCTGCAAGCGCCTCGATCGATGCAGGCGGGGGCGCGTCAGGTTCCAGAGTTGGTGATTGCAACGCAATGACCGGACGCCCAAGCGCACGGGCCAAATCACGGTAGCACCAGCCAAGGCCGCCCGCAGGCGGCAAACACCAAAGCGGCAGACCGTCACCCGCCGACAGCCGCAGCACTGGCCCCGCCCCGGCGTTGACCTCATCCTGCGCGCTCAGCGCCGCTGCCAGCCCCGCGACGGTTGGCGACTCGAACAGCGCACCAAGGCCGGGATCAGTCCCGAAATCCTCTTCCAGTGCCATTGCAAGTCGCACCGCACCCAGTGAGTCACCGCCCAGATCAAAGAAATCCGCATCCCGCGCTGGCAAAGCCGCCAGCCCGAGGATACGTACGAATTGTCGCGCGACGCGAGTCTCAGTCGGAGTCAGCTCTGCGGTCTGCACCTCTGTCCCATCACTCGGCAAGGGCAGCGCCTTGCGGTCAAGCTTGCCCGAGGCACCCAGCGGCAGCGTCTCCATCAGCACCCAGGCCTGCGGGCGCATCGGTTCCGGCAACAGCTGGACCGCGGTGGCACGCAGGGCAACGATATCGCCCGTCGTGCCGGTTTCGGGAACGGCATAGGCGACCAGCCTCGTGCTTCCGCCCATCACCTTTGGCACCACGGCGATCTGGGTCAGGGGACAGGCGGACAGCAGGCGCGCCTCGATCTCTCCGGGTTCGATCCGGATCCCGCGGACCTTCAGTTGATGATCCTCGCGCCCAAGGTAGACTATCGCGCCATCCGCCCGCAGTTCGGCCATGTCGCCAGTGTCGTAAATCCGTGCGCCGGGCCGGAACGGGTCCGGCAGGAACCGCTCGGCAGTCAGGTCATCGCGACCCAGATAACCGCGTGCCAGTTGTACGCCACCAATCCAGAGCCGACCGGGCACCCCGACGGGAACCGGCCTAAGCCGTTGGTCCAGCACGTATAGCCGGGTGTTCCAGACCGGATGGCCGATGGGCAGCGGGTCGGATCTGTCCTGCGGCCCCGCATCCCAGAAACTGACATCCACCGCTGCCTCGGTCGGCCCGTACAGATTGTGCAGTTCGCCCTTCAGCACCGCATGGAATCGGTCACGCAGATCGGGGCGAAGCGCCTCTCCGCTGGTAAAGACGCGGGTGACGCACAGACCCTGAGCCTCGCGCGTTTCGACAAAGAGTTCGAGCATGGAGGGCACGAAATGCAGCGTGGTGATGGCATGGTCGCGGATCAGCCGGGCGATATGGCGCGGATCGCGGTGGGCGCCATCCGGGGCCAGTACCAGCTCGGCCCCACACAGAACCGGCAGGAAAAATTCCCAGACAGAAACGTCAAAGGTCGCAGGCGTCTTTTGCAGAATGCGATCCTGCGGCCCGAATCCATAGTGATCCCGCATCCAGAGCAGCCGGTTGACGATGGCACGATGTTCGACCACCACCCCCTTGGGCGCGCCGGTCGATCCGGAGGTAAAGATGACATAGGCGGCATCACCGGGCACGGGTTGCGCCAGCGGCACTTCTGGTGCGCTCCAACCTTCGGGCGGCAGTTGATCAGGACCAAAGCCCAGAACCCGGGCGGGCTGCGCCAGATCCAGCACCTGCGTCTTGCGGGCAGGCGGATCTTCGGGGTTCAGCGGCAGCCAGGCCGCCCCGGCGCGCAGTATCCCGAACAGCGCAACCACCAGATCCAATGAGCGTGGCAGATCCACCGCAACGATGCTGCCCATGGTCACTCCGTCCGCCGTCAGACGACGCGCCAGTGCAAGGCTGCGGCGATCCAGTTCAGCGTGGGACAGCGTCTTGTCGCCCAGAGTCAGGGCGGGTGCATCCGAATTGTCTCGCATCCCCGCTTCGATCAACGTGGTCAGTGTAGTGTCGGGGACCGGGTGGTCGGTTGCGTTGTTGCGATGCACAAGCTGCTCGACCTCGGTCGGGCTGGCAAGCGGTACATCGACGAGTGTGTCCGCGCCAAAGGCCGCCTGCATGAACGCCAGCAGGCGCGCGCCATGGGCAGCGGCCTCGGCGGCGGAATACCGTTCGGGGTTGCTGTCGACCTCAAGCAGAAGCCCGGTGCCCGGATCGTCGCGAAAGGTGAAGGTGATGTCATCAACCGATCCCGCGCCAAGGATTTCCAGCCGTGTCTTTGTGTCGGCAAAGCGTGGAGTGGCGTCGAATGGCAGGACATTCACCATCGGGCCATGCAGACGACGGCCGGCGCCAACAAGACCCAGGTCGCGGCGGATGTGTTCGGCCCGGTAACGTCCATGTTTGCGCGCCTGCGCCAGATCGGCGGCGCAACTCCGCAACAGATCGTTCGTCGGCGCATCCTCATCCGGTGCGACCACCAGAGGCAGCACGTTGACCAGTGTGCAGGGCACCCGCGCGGCAATGGACCCCATGCGCCCCATGTGCGGCACGCCGATCTGCGCGCGCCCCTCAGATGAAAACCGCGCCACATAGGCACCGGTCAGCGCGGTCAGCGCATCGGGCCAGGAGACCCCTGCATCTTCGGCCCGTTTCAGCAGTGCCGTGCGAAGTTCCCCAGGCAGCGGATGACGGCTGCGGTCAAAGCGCCGCGCTGACACGGCCCGCCCGCGCCCCAGCGTTTCCGGCGCGCCGTGATGCAGCCCCGCCGCCGCCCAATAGGTCCGGTCGATCGGACACTGATCACCCGCCTGATACGCCGCGTCAGCCTCAAGCGCCCGCGACAGCGGGGCAAGCGACGGAGGGGCGGCACGGCCCGTCAGTTGAGCGTTATAAAGCGCGGCAACCCGCTGGGTCACCAGCACCATGGCATAGCCGTCCAGCGCCAGATGATGCGCGCGTTCGTACCAGAGCGCCTGATCATCAGCGATCAGATACAGCGTGAAGGCGGCTAGCCCGTCGCGCGCCAGATCCACAGGCGTCGCGTGATCCCGGGCCATCTCGGCCCGCGCCACGGCAAGGGCATCAACCTGCCCACGCAGGTCCCGCAGCGCAAGAACCGCCGCGGTGTCCGGGTCCAGCCATTGGCGAACACCCTCTGCCTCGGCCTTGAACCGCAGCCGAAAACTGTCCACCTCGGCGATCAGTCCCGCGACAGCACTTTGGAAAGCGGCCAAATCCAGCGGGCCGTCGATGTGCACGACCTGCCCGGTGTTGAAGATCGGGTTTGCCGGGTCCAGCGCCTGTGCGTACCAGATGCCCTGCTGCGCCTCGGTCAGGGCGGCGGGAAAGATCGTCATTCGGTGTCGCTCTGCGGCGGTTGGCCCGTTGCCTCCCAGATGCCGTTCATCGTGGGCCGTTCAAGGAACATGGAATATTCGACCGCCAGCCCCTGAGTGTCGAGCGCCAAAAACAGCGTCATCAGACGCATGGAATCGATACCCAGGTCGGTCAGATTCTCGTCCGCGTCGACCTCTTCGGGTGAGATGTGCAGAAGTTTCGCCACCTCGGCACGCAGCATGGCGTAATTGGCGTCCATAAGATGGCTCCTTTACAACTGGTCGATCAGCGATTGTGTCATTACGGGAACGCCACTGCAGGCCGCGACCCAGTTCAGCGCCATTTCATGCTTTTCGCGGCTGAAATCGGCCAGGGCATCGGCGACAAAGAACGGCTCGATGTCGCGCTGGAATGCCTCGGCGGCGGTGGCAAGGCACCCGATATGGGCGTAGATCCCGGTGATCAGCAGCTGATCGCGCCCGCGGACCCGCATCAGTGTTTCAAGGTTAGACCGCTGAAAGGCGCTGTAGCGGTGTTTAACCAGGCGAAAATCGCCGTCCTGCGGGGCAAGCTCGGGCAGGATGTCGGTGTGTTCCGGAATCTCCTGCATCCCCGGCCCCCAGAGATCGGCCTGAAGACCGCGGTCGCGGCGATCCTGATTGCCGTGCTGGGCGGTGTAGAAGACAGGTATTCCGGCACTGCGACAGGCACTGGCCAGACGCACGATATTGGCCAAGGCAGGCGACAAAGGCGCGGCGCTGGCGTCAAAAGCGGCGCAGAAATAGCCCTGCATGTCATGGATCAGCAGCGCTGCGCGGGCGGGATCGAACGCCCATGGTGCGCGCGGCGTTGGCAGTTCCGAAGCGGTCGGCAGGTCGTAGGGGGCGATACGTGGCAGGCCCATATCAGGACAGCTCCTCGATTGAGGCGCGCAACCGGGCGCGCAGTTCCTTGCGGGAAATCTTGCCGACAGCCGTGGTGGCAAACCCGTCGACGAACCGGATCTCGTCCGGGATCTTGAAAGCGGCGATCTCGCGCTCGGCCATCCAACGGCGAATGGCGGTTGGTTTCGGCGCTTCGCCGCGCGGCTGGACAAAGGCGCAACTGCGTTCGCCCAATGCCGGATCGGGAACCGAGACGACGACAGCGTCAAACACAGCCGGATGTGCCAGCAGGTGATCCTCGATCTCTTCGGCGGAAATCTTTTCCCCCGCACGGTTGATGTGGTCGGTGGCCCGGCCCTGCACCGTCAGATATCCGCCCGGCCCCCGCACCACGATATCGCCCGTGCGGTAAAACCCGTCGGCGGTAAAGCTGCGGGCATTGGCGGCGGCGTCGTTGTGATAGGCATTGATCGTATAGGGCCCGCGCGTGAGCAGGTTTCCCGGCGTGCCGTCGGGCACGGGATGGCCCGCGTCATCGGTGATCATCACCTCGTCATCCGGGCTGATCGGGCGGCCCTGCGTGCCGGTCACGATGTCATCCGGATCGCCCAGCCTTGTGTAATTCACCAGACCTTCGGCCATGCCAAAGACCTGCTGTACTTCGCATCCCAGAGCCGGGCGGACCCGCTTTGCCGCCTCTGACGGGAACTTTGCTCCGCCAACCTGAAGCACCGCCAGGGACGAAAGATCGGGCTTCATGATCCGGGCCGCGTCGATCCACAGCATGGCCAGAGGCGGCACAAGCGCGGCGATGGTCACGCCCTCGTCCCGGATCAGCCGGAAACAGACGTCCGGCGCGGGGCGCGGGGCCAGCACCACGGTCGCGCCCGCATATTGCGCGCCCAGCCAGCCGGGGCTGCTCATGGTGAAATTATGCGCGACAGGCAGCGCGGCAAGGTACCGGCTATCCGGCGTCAGCCCGCAGATACGCGCGCTTTCACGCAGGCTATAGATATAGTCGTCATGGGTGCGCGGGATCAGCTTGGACAGCCCGGTCGACCCGCCAGAAATCTGAAGAAACGCCACCGACTGCGGATCCGGGTCGGCGGGCAAGGTCGCAGGATCGCCATTCAGGGCATCAAGCGCGATGAACTCCTCGGCTTCGCCCACGACGATCACATGTTCCAGCCCGGACAGGTTTGCCCGCAAGTCACGCGCCAGCGGGCGGTAGTCGAACCCGTCCGCGCGGTCAGGGATCACATAGGCCCGCGCGTCCGAGCGGGTCAAAAAATGCGCCACCTCGGTGCGGCGATGCGCAGGCAGCGCGTAAACCGGCAAAAGCCCCGCCGCGAACAACGCCCAGACCACCTGCAGCGTTTCGGGAATGTTGGGCATCTGGACAAGCACGCGGTCACCGGGATGCAGCCCCATTGCCAGCAGACCCGCAGCGGTGCGATGCGCGCGCGCGGCCATCTCGGCGTAACTCCATCGGGTCGTGCCGCCAACCACCGCGATCCGGTCACCATCTTCGTCGGCCACACGCCGCAGCAAGGCCGGAAAGGTCTCGCCCCGCCAGTGGCCCGCCGCACGGTAACGCGCGGCGCGGTCTGCGGGGAAGGGCTGAACCGGATGGTTCATCGATTTGCGCCTTGCAGAAGAAGCCGGGGGGACAAGCCGAACGCCGCCAGCAGCGTGCCGAATTTCGCTGCGGTTTCATCGGCCTCACTCATCGGGTCGGATCCTGCCACAATGCCGGCACCGGCGTACAGTCGCGCCATGGCGCCGCGCACGACCGCGCAGCGGATCGTCACATGCCAGGCGCCTTCGCCCCGTTCATTCGTCCAGCCGACAGCCCCCGCATAGAATCCGCGCGGTTCGGTTTCCAGCCGGGCAATGGCGGCGTCCGCAGCATTGGTCGGGCTGCCGCAGACAGCTGGCGTGGGATGCAACGCCGCAGTCAGGTCAAGCACGGGTGTATCCGGGTCTTTCAGCTCGCCCTCGATCATGCTGCCCAGGTGCCACATGGCTGGCGTCGCGCTCAGCTTGGGGGCCTCGATCCGCGAAAGCTTGCGGCAGAACGGGGCAAGGATGTCGCGCACATGTTCCGCCACAAGCGCGTGTTCGTGCGCATCTTTGGCCGAGGCTTCCAACCCTGCGGCAGCACTGCGATCAGCATCTGCGTCGCGACGTCGGCGCGCCGATCCGGCCAGCGGATGCGACCGTACCACCCGTCCGCTGCGCGACACCAAAAGCTCGGGCGAGGCCCCGACAAGCGTCGCGCCCGGATCTGGTAGCGGCAGACAATACAGCATGGTAGAGGCATCCGCCGCCAGCCGCGTGACAAGCTCTGCGATGTCAAACACCTGCGGCCCAGTCACATCAAGGGTCCGCGCCAGAACGACCTTGTCGACCTCGCCCGCGGTGATCGCGATCAGAGCCTGCGCCACAGCATCAGCATAATGCGCGCGCGGCGGCACCTCGGAAAAGCTGAGTGTCGACCTCGCATCGTGTTCAGGCACGGCCGACGCGGAGGTAAGGACATCGCTGTCGTTCTGGTACACTGTCTCTGGTACCAGCAGAAAACCGTCAGCCTTCCGGTCAAACGGCAGCGCACCCACAAGCAGATCCGGAGCACCGGGTTCGCGAAGACGAGCCCCGGCAAGTGCGGCAAGGTTCGACGCCACCCCGGTCAAACCCGCATCGACATGACCAACACCCGAAACGGCACCCATCCTGAACGGAGCGTTTTTCTGCGGCACCGGCGTGGGCGTGCCAACGCGACCGAAATTTTCAAATACTTTATGCTCCGCCATCCGCGTCAACCGCCTTTTGAGAGATTGCCTGCCTGAGAATTTGGGTTGGCGTTGTCCTTGCCGCAGCCTGGTCAATACCCTCTCCGCGCGAGGTTGCGACCAAACCTTAGTGTTTTAGGTTGTTATTTAATTCTTGCCGCGGGGACAAGAGATCGGTTGAGTTGAATTTTATAAATCCAAAACTCGTTTGGAATTTTTCAGTCTGACTTGCCGGACAAGAAAGCGCACCTGACCAAATTTTTCCCCGTAGTTTTAATCTGTTACGCGCGGGGAAACACGCGTCCATCAAACAGCTTGCGCGCCGTACGCATGGTGCCCGTGCGCGTCACCCCGCCTGACAGCGAGCGTTCTATCAGAACCTCAGCCGCGCCGGTCGGGTGTTCTATGGCGAAAATTGCACCTACGGGTAGAATCGCCACTGATGCCGCCGGTGTGCCCGGCAGGGTGCAGGCCGTCGCGACGGTGACGGCGGCAAAGACGCCGATGGTCGCGTGGCAGCGGTGGGGGATGAAGGATCGCGTGCTGACCACGCCGCCAGTTAGCGGGGAAGAGACAAGCGTCATCTTGGGTACGCTCTTGTCGGTGACATCGCCAAGGTTCATCATTGGCCCGGCCATCAGCCGGATCGCCTCAAGCCGTGCTTTCAGCACGGTGTTGGTGTCCAACGCCTCGCGGCTTTCGGTACCGGTGACATCCAGATCGCTGGCCCGCATAATCACGCAGGGCATACCGTTGTCGATCAGCGTACAGTCCACACCGTCGATCACATCGACCGCATTGCCTGTCGGCAGCAGCTCGCCGCACATCGACCCGGCGGTATTATCGAACATCAGCGGCACGGCGGCGTGGTGCCCCGGCACACCGTCAATGGCTGCCGCACCAGAATAGGCCACCCGCCCGCCCGGCGTCGCAATGGTGGCCGAAGCGAGTTCTCCGGTGTTCAGCATATGGATGCGCACCAGGGTTTCATCGCCCGCCGCCGCAACCAGCCCACGTTCGATCGCGGCGGGACCGGCCCCGGCAAGGATGTTGCCACACCCCTGCGCGCCGCTGACCAGCGGCTGATCGACAAAGACCTGAAGGAACAGGTAATCGACATCGGCATCCGCCCGCGTCGAAGGCGACAACACGGCCACCTTGGACGTCAGCGGATCCGCACCGCCGATCCCGTCGATCTGGTTCGCATCGGGCGACCCCATGATCCGCAGCAGCAGGTCGTCCCGCGCAGCGTCATCACCGGGCAGATCGGCCTTGAGGAAATAGGCCCCCTTTGACGTGCCGCCCCGCATCCAGAGACACGGAATGCCATCTATCGCGGGATCAGACATACTTAAGGCCCTTTTCAGCCAGACGCCCGCGCATGTCATAGATATCCAACCCCAATTCGCCAGATGCCAGACGCTTGCGCTTGGCCTCTTCGGCATCGAGCCGGGTTTGCGCCTTTTTCATCACGGCTTCGGCCTCGGCGCGTTTGACGACGACCACACCGTCATCGTCCGCCACGATCACGTCCCCTGCATCAATGGCCTGCCCGGCGCAGACGATTGAAACGTTGACGGACCCCGGCGTCTCTTTCACCGTGCCCTGCGCGCTGATCGCCTTGGACCACACGGGAAACCCCATCTGGGTCAGATCGCGGATATCACGAACGCCCGCGTCGATCACCAGCCCCCGACAACCCCGTGCAATGGCAGACGTTGCCAGCAGGTCACCGAAATATCCGTTATCGCAGGGCGAAGTCGGGGCAAGCACCAGAATGTCGCCCTCCTGCAACTGCTCGATAGCGACGTGGATCATCCAGTTGTCGCCCGGCGGGGCCGATATCGTGACCGCCGATCCGGCGATTTGAGCGCCTGAATAGATCGGCCGCATATGCGAGGCGAGGCACCCCTTGCGGCCCTGCGCCTCGTGCACGGTGGCGACTCCGGCGCGGCCGAGCGCGTCAATGATGGCCTTGTCGGCGCGGTCGATGTTCTGTTTGACGATGGTCATGTCTCAGACCTCCTTTTTAACGGGGGGCGTGCCGTGGGTGTGGAACGTCTCGATTGTTTTCAGTCCCCAGGCCTGACCCTTCTTGCGGTCCGCCTCGGTCCAGCAGATGGGTTTCCAGTCAGGGGCAAGGTTCAGGCGTGCGCCGGCATTGGCCAGTTCGACCCGGTTGCCCGCAGGTTCCCAGACATAAAGAAAGAACGTGCCCTGAATGGCGTGCTTGTGCGGCCCGGTTTCGATATGAACGCCATTTTCAAGAAAGACATCCGCCGCGCGCAGGATATCTTCGCGCTGATCGGTGGCATAGGTCACATGGTGGAACCGGCCGTGCCCGCCGCCGTGTTCTTCGGTGCAGGCCAGATCGTAGGTCTTGTTGTTGACCGTGAACCAGCAGCCGCCAAGACGGCCGTTATCAAGCTGGATGTATTCCGTCACCCGCGACCCCAGACAGGTCTCCATGAAACGGCGGAATTCACTCACATCCGAGGCCAGCAGGTTCAGGTGGTCGATCCGGCGCGGCGCGGCCCCGGTAAAGGCCGAAGCGACGTTCTTGAGAGCGGGCCTGTCGGCCTCTGGCGCCTCGTACCACCTGGTTTCGTAATAGATCTCGAACACATGACCAAAGGGGTCTTCGAACCGAAAGGCCGGGCCGTGGCCCAGATCCCCTTCGGTCCAGCCGTGAACCGAATACCCCGACGCCTCGATCGCCTTGACCCGGCGGTCCAGCGCCTGCGGAGACTCTGCGCGGTAACCGATATGCGCGACGCCCGTGCTCTCGCTGCGGGTCAGTTTGAGTGTGTGGAATTCATAGTCATCCCAAGCCCGCAGATAGGCACTGTAACCCTCCAGCGCCGATAGTTTCAGCCCATAGACACGGGTAAAGAAATCAAGGCTTTCCTCGAATTTATCGGTGAGCATCTCGACATGACCCAGGTGGGCCAGATCGTGGCAGCGTTCGCTCATGTCGTTTCTCCCGGTAGTGATGTTGCGTCAGGTCATGCGACGCAGAATGGCGGTGTTCCACCAGAACTGATGCACCAGAACCGCCCCCACATGCAGACCCACAACCCAGAGCAGGACCGTCGAGCCGATCTCGTGCACCTCCGCCAGGAACCCAATTCCCAAGAACCATGCACCAAGGCCGACAACGGGCAGGCCAATCAGCAGGACATAGAGCGCAACATGCGTGACGCGGGCGGCCCTAGTGGCCAGATCTGGCTCATCGGCAGGCGGCGGCGGGGTGCCACGACTGCGGCGCAGAATCAGACGCCAGGCGGTCAACGCCAGCACAGCCGCGCCAATCATCGAATGAGCGACCGATGTCGTGGTCCAGACCGGGCTGCCGCCCTCCATCGTCTGATGAAACAGCCGCCCCATGTGGTCAAAGAACAAATATTGAATGGCGAGCAGAACAACGACGCCCCAGTGGAGCATCTTCTGAGTCCTGGAATATGTATCCGGCGCGATCTGGTTCATGGCATTTCTCCTGGAAAAAACGGTCCTGATTATAGCACGCAGATCCGCCCGCCTTCCGTCGCTCAGAGTTCGTCGACCGTCCGCGGAAAGATCGACTGGAACCCTTCGGCATATTTGCAGTCACGTCCACCCGACATGCCGCCCGAGTTGCGTTTGAAATGATTGGCGCGCTGTTGGGCGACGCGGGTGTAGAACTCCCACAGGTGCTCCTGGCCCTGCATCGCCTCGATGGCGGCGCGTTTTTTGTCCCAGACCGGGGTGATGTCCAGAAAGGTGTCCGGCTTCCAACCCATCTGCTCGGTCTGGTGCGGCTCGAACAGATAGAGCTGCGGCGCACCCAGCACCTTTTCGCCGGGGTTGTGGCCCCAGGCCTGCGCGATCATCCGGCATTCCAGCACTGCATTGGTCGTGTTCATGTGATCGGTGTTGTAGGGGTCGTACTGCGAATGGCTCAGCATGAAGGCGGGCTGAACCTTGCGGATCACATCGACGATCTTCATCTTGTTCTCGCGGCTGAAATCCAGCGGGTAGTCCCCCAGATCAAGACAGATCAACTCATGCACGCCAAGCGCCTTTGCCGCTGTCTCGGCCTCGGCCCCGCGCACGTCCTTGACCCGGTCCAGCGTCATGTCTTCCTGTTTCCACAGCTTCGCGCTTTCGCCGCGCTCGCCGAAAGAAAGACACAGGACAGTGACCTCATATCCCTGCTCGGCATGCAGGGCGATGGCGCCGCCGCAGCGCCAGACGAAATCGGCGGCATGTGCAGAAATGACAAGTGCGGTTTTCTTGGCGGACATGATCGGCTCCTGAATTTTCTTTCCCGATGCATCCCACAGTCCATCGGTAAGGCTCAATTTGAAAGCTCGTTCTTTGGTATAAGTTCTGGCTATGATAAATGGTGCGCGCCCCTGCGGAATGGCATAGGTCAACGCAACCCCGGACGGAAAGTCAGAGATGCGGATCACTGTCAGAACCAGCCTGACTGTCACACCTGACACAGGAGAAATGCGATGATCTCGCGCAATCTGCGTCATCTCAGGGTTTTCATGGCCGTGGCCGAAACCGGATCGGTGACCCATGCCGCCGACCGCTGCCACGTATCGCAGCCCGCCGTGACCCAGGCACTGAACAAGCTCGAACAGAACGCAGGCGGCGCGCTGTTCGACAGGACCCGGCACGGCTTTTTCACAACACCGCGCGGCGATGTGCTACTGAACCGTGTCCGGCGCGCCTTTGATCTGCTCGACCCGGCGCTTGATGACGTTTCGCCCCGGCTGGTGCTGACGGCGACCGCGCCACAGCTGACCGCCCTCATCGCCGTTCGCGAAACCGAGAACTTTACCCTCGCCGCGCTGCGCCTGAACCTGGCCCAACCCACCGTCCACCGTGCCGTGTCGCAGTTGGAACAGGAATCGGTGCGCGCGCTGTTTGAGCGGACCTCTTACGGCATCATTCCGACACGCCAGACCCGCGCCCTTAGCCAGAGCGCGCAACTGGCCTTTGCAGAACTCGATCAGGCCGATGCGGATCTGGCTGAACTGGATGGAAGGGAGGTGGGCCGCATCGTCGTCGGCGCGCTGCCCCTCTCGCGGTCGGTCATCCTGCCCCACGCGCTGACGCAGTTCCGCGCCCTGCGTCCGATCCAGAACATCACGGTGATCGACGGCCCCTATAGCGAACTTCTTGGCGGGTTGCGGCGGGGGGATATCGATTTCATCCTTGGCGCGCTCCGCGATCCCCTGCCGATCGCGGACATCGTGCAAGAACCGCTGTTCAGCGACCGGCTGACCATCCTCTGCCGCCCGGATCATCCGCTGGCGGATCGCACTGGCCTCAAACCATCGGACCTTTCCGACACGCCTTGGGTCGTGACGCGCGAAGGCACGCCCACCCGTGCGCAATTCGATGCCTGTTTCGACAATGGCACCGCCCCCATCAGCCTGATCGAAACCGGTTCCATCCTGCTGATGCGCGAGATCCTTTTAGCGAGTGACCATCTGGGCTGCATCTCGACCGCGCAGTCCCACGCCGAAATCTCCAAGGGCCTGCTGGCCCGCCTGAACGTTGATGTCGACTGGGCCCGGCGGCCCATCGGGCTGACCACCCGCGCGGGCTGGATGGCGACCAAAGGGCAGGCCCTGATGCTAGATCTGATCCGCGCCGCCGCAGAAGAGGCCAGGCAAAGTATAGCGTGAACTTATGCGGCGCGCGCGGCTTCTAATTGGATCGGGCGGCGCGGCTCGGATCTCCCGCGCCATCGCCCTGGCATCGACCGCCGTTGCCGAAAACATGAAGTTCGCCAACTTCATGCCGCCAACCCACCCCCAACGTTGCGGCGCTTTCCAGCCCTTTGCCGATCTGGTCGGGGAAAAGACCGGCGGCGGCGTGACTGTGACGCTGTATAACGGCGGTGAACTGGGCCCGGTCGAATAATATTCCCGCGTCGTCGATGACGTGGCCGAATTCGCGAACAGCCTGCCGGGCTACACCGCCTCGACCTTTCCGCTGACCCTGATCGCAGAACTGCCTGGCGTCACCAACACTGAGACCGGCACACAGGATATCTGGAACAACATCGACCTGTTCCTGTCGGAATACCGCCGTGTGCAGCTTGTTCCGTCGCGCAACGCGGGCCTTCAGGTCAGCGCATGGGGCGGCAACCCAGTGTCCATGCCGGTGACCGAAGTCTACAACGCCATGCAGACCGGCGTGATCGACGGTGCGATGATCGACACCACCGCCACCCGCGCCTTCCGTCTGGGCGAAGTGGCCAACTACCTGACGCTTGGCTTTGATGCGACAAACTCGCCGTTCTACATCATCATGAACCAAGATGCCTTTGACGGTCTGTCCGCAGACAACCAGAAAGCCGTCGTTGAGGCGGGTCAGGAGGCATCCCTGCCTGCCAACAAGACCCAGCTTGACGTTACCGCGAACGGCATCACCGCCTTTGCAGAAATGGAGGGCAAGGAAGTCATCGAGCGGACCGCCGAAGAAGCCGCCGTGTTCAACGAACTTTTCCGCCCTCATCGTGGGCCAAGTCGTTGCTGAGATCGGTGCCGACGCGCAGGCCATCGTCGACGCACTCAAGGCGGACTGACCCCATGTCCGCTCCCGCCGTACCTAGGGCCTGGTCGGGTTATATCGACCGGGCGACGCTCGCTCTGACCTGGATCGGCGGGATCTGCCTTCTGGTGATCGTGGGGGTCGTTTTGCCGGGGTGGTGACGCGCTACGGCTTTGGCCGCCCGATGCTGGGCGTGAACGAGATCGTCCAGCTTACTGCCGTTGCCCTCGTTATGTGCGCCCTGCCCTACTGCAGTTCGCGCGGCAATCACGTGGGCGTCGATGTGCTCGACAGGGCCATCGGTGCCTGGGGCCGTCTCATCGGCGACATCCTGTCGCGCTGCCTCGCGGGATTCACCCTTGGGGTCTTGTGCCAGCGCGCGACGTACAAGGCGCTTGATGCGCTGGAATACGACGACATCTCCAACATGCTCGGCCTGCCGATCTGGCCATTCTACGCGATCCTCGCAGCGGGCACCGGGATCTGCGTGCTGATCTTCGCCCTACAACTGCTCGTCATCCTGTTCAAAGGCCCGCAATCATGACCCCCTTCGCCGTCTGCCTTGTCGGCATCGCCGGACTTTTTGCGCTGATGATCCTGCGCACGCCGGTCGCCTTTGCGATGCTCTGCGTCGGGTTCTTCGGCTATTGGACCCTTGAAGGATTCCGCAGCGCCGGCGGCGTCCTGCTGACCGAAAGCTATTCGGCGGTGTCTAACTACAACCTGATCGTCGTGCCGATGTTTGTCCTGCTGGGCAACGTCTCGTCCGTCGCGGGGTTCAGCCGGGGGCTATACGATGCCGCCTTTGCCTGGGTCGGACGGTTTCGCGGCGGGTTGGCCTCGGCCTCGGTCCTCGGCTGTGCGGCATTTGCCACTGTGTCCGGGTCATCCGTTGCAACACCCGTCACCTTGGGCAAGGTCGCCCTGCCGGAGATGAAGCGCCTAGGTTATTCCGACAGCCTTGCCACCGGTTCCATCGCCGCAGGCGGCACGCTGGGTTTCCTGATCCCACCCTCGACCGGTTTTGTCCTTTACGCCATCCTGACCCAGGAAAGCATCGGCCGCCTGTTCATGGCAGGCATCCTTCCCGACCTGCTGCTCATGGTCCTGTTCATGGTCGCGATCTGGACCGTCCCGCTGCTTGGTCAGGCCGCGCCGCTTCTGGGCGTGATCGTGGTGTCGATCGGCGGCATCCACCTTGGCGTCTTTACCCCGGTCGAGGCCTCCGGCGTCGGCGCCGCGCTGGTCATTTTCATGGCCATCACCAAGCGCCGCCTGACCTTTGCCCTGTTCCGCACCGCCGTGCTTGAAACGCTTTCGACTTCGGCCATGCTCTATACCATCGTGATCGGTGCCAACGTGCTCAACCCATTCTTTGCGGTCACCCAGATCCCCGCCACCTTGGGCGAAGGCCTGTCGTCACTGGGGTTTGGTGCCTATGGCACGCTGCTGGTCATCATCCTAACCTATGTGGTTCTGGGCATGTTCATGGACGGGCTGTCGATGCTGGTGATCACGGTGCCGGTCATGTTCCCCGTGATCCTGCAGTTCGGGTTTGATCCGATCTGGTTTGGTGTCGTAGCGGTGATCGTGATCGAAATGGGGATGATCACGCCGCCCGTCGGCCTGAACGTCTTTGTCGTGCGCGGCATCGCCGGCGACGTGCCGCTGATGACCGTGTTCGGCGGGGTGACGCCCTTCCTGATCACCATGATCGTCGGTCTGGCGCTGATCGTCGCCTTTCCGCAGATCGCGCTGCTGATCCCGAACACCATGTTCGGCAACTGACAGCGGGCCGACCACCGATCCGATTATCTGGCCGTCTTTGGTTTGCGCCGCAGGCTGATCCGGCGGATCACCACATAAAAGCCCGGCACGGCAAAGATACCCAACACTGTCGCCAGCAACATCCCACCCAGAACACCGATCCCGATGGACTTTTGTGCCGCCGCCCCCGCACCGCTTGCCGTCGCAAGCGGCAGCACACCGAGCATAAAGGCAAGCGAGGTCATCATGATGGGTCGCAGCCGCTGGCGGGCCGCCTGAATCGCTGCCTCGACCACGCTGGCCCCAGCAGCCTCAAGATCGCGGGCAAATTCGACGATCAGGATGGCGTTCTTGGCGGCCAGGCCGATGGTCGTCAGTAGCCCCACCTTGAAATAAACGTCGTTCTGCTGGCCAAACAGCCATGTCGCAAGCAGTGCGCCCAGAACCCCGATCGGCACAGCGAGCATGACGGAAACAGGGATAGACCAGCTTTCATAAAGCGCGGCGAGGCACAGGAACACCACCAGCACCGACAGGGCATAAAGGTATGGCGCCTGACTGCCGGACTGACGTTCCTGATAGGATAGGCCGGTCCACGCGGCGCCATACCCACCGGGCAGTTCGCCCACCAGCGCCTCCATTCGGTCCATGGCGTCGCCGGAACTGGCGCCGGTGCCTTCGGACCCGGAAATTTCGATCGCGTTCGAACCATCCATGCGAACCAGCGAATTGGCAACCGGCTGCCAGCTTGTCGTCATGAAGGACGGGAAAGGCACCATCTCTCCGGCGCCATTGCGGGCATACCAAGTGTCGATATCCTCCGGCTGCATGCGGTACTGCGCCGCAGCCTCGACGATCACGGGCCGTAGGGAGGTACCAAGCATGAAGTCGTTGACCTCGGTCCCGGAAAAGATGATCGACAGCATCGCGTTCACTTCGGAAAGGTTCAAACCAAAGCTTTCTGCCTTCTGCTGATCGATGTCGATGCGCAGCGCCGCACTGTCGGTTGCCCCGCCGGTGCGCACATTCTGCACTTCAGTCGCGCTGACGGCGTTGGAGACAAGCTGATCGGCGGCCTCGGTCAGGGCGTCAACCCCTGCGCCGGACTGGTCCAGCAGATACATCGTGAAGCCCGAGGAATTGCCTAGACCGGGGATCGCGGGCGGCTGCATGAAAATGATCTGACCGCCGCGATATCCGGCGAAATGCGCATTGGCACGGGCGGCCACGGCAGACGCGCGAAGACCCTCGTCCTGCCGTTCGTTAAAATCGCGCAGAGAGACAAAGGCCATAGCCGAATTCTGCCCAGTGCCGCCAAAGCTGAAGCCGAGATTGGCAAACACCGACGACACCGCGTCCATTTCTTCGCTCAGAAGGTAGGCTTCTACCTCATCCAGCGCAACCGCCGTCTGGTCAGTCGTTGCCCCGTCCTGAAGCGAGATCATCACCATCAGCGCACCCTGATCCTCGGTCGGCAGAAACGACGACGTGATCCGGCCATAGACCTGCGCCGCACCAAAGCCAACGGCGACCAGAAGGACGATCATCGTCATCGGGCGACGCAGAATGCGTGTGACCCAGCCGGTATAACCGCTGGTCATGAGGTCGAATCCCCGGTTGAACCAGCGCGCCGGGGCGATCGCCTTGTCCGGGTCAGTCGGGCGCAGAAGGCTGGCGCATAGCGCCGGTGTCAGGATCAGCGCCACCGCCGCCGACAGCACCATGGCGGTGATGATGGTGAGTGAAAACTGGCGGTAGATAACGCCGGTGGACCCGCCAAAGAATGCCATCGGGAGGAACACCGCCGACAGCACCAACGCGATGCCGACCAGCGCGCCGGTGATTTGGCCCATGCTCTTTTCCGTCGCCTCGACCGGGCCAATTCTGTCCTCTTCCATGATGCGTTCGACGTTTTCCACCACGATGATAGCGTCATCCACCAGCAGGCCGATGGCCAGAACCATGGCGAACATAGTCAGCGTGTTGATGGAATAGCCCGCAGCCGCCAGCACCGCGAAGGTGCCCAGCAGAACCACAGGCACCGCGATGATCGGAATCAGCGTTGCGCGCCAGTTCTGCAAAAAGACCAGGATCACCAGAAACACCAGCGCAATCGCCTCGAACAAGGTGTGTTCCACCTGCTCGATTGACAGCTCGACAAAGGGCGAAGTGTCATAGGCGATCCTGATTTCGACCCCCTCGGGCAACGATCCGGCCAACGCCTTCAGCGTCGCGCGCACCGCTGTCGCGGTGTCGACCGCATTCGCCCCTGTGGCAAGGTTCACGCCGAACCCGGCGGCGTTCAACCCGTTGAAAAACGACGAAGACCCATAGGATTCCTGCCCGATTTCGACCGTCGCTACGTCGCCCAGCGTCACCGCTGCGCCACCCTCATCGGTTTTAAGCAGGATCCCAGCAAATTGGGCGACCGATGTCAGCTGACTCTGCGCCGTTATGCTTGCAGTGAACTGCTGTCCCTGCGTCGTCGGCTGGTTGCCAAGCGATCCGACCGAGACGGTCGTGTTCTGTGCCGCCACGGCCGACGTCACGTCTGAAGGCGTCAGCTGAAACTGAGCGAGCTTTAGCGGATCAAGCCAGATCCGCATGGCATAGCCCGATCCGAAGGAATTGATACCCCCCACACCCGCCGTGCGTTGTATCTGGCCCTGAATTGTTTCTTCGACGATATTGCCCAGTTCGACGGTGGAATATTGCCCGTCAGGAGACACAATGGCACCCACCATCAGAATGGAGGATGTCGATCGGCGCACCGTCACCCCAGCGGTCTGCACAGCCGTCGGCAGGCGCGATTCGACTTGGCCCACACGCGTCTGCACGTCGTTCTGCGCATCGACCGGATCAACGCTGTCATCAAAGGTCAGCGAAATGTTGGCAGAACCCTGAGAAGAGGTCGAAACAGTGTAAAGCACGCCCTCCACATCCGTCAGCCCGTCCTCGATCACCGTGGTAACCGAATTCTGCACGGCCTCGGCGGTGGCGCCGGGGTAGCTCGCAGAAATGCGCACCGTGGTCGGGGCGATGTCGGGATATTGCGACACCGGGAGCTGGGTCAGGGCGAACAGCCCCGACAGCATTGTGACGATGGCAAGCACCCAGGCAAAGACCGGACGGTGTATGAAGAACTTGGCCACAGGGGGGCTCCTATCCGGTCTGGGTCAGGGTTTGGTAGCTGCGGCGGCGGGGGCGGCATCCTGCACAAGGCCGCTTGCGTCGATCACCAAATCGACTGGCATCACTTCGGCACCCGCATGCAGGTTCTTCAGCCCGTCCACGATCACCTTGTCGCCCGGCGCGATGCCATCCGTCACGATCCAGGCATTTTCGTAGCTGCCGACCTCGGACAGCACGACCTGCGTGGCCTTGCCGTCGCGTACGACAAAAGCCGTCAGTAACCCGTCGCTGCCCCGGCTGGTCGCCCTTTGCGGCACCGGGATCGCCTCGGTCGTGCCCAGTGTCACGTTCACACGCAAGAACTGACCGGGCAGGATCAGACGGTCGGGATTGTCGAACTGCAGGCGCAGATCCAGTGTACCGGTGGTGGTGGAGACCTGTGTGCCGGGGCTGACGAATGTGCCCTCACCATCATACAACACGCCATTTTCCAGCGTCAGGGCCACCTTGAACGTCTGACCGCGTGTCAGTTCACCGGAGCTCATCCTATCGCGCACGCGTAGCATGCGCGCGCTGGATTCGGTCATATCGACATATATCGGGTCCAGCCGCGTCACGGTGGCCAGTGCATCCGTCTGGTTTGCAGTGACGATGGCACCGATGGAGACCTCGGACACCGACGGAACGCCGTCAATCGGGCTGCGGATCTCTGTGCCGTCCAGATCAAGCTGCGCCACGGTAAGCGAGGATTCGGCTGCACTCAGCGTTGCCTTGGCCTGCAACAGCGTTGACTCGGCCTCATCCAGATCGGCCTGGGTGACCCCCCCACCGGCTAGTCCGCGATACCGTTCCACGGTTTTTTGCGCCGAAGTCACTGCCCCCTCTGCGCCAGTCTTTTCGGCCTGCGCGGCGGCAACGGCGGCGGCATAACGCTCCCGCTGCAGCGTAAACATCAGATCCCCTGCCTGTACCCGATCGCCGGAATCATAACTGACCCTCTCGACGATGCCTTCGACTGTGGGTCGGATATTCGCCGACTGATAGGCAACCGCGCGGCCCGGAAGCGTCACAGAATAGGGAATGCTCCGCGTCTCGGCGGTGATGACGCCCACTTCTGTCGCGCTTCCTGTTCCCCCGGGTGTCATGCCCTGCGCTTTTGCCCACTGCCCGCTTAGTGCCAGCAACATCAGCGCAAACACCGCAACGACGACTATCGGCAACCGGCCGATGGCTATGCGATCAGGTCTCAACATCCCGTTTCCTTTCGGATCTGCGGCCCACGGCATCAAAGCGCGACTCACACAAATTGCATCCAGCGCACTTCTTGCACGGCGTGCAATTCATGTCTAGACTGCCGCAAAACCACGGAGATTTCACCCATGGCCCCGACCCTCCGGCAGCGTCGCCAGGAAAAGACCAGCCGTGACATTCGGCTCGCGGCTCTTGAACTCTGCACTACCAAAGGTTTGGACAGCGTAACGGCCGAAGCGATCAGCGCCCGGGCGGGGATCAGCCTGCGCACATTCTTCAACTATTATCCGAACAAGGAAACGGCGATTGTCGCCCGGCCGCCCGGCTTTCCCGAAAAGGCAATCGCGGCTTTTAACACGGGCCACGGCTCGCTGGCCGAGGACTTGACCGATCTGCTGCGCGCCCATCTGGCGCTGCTGGATGAGGATCGGGACATCATGCTGTTGCTGCACGAACTTCTACGCGACAACAAGGTACTGCGCGCCGCGCACGAAGCCTCGCTTAAGCTGCTGCACTCGGATCTCGCCGACATTCTGGCCCATCGGATGACCGGGCAAAGCCGCGCCATGGTTGACCTCTTCGCAGGCACCGTGTTGATCGCCACCGGCCAGCTCGTTCAGTCGATGCAGGATGAAACGCCCCTCGCCGACCGCGCACCAGAGGCATGGACCAAGCTCCGTGATTTGGCCGACCTGATCCGCTAAGGCATGAACCCGTCAATCCGGCCCATTCGTGGCGCTTTTGCACCGAGCACGTGGAAGTCGGAACGCGTCCTAGCCGAGACAGATTTCAGGCGGGCGTTCGAAATTGGGCGGCCAAGTTCGGCAGGGCGGTTGGATCGCCAATGCCATCAGCGGTCAAATCGGAGCAAATAATCTGCCCTCTGACAAGATCCGAAAGATCATCTACACCACGAATGCGATCAAAAGCCTGAACAGGGTGATCCGAAAATCGATCAAGACCCGTGGCTCATTCCCTACCGAAGAAGCAGCCACAAAGCTGACTTGTATGGCCGTCCGTGACCTCGAGAAAGGACGACGGAATGTTCCGCAGTGATTTGCCACCCGCCATCACTTTGCAATAAGGTACGAGGACGCTTCAATGCGTAACCGTATCTGAACCCCGCATGGGCCAACCCGGATATACGCTAGTTCATCACACTCCCAGTCCTGCCCAAAGTTGATCGTTGGTCGCACAAGCCCGTCAAAAAAGGCGGCGGGAACAGCCATGTGCCTTGGCGTTTGAATCTTCCAGCGATTTCAGGCGATGGCGACCCTTGCCTGGAAACACTCGCCCCCACGGAAACGATAGCCGTCGCCTGAGCATAACTCATCGCACTGGCAGATTGCGATACCGTCAGGCGGAGGCATCCATAAGGCATTGTTGCAGAACTCACGCCTGAGGCATGACTTCCCCTTACCCCGCTGGCGTTATGCCACGCGAATGATCTCGGCAGTGCCGAGGGCATTGA
>NZ_FZNN01000023.1 GCF_900188035.1 Puniceibacterium sediminis | reverse complement strand
TCAATGCCCTCGGCACTGCCGAGATCATTCGCGTGGCATAACGCCAGCGGGGTAAGGGGAAGTCATGCCTCAGGCGTGAGTTCTGCAACAATGCCGTCAAGCACGCCTATGAGATGGGCACATCGGAATTACATCGAACCAGCATCATGTTGGCAACCTAGGCGTTGACCACGGACCGAAGCATGTACCCGAAGGACCTCAACCGAAAGCCGCAAGATAAAGCACAACAGACAAGGCGAACAAAAAGCTCCGCTTTGGCGGCTTAACTCGTTTGCCCAAAATCCCTTGACTCGGACGGCCCCGTTACCCAAGTCCAGGACCTAAGGCACGACGAAACTTAGTTCGCCGCAGCAAACTGTGTCTTCTCCAACTTTCGCTGCTCCACGTGCTTTGCCAAACCTGAGCTGGGTCCCCCCACGAGAATATCGACGATCCAGCCCATGGCCCAGATCAGACCAACTTCGACCGCAGCCACCAGAACAGAGGTGATCCCCGACCAAATGAACAGGCCCCTGAACGGCTGCGCGTAAGACAGCAGAAACGGCAGCAGCCGCGTCGGCGGGCTGTTGGCCTCGGCGTAGTCGACAAACGGATCGACGAGGTTTTCAAAGCGCCGGAACACCGGGCATCTCCTGTCAGGGTGGCAGGTCACCATTCGTACTTTCAGCCACGCTTACGGCAGTAGCCGAGCAGGCGTCAGGGTAAAGCCCACGGCGATCCGGCGGGTCTCAGGATAAGCATCAGGCCCTTGGCGCGGATCAGATTTCTCTGAATCGGCCTGACGCCGTAACGCTGTGTTGGACTATCACCCCTGCGGCGGGTCACAGCCGTAGGCTTCCGGGTCGGTTTCACGTGACATCCCAATGTCCAAACCTCAGGCCGATGCACCACAAGATCAGAACCTGCCTTGAGGCACAAAACAACAGTCCGGTGACAGAATGGTAATCCCACTGGCCACAAGCGGACCCGGCTGCACGACACCGCCTGCATCATGAAAACCCGACACTTTCACCAGCCGCGTGTCCGGCGCGATGCGCAGCGTCGTTGCGACTGCGGCACCGTTCGGCATGGCGGTCTGGCGTTGCTCTATGATGCGGGTACCGGCCTGCACCTGACCGCTGCCACAGCCGGTCAGGTCAGCGCATTCGGTGCCTCCTGCCAACTCGATCCCGGTGGCATTGCCCCAATGCGACTGCACCCCCATGACGCGCAGCGCCCTGACGCGGACGTCGGTGCAGGCGCCGATATACGCCCCCCGCGCGCCCGCCCCGGTATAGCCGATCTGTTTGGCTTGCCCCGCATGGCCGCCGTCCTGACCCGAGGTATAGGGCCCGGCAAGCGCGCTCCCGGCCGCGCCCGCGTTCACCGTGTTGCTGATCAGCAGATTGTCGAGATCAAGATCGCTGACCGCCTGAATGAACAAGGCAATCACCCCCTTGTTGACGTGATGCATCGAATCTCCGTTGCAGCGGACCTGAAACCGCTCCGGTTTCGCGATCCCGATTTGCCAGACGCCGGGCGTTTCGTCGGAGGGGACAAGTCTTTGGTTGCCGTCTGATGCCCAGTGCCGAATGGTCTCCGATATGGTACGGCGGGGAAACGGCGGGCGCTGGTCCAAGGGCAATCCGGCCACCGCTTCGGCAATCGCGAACTGGAGGACTGCAAGACTGGTGAGGGCCGGACGCCCCTGATCGTCCATGATGCCGGGTTGATCGCCGGTCGGAAAGAACGGCAGGACCGCGCCCGCCGCATCGACCAAGTGCGGCGCAGGCGGGGTGTCGGGCGCGGTGACCGGCCCCAGCGCCACGATCTCGCGCACGCTGGCCCGGGTATCGGCGATGCTGGTGTGAACGATCCGCACCTTGCAGGCATCTATGTCCTTATTGTCGTTCAGCCCATCGGCGAAAGAGACGTCGCGGCAGACAAACGGACCGGCCAGCATGCCCCGCGAATGGACGGCGATCCCGTAAGCATTGCCATCCACATGCCCCGTCGGATTCAGGAAAAGCGCCGCCGCCGCTTGCCTGCTCTTGTCGATTGGCTTGCCAAAGATGACATGATCGAACACCGCATCCATATCCGCTGCCAGATCGGCAGAGGCCCTCTGCAGCTTGGCCAGGGCAGCAGGGTCAAGCGCGTCCGGCATTTGCAACAGCCTGCGTGCAGCCACCAGCGCAAAGCGCCCTGCGCTGTAGGTGCCAAGAACCGGAACCTCAGCGCTATTGCCCTGAAGCACGCAGTCCTCAATCAACAAATGGCGCGGCCCGTTGATCGCGATGGCGGCAACCTCGTAGTCCCGGAACGTCAGATTCGACAAAACAACCTCGCTGGGATTGTTGCCGTGGATCGCGTGATGTGCGCTTCGTCCAAGGGTTCCGTTCTTGATCATGACCTGCCGCGCCGGACGCAGATTTCGCCCGAAACCACGCGCCGCAGCAGAGGGGCCCTGGGAAAAGACAAACGGCTGGTCGGCCAATTCGATGAGCGCGAAAAAGCGCTGTTGCAGAGCGAATTCCGATTGCATGGCAAGGTGATAGTCGTTCAGATCGATGATTGTGCCGCCCGTCGTCTCAACTGCAATTGCGGCGAAAAAGCCAAGCTGGTAGGCGCTGCCGATCTCTGATCCCTCAGCACCGTAGAGCGCGATCTGATCCGGATCGGAAAGATCCGGCCACCAGTCAAGATCGCGGTCTGGGTCTATGCCCGTCTCGCGCTGGTCTTCGCCTTTGCACATGGACGGGCGATTGGGATTGACGATCACATCCTCTGTGAACCGCAGGCAACAGGGGCGTGTCAGGCGCAGCGTGCCATTGCGAAAGTCCTTGGCGCGGACCTCGACCACCACGCGTTCCACGTCCCGGCCACCATGGGCGTAGGCGTCCCAGTCGATTATGCCATTGGCCTCATACGCGCGCTCCAACGCGCGCAACTCGTCCTTCATACGGTCAAATTCGTCACTCTGGCCGGGGTTCGACATCTGGCGTCTTTTCTTCTTGTTGATCACAGCACCGCTTTGGTTTTCTGCGCGATGGATGCGCAGGCAGCCCGGCATGGCTACCGCGCGCGCGCTGTCCTGTCTTCTTCGGGTTTGCGCGCATCTAACGCGTTCACGTTAGTCAGCCCCAATAAGGGGCGCGGCGGAATAGCTTTCCATGATGCCACGATTTTGCTATGACGACCGCTTAGATTGAATCTTTATCATTTTCTAATCGTCCATTTTCTGGAGCGTTTGAAGTTGGTCTGAGCCATCAAGTCACAGATTTTTCAGCGTATAAAAAGGAATGACATATGTTGCATGCAGTCATTTGCGTTTCCCTCACGCCTCGCCATTTTTCGGCTTGCGCCCAGACCGATCACGGGTGAATCATGCCGGGCGCAAAATTTTTGGGAACCTTTCAGATCGGCGTTGGTAAATATTCCCGTTGCCCAGGCATCGGCGTTGCCGGGCGCGAATGCGTTGCCTACCTTTTCCAAAACGCCAACCGCTTGCTCGACCGCGATGATATCATTGATAAATTTTGGGAACGTGACGACCGGAGCGATGGAAAATCAGCGCTGAATTCCACCACTTCGCGCTTGCGCCGTGCCCTGGCGGCGCCTAGCCTTCCGAATATCGAAATGCTTTCCGACAAATGGAGCCTGGGTATCTTCATGGATACTCCGGATGCCAGCGATACGGCGATCCTGGCCGGCACCTATCGTCAACTCAAGGAGGGACAGGGCGACGTGCGAGAGCATTATCGCAAGCTTGTCGCGATCTACAACGGGGGGTTCATTCCCGGCCATGTCAACCGCTGGACCATTTTCGAACGCGAGAGACTGCTTGGGCTGTTTGTGCGCTCCTGTCTTTTGATCGTCGATCAACTTATCCAAGAGGGCGAATACAGCCACGCGGCAGAGGGCTGCCGCATCATTCTTGTCCACGATCCGCTGCGCGAATCTGTCCACCGGCGTATGCTGCTGCTGCACGCCCTGCGCGGCGAGGGCCAAAAGATCAGACAGCATTTCGAGCGGTTCGAAAATTTTGTCTGGGCGGAATGCCACGCCAAACCCACACGCCGGACCCGGTCACTGTACGACGCACTTTGCGCCGACCCATCAGAACACGCGCTCGATGGTTTTTTTCAGGCGGAAGTTTCCGCTCGATAAATCCACGCGCCGACTTAGTCTCCACTTTCATTGGAAAAACGCGCCATTCTGCGCCGAGGTTTTGGTGTGAGGTTTGACATTCACTGAGGCCCCTTCGAATGCCGTGTCAGTGAAATGTCAGCCAAATGCCACGCAACTGCGCGCCATAATACGCCGCGATCAAACCGGGTCGTGCGCTGGACGCATACGATACGTCGGCAAAAATCCCCCTGATTGCACCCTCGCCGTGACCGGTAAACCCGCAGGAATTCGCCGCCACGCGCGCCGATCGACCGTCATGAGTCCGTCCTGCCCCCTAGCATGAGAGTGTAAAGAAACCCTATGCGAGGTCTGGTGCCATGCGGCGTGACGGAAGAGAATCCAGGGCAGAAATCGTCATTCGCGGCTGGTTCGAGGGCGAGAGCAAGGGGGAATACGGTTACCGGGGCTCGATCTCTAACCTGAACGGTGGCCCGGTCCGCCAATTCATCGGAATGGTTCAGCTTGTCGCGCGGCTGACCGAAATTTTGCGCGAGGCCGGGCACTCAGAGGCCAACAGATGAGCCTTGTCAACGCTCAGGACCCGCAGACAATACCCGCCCAAAGACCGCAGTGTGGCTTTTACCTTGCGCCTCTGCTCAGGCTGGATCCAAAGGCGGCCTCTTTGACGCACCTGCGCAAGGGCTGCTTTGATCATGAAAGATATGACCATCTGCAATCCATCTGCGACACCTTCGTGTCGGGATATAATCTGGCGCTTGGCGTCAATACTCTGGCGAGGTTAGAGCAGGCGCTGGACGCACGACCAGGCTATCTGGCTGGCTTTTTGGTCGAAGGTGCGGCCATGGGATCTGCGGTGCGCGACAGCTTGTCAGTGCGCGGTGGCCACTTGCGGGCGCTTCAGCAGGTCTTTGGATCACGCTACAGCTATCTTATCCAGGTGGGCACGGGCTGGGCTCTGGCGCGGATGCCCTGGATCGGGTCGCGTCTGTTTCATCAGACGCCGCCAAAGTTGTTCACCCTCACCCTGGATGGGCGCGGATTTCACGACGCTTTCTTCCGGCCGGACCGGCCAGGCCTGGGCAGGATGGGGCGCGGCACGGGCCTGAGTGCAAAGGCCTATGATCAGGGCATCGGTCGGGCGCTTTGGTTTCGGTCTCTGGCCCGGGGCGACCTGGCGTTGCGTCTGATCGCAAAGTTCGATCCGGCGCGGCACAACGATCTTGCGGCGGGGCTGGGTCTTGCCATGGCCTATGCCGGTCCTGCCTCGCACGAGCTGTGCGAGGTCGTGGCCGAGGGCCTGTCAGCGCATCGCGCCGCTTTGGCACAGGGCGCGGCCTTTGCCGCTTTGGCGCGGATCACTGAGGGGCTGGTCAACGACAACCTTGAAACGGTCAGCCGGACGCTGACCAAGTTGTCGGCAGTCGAGGCCGCAGCGCTTGCGCGACGCGGCCAGCCTGCGGGTGCACCTGAAAACCGCGCCGGGGCTCTGATGCATTACGAACACTGGCGACAAAACGTGCAGGATCAGTTCCCGGCGCGTTCTGACGCGCCTCGCGCAGGAGTCCAGAAATGATCCGAACCTACCTTGCCGCTCTGGCGATCCCGGGCTGTTTTTACGGCATCGCCGTGCTGTCCGCCCAAGTAGACAGACCCGAGATCGGCGATTTCGCCTTTGAACGACATACCTTGCAGGCTCTGGGAGACAGGCCCCAGTCGGTCCGCAATGTACACCCGGGATTCGAGCGTATCGCCGCCTGGGTGTCGGCGGTCGGGGCTGGTGTGGCGCTCTTCGATCTGGACGGTGATGGGCGCCACAATGATTACTGTCTGGTCGATCCGCGGTTCGACAGCGTGACCGTGGCCCCCGTGCCCACGACCGGCAACCGCTTTGCACCCTTTTCGCTGAGTTGGGAAGGATCCGCCAGCGATCCGGGCAGCGTGGCCCCCATGGGATGTCTGCCGCTGGATGCCGATCAGGACGGGCGTCAGGATCTGGTGGTTTACTACTGGGGGCGCAGCCCGTCGCTGCATCTGGCTGCCGAAGATTTCGCCGAGCGCGATCTGCTGGCGCGGCCGGAGGTTTGGAACACAAATGCTGCCATCACCGCCGACTTTGACGGGGACGGCATTCTTGACCTCTTCTTCGGCAACTATTTCCCCGACGATATGGCCGTTCTCGGAACGCGCGGCACGGTGCACATGCAGCGCTCCATGAGCCGCGCGTATAACGCAGGACGCAACCGCCTGCTCTTGGGCCATGCCGATCCATCGCAAACCGAGCTGCTGTTTCAGGACGACAGCGGCGGGCTTGTCTCTGCAGCCGCAGGGAACAACGCGGGCTGGACCCTCGCCGCCGGAGCTGCGGACATTGATGGCGACGGCCTGCCCGAGTTGTTTGTCGCCAACGACTTCGGGCCGGATCAGTTGCTGCACAACCGCAGCCGTGAAGGCGCCGCTGCCTTTGCCGCAGTGACCGGACAGCGCGGGCTTGCGACGCCCCGGTCGCGCACCCTGGGGCGCGACAGTTTCAAGGGCATGGGAGTCGATTTCTCGGACATCGACCGCGACGGCAATCTTGACCTCTACGTCAGCAATATCGCAGAGGACTACGCCCTGATGGAGAGCCATCTGCTGTTCCGCGGCACGGGAAAAGCCAAGGATTTTGCCAAAGGCCGCGCCCCTTTTGAAGAGATCAGCGGCCAAATCGGCGTGGCGCGCAGCGCCTGGGGGTGGGACGCCCGGATCGCCGATTTCAACAATGATGGCGTGCCGGAGATCCTGCAGGCGACCGGCTTTCTCAAGGGTGATACGAATCGCTGGCCGGAACTGCACGAGGCGGCGATGGCGAATGACGAACTGCTGCAATTCGTGGCCGTCTGGCCCAAGTTCGGGGAAGGTGACGACCTGTCCGGAGACCGCGCCGATACCTTCTTTGTGGCGAATGCCGACGCGACCTATCGCGATATGGCCCCGGAATTGGGGTTCGAGCCCCGCACGATCTCACGTGGCATCGCGCTGGGTGACGTGGACGGCGACGGTGACATCGATGCCCTGATCGCCCGGCAATGGATGGACTCGATCCTGTTGCTCAACACCAGCCCAAGCCGCCAATCCTCGGCGGTGCTGGACCTGAGGATCGAGACCCTCAACGGCACAACGCGCCCCGCGATCGGTGCGCAGGTCACACTCAGCGCCGATGGCAGTGACACACGGATGAGCGCGACGGTCTCTGGCGGGAACGGCCATTCCGGCAAAAGCGCGCCCGAGTTGCACTTCGGTCTGGGGGCATTTCCGCAGGACGCGCCGCTGGTCGCGCGGGTCATCTGGCGCGACGGAATGGGCACGCATCGCAGCGATCTGCCCGTCTTTCCGGGCCACAACCGCCTGGTACTGGCCAGCGAAAGCGCCGCCCTATCGATGATAAAGGACCAATGACATGACCCTCGTGACCGCAGATGTTCCTGCATCCACAGTATTCACGCAAAAGGCCCGTCTCTCCTGGCAGGAAAAGCGTCTGGCGGGCCTGAGCCGATTTGCCATCGCGATCACTACGCTGAACATCCTGGGGCACCTGTGGCTGGGGTTCGAGCAATCCTGGATCACCCCGTTTGTGGCGCTTGCTGCGGCCTATGGCACAGAGCTGTTTCTCGAACGGCAGGCCGCTCGCGACGGCAGGCGCAGGCCCGCCTATGCCGGTGGCGCGGTCAGCGTGATACAGTTTCTCTTGTCCGCACATGTGACCGCCTTGGCGATCGGAATGCTGCTCATGCCGCTGGAGCAGCTTTGGGTCATCGCCTTCGCAGCGTCTTTGGCCGTGGCCTCAAAGCGCTTGATACAGGTTCGGATCGGCAACCGTCTGCGCCATGTCCTGAACCCGTCCAACTTTGGCATCACCATCGTTCTGTTGCTGTTCCCCACTGTGGGGATCGCTCCGCCCTACCAATTTTCAGAGGCCACCACCGGCACGCTCGATGTGCTGTTGCCGTTGATCGTGATCTGCACTGGCAGTCTGCTGAACACCAAGCTCACGGGCAGGATGCCCCTTGTCCTTGCTTGGCTCGCGTTCTTCGCCGCTCAGGGCATCCTCCGCGCCGTGCTTCAAGACACGCCGATCCTGGCCGGGCTGGCGCCGATGAGCGGCTTTGCCTTCATATTGTTCACCTTTTACATGATCACTGATCCCGCCACGACGCCCTCACGCTGGCGAAACCAGGTGCTGTTCGCGGCAGCTGTGGCGGCGCTCTATGCCCTGTTCATGTACCTGCACGTCGTATTCGGCCTGTTTTATGCCCTGACGCTGGTCACCGCAGCCCGCGGCCTGTGGTTCGCGCTGCTGTTGCCGATGATTGAGGCGAGCGAGCGTCAAGCGCCTCAGCCCGAGCCTGCACAGCCCGCAGCTTCACAGGCACCTGCGGAATGACAAACCGGATCGCCATATTGTCCACGGCCTGCCGGTATGCCGAGGCGCCCAGCCCGGATGCCTTGTGGCAGAACGTTCTGGACGGACGGCGATCGTTCCGCGCCATTCCGCCGCAACGGCTGGCTCTGGGGGATTATGCCGTTGAACACATCGGCACTGAGGACTCGATCCCCAGGATTTACGCCGGACTGATTTCCGATTGGCAGTTTCGCCGGGATCGCCTGTGCATTCCCAAAAGTACCTTTGACACCGCCGATCTAACCCATTGGCTGGCGCTTGAAACGGCGATGACGGCGGTCGGGGCGGTCGGTGGCGCAGAGGCCCTGCCGCGCGGGCGCACCGCCGTCATCCTGGGCAACACACTGACTGGCGAATTTTCCCGTGCCGCGCAGATGCGTCTGCGGCTGCCCTATCTCAAACGGCATCTGTCTCAGGCCTTGCAGGCGGGCCAAATCGCGCCGGACCTCATCGACGAAGTCACCAGCACCTTTGCCGCGAACCTCGCGCAGGATTTTCCCGACCCGAATGAGGAATCGCTGGCGGGTGCGCTGGCCAATACGATTGCCGGGCGCATTGCCAACCAGCTTGATCTCGGCGGCGGCGCCTGGACCGTCGACGGGGCATGTGCGGCCTCCCTGCTGGCCTTCAGCGAAGCCTGTTCGCATATCGTCCAGGGCGATCTGGACGTCGCGATTGTGGGCGGCGTCGACCTCAGCCTGGATCCATTTGAGCTGGTGGGCTTTGCGCGCACGGGCGCGCTTTGCCGCGATGAAATGCGGGTTTTCGACAAGCGCTCCAGCGGCTTCTGGCCAGGCGAGGGCTGCGGCATCGCTGTTCTGGCGAGCGAAGAGGCCGCGCAAAAATTGGGCGGTGACCCGCTGGCTTGGGTTGCGGGTTGGGGATGTTCGACCGATGGCGCTGGCGGGCTGACCCGACCGACCGCACCGGGCCAATCGCGCGCCATTGCCCGCGCCTGGGCACGGGCCGGTCACGCCCCCGCAGAGGCCGCCTATTTCGAGGCGCATGGCACCGGAACTGCAATTGGCGATCCCACCGAGATCACCGCCCTGGCGGAAGTGATCGGTCAGGACGGCGCGGCGATTCCTGTTGGCTCTATCAAGGCCAATATCGGCCATTGCAAGGCAGCGGCTGGCATCGCCGGGGTCATCAAGACCACGCAGGCGCTGAAAAACGGTATAATCCCGCCCCATATCAGCTGCGCCGTGCCGCACCCGATCTTTGCCGAAAGCGGCGGCAGGCTGTGCCCAGCGCAGGTCGGCGAGTTCCGTAGTGACACGCGGCTGGCCGGAGTCTCTGCCTTCGGGTTTGGCGGCATCAATGCGCACCTCGTCCTTGCGGGTCCGGACAGCAAGATCAGGCACGCAAAGCGCGTGTCTGTGCCCGCGCAACCCCTTGCCCAAGAGGCCGAGCTTTTTATTTTTGCAGCGCAAAGCGCGGAGGAACTGCACCAGGCGATGAACGCGCTTCTGAAACGCGCACCCAGCCTGTCGCACAGCGAAATGGCCGATGCCGCTGCCGGTTGCTTTCGGGATGCCGTACCCCAAGCCGCGTTCCGTGCGGCGATTGTCGCGGATCGCCCGGAGGCCTTGCAGGAGGCTTTGACAAAAGCGCTCTCAATCCCGCCCGCCCCCGTGCGCAGCCCGCCGCGCATCGGGTTTGTGTTTCCCGGACAGGCGGCCCCTGTGCGGGCCTCGGGCGGCGCCTGGACGCGGCGCTTTCCCTCCCTGCCTCATACGCTGGCCACTTTCCCCAGCGATGCCAGCGTATCCACCGAACATGCGCAGCCAGCGATTGCCGCCTCCGCTCTTATGGGGCTGGACGTCCTGACGCAGGCCGGGATCATGGCAGAGATTGCCGCAGGTCATTCCCTGGGCGAGATCACCGCCTTGCACTGGGCAGGTGCGCTGCCCCGACAGGAGATGTCGGATCTGGTCCAGACCCGTGGCCAGCTGATGGCCCGCCATGGCGAGGCAGGTGGCACAATGCTGCAGGTGACTGCCTCGGCTCAAGAGATCGCCGCGCTTGGCCGCCCCGACGATCTGGAAGTCGCCTGTCTGAACGGAGCGCGCGATGTGGTCCTGGCCGGACCGCAGGAAACGGCGGTACGTTGGATGCAAAAGGCACGCGCTGCGGGGCTGAGCTGCGAGCTGTTGAAGGTCTCGCATGCCTTTCACAGCGCCGCGATGGCGCAGGTCGAAACGCCCCTTGCCGCCGCGTTGCAGGATGTACCCTGGTCGGCGCCGCAGATGCCGGTGATTTCGACCGTCACGGGCGCGCCGATTGAGGCCAGCAGCGATCTGTCCGCGATCCTGACGCAGCAGCTCTGTGCCCCTGTGCGGTTTTCCGAGGTCTGCGCCCAATTGGCACAGCACTGCGATCTGGTGATCGAGGTCGGACCGGGCAAAGGTCTGTCGCGCCTTGCTCGCGATGCCGGTCTGCAAGTGGCGTCACCCGATGTCGGTGCCGAAACCTTATTCGGATTGCTCGACACCCTTGCCACCGTGTGGCGCCTGGGCGGTCGGCTTGATCTGGGGCTGCTGTTTGCGGATCGCGCGATCCGGCCCCTGGGACCCGCGCCGGAATTGCTGCGCAATCCCTGCGGCGTGTCGGACAAAGCGCCGCCTCCAAGCGCGGTGAAACCCAAAATCGCAGCGGCTGCATTGCAGGACATCAATGCGCGCCCTGCCCATACAAGCGCGGCGCCGACGCTGGATATCGTCTGCAAAGCCACGGCAGAGGCGCTTGGCCTGCCCTTGAGCCTGGTCAAACCCGAGGCGCGGCTGCTTGAGGATCTGCACCTCAATTCCCTCTCGGTGGGCCGAATCGTAAAGGCGGCGGCGCAAGCGCTTGGCCTCCGGCAACCGGCGCTTGCCACCGATGTGGCGGCCGAGACGGTGTACGGTCTGGCGCGCCTCCTGGACGAGTTGCTGGAGTTCGCCCCGGGTGAGGACACCACACCGCAAAGCATCGAAGGTGTCGCACCCTGGGTGGGTGAATATCGCAGTGTCTGGCAGGTCTGTGATTGGCCTAAAGCCGCCGCTGAAGCCCCCGAATGGTGCCTGTTCGGGCCGGACCCCGGAGGCATTCCCACTGCGAATGGGACAAAATCCGGCCTTGTCAGCCTGATGGACGTCGCTTTGCCGGACGATACCGCTGCCGCGCACCTGCTGTGGTCAAGGGTCAAGGCCGCACGAGCCGCAGGGCTAAGGAAACTGCTGATCCTGCATCCGGGCATGGCGGTTTCGGGCTTTGCCGGTGCGCTGCTTGAGGATGGTGTCTTCGATCACATCACCTTGGTCGATGCGCAAGGCGTGGACGGTCCGGCACGAGAGGCCGGTATTTCCACGCTTCTGCGCACAGAGGCAGAGCCATTCGCGCAGTATCGCTGCCGCGCCGCCGGTGGTCTTGACCGCGCAGTTCTGGAATTTGTCCCGATCAGCCAGTGCCGCACGCGGGATGACACCGCTGCAGGTCTGGGACCGTGCGATACTCTGCTTGTCACTGGCGGAGCCAAGGGGATCGGTGCGGAGTCCGCCCTGCGCCTGTCAAAGGTCAGCGGCGCGGCACTGCTGCTTGTCGGGCGCAGCTCAGGCGACGACCCGGCTGTGACAGAGACACTGCGCCGCGCCAAGGCTCAGGGCTGCAGGGCGCGGTATTTGCAGGCGGACGTCACCGATGCATCCGAGTTTCGGAACGCGCTTGAGACGCTGCCGGAAGAGGAACGACCCACCGCCTTTCTGCACGCGGCGGGTGTCAATGATCCGGCGGGCTTTGACCAGCTCGACGCGACCGCCCTTAGCGCGGCGCTCGCGCCGAAGCTGCAAGGGCTGGAAACGCTTCTTTGCGCGCTTGATCCTCAGCGTATCCGTTTGGCCATCGGCTTTGGCTCTGTCATCGGGGCCCTGGGGCTGGCCGGTGAAACGCACTATGCGCTGGCCAACGCGATGATGTCCGCGCGGCTGATGCGGTGGGGACGCTGCCACGATTTACGCACCCTCGCACTGGACTGGTCGGTCTGGGCCGGCGCGGGCATGGGGGAACGGATCGGCGCGGTAGAGCGGCTGGCCCGCAGGGGCGTCGAAGCGATCCCGCTTGGCACGGCGCTGGATCGGCTTTGCGTCCTGCTATATGCGCCGCAATCCGACGAGCACTTAATCGTGACCGGACGCTTCGGGCAACCCCGGACCCTTGGCTTTGCCGCGCAGCCCAGCTTGCAAGGGCGGTTCCTTGAAACGGCCCAGATCCGCTTTCCCGGGATCGAACTGGTTGTGGACACGCGCTTGGCGCGGGGATCGGACCCCTGGATCACCGATCATGTGGTTGAGGGTACAGCCGTCATGCCCGCTGTGCTGATGTTAGAGGCGATGGCACAGGCGGCCAAGGCGCTGACGGGACATGCGCCAACTGGCTTTCGCGATCTCGACCTGCTTGGTGCCGTGACGCTTGACGGGGACGAAATTACCCTGCGCACGGCAGTACTGCGGCGCGATGACGGCAGCCTGCTTGCAGCGATCCGCGCATCGGACGACGGGTTCAGCGCGGATCGGGCGACAGTGACGCTATCGTTTGAGCCGACTTTGGACAGGCCGGAGGCCTTTGACCTTGCCGCAAATTGCCGGATCGACGGGGCGCTTCTGTACCGCGATTTGTGCTTTAATTCGGGGCGCTTCCAAAGGGTGGAAGAGATCGACCACCTGACGGCGTTCTCCCTGCGCGCCGGGCTGTCCAATCTATCCAATGCCTCTGCTGCCCCTTGGTTCGGCCCGTTCGAAAGCCAGGATATGGTGCTTGGCGATGCGGGCGCCCGCGATGCCGGATTGCATGTGCTGCAGGCCTGCGTGCCGCAGCGCCGTGTTCTGCCCGTCACCGTGGCGCAGATCCAGATTGCCGATCCCGAGGCACGGCGCGTCAGCGTCGAGGCCGTCGAGCGCGCCTCTGACGGCAATACCTTTGTTTTCGACGTCCTATGGCGTGGCCCGGACGGTGCCATCGTTGAATATTGGCGCGGCGCGCGCTTTCGGGCGATCGCCGAGCGGTCCATCGACAGGCTGGCCTATCCGTTTTTTCCGGCCGCCATGCAGCGCGCCGCCGTGCTGCATGCGCGCCGCCGTGACATCCGTACAGCCATCTGTAACTCCGCAGACCGCCAGTCCCGTCGCCAGATCGTGATGGGCGCACTGGACGCCACCGAGGCGACGCGCCGTGGCGACGGACTTCAAATGCTCGACGGGCCCGACGCGCTGTCGCTGAGCCATACCGCCTCTTTGACCTTTGGCGCGCGTGGACCCGGAGTTTTGGCCTGCGATCTGGTTGAAACCGCCACCCGTGACGACACGCCGCTTGTCCGCGACGACAGTCTGATCGCGGAAAAGCTGCACGCATCCGGTATCGCGAACGCCTTTGCCGCAGTCTGGGCCGCGCGCGAATGCGCTCGCAAGGGCGGGGTGCCGGCCGCTCAGCCTCTGTTGCCTTTGAAGGGCAGCGAGCCCGGCTTTCAGGCGTTTCGCTGCGGCGCCGCGCAGATCCTGTGCCACGCCGTGCAAAACGACGGCTGTATCGCGCTGATGCTGACACCCGCCACCGCAAAGGAAAGCCTCGCATGACGACACCGGTATTCACCCATCGCCATGTGGTGACCTTCGAAGAGACGAATGTGGTCGGAAATGTCTACTTTGCCAGACACATCGCCTGGCAGGGCAGTTGTCGCGAGATGTTCCTGCGCGACAATGCGCCCGGCACCCTGGTGGAGATCGCCGCGGACCTGCGGCTCGTCACGGTCAGCGTCGCGTGTGATTATTTTCAAGAGTTGCGCGCCTTCGACGAGATCGAGCTTGGCATGTCCCTGGTCGAACAGACCGGCAACCGCATCCTGCTGAGCTTTGATTACCGGCTGGCGCGTAGGGATGGCTGGCAACAGGTTGCCCGGGGCCGTCAGGAAATCCGCAGCATGCGGCAGCGCGGCGACACCATGGTGCCCTGCCCGATCCCCGACGAACTGGCGACCGCGTTGCGGGCCTATCGCGCATCGTCCGGCGGCCCGCCCGCACGATCACCCCTCGACCCAGTAAACGCAACCAACCCATAAATGGAGGAAATGATGACCTATGTAGAACAGATCCAGGCCCTGAGAGCCACCGCCCCGACGGATTACTCGGAGCTGATCCTGGAAGAATTGAACAACTACGTTTTCCCTGCCGAAATGGGCCTGGAATACGCGTCGGAAATCCGCTCCGAGATCGAAGCCTCGGTCCAGGCCTTTCGCGACGCAACAGGCCGCTACAACACCCGGCGCCTGCGCAGGATCCTGATAAACGACAACCCATTGATCGGCGAGCGCGATACCCTGATCCGCGCGGATCAGGAAATCTGGGCACAGGTGCGCAAATCCGATCCCAAGGTCGATTGGGTGATCTCGCGCATTCACGAAATGGCGCCGGGGCGTGGGCGCGTATCGGCGCTTTTGGCTCTGCGCAAACTGATGGACCGGGTGCCGGAGCAGGTCGAGGCCGCACTGAAGGCCTTTGCGAAAGAGGCGAACACCGGCGATGTCGATCTGGCGGAATGGGCCCGGGTTTCCTTGCAGGAACTGGCGATCATGCGCGGCGCAGACTCGGCAGATGTCTTGGCGAAATCCGCCTCGTCCCGCCCGGTGCAGTTCACGCCCGGCCAGGTTTTCGATGTGACCATGCCGCTGTTCTTCGAGTGCCGTGCGATTACGCGCATTGGCCAGGTCGAGATTGAAACCCAGATATCGCCACTGTGGTTTACCGAAATTTTCGGCGATGCCATGGCAATGGTTCGGGCGGACAGCTTTCAGAATGCGCTTGTCCTTGAAAAAGAGGTGGCCGGTCTGCACCCCGACGGGTCCCTGCACTATGAACACTTCCCCTTTTCGGGCGAAACCTCCGAGATCAGCCCCTCGGTGCACCGGCACAACTATTGGGCCTCTGTGCAACGGCCGTTCTACGCCTCGGGCAAGGTGGAAGACGTGTCGAACGGGCAGCCGGTCTATACCGGCATGCCGATGACCTTTTTCCGGCTCGCGCATACCTTTACGAACGAGCGTTATGTGGTGGACGACACGCCGCTGCCGGAATCGGTACGCGGGATTTTCTTTGGCTTTGGTCATGCCGATCCGCTGCTGCTGGTCAAAAAGGCGGGCAATCTGGGCGTCGGCGATTTCCAGATTTCGCCGCGCATCAACCCGCATACCAAGGAAGAGGCCAACACCATTTTCTTCGGCACATTCTTCGGCAAGTTGCAGGGGGATGAAGAAACCGGCGAAATCAGCCTGAACCCGCGCGATGTGCATTGCGACGCAAAGGGTCGGTTGGACTACATGGGCGACGGTACGATGGCGCCCGACCCGATCCGGCCCGATGATTGGCTGCCGTCAAAGTTCGGGAACTGAGCCATGCCGCATGATCTGGTCTCCGGATCCGGTGCCCTGTCCCACCGCCAAAATCGGTGGGACAATCCGGCGGGCATGCAGATGGACGGTATGCTTGCGAAAACCGTCGTGCGCACCCTGGTGGCGCATTTTCGTGAAAACCTCGATCAGCCGATGATGCTGCGGGAGCTTGCCGAGGACATGGGCCACTCCTCGTTTTGCGTTATCCGGGCGTTTCGCAAGCTGACGGGCATTACCCCGATGCGCTATCTGTCCGCCTTGCGGCTCTACCGGGCCAAGCAGATGCTGCTGAGGACTGGCGATAGCGTCATCAGCATTTGCTACGAGGTCGGATACGAAAGCCTGGGCAGTTTCAACAACCGCTTCAAGGCCGTTGTCGGACTGACGCCGACAGGTTTGCGGCAGTTGCGGGATCAGTTGGATCCGCATGCCTTGCTACCCGTGTGCGGCGGCGACGCCGACGATGCCCTGCAACTGCGAGCAACAGCCTATTTCGCGGCCGGCAATGCCTATGCCAGGCTTGCCGGCCTGAAACGCGCACCCCATACCGAGCTTCCGGGATGGGGTCAGGAGGCCGTCGCCTTTGCGATCCCCTGGTCTGGGGATGTTAACGCCCTCTTGCTGCCGCGATCGGTCCTCCGGTCAGAGCCTCTTGGCCATGAGGCCCTCTGCGCGGTGCCGCATCTACCAGACATCGCACTGCGGCAATCAACCGAGTTCGACCCGCCGCTTTTACCGGTGCTTGCGGCAGGTGAGGCCGCGCAATCGGTTCTCGCGCCCTGCACGCGATACAGGCAATAGCGCCGCGATGTTAGGGATGGAGTTTGACACCGCTCGGGCAACACGGCGGCAGGAAGAGATCTATGCCGCAGCGGACAGCGAAATCTGGCGCCGTGCGGTCTATGACCCGCTGCACGGCGGCTGGCCGTTGGCCTGTATCGGTGGGCGGCCCTTTCTGGAATATGTGGCGCGCGATGCCCAACTCGGCCAGGGCGATCGGGCGCTTGAACTTGGCTGCGGGGCCGGTGCCGCCTGCGATTTCCTGGCCCAGATCTCTGGGGCCGGGGTGACCGGCATCGAACGCAATCCGGCGCAATACGACCGTGCCAGACTGCGCAACGCGCGGAATCCGCTGTTATCGTTTCTTTGCACCGATGCGGCAACCTGGCGGGCGAAGCAGCCGGATATGGGGGCGGTGTTTCTGCTGGACACGCTTTCGCTGGTGGCCGACTGGCCGCAGATTCTGTCTGCGGCCCGCAGTGCGCTGGCTCTGGGCAAGCCGCTTTATATCGCGGACCAACAAGCGGGTCCGACACTACGGCGCGCAACGCTGGAAAGAGCCTATGAGATCGATGGCTTTGTCGGGCTGCGCCCGGGACAAGCACTCAGGCTTGCCTTGCAGTGTGCCGGGTTTTCACAGGTCACGACCCGCGACGCCAATGCCGATGCGATCCGCGTATTCTCGGGCATTCGGCGGAATGTGCAGGGCATGATGCATGATCCAGGCAACCCTGAAGCGGCCGAAGCCTTGGCCCAATGGGACGAATTGACCAGCTTCTACCTTGGCGCGTTCAAGTCCCGAGAGCTTGTCTACACCTGGACCCGCGCCGTCTGAGCGGCCGACCGGTCATTGGGTCAGACGGATCAGGTCGGGCTGAACCGCTCTTCGACCTCGGAGGGCAGCAGCTCCAGAAAGCTGTAGACCGGGCAGAATTTATCATGCGGGCCGAAAAAGCTCATCGCGTGGCGTCGAATCGTGCCATCTGCATCCCGCGTGAAGGTGGAGCATCCCGGCAGCATCCCGACATCCTCACCCTCACGGGCGTAAAACCCCATAGCTTCGGTGAAATCGGTGGCGCTCGCATCCACCATGCGGAACGGCCACCCGCGCTTTTGGCTGATCTCTTTCTGGCGCTCCACAGGGTCGTGGTTGCTGACCACCACAGAGGCCGCAGCGCTTAGGTTGGGCAAAAGCCCGACAAACCCATCCGCCCACATGGTGCAATAGGGGCACCCGACCCCCATGTTATGGATAACGATCAGATGAATTTGCTCTGCGAAGAGTTCGCCCAGGGTGATGGGTCCATCCCATCCGGAAAATTCGTAATCCTGGACGATCTGGCCGCGCACGGAGGTGCGCAATTGCCGGATGCGCGCCTCTAGTTGCGCCAGCTGATCCTCTAAGGCGTAAAGGGTTTCCGGCTTTGGTATCTGGTTCATGATCCTCTCCTTTCAGGAAAATATCGCTCCGCCTGCGGCCGTACATCCAGACGTCTCAACCCGCGAAGGCCTATGGACTCGGCCCATTGGCGTGGCCCCGGGCTCAGGGTGATATTCGGGCAGTGCATCAGTAAAGCATCCAGCGCCGCGCGCGCCTCACGCCTGGCCAAGGCCGCTCCTATACAGGCATGAATGCCCCTGCCAAAAGACAGATGCGGGTTCCTAGAGCGTCCAATGTCAAATCGATCGGGATCATCAAAGACCTCGCCATCGCGATTGGCCGAGGCAATCACCACACCCACAGGGCTGCCCGGCTCGATCACCTTGCCACGGAATACGCAGCGTTGCGAGGCAAACCGAAAGGTGATTTGCGAGGGTGAATTATAGCGCGCGCATTCCTCGATTGCCGTAGCGCGCAGCGAGGGGTCACGCCGCAAACGCGCAAACTGATCCGGGTCGTCCAGCAGCGCTTCAAAGCCGTTTCCAATCAAGTTGACCGTGGTTTCATGACCGGCAAAGATCAAAAGCGCCGCGGTGCCGATCACCTCCTGGCGCAGGTCTGGAACGTTCGCGACCTCTTGCGCCAGCATGGCCAGCAAGCCCACGCCGTCACCTGTCTGCGCCCGGTCCAATTGTCTGTCCAGATACGCAGCCAAGGCGCTCGCGGCCTGCGCCCCAATGGCGCGCGTCGCGAAAAACCTGTCTTTGCTGGTAAAATCCAGCCCCTTGAGCAAGGCCACCGACCAGTCATGCAGGAGGGACGCATCGCTGTCCGGCAAGCCAAGAATGTGCGCAATGACACGCTGCGGCAAAGCAAGCGCCAAATCCGATATCAGATCAGCCTGCGATGCCTGGCCGATTCTGCAGCACAGATCAGATGCGATGGCGTCGATCTGGGGTTGCAGCCTGTCGAGCGCAAATCGATCAAACGCCTGGCTGACCTTGTTGCGCAGGCGGGTATGATCCGGAGGATCGCGAAAGATGAACCAGCGCCCCAGCATCTCGTACAACGGCAGATGTTCCGGATGCGGCGTCGGCAAGTAGCCCGCTGGAATGACGCTGGTCGGGTCCACCACGAAACGCGGATCGGCCAGCACCTCTTTGGCCTCGGCATAGGTGAAGATGTACCAACAGCCCGGCCCGGATTGATCGGGCGCATGCCCCCAATGCACCGGGTCGGTGTCCCGCCAATGCCGGTAGACAGGGTAAGGGTCCTTTTGGAAACCCGGCGCGAATGGATCGAACCGGTCACCAACGGGCACGGCCTTTTCTGAAATGCCTATGTCGCGGAGTTCGATGACCCTCACCTCATCTCTGGGTGTGTCGATAGGCCAACAAAGTGCCACATCGGCGCGCGCCACGGCTTCTTTCAGATTGCGCGGCAGGTCATTGGGGCTGGCGCAGCGCAATCTGAGAGAAGCCGCTGACATGCGCTGATCTGTAGGCTGATCGGTAGATGGAATGCCGGTAAGAAGCTCCGTTTCTGTGGCGATGCATCCGGTCAGACAGGCAGATATCCTTTGTGACAGAGTTCATTGACAGTGCATTGCACAGACAGATGCAACGGAATCCCTCAAGGGTGGCGTTGCGCGGGGCGTCTGTGTGTCTGGACTACGCCGCGCTGGAGGCGCACAGCGTCGAAGTGGCGCACTGGGCGCAGGACAATCTGCCGACGCACAGCGCCTCTGTTGGCCTGTGTTATCACCGCGATGCTGCGTTGATCCTGTGCGTTCTGGGACTGATCCGGGCCGGGATCGCACCGCTCATACTCGACCCGGCGGATCCCCCTGCCCGTCGGCGGCAAATATGCGCGCAAGCCGGCGTAAAAATCTGCCTTGGCGATACCGAAGAGTCAGGCCCCGACCAGAGTTTTGACCCTTTCGCCCTGTCGTGCTCCGGTCACGGAAATTCCGCGCAAAGGGTCGCGCCATTGCCGGAAAGAACGGCCGAGGATTGGGCCTACCTCGTGGCCACCTCCGGCTCCACCGGGGTTCCCAAATGCGTGGCCATGCCCCACAGGGCACTCGGGCCGCTTTGGTCCCGCGAGGCAGAGCGCGTGCTAGGGAACAGACCACCCGTGGTGGTCCGCGCCGCAGCACCGGGCTTTGATGTGTTCTTTCAAGAGCTGTTCAGCACCCTCGGCAACGGCGGTACATTGGTTCTGTGCGATCGCGATACCCGCCTCAGGCCCTCGAAATTCCTGGATGCCGCGACAGAAGCTGCCGCCACGCGGGTCTTTCTGACACCCAGTATGCTGCAAATGCTGGTAAGTGCTGCCGCAGATAGGGACGTCCTGCCAGTGACCCTGCAAGAGATCACCGTGGCGGGCGAACCCTTGGTTCTGACCCCGGCGATCCGGGCCCTGATGGACCGCCTGCCAGGCTGTGCCTTGGTCAATCAATACGGGCCCTGCGAAACCCACGTGGTCAGCGAACACCGACTTTTGCCAAACAGCGCCCCCTGGCCGGAGCGGGTGCCCATCGGCAAGGCCTTGCCTGATGTCGAGCTTACCCTGATGGACACATCTGGTCGCCAGATTGAAGGGCCGGGCACGGGCGAGTTGCTCATCAGCGGGCCCTGTGTCGGGGCGGGTTATCTCTCCGCCGCGCAGCTTGCGCCATTTTCGCCAGACGGTCCGCGCTTTTCCACCGGTGATCTGGTTCAGCGCGATGCGGACGGGCTGCTGCACTACCTAGGGCGGCTTGATGCGCAAATGAAATTGCGCGGGCGACGGGTTGAACCGGCCGAGATCGAAGCGGCGATTCTACAATGCCCGGGCGTCAAAGCCGCCGCCGTTCAGTTGATCAAAGCCCCCGATGGGGGCGACGTCCTGGTCGGCTACGCGGTGCCCGACGCCCGGCAAGACGTGGATGGCGCGGAAATCTACACTGCACGGTTGCGGCAGCAGGCCGCGAAACACCTGCCACAGGCGCTGCATCCTCACACATGGATGATCCTGGACAGTCTTCCAATGACCGCAACCGGAAAGCTGCGGCGCGCCGATTTGCCCATGCCGGATTTTGACGCTGGGTCAGCGCAACCCGATGAACCCGACTCTGCGGTGCAACACGTGGCGCGCCTCATGGCCGAGGTGCTGGGCAAGGACGTCGTGTCTCCCATGGCCGGTTTTATCTCTTCGGGCGGCGACAGTCTGCGGGCGGGACTGTTGCTGGACCGGCTGTCAAAGGCTTTTGGCCAGCCGGTCGGCTTTGACCTCTTAGCTCGTGCACAAAGTCCGACCGAAATTGCTGCCGCAATCGCCGCAATGCCTACGCCCACATCCGGGCGACGCGCGGCTGACCCGCATCAAGACAAGCCTCTGTCGCAACTACAGGAAGCCTATCTTTTCGCGCGGGAACCCGGGGTGGAGCTTGGCGGGATCGCCGCCGGTATCCTCTTCGACATCCGCCTGACGACGCTGGATCAGGGGCGGGCCGTTCAGGCGTTCGAGGCGCTTCTGGGCCGCCACGCCTGGCTCTTGGACGGCGTCGATCTTTCGGGCGCGCGGGTGTCCCGGTCGCAGGGGCACGGCGCCGAACAGATAGACATGCGCTCTATTTCACCCTCTGAGGCAGAGCAGCGTCTCAAGGATCTGCGCCAGCGGTTCTCTCGGGGCGCTCTGGATGCCGCTGAGGGTCCGTTGTTCAGGCTGGCGCTGGTCCGATTGGCGGATGGTTTCCGCCTGATTGGCTTTTTCGATCTCTTGCTGGGGGATTTCTCAAGTCTGCAACGCCTCGTGCAAAGCGCGCTGCACCTTTATGAAGGTACCACAGAACCCGTCACGCTGGACGACAGACGCCCTGGTGTCGCACCGATCCCAGCAGTGAATGTGTCCGCTGATCCCGCACCTCTGCCAGCCGCGCCCGCCTTGCCGCTCCGAAGGGCCCTGCGCGAAATCGAAGCGCCACAGTTTCACCGGCGACAGGGAAAGCTGCCCGAGAAAGACTGGCAGCGGTTGTGCAGACGGGCGAGCGGTTGCGGCGTGACGCCGACCGCCGTGCTGGCGGCCCTCTATGCCGAGGTCCTGTCCCACTGGAGCGAGACACCGGTGTTTTCGCTCAACATGCCCTGCGCCCCGGCACGATGCGCACCGCTCGGCGGTGCCGATCAAAGCTATGCGACCCTGGTACCTTTCGATTTAAGCGCAGCGGCGCCCTTCGAGGCCCGTGCGCGCGAGGCACAACAGCAAATCTGGCAGGCAATGGCCGCTTCATCAGCCGAACAAACCGACCGACAGTCGCTGCGCGAGATCGGTCTGGTTCCCGTGGTTTTCACCAGCTTGCTTGGCTACGAACTGGGGTCCGCCGAAGCGGCCCTCCTGGGATGGGGCCCCTATGGAACCGGCGCTGATCTGGACGGACATGTCCAGACCCCGCAGACAGTGATCGACCATCATGCGGGCGAATTGTCGGGCGCGCTGCACTACAATTGGGATATCGTCGATGACGCCTTTCCGGACGGCCTTGCCGACGCGGTTTTCGCGGCCTACGGCAAGGCCTTGGCGCAGATCTCCGCCAAGGACGCCAATTGGCACGCAGTGCTTGATGCAGAGCAGTTCCTGCCAAGCCGCGCCCCAGAGCTTGCGGCCCCTGCTGCCCCGCCCACCAGCCTGCTGGTCTGTCCGCAAAACCCTGGCTTTGGCCTGACCACGCCGTCGGAGACGGTTTCCGCCAAAGAGATGAACATCCGTGTTCAGGCGCTCGCTGAGCGGATCAGTGCCGAGGGCATCGGGTCCGGCGATCTGGTGGCCATCAGCGCGCCCAAGTGCGCCGCGCAGATCGTCACCGTGCTGGCCATCGCGGCGACAGGTGCCGCCTATCTGCAGTTGGACAAATCCTGGCCCGACGCCCGCTGTCAAAGCATCCTTGAGAGTTCAGGCGCGGTTCTTGTGATCTCCATCGCAGCGCTTGAGGCCGACATCCAACTCACGCGGGTTGGTGCATTACAGCCAACAACACCCAAAGATCCGGTCCAACCTCCGCACCCAAGCGACTTGGCCTATGTGATTTATACCTCGGGAACGACCGGGCAACCGAAAGGCGTGGCCATGTCCCATGGTGCCGCCAAAGCCACGATCGACGCGGTGACAGCGCGCCTTGGACTTGGCGCAAAGGATTGCGTGCTTGGTATCTCGTCGCTGGCCTTCGACCTTTCGGTCTTTGACATTTTTGCCTGCCAGAGCACCGGCGCGCACTTGGCCCTGCCCGATGCTGCAACGCTGCGCAGCCCCACGGCGCTGGCAGGCTTTATGGCCGAAAACCGGGTCACGCTGTGGAATTCAACTCCGCTTCACCTTGAGGCGTTGATCACCCACCTAGAGGCCAGCCAAGGCAGGCTGCCCCCATCCTTGCGGGCGATCCTGCTAAGTGGTGACTGGATCCCAACGGGTCTGCCCGCGCGGATCCGCGCCCTTGCTGAAAACCCGCCAAGGATCATCAGCCTGGGTGGCGCGACCGAGGCCGGCATCTGGTCGGTCTGGCATGAGATCGGCGTCGATGATCCGCCGCCCGGCTGGACAAGCGTGCCGTACGGTCGGCCACTTGAAGGACAAAGCGCAGAGGTGCGCGACGCATCCCTGCGACCGCGTCCCGACCATGTGGCGGGGCCGCTTTACATCGGAGGGGGCAGCCTTGCGGATGGATACTGGCGCGCACCCGAGATCACGCGCAAGGCATTCGTGCAGGGCCCGGCAGGCGAGGGCCGGTTGTACCGGACCGGAGACATCGCCCGGCGCCATCCGGATGGCATGCTGGAGCTTTTGGGGCGCGAAGACCGGCAGATCAAGCTTTTGGGGCACCGCCTGGAACCCGCCGAGATCGAAGCGGTCGCCGCCAAGGTGCCGGGGGTCGCCGCCGCTGTGGCCCTGCCCCTGCGCGACGGGAAAACCACGGTGGGCCTGGATCTTTCAGTCACGCCGCGCACTGACGCAGATGACGGGCTAAGCAAAGCGGTGGAGACAGCGCTGCGCAACTGGCTGCCCCGAAACATCGCTCGGATTTCAGTGCGCTGCCTGGATCACCTGCCGGTCACGGTAAACGGAAAACGCGACCCGGCGGCCTTGCAGCAAAGGCCCGGGGCATCCGCGTCCGGAGGCACACCATCGGACGCACCTCTGTCGATCGTGCTGGAGGAAATCGCAAGGCTTGGTTGCGACGCCGCCGCCCGCCCGGAGGCAAGCTTCTTCGATCTTGGCCTGACCTCGCTCGACTTGCTGCGCCTGCGCAATCGGCTGAACGAAAGGTTTGGCCAGTCGCTTGCGATCACGTCGCTGTTTGCCCATCCCAGTCCAGCGGCCCTGGCACAGCAACTGGCAGAGCCGTTCGCAAACAAGCCCTGCGCCCCGGCCATACCAAAGCAGGATCAAGGCCGCGTCCAGGACATCTCTTCGCCTGGCACAAGGGACATCGCCGTCGTCGGGCTGGCCTGTCGGTTTCCAGGTGCAGAAAACGCCACGGCGTTCTGGCGACAGTTGCAGCTGGGGCAGGACATGATCACCCGCTTCACGCGGCCAGAGCTGGCGGCACTTGGCGTGCCGGATCATCTGGCGCAAAATCCGCTTTATGTTCCGGTTCGCCCCCTTGCCCCGGGTATGGAGGAGTTCGACCCGGAATTCTTCGGCCTGCCCGCTTTCGAAGCGGCGCGCATGGACCCGCAACATCGCGTCATGCTCGATCTGGCCTGGGAAGCACTTGAAGGGGCGGGGTTGCCGCCTGACCGTGTCCCATCGGTCGGTGTCTTCGCCGGATGCAACGAAAGCGCCTATCTGGGTCGGACCCGGATCGGAACGCCCCAGGAAACCGCCGAGGGGATGGCGCTACGTCTAGCGACAGATCGCGATTACGTTTCGACGCGGGTGAGTTATCTTCTGGGTCTCGAGGGGCCCTCGGTGACGGTTCAGACGGCCTGTTCGTCTTCGCTGGTTGCGGTGCATCTGGCCTGTCAATCGCTGCTGCTGGGCGAATGCGATGTGGCGCTGGCCGGGGGGGTGGCGCTGCAGGTGCCGCATCGGACCGGCTATCTTTGGCAAGCGGGGGGATATGCCTCGCGCGCAGGGGTCTGTCGGCCCTTCGATGCCGAGGCGGACGGCACGGTCTTCGGCTCGGGCGGCGGCGTGGTGGTGCTGCGACCGCTGGCCCAGGCGCAGGCGGCGGGCGACCGCATCCTGGCCGTGATCAAGGGGTCGGCCATGGGCAACGACGGCGCGGCAAAGCCCGGGTTCGCCGCGCCCTCCGTCGCTGGGCAGGCGCGCACCGTGGCCGCCGCGCTGGCGGTCTCTGGCGTGCCCTCGACGCAGATCGGCCTGATCGAGGCGCATGGCACCGGCACGCCGCTGGGCGATCCTACCGAGGTCGCGGCCCTCAGTGCGGCCTTTGACGCGGCGGGCGGCGCGCGCAATGTGGCGCTGGGATCAGTCAAGGGCAATATCGGTCATCTCGATGCCGCCGCCGGGATCGCCGGGCTGATCAAGCTGGTGCTGGCGCGCGCGGCGGGGCAACTGCCCGCGAGCTTGCATTTCACCCGCGCCAACCCCGAGATCGCCTTTGCGCCAGGTGCGTTTTACGTCAATACCCGCGCCAGACCCTGGCCCAAGCGGGCGCCCTACGGCGGCGTCAGCGCCCTAGGAATCGGTGGCACAAACGCCCATGTGGTGATTGGCCCCGCCCCCGAAACTGCGCCCAAAGCAGTGCAGCCACCTCGCCCGGAACAGGAGGCCGAGGCCCGCGATACCAGCGCGGTGCTGGTGCTGGCCGCGCGGTCTGCGCCGCAGCTGCGGCGGCTGGCGGAGCGCTGGAGCCGCTGGCTGGCCGGACCGGGCCGCGCGCTGGAGGCCGGTCGGATCGCCGCCGCGGCAGCACACCGCCGGGCCGATGGGCCGCACCGCCTGGCCCTCGCCGGGGCCGATCCGGCGGAGTGGTCCAAAGCGCTGGCCGCCTTCGCCACAGCCGCCGACCGTCCAGAGGCGAGCGCCCCCGCGCAGCCCGGTGTGCGCACCCTGCCCGCCGCACCCGGGCAGGTACAGAGCGCGCGCAGCGGTGCGGCCCCGGCCTGGATCTTTTCCGGGCAGGGCGGCCAGAGCGTCGGCATGGCGCGCGCATTCCGATCAGCGCCCGGTGCCGGTCCGGCCTTTGAGCGCTTTCTCGCGGCCCTGCCCCGCGACGCCGATGCCCCGGGTCTGGCCAACCTGCTGTTCGGCACCGGCGATCCGCAGCGGGCCGCCCGCGCGCTGAGCCAACCCGGCCCGGCGCTGCTGGCGCATGTGGCGCTTCAATGTGCCATCACCGCCTTCTGGCGGGCGCAGGGGCTGACCCCGGCGGCGGTGCTGGGCGTCAGCCTGGGCGAGATTGCCGCGGCTCATGCCGCCGGATGCCTGAGCCTGGAGGCCGCGGCCGTCACGGCAGCCAACCGCGCCCGGGCCCTGTCTGAGACCGATCCTTCGGGGCGCATGATACAACTGCCCCTCGGCACCGCAGAGGCCCGCGCCCTGATCGAGAGCCATAGCCCCGGTGCGCTGCAAAACGGCACCCTCTGGATCGCCGTCGAGGCCGGACCAGAGGCCACCGTCATCGCCGGGCGCACCACCCCGGTCGATGCCCTCTGCGCGGCGCTGGCAAAAGCTGGACCATCGCCGCGTTCCCTGTCTTGCGGTGGTATTGCGAGCCATGGCCCCGCCGTGCAGGCCGCCGCAGCCCGTCTCGCCGCCGGGGCGAAAATCGACATCTCCGGACCGCCTGACTGCCCGGTCTATCCCTGCACCCAAGGTTGGGAAGACGGCAAAGACTCCCCCGCATTCGATGCTAAATACTGGGGCGAAAATCTGTCGCGCCCGGTGCTTTTTGGGGCTGCCGTCACGCGGCTGCTGACCGATGGCCACCGGGACCTGCTGGAAATCGCCCCGCGTCCGCAAAGCCTTTTTGCCATCGATGCGATCGCCCGGCAAAACGGTCGGCCCGTGACCCTGCGGCAAAGCGCCGACATGACCACATCGGGCAGCCTCCTGCCAACATTGGAAACCCTCGCGACACTGATCCCGAACAGCGTTGCCAAAAGCTGGCAAAATCCTGGAGAAATTCACCCGACCCCTCACCTGGACCTGCCTAAGATGCCCATGGATCGCCGGACCTTCTGGACCGACGACAGCATCGCGAAAACCGAAGGGACCGCAGACAGCAGCGGATTCATGCTGCGGCCAATCTCCAGCCCGGCGCTGGAGGCCGAGGTCTTTGAACTCGAAATTTCACAGACCACAGACTGGTTGAAAGACCATCGAGTGCAGGGCAGTGTCACGGTGCCCTTCGCCGCGATCATCGCGATCCTTGCGCAGGCGGTGCCCGGAAAACTGCTGACCCGGATCGAGCAAGAGGCGCCGCTTGAGCCCGGATCCGGAGTTCTTAAATTGCAGGTGATCCGCGACCGGTCGGACACCCTGTCCTTGCACGCAGCAGAAAAGGGCGCATCGTCCCCGGAATGGAGGCGCATCGCTGTCGCGCAGCTTGTAAACGACACGCACCTTGACACCAAGGTGTCCGATGCGTCCGAAACCACGCAAGACCGGCTGGACGGCTCCGAGATTTATGCGCGCCTCGCGAAGGAGGGCCTATCGTTCGGCAGCGACTACAGGCGCCTCACGCGCCTAACGCGAGGCGCGTCGGGGCAGGTCACGGGGCAGATCAATGCGCAGGACGTCGGGCCAGTGGCGCTGCACCCCGGGGTCTTGGATGCGGCCATTGTGACCGCCGCCTTTTGCGGGAAGGATCGGTTGTCAATGACATCGGGCCTGCCCAGCCGGGCGGCAGGTTTTTGCTACACACCCGGCGCGCCTGTTGCGGGCTGCGCCGTGACGCGCCGAGACGATGGCACCTGTGATATCACGCTGACCGATGATGCCGGGAAAAGTATCGGCGCCATGACCGGGCTGGCATTCGATGCCCAAGCGCCCGGAAAGAAATCGGCCCCTCTGCGCTGCATCACCTGGCATCCGACGGACAGGCATTTTCCCCTGTGCCATAACGCCCTGCCGACGGTGAGCATTCAGGGAAATACGCCGCTGGCCAAGACGCTGCGCAAGGCTCTGACCGACGCCGGGCTCCCGCTTGCCGCGCGGTGGCAGGACATCCCCAAGGGCGGCATGGTGATTTATGCCAAGGCCGGGCCAGGCCTGCATGCGGCCCGAATCTGCGCCGATTTCAGTAAATCCGCACGGCAGATGGTCGAAGTCGGTTTTAGCGGAAGAGTGGTTGTCGCCACCGAAGGCGCGGTCGCCACCGATAGTAAAGAGGCGCCCGATCCGGACCTTGCAGCCCTTTGGGGCGCCGTGCGCAGCGGAATGGAAGAGCTGCCCGATCTTAACTTTACCCTTGTCGATCTTGATCCCTCGGACACTATGGCAACAGCCGGGGAGTTGGCCTTGGCCTTGTCGCAGGCAGAATTGCCACGCCAAGCGGCGCTGCGCAACGGGCGCATCCTGTCCCCGGACCTGACGCCTGTGCCCCTGACCGCAACGGGCGACTTTCACACCGAGGGCAGTTGGCTGATCACAGGCGGTTTCGGCGGTCTTGGCCTGCCTCTTGCGGAGTTTCTGCTGGCCGCTGGTGCGCGGAAGGTCGTGCTAAGCGGGCCCCGGCTGCGGTCAGAGATGCGGGCGAGGCTGAAGGCCCGGCCAGATCTGCGCGATCACGTCAGGCTGGTCGTCTCTGACGCGAACGACGTCGAGGGAATGCGGCGAGTTCTGGACCCGATCGGCGACCTGAGCGGGCTCGTTCATGCGGCGCTTACGCTGGACGACCGGGTTTTGCTGGACACTGATCAGGCCGCCTTTCATCGCACGATCGCCCCAAAACTGGCGGGTGCGCGGGTTCTTGACCGCCTGACACGCGGGCGGGATCTCGCACATTTTGTGTTGATGTCCTCGCTAAGCGGCATTCTCGGCGCGCCGGGGCAGGCGAATTACGCCGCAGCCACTGCGGCCATCGACGCACTTTGCCAGCAACGGCGCCAAAGTGGCGAGGCGGCCGTCAGCATGGCGTTCGGACCCTGGAGCTATGTCGGATCGCCCGCAGAGGCCTGGAGCGGAACCGCCCGTTTCGAGACGCTTGACCTGACAGAGGGCCTCGCGCGGATCGGGCGTGTGCTTGCGGCGGGGCAGCACATCCCGGCGCTTGTCGTTGCCTCCGACGCCCAGTTCGACGCCTTTACCGCCTGGCAGACGCGCGATGCATCACACGGATCCGGTGCAGGCTCGGGCCTGGATATCCAAGGCGATTTCGCCTGCCACCTGGCCCGGCTGCTTGCGCGGCGGCTGGGCTGCGACGCCTCTGCGGTGCCGCGGGATCAGCCCTTGGCCGCCATGGGCTTGGATTCTCTGGCCATTCTGGAGTTGCGCAACGAGTTGGCGCGGGACTTGGGCATAATCCTGCCACCCAAAGATCTGATCACCGCACGTGATTTTGCGACGATCGCTGCCTGCCTTGCCAGGGAAGGCGCGCCCAAAGATCCGCCGATAGCGCATCCGAAAGAGGGTGCCCCGGCAGAGCCCAAAACGGTCGATACCATGAGCGACGCCGAGGTTGAGGCCGCGCTGGCCACGCTTTTGATCCGGGAGACAGAAACGTGACAAAAGCGGGCCCAGTGATTCAGATGCCGCAGAATACCTCGGCAGAGGACAGACGCGCCCTGCTGCGCAACCTGCTGGCGCGCAACGTCCAGAACAGCGGCGCCCAGGCGCAGGGCCCGTGCCAAGGGGATGCGCAGAGCTTTCCGTTGACCGAGATCCAGCGCGCTTACTGGCTGGGACGCAACCCTGAATTCCCGCTTGGAGGAGTCGGCATCCACGGATATTTCGAAATGGACTGCACCGACCTGGATCTGGAGCGGCTTGAAGAGGCCTGGAATCAGACCATCGCCCGGCACGACATGATGCGCTGCATGGTGCAGCCAGACGGGATGGTGCGCATCCTTGAGGAGGTTACGCCCTACAAGATCGCCTTTGAGGATCTGAGCAATCTGCCGGAGGTGCAGCGTCAGGCACGGGTGCAGGAGTTACGCAAGCGGATGTCGCATCAGGTGTTTGATCCGGCACACTGGCCGCTCTTTGAAATCCGGGCCTGCCGGATGGGGGGCCAGACAACGCGCCTGTTTTTCAGCGAGGACGCCATTCACATGGACCTCGTGAGCAGCGAAATCGTCGCTCGGGATTGGGCGAGGTTTTACAACGGTGTGGCATTGCCGCCGCCGCCGGAATTGACCTTTCGAGAGGTAGTGCTTGGCCAGATCGCGGCACGGCCCAACGTTCCGATGCCGGGCCAGTGGGATACGGCACTGGATTGGCCGGACCCGCCGAACATTCCCGGACCGCCCGATGGCGCGCCGCCCGAGATGCGCTTTACCCGACGCAGCTTGCGGCTATGCCCGGCGACCTGGCGCAACTTTTGCACCCAGGCGACCCGGTGCGGTCTGACCCCAAGCGATGCGCTGCTGGCGATTTATGCAGACGTCCTGCGGGCATGGAGCACAACACCGAGGTTCATGCTGAATGTCACGCTGCAGAACCGCCCCTCCGAGCCGCCGGAGATCGCGCAGGTCGTAGGCGATTTTACCGACTTCATTCTGGTGGATATCGATCTGTCGGTGTCCGTGGGTTTTGCAGAACGCGCGGCACGTCACCGCGACGCGCTGTGGTCGGCTTTTGAAGATCCGGACCGCCACGGCGTCGATGCGCTGCGACGGATGGGTCAGTCCGATGGCCAGTCCGGGGGCACAACTCAGTCGCTAGCGCCCTTTGTCTATACCAGTGCCCTCGGCACCCAGGGCTACCGCGCGCTTGAGGCCTTCGGAGATGTCGTATTCGAGGTCACACAAACCCCGCAGGTGCTGATAGATCAGCAGGTCCTGGTGCAAGACGGCGCTCTGCATCTGAGTTGGGACAGCGTCGACAGCGCCTTTGCGCCCGGCGTTGCAGCCGCCATGTTTGATGCCTTGCAGCGGCGTTGTCAGGAACTCGCCCATGATCCGACGGCCTGGCAGTCTAAAAGCGCCGTCCCACTTCCCCCCGATCAGGCAGAGCGGCGTGCGCGTATGAATGCCACTGACGCACCGATCCGTCAGGGGCGGCTTGAGGAGATCTTTGTCGACACCGCGCAGGCTTTCCCCGAGCGGGTGGCCTTGATCGAGGGCCAGACGATGATGCGGTTCGGCGACCTGTTGAAGGCCAGCCGGGGGCTGGCATCGGCCTTGTCTTCGAACCTGCAAGGCCGCCCGCCCGGGCCGGTCCTGATCTGGCTGCCAAAGGGCATCGATCAGATCGTTTCGGTGCTGGGCGTTCTTCTGTGTGGCAGGCCCTATCTGGCGATGGACCCCCACACACCCGCAGAGCGACTCCGCGAGGCGCTAAACCTCACCGGGACGGTGGCGGCTATCGCCACATCCGAGTCCGGCCTGCCCGATCTGCCATCGGTCGACGCGGTAGACATCATATCGCCAAAGGCGCGGGCCGAGGGTCCGCTCCGGCCGACGCAGCCCCCTAGCGACACCGCCTATATCCTGTTTACCTCTGGCTCGACTGGTACGCCCAAGGGCATTCCGATCAGGCACAGCAGCGTGATCAACCGCATGGACGATGTACGCGCCCGTTTCGGCCTGACCCACAGCGACAAGGCCATCGCGATCAGCGCCCTGCACCACGACCTCTCGGTCTTCGACATATTCGGTGTGATGGCCTGTACCGGCGGCGCGATGGTGTTCCCGACGGATACAGGCGTTGGCGACCCGACAGAGTGGCTCGACCTGATCAGCCGACACAAGGTCACGCTTTGGAACACCGTGCCCGCCTTTCTGGAAATGCTCCTGGCGCTACCGCAATTCCCAACGCAAGCAGCGGCGCAGCCTTGCCTCGACACGCTGCGCCATGTCTTTCTGTCCGGGGACCTTGTGCCGACTTGGCTGCCGGACAAGTTGCGGAGCAACGCGGGAAACGCGCGTATCCATGCCCTTGGCGGTCCTACCGAGACGACCGTATGGGATATCGCCTACCCCGATGCCGACTGTCCGGAGGGATGGCAATCCGTGCCCTATGGCGTGCCCCTGGCAAATGCGGGCTATCACATACGCCATGAGGACGGATCGGACTGTCCCGAATGGGTGGCGGGTCATCTTTGTCTCTCCGGCGCGGGACTCTCTGCGGGATATATCGGCGGAGACCCGAAAGACCGCGCGCGGTTTGCCCTGGACAGGGCCACCTGCGCTCCGCTGTTTTGGTCCGGCGATCTGGGCCGCGCCCGCCCGGACGGGCAGATCGAATTTCTGGGTCGCAGCGACCGGATGGTCAAATTGCGCGGCCACCGCGTGGAACTGGCCGAAGTCGAATCAGCGCTGCGCGCGCGCCCCGAAGTGGGGCTTGCCGTGGCCTTTGTGATCCAGGCCGCAGACGGGACCAAGCGCCTTGCAGCCGCTGTCACGCCGCGCGACGGGGCGCCCGGCGCCGACCCTGTACCGGAAATCGAGCTGCCTGCCCCAGATCCGGATCTCCTCTTGCCAAGTACCGCCCGCGAAACCGCGGTTGCCTTTTCCGCCAGACCGTTGGCGTACAAGGACGTTGCGCAGTTCCTGGCGACCTTCTGCGCCCTGCCGCGCCCCGACGGCCGCCCGCATCGTCTGCATCCCTCTGCAAGCGGGGCCTATAGCGTCGAACTCGACGTGATGGTTCATCCAGGCACCGTCACCGGCTTGGCCAGCGGGCTCTATCGTCTTGATCCCGATCGACGCTGTCTTGACCGCCGCACCGATTTGGACCGGCTCCCGCCAGAGGCACATGCCGACCGAAACCAGCCGCTGGCCAAGACCTCGGCCCTGACCCTTCTGCTCAGTTATGATCCGGATGGTCTGGGCGAGAGCTATGGCGCAAGAGGCCACGACCTTGCCCTGCTCGAGGCGGGCTATATCGGCCAACTGGCACAAACCGCAGCCGCCGGACTAGGCTTGGCCTCTTGCCCGCTCGGCGGCCTCGGTCTGCATCCCGGTGTACTGCGCAGCGGTCGGGTCCTGCTGCACGCCCTGCTGATCGGCTGCGCTCCGGGATCCCCATCTGTCAGCAACGACTGGCCCAGCTCCCAGGCCCGTTCTCTGTCACAGGGGATAGAGGCGGCGCTGCGGCCACAGGCCCGCCCCGCCCCGCTGCTCTTGCTGGACAAACTGCCGCTGACCGCTAACGGCAAACCCGATATCCCGACGTTGATCCAGCGGGCCGCGGCGCAGACAACAGGTGCCCCCCACGCGATCGACGACGTCAAGCCTGATGCCCCGAAAGCGGCACCGCTTTCCGCCTCTGCGGTCCACGCTCTGGAAACCGCTTTGGCCGAGATCATCGGCACAAAGAATTTCCCACGCTCCAGCGGGTTTGCCGAATTGGGGGTTTTCTCGGCCGATCTGGTGCGTCTGCATTCCAGGCTCTGCGACGCGGGGTTTCGACTCACACTTCCTGACCTTTTCAACACACCGACCGTCGCGGCCCTGGCGCAGCGGCTGGCGGGGGACAATGGCACCAGCGACGCGGCCTTTGGCACCGCCAGAGGTACGCTACGCCGCGATCGCCTGATGGCAGCGAAGGAGCGCAAATGAGTTCAGAGACGGATATCGCCATTGTCGGCATGGCGGGCCGCTTTCCCGGCGCCGCAGATATCGCCGCATATGGCCGCTTGCTGTTCGAGGGACGCTGCGGGCTTCGGCGCCTGGACGACGCGGAGATCCGCGCCGAAGGCATCTCACCAGACTTGCGGGCCAATCCGAACTACGTGCCCTTTGGCGGCCCGATTGAAGATATTTCGCAGTTCGACGCGGATTTCTTTGGGATGACACCGCGCGAAGCTGCGCGCACCGACCCGCAACAGCGGCTGTGGCTGACCCTTGCCTGGGAGGCGCTTGAGGATGCGGGCCTGCCGCCCGGCAAGGCTCACATGACCGGGATCTTTACGGCCACTGGCACATCGAACTACTGGATGTTCAATCTTGCAAAGCGGGACCCGGACTGGTTCGGATCGCCCGAGTATGTCGAAGGTTTGCTGCTGGCCGACCGCGATTACGTTTCGACGCGGGTGAGTTATCTTCTGGGTCTCGAGGGGCCCTCGGTGACGGTTCAGACGGCCTGTTCGTCTTCGCTGGTTGCGGTGCATCTGGCCTGTCAATCGCTGCTGCTGGGCGAATGCGATGTGGCGCTGGCCGGGGGGGTGGCGCTGCAGGTGCCGCATCGGACCGGCTATCTTTGGCAAGCGGGGGGATATGCCTCGCGCGCAGGGGTCTGCCGGCCCTTCGATGCCGAGGCGGACGGCACGGTCTTCGGCTCGGGCGGCGGCGTGGTGGTGCTGCGACCGCTGGCCCAGGCGCAGGCGGCGGGCGACCGCATCCTGGCCGTGATCAAGGGGTCGGCCATGGGCAACGACGGCGCGGCAAAGCCCGGGTTCGCCGCGCCCTCCGTCGCTGGGCAGGCGCGCACCGTGGCCGCCGCGCTGGCGGTCTCTGGCGTGCCCTCGACGCAGATCGGCCTGATCGAGGCGCATGGCACCGGCACGCCGCTGGGCGATCCTACCGAGGTCGCGGCCCTCAGTGCGGCCTTTGACGCGGCGGGCGGCGCGCGCAATGTGGCGCTGGGATCAGTCAAGGGCAATATCGGTCATCTCGATGCCGCCGCCGGGATCGCCGGGCTGATCAAGCTGGTGCTGGCGCGCGCGGCGGGGCAACTGCCCGCGAGCTTGCATTTCACCCGCGCCAACCCCGAGATCGCCTTTGCGCCAGGTGCGTTTTACGTCAATACCCGCGCCAGACCCTGGCCCAAGCGGGCGCCCTACGGCGGCGTCAGCGCCCTAGGAATCGGTGGCACAAACGCCCATGTGGTGATTGGCCCCGCCCCCGAAACTGCGCCCAAAGCAGTGCAGCCACCTCGCCCGGAACAGGAGGCCGAGGCCCGCGATACCAGCGCGGTGCTGGTGCTGGCCGCGCGGTCTGCGCCGCAGCTGCGGCGGCTGGCGGAGCGCTGGAGCCGCTGGCTGGCCGGACCGGGCCGCGCGCTGGAGGCCGGTCGGATCGCCGCCGCGGCAGCACACCGCCGGGCCGATGGGCCGCACCGCCTGGCCCTCGCCGGGGCCGATCCGGCGGAGTGGTCCAAAGCGCTGGCCGCCTTCGCCACAGCCGCCGACCGTCCAGAGGCGAGCGCCCCCGCGCAGCCCGGTGTGCGCACCCTGCCCGCCGCACCCGGGCAGGTACAGAGCGCGCGCAGCGGTGCGGCCCCGGCCTGGATCTTTTCCGGGCAGGGCGGCCAGAGCGTCGGCATGGCGCGCGCATTCCGATCAGCGCCCGGTGCCGGTCCGGCCTTTGAGCGCTTTCTCGCGGCCCTGCCCCGCGACGCCGATGCCCCGGGTCTGGCCAACCTGCTGTTCGGCACCGGCGATCCGCAGCGGGCCGCCCGCGCGCTGAGCCAACCCGGCCCGGCGCTGCTGGCGCATGTGGCGCTTCAATGTGCCATCACCGCCTTCTGGCGGGCGCAGGGGCTGACCCCGGCGGCGGTGCTGGGCGTCAGCCTGGGCGAGATTGCCGCGGCTCATGCCGCCGGATGCCTGAGCCTGGAGGCCGCGGCCGTCACGGCAGCCAACCGCGCCCGGGCCCTGTCTGAGACCGATCCTTCGGGGCGCATGATACAACTGCCCCTCGGCACCGCAGAGGCCCGCGCCCTGATCGAGAGCCATAGCCCCGGTGCGCTGCAAAACGGCACCCTCTGGATCGCCGTCGAGGCCGGACCAGAGGCCACCGTCATCGCCGGGCGCACCACCCCGGTCGATGCCCTCTGCGCGGCGCTGGCAAAAGCTGGACCATCGCCGCGTTCCCTGTCTTGCGGTGGCGTTGCGGGTCATGGCCCTACCGTGCAGGCCGCCGCAGCCCGTCTCGCCGCCGGGGCGAAAATCGAGATCTCCGGACCGCCTGACTGCCCGGTCTATCCCTGCACCCAAGGTTGGGAAGACGGCAAAGACTCCCCCGCATTCGATGCTAAATACTGGGGCGAAAATCTGTCGCGCCCGGTGCTTTTTGGGGCTGCCGTCACGCGGCTGCTGACCGATGGCCACCGGGACCTGCTGGAAATCGCCCCGCGTCCGCAAAGCCTTTTTGCCATCGATGCGATCGCCCGGCAAAACGGTCGGCCCGTGACCCTGCGGCAAAGCGCGAACATCTCCACATCAGATACACTTCTGCCAACGCTCGAAACCCTCGCGACGCTGATCCCGAACAGCGTTGCCAAAAGTTGGCGAAACCCGGGAGACCTACAGTCGGCCGCGCACCTCGATCTACCCAGGATGCCCTTGGACGAAAAACGGCATTGGATTGATCCACCCTCCAAGGGCTCGACACCGCAAATCCAAACGGCGCAGGCCGGTCCCCGAGGTCTTTTGGGCGCGCCGTTGTTCGCTGCGGATGCCAAGGACCGTGCCGTGTTTCACGGCGTCTTGGCCGGCAATTCGCCCGAATGGCAGGCGCATCTTGTCAGGGGCCGTGTAACGTTGCCGGCCGCCGCGATTCTGGAACTTGTTGTAAGCTGCGCCCAAGAGGTGACACAGAGCCGATGCGCCGGTTTGCGGCACCTGGAATTCCAAGAGCTTGTGTCGGTTTCCAGGGGGCAGGAACTGCCTTTGCAATTGATCTTGCATCGCGACAGCGATCACTGGCAATTCGAATTGTACAGAGGCCGCGCGGAGAGTGGCGCGCAAGGTCACGTACGCGACTGGACTCAGACCACACGGGGTCAAATCCTGCTGGGTGCCCTGACCACGCCAGAGCCTGCGTGTTTCCCCAGCGAGGGGCTTGAGGATGTTCTGCCGGGCGCTTCAGTTTACGAAACGCTGGCAGCCCGGGGCGTGGCGCTGGGGCCGACGCTGCAACTGATCGAAAGGGTGGCCATCTATCGCGACCGGCTTGCGGCCCAGGTAGATCTGCAGGCTCAGAATGGTGCAGCCCCCTATAGGGTGCTTGACGCGGCCTTTCAGACGCTGGCCGCCGACCCTGAGGCACATGCATCTGGATTAACCGTGCCGACCGCAATTGCGGCGCTCGATCTGCACCAGCCGATAAGAGGTGACGATGTCTTGTTCGATATTGAGGTCGGTCGAGGCAGAGAAACGACCAAATTGGAGGTGATCGGCCCGGAGCGCCGAATTCATATTGCCCTGAGGGGCGTGGAGACACGGGGCGTGACAGCGCTCGAGGACGACATGCCCTGGCTTCACCGGTTGCATTGGGAGGCAACGGAGGCCAAGCCACCCTCGCGGGTGCCAAGCAATGAAGGGTCAGCGCAACGGGGCGCCAAAGTTCTGCGCGCACCGGATTGGTCCGACCTTGGCCCAGAGGACCTGCCGTCGGCGGCGGCCTCGGTCTGCGCCGATCTTTTGGCAACGGTTCGCCAGCTGTCGCAGGAGGGTCACGCCACGGCGCGATCCTTGACGCTCTTGGTGCAATCGGACAGCGCAGAAAACCCCAGTACTGCAGCGGCGCGGGGGGCGGCGGCAGGATTTCTGCGCACGCTGAGCGTGGAATATGCGGAATTCTCGCCGCACTTGGTTCAGCTGCCGAACGACATCTCGCAGCCCACCGTTCGCGCGCCCGGGGCCTCAGTGCCGGAACCGGAAATGCGCGCCTCTCAGGCTGGCTGGCAGGTGCCCCGCATTGTTCCCATATCCGGCGCCCCTGGAACGGTTCGGTTGGATGGCGCGCATCTGGTCACGGGGGCCAATGGCCGGATCGGGCCGGTCCTGCTTGCATGGCTCGTCGAGCAGGGCGCAGAGGAACTATTGCTCGTTCTGCGGAACGGGCCCGGGCAGGCTCTGCGCGACGCGATAGAAGACGCGGAGCAGAAGAATATCACCGTGCTGCTTCACCGGCTGGATCTGACCCAGGCGCTGTCGCCCAGCGACTGGGCGCCCGTGCTTAGTAGCGCCAAGGCACCACTACGCGGCGTGTTCCATCTGGCCGGTACGCAAATCGAGGAACCCACCGAACATTTGGACCTCAAAGGTCTTGAGAAAGCGGTTGCCATCAAGGCGGGCAGCGTCGCTGCACTCGCCCAAGCCGTGTCGCGTGAGGACCTGCGCCATATGGTGTTGTTTTCCTCGATGGCCGGGCGTCTCGGAGCGCCTGGTCTTGCGGCGCACGCGGCGGCGTCAGCCGCCCTGAGCGGTCTGGGAGAGGGGCTGCTGGCCGACGGTATGCCGGTCAGCGTATTGGAATGGGGCCCTTGGGCGCATCCGAATCTTGCAATGCAAAATCAGGCGCATGGCGCCATGGGGTTCGAGATCATGCCAGAGCAGGCGGGAACCCGGATACTGGGCACCGCTTTGACCGGGGGTCCGGGTATCTACCAGATTTTTCAATTTGATCCGTCGGTCTGGACCGCGCGTTTTCCCAGCCTGGGCCTGCCGCCGCTGCTCAGCTACATCTGCGACCAGCGCAGCCTGCCAACTGTATCAGAGCACGCCGCTGAGCCTCTCGCGAAAGCCGCCGAGATCCCTTGGCGCAAACCACGACAAGCAAAGCGCATGGTGACTCTGAGCACGCAGAGCGCGCTCGGTCGCGCGCTCGGACTGTCGGTGTCGGATTTGCTGCCCGATCAGCCCTTTGCCGAGATGAACCTCAGCTCGATGATGGCTTTGGAAATGCGGGCGCGGCTTGAGGACGAACTTGGGATTGTTATCCCGACCACCACGATCTGGCGTCACCCCACGCTGGAGCGGTTGACAGAGGCCTTGGTTGACATCGGCACGCAGGCCACCACCCCCGGCGACCCGGCGTCACAAGACAGGGACAGCGCGTATGAAACGCCAGAACTTTGACGCGTTGCAGTCCCCGGTCTCGGTGATCGGCGCCGCTTGCCGTCTACCAGGAGCTATCTGCGATCCCGCCTCTTTCTGGCAATTCCTTGACCGGGGCGCGCGTCTGCGGGCACAGCGGCCCGGCCCGGCGCGCTTTGGCAACCCCGAGTTGAAGGCGCCAAAAGCCGCCGCCGAGGCGATGTATCTCGATCAGGTCGATCTGTTTGATGCGGCCTTTTTCGGCATTTCACCGCGCGAAGCCATGCGCATGGACCCGCAGCACCGGCTCTTCTTGGAACTGGTAATAGAGGCGCTGCACGACGCGGACATCTCGCCAGAGGCTCTTTCCGGGCGTTCGGTGGGTATCTACCTGGGGCTATACGGCGCGGATTATGCCTGGCTGCCCGAGGCCATGGCCTGCCCGCCCGACGTCCATTCTGCCTCGGGCGGCGGACCCGCTTTTGCTGCCAACCGGGTGTCCCATGCGCTGAACCTGCGGGGCCCGTCCCTGGTGGTGGATACGACATGTTCCTCCTCATTGGTGGCCGTGCATCTGGCCGTCAGCGCCCTGCAAGCCCAGGAGTGCGGGATTGCCATCGTCGGGGGCGTCAACCTGATCCTGTCCGCCGATGTCGCGGCTAGCGGCGCCAGCGCGGTGCCTTTCCCGCCAGGGGGACAATGCGAAAGCTTTGCCAGGGATGCCTGCGGCGCTGTAATGGCAGAGGGTGGCACGGTGCTGGTGCTCCAACCCGCGCAAGACGCCCGCCGACAGGCGCGGCGCGAGATCGCCCATATCCTGGGCACAGCCGTAAACCACGACGGTCAGGCCAGTTCTCTCACCGCGCCCAATCCGGACGCGCAGGCCGAGGTCATCCAAAAAGCCTTTGAAGTTGCGGGAGTGCCTGTTGATCGGTTGGCCTACCTCGAAGCGCATGGCACCGGCACAGAGTTGGGTGATGCGATCGAGATCGAAGGCGCTGCGCAGGCCCTTGCATCATTGGGCAAGCGCTCAGGCGCTGTCGGGATCGGCGCGATCAAGGCGCAACTTGGCCATCTTGAGGCCGCCGCTGGAGCCACGGGCCTGCTGCGCGCCTGCCTTAGCCTGCAACATCGGCGCGTCACCGGTCACCCAATGGCGGGTCCGCCGCACAGTGCCTTTGCGAACACGCCGCTGCTTTTCCCCGCCACAGAGGGCCTTGCGCTGGAGACCGACGCGCTTGTTGGGGTCAGCGCCTTCAGCCTTGGCGGCACGAATGCGCATGTGGTGCTGGGCGCGCCCGCCCCCCCGGACCAAAGGCAGGAGGTCAGCACGACCGGACCGCAAAGCTGGACCTTACCGATCTCGGCGCGTTCCACAGAGGCGCTGAGCGCACAGGTAACACGGCTGGAAAAGGCCCTGAACGCGCCGCCCCTTCGCAGCGCAAAGCTTGGCGATATCGCCGGAACGGCAGCGCGCGGCAGGGCGGGCATGCCGTTCCGATCTGCGATCACGGCCAACAGCCTGGCGCAACTGCGCGTCGGGCTGGAACACGTACAAAACCGCCTGGCTGCGACCAATCTGATACGCCGTGTGACGCCGGAATACCGCGAGGTTGTGTTTGTTCTGCCTGGACACGGGTCGCAATGGGCCGGCATGGCCAAGGGATTGCTGGGCAATGACCCGGTGTTCGACCGCGCGGTCGCGCGACTTGATTCGCAGTTTCGCGCGCATATCGACGTCTCCGTCTCGCAACTTCTAGACGCGGCGAATGATCCGGGCTCGCTGCGCCACGCCTTGCACGCGCAGCCGGCTTTGTTCTGCGTTCAGATGGCGTTGGCCGAGATGTTCATGGCGCGCGGCCTCCAGCCTGCTGCCTTTTTGGGCTATAGTGCTGGAGAGCTGCCCGCCATGGTCCTGAGCGCCATGCTGACAGAGCAGGAGGCGGTCCGGCTGTGTGCGACGCGGGCGCAGCACTTGGCACACGCGCCCGAAGGCGCCATGCTTTCGGTCCGGCTGGGCGAAAGCACCGTCCGGCAGATGCTTTCGCTGCGGGCGCCGAAACTGGAGCTTGCCGCAGTCAATGGCCCGGAAACAGTGATTTTGTCTGGCCCGGCTCGAGAAATGGCAGCCTTTGCGCAAGAGCTGGAAGATCAGCAGATACTCTGCATCGACGTGCAGGTGCCCTACGCCTTCCATCACAGCGCCATGGCCGATACCTCGGCCGATCTTGAATCGTCGCTTGCAGAGGGCAGCCTTGACTGGCAGGAGGCTCAGCAGCCGGTGTATTCCTGTGTTCTGGGCGGACGGCTGTCGCGCGATCGGCTGACACCATCATATTGGCGCGCCGCCGCCTGCGATACACTGCGGTTTGATCGCGCAGCGCAGGCGGCACTTGAGGACGGGTTTCGCACCTTCCTTGAGATTTCTCCCTCTGCTGCGCTGGTTGGCGATCTACGAGACCTCTTCCGTGCAAACGGCAGTTCTGCCACTGCCATCGCGTCGCTGCGGCGTGGCGTGGATGACCAGCGGGCACTGGCTATCACCGGAGCCGAGCTATACGAGACCGGCGCCATCGACACGCCTGCAGCCTTCAACCCGGGCCCGGGAAACGACGTGGCGCTGCCCACCTATGCCTGGCAGCGCCAAAGTTTCTGGTGGCCCGCAGTGCCAAAGATGGCACCCGAGGTGGCAAAGACTGGGGACGAAGACAAAGTAACCCCCTCCAGGGTTTGCTATGCGCTGCAATGGCAACAAAGCGCACCGGCGCCATACCAATTGACCCTGCCCGGACCGGAAGCTTTGGCCCGGATCGACGCCGCCACGAAGATCGACACAGAAACAGAAGCGCTGGCCCTCTATGCGCGGCACGAGCCTGAGGTCACGCAAATCTGCGCCGCCTTTGCCGCGCAGGCGCTAGGCAAATTGAGCGCCGGAGGCCCTGTCCCGGATGCCAGCATTTTGGCCGACCGGTTAAACCTTGCTGCTCCCAAACAGCGCCTTCTGGAGCGGTTTTATCACATTGCCGCCGCTGCGGGCGGTCCGCAAGACAACACAGAGGCCCGCCACCAGACATTGGCCGACGATGATCCGCTTGAGGCACTGTCGCGACTGATCGAGGCCTTGCCCATGGCCCGCGCCGAGCTTGAGATGCTGGCCCGTACCGGGCCGCTTTTGGCGGACATCGTGCTTGACGAGCGCGACGCGCTTGACCTGCTGTTCCCCGGCGGGAATGCCAGCCAGGCAGCGGCGCTGTTTTCCGACTCCGGCATATCCAAGGTGATGAACGCGATGGCAGCCCGCGCCGTTGGCGCTCTGATCGCAGATCATCCAAGCGGCAAAGGCCCCCGTGTGCTTGAGATCGGCGCCGGGACCGGCGGAACCACAGCGGCACTCCTGCCGGTGCTGACCCGGTCAGGCGGCGCCTATACCGTCACCGATATTTCGCCCACGCTGCTGCGCCACGCCGAAGCGCGGTTTTCCGAGACGACGGCGCAGATGCGCTTCGCCCGTTTCGACATCACCAAGCCCGCAGACCCGCAGGGGATTGCGCCCGGCAGCTTTGACCTCGTCGTCTGTGCCAATGTACTGCACGCCACGCCGGATCTCGAGGTGTCACTGAAAGCGGTGCACGATCTGCTTGCCCCAGGCGGTGTATTCCTGCTCCTCGAAGCGGTGCAATCCCAAGCCCTGGTGGACCTGACCTTTGGCCTGACCCGAGACTGGTGGGCCTTTGAAGACAGGGACCTCAGGGCAGATCACCCGCTGTTGCCGCTGCCATCCTGGCGCAATGCGATTTCGCGAACCGGGTTCGGGTCCGTAACATCGCTCCCAGAAAGCGAAGCGCTTGCCCGGCAATTGGAAAGCGCCGTCATTCTGGCCCGCAAGCCGACAGTGGGCACGGACGCGCAAGACAGAACCTGGTTTGTGATTGGTGGTCACCCTGCCCTGCGCGGCGCCGTCACGAAGGCACTGGCACCGTTGTCACATGATATCATCGAGGTTGCGGCGCCGCCCGGTGAACTGCCCGCCGCCTTCAGCGAGGCTGGGCCCTGCGGGATCGTGGATCTACGCGGACTGTCCCATCGAGCGCCGGAAATCGGCACGGCCAGCGCCGCCATGTCCGGCCTGCGCGAGGTGGTGCCCGGTGTGCTGACTCTGGTCCGACTTTTAGCGCAACGGCGCGGCCAGGCACCAATGTTGATCTTTCCGACCTCCGGGGCTACCCGGCCGCTGGCCTGTTCCACTGCGGTCGATCCGGTGCAGACCGCGCTCGCGGCGCTCAGTGATTCACTGGCCGCAGAACATCCCGATTGGGACGTGCGCAGACCCGACATCTGCCCGGCCACCGCCCAGGCCTGTGCACAGGCCATCGTCGCCGAAGCGCGCACAACGCGCCGCGATCTGTGCCAAACACATCTTGGTGCAGAGCGATACACACCGCAGCTCAGGCCGGTTGGCGCCACGCCCGACCTGCGGCCTCGGCTTTCGCCAGAGCGGATCTTTGTGATCACCGGCGGGCTGGGTGCGCTGGGGCTGGAAATCGCCGACTGGCTTGTCGAGCGGGGCGCACGGCAGCTGTTGCTGGCGCAACGTGGACAGGGCAGCGAGGACGCCGCGACACGGGTAGCAGCGCTGCGCGCGCGCGGCGTCGCCGTCGCCCTGCACCGCGTCGATCTGAGCGACCCGGAGGCGGCTTCGGACTTTGGCCAACGACTTGCGGACATGCCCTTGGGCGGCATCGTGCATGCGGCAGGCGTTTTCCGGGATCGGCTGCTGATGCAACAGGATTGGGAGGGGTTCGAGGCCGTCCTGTCGGCCAAGCTGTTCGGCGGCTGGGAAACCCTTGAGGCAATCTCCGCGCACCCGAAGGCATTTTTGATATATTGCGGTTCGGCAGCCGGGCTTTTGAACCCGGCCGGCATCGCGAACTACGCCAGTGCCAATGCCTTTCTCGGGGGGCTAGCGTCCCGCGCCCGGTCCTGCGGTCTGAACGCGACAGCGATTGCCTGGGGCGGCTGGTCAGGACTTGGCATGGCGACGCATCAAAGCGGACGCTGGTTCGACCGCTGGAAGCGCATGGGTATCTCCAGCCTGTCGCGTGCCGATCTTTTCGCCGCGCTCGATCTTGCACAAAGCGGGCAGGCCCCGCCCGAGCTATGGGTGATGGATGTCGACTGGGCCCGCTATGGCCAGGGACAACCCGAATGGCGCCGCTCCATCCTGCCGGAGGCGCTGTGCCCACCCCAGGCCCCGCCTGTTGCTACGCTGCCGCCGCAATCGCCTTCATCCAACGCCCTGGATCGCACGGCGTTGGCCAGGCCTGGCAGAGGCCAAGATGTCATCGACACCCTGCGCCGGTGCTGTCTGCAAATCCTGGAACTGGGAGAGCACTATGACCTGGAGCCGGACATGCCGCTGGCCGATCTGGGCCTCGACTCCCTTCTGGCCATCGAATTGCGCTCCATGATCTCGGAGGTCTTTGTGCTTGATCTTGCCCCGACGCTGCTGTTCGATTGCCCGACGCTGGAAGAACTCGTGTTGCAGGTAGAGCATGACATATCGCGAGACGCCGCACTAGCGCCCGGGCAATGAGCCGCGCGCGAAAATGTCGGACGTCATCGCAACCAGGCGGTCGATCTCGCTTTCACGCGTCATGTAATGAAGGCAAAAGCGCACTGAATGCGGCCAGCTATGCAGGCGGGCCACCATGCCCTGCGCATCGAGTGCGCGCAGTAAGATTTCGGCGTCCCGCTGCGGCACAGACAGCGCCAGGATACCGGCCCCGGAGCGGTTCCCCAAAAGCTTCAGCATTTCGTAACGCTGGCACAGTTCGGACAAGCCCGCGCGCAGATGCGCCGTCAGGTGCCTAATGCGCGCGAAACGCTGCTCGGGCGCGGCGAAGCGATCAGCACACTCCAGAGCAGTGCGCCATCCCGGCATCAACCCTACTGGCAATGAGCCGCAGCCAAACCCAGCGGCGCCTGAAGACAGCGACAGCGCCTCGGGCGCGTTTCGATCAATCGCATGCCAGCCGATCTGGCTGGGCAAAAGGCGATCCCCGCGCAGTACACAGGCCGCGAGTCCGTCCGGCCCGCCAAACCATTTCTGTGCCGACACGGCGTATAAGTCGATATCAAGGCCCTTCAGATCGACCGCCCGCGCCCCTGCCGACTGGGCGCCGTCGATCGCGATCACGGTCTCTTGGGCAACACCGCTGCGCACGGTCGTCACAAACCCCGCCAAATCCAGTGCGGCACCCGTTACCCAATCCACATGGCTCAGCAGGACCATGCGCGTGCGCGAACACAGGCTTTCCGACAGGCGCTGCGCGAAATCCGCCCCGTCATAAGGACGTTGCACACTTCGCAGCGTCACCCCGTATCGACGCTCCAGCACCCGGGCCCACAGCCAGCTGCCCGGCGGTTCCGCCTCGCCGATGAGCAAAACGTCGCCCCGTCGCCATTCCAGTCCGGCAAAAGCCAGAGACAATCCCTGCGAAATACTGGAGCAGAATACCAGCTCCTGCGGTTCGGCTCCCAGTCGGGCCGCCAGACAATTGAGCAAGCCGCTTTCTTGGCGACGCAGAAAAGCCGCGCCCATGCGCGACCCGGGCCCCACGCTTTGCAGGGTATTCTGGGCCTCGGTAATTGAGTCGATGGCCGCTTGCGCCATCACCCCGCGCGCGCCAAAGTTGAAATAGGCAAGCTGCGACAGGGCGGGAAAAGCCGCGCGGGCGGCCTCGATATCAAACGCCTCGGACGCCGGTCGCCAAAGATGCCTCAAGTCCGTCATCCCGCGCCTGCCAGAGTGTCGGACAGATCAACCAAGCTCGGGGCGCGGAAGAAGGCGATCAGCGGCAGCACGCGTTTGTGACGCGCGCCGAGCGCTTCGTGAAGCTCGACGATCATGATCGAATCAAGCCCGTTTTCTTCTAATGACCGCGCGGGGTCGATCCTGTCTTGCAAGGTCAGCAGCGTTGCGGCGGCAAGCGCTGTGATGTCGGCCAGCATGTCTTCTGCGCAGCCGAACTGCGCCCCTTCGACAGGGGGCACGGATACCGGATCACTTGCCACAGACCTCTTTGGCACAAGCTCTTGAAACATTGGCCGCGCCGCAAGCTCGGGGATCGCGTCTGCCAGTTTCTTCCAGTCGACCGGTGCGACCCAGCAATGGGGTTCGCCTGCCGCGATCAAGCCGTTGAGAACCCGCAGCGCCTCCTGTGCATCAAGCGCGCTAAGACCGATGTCGTCGAGCCGCTGATCATGACCCGCTTCGGCGGCATGACCCACGCCGCGCCAGGCACCCCACCCGACGCAAGTGATCGGCAAACCTGCCGCGTGGCGGGCCATGGCGATGCCGTCCAGGGCCGAGGCGGCCGCCGCATGCGCCCCCTGTGTCGGCGGGCCGAACAAACCCGCCGCAGATGAAAACAGCACAAAGGCTTGTAGATCGTCCTGCAAGGTCGCGGAGTGCAAGGCCAGCGCACCGTCCAGCTTGGCCGCGAAGGTCTGGGCGAAATCATCCCGCGTTTGCCGCGCCAGCGGGCCATCTCTCAGCACACCAGCGGCATGGAAAACGCCGCCCAATGGCATGACATCGCGGCAAGCAGACAGACCCGCGACGACATCCGCGTCCCGCGATACATCGCCCTGGCGCAGCAAAAGCCTGGTGCCGGACACATCGGCAGCCTCTTGCAGGGCCGCTACGGTTTGCGCATTGCCGCTGCCGCGCGCGAGCCCCACGACGCAGCCCGCACCGGCGCGGATCAGATCGGCCATGATGACCGCCCCCAACCCGCCGGTCCAGCCGGTGACAAGATAGGCGCGCTGCGGATCGGGTCGAAAGGCAGGCTCTGGCGGCGCGTCAATCAGATGCAAGCGTGGTACAAAGGTGCCTTCGGCTGACATGAGCCAGGCGTCTTCCCCATCGGGGCACGCCATCCTTTGCAGCACGGCGCGGGCCGCGGATGCGTCTGAGACGTCGCCGATAGAGAACTGGCCGCCCCAAAGATCAGGATACTCCGCACGCAGCACCGCAGAGAAACCATTTGCGGCGGTGGCGAGCGACTTGGCCGGAGCGCCGCTTTCCTGCTCGGATTTGCTGACGATCCAGACTTTGGGCGTGGCAGCCGTATCGGACAAAACACCAAGGTGCTGACAGACCTTCGCAAGGGTCGTCGCAAGCGTCGCCGTGTCCTCCGCCTCAATGACAAACACCAGATGATCCGCCCCCGCCGCTATATCGGTCGCAGGCGCTGCATTCGAATCAAGCGCCGCCACAAAAGCCCGGCACAGCGCGCCACTGCCGATTACCTGCACGCGGCCCAAGGGAACTGGCGGTCCCGGTGGCGGGTCCACGGGCCCTGCGCGCATCACCGCGCAGCGCGGCCCGATCTTGGCCACCGGTCGCGCCAGGACGCCGCGCGCGGTCATAACTATCTCGCCCTGCGCCGTGGTGATGTCGAACTCCGCCGCAGCTCCCCCCGCAGCCGGAATGCCTTCGGACCATCCCTTGACCTGTGCCTCACAGGGGACAGGCGCATGAATGATCAGCTCTTCGACGCTGTGCAGCATGACGGCACCGTTGCCGTCCGCACCTGCGGAAAGACATTGCATCGCACTGTCCAGAAGGAACGGCTGGACTGTATAGGCGCCGCTATCGCCGCTATCCGCGCAGCTAAGGTGCGCTGTCAGCGCCGCTTGACCGTCCCGGGCAAGGCTGTCGATATTGCAATAGGCCGGGCCATAGTCGATGCCCTGCGCCGCAAAGCCCGCATTCAGAGCTTTTGGATCCACAGAAATGGCAAGGTCGCAGGCGTGCCGCAGGTCAGAGGTCTTCCCCACCAAGCTATGCATCGCCCCCGCGTCCGGCATGTCGATCCGGCAATGCATGAGCCTTTGCCAGCCACCTTGGGTGCCATCGACCCTGCGCGCATGGACCTCGGCTCCGATACTGGTGCGGTCAAGGTCGGAGCTCCGGCAAATCTGCACCTGGATATCCGCCCCCCTCGCATCGCCAAGGGAAAGCGCGCGGTCAAAGATGATGTCGCGCAAGACAAGCGGCCCGGCCCCCTGCGCTTTGCTGCGGGCCACAGTCGCGACCGCCTCGATTACGGCGGCCGCCGGAAGCACCGGCTGCCCGCCCACCTTGTGATCTGCCAAAAGCGGGTCCCTTACCGAAACTTGCGCCGCAAAGACGGCCGTGTCACCGGCAACATCAAGGTCGCGCAGGTCAAAAGGATGATCCCTTAGTCCGCTGCCTCCGCCAAGAAAGATGCCAAGCTCGCGCGTGTCGCAGCGGGTTTGATCGACCGTCCCAGCCAAAGCGGACAGTAGGTCCTGCTGCGCCTGCGTGCTCAGGTCCTTGGGACAGACCAAAAACACATCCTCAGCCTCGGGCCGGTATTTCGACTTGAATTGGACGTTGCTGCGCGCGCCGTTGCCGCCATCCGCCGACACGTCATCCATGAACCGTGGTATGCTATAGCTGCCCCCCAGTGACAGGACCTTCGCGCCCTCTTCGCGCAGATGTTGGGCGACATCCGTGATCAGGCGCTCTGTACAGCCGGGCGGGGTGGTCGCGTCGTAAAACTCCATATCCATGAGCCAGCCGTCCCCGGTTCCAAACTGGCATAGCGCAAGAAGCGCGTGAATCTCTGCGCCGTCCCGTGCGGCATATAGGCGGCGGAAGGTGGGCAATCGGGCAGCAGTGATTTCGCCGACCAAAGCCTCGGCGGCCGGAACAGGGGTCTTCTTAAGCCCTATCCAGGCGCGGATCAGCGCCACGACCCGGGCGTCTTCTGCGGCATCGAGGCCCGGGTGAAACTGCGTCGTCTCACGCCCCGGACCCGACCCATAGCGCGCCAATCGCGACCGCAGGCGCCGATATCCCTGAGCTGTCGGATCGAACCTTGCCAATGTCAGATGCTGGGACAGGCCAAAGTCATCGAGTCGATCTTGCCGCGTCGCGATTGCAGCGGCATCCGCCTTTGGCAACACCATGGCAAGGCTAATCCCGGCGCTCCGAGCGTGGGCGCGCAGATCTTTTAGCGCGCGCTGGCAAGCCTCGGGTTGACCAAGCACGGCCCAGACAACGCAGGTGGCCCCCCGTACAGAGCCATAGATTGCAACCTTGTCTTCTTCCGCCAGCCACAGACGTGGGGCGAGAAACCGCATGTTCAGCGAACGGATGCCAAAACGGTCATGCCGGGCGATCAGGCTGTCCAGCGCCGCCCCGGTGGTCTTGACCGCACGCTCTGTCGAGCGCTGCACTTTGGGCAGTGGTTCCTCAGAGGCCGCATCCTGGCGCAACTCGGTGATCCAGTGATAGCTGCGCTGCCATGGATAGGGCGGCGGCGCGTTCCAATCACCTTGGCGATCCATCAGCCGTGACCAGTCGGGGTCATGGCCCGCGGTGTAAAGCGCCGCAAGCATCTGATCGGGCCCATGAGGCACGGCCGCATCGTCCGGGGTCAGGCTGGCGGTCAGCAAACCCTGCATGCCCTCGGCCTTGAGACGGCTGCGCAGCGCAGACAAAAGCAGCGGCCGGGGCCCGATCTCGACAAAGTCGCGATGGCCCTCCTCCAGCAGCGCCTGTACCGCCTGATCGAATTGCACCGGTGAGGTCAGGCTTTGGCACCAGTAGTCAGCACCCAATGCCTCACCAGCAACATGGCCACCGGCGCAGGCAGAGAAAAACCGACAGCTTCCCGGTTGCGGGCGCAAATTGTCCAGCCGCGCCGCCAGCGGTCCGGCCAGATGTGCGATGAGCGGTGAATGCCCCGCCACGCCGTCGGTGTTGACCATGCGGGCAAAAACCTCGCGATCCGCAAAGGCCGCGACTGCCGTTTCCACCGCTTCAGCGCTGCCCGAAATCACTGTCGATAACGGGCCGTTCACAGCGGCAATCACTGCTGTACTGCACAGGTCGCCCAACACCTGTTGAACCAGATCAGCCGCCGCTTCGACCTGGGCCATTCCCCCGATAACACCGCTCCGGGCGCCCTCGGCAAGGCAGGAACTGCGCTCAAGACACAGATGAACGGCCTGATCCCGTGTCAGTGCCCCCGCCGTCAGCGCTGCTGCTATTTCGCCCATTGAATGACCAACCACTGCTGCGGGACGAAACGCCCAATCGCGCAACAAGGCGCTGAGCGCAGCCTGCACCGCAAAGATCGCCATCTGGCTGGACAGGATCCTTGGACTCTCCAACTCGTCCGGTCGGTTCATTGCCGTGTATACCGACCATCCCGCAAGGCGCTGCACCACGCGATCAATTTGGTCTATCTCGGCCCGGGCGGCAGGCCAGCGCGCCAAGGCAGCACCCATCCCGGCCCATTGCCCACCTTGCCCGGAAAAGACAAACACCGGCCCGCGCGCAGGCCTTGCCGCCGAGGGTGTGGCGGGCGTTTGCGTCTCTAGCGCCTGGACCAGTTCTGCGCCATCCACGCCACTCACGCAGTGCCGCGCGGCATAGTGGCTGCGCCGCAGCGCCATACCTCGACATAGGGCGGCGGCATCTTCGCCGTCTCGCAAACGGCGCGCCAGAGCTAGGGCCAGCGGTGCCAGGGCAGCGGGATCCCGGGCCGACAGCGGCAGGATCAGACGGGGAGTTTCCGAGATTTGCGGGCGCAACGGTGCAGGCGCCACTCCGCCTTCCGGCGCCGGACCCAGCAAGATGTGCGCATTCGTGCCACTGAACCCGAATGAGCTGACGCTAGCAAGCCCTGCGCCTTCGGGCCAGGGCGTGGAGGCTTTCGGCACTGCCAGTCCCAGGGCATCAAGGTCGATCATCTCATTCGCTTGGACGTAATTGGCCAGCGGAGGGATGGTCCGGCGCCGAACGACCTCGACCGCCTTAATCAGTCCGGCAATTCCCGCCGCCGCCTCCAGATGGCCAATATTGGCCTTGACCGCACCCAGACCAAGCGGCGCAGACCGCCCCGAAGCGCGCCCGTAGACCGCGCCAAGCGCCCGCGCCTCGATCGGATCGCCCAGCCGTGTGCCCGTGCCATGCGTCTCGGCAAAGATAACATCGCAAGGTTTTGCACCCGCGTCGTCAAGCGCCGACCGCAGAACCGCCTCTTGCGCCTTGCCATTTGGGGCCGTCAGCCCGGCGCTGCGACCGTCCTGATTGACGGCACTTCCACGGATGACCGCCAAGACGCGATCGCGGTTTCTGAGCGCCGCGTTCAGGGGTCTGAGCGCGATCATTGCGCAGCCTTCGCCGCGCACATAGCCATCTGCCTTGGCGTCGAAAGGACGGCATTCCGGTGCGCGGGACACGGCACCAAGCTGGCTGAAATAGATGCCGACCGACGGACAGAGCGCCACATTGACCCCGCCCGCTAGGCAGAGGTCGGTCTCCCCGGCCCGCAGACTTGCCACCGCAAGATGCACCGCAACGAGTGATGAAGAGCACGCCGTATCAACCGAGATCGCAGGACCGCTGAGGTTCAGCGCATAAGAGATACGACCCGCCGCGACGCTGAGCGCCGTACCGGTTCCGTAATATTTGTCGATGAGGGAATAATCGTCCGCATCTCCGGTCAGATTGGCATATTCGCTGGTACAAATGCCCACGAAAACCCCGGTGCGGCTTTTGTTGAGCGCGTCGAGCGGCTGACCGGCGTGTTCCAGTGCCTCTACCGAAGTTTCCAGCAAAAGCCGATGCTGCGGATCCAGGCTTTTGGCCTCTCGCGGGCTGATCCGAAAAAAACTGGCATCAAAATGCGCGAGATCGTCTAAAAACCCGCCCCATCGCGAACAGGCGCTGCCCTGCCTCTGACCGGTAGGATCGTAATAGGCATCGGCATCCCAACGGTCTGCCGGAACCTCGGTCACCGCGCTTGCACCTTGTTCGATCAAGCGCCAGAACGCCTCTGCATTCGGCGCACCGGGCAGGCGGCAGGACAACCCCACAATCGCGATATCGCGCGGATCGGACGCCTTGCGCTCAGTGGCCAGAAGAAAGTCGGATTTCGTGTTCAACGCAGCCCCCTGCCGGTCACACAAGCCGGGATGTCGTTTCAATATAATAGGATGCGAGAGCGCCGCTTGTCGCAAATTGCGCAGTTTGGGATAGGCCGATGCGCCCCGTTTGGCCGTAGTGTTTCAGAACGAGACAATCGGAGAGGACCGTTCATATGCAAAGCGCAACACAAGCATTCGAAAAACTGAAGTCCCTGACCGGAACCTGGCGTGGTAGCTCTCCTTATGGCAAGGACATCCGACTGACCTATGAAGTTACCGGCAACGACAGCGCATTGATCGAGCGCTATCGCCACTACTGGCACGGCAAGCTGATGGATGAAGAGATGGTCACGCTGTATCATCTGTCAGGCGAGGATCTGGTGCTGACGCATTACTGCACCCTCGGCAACCAACCCAAGATGCGGGCAATGCTGGATGTCGCGGATGACGTGATTTTCGAATATGTTGGAGCATCCAATCTGACGCATCCGGATGCGCTCAAGATGACCGGCGTGGCGTTTCACTTCATTGATGAGGATCGGATCACGCAGACGTGGAAATGGGACGGCGAAAAGAAATATGTGCGCCCCGAAAACCGGTCAGACGATTTTGACGACATCCCCGATAGCGGGGAGGGCGTCGATACCTTCACTCTGACGCGCGTGCGGGAATGACCCTTGACCACGACGAACCGGGTCCCGCTATGCATCTGGCGCAGGTAAACATCGCGCGCGCGCGATTTGATTTCAACGCCCCCGAGATGGCCGATTTCATGCGCGGCGTCGATCTGGTGAACGGTGTTGCAGACCGCAGCCCCGGGTTGGTCTGGCGGCTGGATGATCCGAGCGGCGGGATGAACCAGGGTCCGCATCCGCGCGACATCGTGAATCTGTCCGTCTGGACCGACGCCAAAGCCTTGTCTGATTTTTTGCGCAATACTGTCCATCGCCACTTTGTCCAACACAAGCACAATTGGTTCCTGCCACCCGATAAGGCGCATGTGGTGATGTGGTCAGTCAATCCGGGTACACGACCGACGCTGGCGGAAGGTCTGGCTCGGTTGGCGGCACTCAGAGTCTCTCGTGCGGATCAGGGTGTCCACGTGCTACAGGGGTCCGACCAGACCCGCGAATGACGCGCCCACCGGGTGCGCCGACGGGCCGGGACACCTTGCGACCAAGCACGCGTGACTTATCTTTATTCTCATCGTTTTCGAGAAACGATCTGTTGGAAAGGAAAAGGATGTTTCCATGCTCTCTGACGCAAACACCCCTTCGGAGTATATCGACCAGTTGGACGACGACTGGCGGCGAGAAAAACTGCAGCAGATCCGGGCCTTGATCAAACAAGAGGCGCCCCGGCTTGAGGAACGGATTCACTACAAGATGCTGGGATATTGCGTCGGCGATACTTACGCGTTCCACCTCAATGCACAACGCGGCTACGTCAGCCTTTATGTCGGAAACGCCTCGAAGGTCGATCCAGATGGGGAGCTTCTGGAGGGTCTGAACGTCGGCAAGGGCTGTATCCGCTTTACGAAATCCAAGAAAGTCGAAGAGACCCGCATCGACGAATTCATTGCCCGCGCCTTTGACATGTGGCGCAAGGGCGAAGATATCGACTGCTGAGAGATCAGGGGCCAGCAACGGTGCACCCGCACAAGCCCTGACCAGACTTTCGATCTAAAAGTTACTTTCAATGCACTCGAAAAGGTGGGCGCGATGGCCCACCTTCCTGGCCTGTTTGCGCAGCTCAGTAATCGCGCTTGTAGTCTTCCAGACTGTCTAGCGATTGCGGGTGGAACCCATGCACACTCTCGGCCCCGAAGCGCTCCGACCGCTCTTGCAGACCCTTCACAGCACCAAGAGGATCGCGCAGCCGTTCGAAATATTTGTCGATCGGCTCGAAGCCCCCGATCAAAGGCCGGTCGGAGTTCACCTTCATGTAGCTGTCAACCGTATCGAAGGTGGGCAAGTCTCCGTTCATTTCGGGCAACCCGGACATCGGGAAGGACAAGGCCGAGGGGCCGCCGCCCAGCACATTCAGCAGGATGAACATGCCAGAGACAGGTTGTTGCGTGCCATCAGGCAGCACCATCCGCGTTTCCGGCACGCCGATCAGGGATTCAGACGCGCCGAAGCGCATCATATAGGCCGTGCTGACACAGCGCACACCATTCAAATAATCGCCATGATTGCCATAGACCATGCCGTCGTCCGTATACTCCACGGTCCATGGGTCCAACTGCCGCAACCGGATATCGACGAGCGACGCCAGTAGAAAGGTTTCCTCTTCATCCTGGCGTCCCGGCATGTCGCGAAGCAGCTGTTTTTCCCGCGGGTAGTGGTTTTCCTTTGTCCACATCACTGTCAACTGACGCAGGCGGTTTTTATCCTTGTCGTACAGATCGTAATAGATCTGCGACCGCGCGACCGTGTTGTGCCGGGGCTCGGCATAGCCGGTGCGCCCGCCGTCCGTGAACCGGTGACGCAGTTCCCACGTGCCGTTGAAACTCTGTGCCACCCGGCTGGCATCAAGGGGGATCGGCGACATCAACCCGGGCAGGCCAAGGCCGCTGAAGGCCAGAAAACTGCGCCGGATCTCTTCGACATTGCCGTGACCGGAACGCGCGGCCGCCTTCTGGAAAAGGTTCGTAAAGGCCCCCTCCATCTCGGCATCCAGCTCTGGGGTACGGTCGTGACTGATACACTTGTAAAACAGTTCCGACGCTTCGCCGATAATTGGCTGCAAAATATCATACCGCTGATAGGCCGTAAGATCGCTTGGCTTGTAGGGCTCGCTAAAATTGTTCAGGATCTTCGTGACCATAATTTTGTTCTCCCCGCTTGAGCGTTTCCACCGGAAATCCTGTCTGTCATCAACCGGTCCGTTCACAATGAACGATCACAGAATACCCAACGAGATTTATTGGCGCTTGTCCGAGATTGCGAATGCCGCGATGAAGCGAATTTTTCCTCCGGCGGCATATAAGAGCGGCCACGTTGACAGATCTCAGATGGTTATGCGACGTAACCTAGACGGGACCGTTCATGGCAAGATCTGCGCGGATCGGCACGGCCGATCCCGTTGCGCGAGGATCATCTCGATTTCCGTGCAAACGGCCATACCGTGCCATAAAGGTTGAGCGAGAAGCCGTTGGATATCCCCATAACCATCATGAACAGCAGGATATTCCATTGAGCCGTGCCCATCGCAAGCACCAGGCAGGCCAAAATCAGCGGGATCAGGGGCGACGACCGCAGATAACTGTCGGGCCCGTCGGCGAAAGGACCGCGCCTTTTCAGACAAGCTCCGCCTCAGCTCAGACAAGCTCCGCCTCAGCGAAATAAGCTGATGCTTTGCGAAGGATCTCGTTCGCCTCACGCAGCTCATGGTTCTCGCGTTCAAGCAGCTTGATCCGATCGCGTTCGTCGCTGGCCGTGCCACCCGCCGCGCCAGCATCTTTCGCTGCCTTTCTCAGCCAGACCGCAAGCGTCTGCGGAATACAGCCGATCTTCGGTGCAATCGCCGCTATCGCGGTGCCCTGCGTCTCATAGGAACTCTGATGTTCCAGCACCATCCGCACCGCGCGGGCACGGGCCTCCGGTGAATAGCGGTTTGCCATCTTGCTCTTTTCCATGACTCTCATCCTTCTCAGGTTTCAAGTCTCCGGCAACCCGGCGCGGTACAGATATCCGAGCTCATCTGTTACCCGGCAGTCGCATGCAAAGCATGCTGCCGAGAGGGCAGGATAACCAAGTCGGTTTTCACCAGCACCTCGGCGATCTTCCCAGCCTTGCCTTGGGCCTTTTCCTACTTCAGCGCATTGGTCTTGTCGCGCTTGCGTTCCGGTCTCTCAACTCATTTAGGCAGCCTTTCGTTCGAAGGCCAAGGGGCTTTTGCCAGCTAACGACGAGTGCCGCCGTCTTGGATTGTGGGACCCATTGATATACTGGAATATCGCGCCTTCGGCTTGGCGTCTGGTCTCCCAACGGTTGCGCCATATCAGCTCTACCTTGAGTGATTTGAAGAATGTTTCAACCATGGAATTGTCCTAGAAATTGCCTTTTCCGCTCATCGAGACTTCGCAGCCATGTTTGGACAGGCGCTTGTGGTAGTCGCCTGAAAAATATTGCGACCCGCGATCCGTATGATGAATGCAGCCCTTGGGCGGCTGTCGCAGCGCCACAGCCATATCCAATGCGCGGATCGCCAGGTCCCGCTTCATACGATCGCTGACCATTGCCCG
>NZ_FZNN01000010.1 GCF_900188035.1 Puniceibacterium sediminis | reverse complement strand
CCAACTCTTACTCAACTGCGCGAGCGAAGCTTGCGATCACTGTATTGCAGCTCTGACGGCGTGCGTTGTCGTGGCGCTCCCGTGACGAACTTGTCTCACAATGCCTCCTTCCAGGCCTGAGAAATGATCGCACCATCAAACCATGCGATCAAACACCTAGAAGTGGCGCCGCTTTTCCGGCCCGGTATCGGAGTGTGTCATGCAAGAGCGCCGGGCGCTGGTGGCTTTCGGCAGTGCGCCGGACGGTGTGATCGTGCGCTTGGTGGCCGGAGACGTCCATCCCTTTTTCGTCGGCTTACACTTGTCGCGCTCGCCGGATGGCTGGCTTTTGCCGAGCTTCCGCGCGTGACCACCTGGGTCGGGGCATCGTCCATTTTTGCCGCCATCGTCTTGATGACGGCAAGTGCCCGCCGGTCGCGGGTGCCGTCAATTGGATGATACCAGAGGAGGGCTGACTGATACCGAAATTGGATCAAACAGCGTTTATTCGCTATAGATCGGCATTAAAAACCACATCACACTGCTTTTTGATCCGCAGGATCCGGAGGAGACGCATCGGATCAAAGCGACCTTCGGCAAAGGGTGGTGGCCGCCGGGGACACTTATATACCAAGTATGTTTTTTGGATTAAATACAACGAACTACTGAAATGACCTGCTATGTGGGGTTGCCCTGTTTGCCTATGTGGGACCAGCTGTTGCTGCCGATACCGACGTCATGATAGCACTCAATGAGGAGCTTGAGGTGGTCGAACCCTGCATGGCGTCGCAATCCAACATCGGTCGCGTAGTACTTGAGAATATCTCGGAAACCCTCACTGAGGTGAACAGTGAAAACGGTGAACTGATGCCGCACCTGGCCTAAAGCTGGGAAGACGTGGGCGATGGCACATGGCGGTTCCACCTGCGCGATGGGGTGTCATTCTCTGACTTCTCCACGTTGGATGCGGGCGATATCGTTCACACCATCGAACGCGCGCTGTCGCGCTACCTGACCTGCGAGATCGGCGCCAAGTATTTCGGCGGAATGACCCTCACGCCGACGGTGGTGCATGACCTGACCATCGATATCAAATCCCAACCGGCCCAACCGAACCTGCCGCTGCTGATGCCCACCCTGACGGTGGTGCCTGCCGAAACCCCGATCGAATTAACCCGCGAACCCGTCGGCACGGGCCCTTGTGTCTTGTCAGAATGGAATGTGGGCCAGTCGATTGTCCTAGATCACCGTGACGATTACTGGGGCGCACAGCCCGCTGTCACCAAGGCGACCTAGCTGCTCGGCTCGGACGATGCCACCAATCCGAAGACGGACTTTTCCTATCCCAACTCGGAAACCACGACCTGCGCAACGACAGCAGTCTCGTTCCGCTGAATGACGTGCGGGTCCGTCGCGCCCTGAACATGGCCGTTGACCGCGAAGCCTTCCTTGGGACGCTGATCCCCGCGGATGCGCAGATCGCCACGCACATGACCGTGCCGTCGACACTGGGGGCAGGTGTCGCACTGGAAGTTCCAGCATAAGATCCTGACGGTTCCAAGGCGCTGCTGGAAGAGGCAAAAGCCGACGGCGTAGCCGTTCATACCGAGATCCTGCTTTTGGGCCCTCTTGGTAACTTTCCGAACGTGACCGAAGTCATGGAGGCCCTGCAGCAGATCCTGGGCGATGCAGGATTCAACACCAAGTTGTAGATGGTCGAAGTGGCGAGTGGATCAAATATCACTCCAAGCCTTTCGCGGCGGACGACACCCCGGCGCTTGTCGCGGCGATGCACGATAACAATCGCGGCGATCCGATGTTTTCGATGTATTTCAAATACGCCTGCGATGGCCTTCAGTCGGGCATCTGTGATGAGGAATTGGACGCCGACATCGCAGCCGCCACAGGTACGGCGGGTGACCTACGGGGCGCTGCCTGGGAAAAGGCCTTGGCCCGTGCCCATGACATCTCGGCTGATGTTCTGCTGTTCCACCTGGTTGGCGTCAGACGCGTCTCGAAACGGCTCGACTTTAAGCCGACCATTGCGACGAACTCGGAACTGCAGCTGTCGCAGATCAAGTTCAAGTAACGCATACGGGGCGGCGGACACACCGCCGCCCCGAGCACGTCCCAGAGGGCCCCCGCCATGAGGACATTCCTTGCCAAACGCGCCGTATCCAGCGCCATTTAGCTGTTCCAGCTGGTCATCGCCGTGTTCTTCCTGGCGCGCCTGACCGGTGATCCGACCGACCTGTACCTGCCGGTCGATGCCTCGGTTGAGGCGCGCGAGAATTTCCGCCAGATCCATAGTTTGAACGACCCGCTGATTGTGCAGTTTGGTGATTACATGGTCGACCTCGTGCAGCTTGATTTCGGTGACTCCATCCGCCGTGCGCGGCACGCACTAGAAGTCGTGACCGAGGCATTCGTCTGGACACTGCAACTGGCCGCGATCACCATGATCGGCGTGACTTTCGCAGCAATCACTCTTGGGTCTCTGGCTGCGTTCCGCGTCGGCGGACCGTTCGACCGGGTGGCGACGTTCTTTTCGCTCATCGGTGCTTCGGCCCCGGATTTCTGGGTCGCCATCGTCACCATCGTGGTCTTTGTCGTCGGCTTCGGATGGTTGCCTACCTCTGGCACCGGCACTGTCTGGCACTGGATCCTGCCGGTTTCGGTGCTGTTCATCCGCCCCTTCGGCCTGATCCTTCAGGTCGTGCGCGGATCGACGATCAACGCTCTGTCGTCGGCTTTTGTGAAAACCGCGCGCGCCAAGGGCGTCGCCCCACGCGCCACTATCTTTGTACATGCTCTGCGCAACGCGATGCTGCCTGTCATCACCGTGATCGGAGATCAGGCCGCCGGGATGCTGAACGGTGCAGTGGTGGTCGAAACGATCTTTGGCTTTCCCGGCGTCGGCAAACTGATGATCGATTCGATGCTGCAGCGTGAGTTTGCTGTTGTGCTGGCCTCGATCATGGTCACGGCCTTCGCCATCTTCCTCATGAACATCCTGATCGACCTGGCCTATGCCGTGCTCAATCCGCGGATCCGGTATTGAAATGACCATGGCAGAACAGCGCATTCACTCCCCCGACAAGCCCGAAACCGGGCGCCCACGGGGAACATTGAAACTGCTTTGGGCGGACAAACCGCGACCGTTGCCGCCGTGTTCCTTCTGATCATCGTTCTCTGTGCCGTCTTCGGGCCAATGCTGCTGGAACAGGAGTCGAGCCGTCAGAACCTGCGCGGGCGCAACGCGCCGCCCTTTGATCTGGCCAGGGGGTGGCTGCTGGTTCTAGGCGGCGATCAGTTGGGCCGACCGCTGCTGGCGGTGATCGTGCTCTACATGCTTGACCGATCGGTCGGGAACATCATCCTTGTCCTCGCGATCACCGGCATCCCGGCGTGCCTGCGGACAACCCGCGCCGAGGTGCTCCAGGTCCGCGACCTGTCTGTCACCTTTCACACTGCGCGCGGCCCGGTTCAGGCCGTCAAAAACGTCAGCTGGTCGATCAACAAGGGCGAAGTGCTTGCCATCCTTGGGGAATCCGGGTCTGGAAATCCGTCTCGGCGTCGGCCGTCATGGATCTGATCGTCTGCCCCCCAGGCGAGATCACCACCGGGCAGATATTCTATCGCGGCAAGGATCTGCTGACGATGGGGCGGGCGGAGCGGCGGCACATCAATGGCAAGAAGATCGCGATGATCTTTCAGGATCCACTGAGCCACCTGAACCCGGCCTACAAGGTCGGCTGGCAGATCGAAGAGCAATGGGCATCCACGGCACCACCCGCGTAGAGGCGCGGGCTGAAACTCTGCGGCTGCTTGCCAAGGTTGGCATTCCCTAACCGGCGGCAGCGGCGCACAAATACCCGCATCAGTTTTCGGGCGGGCAGCGTCAGCGCACCGCCATCGCCCGCACCCTTGCGCTCGAACCCCGGATCATTGTCTGTGACGAGGCAGTGTCGGCGCTGGACGTACAGGTTCAAGCGCAGGTCATCGACCTTTTGGATCGGCTCAAGGGGGAATTCGGGCTGAGTTACATCTTTATCGCCCACGATCTGCCGGTCGTGCGCGATTTTGCTGACCGGGTTGTCGTCATGCAGTCGGGGCGTATTGTAGAACAGGGCGCAACACGCCAGATATTCGAAGCCCCCCGCGAGGCTTATACCAATGGGCTGCTCGCGGGCTCACTCGAACCCGATCCCCAAGTACAGGCCCGCCGCCGCGAGGCAAGGCTGGCCCAGGAGTTTCTTTGATATGACCAGACCCGATGTGATGATGCTTTGCTCGCAGCGACCCGATGCGATGCAACAGTTGGAGGAGAGATACACGCTCCACCGCTATGACCTTGCCGAAGACAAAGATGCTTTCGTCGCCGAATTCGGTCCCAGATGTCGTGCTATCGCAACCAATGGTCATGCACCTGTCACCCGCCCGATCGTCGAGGCGATGCCCGATCTGCGGTTGGTGTCCTGCTCTTCGGCGGGGTTCGACGGCTTTGATGTTGCGGCGATGGCCGAACACGGTGTCACGCTTACCAACACCTCTCAGGCCTTGTGCGACGATGTTGCCGACACCGCGATCATGCTGCTGCTTGCCGCCCGGCGGGGCCTTGTACCAGCCGAAGCCTACGTGCGTTCCGGCGACTGGGCTCGTAAAGGGGCGTTTCCTCTCCAGCGTTCGCTGAAGGGCGGCAAGCTGGGCATCGTCGGCATGGGCACCATCGGTCAGGCCATAGCCGAACGTGCCAAGGCGATGGGCCAGCAGGTTACCTACTGGAATCGGCGTCCCAAGGATCTGCACTGGGATTATCAGTCAGATCTGATCCAGCTGGCCCGCGATAGTGACGCGCTGGTGGTCATCGTCGCTGGCGGAGAGAGTACCCGGAGCCTGATCGACACAAAGGTCATGGAGGCGCTTGGTCCCACCGGCCTTCTTATCAACGTTGCCCGTGGATCAGTCGTGGATGAGGAGGCGCTGATTGCCTGTCTGTCGGACGGGCGGTTGGGATCGGCGGCGCTTGATGTCTATGCCTCTGAACCCGATGCCGACCCGCGCTTGACGTCGTTGCCCAATGTCACGCTTTATCCGCACCATGCCTCTGGCACGGTCGAGACGCGTGACGCGATGGCTCAACTTCTGGTTGATAACCTTGGTGCGTTTTTCGCTGGTCAACCGCTGCTGAGTCCGGTGGATCTGACTGGTTACCTACCGACGGTACAGGCCTGACATGCTGAAATATTTTGGATGGGCCTACGGTGTAACTGTGGTCGGGCTGGCGTTGGCCTTCTGGGTGGGCTGGGCCTATACCAGCACGCTTTCGGGCGCGCTCGGGTTCCTTATGATAGGCGCTATCCTCGCGGTGCTGGAAATCTCGCTCTCATTCGACAACGCCATCGTCAACGCCAACAAACTGGACAAGATGACACCGGTATGGCGCCATCGGTTCCTCACCTGGGGCATCGTGATCGCGGTCTTCGGAATGCGCATCCTGTTCCCGCTTCTGGTGGTCGTGGTGGCGGCACATATCAATCCTGTTGAGGCTATCCGCCTTGCCGCGACGCAACCCGCCCGCTACGCCGAGATCATCAACGATGCGCATCTTTCCATCGCCGCCTTTGGCGGGGCCTTTCTGATGATGGTTTCGCTCAGCTGGTTCGTCGATGCCGAGAAAGAGATCGACTGGATAAAGGGTCTGGAAAAGGCCATGCGCAAATGCGGCGCCTTTCGCGGGATCGAGATTGCCATTGTGCTATTGCTGGTTCTCATCTTCTCGATGATCCTGCCCGATGCTGAGACGGGCACCTTCCTCTTCGCCGCCGTCTTTGGCATCGTCACCTTCCTCGCGGTCGAGATACTGGGCCATGTCCTCGACAGTTCCGCCACCACGGGCCAAGTGGCGCGTGGCGGTCTGGGTGCGTTCCTCTATCTGGAGGTCCTCGACGCTTCGTTCAGCTTTGACGGTGTCATCGGGGCTTTTGCGCTGACACAGAACCTGTTCCTGATCGCCATCGGGTTGGGCATCGGCGCGATGTACGTGCGTTCCATGACCATCATGCTGGTAGAACGCAAAACGCTGGCCGAGTTCCGATACCTTGAGCACGGGGCTTTCTGGTCGATCCTGATCCTGTCGCTGATCATGTTCGCGCAGACCCTTTTCCACGTGCCAGAGGTCATCACCGGACTGCTGGGCGCGGGATTCATCGGGTTGTCGCTGATGTCCTCGCTGCGCCACAATCGCCAATGCAGAGCAGCGGAGTGAGGCAGTGGGGCACATGCCATGCTGCGGACTGCTTGCGGGTGCCAGATCAGGCAACGGCCAGTGTCAAAACCGTAACCCCACCCGGCAGAGGCCGCAAATCCACCGCCCAATGCCTGCATGATCTAATTCTAGGAGGTGGCAAGACTGCCGCCTCCCTGATCTCGCCCATGCCGGTGCCGTCACCGGCCAGCCCCTTATCATCTGCGGCGGTGTCTCTCTGACCCGTCCCCAAGGAGACGAGCATGCTCGACAACCAAGACCTTCAGGCCCGGATCCGCACAGGCCTGCTGTCCTTCCCTGTCACCCCTTTTGACGATGCGGGGGATTTCGCCGCCGATGCCTTCGGCGCGCATCTCGAATGGCTCTCGGACTACCCCGTTGCGGGGCTGATTGTGGCGGGCGGCACGGGCGAGCTTTTCTCGCTTAGCCCTTCCGAAGTCTTCGAAGTCGTGCGCGCCGCCAAAGCCGCACAGCCCGGCCAGCCGATCATTTCGGGGTGCGGATACGGCACCCGTATGGCCTGCGAAATGGCCCGGGGGATCGAGGCAGCGGGCGGCGACGGTATTCTCCTACTGCCGCACTACCTGATAGGGGCGCCTCAGGACGGGATCGAGGCGCATGTCCGAGCCGTCTGCGAGTCCACGAAAATGGCTGTCATCGTCTACAACCGCGGGCAAACCCGCGTCAGTGCCGAGACCCTGATGCGCCTTGCCGACGATTGCCCGAACCTGATCGGCTTCAAGGACGGCACCGGCGACATCGAAACTGTGCGCCGCGTCACGCTGACCCTGGGTGAGCGGCTAAGCTATATTGGCGGAATGCCCACGCATGAGCTTTTTGCACAGGCATATCGTGGGGCAGGGATGCCGACCTATTCGTCGGCCGTCTTCAACTTTGTGCCCGGCACAGCGCTGGAATTTCATCGGGCGTTCAGTGTGGGTGATGACGCCACTTGCGAAATACTGCTCAAGAATTTCTACTATCCTTTTGCAAAGATCCGTGATCGTAAGACAGGCTACGCTGTCTCGGCGATCAAGGCCGGCGTAAGGTTGCGCGGCTTCGCGGCTGGCCCAGTGCGGACACCGCTGATGGATCTGACCGGCGAAGAGGTTGAGATGATGCAAGACCTGATGCGCGGCCGTTGATAAGGAGGAGAGCCGATGACCCGGGTGCTGATTCTCGCCGGTGACCTGACAGGTGCGCTCGACAGTGCAGCAGCATTTGCCGCGCGCGGGTCGGTCGTGCGTGTCGGGACAGGGCCGGGGCATCTTGCGCAGGCTTTGGCTGACCCGTCGGTGGCGGTCGTCTCGGTCGCGACGTCGACGCGCGAAATGGACAGCGCGTCGGCAGTTCGTGTCATCCGCGCCATGAGCGAAGCGATACAACGTTTCGACGGGTTGCTGTTTATGAAGGTCGACAGTCGTCTCAAGGGCAACATTGCGTCTGAACTGGCTGACCTGTCCGAACTCCGTCCCGGTCCCGTGCTGGCGTGCCCGGCCATTCCAAGGCTGGGCCGGGTGGTCATCGAAGGTGCTGTCACCGGCGTCGGAGTTGATGCTCCGATCCCCATCGCGCCAAAGCTTGGCAAGGATGCGACCATCATCGATGCCGAAAGCGATGCGGATCTGGACGCGGCACTGCCTGCGAACCTCGGCGGGATTCTCTACCTGGGTGCTGCGGGTCTCGCTGAGGCGCTGGCCCGCCGCCTTGTACCAAGCCCTGTCGCCCGTCCCGCCATTGCGCTGGAGTCGCCGCTTCTTATGGCAATTGGATCGCGCAATCCCATCACCCTCGAACAGGTCGCCGCGCTTGATCTGCCGCCCGTCTGCGCTCCGGGTGGCCGTGTCCCGACACTCGACAAGCGTCAGGTTCAACTGATCCAGATCACTCAAGGGACGGTGAAGGGGCACGCTCCTGAAGTCGGCAGCGTCTTTGCGCGCAGACTGGCGTTGGAAATGCGGCGCTCCATGCCTTCGACCCTCTTTGTCTGCGGTGGCGAGACGGCGGCCGCGCTGCTGCACCGGTTGGACATTGGCCTGCTGGATCACTTGGGTGAGGTGCTGTCCGGCGTCCCCATTGCGCGCTGCCCTGACAGTGGCCTGACCGTGATCACCAAGTCCGGCGGGTTCGGCGACGCGTCTCTGCTGAAACGACTGGTCAACATATTTGCAAAGCCCGGTTAAAGCGGCATTTCACGGTAGTACCATTTTCAAAGGGGAGACGCGCCATGAAAGAGGAAAAGGCCAGGCCGCGCACGTCGCTTGCCGACCGCGTCTATCATACCCTGCTCACCCGTATCTCGAACGGGGAACATTCGACGAACCAGAAACTGCCCCCCCGAAAATGCCCCGTCCCGGGAACTAGGTGTTTCACGTCCGGTTCTGCGCGCCGCTCTTTACCGACCGCGCGAAGAAGGTCTGATCTTTTCGCGTCAAGGGGTCGGCAGTTATGTGCGCATTCCCGTGAATGCACCCGTCGGCTTTGCTTGGGTTGAAACTCTGGCTGACATACAACGGTGCTACGAATTCGCGGAAACTTTTGAGACAAAAGCGGCACGTCTGGCCGCGTAACGGCACAATGCAATCGCCCTTGCCGAAATTGCCAAGGCGCTGGACCTGATGCGCGATGCGGCCGGATCGATGACCCACCGCGAGGATGCGGATTTCGCCTTTCACCTTGCGATCACCAAGGCGGCCAATAACCAGTATTTTGAAGCGACCCTTCGTGCCCTGCGGGAACATATCTATGTCGGCATGAAGCTGCACGGACAGTCTTTAATGAGCGATGGAGCCAAAGGCTTGCAGGGCTTATTCAATGAACACTGCGCCATCCACGCCGCCATCGCGGCGCGCGATCCGGAAAAGTCATCGGCGCTGATGTTGGCCCATCTCGAGCATTCGCGCGACAGGCTGTTCGGCGGTGGGTTTATTGATCTGCGGATGCCGGAATAGCAACTGCATTACAGGATGACAAATTGTTTGATCAATTTAACGGGCTTGGCATAACTTTCCTGACGATAAGGGGGTAATTGCATGCGCGTTGATGAGATCGAACAAGCCATGACAGGGCGGTTGCCCGAAGTTTAGGCGGGACGGACAGAAGCCTACCTGCCGTCGCCAATGATCCAGAACCACGCCGCCTTTCTGCACGAATGCGAAGATGGGGTGATCAACTGTGCCTGGTTCGGCGGTTCGCTTGAAGGCAAGTCTGACATTGCCATCCGTGCATCTGTGTTTCTCCCGGGGGGCGGGGAATGGGGGGCTGTGGCGACACTTAGCCATGACCCGGATCACTCGGAACAGAATCCGGTTCTGTCCGCTGCACCCGATGGCAGGCTTTTGCTTTTGCACACCTCGCAGCCTGCCGGAAATCAGGACGAATGGCGTATCCGCATGGCCAAAGTGAACCGCGATGGCACCAAACTATCGGCAGAGGCGGGAAAATATCTCGACCTGTCCCGTGGATGCTTTATCCGCGCACCGTTACAGGTTCTGGGCGATGCTCGATGGCTCTTGCCTATCTTTCGCTGCGTGCAGCGCCCCAGTCAGAAATGGACGGGAAGCCAGAACGTCGCGGCCATCGGAGGGTCAAAAGGCTACGGTAATATATGGGCTTATGAAGAGATTTCGGGGTGCGTCGGGTCGGTTCACATGTGCCCGGTCGCGCTGGATGGATCGCTGGCCGCTTTTTACCGCCGTCGTCAGGCAGATCACGTCCACCGCTCTGAAAGCGTTGATGGCGGTTTGATCTGGACTGCGCGCGCAGCGACGGATGTGCCCAACAACAATTCATCAGTTGCGGCGATCCGTCTCGCGAGTGGCGAGATCGCGATGATATGTACCCTGTGAATGCCGCGATGTCCGACGCCCGCCGCGCGTCCCTTTATGATGAGTTGGGCGAGGACGACACTCGGCCAGACGCCGATCCAGCGGGAGGGGGCTTGCCTGTCTGGGGCGTGCTGCGCGCTCCTGTCGCACTATGTCTGTCGGCGGATGGCGGCAGAACTTTTCCAGAGCGGTTTCTGATCGAAGACGGAGTCGGCGCCTGTCTCAGCAATAACTCGGTTGACGGGCAAAACCGTGAACTTTCATATCCTTGGCTGATCGAAGCGCGGGATGGCTGTCTTCACCTTGCCTACACCTACCACCGCCGCGCGATCAAACATGTCCGGCTCGATACCGGTTGGCGAGGCAGGCTGGAAAAGTTGGAAAACCTATGCCGGTTGTTCGGACGCAATGCTTCGCCCGGACGGATGCGGCGATCCCGCTCAAAACCGCTCGGCGCGCAACTTCCCGGCATAAACCAGCGAGGACAGTATGTTGACGTGGTTCGCCCGACCCATACCCGCGATATCGAAGGCTGTGCCATGATCCACCGAAGAACGGTCGATCGGCAAGCCGAGCGAGACAGTCACAGCGGTATCAAACGCGATCAGCTTGTTCGGAATATGCCCTTGATCGTGATACTGGGCCACGACCAGATCGAAATCCCCACGGTTGGCCCGATAGTAATCCGTATCCGCCGATTGCACCGACTCCGTCTATCCCTTCGGCCGGGGCCATTTTTGCGCCCGGGAGGACCTGTAGGTCATCCTCACGTCCGAACAGCCCGTTTTCCCCGCAGTGTAGGCGTGATTCCGGCCACGGCGATACGCGGGTTTGCCACACCCATGCGCTGGAACGGCCGATGGCCGACGTGGATCGTCTCGGCCACCCTCTGGGGCGTGGCGTGGGTGAGGCGTCCTTCAGGGAAACATGTGTTGAGACATGGATGACGTTCAGCGTATCGGAGTCCAGCAGCATCCAGGATGCGAAACATCCCGTCAGATGTGCGAGCATCCCCGTGTGCCCGTCATAATGGTGTCCGGCAGAATTCAGCGCTTCCTTGTTGATCGGGGCGGTTACGATCCCCGCGGCCTTTCCGCCCGTAGACATCTTCAGCGCAGTGTCGATAAAGCGGAAACAGCCCTCGCCGCAGGCGTCGGACAGCACACCGAACCGGCCAGGAAGCCCGTCGACCGGTACGTGCACAACCCGAAGGGCACCCGGCCCATCGCCCAGTGTCAAATCCACGCCTGCGGCTGCTATCGCGCGCGCCAGGGTGTCGGCATCGCCGATCACCGCGTAGCCGGAGCGGGCCTCGGGCGGAAGCGAGGCTATGGCCTTGACTGTGACCTCAGCCCCGACACCTCACGGATCCCCCATGGTGAGGACAATGAGTTTGCTTTTCATGGCTTTATCCTTGGTTTCAGGTCAGGCTGTGTTTTTCCAGGATGGCGGCATCCTGTGCGGCATCGGGCATCAGTGCAGGCTGACGTGACAGGCCAACAGATGGATCCATCATGTAAAGCGCGCGTTTCACCATGGCAGGGGGGAACCCCAGTGCATAAAGATCCTTGCGCAACCCGGCGAATACCAACTGGGCTACATCGGCGACGGCAGTATCGCCTTTGTTTAAACCATCCATGATCGCGGCAAGCACCTGAGGTGCAACGTTGCCCAACCCCGAGATCACACCGGCGCAGCCCTGTTGCAGACTCCAGTGGACCAGATGATCCGGGGCGCAGTAGACCACAGATCCGCCGACCTCTTCGGCGACCCTGAGATACTCTGATACCGTTTCAGTCGAACCGCCAGAATCCTTGATGCCTGCGATGTTGAGGTGTTGGGCCAGTACACGGGCGGTTTCAGGGTCGATGTGGTTCTGAGTGCGCGCCGGGCAGCCCGCGTTGACGATCACCTTCACCTGGCCTGCGACCTCGTGCACCACCTCCTCAGGCAGTTGGATCTTTTCCCCATGTGTCACGCGGAAAAGTCCCCGTTGGTCCCTTCGCACATGATGTTGTTTCCAGCGGCGACTTGCCAACGAACCTGCGCACGAATGGCAGCGTAGTTCATGGTCTCGTCTTCGTTGAACCAAGTGACGACGGCGACATAGGCGGATCGGGTCATCGAGCAGTTCGGCACTGGGGCCGCGCGGATCTGATCATTGGCTTCGGCGGCGGTTCGGCCTTGGATCTGGCCAAGCTTGTGGCCGTGATGGTCGGGCATGATTTGCCTCTGTCCGAGATCAGCGGCCCACACCGTGCACCGCCGCACGGCGTCGGTCTGGTGCAGTTCCCCACCACCGCAGGCACCGGCTCCGAGGTCGCCACGCGGGCGTTGATCACCGATCCCGTAAGCCGGTCAAAGATTGCATACCGAAAGCCGTCACATGCTTTCCGATCTGGTGATCATCGACGCCTACGCCCTACAGGGGATCGAACTGGTCGGGCGCTATCTGAAACGCGCTGTGGATGACGGCGCGGATACCGAGGCGCGGGCCGGGCTTTCGCTTGTGGCCTTCTATGGCGGGATCTGTTTGGGGCCGGTGTTCACCACTGCCGATCATGCCATCGCCTATCCGCTGGGCACACGTCACAAGCTGCCGCACGGGATCGCGAACGCGCTGATCTTTCCACATGTTCTGGCGGTGAATGCCGGGGCGACGGCGTCCAAGACCGCTCAGGTCTGTGCGGCGCTTGGGTTCCAGTCGGGTGACCAGGAAACGATTCTATCGGGCGCGCGCAGTTTTTGTGAAGCCTTGGGCCTCGACATGCGGCTGCGCGCCCATAATGTGCCCGAGGATGATCTGGTGCACATGGCGCAGGATGCCCACGCCATACGCCGTCTGCTTGACTGGAATCCGGTGGATCTATCGGTCGAGGATATCGAAGAAATCTACCGCGCTGCTTACTGAGACCTGCTTGGACGCTGGCAGGGATCAGGTACGGTGCGCAGCGGCCAGCAATTTAACTGTCACCGCCAAGCTCGGCCCAAATTTCTTCGGCCACGCTCTTCAGCACCAATGCTTCGTCCCAGCGGTTCGACATCTCGCGCCCGTCCGGGCCGGTCATCGCATATTCCGGTGGCCCAAGTTCGCATAGGAACACCATATCACCAGTCTGATTGCGGGTGCGCCAGTCGGCAAAGCCTTCTTCCCAGAGCGAATGGAACAGCGCGACCCACGGCGCATGCTGGGGAAAGTCAATCTGCAGCTGGATCTGCTGACGGCCTGAAACGCGGCCCTGAAAACTATCAGATCGCGCCAGACAGCGCGACAGTAATCCACGCTCCCACGCCGCTAGCGGCAGTTTGAATTCACGGTCTACAAGGTAGTGCGAAAGATCCGCCGCCAGCCGCATTTCTGGGATGGCATCCAGCAGCGAGAGGGTGGAAAAGAGGTCGTTGGTGATGCAGTTTCGATGGGTTTCGAACTGCACCGGCATGCCGATCTGGTCAGACATCTCGATCCACTTGCGGATCACCGGGATCGCTCCTTCGACCGTCAGGGGAAAGACCTGGCCGACCACGTTGACGTAGGGCGATCCGAAATCCTTGGCCATGATCAGCGTTTCGCGAAGCGACTCGACCGACCGGGGAAAGGCCACGATCAGTGGTGTCAGACCCTCACGCTCCAGATACGGGCGGACCTCATGCGCGATGGCTACATCCGCAGCGCCAAGGTCGATGGCAAGTCCGGCATAACCCGCATCCGCCACCATCCCCGCCACGCGGTCCAGCGGCAATTTCTCCCCGGTGGCGTCGTGAGGCTGCATTGACCAGAGCGACTGAAAGACGCGTAGCCGCCTCATGCCGCTTCGACCCGGGTGGTCCGACCATCGCCGCGCGGTACGATCCAGACCTCATCATATGGGTATTCATCTTCGGAACGTGCGCTCAGCTTGCGGATCACCTCGATCTGGAACTCGAACCAACCCATCTGATGTGGCTTTGCCCCGGATTCGCGCATCGCGGCGTCCAGTTGCCACAGCTGCCAGAAGGGCACGCTGGGAAAAGTGTGGTGCGCCGTGTGATAGGGCATCTGCCAGCAAAGCCAGCGCATCAGCGCATTGGTGCGTGTCGAGCGGGTGTTTTCAAGGATGTCGTCCTTGTGGCTTAACCCCAGATGCTCAATCGTGTTCTGCAGCTGGTGCACCGGCTTCATCACCACCATCGGCGCGAGCCACAGCATCACCGCCGCCCAACTGCCCGTCCACAAGGATATGACAGCGATCAGCGCATAAAGGGCCGCGTGAATGCGCGCCTCGCGGATCACCAGCGCATTTTCTGAGGGGCGGATATAGGGTTCGATCACCACGCCGCGGCAGAACCGGAGGATCCGTGTCACCCGTGTCTGCCAGTAGGTCAGCCCCCAGAACCACAGCAGGTAAGACTGTAGAGTATAGGGTTCGCGGATCAGTTCGCCGTCCTTTTCCCAGTTCTGCGTGTGCTGGTGATGCGCCCAGTGCTGGATCTTGTCGAAGTCGCGCGGATAGATCAGCAGGAACCCGAATATCCGCCCGAAAAGCACGTTGATGCCCTTGGTTGCGAAGACCGTGCCGTGGCTCAGCTCGTGTTGGCCCGCGTAAAGGAAATTGATCAGCACCCCGTGTGCCATGAATAACGGCACCGCCCAAAAACTGCCCCATGTGGCCCAAAGCAGGCTCCCCGTGATGGCAATCGCACCCAGATGGCTGCTCAGTTGCAGCGTACCGCGCAAATCCGAACGCTGCATCAGGGTGCGGAGGCGATCAGGCGCGATCAGACGACGACGGGAGAAGGCAGCATCCATGAGAATCCTCGCAGTAGGGGTTTCGGGCAGGGTGCGCGTCAAATAAAGTGATGTAAAATGCGAATATCTCATCGCTTTGATGAGGCAGGTTTCAGGAACATCATGCCCACGCTGCCCAGACATGTCCCGCTTAACGCATTGCAAGGCTTTGAGGCCGCAGCGCGTCACCTCAATATGCGCCGTGCGGGCGAAGAGTTGCACATCACCCAAAGCGCGATCAGCCATCAGGTCCGCGCGATTGAGGCAGCCCTTGGCCAGCCATTGTTCGAGGCGAACCGGCGCAAACTGGTCCTAACTGCGCAGGGCAAGCGTCTGCACGACACGGTGCGCCGGGCGTTGGACGATATCGCCGCGACAACCCTGCAACTGGGCGAGGATGCATTTTCCGCCAGCCTTTCCGTTGCGGCCCCTCGGGCCTTTGCCGCGCAATGGCTGGTGCCGCGCTTGCCGAGGTTCCTCGATCTTTTCCCGGACCTGACCCTGAAGCTGAGCAGCCTTCCTGCGGAGATCGCAACGGGGCTGCCACGGGTCGATGCGGCGGTCGTGTTCAATCAGGTCGACTTTCCGGGGATGCAGGTCGAAACACTGGTCGCTCTTGAGATGTTTCCGGTCTGTGCGCCGTCCCTGACGGCGGGGGTGGACACAATGTCCCCGGGCCATCTGCGTAATGTGACCCTCATTCACGAGGATGGCGGGACAATCTGGGCGCGCTGGTTTGCCGCCATGGGGGCCGAGCAGGTCTCGGCGCGCCGCCACGTCTATGCGTCCAACACGCAGGATGCCCTGGCTCTGGCGCGGGGTGGGGCGGGGTTTGCGATCGACGATGGTTTCTTGGGTGGCGGCTCTGTTGCCACGGGGGCTTTGGTCCGTCCCTTTGGGGCAAGCGCCTTTCCCTTTGGCCAATATGCGCTTGTCACCCAGCCGCACGACCGTTTGTCCCCAGCGACGCTGGCCTTTCGCGACTGGCTGCGCCGAGAGATTTCGGGTGGAGGGCAAGTCTGAATTTTAGGCACGTAAAGCAAGAGAGATCAGCCCCAGACCAAGGCTGGCTTTGTTCCGGGGCAGGTTCAGCCCATAGCGGAGAGATGTTTCACCACATTGGCCGCGACCGCAGTTGGTTCTGCCTCACTTGCCGTGTGAGGGGTCACAAAAATCTTGGGGTGCGACCAGAACGGATGACCCGGGAGCAAAGGTTCGGGTGCAAACACGTCCAAAGATGCCCCAGAAAGCTGCCCTGAATCCAGAGCGGCGAGCAGGGCAGCATCATCCAGTTGTCGACCACGACCCAGATGGATAAACGCGGCCCCGTTGGGCAGGGCGCTGAACAGGTCCGCATCGAAGAGGCCCTTGGTCGCGGGTGTCATCGGCAGCACGTTCACCAGAATATCCGTGCGCGCAAGAAAATCCGAACGATCCGCATCCACGAAATGCACCATTCCGGCCTCTGGCTCTGCTGGCATGCTGCGCGACAGGGTGGCCACGGAATATCCCAAGGCCGCCGCACCGCGTGCCACTGCGCGGCCCATGAAGCCAAAGCCCATCACACCGACGCGGACCTTTGCAGGAGAGCGGCCCGAGTTCGGACGGTTCCAGATTTCGTGCGTCTGGTCCTCCAAGTATTGCCGCATCTTGCGGTGATGCCAAATGATGTGAAACGCGGCAAAGCCTGCCATCTGCGCCGCCTGATCCGGATCCTCGACCCGGAACACCGGCACGTCCTTGGGCCGCGACGGGCAGGCCATGATCGCATCCATACCGGCAGCGATGGAAAAGATGCCGCGCAGGTTGGGGTAGGGGGTAAAGGCGTCCTTTGGCGGTGCCCAGCTCAGTACGAAATCAACAGATTCAGGGTTTGTCACCTCTTCGGGTGTCAAAAGCGTGATCTGGGGCGCAACGTCGGCAAATACGGCACCATATAAATCGCGCAGGTCCAGAACCCGGCAGGCCAGAACGCCGGTCCACTGCTTCTGGCTCATGCGATGGCGTCCTCTTTATCGACGGCCCATCCGGCCCCGGGAACCGCAGCCAGCAATTCACGGGTGTAGGCCTCTTTCGGGGCGTGAAACACCTCGCGCACCGGGCCGACTTCGACCAGTCGCCCGTGTTGCATCACAGCAATACGGTCACAGACCTGCGCTGCGACGCGAAGATCATGGGTGATGAACAGGATCGACAGACCCATCTTGCGCCGCAGATCCGCCAGTAATTCCAGAACCTGCGCCTGAATTGACACATCCAGCGCCGAGACAGCCTCGTCTGCGATAATCAGTTCGGGGTCCATCGCCAGGGCACGGGCAATGCCGATGCGCTGCCGTTGCCCGCCAGAGAATTCGTGCGGGAACCGCGTCGCGGCATCCGCGCCCAACCCGACAATCTCGAGTAGTTCTAGCGCTCGTTTATGTGCCTGCCTTTTCGGTACGCCCTTGGCGATCGGCCCGTCGGAAAGTGAGCGCACGATGCGGTGGCGGGGATTGAGCGAGGCATAGGGGTCCTGAAACACCATCTGCACGCGATGCCGCTGCTTGCGCAATTCACGTTCGTCCAGTGCGGCAAGGTCTACGCCGCCGATCAGGACCTTACCCGAATCCGGCGTCACCAGACGCACAACCGCCCGGCCAAGAGTGGATTTCCCGGACCCGGATTCACCGACCAACCCCAGGACTTCGCCCTTGGCGATGGTGAGCGAGACGTCATTCACCGCGCGCACTTCGCGTGCTGCACGAAAGGGACCGCCGCCAGTGCGATAGATCTTGTTCAGGTGCTGAATTTCAAGCGCGGGGGCTGTGTTGACGGTCGCCAGATCCGGCACGGTTCCAGTTGGGATCGCGTCCAGCAGGGCGCGGGTGTATTCATGCTGCGGCGCCTCAAGTACGCGCTTGGCCACACCCGCCTCAACAATGCGGCCATGGCGCATGACGATCACCCTGTCGGCAATCTCGGCCACGACGCCAAAGTCATGGGTGATGAACATCACTGCCATGCCGTGCTTGTCACGAAGAGCAAGGATCAGTCGCAGGATCTGTGCCTGGGTGGTCACATCCAGCGCCGTTGTCGGCTCGTCCGCAATCAGGATTTCCGGCTCAAGTGCCAGTGCCATGGCGATCATGGCACGCTGCCGCTGCCCGCCGGAGAGTTGAAAGGGATAGGCGCGGATGATCTTTTCCGGGTCGGGCAGGCCGACCTCCTTGACCAACGCCAGCGCGCGGGCGCGGCGTTCGGATTTACTGTACAGGTTGTGGGCGGCAAAGACCTCGGAAATCTGGTCGCCGATCCGCATCAGCGGATTAAGCGCCGTCATCGGCTCCTGAAAGATCATGCCGATCCGCGCGCCGCGCAGCGCCTGTTTCTGTACTTCGCTCAGGGTCAGCACGTCGGTGCCGTCAAACACCGCCCGCCCGTTGCCCACGGTCACGCCGTCCGGCAGCAGACCCATCAGCGCATTGGCGGTCATGGATTTGCCCGACCCGCTTTCGCCGACGACACACAGGACTTCGCCCTTGTTTAGGTCAAAGCTGACCTCCTCGACAGCGTGCGGCCGGTCCGCGCCTGCAGGTAGGTCAATGGTGAGCTGCTCAATCGAAAGGATGGGATCGCTCATGTGCGGCCCTTCTTCAGGTGCGGGTTGAAGGCGTCGTTCAGCCCTTCGCCGATCAGGTTCAGCGCAAGCACGGTCAGCAGGATCGCAAGGCCCGGAAAAAACGACAGCCACCAGGCCGAACGGATCACAGTCCGCGCCGCGCCGATCATGTAGCCCCATGACATGATGTTGGGATCGCCCAGTCCAAGGAACGACAGCGAGGATTCCAGCAGGATCGCGGTCGCCACCATAAGCGACGCCATGACGATGATCGGCGAAACCGCGTTGGGCAGCACCTCACTGACCAGAATGCGGATGTTGGACAGCCCCGCCAGATGCGCCGCCTCGACAAATTCGCGGCGTTTGAGCGACATGACCTCTGCCCGTACGAGTCTTGCCACGGGGGGCCAACTGACGATTGCGATGGCAAGGGTGATCGATCCCAGCGTGGGCTGCAGGATCGCGACTAGCACGATGGCGAGGGCAAAGTTCGGGATGGTCTGGAAAAACTCGGTGAAACGCATGGCACCTTCGTCCACGTAACCGCCATAAAAGCCCGCCAGCGCGCCCAAGGGGACGCCGATAAGCAGGGCCATCACAGTGGACACGAGGCCGACGAGGAGTGACACCCGCGCACCATGCACGAGGCCCGCAGCGACGTTGCGCCCCAGCGTGTCCGTGCCCAAAGGCAGCGCTTCGTTCGTGAAGGGAACAAGGAAGGGACGCTGCACCATCTTCCAGGGGCCACCGGGATAGATGACGGGGGCGAGAATGGCGATGGTGACAACGGCGAGCAGGATGATCAGCCCGATCACGGCGCCGCGGTTGGTCGCAAAGCGTTTCCAGAAACTCATGTCTTGGCTCCGATCCGCGGGTCGACGATGCGGTAGACGATGTCGGTCAGGATGTTGAACACGATCACCATGGCGGCGGACACGAGGAACACCCCGAGGATCGTGTTGTAGTCGCGCGCCTCAAGGCTTTCGAACATCAGACGTCCGATGCCGGGCCAGGCAAAGACCGTTTCGGTCAGGACCGCGCCGCCGATCAACTGGCCCGCTTGCAGACCGGCCAGCGTGACGACCGGCAGCAGCGCGTTGCGCAGGATATGGCGGCGGCGGATGACGGGGCCGGACAGGCCCTTGGCCCGCGCGGTTTTCACAAAATCCATCTGGCTGACCTCAAGCATCGAGGCGCGCGTCATGCGCATGTAGACGGCCATGAAAAACAGCCCCAGCGTCATCGCCGGCAGGATCAGATGTTGCAGGATGTCCCATGCGCGGGCAAGGCCGGTGTAGCCGCTGCCAACGGTCTCATAGCCAAAACCAGGCAGCCAGCCCAGCTGGACCGAGAACACCAGAACCGCCATCAAAGCGGCCCAGTAGAGAGGCGTGGCGTAGAACAGCAGCGCCAGCGTGGTCAGCAGGCTGTCGGATGCCTTGCCCACCCGTGCGGCGGCGGCAACACCGAAGGCGATGCCAAGCGAAAGCGAGATGATGAAGGACGACAGCGTGAGCAGTAGGGTCGCGGGCAGGCGGCTCGCGATCAGGTCGTAGACCGGCATGCCCTGACGAAAGGAATACCCAAGGTCCAGCGTCAGAACGTTCTTCACGTAGGACCAGAGCTGGACGCAAAGCGGCTGATCCAGACCAAAGCGTTCACGCAGCTGGGCGATGAACAGCGGATCCGCAGCACCGGCCTCACCGGCCAGAACCGCGGCGGGGTCGCCGGGGGCAGCATGGATCAGAAAAAAGTTCAGAACGGCAATGGTCAGCAGCGTAATCGCAGCCTTGATAAGCCGTCCGAGGATGGTGGTTAGCAGGGACATCTGTTGGGGGAATCCTCAATGACGTCAGGCGTTTAGCGTACGATATTCTATCGTCGCATGAAGGGTAGGGCACCAGGAGATCCGGTGCCCTGCAAGGATCGCTTACTGTTTGATCCAAGCGTCGCGCAGGCCGTCCGATATACCGGTGCCGGTGGTCACGAGGTCCTGCACATTGCAGTTGTAGATTGTCGGAAACTCGATTTCGAGCAGCCATGCGACAGGCACATCATCGACGATTTCCTTCTGGATCTGGGCATAGATCTCTGTCCGTTCATCCGGATTGGGCGACACGGCGGCTGTGTGCCATTTCGCGTCAAGTTCGGGGTTCCTGTAGCCCTCGACGTTGTTCCACGGGCTGCCCTTTTCGATCTGGGATTCCACATAGTTACGTGACACGCCCAGTGCGGGATCGCCGTACTGGTAAAGATAGGTGAAGGCCATGTCATAGTCCCATTGGGCGACCTTTTCGTTCCATCCGGCGACGTCGGTCGCGTCGATCTGGACCTCGATGCCGACTTCGGACAGGTTCTGACGTACTGCTTCGGCCCACCGCTGCCAGGTTTCGCCATAGGGCAAGGGCAGCAGCCGGATCGGGGTGCCGTCATATTCCATCTCTGCCAGCAGGGCCTTGGCCTTGTCCGGATCGTAGTTGTACTGGGTTACGTCATCCGAGTAGAAGTTGGTCTTGGACGAGACGGGGCCGGTGGCCACCTTGCCAAAGCCGTTCCAGACAACATCGCGAACGAATTCGCGGTCCATGGCGTACATGATCGCCTGACGAAAACGCACATCGGCCATCGCGCCTTCGCGGTTGTTCAGCCACATCCAGGAGTGGGGGGCAAAGAATTCCCATCCCTTGCCGGTCGAACAGACGTTTTCCATCTCGGTCAGGCGCGGCACGTCCCAGTTTTCTACAGAACCGCCGGGCAGGACGTCGACTTCGCCCGTTTCGAACGCTACGGCGCGCGACGCGGCATCGGGGATCACACGGTAGTAGACTTCGTCCAAATAGGGCTTGCCTTCAAGGTAATAGTCTTCGTTCTTCACCAGATGGATGAAGCTGCCCTTTTCCCAGGATTCGAACTTGAAGGGGCCGGTGCCGATGGGGGTGGCGTTCATTTCGTTGTTGGCGAAATCGGTGCCTTCATAGATATGCTTGGGGATCATCGGCATGGTGCCGCCCTCGAAAATGCCGATGAAGGGGCCAAAGGGTTCCCTGAGCTTGAACACGACGGTCAGATCATCCGGCGCCTCGATGCTGGCAACATAGGCGAGGGAAGAGCGCAGGCGCGCATGCGTTTCCCGCAGGAAGACATCAGCCGAAAACACCACATCCGCCGAAGTGAAGGGTTCGCCGTCATGCCATTTGACGCCTTCCTGCAACTGGAAGGTGTAGGTAAGGCCGTCCTCGGAAATGTCCCAGGACTTGGCCAGGCTCGGCTGCGGCTCAAGGTCGGTGTTGTAGCGCAAAAGGCTTTCGTAGATGTCGCCGGCGACTTGCTGGGTCGGGCCGTTCTGCACGAGGCCAAGCATCAGGCTGGGCGGCTCCGGCTGCACGACGATGTCAATCCGTCCGCCAACGTCCTGCGCCAGCAGCGGCTGGGCCATGCCCGCAGCAATCAGAAAGGTAGTCGTTTTCAAGAAGTTCATTAGTTTTCCCCGTCGTGGATCATTGGTTTTCTAAATTGCCCCGGTTGATCCGGGGTCAGTCTGCGTACTCAGGTGCTGCACGGTCAAGACGGCGCAACATAGCGGCCCATTCGGGATCGCGCCCCTTGGTGTAGATGCTTTCATAGGCCTTTTCGTACTGGCGGGCAGTATGTTCGGCCACCTCATCGGACAGCACGACCGGCGTCAGCCCCATGCCAAGCGCGGCAATCTGCGCCTGACAGGACCGTTCCAGGTTCATCACTACCGCGACCGCTTCGCCGACTGACCGGCCAAGCACCAGAACGCCGTGGTTGCGCAGGAACATGACATTCCTTGCGCCCAGATCGGCGACGATGCGTTCGCGCTCGGCCAGATCCAGCGCGATGCCTTCGTAATCGTGAAAGGCGATGCGGTCGTAGAATTGCGCCGACCATTGATTGAGCGGCAAAAGTCCTTCTTTGACCGAAGACGTCGCGACACCGGCCACTGTATGGGTGTGCAGAACGCAGGTCGCGTCATGCCGGGCCATATGAACGGCAGAGTGGATGGTGAACCCGGCGGCGTTCACGCCTGCGCCATAGGGGTCATCGATCACCGCGCCTGTTTCGTCCACAGTGACAAGGTTGCTCGCCGTTACCTCATCAAAGCGCAGGCCGTAGGGGTTCAGCAGAAACCGCTTTTCGCCGTCGGGGCCATCGGGCAGGCGGGCGGAAATGTGGGTGTAGATGCTGTCGTCCATCCCTTCGAGCGCGATAAGGCGATAGGCCGCGGCAAGGTCACGGCGAAGGTCGGAGACGGGCAGGTCGGTCGTGCCATCCGGCATGAAATCTTCCTTGGTCCGGTTGCGATTGGCTCCAGCATTGCGGTTCCCCGCATCAAGTCAAGGAAATTGTCGACAATCGACATTGGCGCGGTTAGGCTTTGCTTCGAGGTGCTTTCAATATGGACGTCCGCAACCGTGTTTAATCCCCAGAACCCCACAACTCCGCAGACCTCGGGGTTTCAGCCGCTCAATCGCGACGGCCTTGTGGACCGCGTGGCGAATCTTTTGGCCGAAGCGATCATGGCCGGGCGAATCCTGCCCGGCGCGCGACTGTCAGAATCGACCATCGCCCGTGACATGGGCGTCTCGCGCGCGCCGGTGAGAGAGGCCGCACGGCTGCTGGAAAGCTCTGGTCTGGTCGAATATCACACCAACCGCGGTTTTTTTGTGCAAACCGTCTCGGCGTCGGCTTTGGATGACCTCTACGAATTCCGCATCGTCATTGAACGTGCCGCCGTGGCGCGGCTGGTGGCACAAGGGGCCGAGTCGACACTGCCACTGCTGCGCGCTCAGGTCAAAGAACTGTACCGCGTCGCAGAGGCAGGGGAAGACATGTTGTGTCAGGTCGAGGCGGACATGCAGTTCCACCGGTTGATCTGCCAGGGGTCCGGGAACCCGCGCTTTCTGACAGTCTTTGACCAGATCGCCAATGAAACAAAGCTGGGCCTGATCGTGATCGGGCGGCTATATGACGATCCGCAACGGATGGCCGAAACCCACGAACCGATTATCGACGCCATCGCGGCAGGTGACAGCGATGCGGCAGTAGAAGCCATTGATTATCACATCGGAACGGCGCGGACGCTTGTCTGCCAGCAGTTCCGCCTGCTGGAGGACAAGACTGCCCGATGAAATGTTATTACGCAAAAGAGACCGAGGCCCACGACCCGCAGTTCCGTCTGACCAACGGTGCCCTTATGCGCAACGCCGAACAGGCCGAGCGTGCAACACTGCTAATCGAAGGGCTGAACCAGCTGGGCCTTTACACCGAAGAGCCTCCCGAGGCACCGCGCGCCTGTCTTGAGGCGGTGCATACGCCCCAGCTTTTGGCGTTTCTGGAGAGCGCTTGGGAGGAATGGCAGAAACTGCCCGGTGCGGGTGCCGAAGTGGTGCCGAATGCCTTCGCCCAAAAGTCTTGGGCGACATACCCCGACAGCATCGTCGGGCGCGCGGGCTGGCATTTGGGCGATACATCTGCGCCGATAGGTCCGCATAGCTGGACCGCCACCCGCCGCGCTGCTGATTGTGCCGTGGCTGCGGCAGATGCCGTGCTTGACGGAGAGCGTGCAGCCTATGCGCTGACCCGGCCCCCCGGCCACCATTCAGATGCCGAAACATGTGCCGGGCATTGCCTGATGAACGTGAGCGCCATAGCGGCCGAGCGGCTGCGCAACAAACACGACCGGGTTGCGATTTTGGATATCGACGTGCACCATGGCAATGGTACGCAGTGGATCTTCTACGACCGCGAAGATGTGCTGTTCATCTCGGTACACACCGATCCGCACCGCTATTATCCGTTCTTTGCTGGGCATGCACATGAGACGGGGCGCGGGGCGGGCGAAGGGTTCAACGTGAACCTGCCGCTACCCCCCACGACCGGAGACGATAACTGGTGTGCGACGATTTCAGACGCGCTTGCGGGGATCCGCGCATTCGATCCCGGCGCGCTTGTGATCAGTCTGGGGCTTGATGCGCACGAGAACGATCCGCTAAAGGGCATGAAGGTCACTTTTGACGGGTTCCGTCAGGCAGGCGCCCTGATCGCCGCTGCGGATCTGCCCACAGTCCTTGTTCAGGAGGGCGGCTATCTGTCGCCCGACCTCACCACCTCGCTTGCCTCCTTCCTCGGGGGATTTCTCGGCCGCGATGCGCGCGCCTGACTTTCGGAGAGACTTATGAACGACCTGTCCAACTCGCTCGCCGCCGCAGACATCGCGCACAGCGTGCATCCCTATACCAACATGCGCCTGCACGAAAAGCAGGGGCCGATGATCATGGCACGAGGCGATGGTGTGCGCGTCTACGACGATCACGGCAAGGAATATATCGAAGGTCTGGCCGGGCTCTGGTCCGTCGCCGTGGGCTTTTCGGAACCGCGTCTGCGGGACGCCGCCGTGCGCCAGATGGACCTGCTGCCCTATTACCACAGCTTTGCGCACAAGGCGCATGAACCGGCGATCCGGCTGGGTGAAAAGCTGGCCGAAATGGCACCCGAGGGCATGAACCGCGTGTTCTTTACCAACTCGGGGTCCGAGGCGAACGACACCGTCATCAAGATGCTGTGGTTCATGAACAACGGCCTGGGCCGCCCCGAGAAGAAGAAATTCTTGGCACGCAACAAAGGCTATCACGGGATCACCATCGCGTCCGGTTCCCTGACCGGCCTTCCGGCGAACCACAAGGATTTCGACCTGCCTGCAATTCCGGTCACGCACCTGACCTGCCCGCACTTCTGGCGCTGGGGTGAGGAGGGCGAAACCGAGTCCGAGTTCACCGCTCGTCTGCTGAAAGAGGCCGAGGATGTGATCCTTGCCGAAGGTCCCGAAACCATCGCCGGCTTCATCGGCGAGCCGGTGATGGGTGCAGGTGGTGTCATGACCCCGCCCGAAGGCTACTGGCCCGGGATCGAGGCGCTGTGCCACAAGTACGACATCATCCTGATCTCGGATGAGGTGATCAACGGGTTTGGTCGACTGGGCACCACCTTCGGCTGTGAAAAATACGGCTTTACCCCGGACATTCTTGTGACGTCCAAGCAACTGACCTCGTCCTACATGCCGCTGGCCGCGATCATCATGAACGACAAGGTCTACAACGCGATTGCCGATAATTCGGAAAAGCTGGGCACCTTTGGTCACGGCTTTACCGGGTCGGGTCATCCGGTGGCCTGTGCCGTGGGTCTCGAAAACCTTGCGATCATCGAAGAGCGCGACCTGATCGGCAATGCAGCCCGTCTTGAGGAGCAGTTCCAGGGTGGGTTGCGTAAATTTGCTGACCATCCATTGGTGGGCGAAGTGCGCGGCGTCGGCCTGATCGCCGGTCTGGAACTGGTGGCGGACAAGGCGAGTAAACGCAGCTTTACCCCGGCGGGCAAGGTGTCGGCCCAGGCTGCAAAGTTCGCCGCACAAGAGGGTCTGATCTGCCGCAACGTCTACGAAACACTTGCCCTGTGTCCGCCGCTGATCGTGACAGAGGATGATATCGATCAGATCATCGAACGGATGGGTCGTGCGCTGGATCTGACCTGGGAATGGGTGCAGGCCGAAGGGCTGAGCTGATCTTTTTCGGTTAAAAATTTGAAAGGCGCGTCACCCGATGGGCGGCGCGCCTTTTTTCTGGCGGGGCCGAGGCCTGCGGTGGATCAGACGATGCCGCCGCCCGACCCAGTAACCGCGGGACGTAGCGTCGCCACTTTCGCGCGATAGCCTGACTGCCGGTAGGCAACGACGGGATCAATCGCCGCGCCCTTGTCCAGTCGCGCCATGGCCAAAATCGGCTCCACATCCGTCCGGAATGCACGTTTCAGCGTGGCAGAGGCCATCAGCGCGTCGTTGCTATCCTGATACCCGACCAGAGCCACACGATCCACCAGCAGCGCTTGCGCATAGGCGCGCTGCACCTCCATCGCACTGGACATCAGGCTTTCGATCGGGTCGGTGACATTATGGCTTTGATCCAGCATATGGGCGGGGTCAAACCCGGCTACGTCTGTCGCATCCACCAGTTCGTTAAACACAAGGAACAGCCGGTAGGGGTCGATAGAACCTGTATCCAGATCATCATCGCCATACTTTGAATCGTTGAAGTGAAAGCCGCCGAGTTTTCCGAACTGGATCAGGCGGGCGACGATCATTTCGATATTCACATTCGGCGCATGATGGCCAAGATCCACCAGACAGAAGGCCCGATCGCCCAACTCCTTGGCGATCAGGTAGTTGGTACCCCAGTCCTGCACGATGGTGGAATAGAAGGCCGGTTCGTACATCTTGTGTTCGGTGAATAGGCGCCAGTCGTCGGGCAGCCCGGAATAGATAGACCGCGCGCTGTCGAGGTAGCGTTCGAACTGTCTGGTAAAGTTACTCTGCCCGGGAAAGTTCGATCCGTCCCCAACCCAGATGGTCAGGGCCTTTGATCCAATTTTCTGGCCCAACTCGATACAGGCTAGGTTATGATCGACCGCCTGTGCCCGCGTCGCCGCATCGGTGTGCGAAAGTGATCCGAACTTGTAACTTTTGGCCTGATCGTTCTGGTCCTGAAACGTATTGGAGTTCATCGCATCAAAGGTGAGGCCCACCTCTTCGCCCTTGGCCAGCAGATCGCCGGGAGCCGCATTGTCCCACGGGATATGCAGCGACACAGATGGCGTCGCCCCGGTCAACCGGTGGATCACACCGCAATCGTCGAGCTTGTCAAAGATATGGCGCGGCTCACCTGCGCCGGGGAAACGGGCAAACCGGGTGCCGCCTGTGCCCACGCCCCAGGACGGCACGGCAACGCCATAACCCGCGACCTTTGCCTTTATCGCGTCAATACTGATCCCGCGCCGGTCCAAGTGTTCGCCGAGCGCGTCGTAATCTGCGCGCAGGTCTTTCATCGCCGCTTCGTTCGCGGCCTCAATGGCATTGGTGTCTATCATTGTCCCCTCCCTCGGGCCGCTGTTCAGCGCGTAAAGGCCTGCACGTTGCCGGCGTCCACGTTGATGATATTGCCCGTCGATTTGGACGACAGATCCGAAGCAAAGAAATAGCAGGCCTCGGCAATATCCTCAGGCAGGACCGACCGTTTCAGGAGTGAGCGTTCGCGGTACATCTCTTCCAGTCCGCCCTTGTCGGTGCCATAGGTCGCTGCGCGCTGGTCGAGCCATTCGCCGGACCAGATCTTGGATCCACGCAGCACCGCGTCAGGGTTGACCACGTTGACCCGGATCCCGTGGGGCGCGCCTTCCAGCGCAAGGCAGCGGGCGAGGTGGATTTCCGACGCTTTAGCGGTGCAATATGCGGCGGCCCCGGGCGAAGCAGCGAGGCCGTTCTTTGAGGCGACAAAGACCATCGAGCCGCCGATGCCCTGTGCCATGAGCACCTTGAATGCCTCGCGTGCCACAAGGAAATACCCTGTCGACAGGATCGACATGTTCTTGTTCCACAGCTCCAGAGAAGTATCTTCGACCTTGGCCGATGACGCGATCCCGGCGTTTGAGACGACGATGTCCACGCCGCCGAATTCCACTGCCATGTCAGCATAGGCTGCAATCACGGCTTCCTCCGAGGTCACGTTCATTTCGACCGTGCGGACAACGTCCTTGCCGAATTTCCCGGCCAGGGTCTGCGCGGTCTCGGCCAGCGACGCCTTGTCGATATCGGCCAGCACCACGCAGGCACCTTCGGACAGATAGCGCACCGCCGTCGCAGCCCCGATGCCGCCTGCACCGCCAGTGACGATGGCGACCCGACCGGCAAGCGCCTTGGGCTGGGGCATCCGTTGCAGCTTGGCCTCTTCCAGAAGCCAGTATTCGATGTCAAAGGCCTCTTGTTCCGGCAGGCCCTGATAATTGCTCACCGCATCCGATCCGCGCATCACGTTGATCGCATTAACGTAGAATTCCCCTGAAATCCGGGCCGTAGCCTTGTCCTTGGCAAAAGTTATCATGCCGACACCGGGGACAAGGTAGACCACCGCATTGGGGTCGCGGATCGCAGGGCTGTCAGCGTTTTTGCAGCGCTCGTAATAGGCAGTGTAGTCGGCACGGTATGCCTCGATCATATCGGTCAGACCGGTAAGGGTGGCGTCGATATCAGGATTCGCCGGGTCGAAATCGACGACCAGCGGGCGTATCTTGGTCCGAAGAAAATGGTCAGGGCAGGAGGTGCCGAGCGCAGCAAGGCGCGGCATGTCGTTTGCGCCCACGAATTGCAGCACGGCATCCTGATCGTCGAAATGACCAACCTTGTGGCTGTCGCCAGAGATCATGCCGCGAATGGCGGGCATCAGGGCGGCGGCCACGCGGCGGCGTTCAGCAGAGGGAAGGGCAGTATGTCTTTCACCACCAAAGGCCGGAATATCGGCGGTCTGCTCTTCGAACCAGGCGATGGCGTGGTTGATCGTCTCAAGCGTGGTCGCATAGCAAACTTCGGCATCGTCATCCCAGCAGAACAACCCGTGGCTTTCCAGCACGACTCCCTTCGCGTCAGGGTTCTTGAGGCAGAAATCCTCGAGCCACAGGCCGAGTTCATAACCGGGCTTTTTCCAGGGCAGCCAGCCGATGGAGCCGCCAAAGATCTGCTGTGTCAGTTCTTTGGAATTTGATGCTGCGGCGATAGCGATAATCGCGTCGGGGTGGACGTGGTCGACGTGTTTCTTTGGCACATAGGCGTGCAGCGGCGTGTCGATCGACGCGGCACGTGGGTTCAGGTTGAACGTGCAGTGAGGCAGGTAGGCCACCATCTCGTCTTCGAATGCAACACCTCGGTACAGGCCCTTCAGCGCGTTCAGTTTTTCCATGTAAAGCGTTGAAAATCCGGCTTTGTCCATCGTGCCGATATCCCCGCCGGATCCCTTGACCCAGAGCACCTCGGCCATCGCGCCGGTCAAAGGGTCAGTTTCCATCACCTTGGCCGATGTATTGCCGCCGCCGTAGTTGGTTACCCTCTTATCAGAGCCGAGCAGGTTCGAGCGGTAGAGCAGCTTGTCGGATTCGCTGAGCGAGTTCGCGTGGGTTTCATCCCACAGGTTTTCGATCCGGGACCCCGAAACAGTCTTGAGCATGGATTTTCCTCCCCAAGGGGCAAGAGGCGCCCCGTGCCGTTTGCCCGCAAATTTGCGCATTCATGGCACCATGTCAATCAAGTTCAGTCATAAACGATCATTATTCAGGTGCAGAAAGACGTTTTGCGATTAAATTTGATTGACAGTGATTGTTTTACTAAGGCATCGTGCCGCAACGGGAGGACGTCATGCACGAAAACGAACGCCACAGGATCATACTGTCAGCCATTCAGGCCAAGCCGTTTGTCACGGTCGCCGAAATGGTGGAATTGACGGAATCCTCTGAGGCGACGATCCGGCGTGACATTGCCACCCTGCATATGGGCAAGAAATTGCGCCGGGTGCGCGGCGGGGCGGAATCCAACGCGCCGCCTGCTTTTGTGGGCCTCGCCGGGCGGCCGTTTTCGGTGAATCAGGGTAGCCACGCCCGTCAGAAACAGGCGATCGCCCGCGCGGCCGTGGCCCTGTGCAAGGATGGTGAATCGATCATCATCAACGGCGGGACGACCACCTTTCAGATGGTGCACCCGTTGGCCAACCGACGTTGTCAGGTCTTCACCAACTCCTTCCCGATTGCGGAGCATCTGCTCAAGCATTCCAAGAACACGGTCGTGCTGTCGGGCGGGACGATCTACCGCGAACAGAATATCATCCTGTCGCCCTTTGAAAATGACGTGACGCGCAACTTCTATGCCCGGCGCATGTTCATGGGCTGTCAGGGCATCGCACCCCTGGGGATCATGGAGGCGGATCCGCTGGTCATCCAGGCCGAACAGAAGCTGATCGGGCAGGCGGACGAGCTGGTGATTCTGGCCGACAGTTCCAAGTTCGACCTGCGGTCGAGCCTGATCCTCTGTGCGCTGGAAAAGGTCGATACGATCATCACGGACGAGCGGGTCGAGGATCGCCATGCAGCGATGCTGGATGCGGCAGATGTGAAACTGATCGTTGCGCCCACGGGCGTTGACGCATCAGCAGAGGAGGCGGGCTAGCCCGCAGGAGGAGCGGCGGATGCGGGACAACGCGCGGCGCCGGGGACATTTTGTCAAACTTTGGGAGGAAGATCATGACAATTACCAGAAGACTTGCCATCGGCGTATCGCTTGCCGCGACACTGCTTGGCACCACGGCCATGGCGCAGGAACCGGTGCGGATCGCGATACTGGCGAAATCGCTTGGCAACGGCTTCTTTGAGGCCGCCGCGCGCGGTGCCGAAGAGGCGGCCAAGGAGCTTGGCAATACCGAGATCATCTACACCGGCCCGACGGACACGACTGCCGAAGGCCAGATCGAAGTGATCAACAGCCTGATCGCGCAGCGCGTCGATGCCATCGCGATTTCCGCCAATGACCCCGATGCTGTCGTTCCGGCCCTGCAAAAAGCGATGGAGCGCGGGATCACGGTTATATCGTGGGATTCCGGTGTTGCAGCGGCAGGGCGCGAGATGCACCTTGCTCCGTCCTCGGACGAATTGATCGGCAAGACCATCATCAAGCTGGCCGCCGATCACCTGCCCGAAGGTGGCAAGGTGGCGGTACTCTCCGCGACATCGACATCGACCAACCAGAACACCTGGATTGCCGAGATGGATAAGGTGATGGGCGACTATCCTAACATCGAAGTGGTCGCGACCGTCTATGGCGACGATCTGGCTGACAAGTCGTACCGCGAGGCGCAGGGCCTCATGCAGTCGCATCCCGACCTTAACGCGATCATTGCACCAACCTCGGTGGGCATCGTTGCCGCCGCGCAGGCCGTGGCGGATGCGGGCATGATCGGTAAGGTCAATGTGACCGGTCTGGGTCTGCCGTCCGAAATGGCCGGCGCGATCGAATCCGGTGCCTCGCAGTCGTTCGCGATCTGGAACCCGGTCGACCTTGGCTATACCACCGCGATGATCGCCCACGCCCTGGCGTTGGACGAAGCGACGGCAGAGCCGGGTGCCACCATCAAGACCGGCCGGATGGGCAGCGTCACGCTGGATGACACCAACAGCGCAGCGATGTCCGTGCCGTTCACCTATGACAAAAGCAATATTGAAGAGTTCAAGAGCATCTTCTGATTGCCAGCGGGCCTGCTGTCACGGCGGGCCCGCACTACGTTTCCCATCGGGGGCCACATGACCTATTCCAGTGAGATTGCAGAGCCGGTGACGGTGGCTGTACCTGCGCGTGCCGTGCTGCGGCTGTCGGGGATCACCAAGACCTTTCCAGGTGTGCGCGCCCTTTCGGGGGTCGAACTGGCGCTTTATCCGGGTCAGGTTACGGCTCTGGTTGGCGAAAACGGCGCCGGGAAATCGACACTCGTGAAAATCCTGACCGGTATTTACCAGCCCGACGAGGGGCGGATCGAGGTCGACGAAAGTGAAACCCGCTTTCCCACCGCCACCGCCGCCTCAGACGCGGGTATTACAGCAATTCATCAGGAAACCGTGTTGTTCGATGATCTATGTGTGGCCGAAAACATCTTTCTTGGGCATGCTCCGCGCGGCCGGTTCGGGCTGATTGACTGGACCCGGATGTACGGTGACGCCGCCGAATTACTGAACCGCATCGGTGCCCGGCTGGATCCGCGTACGCCCCTGCGCGACCTTGGCATCGCGAGCAAGCATCTGGTCGCCATCGCCCGGGCGTTGTCGATAAAGGCGCGCGTGGTAGTCATGGACGAACCCACCGCCGCCCTGTCCCAGACCGAGATCGAGGAGCTTTACGAGCTGGTCGACCGGCTCAAGGCTGAGGGCAAGGCCATCCTCTTCATCTCGCACAAGTTCGACGAGATCTTTCGCATTGCCGACCGATATACCGTGTTTCGGGATGGCGAGATGGTGGATGCCGGCATGATCGCGGATGTCACCGAAAGTCAGTTGGTGGAAAAAATGGTGGGCCGCTCAGTCGATACGATCTTTCCCGAGCGTGTTTCTTGCGTCGGTGACGAGATCTTGACCGTCGCAGGATACGCCCATCCAACCGAGTTCGCGGATATCAATTTCAAACTGCACCGGGGCGAAATCCTGGGGTTTTACGGTCTGATCGGCGCGGGACGGTCCGAATTCATGCAGGCGCTGTTCGGCGTGACGCGGCCATCAAAGGGTGCGGTACGGATCGACGGAAAGATCGCGGTGATCCGATCCCCGGCCGAGGCTGTGGCCAAAGGCATCGTTTATGTGCCTGAGGATCGTGGCAAGCAGGGCGCGATCACTGCGATGCCAATCTTTCAGAATGTCACTCTGCCGTCCTTGCCGAGCACGTCGAAAAACGGGTTTCTCAACCTGGCCGAGGAATTCGCCCTGGCGCGGACCTATACCGAACGGCTTGAATTGCGCGCAGCGGCGCTTGATCGGAACGTGGGCGAATTGTCAGGCGGCAACCAGCAGAAGGTGGTTATCGCGAAGTGGCTCGCGACCAAGCCAAAGGTCATTATTCTGGACGAGCCGACCAAGGGCATCGACGTTGGGTCAAAGGCTGCCGTGCATGCCTTCATGGCTGAACTGGCGGCCGAAGGGCTGTCGGTAATCATGGTCAGCTCGGAAATCCCCGAGATCATGGGCATGTCCGACCGCGTCATCGTCATGCGCGAAGGCCGCATCGCTGCGGAATTCGACCGCGAGGGGCTCACCCCCGAAAAACTGGTCCGTGCGGCGGCCGGTTACAAGGAGACAGCAGCATGATCCTGAGGTTCCTCAAATCCCGTGAGGCGATCCTGCTCGGCGCGGTTCTGGCGCTGCTGGTTATTGTGGAAAGCCGGTTCTCCGGCTTTGCTGCTCCGGGGAATCTGGCGGCGGTGTTCAACGACACATCGATCCTGATCATTCTGGCACTGGGGCAGACCCTGGTGATCCTTACACGCTGCATTGACCTGTCGGTGGCGTCCAATCTGGCGCTGACGGGTATGGTCACGGCAATGCTGAATGCAGCCTTTCCGGGGATCCCGGTCGTGGTGCTGATCGCGCTGGCTGTGGGGCTGGGGACGTTGCTTGGTGCCTTCAACGGCATTCTGGTGTGGAAACTGGACATCCCGCCAATCGTCGTCACGCTGGGGACGCTCACGATCTATCGCGGCACGGTCTTTCTGTTGTCAGACGGGTCCTGGGTGAACAGCCATGAGATGAGCGCAGCCTACAAGGCCTTTCCGCGTGCCGTCCTGTTTAGTCTGCCGGTGCTGTCCTGGATCGCCTTGGCGGTTGTTGCGGGCTTTGCCGTTGCCGTGACGCGCACACCGCTGGGTCGTGCCTTTTATGCCGTCGGGGGCAATCCCCATGCGGCGGTCTATACTGGCATCGACGTGGGCCGGACCCGGTTTGCGGCCTTCACCATATCGGGCGCATTGGCGGGGCTGTGCGGTTATCTCTGGGTGTCGCGCTATGCTGTGGCCTATGTGGACGTGGCGGGCGGGTTCGAACTCGACGTCGTGGCGGCCTGCGTTATCGGCGGCATCTCCATTGCGGGGGGCATGGGCACTGTGGGCGGCGCAGTGTTGGGGGCGCTGTTTCTTGGCGTGATCAAGAACGCACTGCCGGTGGCGGGCATCTCGCCCTTCTGGCAGTTGGCAATCTCAGGCGCGGCGATCATCATCGCGGTCGCCTTTAACGCGCGAAGCTCGCGCCAGCCGGGCCACATCATCCTGAAATCAGCGGAGCGCACGGCATGAGCCTTACCGACACGCCCACCGCGCGCCGCATCCCCGACCGTCTCAGCGGGCAGGGCGCGCGCATTCTACGCAGCTGGGAGCTGCTTCTCTTTATCATCGCGGTGCTGATCTTTGTCGGCAATACTCAGGCAAGTCCCTACTTTCTGGATGCCTGGAATCTCTCTGACGCCACCTTCAACTTCACCGAAAAGGCGATGGTGGCCTTTGCCATGGCGCTGCTGATCATCTCGGGCGAGATCGACCTGAGCGTTGCGGGTATCATCGCTCTCTCCTCTACCGCGATGGGCTGGGCGTTGCAGTTCGGCGTCGGCACACCGGTCCTGATCACCATCGGGCTATCGGTCGGACTGCTGTGCGGTGCGTTCAACGGCGCGTTGGTCACGCGGCTCGGCCTGCCGTCCATCGTCGTCACCATCGGCACGATGAGCCTGTTCCGGGGGATCAGCTACATCGTTCTGGGGGATCAGGCATTCAACGGCTATCCCACCGATTTCGCTTGGCTGGGGCGCGGTTACGTTTTCTGGGTGATCTCTTTCGAACTGGTGCTTTTCACAGTTTTCGCGGTGATTTACGGCGTGATCCTGCATTTCACGAACTTTGGACGCCACATTTTTGTCATTGGCAACAACCCCACCGCTGCCACCTTCAGCGGGATCAGGGTAGACAGGGTCAAGATGATCCTCTTCCTGCTCACCGGCCTGATGTCCGGCGTCGCCGCAGTCTGCCTGACGGCACGGTTGGGGTCCACGCGGCCCTCTATCGCCTCGGCCTGGGAATTGGAGATCGTGACAATGGTCGTGCTGGGTGGCGTGTCGATCTTGGGTGGGGCGGGCAGTATTCTTGGCGTGGTGATCGCGGCGCTTGTGATGGGGATGGTGACCTTTGGCCTGGGGCTTTTGAACGTGCCCGGGATCGTCATGTCGATCTTTATCGGTGCCCTTCTGATCGGGGTGATTGCCCTGCCGCGTCTGATCCGGCTGGTGCGGACAGGAAAAGCCTGATGGAGAAATACGCCTTTCGCATGACCCTGTTGCCGGGCCGGGCTGCCGAATACCGCAGGCGTCATGACGCAATCTGGCCCGAACTTACCCAGCTTTTGCATGAGGTGGGGATCACCGATTATTCGATCCACCTCGACCCCGAAACCAACGCCCTTTTCGGTGTGCTCTGGCGGCGCGATGATCACACGATGAATAATCTGCCCGCCCATGCAGTGATGCAGCGGTGGTGGGTCCATATGGCCGATCTGATGGAGGTCAATCCGGACAATTCCCCGAAAGTCGTCGAACTGGAGACGGTGTTTCACCTGCCATGACCGCCCCCCGCCATATCGCAGTGATCGACGTCGGCAAGACCAACGCCAAGCTGGCCTTGGTCGACGCGGCTACGTTGAACGAGATTGCTGTCGTCACCCGTCCGAACGGTGTCCTGCCCGGGCCGCCTTGGCCGCATTTCGATCTGGAGGGGCACTGGGCCTTTTTCATTGAGGCCCTGCGCGATTTTCATGCCCTTCACGGCATCGACGCCATTTCAGTTACAACGCACGGCGCGGCGGCGGTTCTGCTGGATGCCGGGGGTGGGCTGGCTGCGCCGATGCTGGACTATGAGCACGACGGTCCGGATACGCTTGCCGCAGAATACGACGCATTGCGTCCGGACTTTGCCCTGACCGGCTCGCCGCGGCTTGGTGGTGGGCTGAATCTGGGGGCTCAACTGCACTGGATGCTGCACAAGGATCCGGGCTTGGATGCGCGACTGGCCCATGTGGTGACCTATCCGCAATATTGGGGCTTCAAGCTGACCGGAGTTCTGGCCAGCGATGTGACTTCGCTTGGCTGCCACACCGACCTGTGGGAGCCATACAGCGGTCAGCAATCGGCGCTGGTGGCAGCGCTGAACCTGAGCGGGCGGGTGGCGCCCCCACGACCCGCCTCTGATGTGCTGGGACCGGTGACACAGGAGATCGTGACCCTGACGGGGTTGAACCCGGGCACACCTGCCGCCTGCGGGATCCATGACAGCAACGCTTCGCTCTATCCGCATGTACTGGGCCGCGCGGCACCTTTTTCGGTTGTATCGACCGGCACCTGGGTCATCGCCATGTCGGTGGGTGGGGCACCTGTGACGCTCGATCCATCGCGGGACACGCTGGTCAATGTGAGCGGCACCGGCATGCCAGTCCCTTCCGCCCGGTTCATGGGCGGGCGGGAGTATGAACTGATCCGGGATGGGTCGGACACCAGTGCCAGCGATATCGACATGCAGCAGGTACTCGATCGCCGGGTCATGCTGCTGCCCGGGATCGAACAGGGGTCCGGCCCATTCCGGGGCGTCGTCGGCGGCTGGACCGTGGCACCCGAGAATGAGGGGCAGAAGATGGTGGCGCTTGGATATTACCTCGCGCTGATGACACAAACCTGTCTGGAGCTGACCGGCGCGCGGGGCCCGGTGATTGTCGAAGGGCCTTTCGCCCGAAACCGCTGGTATTTGCAGATGCTCGCGGCCCTGCGCCCGGACGGGGTCGAGGCCATGCAATCTGCCACAGGAACCAGCAGCGGCGCGGCACTTCTGTTCGCAAGGCAACACATGGTCCAGCCCGGGATACCCATCGTATGCAATGCGCCGGAAGGGTTGAAACGTTATGCAGATCAATGGATTGCGCAGGTGAAGCGCGCTACCTGAGTGCCAGATTTGCCGACTGGTGCTGCGTCGCACCATCAACTCGGCAGGCGCCTTGCTGTTCAACCGGGCCAGCAGCATTCCGGCATCCCTGATGCCCCATACGATAACGGTAGGTTCGCATACTGGTTGTCCATGGTTCGGCACAGGTCATCATCTCAAGATCGTTGAAACCGCCATGCCGCAAACGGTCCGGGATCGACAGGCCCAGACGACGCGTTTCGTCAGAAGACCACAGGCTATCATTGTTGCACAGGATGGCATCGGTTTCCGGTGCACGCGCCATCACTTCGGTGCAAAGTCGTGCGCCGAGGGTTAGGTTGGACAGATCCATGATCGTCAGTGCCCGATTTTCGCTGAACACACCTGCGGTGACCGCCGCTGATCGATAGCCCTGAAACCGCCGCTGCGATCGGGGTGCTATCCGCGTATCGAGAAAGGCAATCCCGTGGTAATGATCACGCGATAACGTTGCTGCGCCGTGACGCCAGCGTCGGCGCGAAGGGGCGCGGCGTCGGTCACTCTAGCCCAAAGCTGGTTTGCGGTGGTGATGTCTGTAAAAGCTATCCTTGACGCATGACAGCGCGGCCAAGCTGTGATAGCGCTATCATCAAGTGGAGCAAGGCAATGATCGGGAGGAAACAGTGCGACATCTGCTGGTTATGGGGGTCTGTGGAACGGGGAAATCCACCGTTGCAAAGGCGCTTTCCGAAAGGCTCGGCGCTGCCTTCGTAGAAGCGGATGCCTTTCATTCGACCGAGGCGGTCGCGCGCATGGCGTCGGGCCTTCCGCTGACGGATGAACATCGCTGGGGCTGGCTGGACAGAATAGCAGAGGCTGCAGCTGCGCAACCGGGCGGGGCGGTCACCGCATGTTCTGCACTCAAGCAGGTATATCGAACACGCCTGCGTGCCACGCTGCGGGATATGGGAATCATATTTCTTCATGGCAGCAAGACATTGCTGACAGAACGCATGGCGGCGCGGAGCGATCATTTCATGCCGATCAGCCTGCTGGAAAGCCAGTTCGCCGATCTCGAAGCGCCGAGTGGCCCGGGTGTTCTGGCCATAGACGTGGCGTTGCCGCGCGACGTTGTCGTTGGCCAGGCCTGTGACTTTGCAAACGCCTTTTCGGGCACGGAATAGAAGACATCGACCGTCATCATGGGATGAAAAGGGACATTTCGCCATTCCCTTAACCCTGGCCGCTACGGTCGCGGCCAGGGTATATGCGTAGGGCATTACTCTGGAGTTCCGATGGGCGGGTCCGGCGGGACGGCCCAATTTCCTGCTGTAGAAGGAATGGGCGTAACGCGTCAAGGTTAAGTCCACCGACGAGATAGTGATCTACCTGCTGCTGGTGGAATCCATTGTGGCGTAGAAGGAAACCAAGGATGCTAGTGCCGCCGTGATTATGGGGGCCACGGGACCGATAAGCCCCTCTTCTAGGGTCGCTACAAGAATGAAGCTTGCTAGGCTGCACGTTTCTTTTTTTCGCCATGCCTCTGGTATTGATGGCCACCGGCATCTCGCTGGCTTTTGTCACACTGATCTTTACTGTTGGATGTTCGGCCCGATGGCCGTGCTGATGGCAGCGATCCTGGACTGGGCGGGAATCTCAGGGACCTGTTTGACGCAATGAGGCTGGCTGGTGGCCTCCTGCGCGGTGGCGTGGCACTCCAGACGAACATCGTCGCGGTGGTGCTGGCCGCCATGTCCGGCATCATCGGCGTAGAGATCATACTGCTTGGCCTCATCGTACTACCGCGATGTTGCGGCTGTGGTACAACCAGCGTCTTGCCTTTGGCGTGGTTTGTGCAGGCGGCGCGCTCGGCACGATGCTGCCGCTATAGATTATGCCGATCATCCTGGACCTAGGCTACGGTCCCGTTTGGTGTACTGTTCTGCATGAACATGCAGGTGAGCTTTCTCTCGCCTCCGCTTCGAGCCTGCGGCTTTCTATCTCAAATCCGTCGCTCCACCCGAGATATCGCTGGCGAGATCTTCAGGTCGCGGCTGCCATTCAACGGCCCGTAGAGCCTGGCGTGGGCAGCTTAGATCGCATTTTCGGGGATATTCGGGTGCGAAGGCTGAGCCTATTGGAACGCAAAAGGAGAAGGTCGCGGGCTTCTTCTATTTAGTTTCGATAGGCTAGGGGGGCGTGGCCAGCTTCGCACAATGGTCGGCTCAGGATACGATAGGCGCCGTTTTCTCCAGCACCAGAAACGTCATCACACCCATTGGGGGCAGCGACTTCCGCTCCAACACCTTCAACGCCGGATTTCCCAGCACCGTCGAGATGCAGAAGTCGGAGTGCCAGCCCAGAAGCTCCGAAAATGGCGCGCTCAGCTTTTCGACGATACCGAGGATGCCCTTGTCGCTGGCAAAATGGTTGGTGATCACGATCTTGCCGCCGGGTTTGCACACCCGCGCCATTTCGGCCACCACCCTCTCGGGCTCGGGCACGACGGATACAATATGCATTGCCGTGACCACATCGAAGTGATTGTCGGGAAAGTCCAGCGACCGGGCGTCCATCTGCAGCAGTTGCTGCACATGAGTCAGACCTTCCTGACTGACACGGACACGCGCCTTTTTCAGCATGTCGGTGCTGAAGTCGATACCGGTAAGCTTGATGTCTCTGCGGTAAAACTGCAATGCGAGCCCGGTACCGACCCCAACCTCAAGCACGCTCTCGACTGGCTGGCTGTTGATGTACCCAACAGTTGCGCGGCGCCCGACCTGCGTGATCGCGCCAAATGTGCGGTCATAGAAGGGTGCCCAGCGGGCATAAGAGGATTTGACTGCGTCGATGTCCATTCCGTGTCCTTACCCGCGCTTGGCGGCCATGCCGGGAAGCAGCGCCCAAAGAACCGTGGCCGCATAGCCAATGCTCAGCAAGGCCAGCGTCGCCCAGAGATACGTCAGCAAGGCCGCGATCAGAAGAACGAAGCCCAGAATGACGAATTTCGCATTGCTCCGCGAAATGGCGATTTTCTTGAAAGAATAGGTTGGAATATTGCTGATCATCAGCAATCCGACGGCAACTACATAACCTGCCATGATCTCGACCGGCAGGCGGGGCATTTCGGGAAACAGGAAAGAAACGAACATCGGCAGCATCACCAGAAAGGCACCGGCGGGCGACGGCACACCAACGAAATAGCCTTTGTTCGCGGCTTCGTCACCGTCCTTGCTGGTCACGTTGAACCGGGCAAGGCGCAGCACGCAGCAGATGGTATAGATCAGAACTGCCATCCAGCCGGCACCGCGCCAGTCCTGCAAGGCCCAAACATGCAGGATCAGAGCGGGCGCTACACCAAAGTTCAGGAAATCTGCCAGTGAATCAAGCTCGGCACCGATCTTGGACTCACTTTTGAGAAGCCGGGCCAGCCGACCGTCCATCCCGTCCAACACTGCGGCCAGCAGGATCAGCCGCACCGCCCGGTCGAAATCTGCCTGAAATCCAAACCGGATGGCTGTCAGCCCGGCGCAGATCGCGGCGATGGTCATCAGGTTGGGCAGAAGCTGCACCAATTGCAGATCACCCTTCTGGCCGGGGAAATCTTCCCTCATGGCTTAGCCCGTACGACCGTCGCGGGGCGGCTCGTCCGACGAGAGATCGGCAAGCACAGTTTCGCCAGCAACCATGGTCTGGCCGATGCTGACCATCGGGGTCACGCCGTCCGGCAGGTAGACATCTACTCGCGATCCGAAGCGGATCAGGCCAAAACGGCCACCGGTCGCGATCTCCGTGCCGGGCGTGACAAAGCAGACGATCCGCCGAGCAACCAGGCCCGCGATCTGCACCACGGCAATCTGGCGGCCGTCAGCGATATTGATACAGAGGCTGTTACGCTCATTGTCTACGCTGGCCTTGTCGAGCGAGGCATTCAGGAATTTCCCGGGCCGGTAGGCGATTGCGCTGATACGTCCGGCAATTGGCGCACGGTTCACGTGGCAGTTGAACACGTTCATGAAAACGCTCACCCGGGTCAGCGGCGCATCGGGCATGCCTAGCTCTGCGGGAGGTACGGCCGGTTCGATAAGTGAAACGATGCCGTCTGCAGGGCTAATGATCAGTCCGGCGCGTGTCGGCGTCGTGCGCTGTGGGTCCCGGAAGAAATAATAGCACCAGACGGTCAATCCAACGCCGATCCATCCCAGTGGGTCCCAGATCAGAAACAGAACCAGACTGATCCCTGCGAATATAGCCACAAACCGTCGCCCTTCGGGGTGCATAGGTTTGATAAAGGTGTCTCGCATCTTCATAACAGCATGTCGCCTGTTGCCAAAACTGGTCGCTTCCTACCCCGATCTGGCCTGTAGGTACAACGCGATTATGGTATTGGACGTCAATATCCGGCGATGCAATGCTTTGTTGTGTGATGAAGCGCCGGGCCGCTGGACTTTCAACTGCCCGGCGATGAACCCGGATGCCACTCTTTCATGCCGTACCACTTTTCGATTCCGTCCCGCCCCGACGTATCGGCACGCGCCCGCTTGTCACGCGGAGCGTGCCATATATTCCTCTTCCTCAGGGCTCCAATGTTCGGAGGGGCTGCCAGAGGACGTGGGAGCACGGTGGGAAGGTTTTTCCGTCCCTGTCAGTTTGAAGCCCGAAATTGCGTCGGCCAGATTACTTGCTTCGGAATTCAGCGTCATGCTCGCTGCGCTTGTTTGTTCGAACATTGCGGCATTCTGCTGGGTCACCTGGTCCAACTCGTTCACGGCGGTATTGACCTCGGAAATTCCGACTGCCTGATGCTTTGCTGAATCCGCGATTTCTGATGCCTGCTGTGACGCTTCGATCACCGCGCCAGAAATCCGATCCAGCGCCAGTTCCGTCTTGCCAACAAGGGAAACGCCTTGATCGACCTGAACTGTACTTTCGGAAATCAAGCTGTTGATCTCCTTTGCAGCATTCGAAGATCTCTGCGCAAGCCCACGGACCTCGGATGCAACCACCGCAAAACCGCGTCCTGCTTCGCCGGCACGAGCGGCCTCGACCCCTGCGTTCAGGGCGAGAAGGTTGGTCTGGAAGGCGATATCGTCAATCACGCCGATAATCTTGCTGATCTTGATCGCCGAATCTTCGATCAGGCGCATCGCAGCGACGGTTGCCTGGACAATATTCTTGCCTTCCTGCGCGCTGGTGCTCGCCACTTCTACGACCTGAAGGGCGCTTTCGGCGCGCTCGGCTGAACTGTGCACCGAAGTGGTCATTTCGGCGAGAGCCGCGGCCGTCTCGGCCAGGGTTGCGGCAGCATGTTCAGTACGGCGCGCAAGATCGTCCGAAGCCATGGAGATTTCCGAACTCGAGTCGTTTACCGAGGCGGCGCTGGTGGCGATCCGCTCGACAGCTGAATGCAGGGTGGTCGTCGCCTGATTGAAATCTTTGCGAAGACGTTCGTAATCGCCCGGAAAAACCTGTGTGATCTGAACCGACAGGTCACCTTCGGCCAGCCGGTTCATACCTTCGGCAAGCGAGGACACGATCATTTCCTGTTCCTGCTGACGGTGATTGCGTTCCGTCTCCTCTAACGCCTGCATCTGCTGTTTTTCGACCAAACCATCGCGAAACACCAGCAAGGCGCGTGCCATCCGACCGATTTCGCCGCCATTATTCTCAAACGGGACTTCCTGGTCCAATGCCCCCGAGGCGAGAGTTTCTGTTGTACGTGTCAGCCGCTGCAAAGGGCGAACGACTGACAGATAGGTGATCATCATCGCACCGATGAACACGGCCAGGGATATCCAGCCGATATTTTGCAATAGTACCTTCGCGGCTTCGGCCTCATTTAGTACGGCAAGGCTGTCCGTCTTAATGCGCTCTCTGGTCTGTCGGCCGGATTCATTGGCGCTTTCCCCAACAAGGCGAACACTAGTAGCCGTTTTCTTTCGCGCAATTTCCGCCGCAGCCATTGCATTGTTAATTTTCATTCTTGAATTATAAAGGCCCGTTTCAGGGTCGGCAAATGCAAGAAGCGCTGTGATTTCTGCCGCCAGATTTTCCGGAGCACCAGAGGCCATTTCCGTCAACCTGGTTGCCTTCTGTGCAAAATCGGAAAAAAGAATTTTTGCAAGTTCGGGGTTTTCTTCTGCAGTGAGTTCAAGGGCTGTGTTGATATAGCTCCAAATCGCGCTGTCAAGTTGCGACAGTTCTTTGATGTGCGCCACGGGACCATCAATTAGGCCTTGTATGGCAGATGCGTTATCTTCTGTGGCCGTGCTGCTTTCAATCGCTAGCGTGAAAATCAAATCGTCTACTTCGGTCGAAATGATTGACCCAAGTTCGCGCTGCGTCGCAAGGATATTGTCGCGCTGGCCCTTGATTACAAAGGCGGAACTGTTGAGAACTTTTTCGAATATTTTATAGCTTTCTTCGATAGACGCCGTATCCAAATCACCAAAAGATGCGGATTTTGCTTCGCTTACAGTGGCTTTGAGGTCGTCGAAAGCGGCCTGCGCCATATCCTTCAGGATTGTTATGAGCGCACCGTCGGCTGTTTGTGTCAGGGCAAGAGAAACACCGGAAAGCAGGTTTACATTCGCGCTGATACGGTAGCGATTTTGCAAAGCAGAAACCACATCGTTCACCAGATAGCTCAGCGTGGTGTCGACAGAAGCTACAGTTTCTTCACCTCCCAAAATGAGATCGAAAAAAGCATTGTCCCTCGCTTCTGAGAGGTGAATATCTGCCTTGGTGGCAGTTTCTCGCATGGCAAGGATCTGTTCGCTTTGAATATCCGCGTTTGAAAAATTTGCAGCGCGCGCCTCCGCTAGGCCTGTGAAGTTTTGCTCCATCTCGCCGATCTGTTGCATCAGGATCGCAGCTAGGTCGTTATTAAATCCGGTAGTGGCCTTCTGCATATCCAGTGTATGCAGTTTGACTGTAGAGATTGTCTCTCTGAGCCGGTCCTGATCGGAGGCAAGCAGGACGTCCACCAGTTCTGATTTTAATTGATCTGCGTCGCGCACAAATTCCGCGCCGCGTGTCAATTCGCTTATGCGCTGGTTCGCCATGATATTAAGGTTGCTGACTGTCTGTTGAAAGACAGAATTCGAAACGTAAATCGAAAAACCGATCAGCCCGCCCATTGCGAGTAGAACGACTGTGATTTTAAGGGCAATACTGCCAAGAACTGATTTCATCACGCTGGCTTTCACGAATTACATTGCATGGTACGCCGTCGACCCACTTTTGCGGATCGACGGAGATGGGTTGGATCAGAGGGGCTCGAACGTGCCATCCGCTTTGATGCGTGTCAGAAACACGCTGTCCATGCCCTGATTGTCACCGGGACCAAAGCTCATTTCGGCGCCGCCGAAATCGACCGTTCCGAGATCGGCCATCGCGGTGAGAAACTGTTCGCGCGAGACATTTGCTCCGGTACGGGTCAATGCCTCAATCGCGAGGCGACCCACAAGGTAACCTTCGAGCGAGACAAAGCCCGGCTCTGCGGCGGGATCAACGGCGCTGAGGGCGGCCTGATAAGCGGCAACCACTGGAACCGATGCATCCCACGGGAAGGGCACAACCTGCGAGATAATCACGCCTTCACCATCCGGACCCAATTCCTGGGCAAGCGCTTTGGAACCGACAAAGGAGATGTTGACGAATTCCGGGTTGAACTTGAGCTTGCGCGAAAGCTTGATGAATTCGGCGATAGGCTTGTAAGCGCCAACCATGACGACTGCCTCAGGCTCGGCCTTGCGGATTTCGAGCAGGGCAGATTTTACCGCGACTGTGTTGCGTGTGTAGGTGCCTGTCGCGGCAAGTGTCATGCCACGGCGCGCCAATGCCTCGGTCACCCCGTCGAGGCCGACCCGGCCAAAGCCGTCGTCTTGATAGAGGATTGCGACCTTTGTGAAGCCTTCGTTGTCGACCAGATGTTTGATCCACTCTTCGGTTTCAGCGGCATAGGTGGCGCGTACGTTCAGAATGTTCTTCAGGTTCCCGTCGCGCAGGAATCCGGCGCCAGTGAAGGGGCCGATAAAGGGCATATTGCCAGCCGTGGCGATTGGTTGGGTCGCGGCAGATGTCGGTGTACCAACCGCGCCGATCAGGCCCAGATGCCCATCTCCGGCAATGATGGTCTGCACTTCGGTGACCGAGCGGTCAGGTTCGTAACCATCATCCACGCTATCAAGTGTCAGCATGCGGCCATTTACGCCCCCGGCGCGGTTCGCCTCTTCAAAGGCGGCGCGGATTCCCTGCTGCATTCCCAGGCCAAGCGCGCCGGCAGGTCCTTCCATAGCCGCGACCTGCGCGAATTTTACGCCGTCGCTGGTAACGCCCTGAGCCGCAAAGCTTGCGCCCGCCAGCGTCAGTGCCGCAGCCGTACTGATCGTAAGTGTTCTGAGTGACATTTTCGTTCAATCCTCGATTCGTGACTATGAGGCATGGTTGCCCCAAAGAGTGACGAATCCCTTTAATGGCGAAGGGATTTTCCCAAAACTTGAATTGTATTCGTTGAAATCAGGGGGGCGCGGGGCTGAATCCGGGAAAAGGGATCACTTCCCGCAAAATTTCGTTGTCAGCGCAGCGCGCCAGTCTGAAGCAGATGGATCCGCAGACCGCCGTGGGATACCGGGGCCATGGGGGGGGCAAAGGGCAGGGCCGAGGCCTTGGCGAGGCCCAGATCCGTTGTGACCATGCCGACCCGCCAGCCCGAAAACCGCTCCAGAAGCGTCTTGCCCAAGGCGCCATAGACCGCAAACAGCAGCTTTTTTTCGCCAATGCGGGTGCCGTAGGGCGGGTTCACCATGACAAGACCCGGGGGACCTTCGGGGCGGATCAGGTCACTGACCGCAGCATGGCGGAAGGTTGTGATATCGCCTACACCGGCACGTTCGGCATTGGCGGTGCTCATCCGGATTGCGCCAGTGTCGCGGTCGCTACCGTAGTAGTGGCAGGTCGTGGTGACAGGCGGGGCGGCGCGACGCATCTGCTGCCAGAGGTCGGCATCGAAACTGGCGAATTGGTCAAAGGCAAAACTGCGCGAGCGGCCCGGATTTAGCCCCTTGGCGATCTCGGCCGCCTCGATCACGAAGGTGCCTGATCCGCACATGGGATCGACCAGTGGTTCATCCCCGGTATAGCCGCATTGGCGCAGGAACAGTGAGGCCAGCGTTTCGCGCATAGGCGCCTTGCCCACGGCCTCTTTGTGGCCGCGTTTGTGCAAAGGCTCGCCCGAAGTATCGAGAGAGAAGGTGCAGAGGTCATCCTCGATCCGGGCCATCAGGCGCAGAGGGGCATCGGCGGCGATGGTGGCGCCAAGGCTTTCCTTCAGCGCGGTTTCGATCCGCTGGGTCGCAGCGCCGGCGTGATAGATACGCGAGGCCTTGCAGGTGACATCGACGCGGATGGGCACGTCCGGGCGCAGGGTGTCAGCCCAGGGGAATTTGCGGGCACGCTTGTCCAGCTGCGCCAGATGCATGACCCGGATGGACCCGATACGGGCAAGCACGCGGGACGCCCCGCGCAGGGTCAGGTTGGCGCGCCAGACGTCGGGCCAACCGCCTGTCAGCGTGACGCCGCCGGGGGTGACGGTCGCACCGGTGAAACCCTTTTCCAGCGCCTCGGCGCAGAGCAGGGATTCGAGGCCCGGGGGGGCGACGAGGAAAATCTCGAATGAGGCGTCAGTGTTCATGACGCCTGCCTTATCCGCAAAGTCGGGCGTCTTCGAGAGAAATCCTGCGGATCAGTTCAGGATAACCGGCATCGAGGTCGGGCCGCGAAAGCCAAAGCCACGCCAAAGCACCTTTTGCGGGTCGACCAGCCGCATGTTCGGGAAGCGTTCGAACAGCAGGGGCAGCATGACCACACCGACGGCGCGGCGGGCGACATGGGTGCCCTGACAGAAATGCGGCCCGTTGCCAAAGGCCTGATGGGGGTTCTTGTCACGATAGACGATGAAATCCTCGCCGTTTTCGTACAGCGATTCATCCCGGTTGGCTGAGGCCTGAATGGTCATGACCGTGTCGCCCTTGGGGATCCTGCACCCGCGGATTTCGGTATCTTCGGTCACCAGTCGCGAAGAGGCCTGTATCGGGGCGATCCAGCGAACGCCCTCTTCGAACGCCTTGGTCCAATCGTCGTTCTTGCGGACCTCGGCAAGCTGGTCGGGGTTGGTGAGCAGCCCGTATAGGATGGTACAAAGCGCATCGCGGGGTTCGTTGATGCCGCCGCCGATGGCGATCTTGATGTTGGCATAGATCTGGGTTTTGGGGATCGGATCGTCGGCGTTGATCATCACCGAGAGGGCGGAACTGTTCGGCTCGGCTTTGTGTCGCTCGCCGAGCCTGTCGAACAGGGCGTCCATCTCGGCGTTGGCCTTGTCGGTCTTCTCAAACGGTTCCGGGCGCCAGCCGAAATTGCCCGCGCCGTCGATCAGCACCTGCGACCAGCGGATCATCTCTTCGTCCGTCGCCTCTTCGGTGCCAAGCAACACGGCAAGACCACGGGCCGCGTAGGGCGCGGCGAGCAGGCTGAACAGGTCTACAGGTTCGTTGCGGGGCAGGCGATCAAGATAGGCCTCTGCAATCTCGCGGTATTTCGGCATCCATTCGTTCTGGATGACTTTGGGGTTGAAGGCGGGCGCCATCGCGTCGCGTTCGCGTTTGTGCGCGGCACCATCCTTGCGCATCAGGGTGTGGGCCAGAAAGGCGCGCTTCATCGGGGTGTTGGGATCGTCCGAGCTGAACAGTTCGGGGTTGTCCTTGACGTATTTTGTGTCCTCGGCCCGGGTCAGCAGGGTGCGGCCAACAGATTGGACCCGCAAAACCGGTGCCTCGGCGCGCAGGCGGCGGTAGATGGGATAGGGGTCTTCGTCCAGTTGCCGGATCGTGATTTCAGTGTCGAGCGGGGCAAGAGAATTGTCGGTCACGGCGGATATCCCTGTGAATCTGGTCTGCGGAAGGGTAGGTCGGCTTTGAAAAATTGTCGACAAAAATCACCGTGGTGATGAGGCGGCCGTCGCAATTTGGCTGTCAGGGGAAATTTCATGTGACAGCGGCGGCGTTATGTATACAAATATCCATACCGAGCCCCTGCAGGAGTCGTCAGCTTTGGCCGAAGCCGAGAAGAAGATCAGCTTTCAACGCGCCCTGATGGGGCTGCGAGAGCGGATTCTGACCGGAGGTCTGGCCATGGGCGACCGGGTGTCCGAAGTCGCCTTGGCCCGGGAACTGGGGGTTTCACGTACGCCGGTGCGCGAGGCCATGTCCGAACTGGTCGAACAGGGCCTGCTGGAACGCATGCCGACAGGGGGATGCATGGTGCGCAGCCTGACGCGCGCTGATGTGGTGGACGGGATCGAACTGCGCGGCACGATCGAGGGGCTGGCCTGCCGTCTTGCCGCCGAACGCGGTGCGCCAGAGGCCGGGATCGTGGCCTGCGAGGGCATCCTGGGGCGGATCGATGCGGCGCTGGGTGTGTCGGAGCAGGAGACGGATTTTGAACGCTACATGGAGCTGAACGAACAGTTCCATCAGTGCGTTGCCGGTCTGAGCGGCAGTGGCGTGGTGCAAAAGGAACTGGAGCGCGTCGGGGCAATGCCGATGGCGGGGCCAAGCGCCTTTCTGCAAGGACAGGCGCTGTTCCCACATACGCTGCGTTCGCTGGTCGTGGCACAGGATCATCACCGGTCTATTCTGGACGCGATCCGCAGGCGCGAAGGCGCGCGGGCGGCGGCGCTGGCGGTGGAACATGCCCGGCTTGCCCTGCGTAATCTGGATTTCTTTCTGGGTGAGGGGGCGCGACACGCGCGGCGCATCCCCGGGATATCACTTGTGGCCGGGACGACGGTGCAGGAGAATGATCTTTGAGTTAAGTGCGAAACGTGTCGCCGGGGGGAGCCGGGCGGTGGGCGAGAGGTCTGGAAGGGCCTGAAGACAAATACAATAGTGCCCGCAGAGACGGGCATTTTCCAAGGGAGGACGACCATGAAAAGACGGACATTGTTCACGGGCCTGGCCGGTACGGCGCTGGGGCTGTCACTGGCGGGTGCTGCCGCTGCACAGGAATACACATTCCGCCTGCACCATCTGCTGGGCGCACGCGCCCCGGCGCAGACCGAAATGCTGGAGCCATGGGCCCGGCAGGTCGAAGAGAATTCCGGCGGGCAGGTCAAGATCGAGATCTTTCCGGCCATGACGCTGGGCGGGCGGCCGCCCGAGCTGGTACAGCAGGCACGCGACGGAGTTGTGGACCTGATCTGGACAGTGAACGGCTATACGCCCGGCCTGTTCCCGCGCACCGAGGTGATGGAATTGCCGACGGTGTTCAAGAACGACCCGAAGGCCGCGAACCTGGCGCTGTTCGACATGTTCGAAAGTGACCTCAAGGACGACTACAAGGGCCTTGAGGTGATGTTCCTGCATGTCCACGCGGGTCAGGCGATCCAGATGGTCGACAAGGAAGTTCGCACGCCAGCCGATCTGGCCGGGACCAAGCTGCGCATTCCGACCCGCACAGGGGCCTGGGTGATCGAGGCGCTGGGCGCGTCGCCCATCGGTATGCCGGTGCCGGAACTGCCGCCCGCCCTGCAGAAAAAGGTGGTGGACGGGGCACTTATCCCGTTCGAGATCATTCCGCCGCTCGCGATTCAGGATCAGACCCAGTACCAGATCGAACTTTTCGACGAAGAACGTCTGGGCACCACGACCTTTCAGGTTTCGATGAACGGGGATCGCTGGGCCGGGCTGCCGGATGATATCAAGAAGGCGTTCAAGGATGCCTCGGGGCGTGATTGGTGGGGCCATGTGGGCGAGGTCTGGCGGGGGACCGATGATTTCGGGATCAAGCTGGCGACGGATGCGGGTAACACTCACATCATCCTGACCGAAGAGGAAACCCAGGCCTTCCGTGATGCGATGGCGCCGGTTGTCGACCACTGGGTTGCGGACGTTTCGGGTAGCGGGATCGACGGTGCCGCGCTGGTCGAAAAGGCGCGCAAGTTGGTCGCGGACAACGCGAGCAGCAAGTAAGTGACTGATATTGCAAACAAGAGCCGCACCGGTTGGACCGGTGCGGCTGTCTGGCTGATCACCCTGTGGGCGCTGCTGGGCGGTGCGCTGTTGCTGTCGGTGGTGTTGATGAACGTTGCCTCGATCCTGGGGGCGATTGTGGGCAATGCCGTGCCGGGTGACTTTGAACTGACCGAGATCGGTGTCGCGGTCGCGGTCTTTGCCTTTCTGCCCTACACGCAGGTGACGGATGCCAATGTGACGGCGGATATCTTCACCTCGGGTGCGGGGCCGCGCATGGTGGCCTTTCTCAAGCTGCTGGGCGCGCTGATTGCGCTTGGCTTTGCGCTGCTGCTGCTGTGGCGGATGTATGCCGGGATGGGGGATCAGCGCGACTATGGCTATACCACCACGATCCTGCAGCTTCCTGTCTGGCTGGCGTTCATTCCAATCCTGATCTCATTGGCATTGCTGGCGCTGGCCGCAGTTGTGTCGTTGCGCGATCACACGGACATATTGCGAGGCAAAGCCTGATGGACCCGATCACACTGGGCTTTTCGGCGCTGATCATACTGGTCGCGCTGATCGCCGTCCGCATCCCCATCGGCTATGCGATGATCCTAGTCGGCGGCGTCGGCGTGGCGTTTCTGAACGGGCCTGCGTTGCTGTTCAACCAGTTGAAAACGCTCGCCTATGGGCAGTTTTCAATCTACGATCTGTCGGTCGTGCCGATGTTCATCCTGATGGGGGCACTTGCGTCCAAGGCGGGGCTGAGCACGGCGCTGTTTCGCTGCGCCAATGCCTGGATGGGCCAGATGCGGGGCGGCACGGCGATGGCGGCGATTGCGGCCTGCGCCGGGTTCGGGGCGGTCTGCGGATCGTCGCTTGCCACCGCATCGACCATGGGGCGCGTCGCCTTGCCTGAACTCAAACGCTACGGCTATTCCGGGGCGCTTGCGACCGGTACACTGGCAGCGGGCGGGGTGCTGGGCATTCTGATCCCGCCTTCGGTCGTGCTGATCATCTATGCGATCATCGTCGAGGCGAATATCGTCACGATGTTTGCGGCGGCCCTGCTGCCGGGTCTGCTGGCGGTGCTGCTTTTTATCCTGACAATCGCGATCTACGTCTGGATCCGGCCTGAAGCCGGGCCGCGTGGCGATGGCATTGACGCCCGCGAATTCCGCGAGGCGACGCTGGGCGTGATCCCGGTGGTGCTGATATTCGGCATCGTGCTGGGCGGCATCTACGGGGGCTTTTACAATCCGACGCCCGCCGCTTCGATCGGGGTTGCGCTGGTCTGGCTATATGGGGCGCTGCGCGGGCGGATCAAACTGCCCGAACTGATCGACAGCATCAAGGAAACCGCCGGCACCACAGGCATGATCTATCTGATCCTGCTGGGTGCTGAACTGATGAAGATATTCATGTCCCGTGCCGGGCTGCCGCAGGCGACGGCGGAATGGATCATCCAGTCAGGCTATGCGCCGATGACGGTGATGGTTCTGCTGCTTATTGCCTTGATTTTGCTGGGATGTCTGATGGACAGCCTGTCGATGATCCTGCTGGTGATCCCGTTTTTCTGGCCGGTTCTGATCGACCTGAATGGCGGGATATATCAGGGGGCGGAGGGTGCCGGGTTCGGGATGAGCACCGAAGACCTGAAGGTCTGGTTCGGTATTCTGGCTTTGATCGTTGTCGAACTGGGGCTGATCACGCCGCCGGTGGGGATGAACGTCTTTGTCATTTCGGCACTGGCCAAGGACACGCCGATGATCGAGACCTTCAAGGGTGTCATGCCGTTTTTCGGGGCCGAGATCGTGCGGGTCGTGGTGTTGTTGGCGTTCCCGGGGTTTGTGCTGTGGTTGCCAAGGCTGTTGGCGGGTTAGCGCGCCGCCATCAGCCGCGCCATGTCGATCATGCGCGCGGAAAAGCCCCATTCGTTGTCGTACCAGCCAAAGATCCGCACCTGATGGCCATTCTGGATGACCTCGGGCAGGGCGATGACCAGCGATTCAGGCCGGGCGCGCAGATCGGTTGAAACCGTGGCATCCTTGGTGATGCCAAGGACGTCAGAGGCTTGCGTTATACCTTCAAGGTGGTCTGTAAGTGACTGATCAGGAATGGTTTTCAGGGTTACGACAAGGTCGACGGCCGAAACGCTGATCACCGGAACACGCACGGCAGCACCGGTCACGCGACCGGCGATTTCGGGCAGGACGCGATCAATGAGGCGGGTGGCGCTGGTGGTGGTGGGCACCATGGACACGGCACCGGCCCGGCTGCGGGCAAAATCGCCGCGCGGGGCGTCGACCATGGGCTGGCTGCCGGTGTAGCAGTGGATCGTGGTCATGTGTCCCTGCTGGATGCCACAGGTGTCGTGCAGGACGCGCAGCAGCGGGGCGAGCGCATTGGTGGTGCAGGACGCGTTCGAGACGATGCGGGCATCGCCAAGCTGATCTTCGTTCGCGCCCAGCACGATGGTTTGTTCGGCCTCGTCACAGGGGCCGGAAATCAGGACGTTTTTCGCGCCCGCCGTCAATCCGCGCTGCGCATGGGCGCGGGTGTTGATGGTGCCGGTACACTCCATCAGGACGTCGATGCCCGACAGATCGAGCTCTGACAGATCCCTTTTCTGGGTGAAGGGGATGAACAGGTCGTCAACGGCCAGCGCGCCGTCACCCGCGAGGATCGTACCGGGATAGGGTCCGAAGACCGAGTCATAGCGGAACAGATAGGCGCAGGTTTCAAGCGGGGCGATGTCGTTGATCAGGGCGATCTCGATATCGGGATGCGACGCCAGGAGTTGGCGCAGGATCGTGCGACCGATCCTGCCGAAACCGTTCAGTGCCACCCGCATGTCATTGCCTTTGCTTCAGAAATCGACGTCCAGGGCGACGCCTTTCTGCTGCGCAAGTTCCACTACTTTGGCGGCGACTGCAAGGTCTTGCAGGCCGACGCCGGTGCCGTCGAACAGGGTGATTTCATCGGCGCTGCTGCGGCCCGGGTGGGTGCCGTTGATCACGGCGCCGATTTCGGTGATGTCGGATTGGGCGATGAGACCTGCGGCCACGGCATGTTGTGCCTCACCGATGCTGATGCTTTGGGCAATTTCGTCGGTAAAGACGGTGGCGCGTTTCAGAAGGGTGGCCTCAACCTCTTGTTTTCCCTTGGTATCTGTGCCCATGCAGGCGATGTGCGTGCCGGGGGTGACATGGGCGTCCAGCAGGGTCGGGGCAAAGCTTGAGGTGATCGAAATGATCACATCGGCGTCGCGGCCAAGGGTTTCAAGACTGACTTCTTCGAACGGCAGACCCAGTTCGGCGGCGCAATCGGCAAGGCGCGACAGCATTTCCGGGTGGTAGTTCCAGCCGATGACCTTTTTGAAATTGCGTTGTTTTACAGCGGCCTGCATCTGAAAGACCGACTGGTGACCGGCGCCGATCATACCGAGGACTTCCGAATCCTGGCGCGCCAGATGCTTGATCGATACGGCTGAGGCGGCGGCGGTGCGCAGGGCGGTGAGCAGGTTGCCCCCGACAATGGCCGAGCATTTTCCGGTGTCAGCGTCGAACAGAAAGATCGTCGACTGGTGATTTGTCAGACCTTTTTCGGCGTTGCCGGGCCAGTAACCGCCTGATTTTAAACCCAGAACAAGGCTCTCGCGGTCGAACCCGGATTTGAAGCCATAAAGCGCGTCGGCATGGCCGATGGCTTCGCGGATGACCGGGAAATTATAGGCGGACTTGCGCGCCATGGCGGCAAAGGTTGCCTCGACCGCGTCAAATGCGGCCTCTGGGGTCATCAGGTCGGCGATCTTGGATTCGGGGACGATCAGCATGTTTTTGGTCTTTCTCTGGGGCAGCGAAGGGCCGGAAAGGGCGTATGGAAGGCGTATGGAAACCGTATGGTTCGCGTATGGCTGGCGTATGGTTTCGCGATCGGCCCCCCGGTGTGTTGGACGGGGGGCCGGGCGCGTCAGTAGGCCTTGCCGCGGGCCGAGACGGGCCAGAGGGTTTCGACCTTGCCGTTGCGCACACCGACGTACCAGTCGTGCACGTTGCAGGTCGGGTCGCAGTGGCCGGGGACAAGGCGCAGGGTGTCGTTGACCTTGAGCACGCCGTCCGGGTCGGCAACCACGCCGTGTTCGTCCGAGCATTTGACATATTTGACGTCTGTTCGACCAAAGACAGTCGGCAGGCCGGAATCGACCGACTGTGCCTTGAGGCCGGCATCGACGATGGCCTTGTCGGGTTTGGCGTGGCTCATCACGCTGGTCAGGATGAACAGGGCGTTTTTCCATTCGCCCTCGTCAATGCGCTTGCCGTCCTTGTCATGGATGCGGCCATAATCGGCGTCCATGAAGGCGTAAGATCCGCACTGGAGTTCGTTGAACACGCCCGAGGCGGATTCAAAGTAATAGGACCCGGTGCCGCCACCGCCGACGATGTCGCATTCCAGGCCCTGGGATTTGAGCGCGTCGATGGCGTCAGCGACCATGAGTATGGCGATCTCGGTCTTGGCCTTGCGGTCGTCATAGGAGTCCAGATGCTGCATCGCGCCCTGATAGGCCTGAAGCCCGGAAAACCTGAGCCCCTCTGCGGCGTCGATGGCCTGGGCCAGTTCGACGACCTGCGGGGTGGAGGTTACGCCGCAGCGCCCGGCGCCGCAGTCGATTTCCACAAGGCATTCGATCTGGGTGCCGTGTTTGACGGCGGCGGCGGAGAGGTTCGGGATATTGGCCATGTCATCGACGCAGCAGATGGTGCGCGCGCCAAGCAGCGGCAGGCGGGCAAGGCGGTCGATCTTGGCCGGTTGGGTGACCTGATTGGAGACCAGCACGTCCTTGATGCCGCCGCGCACGAAAACTTCGGCCTCGGAGACCTTCTGGCAGCAGACGCCGCAGGACCCGCCGAGCCGTTCCTGAAGCTTGGCCACATCGACGGATTTGTGCATCTTGCCGTGCACCCGGTGGCGCATGCCGTGGGATTTTGCGTAATCGCCCATCTTGGCGATGTTGTATTCCAGCGCGTCGAGATCAAGGATCAGGCAGGGTGTCTGGATTTCGGATTCGTCCATGCCGGGCAGGGCCGGGATGTCATAGCCGACTTCAAATTCGGTAAAATCTGCAGTGTCTTTCATGGTCTCATCTCCCGTTGAGAACGTTGATGGATTGCTGCGCAATGACTGCACAGCCTGCGGGCGTCATTTGATCCAGGGCAGCGTGTCGAGATCGACGTTGCCGCCGGTCAGGATCACGCCGACGCGTTTGCCGCGGAACACTTCGGGGTTCTTCAGGATCGTCGCCAATGGCACGGCCGAGGAGGCTTCGATCACGATCTTCATGCGCTTCCAGGTGAGTTTCATCGCCTCGATGATCTCATCCTCGGATGCGGTCAGGATGTCGGTCACATGGTGGCTGACGAAATGCCAGGTGTTTTCCTTGAGCGGAACCTTGAGCCCGTCGGCCACGGTTTCGGGCGCGTCATCGGCAATGATGTGTCCGGCCTTGAAGCTGCGATACGCATCGTCGGCCTGTTCCGGTTCGGCGGCGTAGATTTTGACATCGGGGGCGAGGGTCGAGAGCGTGAGGCAGGTGCCCGAGATCATGCCGCCGCCGCCGATGGGGGCGATGACGGCATCAAGGCCGCCTGTCTGTTCCATCAGTTCCCTGGAACAGGTGCCTTGGCCCGCGATGACACGCGGGTCGTTGTAGGGATGCACGAAATCCGCACCGGTGGCGGCGTGAACCTTGGCAAAGACGGCCTCTCGGCTGGTGGTCGAGGGTTCGCATTCGGTGATCATGCCGCCATAGCCGCGCACGGCATCCTTTTTCGCCTGCGGGGCGGTGCGGGGCATGACGACATGGCAGGGGATGCCACGACGGCCCGCCGCATAAGACAGCGAAAGGGCATGGTTGCCGGAACTGTGCGTCGCCACGCCCCGGGCCGCCATTTCATCCGACAGGCCGAAGACGGCATTTGATGCGCCACGGACCTTGAAGGCGCCGGCCTTCTGGAAGTTTTCGCATTTGAAGAACAGCTCGGCGCCGGTGAGGTCGTTGAGGTAGGACGAGGTCAGGACCGGGGTGCGATGGATGTAGGGTTTGATCCGTTCGTGTGCGGCCAGCATATCGTCGTAGGTGGGCAGATGGGATGGATGATCCTTCATGCGGCTTGCTCCTTCTGGATTTTGCCTCCCTTGCGGTAGATTTCCTGCGCCGCGGCAACACCCGAGCCCAGCGTAACAGGCAGACCCAGATCGACCATAACCATTTCTGCGGTGGCGATGCCCGACAGGGCCATGGCGTCGGTCAGCATGCCAAGGTGGCCGATGCGGAACACCTTGCCCGCAACATCGCCAAGGCCGGTGCCGAATGCCATGCCGTATTGAAGCGAGGCGCGTTCAACGATTGTCGAGGCGTTGAAACCTTCGGGTGTGCAGATCGCGGTCACGGTGTTGGAATAGAGATCGGGCGAGACGGCGCAGGGCGTCATGCCCCAGGCGCGGACGGCGGCGCGCACACCATCGGCGATGCGGGCGTGACGGGCAAAGACATTGTCGAGCCCTTCGGCCAGCAGCATTTCGGTCGTGTGCTTCAACCCGTTCAGCAAGCCAACCGAGGGCGTGTAGGGATAGGCGTTGGCGGCATATCCGTTGCGCATGTCGTCAATGCTCCAGAACGTCCGGGGCAGGGTGGCGGTTTTGCTGGCGGCGATGGCCTTGGGTGAAAAACAGGTGATGGCGAGTCCGGCGGGCAGCATGAAGCCCTTCTGGCTGCCGGTCACGGCAACATCGACGCCCCAGTTGTCAAATTCGAAATTCATCGACCCGATCGAGCTCACCCCATCGACCATCAGCAGCGCGCCGTGTCCGGCGGCATCCATGGCGCGGCGCAGTCCGGCGACGTCCGACACAACGCCGGTGGCGGTTTCGTTGTGGGTGGCGAGGACGGCCTTGATGCGACCATCGGGGTCGGCGCGCAGGATTTCCTCGAACTTCGGCACGGGCAGGCCTTCGCCCCAGGGGACATCGACCTGAATAACGTTGAGGCCGAAGCGATGGCACATGTCGATCCACTTGTGGGAGAACATGCCGTTGCGCGCGGCAAGAATCGTGTCACCGGGGTTCAGGGTGTTGGTCAGCGATGCCTCCCAACCGCCGGTGCCGGAGGCGGGGAAGATGAACAGCTCGCCCTCGGTGGTTTTCAGCACCTTGCGGCAGCCGTCGATGGCCGGGTGCAGGATCGTCGCGAAAAGAGGCGAGCGGTGGTCTATGGTGGGCATGTCGCAGGCTTTGCGGACGGACTCGGGGATGTTGGTCGGGCCGGGAATGAAGACTGGGTTCTGAATGCTCATGGCGTGTTCTCCTCGCTGTTGGGTCAACTTTAAGGTTTGCCTGTTTCGCGGGCAATTTTTTTGAAATTGTTTTTCATTTTTTGGATTCAATGGAAAATATACATTGAATCAGTGCGTTGCATTTTTCATAATGCGCAGGAGTTTTTCAGAAATATTCAGGAGGCGGCTGTGACAGGTGATTCAGAGGAAGATTTCACAGCGCGGGGCCGGGGGCGGCCGCGTTCCTGGCATGACAAATCCGAGCAGAACACCATCAAGTCGCTTGACCGCGCGATGGAGGTGCTGGAACGGCTGAGCGAGATGAAGGGCGCGACCCTGTCGCAGATTTCGGGCGACCTTGGCCAGTCTCCGGCCAGCGTTTACAGGGTGCTGTTCACGTTAGAGGCGCGTGGGATCGTGGATTTCGACAGTGGGCCGCAGACATGGCACATCGGCGCCGGGGCGTTTCTGATCGGGTCGCGATTCCTGCGCCGCACGTCGCTGCTTGAACGGGCGCTTCCGGTGTTGCGGTCGCTGATGGATGCGACCGGGGAAACCGCGAACCTTGGTATCGAACAATCGGGTCAGGTGTTGTTTCTGAGCCAGGTCGAGACGATGGCGACGATCCGCGCGTTCTTTCCGCCGGGGACGATGTCGCCGATGCATGCGTCGGGGATTGGCAAGGCACTGCTGGCACAGCGCGGCGCGGGGCAGGTGGCGCGGATTCTGGATGCGCATGGGCTCGAGCGGTTCACGGAGTTCACCCATGTGACTCGCGATGCGCTGCTGGCGGATCTGGCAGAGACGCGGGCGCGGGGCTATTCGATCGACGGTGAGGAAAAGAACATTGGCATGCGGTGTGTCGCGGCACCGATCTTTGACGTGCATGGTGTGGCGGTGGCGGGGATTTCGGTGTCCGGCCCGTCAAGCCGTGTCGTGCCCGACGCGATCCCGGGCCTTGGCGCACAGGTCATCGCAGCCGCCGCAGAAATCACGCATGGCATCGGCGGGCGGGTGTCAGGGTAGGCGCAGGTCCTTGCGGAAATAGACACGGTCAAAGCCGTCCTCGGTGCGCCGGTCCGTCTGGACATAGCCGAGATGGGGATAGATCCGCAGGTTGTCGGTCATCAGGGCGTTCGTGTAGAGCGTGATGGCTGTCATCCCGGTCTGGCGGGCCTGCGTTTCGCAGAAGGCCATCAGCGCCTTGCCGATGCCCTGTCCGACGGCCGCGCGGCTGACCGCAATGTTTTCAAGAAACATCGTGTCGCCCGCAGGATAGAACACCACAAAACCGACCGGCCCTGTTCCAGTGGGATCGGCCACATGCACCCAGCCCTCGGCAATCTGGGCGGCATAATCCGCCGCCATCGGCGCGGGTTTGCGCCCGATCACGGGGATATAGGGCGCATAAGCCGCCACCGCGATGGCGCGGATCGCCGTCAGATCATCGGGGGTGGCGGGGCGTATCATGGTGCTGAGGGTGCCGCGCGACGGCGCCCGCGACAAGGGTGGAACCGACGAGCCGGGACAAAATTCTTTTGAAGAATTTTGGCAAGAATTTTCAGAAAATTCTTGGTCCCGGGCCCCGGTGTCAGGCGACGTTTTCGAGCTTTACGTCCGGTGCCACGCCCAGTGCGAAGCAGACGTCGCGGGTGAGTTCCGGGCGGTTGAGGGTGTAAAAGTGCAGCTTGTCCACACCGCCCTCGATCAGATCCGAGCAGAGTTCGGTGCAGACTGCGGTTGCCAGCAGATCCTCGCGGCCGTCACGGGTGGCTGTGTCGAAGGCGTCGATCACCCAGGCGGGGATTTGCGTGCCGCAGGATTCGGCAAAGCGGCGCGCACCTTTCCAGTTCTCGATCGGGAAGATGCCCGGAACGATCGGCTTGTCGATACCGGCTTTGACGCAGGCATCGCGGAAGCGGAAGAACGTCTCGGCCTCAAAAAAGAACTGGGTCAGCGCCTCGTCCGCGCCGGCATCGAGCTTGCGCTTGAGGTATTCGACATCCGCCGTGGCGGTGGGCGCCTCGGGGTGTTTGTCGGGGTAGGCACCGACGCGGATGGTGAAATCACCCGCATCTTTCAGCGCTTCGATCAGTTCGACCGAGCTGTTGAAGCCATCGGGGTGGGGCGCGAAGCCGTTGGCGCCTTTGGGCGGGTCGCCGCGCAGGGCGACGATGTCGGTGACACCGGCGGCGGCGAAATCGCGGGCGATCTGCAGGGTTTCTTCGCGGGTGGCATCGACGCAGGTGAGGTGCGCTGCGGTGCGCAGGCCGGAATGCTTGTGCAGGGTCGAGACCACGTCGCGGGTCAGATCACGCGTCGTGCCGCCCGCGCCATAGGTCACCGAAACGAACCGCGGCGCCAGCGGGGCCAGAACCTGAACGGTGTCCCAGAGGCGGAATGTGGCTTCGATGTTCTTGGGCGGGAAGAACTCAAAAGAAATCTCGGGGCGTGTCATGGCGGGTGTCCTTGTGCGTTTCCCGGCTTGTCGCATATCGCGCTATGTGAGACAAACTCATAATTTTCATCAACAACATGAGGCGGACGTCAGGGTGCATATTGAATTCAGACATCTGCGCACGATCAAGGCGATCTACGAGGCCGGTGGTGTGGCGAAGGCTGCGGATCAGCTGAACATAACACAAAGTGCGCTTAGCCACCAGATCAAGGGGCTTGAGGATCAGGCGGGGGTCGAGCTTTTTGTGCGGCGATCCAAGCCGATGACGCTGTCGGCGGCGGGGATGCGTCTGCTGCGGTTGGCCGAACAGGTGCTGCCGCAGGTCGAGGCATTGCAGGATGAATTCAGCGGGCTGCGGGCCGGGTCCACGGGCCGGATGCACATCGCGATCGAGTGTCACGCCTGTTTTGAGTGGCTGTTCCCGGTGCTTGAATCCTTTCGCAAGAGCTGGCCGGATGTGGATGTGGATATCAGGCCCGGTCTGGCCTTTGATGCGCTGCCCGCGCTGCTGAAGGAAGAGGTGGATCTGGTGGTGTCGTCCGATCCCGAGAATATTCCCGGCATCACCTTTACCGAGCTTTTCGACTATAATCCGGTGTTTGTTGCCGCCTCGACCCATCCGCTGGCGCAGAAACCCTATGTCGAGGCGCAGGATTTCCGTGGTCAGACCCTGATCACCTATCCGGTGGAACGCTCACGATTGGATGTGTTCAGTCAGCTGCTGACACCGGCCAAAGTGGAACCGGCCGCGATCCGTCAGGTCGAGTTGACGGCGGTCATTCTGTTGCTGGTCGCCAGCAATCGCGGTGTTGCGGTGCTGCCCGACTGGGTGGTGCGCGAGGTCAAGTACAATTCGGACTACGTCACCCGCCCGCTGACAAAGGCAGGTATCACCCGGCGGCTGTATGCCGCCACGCGCAGCGCGGACGTCGACAAACCCTTTGTGCGCGACCTGATCGGATTTGCCCGCACCGAAGCGGTCAAGCTTCAGTCGGTTTAGGTACTCACTGGCGCGATCAACTGGCCGGTCCCGGGACAGGTCCGGCCAACCGGTGCAGGGTTCGCGCGGTCAGAGCAGGGTCAGATCCGAGGCCATTTGTCGTCCGTCACGGCCTTCGCGCATTTCAAAGCCGACTTTCTGATCGTCGGCCAGGCCGGTAAGGCCCGAGCGTTCTACTGCGGAGATATGCACAAACACATCCTTGCCGCCATCATCGGGTGCAATGAACCCGTATCCTTTGGTGGTATTGAACCATTTCACGGTGCCTGTCGGCATGTCCCGTGTCTCCTTTATGTCTTGCTTTTCCCTGAAAATGCCAGGGGTTCGGCGCGGCCCTTTCGGGTCTGGCAGACGGCACGCGGGGGACGCTTTGTACCGCTCCGGAGTTGACCCTGGGGGCCACGTACTGAAAAGGATTGCACGGGATATGTAAAAAGCAAGCAAAACAGGGTCGCATTGCAGGTCCTGGGCGATTATTTGAAACGGATGATACAGGAGCGGGCATGATCCTATACGGGTTGAAGACATGTGATACCTGCCGCAAGGCACAGAAGGTGCTGGATGGGGCGGAATATGTGGATGTACGCACAGATGGCGTGCCGCAGGATGTGCTGGAGCGCGCCTTGCGGGTCTTCGGTGATGCAGTGGTCAACACGCGGTCGACCACATGGCGCGGGCTGGACGAGCAGGAACGCGCGCGCCCGGCGCTGGAGTTGTTGCGGGAACATCCGACGCTGATGAAGCGTCCGCTGATCACCGAGGGTGACGAAATGTGGTTGGGCTGGGGCAAGGATGTCCAGGCCGCCCTGCAGGAAAGGACCTGAGATGCGCAGCGCTGCACTGACATTGGGGATCATCGCCGGGGTGATCGGGATGTTCGTCGGCTTTTTCGGCTATGGCTATACGGAGCTGGCGCGCAACTTTGCCGAGGTCGAGGCGACATTCGGCATGTTCGACAATCCGGATGTCGTGCGGGTGGCGTCGGTCCTGTCACCGATGCTGGCAATTGCGGGCGGAGCCATGGCGATGTCGCGGGCCCTGTGGGGCGGTGTGCTTTTGCTGCTGTCGGCTGCGGGGACGTATGTCGCATTCGGGTTCAATGTCTTCACCATGTTCCCGATCGCCTTTGCGGGTCTTGGTGGTTTTCTCGCGCTTGCGGCGGGCAAGCCGGATGAACCAAAGGCGCATTTCTGAACACAGGATCGGGCTATTTTCTGTCACGATGATTGAGCAAACGACGCGCGGGGGGATGCCCTTGCGCGTCGTTGCATTCAGGTGGGTGTCGCGTGGCCCAGAATCTGACGGCTCAGGATGCGGTCAAGCGACAGGGCGCCGCCGCCACGGATCACAAGGATTGCCAGCAGGAAGACCCAGAAGGCGCGCTGATCCAGGATCAGACTGTCGGGGGCCCTGTCGAACCAGGCACCAAGCGTGCCGTCATGTGCGATGCCGCCGTGGCCGTACAGATCGGTCAGGCTTTGCACCACCACAAAGCCGATCATGCCAAGGCTTGCCAGCCGGGTAAACAACCCCACCACGATCAGCAGCGGCAACAGGAATTCCGCCCACATGCCCGCCGTCACCACGGCCCAGTGAAACAGGCTAAGCTGTGAGGCGTCATAGCCCACGGCCTCGAGCGCGCGGGGAAAGATCTGGGCATAGGCATTGGACGAAGCGCGCAGGAAGCCGAACACCCCGTCACCCAGTTTTGTAAGAGCGGAGTTCCAGAAATACACCAGCAGCGTTGCCGCAAAGATCAGCCGGGCCAGCAGCGGGATCAGCGCGGAAAAACTGCGCTCGATCCCGTCGAAAAGGGTGCTGTGGAGGGTGATGAGGCGGTCCATGAAATCGTGCCTTTCAAATGTGGATCTGTGTGATGGCGTGGCTGGACAGCAAAAGCCCCAGAATGGCGCCAAGGTCGATATCTTCGCCCGCTGCCTGTAGTGCCGCGCCAAGTGGTTGCTGCGCATTGATCGCCTGCACAAAGGCATAGGCACCGGGGCCGAGCAGGTGGGGCACGGGGTCGAATTCGGCGCGCAGGATCAGGGTGTCCTGGGCAAGGGGCCGTGGTTTGCGCGCACCGGGACGCATGTTGTAGGCCCAGATGTCGAAGGCCGGAAAGGGTGATCGCAGGATCCGCACCGACGGGGCGAGCGTCAGGCGCGCCGACATCAGAACCTCCTGCGAAAGGTTCTGCAGGATCGTGGCATCGGCGGGGGTGCTGTCGGCGGCGTGATAGGACAGGCGCATGGCGCGTTCGATCCGCGCGACATCCCCCAGATAGGGCAGATGCGCCAGTGGTGCGAGGGATTCGAGGAACTGTGGGAAGCCCGCGCCATACTGCAGCATGATCGGTGTGTCGGGCGGCGCGCTGCGCAGATACATCCCGGCGATGTTGTGAAAGTTCTCGGTCCCGATCAGTTTTGCAATGGCTGGGTAGGCGGTTTCCAAGGCGTCGCGCAGGGACACGGCGACGTTGTTGCGATAGACGCCGTAGCGCCGCCCTGCGGGACGGCCTGCGCCATCGGTCAGCCCGGTGGGGATGGGGGCGGCGGCGTCCAGAAGGGCGGCGTGAAAGGCGGTCTGATCCGTCATGCGGGGACGCTCAGCCGGGACAGGGCGATGTTGGCGCGGCGTGCCTCGGCCGCAAGAACCGGCCAGTCGGGCACATCGGTGTCCCATTCAACCAGCGTCGGGCGGGGGCCCGATCGGGCAAGGGTGTAATCCAGCAGTTCCCACACCGGGTCGATGACTTCGCGCCCGTGGCTGTCGATCAGCAGGGGGGCGCCGTGGTCATCGTGATCCTCGTCATGGCCGCCAAGGTGGATCTCGCCCACGGCATCGAGCGGATAGGCGTCGATATAGCTCTGCGGCGAATAACTCAGGTTGGTGGCGGAAACGAAGACGTTGTTCACATCAAGCAGCATGCCACAGCCGGTGCGGCGCGTGACGGCGTGCAGGAAATCGGTTTCGGTCATGGTCGAGTCGGCAAAGGCGAGATAGCTGGAGGGGTTTTCCAGCAGCATCCGGCGGCCTAGCACCTCTTGCACCTGATCGATATGATCGCAGACGCGCGACAGGGTGGCGTCGGTATAGGGCAGCGGCAGCAGATCGTTGAAGAAGTGGCTGTCGTGGGTGGACCAGGCCAGGTGTTCGGAAAAGCTCGCCGGGTTCAGCCAATCGCAGAGGTGTTTCAGGCGGGCGAGGTGGTCGGTGTCAAGCGGACCTTCGCCGCCGATGGACAAGCCGACGCCGTGCACGGAGATCGGAAAGCGTTCCGCCAGATGCCGGAGTTGGGCAATCGGGCGGCCACCGTCGCCCATATAGTTTTCGGCATGGATTTCGAGCCATTGAACCGGGTCAGGTTCCCCCATGATCGCGGCGAAATGCTGCGCCTTGTATCCGACACCCGGGGCTGCGGGCAGGGAATTGGTTTCGTCGAACATGGTATCTCCCTTGGCTGAGGAGGTTTGCGAAAAGCTGCGCGATGAATGCATTCTGCGCGTGCGGGTAGGGTGCGCAGTCATCGCGCACCCTGAGTGCGGGGCATCAGCCCATCGGCAGGTCGCGATCCAGTGCTTCGAGCGAGCCCATGCGCGCGGTTCCGTCGGCCATGGCGGGCAGTTCCATTTCGGTGCAGGTGCCTGCGTCGACCAGCGTCCAGGCATTGCCCTGATAGTCGACCTTTGACGTACCGGCGCAGGTGGTGCCGGGGCCGGCGGCGCAGCCGTTTTCACCGGCCAGCGCGACGCCAAAGCATTTTTCCTGCCCCTCGGCCGAAGCGGTGGTGCTGTAGGCGGCGAATGTGGCGGCGACGGCGCCGATGATGGCGGCGGATTTCATGGAATTGGACATGTGTGTTTCCCTCTGAAGTGTTCAGTCTGTCGCCGTGTGTCTTCCCGGCGATGTCACTAGGGTGCCTTGTGACCTTGCGTTGAGAAACTCACAGGGCTGTGCATCACGGGGGCGTCATGGCCTGTCAGGGGGATGTGAGGCCGATCCGCAGTGCAAGCCGCTGGTATGTCCGGGAAAATGACCTTGCGGCAGATCTGCGGTGTGCGGTTCTGAAAGGTTCCAGTGGTGGAATGTTACAGGATTAGGCCTTGATCCCTTGGCATAGCGGCTATGCGCAGGGCGCTGCGTGATGTCTGTAACATTTGGCGAGTGCAGCTGTGGCGCGCGTCAGCTGCAATTTTGAGACTGACAGGAAATCGGCGAAGTTTGACCTGCCCGGAAACAAGCCGCAGGCACCGAGCAGCGCCAACCCCTCCCCAGGGCGGGTATCTGGAATGGCGCGCCGCCTTATGGGGGCACGGCGCCTGTGGGAGTGAAATGAGCGCCGTATACGGGCGCTCATTTCAAGAGTTCAAAGCTGTCGATAGCTGTTAAGCCAGCAGATCCGGCGGCGTTGCTTCGGTGGCCAGAGCCGCCACGGTTTCATCCAGCGCCACGACGGAGGTGTTCTTTTCCCCCAGACGGCGCAGGGTGAGGGTGCGTTCCTCGACCTCGCGCGCGCCGACGGCGAGGATCACGGGGACCTTGCCGACGGAGTGTTCGCGGACCTTGTAGTTGATCTTTTCGTTGCGGGTATCTGCTTCGGCCCGCACACCGGCCTTTTGCAGGGTCGCGACGACTTCGTTCACATAGTCATCCGCATCCGAGACGATGGAGGCGACGACCACCTGACGCGGGGCGAGCCAGAACGGCAGCTTGCCGGCGTGTTCCTCGATCAGGATGCCGATGAAGCGTTCGAACGATCCAAGCACAGCGCGGTGCAGCATGATCGGGCGGTGCTTGGATCCATCCGCGCCGATGTAGTTTGCATCCAGCCGTTCGGGCAGGTTGGGGTCAACCTGTAGCGTGCCGCACTGCCAGTCACGCCCGATGGCGTCGGTGAGGACGAATTCCAGCTTGGGGCCGTAGAACGCGCCTTCGCCGGGGTTGAGTTCATAGTCATACCCGGCGGCCTTGCAGGCGTTGCCAAGGGCGGATTCGGCGCGGTCCCAGCTTTCCTCGGTGCCGATACGCTTTTCCGGGCGATCCGACAGCTTGATCCGCCAGTCGGTGAAACCCAGTTCGGCATAGATGCCCGACAGGAATTCGATGAACTTCTTGGTTTCCGCCTCGATCTGATCTTCGGTGCAGAAGATATGCGCGTCATCCTGAGTGAAGCCGCGCACCCGCATGATGCCGTGCAGCGCGCCCGAGGGTTCGTACCGGTTGCACGATCCGAATTCGGCCATGCGCAGCGGCAGGTCGCGATAGGATTTCAGGCCGTGGTTGTAGACCTGCACATGGCAGGGGCAGTTCATCGGCTTGAGCGCATTGACGGTCTTTTCGCGGGCGTGTTCCTCGTCAACCTCGACGATGAACATATGCTCCTGATAACTGTCCCAGTGGCCCGAGGCCTCCCACAGCTTGCGATTCACCACTTGGGGTGTGTTCACCTCGACATAGCCGTCGCGGGTCTGCTGGCGGCGCATGTAGTCCTGAAGGGTGGTGTAGATCTTCCATCCGTTGGGGTGCCAGAAGATCTGACCGGGGGCCTCTTCCTGCATGTGGAACAGGCCCATCTCGCGGCCCAGCTTGCGGTGGTCACGTTTGGCGGCCTCTTCCAGCATGTGCAGGTGCTTTTTCAGGTCTTCCTTGTTCTGGAAGGCGACGCCGTAGATCCGCTGGAGCATCTGGCGTTTGCTATCGCCGCGCCAGTAGGCACCGGCGACCGACATGAGTTTGAAGCTGTCGCCCGGAACCTGACCGGTGTGCTGCAGGTGTGGGCCACGGCAGAGGTCCTGCCAGTCGCCGTGCCAGTACATGCGCAGGGGTTCATTGCCGGGAATGGAGTCGATCAGCTCGACCTTGTAGGGCTCACCGCGGTCTTCGTAATATTTGATCGCAACTTCGCGGTCCCAGACCTCGGTCCGGACGGGATCGCGTTTGTTGATGATATCACGCATCTTCTTTTCGATGGCACCAAGGTCTTCGGGGGTGAAGGGTTCGGCGCGGTCGAAATCGTAGTACCAGCCGTTATCGATCACCGGGCCGATGGTCACCTTGACGTCCGGCCACAGCTCTTGCACCGCGCGGGCCATGATGTGGGCCAGGTCGTGGCGGATCAGTTCCAGCGCGGGGGCTGCATCTGCCAGAGTGTTGATCGCGACGGATGAATCGGCTTCGATCGGCCATTGCAGGTCCCAGTGGGCGCCGTTCACGGTGGCCGAGATTGCCTTTTTCGACAGGGATTTGGAGATGCTTTCAGCGACGGCGGCCGGGGTTACACCAGCGTCGTATTCGCGTGCATTGCCGTCGGGAAAGGTGAGGGAGATCTGGGCCATCTGAGGCTCCTCGTCGGTTTGGCGCCTACGGGACGCCCGGTTGCGGGTTATGATGAGCGCCCTAAGTGGCAAAGCGACCGGAGGCTGTCAAGCAATGGCGTGTTCCGGCGGGCCGATTGGGGCGCGGGGGGCGAAGTTTTTTCACCAGAGGGTCACGCGGGTCTGGCCTTGGGCAGCCCTGCTTGCCATGCTGCGCCCAAAAGGAAGTTACCATGGCGGATGTCCAATATATCGACAGTGCGGCGGGGCGGCGTCTGGCCTATGCCTATACCCCCGGCAGCGGGCCGGTCGTGGTGTTCCTGTCGGGCTACAAATCCGACATGGAGGGCACGAAGGCGGTGCACCTTGAGGCCTGGGCCAAAACACAGGGTCGCGCGTTTCTGCGGCTGGATTATTCAGGCCACGGCAAGTCAGGCGGCGTGTTCGAGGATGGCTGCATCGGTGACTGGGCCGAAGATGCGTTGGCAGTGATCAACGCGGTGACGACGGGACCGCTGGTTCTGGTCGGATCCTCCATGGGGGGCTGGATCGGTTGCCTGCTGGTGCTGCGGCTGGACCGGGTCACAGGCTTTGTCGGCATCGCCGCCGCGCCGGATTTCACCGAAGACGGGTTCTGGGCCGGGTTCACCCCCGATCAGCGCGCCACCATCCTCAGCGATGGCGCGGTGTCGCTGCCGTCGGATTACGGTGATCCCTATGTGATCACCCGGCGGCTGATTGAGGATGGTCGCCAGCATCTGGTCCTGCGTGCCCCGCTGGCGATGCCCTTTGCGGTGCGGCTGCTACAGGGGACCGAGGATACCGCCGTCACGCGGGAAACTGCGCTGCGTCTGCTGGATCATATCCAGTCGGATGATTTGCGCCTGACGTTCGTGAAGGGGGTGGATCACCGGTTTTCCGATCCTGCCTGTCTGGCGATGATAGAACAGGCGGTGACAGAGGTTTCCGGCGGCTGAACTTGGGTCCGTTGAATACATACGAATTCCCGCAGCGGGGATAAACAAAGGGGACTGTCCGGGATGGAACAACGCATCAGTCTGATCACTCTTGGGGTGCGCGATATCGCGCGGGAAGCGGCCTTCTACGACGCGCTGGGCTGGGAGCGGGCCGAGGCGCCCGAGGGCATCGTGGTCTATGATCTGATAGGGCAGGCGCTGGGCCTTTACCCGCTGGAGGATCTGGCGCGCGACATGGGTGTTGCGCCTGAGCGGTTGGGCACGGGGGCCGCGACCTACAGCCATAATCTGCGCACCCGGGAAGAGGTGGCCCCGCTGCTTGATCGGGCCAAGGTGGCGGGGGCCGAGATCCTGAAGCCCGCGCATGACGTGTTCTGGGGCGGGCATATCGGTTATTTCGCGGATCCGGAGGGGCATATCTGGGAAGTGGCCTGGAACCCGGGCGCGCCTCTGGCTGGGGACGGTCGATTCCGTTGGGCGGGATACTGAGCCTACATGACCTCCTCCGCTCTCACGCATCTGCCTTCATCTGCGCAACTATATCCGGGGGGAGGTCGCCTCGGGCGCACGGGGACAGCGCCCCGAGATGGCGGCTTTCAGGCGGTCAGGCCATCCCGGTCTCGCGCCGTTTCGGTAGCCCCCCGCGCATGAGACGCCCCCGGTCCATGTGGAGCCTTGAAACCCTTGGCCGCGTCCGCCTGTCCCGGCATTTCTGGATGCGCGAGTTTCTTTGTTCTGAGATTGCCAACTTCCACGGGCTTCAGAACATTCCCGACGATCCGGATCTGGCCATCGAACGGGGCCGGGCGTTCTGCGAGACGCTGCTGGACCCGCTTGAGGAAACATTTGGGCGGATCTTCGTGCGTTCCGGCTATCGTTCGGCTGCGCTCAACCGGTTCGGCAATGAGAATGGACTGAACTGTGCGCGCAACGACTATCCGCTGGAATGCCATATCTGGGATGTGCCGACGGTGCCGGTGGCGGGGGCCAGCATCGTGATCCCGTGGTTCGCCGACCGCTATGCGCAGGGGCGTGACTGGCGCGATCTGGCCTGGTGGCTGCATGACCATCTGGATTTTTCCGAAATCTGGGTGTTCCCGAAACTCTGCGCCTTCAACCTCAGCTGGCGACCGGAACCGCGGCGACGGATCGATGCCTATGTGGCGCCCAAGGGCACACTGCTGCGCGCCGGGGATGCACCGGCAGAGACGCCAGAGCAGCGTCAGGCCAGATATGCGGATTTCCCGGAATTTCGCGGGCGGGCCAATGTCTGAGGTCGGATTCTCACAGCGTCTTCCGGCCCCTCTTAACCTTTAATCAACCTTAATAAGTGCCGATGGCGGGCGGGGCTGTAGACGACACTCCGGCGATTTCGGCTTTGATCAAAGGGCGGCCAGTGCAAGGCTTCAATAAAAAATTCCGGGATTTCCCCGATTACGTTCTCGGCATTTCAGAGGAAATCTGGGAGGGGCGCGGCCTAGGCGCGCGGCTGAACGACTACTGCCATACCGATATTATCCAGCGCAGCGCCTCTGGTATCAGCTTTGGCATAACGGCCGCTTCGGCTGCGGCCATGTCACAGCAGTTCGCATTTCCTGACCGTCGGCTGCTGGGCGAAGATGTGATCTGGTCGGGCACGGACAAGGTTGGCATGCTGGGGTCGCACCGCGGGCTGGTGATGGCGCGGTACGGTGGGAATGGGCGGTACGACGCGCCCGCAGGGCAGCAAGTGTGCTACCGTGAGATTGCCGATATCTATGCCAAGGCCAATCAGGTCAGCGATATCTGGCGCGTCTCCGACACTGCGGCGATCACTGCTCAGCTTGGAACCAATCCCAAGGACTGGGCGCAGGGGCGGCTCTCGGAGCTTGATCCCGAGACGCAACCGTTCCGTCCGGAGGTGGATGTGATCGGCCCCTACACCGGAGGTGGAAACAAGAATCAATGGGGCGCGGCGTTCAGCGATCTGCTTGGGCAGGTGATGGCGGGCGATCTTTCGGTCATTTCTGACCAGTATGACCGTGCCTGCCATCTTGAATATCCGGGGGCCGTGACCGGTCACGGCTGGGCTGCGGCCGAGACGTTCTGGCTGGGCCTGCGGGCCTCGTTTCCGTCTGCGACCTTCGAGGTGCACCACCAGATCGGGTTGGAGGATCCCCTGATGCCACCACGTGCCGCGCTGCGCTGGTCGCTGAACGGGGTGCATGATGGCTGGGGCAGTTTTGGCCAACCCACAGGTGCGTTGGTGCATGTCATGGGGATGAGCCATGCTGAATTCGGTCCTTGGGGGTTGCGGCGGGAGTGGACCCTGCTGGACGAGGTGGCGATCTGGACACAGATCCTGCAACATCAGGGCTAGTGCGCACTGGGGATTGCCAAGGCAGGTATGACCTGGCTCCGAAGGACCCCGAGCGGCGATTGTAGCGGGGTTCTGTGACAGCACGCTCCATCGGCGGGACTCCTGGTCGATTTGGCGCAATACCTGGACCAACCCGGGAACAGGAGCGCCGAACATGATCCCTGACCATTTGAGGCGACGCCGACTGCATGTCGCGCACAGGGGCTTGTTCAGGGGCGGGGCGAGGTCTGGAATATGGCGATGCAGTTGGCCGAGAGTCTGAGCCCGCATAAATTTCTGTGTCAGGCGCGGGCGATGTAACGGCGGCGCGACCAGCAGTCGTGAGGCCGCCGCCTTGGGCGCCGGTTATGACGTGGCGCTTAGAGCGGCGTGATGCGCCAGGTAGGCTTTGAACACCGTCGGCGAGCGTATCTGGAATGGGAAGACGAACAGTCTCTTAATCCTTCTCGTCTTTGCAGATAGGCAAATCTGCCCCGGTCGGGTCTGGGTGGGACTGGGGGATTGACCGCAGATACCATGGAGCCTAAGGCCTGTCTTGCGCGGAGGGCTGGATGGCCGCGAGAGGGCCTAGGCCCTTTCGAGGAAAGTCCGGACTCCATGAAGTAACGGTGCCGGGTAACGCCCGGGCAGGGCAACCTGACGGATAGCGCCACAGAAAACAAACTGCCCGTCGCACCCAAGGTGCGCCAATGGTCCTACCAGAGGTACACCAAGGGAGACTGCGGCGGGTGAGGGTGAAACGGTGGGGTAAGAGCCCACCGGGGGACTGGCAACAGGACCCGCATGGCAAGCCCCACCGGGAGCAATGCCGAATAGGGACCCCGCGCGGGATTGATCCTTTCGGGGATATCACTGCAGGGCCACTTCAGCCCAGGGGTCCGGGTTGGCAGCTTGAGCCACGCAGCAATGCGTGGCCTAGAGGAATGGTCATCTACGGCAGGGCAACCTGTCGAGACAAAATCCGGCTTATAGGCTCTCCGCGCAAACTATTCTTGGCCCGGGCGGTTGACTCGGGCACCGCCATAGGTAAAAGGCGGGTTCTATGATTTCACGGGCCGCGAAAGGCCTGTTGCAGGAGACAGACCATGGCGAAGCCGACAACAATCAAGATCCGCCTGAATTCGACAGCAGGCAGCGGCCACTTCTACGTGACCAAGAAAAATGCCCGCACCATGACCGAAAAAATGTCGGTCAAAAAGTACGACCCGGTTGTGCGCAAGCATGTGGAATACAAGGAAGGCAAGATCAAATAAGATCGCCCTTCCGCACTCGGGTTAACCGAGGGACAGCAAAGCGCCGCACCGGGGAAATCCCGTGCGGCGTTTTCGCGTTTTGAGGCATGCGGAAAATCGGCACGAGGTCGGTGCGCACAGGGTGCTGCGCGGCGGTCGGGGTGAGCGTTATTGTCGGCTGCATCTTTACCGGGAACGGTTTGTGCGGCGCAGGGAACGCTTTGCCAGCGCAGCAGCTCTGCCAGTGATCAAGGTCGCATGGCGCGCTACCTCATCTGCCAATAAGCTGCTCTGATAGCTGACAGCACGTCAGGACGTCTCAGAGGCGTCCACCACTATCCGGGGACTCGGCCAGGTCCCCATGTCAGACGCAAAAAAGGCTGGTCCGAAGACCAGCCTTTTGTCGTTTTGTCGGCAATGTTTCCTGCGGTTATTCGCGGTTGCCCAGCAGTTGCAGCAGGAACATGAACATGTTGATGAAGTCGAGGTACAGGCGCAGCGCACCCATGATCGCCGACTTGCCGAGCCATTCGCTGTCAGCATGGCGGGCGTGTTCAATGTACTCGTTCTTGATCGACTGCGTGTCATAGGCGGTGAGGCCTGCGAATATCAGCACACCCAGGATCGAGATCGCGAACATGATTGCGGGCGAACCCAGGAAGATGTTGATCACCGACGCCACGATCAGGCCGATAACACCCATCATCAGGAAGGTGCCCATGCCGGACAGGTTCTTTTGGGTGGTATAGCCGAACAGTGACAGACCCGCGAAGGAGATCGAGGTCACGAGGAAGACCTGCGCGATCGAGAAGCCGGTAAAGGCCACGAAGATCCATGCCAGCGACAGGCCCATCACAGCGGCGAAGGCGTAGAAAAAGGCCTGAGCAGCTGCGGCCGAGAGCTTGTTGATCATCGCGCTGAAGGCAAAGACCATGATCAGCGGTGCGAACATCGCGATCCAGCCGAGGATATTCGGCTGCAGCGTCATCGGGTCACGGAAGATGCCCAGCAGTTCCGGGCTTGTGCCCACGGCCCATGCAACGAGGAACGTCAGCAACATGCCGACGGACATCGTGCCATAGACCTTGTTCATGTGAGTCCGAAGACCCTGATCAATCTGGGCGCGGGCACCAGATGCCGTGGACGTCCTGATTGTGTTGAATTCAGCCATTGAAGCCTCCGAAAGTGAACATTTCTGCCGGGAACCCGGCGTATGTTCACAATATCGGTAATCGGGGGCATTAATTCAAGGTTTATGCGGGCATTGACGCCAATAACATAGCTTTCTTGTCATGAAGCGCGCGCCGAGGCCCTTACGGGCCTGACTTGCACCGCTAAACTGCGGATTACGCCAGTTTTCGCGAATTCAACATGATGGCTCTAGGCGTGCCAATTGTCCGGGGCATCCCAGACGGGGCGGCGGGCTTCGCACAGGGCTTCGTGCCTGGTGAGGCCAAGATCATTCAGGGCGTGGTCATCAAGACGCGCCAGTGCCCGGCGCTGATTGTAGAGGGAGCCGAACGCCAGAAGAGTGGAGATCAGGCTGCGCGCGGGGCGCGTCTGCATGCAGGAGAGTGTTGCGGTTTGGGTCATCGGAGTTCCCTTCAGTTTTAGTGATGTGTTTCGGGTCTGATATGTTGTTGCTTGATGTATATATTTTTCCAGTGGTATATGTGAAACGAATGTTATTGAGATGTGTCATCAAGGAATGTGATGAATGCGAAATCTGGACATCACCACTCTGCGCTCTTTTCTGGCCGTGGCGCAGTCCGGGGGCGTGACCCGCGCCGCCGGTTTTCTGAACCTCACCCAGTCGGCGGTGTCGATGCAGCTCAAGCGGTTGGAAGAGATGCTGGATGTGAGCCTGCTGGACCGGTCGGGGCGGGGGGTGGCGCTGACGGCGGCGGGCGAACAATTACTGACATATGCGCAGCGCATGGTGGATCTGAACGACGAGATCTATGTGAAGCTGACCGACAAGGTGTTCGAGGGCGAGATATATTTCGGCGTGCCGGAGGATGTTCTGTATCCGGTGGTGCCAAGGGTGCTGCAGAAGTTCAACGCGACCTTTCCGCGGATGCAGGTGCATCTCAAGACGTCGAATACGATCCAGCTGCTGCAGGAGTATGCGCGCGGCGAGGTCGACATCATTCTGACAACAGAAGAGGAAAGCCACGGCGAGACCCTGCAGGAAAAGCCGCTGCGCTGGCATGGAGCCCCGGGGGGGACCGCCTGGCGGCAGCGGCCCCTGCCATATGCGCAAACCCGGGTCTGCGCCTTTCGATCATCCGTGATCCGGCGGCTGGATGCGGCACAGATCCCGTGGTTTCAGGTTATCGAGTCGGACAGCGACCGCAGCATCGAGGCAACGGTCAGTGCCGATTTGGGGGTTGTCGCCCTTCTGGAGGGGCACGCGCCACCGCAGCTGGCAGCGATCGACGTGGGTGACGCACTGCCGGATCTGGGAACGATGAAGATCAATCTGCATGCCGGCGGCGCCAAGGGCGAACCCCTGCGCGCCTTGTCGGACATGGTCCGGCAGGGGTTTGCGGCACTTTAGGTCCGGTTGCCTGATCCCAAGGGGCACGCCCCCTGCGGGGCCGTGCGCTGCCTGTCTCATCCGCGCAGGGGCGCGGCTTCGGCGCCAGTTGCGCCATGACGCATCGGGCGGGCGTTCTGAAGTGTGGCGGGGTCAGGACGCCTTTGGCGGGAATATTTTGAAACAAATGAAACCGCGTGTCAGGACAGGGTGATCACGACCTTGCCGGTGGATTTGCGGCTGCGCAGGAGTTCCAGGCCATCGGCAGCCTGCTCAAGCGCCAGGATATGGCTGACGTGGGGTTTGATCCTGCCTTGGGAATACCAGCCCATCAGGGTGGATAGGCTTTCGGTCAGCACATCGGGGCGGAAGTGCAGATAGCCGCCCCAATAGAGCCCAAGGACCGAGATATTTTTGACCAGCAGGTGGTTGGCCTTGATCTGCGGGACCTCGCCGCTGGCGAAACCGATGGTCAGTATCCGTGCCTCGGGACGGCAGGAACGGAAGGCGGCGGTGAACTGATCGCCACCGACGGGATCATAGACCACATCGGCGCCGCCAAGATCCTTCATCACGGCACGGATGTCGTCGGTCTGCGCATCAATCAGAACGTCTGCGCCTGCGGCCTTTGCTGCGTCCAGCTTGTCGCTGCCCCGCGCGCAGGCGACGACACGGGCGCCCATGAGTTTGCCGATTTCGACGGCAGTCAGGCCCACACCACCGGCCGCGCCCAGAACAAGCAGTGTTTCGCCCGGCAGAAGGCGGGCGCGGTGGGAGAGGGCCAGATGGCTGGTGCCGTAGGCGACCTGAAAGGCGGCCGCATGGGTGAACGGCATGGCATCCGGCAGATGCACGGCGCGCGAGACGTCAAAGCAGCCATATTCGGCAAGGCCGCCCTTTCCGCCGAAGACGGCGACCCGGTCGCCGGGGGCGAACCCGGTGACATCCGGACCTACAGCGTCAATTGTGCCGGCGACTTCCATGCCCAGAACGAAGGGCAGGGGCGGCGTTTCCTGATAGGTTCCGGCCGCCATCAGCAGGTCCGCGAAGTTCAGACCGCAGGCCTCTACCTTTACGCGAATCTCTCCGATGTCGGGTTCAGGCACCGAAATGTCGCTAAGTGAGGGGGCAGTATCATGTGATGTAGCAACAAAGGCGCGCATTTCCGGATCCTGTGGTGGTTTCGGTCAGTAGGGCGCGATTTCTGACTTCTGTCAAATGCTTAGCAAGTATCCAGACAATTGTTTGCATGGATACATCAACCGTTCCTTTCGCGTATGAGATGCATTTGATCGATCAAATACAGTTTGTGGGTATCAATTTTCTTGCGCAGCCAAACTTTAAAGTTGTAGTTTCGCCCATGCTGTAGGGGTGCACAGCGAAATGAGCGGTGGTGTTGCCAGCATTTGTTCTCTGGCTGCATCCGGTTGATTGAATTAGTAGCTAAAGGAAGTACACCGATGACGCACCCTGTAGATGTTCATGTCGGAAAACGCATTCGCCATCGCCGTTGGCTTGTTGGCATGACACAGCAGCAGCTGGCTGAGCGTGTCGGAATCAAGTTCCAGCAGATCCAGAAGTACGAAACCGGTGCGAACCGGGTCAGCGCTTCGAGGCTTTGGGACATCGCTGATGCACTTGAAGTGCCGGTGAGCTTTTTCTTTGAAGGTCTGGCGACCGAAGATGCAGGTGAGCCCGTACACGACGGCGTACCCGCGGATCTTCTGGGCGACAAGGAAGCACTTGATCTGGTGCGTTCCTATTATGCCATTCCGGAAAACCAGCGGCGTCGTCTATTCGAACTCGCGCGGGTCCTGTCGGACGTCGCTTGAGCCTGCCCCCGACCTGCGGTAGCTGAGAATTGGCACGCCGCAGGAGGGTCGCATGATAGAGATATCGCACGCGGATCAGGAACAGATTGTACTAACCGCCCACGCGCTGGCAGATGCCGCGCGGCGGGTCGTTTTGCCTTATTTCCGCAGTCCGGGGTTGATTTCCGACAACAAGCTGGCGGGCGGGTTTGATCCGGTGACTGCGGCCGATCGTGCAGCAGAGCAAGCGATGCGTGATATTCTGGGCCGGGAGCGCCCAGCTGACGGAATTCTGGGCGAAGAATTGGGTGCGACCGAGGGAACGACTGGTCTTACCTGGGTGCTGGATCCGATTGACGGCACCCGCGGGTTCATCAGTGGCACCCCGACCTGGGGCGTGCTGATAGCTTTGTCGGAGGAGGCCGGGCCGCGCTACGGCATCATCGATCAGCCCTATATCGGTGAGCGTTTTGAGGGTGGTTTCGGCATTGCGCATTACGCCGGTCCAATGGGGGGCGGCGCGCTGGCGGTCCGCGATACAGAAGCGCTTGCCGAGGCGGTGCTGTACACAACCTTTCCTGAGGTGGGTACGCTGGACGAGCGCGCGGCTTTTGAACGGGTGTCCGCCGCAGTCAAGCTGACCAGATACGGCATGGATTGTTACGCCTATGCACTGCTTGCGGCAGGTCAGGTTGATCTGGTGATCGAGGCGGGGTTGAACCCGTATGACATCCATGCGCCCATCGCGGTGATCGAGGCAGCGGGCGGAATTGTCACCGACTGGCAGGGCGGACCGGCCCATCCGGGCGGGCAGATCATTGCCGCTGCGAACGCAGGACTGCACGCGCTTGCGCTGGAACGACTTCGGGGCTGACAAATTGGGCATAACGGGGTAGGTAGGCGGGCCGGATGAGTCCTTGTGACCCTTTTCTGTTATCCGGACGCAGACTTCACACCGAAAAGGGCGCTAGTTGTTGTGTGGAGTCCGCCCATGTCCGAAATCCTGATCCGAAACGCACGCAAGATCCTGACGATGGACGATGCGCATAGCGAATACGAAGGCTGCGATATTCTGCTGCGCGGTGGAGTGATCGCCGCCGTAGGCCCGGATCTGCACAGCACGGGTGAGGTGATTGAGGCCTCGGGATGCCTTGTGACCCCGGGTCTGGTGAATACCCATCATCACCTTTTCCAGAGCCTGACGCGCGCCGTACCCGGTGGGCAGGATGCGTTGCTGTTCGGCTGGCTGAGGACGCTTTATCCGATCTGGGCGCGCTTTGGCCCCGAAGAAATGCGGATGTCCGCGCTGACCGGGCTGGCCGAACTGGCGTTGTCGGGCTGCACGATGACTTCGGATCATCTGTATCTCTTTCCCAACGGTTCACGGCTTGAGGATACGATCGAGGCCGCTGTCGAGATCGGGATGCGGTTTCATCCCACGCGCGGCGCGATGAGCATCGGCGAATCTTCCGGCGGCCTGCCGCCTGATGCTTTGGTGGAAGCCGAGGCGGCGATCCTTGAAGACTGCATCCGGGTGATCGACGCCTTTCACGATCCGAACCCCGGCGCGATGGTGCGGGTCGGTGTCGCGCCCTGTTCGCCGTTTTCGGTGAGCCGGGAATTGATGCGGGACGCGGCGTTGCTGGCGCGGGACAAGGGCGTTCGGTTGCATACGCATCTGGCCGAAAACGACGAAGATATCGCCTATTCTCTGGCGCAGTTCGGCTGCCGACCCGGGGAGTATGCCGAGCAGCTGGGATGGACAGGCGACGATGTCTGGCACGCGCATTGCGTCAAGCTGGATGCTGGGGAAATTGACCTGTTTGCCAGAACCCGGACCGGCGTGGCGCATTGCCCCTGTTCCAACTGCCGGTTGGGCAGCGGTATCGCGCCGGTGCGTGCGATGCGTGACGCCGGTGTGCGGGTGGGCCTGGGCGTGGACGGATCGGCCAGTAATGACACCGGGTCGCTGGTGGGCGAGGCGCGTCAGGCGCTGTTGCTGCAACGGGTGGCGAATGGGGCCGATGCCATGTCCGCGCGCGAAGCCCTGTGGATTGCCACGCGGGGCGGTGCCGAGGTATTGGGACGCGACGACTGTGGGCAGATCGCGGTGGGCAAGCGGGCCGATCTGGCGCTGTGGGATATGGGCGGGATCGAGGCTGCGGGAAACTGGGACGCCGGGGCGCTGCTGTTGGCGGGGCCGACAAAGGTGCGGCATCTGATCGTTGAGGGGCGACAGATCGTGCGGGACGGGCGGATGACGACTGTCGATCTGGAGAAGGTTGTTACGCTGCAAAACCGTCTGGCGCGCAGGCTTGCGGAGGGGATGTAACCGGAGAATGAAAAAGCGGTTCTTGTCCATTCTGATCCTGATGATGGCCGGTTCGGTGACGGCAGAGCCTGTTCCCGGGGCTGCGCAGGCCCTTAACTCTTTGCGCGCGCAGCAGGGCCTGCCGCCGCTTGCGATTTCGGAAAAGCTCCAGCTCGCGGCTGAAAGACATGCACAGGATATGGCGCGGCGGGGGTATTTTTCGCACATCGGGGCGAACGGGTCGGATATAGCGGCGCGGGCGCGTGCGGTGGGCTTTCGATATTGCAGCTTGGCTGAGAATATCGCCAAGGGGCAAAGATCGCTTGAGGCTGTCATGGCTGGCTGGAACGGGTCGCCCGGGCATCGGCGCAACATGCTGAAACGCGATGTGCAGGTGTTCGGACTCGCCCGGGCCGCGGGGAATATCTGGGTGATGGAGTTGGGGCGCGAAGGCTGCTGATCCCGTTTAACTTAGAAGAAAAGCAACGCTGTTTCAGGTGGTTGCGTTTTTTATCAGGCCTGTTCGCAGGCACGGCCACCGATCCACACGGCCTTTATCGCGCGGTCATCCCCCATCATGATCGTCGGAAAAAGCGCCTCCCAGATATCAGTGGCCTGTGCGGCGCGCTGCTCGATGGCGGGGGTCGAGGCGAGGTCGAGGGCGATGATATCCGCCTCTTTCCCGGGGGCAAGTGTACCGACATGCTGATCGATCCGAAGGGCCTGTGCCGATCCCGCGGTCGCGAGCCAGATCAGCTGGGACGGATGCAGCGGAGTGCCGCGCAACTGTGCGATTTCATAGGCGGCAGCCATAGTGCGCAGCATCGAAAACGATGATCCGCCGCCGGTATCAGTCGCGAGGCCCACGCGCTGACCCGCCGCGACCATGCCTGCCATGTCGAATAACCCCGATCCGATAAAGGTGTTTGACGTGGGGCAGTGGATCAGCGCCGCGCCAACTTCGGCCAGGCGGTCTATTTCGCGCGGTTCAAGGTGGATGGCGTGGCCGTATAGCCCGCCAGCCCCCAGAAGACCGTGCATTTCATAGGTATCGAGGTAGTCGCGGGCCGTTGGGTAGAGCGATTTGACCCAGGCGATTTCATCGGTTTGTTCCGACAGGTGGGTCTGCATCAAAAGGTCCGGATATTCGGCCCAGAGCGCCCCAAGCGCAGAAAGCTGGTCCGGCGTGGAGGTGGGCGAAAAGCGGGGGGTGATGACATAGGACAGGCGGTCCTGCCCATGCCAGCGGTCGATCAGCGCCTTGCTGTCGTCATAGGCGGATTGCGCGGTGTCCAGCAGGCCGTCGGGCGCGTTGCGGTCCATGCAGGTCTTGCCCGCCAGCACCCGCTGCCCGCGCGCCTGCGCCGCCGTCATCAGCGCATCGACGCTGCCGGGGTGGATGGTGCAATAGCTGCAAACTGTGGTGGTGCCGTTCGCGGTGGTGAGGTCAAGGTAACGGCCCGCGATCTCTGCCGCGTAGGCCGGGTCTGCAAAGCGCATCTCTTCGGGAAAGGTATAGCTGTTCAGCCAGTCGATCAGGCGTTTGCCCCAGCTCGCGATGATCGCGGTCTGCGGGTAATGCACATGGGCATCGATGAAACCGGCGCAAAGCAGGGCGTCGCCGTGGTTTTCAATCCGCGCCGCTGGGTAGGCTGCACGCAATGCAGCACCGTCGCCGGTTTCGAGGATCCGTCCGTCGCGGATCAGCACGCCGCCGTGTGTGACGTGGCGTGCCGCCCCCGGGCCTTGATCAAAGGGCGAGCCATCGAATGTGAGCGTCTGTCCCAGAAGGAGCGTGTCATGCGACATGGAGGTTCCTGTTAATAGCGCGGAGGCCATACTAATCGGGCCGCTGTCAAAGGTAAATCGCATCGCGGGTCTGTCGCATGTCAGATCTATCTTCTAAGGTCGGCGGGAACAGGCAGGCAGAAGAAAAGGGGCAGAAATGAGCGACGATACAGAGGTACTGGCCCCCGAGACCGAACGCGACGACGATGCCTATACGCTGGAACGCAAGGCGGTCGCCGCGATCCTGTACGCGGTCGATATCAATGACCGCGAAAAGCTGATCGAGCTGATGGAGCCGCTGCACGCGGCCGACATCGCCGACATGCTCGAACAGATCAACGCCTTTGACCGGATGCGTCTGATCAAGCTTTACGGCAAGGAATTCGACGGCGAAATCCTGACCGAGCTTGATGAATCCATCCGCGAAGAGGTGATCGGCCTGCTGACACCCGAGGTGCTGGCCGACGCGGTTCGCGAACTTGACAGCGATGACGTTGTCGACCTGATCGAGGATCTGGAACAGCCGCAGCAGGACGCCATCCTTGAGGCGCTTGAGGACAGCGATCGCGTCGCGGTGCAGCAGTCGATGACCTATCCGGAATACTCAGCCGGTCGTCTGATGCAGCGCGAGGTGGTGATGGCCCCCGAGCACTGGAACGTCGGCGAGGCGATTGATTTCCTGCGCGATAGCGACAATCTGCCGGATCATTTCTATCACATCGTTCTGGTCGATCCGCGGCTGCGCCCGGTGGGCAACGTGGCCCTGGGCAAACTGATGGCGGCGCGGCGCGAGGTCATGCTGACCTCGCTGATGGAAGAGACGTTCCACGTGATCCCGGTGACGCGTTATGATGGCGACGTGGCCTATGCCTTCAACCAGTACCACCTGATTTCCGCGCCCGTCGTGGATGAAAATGACCGGTTGATCGGTGTCATCACTATCGACGATGCCATGGCCGTTCTGGACGAAGAACACGAAGAGGACATCCTGCGTCTGGCGGGTGTCGGCGAAAGCAGCCTGTCGGATTCGGTGTTCGAGACGACAAAACAGCGCTTTCCCTGGCTGGCGGTCAATCTGGTGACGGCGGTGATGGCGTCGCTGGTGATTGCGCAGTTCGAGGATGCGATCACCACGGTGGTGGCGTTGGCGGTGCTGATGCCGATCGTGGCGTCGATGGGGGGCAATGCTGGCACGCAGTCGCTGACCGTGGCGGTTCGGGCGCTGGCGACCAAGGATTTGACCGGCGCCAACGTGTTTCGTGTGATCCGCCGCGAGGTGATGGTGGGGCTGATCAACGGCCTTGCCTTTGCGCTGGTGATGGGGATCGTCGGGATCGTCTGGTTCGGTTCTCCGGCGCTTGGCTATGTGATCGCAAGCGCCATGGTGATCAACATGGTGGTTGCGGGGCTGGCGGGGACGGTGATCCCGGTGGTGCTTGAAAAGGTCGGGGTGGACCCGGCGCTCGCCTCTGGCGCGTTTGTGACGACAGTGACGGATGTGGTTGGTTTTTTTGCGTTCCTTGGCCTTGCCGTGCTGGTGCTGTTATGAGCCTTGCCGAGCAAAAGGCGGCGGCGCGCAAGGCGGCTTTTGCCCGGCGCAAGGTGGCGCATGGGGCGGACCGGGGAAACAGTTCCTCGGCGCTATCTAGCGTCCTTGCTGGGTATCGTGGGGTGCCTGTTGCGGGGTTCCTGCCGATCCGAACGGAAATCGACCCGCGCCCGGCGATGGAGGAGGCATCCGCCCATGGACCCGTCGCCGTGCCGGTGATCATTGGTCCGGACCAGCCGCTGAAATTTTCGCTGTGGGAGCCGGGCTGCGCCCTGCGCGAAGGGCCCTTTGGCGCGATGGTGCCTGCGGTGGACCGTTTCATTGAACCCGAGATCCTGATCGTGCCGCTGGTTGCCTTTACCCGCGCAGGCGGGCGGCTGGGTTATGGCGGTGGGTTCTATGATCGCACTCTTGAACTGCTGCGCAGCAAGCGCCCGACGCTGGCCATCGGTTTTGCCTACGCCGCACAAGAGGCGGACGATCTGCCGCTTGAACCCACAGACCAGCCGCTTGATCTGATCGTGACCGAAAACGAGGTGATCGCCCCGAATAGTGCCTGATCTTGATTTGCCGTCAATCGGCAAGGATAGCGGCTGTAGGTTCATGACAAATAGCGCTTTGCTTTCTGCGTTGCAGAGAATACCCATCCCCGCATGAGAACGCTTTTTTTGGGTGATGTGATGGGCCGCGCCGGGCGCGCCGCCATCCGTGACAACCTTCCCCGGCTGCGCGCCGAGTGGAAGCTTGATTTCGTAGTGGTCAATGGCGAAAACGCTTCGTCCGGGGCCGGGCTTACGGGCGAACATGCCAAGGTGATCCTTGATGCCGGTGCCGATTGCGTGACGCTGGGCGATCATGCCTTTGATCAGAAGGACATGATGAGCTTTATCGAGTCCGAGTCGCGTATCATCCGGCCGCTCAACTTTGCCAAGCAGGCGCCGGGGCGGGGGCACCGGCTGTTTTCGGATGCGCGTGGGCGCAAGATTCTGGTGTTGCAGGTGCTGGGTCAGGTGTTCATGAAGCGCGCCTTCGATGATCCGTTTTCGGCTGTCGATGCGGTTCTGCGCGCGCACCCGTTGGGTGGACAGGCGCAGATGATCCTTGTGGATGTGCACTGCGAAGCGACCAGCGAAAAGATGGGCATGGGGCATTTCTGCGATGGGCGGGCCAGCCTTGTTGTCGGCACCCACACCCATGTGCCAACCGCAGATGCGCAGATCATGCCCGGTGGCACGGCGTTTCTGTCCGATGCGGGCATGTGCGGGGATTACAATTCGGTCATCGGCATGGACAAGGCCGAACCGATGCGCCGGTTTGTCACCGGGATGGGCAAGACCCGGTTCCAGCCTGCCCTTGGCGAGGCGACGCTGAGCGGCGTCTATGTCGAAACCGATGACCGCACCGGCAAGGCGACCAAAATCTGCATGGTGCGACAGGGCGGGCGGTTGGAGCAGGCCGGTCCATGACACGTCTTGTGCTGCCGCTGCTGGGTCTGGTGGTCATCGGCGCAGCCTGGGGCGGCACCCAGCCGCTGGGCAAGATCGCGGTCAGCGAAGGATACCGGCATTTCGGGCTGCTGTTCTGGCAGACCCTGATCGGCACGGTCGTGCTGGGCGGGATCTGTTTTCTGCGGGGGCAGCGTCTGCCGCTTGGTCCGGCGTATCTGCGGCTTTACCTGATCCTTGCGCTGGTCGGCAGTGTCCTGCCGGGGATCGCAAGTTATTCGGCGGCGGTGCATCTGCCGGCAGGCGTGTTGTCGATCCTGCTCAGTTCCATCCCGCTGCTGGCCTTTCCGATGGCGATTGCATTGGGAAATGACCAGTTCCGTTACCGGCGGCTGATCGGGCTTGGCCTTGGGTTGTCTGGTGTCGCGCTGCTGGTGTTGCCCGAAAGCAGCCTGCCTGATCCGGCACAGTCCGTCTGGATCCCGGTGGCGCTGATATCTTCGGCTTTCTATGCGTTTGAGAGCAACTTTGTCGCCCGATGGGGCACCATGGACCTTGGACCGTTCCGGGTGATTTGGGGGGCATCTCTGGTGGGGATGTGCCTGACACTGCCATTGGCGCTGATTTCAGGGCAGTTCATTGACCCGCGCGGGACGTGGGGCGCGCCGGATTACGCGCTTGTCGCATCGTCCCTGCTGCATGTCGGGGCCTATTCGGGCTACGTCTGGCTGGTCGGCGCGGCGGGATCGGTCTTTGCTGTGCAGGTAAGCTATTTCGTCACACTTTTCGGTGTCATATGGGCGATGCTGTTTCTGGGCGAGGCCTATTCGGCGTTTTTTTGGGCGGCTCTGGCGGTCATGCTTGGGGGGCTTGCTTTGGTCCAGCCGCGCCCGCGTGCACCGCTTGTGAATGCCGCGCCGCTAAGTCAGAATGTGCGCGTCCGGGGACAGGGAAGACAGCCAAAATGCAATTCATCGAGCTGAGCCAGAACACTCAGGCCATTGTCACGATTGCCGTCGTGGCGGGTATGTTCGCGCTGTTCGTGCGCGAGGCCTATCCGACCGAGGTGGTGGCGATCGGTGGCAGTGCGCTGCTGTTGGCTCTGGGCGTTCTGTCCTACGACGATGCGCTGAGCGTGCTGTCCAATCCGGCGCCTTGGACAATCATGGCGATGTTCATCGTCATGGGCGCGCTGGTGCGAACCGGGGCGCTGGATGCCTTTACCACCATAGCACAGTCGCAGGTCCAGAAACGCCCCAGATCGGCGATGATGGGGATCTTTGCCTTTGTGCTGATCGCATCGGCCTTTCTGAACAACACGCCGGTTGTGGTTGTGATGCTTCCCATATTTGTTCAGCTCGCCCGGGTTTTGGGCGTGGCGCCATCCAAGTTATTGATTCCGCTAAGCTATGCGGCAATCCTGGGGGGCACCACGACCCTGATTGGTACATCGACAAACCTGCTTGTCGACGGGGTGGCGCGTACGCATGGTCTGGCGCCTTTCACGATATTCGAGGTGACGCCACTGGCGCTGATCCTCGTCGCGGGTGGCATGGGGTATCTGGCGTTGGTGGGCCGTTTCCTGCTGCCCGACCGGACAAGCATGGCGGGCATGTTGACGGATCGCAGCCGGATGAAGTTTTTCACCGAGGCCGTCATTCCCCCGGACAGCAATCTGGTGGGACGCGACGTTCTGGGGGTGCAACTGTTCAAGCGCGAAGGCGTGCGTCTGATTGACGTGGTGCGGGGCGACGATTCTCTTCGGCGCAATCTGAGTGCCGTGGCGCTGCAGGTTGGTGACCGCGTGGTCCTGCGGACCCAGATGACCGAACTGCTGAGCTTGCAGAGCAACCCCCAGCTCAAGCGCGTCAATCAGGTTTCAGCCGTGGAAACCACGACTGTTGAGGTTCTGATCACACCGGGATGCAAGATGGTGGGGCGCAGCCTTGGCGCGCTGCGGCTGCGGCGTCGGTTCGGGGTCTATCCGCTGGCTGTGCATCGGCGCAATCAGAACATCGGCCGACAGCTTGACGATCTGGTGGTGCGCGTGGGCGATACGCTGCTGCTGGAAGGGGCACCGGGGGACATCAAGCGGCTGGCCGAGGAAATGGCTCTGGTCGATGTTTCGCAGCCCTCGGCACGGGCCTACCGCAGGGGCCATGCGCCCATCGCCATCGGTGCCCTGATCGGGATCGTGACGCTGTCGACCTTCAACGTCGCACCCATTCTGCTGCTGGCGGTCGTCGCCGTCGCCATCGTGCTGCTGACCCGCTGCATCGACGCGGATGAGGCGTTCTCGTTCGTCGAGGGCCAGTTGCTCGCCCTGATCTTTGCCATGTTGGCGATCGGTGCAGCGCTTGAATCCTCGGGGGCGGTCGAACTGATCGTACGCGGGATTGCGCCCTATCTTGCTGAGTTGCCGCATATTCTGATCGTGGCGGCGGTGTTCATGCTGACCTCTACCCTGACCGAGATGGTCAGCAACAATGCCGTGGCCGTGGTGGTGACGCCCATTGCGATCAGTCTGGGGGCCGCGCTGGGGATTGACCCGCGGCCGCTGGTTGTTGCGGTCATGGTGGCAGCCTCTTGCAGCTTTGCGACGCCAATCGGCTATCAGACCAACACCATGGTCTATGGCCCCGGCGGATACCGGTTCAGCGATTTCCTGCGTGTCGGTATTCCGATGAACATCGTGATCGGTGTGCTCGCTTCGATCGCCATACCGATGCTGTGGCCGCTGGAACTGGTTCAGCCGTAGCGGGCGACAAAGTTCTGCAGGATGCGTTCTGGAATGGTCACGTCGCTGGTGTGGCACATTTCGATCACCTCCTCGGCTGTTTCTGGCTGGAAATAACCACGATTGCGGTAGATCAGGACGCGTTCGGCAAAGACATCGGCGTCTGCTTCGGGGTGGAACTGGGTCGCGTAAACATTTGATCCATAACGGATCATCTGGAACGGGCAGGGGTCTGACTGCAGCAGGTGGACGCAGCCTGGGGGCAGGTCCTGAACGGCCTCCTTGTGACCGACAAAGGCGTCGAAGCTGTCAGGCAGGCCGTTCAGCAGGGGGTCGATATGGCCGTCGGGCGTCATGTGGCAGGTGACAGCGCCGACTTTTTCGCCATAGCGCGCCTTGCTGACCTCTGCGCCCAGATGATGGGCAAGGATTCCTATGCCATAACAACAGCCCAGGAAGGGAATGTCCTGCGCAGTAATCTGCGGCATCAGCGACAGGATCTGCGCCTCGGCGTGCGCTTCGGTCGGGTCCTTGAGGTTCGGTGCGTCACTGACGCAGCCCGGCCCACCGCCGACAATCACGCCGGAATAACTGTGCAGGTTGATATCTGCGGGCAGGGATTCGGATTCCAGCCGGATGCGGTGGGTCTGTTCTGCGCGCAGGTTTCCCTTGTCCAGGAAGGCGGCGAATTCGGCGTCGGAGGCATCGGCCTCGGGGCGCAGTTGGAGGATCAGGAACGGGCGCATTCCAGCGCGTTTAGCGGAATTCCGGGCACAGGACCAGTGCGGACGGGCTTGCTAGTCGCCCACGCTCTGCACTATAAGGCCGGGCGAAATTCAGGCATTGTCAAAGGGGCACGACCATGGCGGGGCATTCCAAATGGGCCAACATCCAGCACCGCAAGGGGCGTCAGGACGCCGTCCGGGCGAAGCTGTTCTCGAAACTCTCGAAAGAGATTACCGTGGCGGCCAAGATGGGCGAGCCAGATCCCGAGAAAAACCCGCGTCTGCGGCTTGCGGTGAAAGAGGCGAAATCGGTCTCTGTCCCCAAGGATGTCATTGATCGCGCTATCAAAAAAGCCATTGGTGGCGATGCGGAAAACTATGACGAAATCCGGTATGAGGGCTATGGACCCAACGGTGTTGCGGTGATTGTCGAGGCGATGACCGACAACCGCAACCGCACCGCATCCAACGTGCGATCCACCTTTTCCAAGAACGGCGGCAACCTGGGCGAGACCAATTCCGTTGCCTTCATGTTCGAGAAAAAAGGCGAAATCACCTATCCCGCCAAGGTCGGGGATGCTGACACGGTGATGATGGCCGCGATCGAAGCCGGGGCCGAGGATGTGGAATCCTCGGAAGAGGGCCACATCATCTGGTGTGCGGATACGGATCTGAACGAGGTCGCCACCGCGCTTGAGACGGCATTGGGCGAGTCCGATTCGACCAAGCTCGTCTGGCGCCCCGGCACCACGACCGAATTGGATCTGGACGGCATGCAGACCCTGATGAAGCTGGTTGAGGCGCTGGAAGATGACGACGACGTGCAGCGCGTCACCACCAACTTTGAAGCCAGCGACGAGGTCATGGCACAGCTTTGATCGACGCTAAAACCGCGTATGGAAACCGTATGGCAAGCGTATGGTTTCCGTATGGCTGGCGTATGGCGGCGCGTGGATGTCACAGAAAACAAAGGCCGGTCGCTGGATCGGCCTTTTTGCCGTCTGGGGTGGCGGGATGAACCCCGCCCTACGGGTGGCCGCCGGGCTATGCATCCCGGGGATGATGTGCTTTGTTAATTTCCATTAAGGGACAGTTTGGTTTGTGAGGGTGCGTGACGGATTTCATTTCGACGCTTTTCAGCAATTGGCAGAATTGGGACGCCGGTCAGTGGTCGCTGGTGGTGGCCATCATCGCGCTTGGGATCACAGGAATCGAAAAGTTCTTTGGTGGGTTTTCGAAACTGCTGGGGGTCCTGCGGCCACGAAAGCCCGAACCGGTGCCATTCTATACAGTGGAAGACCCGTCCAAACCTGACCCCAAACCGCAACACGCCTTTCCCAAGATAACGCCCCCGGCGCGAGAGCGTGCTTTGGTCGGGCGTAAGGACGAGATGGAAAAGCTGCGCAGCATTCTGGCGTCGCGGCAGGGCGTCGAGATTGTTGCCAGCAAGGGCGCAGTGCTGAAGGCCGAAGGCGGGCGGGGCAAGACGACGCTGGCACGGGAATATGCCGAGGTGTTCGGCCCCGGTTACGATGGCGGTGCCTGGCTGGATGCGCGCGAACAGATGACGCTGTTGACGGATCTGGCGGTGCTGGGGCATGCGGCCTTTGACATGCCGGTGCCGGAACCTGTGACCATGGCGCATGGCAAGGCGGTCATCGCGCGTATCCACAACAGCGGCGCGCGCTGGCTGCTGGTCTATGACAACATCGACGATTTCACCGAGGTCAAGGCGCTGGTGGCCCATGGGGATAACATCGACGTGATTATCACCACGCGGCTGGCGCCAGGGTGGGACGGGTTTGGCAAGATCGACCTTGGGGTGCTGGGATTTGCCGATGCCAGCGGCGGGGCGGTGGACCTGCTGTTGCAGGAGGCGCGGATGCAGCGTGCCCCGCCTGCGGAGCGGGACGTGGCGCGGGACGTGGCCGAACAGTTGGGCGGTCTGCCGCTGGCGCTGGTCATGGCGGGGACGCTGGTGCGTGAGGATGGGATAACCCTGACCACATTGCGGGACGAGGTGGCGCAGGTGCTGACCCGGGTGCCAGAGGGGCAGGATTACGACGATTCCGTCGCGGGTGCGGTACTGCTCAGCTATGGCCGCCTGTCCGACGGCGCGCAGGCGCTGGTGGATTGCTGTGCCTGGCTGGCCCCGGTCGGGATTGATCCGCAGATGTTCACGCAGGCGGTAGAGAGTCCCAAATGGGCAGAGTATCGGGATAATGTGCCCGGCAATCTGTTGGCGGTGATCGAGGATGCGACGGCGCTGAACGCCGCCTTTGTCGCGGCGCGGCGCTGGTCGGTTCTGACTGGCAAGGGGCTGTTCGAGATGCACCGCCTGGCCCAGGCCGTTCTGCGGGCCGAGCAAGAGGTGCAGGGCCGCGGATTTGCCTGTGCCAAAGGCGCGGCGGCGGTGCTGGCGACGATTTATCCGAAGCCTCCGAGCGTAGTCAAAAACTGGCCGCACTGTCGTGCGCTGACTCCGCATGTGCAGGCGCTTTGGCTGGCCGCCGGGGACAACTGGAATGGGCCCTGGGGACAGCCGGGCTGGGCGGACATGGGTTATGTCCTGAACCAGACGGCAATCTTTCTTTCCCGCCAAGAGGATCATACCGGATCGATTGCGCTCTACCGCGCGTCCTTGCAGTTGGTAGAATCCCGGTTGGGCGAAGAGCATCGCGTGATTCCGAACGGGTTGGGCAATCTGGCGCACCAGCTTGCCGAAGTGGGAGAATTCAATGAGGCGCAGGAGCTGATCACGCGGGCGGTGGCATTGGACGAGGCGCATCGTTCGGGTACGGGGCGGTCGAAGCTTGCGGAGCGATATTTTCAGCAAGCCAATATTGCGCTGAGGGTGATGGAGGCGCGCGAAGGGGCGGCTAGGTTCGAGGCAGAAGCGGTGGCCGAGGCAGCGCTTGATGAAGCCGACGCTCTGTACACAGAGTTGTTCGGTGCGCAGAGTGCCAGAATGGCACTTGTCTGGAACCAGCGTGGTTATCTGCGAAATCTGCAAGAGCGCAACGAAGATGCATGGCGCGCCTATGGACAAGCACTGGACATCATCCGGGCCTTGCCGGATGTAGATACGCGGGAACTGGCACTACTTGCAATGAATGTGGGAGCAACGGCGGTGGAAACCGGCCGGGCCGAGGCTGCGGAGGCGCCATTGCGCGAGGCCTATGTTTTTGCCGTGAAAGAATTCGGCGACATCCCGCAACATGGATTCTTTGTGCAATCCACTCTTTGCCTCATCGGCTGCTTGCTTGTTCTGGCGCGCAAGGGGGATGACCCGGAGCGGCGGCGGGCCGAGGCGCGGGAGATCTGCGCGTTGCGCGGACTTGTCTATGACGACAGGGTGCGCGATGCCGAAAAATATCCGCTGGACCCGCTCGACGGGTTTGACGCGGTCGGCTGATCCGGGCAGGGGTGGCGCAGGCTGCGGCACATGCCGCGTCGCCGGGGGGAATCGCGTGGAATTTGAATCGGGCATTGCGGGTTTCGGGTTGGGGTTCAGCCTGATCCTTGCGATTGGGGCGCAGAATGCCTTTGTGCTGCGGCAGGGGCTGGTGCGGGCGCATGTGTTTGCCGTCTGCCTGACCTGTGCGGTTTCGGATGCGGTGCTGATTGCCGCCGGGGTGGCGGGGTTTGGGGCGCTGACGACGGCGGTGCCGGGGCTGGAATGGGGAATGCGGCTGTTCGGGGCGGCGTTCCTGCTGTGGTACGGGGCGTGGTCGCTGATCGCGGCCTGGCGCGGGGGCGAAGTGCTGCGTGCCGCTGGCGGGGCGCAGTCGCTGCGTTCGGCGCTGGTGACCTGCCTTGCGCTGACATGGCTGAACCCGCATGTGTATCTGGATACCGTGGTGCTGCTGGGGGCTGTGGCGGCGCAATATGACGACCGGCTGGCCTTTGCGCTGGGGGCGATGACGGCGTCCTTTGTGTTCTTCTTTACCCTTGGCTATGGCGCGCGGCTGCTGTCGCCGGTGCTGGCGCGGCCCGGTGCCTGGCGTGTGCTGGATGCGCTGATCGGTGTGCTGATGTGGGTGATCGCGGTGTCGCTTCTGGTGGGCTGACGGCGGTTGATTTCGCTTGCAGCTGGTCGGCCATGGGGGCAGGTCTGCAGGGATTGCGATTTCAAAGGCATGGCTGCGATATGACCTCAACATCCGGGATGGACGCCCCCCGCGCATCGGGCAAAGGGCCGCTTGTCGGTATTCTGTGGATGGTGGCGACGGGGCTGTGCTTTGTCGGGGTGACGGCGCTGGTCAAGACGTTGCACGGGCGGGTCCCGGCGGCGGAAAGCGCGTTCCTGCGATACCTGATGGGGCTGGTGTTCCTGATCCCGGTCTGGCGACAATTGGCAGCGGTGCGTCTGACCCCGCGGCAGTGGCAGCTGTTCACCCTGCGCGGCGCGCTGCATGCGCTGGGGGTGCTTTTGTGGTTCTTTGCCATGTCGCGGCTGCCTTTGGCCGAGGTGACGGCGATGGGGTACCTTACCCCGGTGGGTGTAACGATCCTTGCGGTTGTCGTGCTGCGAGAGCGGCTGGCGTTCCGGCGGATCCTGGCGATCTGTGCGGCGCTGGGGGGCGCGATGCTGATCCTGCGGCCGGGGTTTCGCGAGCTGGACCCGGGGCATTTTGCCATGCTGGGGACGGCGGTGTTTTATTCCGGGTCGTACCTCACGGCCAAGATCCTGTCGGATGAGTTGTCGGCGGCGGTGATCGTGGCGATGCTGTCGGTCCTGGTGACCATCGCGCTGGCGCCATTTGCCTATGTGCAGTGGGTGCATCCGAGTCTGGGCGATCTGGGCATCCTGTTCGGCGTGGCCTGCTGTGCGACGGCGGGGCATTACACCATGACGCTGGCCTTTGCCGCCGCACCGGTGACGGTGACGCAGCCGGTGACATTCCTTCAGCTGGTGTGGTCGGTGCTGCTGGGGCTCGCGTTCTTTGCCGAGCCGATTGACCCGTGGGTGATTGCCGGGGGCTGTGTGATTCTGGCCTCGGTCAGTTTCATCACCTGGCGCGAGGCGCGGTTGAAGCGCCGGATCACGCCGCCGTCGCCGGCCACAAAGGTCTGAGCGGACTTCTGATCAAAGTATATCGAGGGTTGTGATCTGGGGCGGGGGCGCTGCCCCCGTCGCCCGTTGGGCGGGTCCGTGTCCCTGCGGGCGGTGTTTTTATTGACTGACCAGTCAATCAAAGGCATGTTGACCCCGATCAAGGGGAATCGTCATGCCGAAGATCGGAATGGAGCCGCAGCGCCGTGCGGCGCTGGTGCAGGCCACGATCGGTGAGATCGGGGCGGCCGGGTCGCTGCAGGTGACCGTGGGCCAGATTGCGCGCCGTGCGGGCGTATCCAGCGCGCTGGCGCATCACTATTTCGGCGGCAAGGCGCAGATCCTGTCGGCGGCGATGCGGCATATCCTGTCGGAGTACTCCGCCGAGGTGCGTGCGGCGCTGGCGGCGGCAAAGACACCCCAAGACCGGCTGCGCGCCATCATCGCTGCGAATTTCGCGGAAAGCTGTTTCGAGGCGGATGTGATTTCGGCCTGGCTGAATTTTTACGTGCTGGCGCAGCGTGACCCTGAGGCGGGACGGCTGTTGCGGATCTATCAGGGGCGGCTGCGGTCGAACCTGACACATGCGTTGCGGGTGCACATGGCGCGTCCCGAGCCTGCGGCAGAGGTGCTGGGCGCGCTGATTGACGGAATGTATCTGCGCGCAGCACTTGGCGGTGCGGGATTTGAACAGGGCGCGGCAGAGCAGGTCATGGCCTGTGCTGACGCGCTGATCAGGGGGCAAACATGACTCAGAACATATTGATCGTGATGGTGGATCAGCTGAACGGGACGCTGTTCCCCGATGGTCCGGCGGATTGGCTGCATGCCCCGAACCTCAAGGCGCTGGCGGCGCGGTCCACGCGGTTCCGCAACGCCTATACCGCATCGCCACTGTGCGCGCCGGGGCGGGCGGCGTTCATGTCGGGGCAGTTGCCCAGCGGCACGCGGGTCTATGACAATGCGGCGGAATTCGCATCCAGCATCCCGACCTATGCGCATCATCTGCGCCGGGCGGGGTATCAGACCTGCCTGTCGGGCAAGATGCATTTTGTCGGGCCGGATCAGCTGCATGGGTTCGAACAGCGGTTGACCACCGACATCTATCCCGCCGATTTCGGCTGGACGCCGGATTATCGCAAACCCGGTGAGCGGATCGACTGGTGGTATCACAACATGGGGTCGGTCACCGGTGCGGGGATCGCCGAGACCAGCAACCAGATGGAATATGACGACGAAGTCGCGTTTCTGGCGCAACAGAAGCTCTATGACCTGGCGCGCGGCGCGGATGCGCGGCCCTGGTGTCTGACGGTCAGCTTTACCCATCCGCATGACCCCTATGTGGCGCGGCGCAAGTATTGGGACCTGTACGAGGATTGCGAGCATCTGTTGCCCGAGGTCCCGGCGATGGATTACGCCGATCACGACCCCCATGCGAAGCGGATATTCGATGCCAATGACTGGCGGTCCTATGACATCACCGAGGATCACATCCGCCGGGCGCGGCGGGCGTATTTCGCCAATATCTCGTACCTCGATGACAAGATCGGTGAGGTGCTGGATGTGCTGGAACGCACCCGGCAAGAGGCCACGGTGGTCTTTGTCAGCGACCATGGCGATATGCTGGGCGAGCGCGGGCTGTGGTACAAGATGTCGTTCCTGGAAGGGTCCGCCCGGGTGCCGATGATGATCGCCGCGCCGCAGATGGCGCCCGGTCTGGTGACAGAGCCGGTGAGCAATATTGACGTCTGTCCGACGCTTTGTGCGCTGGCGGGGGTCAGCATGGACGAGGTCATGCCCTGGACCAGCGGTGAGAGCCTGATGCCACTGGGGCAGGGTGTCACGCGGCAAAGCCCGGTGGCGATGGAATATGCCGCCGAGGCATCCTATTCGCCGATGGTCGCGCTGCGGCAGGGGCGGTGGAAATACACCAACTGTGCGCTGGACCCCGAGCAGCTGTTTGATCTGGAGGCTGATCCGCATGAGTTGCGCAATCTGGCCGAAGACATCGGCCATGCCGAGGTGCTGGAACGGTTCCGCATCATGGCCGCCGCGCGCTGGGATCTTGAGGCGTTTGATTCCGAGGTGCGCGAAAGTCAGGCGCGCCGCTGGGTGGTCTATGAGGCGCTGCGCGAGGGGGGATATTACCCCTGGGATTACCAGCCGCTGCAAAAGGCCAGCGAACGCTTCATGCGCAACCACATGGACCTGAATGATCTTGAGGGGACCAAGCGGTTCCCGAGGGGCGAATAAACCGCCCGGATCGTCTATACCTGTTTTTGACATACAAACTCTCGCCGGAGGCGACATGACCTATCCAACCCAACCCACCGCCAGCCATTTCATCGACGGCGCCTATGTCGAGGACACAACCGGCGAGGTGATCGAGGTGATCTATCCCGCCACCGGCGAGGTGATCGCGCGTGTGCATGCGGCGACGCCTGCGGTGATCGAACAGGCCATCACATCGGCGCTGCGCGCGCAAAAGATCTGGTCAAAGATGAGCGGGACAGAGCGGGGCCGTGTGCTGCGCCGTGCCGCCGATATCATCCGCGAGCGCAATCACGATCTGTCGGTGCTGGAGACCTACGACACCGGCAAGCCGTATCAGGAAACATCGGTGGCGGATGCGACCTCGGCGGCGGATGCGTTGGAGTATTTCGGCGGGCTGGCGGGGTCGCTGACCGGCGAGCATATCCAGCTGGGCGAGGATTGGGTTTATACCCGGCGCGAACCGCTGGGCCTGTGTGTGGGGATCGGCGCGTGGAATTATCCGACGCAGATCGCCTGCTGGAAGGGGGCGCCTGCGCTGGCTTGCGGCAATGCGATGATTTTCAAGCCATCCGAGATGACGCCGCTGTGCGCGCTGAAAGTGGCCGAAATTCTGGTCGAGGCGGGGGCACCTGCGGGCATCTACAACGTGGTGCAGGGCATGGGCGCCGTGGGGACGTCGCTGGTGACGGACCCGCGTGTGAACAAGGTGTCGCTGACCGGATCGGTGCCGACCGGCAAGAAGGTCTATGCGGCGGCGGCGGCAGGCATCAAGCATGTGACGATGGAGCTGGGCGGCAAGTCGCCGCTGGTGATCTTTGACGATGCGGACCTTGAGGATGCCGTGGGTGGCGCGATCATGGGGAATTTCTATTCCTCGGGGCAGGTCTGTTCCAACGGCACGCGGGTCTTTGTGCAAAAGGGCATCCGCGAGGCGTTTGTCGCGCGGCTGGCCGAACGTCTGGGCAATGCGGTGATCGGTGATCCGATGGACCCGGAGACGAGCTTTGGCCCGCTGGTATCGGCGCGGCAGTTGGAGATCGTGCAGGGGTATATTGCCAAGGGGATTGCGGAAGGTGCGACGCTGGTCTGCGGCGGAGAGCGCTTGAACCTGCCGGGGTTCTGGTTGACGCCAGCCATCTTTGACAATGTGACGGATGACATGGCCATCGCGCGCGAAGAGATCTTCGGCCCGGTGCTGGCTGTGCTGGAGTTCGAGGATGAGGACGAGGTGATCGCCCGGGCCAATGACACCGAATTCGGGCTGGCGGCGGGGGTGTTCACCAATGACCTGAAGCGCGCCCACCGGGTGATTGCGCAGCTTGAGGCGGGCACCTGTTTCATCAATTCCTACAACGATGCGCCGGTCGAGGCACCGTTTGGCGGGGTCAAGAATTCAGGCGTGGGACGCGAGAATTCAAAGGCCGCGATCGAGCATTATTCGCAAGTAAAGACCGTCTATGTGCGCATGGGCAAGGTGGAGGCACCGTTTTGAAAAAGGTTGATCCGCTGTTGATTGCGCCAACGATCAAGACCCCGATGAAGCCGGTGGATATCGTCAAATGGATCGCCACGGCGGTGCAGCTTGTCGGTTATGGTCTGACCGGGATGAATGTGGTGCCGTGGAACGTCTTTGCGTTTTTCATCGGGATCTTCCTGTGGTTCGCCGTGGGCGTCATGTGGAAGGACAAGGCGATCATGGTCGTTCATGTGGGTGCCTTCATTTCCCTTTTCATCGGATATCTGAATGCCTGAGACACCCGGGAGCGCGACCATGGAAGCGGATTATGTGATTGTCGGGGCCGGGTCGGCGGGCTGTGCCATGGCCTATCGGCTGGCAGAGGCCGGGAAATCCGTGATCGTCATCGAACACGGCGGATCGGACGCCGGGCCGTTCATCAACATGCCCGGCGCGCTGAGCTATCCGATGAACATGAAGAGGTATGACTGGGGCTATGAGTCCGAGCCTGAGCCGCATCTGGGGGGGCGCGCCCTTGCCTGTCCGCGGGGCAAGGTTCTGGGTGGGTCATCCAGCATCAACGGCATGGTTTACGTGCGCGGCCATGCGATGGATTACGATCACTGGCGCGAGTCCGGGGCCGCAGGCTGGGGCTATAGCGATGTGCTTCCCTATTTCCGGCGGATGGAGCATTGGCACGGTGGCACGTCGGGTTGGCGCGGTACTGACGGGCCGCTGCATGTGTCGCGTGGCAAGCGGGACAATCCGCTGATGCAGGCCTTTGTGCAGGCCGGGGTGCAGGCGGGATACGAGGCGACCGAAGATTACAACGGCGAGAAACAGGAAGGTTTCGGCCCGATGGAGGCGACGATCCACAAGGGTGAACGCTGGTCTGCGGCCAAGGCCTATCTGCGCCCCGCGCAGAAGCTGGGTGCCCGTATCGTGCGGGCGCTGGCGCAAAAGGTCGTCATGCAGGACGGGCGCGCGGTGGGTGTGTCTGTTGTGCGGGGCGGCAAGGATGAGGTCATCACGGCGCGCCGCGAGGTGATGTTGGCGGCGTCATCGCTCAATTCGCCCAAGCTGCTGATGCTGTCGGGGATCGGCCCGGCGGCGCATCTGGCCGGGCATGGGATCGAGGTCGTGGCCGACCGGCCCGGCGTGGGGCAGAACCTGCAGGACCATCTGGAGCTGTATATCCAGATGGCGGCGACGCAGCCCGTGACGCTGTTCAAATACTGGAACCTGCTGGGCAAGGCCTATGTCGGTGCCCGCTGGCTGCTGCGCAAGGATGGGCCGGGGGCATCGAACCAGTTCGAATCCGCCGCCTTTATCCGATCCGCCGCCGGTGTGCCCTATCCCGATATCCAGTATCATTTCCTGCCGCTGGCCGTGCGTTATGACGGCAAGGTCGCCGCACAAGGGCATGGCTTTCAGGCGCATGTCGGCCCGATGCGGTCGAAATCGCGTGGGGCTGTGACGCTGCGGTCCGCCGATCCGGCGGATGATCCAGTGATCCGCTTCAACTACATGAGCCATCCCGACGACTGGAAAGAGTTCCGCAACTGCATACGGCTGACGCGCGAGATCTTTGGTCAGGAGGCCTTTGCGCCCTATGCCGGGGAAGAAATCCAGCCGGGCAGGGATGTGCAGAGCGATGCCGAACTGGATGCCTTTATCATGGAGCATGCCGAGAGCGCCTATCATCCCTGCGGCACCTGCCGGATGGGGGCGGCGGATGATCCCGATGCGGTGGTTGATCCGCAGGGCCGGGTGATCGGGGTCGAGGGCCTGCGTGTGGCGGATTCATCGATCTTTCCGCGCATCACCAACGGCAACCTGAACGGGCCTTCGATCATGGTGGGCGAAAAGATCGCCGATCACGTGCTGGAGCGGCAGCTTCCCGGTGCGAATGACGCGCCCTGGATCAGCCCGCGGTGGGAAACCGCGCAGCGTTAAGAGTAGCTGCGGAATCGGATTGATATCGGGGCGTGATGTCCCGATATTCATCTGATGTTAAGAATTTGTTCGATATTTGTTCTGTGTGCTTTGGCGCTGCCTGTACTGGCGGGGCCAGAGGGGTTTGTCCACGTCGTCGATGGCGATACCTTTGATGTTGGCGGTGTGCGGGTGCGGCTGCATGCGGTGGATGCACCAGAGGTTGATCAGATGTGCGGCGGGCAGGGCGCGCCGGCCTGGGCCTGTGGCGCATGGGTCAGCGATGAGGTGCGCAGACGGTATCAGGGGGCCTGGGCGCTGTGTGAACAGACGGATCTGGACCGCTATGGCAGGGTTGTGGCGCGCTGCGCCGTGGACGGGCTGGATATGGGGGCGGCACTGGTCGCGGAGGGGTTGGTTTTTGCCTATCGCGACTATGGCTGGGACTATGACCTTGCCGAAAAGAGTGCTGCGGTGGCCGGGGTCGGACTGCATGGGACAGGTGTGCAATTGCCTGCGGCCTATCGAAGGGCGTCCCGCCCCAAGCCGCAGCAGCCTGTGGAGGCGGGCTGTGTGATCAAGGGCAATCTGTCGCGTGATGGCAGCCGGATCTATCACATGCCCGGTCAGGCAAATTATGATGACGCCCGGATCAGCGAATCCAAGGGTGAGCACTGGTTCTGTTCGGAATCCGAAGCGGTCCGGGCAGGCTGGCGCAAGGCGCGGCGCTGATCCGGGCAGGTCTGAGGGCCCGATTCATCCCCGTTTCATCGGTGGGCGCTGTTATAATTGCGTGACGGGGCAACCGGCACCGACGACAGGGTAAACACGGGCGTTTCGAGCAGCGTGTCGCGCTTATTTCTGATGAATTAGCTGCGGGTGATGCAACGGAAACGGTCGTGCCGCGTTGTCATCGCGCGGTGTCGCCGTTGGGCGGAGCGGCTAGGCAGAGCGCCGATGCACACTATATGTTGCACTAAAGGAGGACGTGTCATGGCAGGTGGCTGGTCGCGCGACGGCGCGGTGAACGAACAGATCGAGGCGTCGATTGCGGACGAATTGGCGCGTCTCAAGGCCCGGCGCGGGCCGGTGGGCGAGAGTGCCCTGGTCTGCGTGGAGTGCGAAGAACCGATCCCCGAGGCGCGACGGCTGGCGATCCCGGGGGTGAAGCTGTGCATTGAGTGCCAGCAGGAGCGGGACAGTAGTTTCAAGGCGCGTGGCGGGATCAATCGGCGCGGGTCGAAGGACAGCCAGCTCAAGTGACTTCGGCGGCTGTTCGCCCAGACGAGGGATTTGCCAGAGGGTGGATGTGATGTTTTCTGCGTGGACTTGATATTCATAAATGTGAATATATCTACAGGGCTTCACTCAGGAACCATCAAAGGACGACGACGTTGAAAAGTAATCTAGCGCTTACCGCCATTCTGACCTTTCTGGCAGCCCCCGTTCTTGCCGATCACGCCAATCCCTGGGCGGGCGAAGGCGACACGGTTCTGAGCAAGAACCACGAAGCCAACCAGCAAAAAAGTGTCGGTACGCCGGGCGAAGGCGAGATGCGGGGTGCGATGGTGCAAAAAGCACGTGGCAAGCTCGAAGGCTTTGCCGGTTCTGGCGGAGCAGGCAAAAGCCGCGGGGGCAAGGGCGGCCGCAAGTAAAAACATGATCTGGCGGAGCCATGTTTGAGTGGCTCCGCCTGTTTGCAGGGCTGCTGTGTCAGTGACCGGTTACCTTGTGTGCAAAGCGGAACCGGGCTTGAATGTCCGGTTCCACAGTGGCGGTTCAGTCCTCCATCGCTTCCAGCTCATCAATGAAGCCCGAGATCATCGACAGGCCCTTGTCCCAGAACTTGGGGTCGGTGGCATCGAGACCGAAGGGGGCCAGAAGCGCCTTGTGGTGCTTGGAGCCCCCGGCCTTGAGCATGTCGAAGTATTTCTCTTGGAAGCCCTCGGGCTGTTCCTGATAGACGGCGTAAAGCGCGTTCACGAGGCCGTCACCAAAGGCATAGGCGTAGACGTAGAAGGGCGAGTGGACGAAGTGGGGGATGTAGGCCCAGAACGTCTCGTATCCTTCCATGTATTCAAAGGCTTCGCCAAGGGATTCCGCCTGCACCGACATCCAGAGGAGGTTGATATCTTCGGGCGTCAATTCGCCGTTGCGACGGGCGGCGTGGAGTTTGCATTCGAAATCGTAGAACGCGATCTGGCGCACGACCGTGTTGATCATATCCTCGACCTTGCCGGCCAGCAGGATCTTGCGCTCTGCCTGCGTCTTGGCGTTGTCGAGCATCCGGCGGAAGGTCAGCATTTCACCAAAGACGGACGCGGTTTCGGCCAGTGTAAGCGGGGTGGAGGAGAGCATTTCGCCCTGACCGGCGGCCAGCACCTGATGCACGCCATGGCCAAGTTCATGCGCGAGGGTCATCACGTCGCGCGGTTTGCCAAGGTAGTTGAGCATCACATAGGGGTGCACGTCGGTCACGGTGGGGTGGGCGAAGGCTCCGGGGGCCTTGCCCGGCTTCACACCGGCGTCGATCCAGCCCTTGTCAAAGAACGGCTCGGCAATTTCAGCCATACGGGGATCGAAATCGCCATAGGCGTTCATCACCATGGCGCGGGCATCGGGCCAGCTGACGGTTTTCGGGTCTTCCATCGGCAGGGGGGCGTTGCGGTCCCAGACCTGCATCACGTCAAGGCCAAGCCATTTGCGTTTCAGGTTGTAATAGCGGTGCGACAGCTTGGGGTAGGCGGCGACAACGGCGTCGCGCAGCGCCTCGACCACTTCGGGTTCGACATCGTTGGAGAGGTGGCGACCGGTCTGCGCGGTGGGCATGCCGCGCCAGCGGTCCATGATTTCCTTTTCCTTGGACTGCGTGTTGTGCACGCGGGCAAAGGTGCGGATGTTGCGGCCAAAGACGCGGGCCAACTCCTCGGCTGCGGCCTGACGTTTGGCGCGGTCGGGATCGGTGAGGAAATTCAGCGTGGCCTCGATCGAGAGGGCATCGCCGTCGATATCAAATTCCAGCCCGGCGATGGTTTCATCGAAAAGCCGTTCCCAGGCATCACCGACGACGCCCAGATCGTGCAGGAACTTTTCCATCTCATCGGACAGTTGGTAGGGCTTCATCGCGCGGATGCGATCAAACGCCGGTTTGTAACGGGCGAGGTCGCTGTTGGCGGCAAAGAAACCGTCCAGCACGGAATCGTCCAGCCGGTTCAGTTCGAGCGTAAAGAACACCAGCGGCGTGGTGTAGTTGGTGATCTTTTCCTGCGTGTCGGACAGGAATTTGGTGCGGCTGCTGTCGGTGGTCAGCTGGTAATAGCGCAGACCGGCAAAGGACATGATGCGCCCGGCGATATTTTCGATCTTTTCGTGCCGGTGGACGGCGTTCAGGAAGCCGTCGGCGTCAAGATCGCCCAGCTTGCCCTGATAGTCGGCGGCAAAGTTGGCGCAGGCCTGTTCCAGCCAGTCAAGATCGCGCTTCAGTTCCGGGGCATCGGGGCTGGCATAGAGGTCCGTCAGGTCCCATTCGGGCAGATCGCCGAATTCGGCGCTGCCGCCGGAGGTTTGAGCATCGAAAACGGGCTGGGGGGCAAAACGCATGGGAACCTCTTTTATGTGCTGTCCAAGACATATGGTCTGATACCTGCCTTGCGCAACCCGAAGGAGGGTTATGCAGGTGGGAAAGGTATCATTGAAAGGCGTTCAGAATGCCCTTGAGGTCGTCCAATGTGTTGGCCTCTTGCGCCGGTTTGTCGTGCCGCCAGCGGGACATGCGCGGAAAGCGCAGCGCGACGCCGGATTTGTGGCGGGGGCTTTCGTGGATGCCCTCGAACGCGATTTCAAACACATGTTCGGGGCGGACCTGACGCACGGGGCCGAAGCGCTGGAGCGTGTTCTTGCGCACCCAGGCGGTGATCTGGTTGAATTCGGCGTCGGTGAGGCCGCTGTAGGCCTTGGTGAACGGGACAAGGTCGTTGCCCTGCCAGACGGCAAAAGTGAAGTCGGTAAACAGGTTGGCACGTCGTCCGTGACCCTGCTGCGCATAGATCATCACGGCGTCGATGGTCAGCGGATCAAGCTTCCATTTCCACCAGTCGCCCTTTTTGCGCCCGGCAAGGTAGGGGCTGTCGAGGCGTTTGATCATCAGGCCTTCGGCCCTATTTTCGCGGGCATCGGCGCGGATCTGGGCAAGGCTTTGCCAGTCCGGAAAGGGGATCGCGGGGGAGGTGCGCAAAGGGGCGTCGGGCGGGAGATCGGTGAGCAGAGCGTCAAGGCGGGCGCGGCGGGTGGCAAGGGGAAGCTGGCGCAGGTCTTTGCCGTTTTCTTCGAGCAGGTCATAGGCCAGCAGGATCACCGGCGCGTCCTTGAGCAGCTTTATCGGCACCGTCTTGCGACCGATGCGTTTTTGCAGCGTGTTGAAGGACATCGGCGCTGCGCCGTCCCAGGTGACGATTTCGCCGTCCAGAACGGTGCCATCGGGCAGGTGGTCCAGCGCCCGGGCCAGTTCGGGGAAGCGGTCTGTGATCAGCTCTTCTCCGCGTGACCAGACATGGTGTTCGCCGCCGCGCAGGATCAGCTGGCCGCGGATGCCGTCCCACTTCCACTCTGCCTGCCAATTCTTTGGACTGCCAAGGTTTTCCGGGTCGTCGTCTATCTGGTAGGAGAGGTAAAAGGGATAGGGCCGACTGAGGTCCGCGGCCTTGTCTTCGGCCTCGATCAATGCGTGATAGCTGGTTGTGTCGGGCGTCCAGCCGCCCATGAGCCGATGCGCGAGGTTTGGTTCGTCCTGACCGGTGGCCTGCGCAAGGGCGCGGGTCATGAGTTTCTGGCTGACACCGATACGGAAGCCGCCGGTTATCAGCTTGTTGAACAGAAAGCGTTCGGTGGTGTCGAGCTGGTCCCAGGCGGCAAGAATGTGGGTTTTGCGTGTGTCCGGATCAACCTTGTAAATGTCCTGCAAGGTATTGATCCAGTGAGACAAAGGCATGTCCGTCATCTGATCTGGAGCAGGCAGAACCAAGGCAATGGTTTCCGCCAGATCACCGACGATGGGGTAGGATTCCTCAAGCAGCCAAAGCGGAATTCCGGCCTTTTCCGCCGCCCATTCCCGCAGCTGGGTCGTGGTGACGGCCCGTTTGGGGCGACGACCCGAGAAAAGCGCGATGGTCCAGAGCTTGTCGGCGTCCGGGGCCTGCGTGAAGTAATCCGCCAAAGCCTTTGTTTTCAGGCTGGTTTTTGTGGTCTGGTCGATGGCTGTGAACAGCGCGGCAAAATCTTTCATGCCGCAGCCTCTGTGCCGGTTTCATCCTCGGTGCCGCCGAATTCGGTCGGAATGATCTGCGCGGCCCATCCCATTTCATTCAGTGCACGCGCGAAGATATCGGTGTAACCATGTGTGGCATATATGTTTTCCGCGCCTGTTGCGGTGATCGCGCTAAGCAATCCATCCCAGTCGGCATGGTCGGAAAGCACGAACCCACGGTCGGCGGCGCGGCGTCGGCGCACGCCACGCAGGCCCATCCATCCCGAGGCCAACGCTGTGGAACTTGGTCCCAGTTTGCGGGCCCAGGGCGTGCCAAGGGCGGCGGGTGGCGCGATGACCAGAGCGCCGGGGCGATCCTTGATCCTGAGATCGGGTTCAATCTGCTGGGTATGCGGCAGCTGATAGCCTTGGGCGCGCAGCACGGCATTGGTCGCCTCGACCGCGCCATGGGTCAGGAGCGGGCCGATATCGGGGTTCAGCAGTGTCATCAGGCGCTGCGCCTTGCCCAGTGAATAAGCGCCGAGGATCGATGTCTTGCCGTCGGCTGCATTGGCGGCCCACCAGGCGTTCAGATCGCGCGCGACGTCGGCCTGATCGGGCCATTTGAACACCGGCAGGCCAAAGGTGCATTCGGTGATGAAGCTGTGGCAGGGCACCGGTTCAAACGGTTCCGATAGGCCGTCGGGGGTGATCTTGTAATCACCGGAAACCACCCAGACCTCGCCCCCGACCGCGACGCGGATCTGGGCGGAACCGGGGATGTGGCCGGCCGGGAGGAAAGACACATCAGCATCGCCAATGCGGCGGGTTTCGCCGTAACGCAGGGTGTCGATGGTGATGTCGCCGAGCCGATGCCGGATGACCGGAGCGGCCTGCCGGGTGGACAGGTAGTGGTTGTGTCCGCGGCGGGCATGATCGGCGTGGCCATGCGTGATCAGCGCGCGGTCGACCGGGCGCCAGGGGTCAATGTGAAAACCGCCTGCGGGGCAGAATATGCCCCGGTCGGTGAAGGTAAGAACCGGATCGCGCATGGGAAGGGATATAGGTGCGGTCGCTGGCTCTGCCAGTCGGAGGGCGCGGATTGCGGCGCGTTGGGGTGAAATCCGTTGGAAACGTGCGGTGTCAGGTGGCTGTGCCCGCCGGACGGGACGTTCAAGCCGTCAGCGGTCAATCGACAGGTTCTAGGCCGATTGCGCCTTATGGGATTTGTTCGGCGCAGTTTCCAGCAGCGCGAGGATCTTTGGCATGACGCGGGCGCGTATTGCGGGGCCCTCCATCAGCACCTCGTGTTCGCCGCCCTCGACGATTTCAAGCGTGCCTTGCGGCCAGCGGGCCATCCGGTCGTGGATGCGGGGCACATCGACGATCCGTTCGTTTGTACCGACCAGAGTGAGGCAGGGCAGATCGGGCGAGGGGCGGCGGTTCAGCACGCGACATTCCTGTAGCGCCTGATGCAGCCAGCGCATGGATGGACCGCCTAGTGCCAGCTGCGGGTTCGCGGCCAGCTGGCCACGCATATAGGCATACATCTCGGCGTCGCTGGTCAGCAGATTGCCCTTGAACGGTTCGCTGGTCACATAGCTGGTCGGTTTGGTGCCGGGGGCGTAGACGTGCCCCAGCCCGATCCGTCCGCAGCCCCAGCCAAGCGCCCAGGCGGCCGGGCGGATCGGTGGTGCGATGCGAATCCCCCACATCGGCCCGGTAAAGACGCAGGAGGCAACCGGCAGACCGTCCATCACGGCACGCAACCCGATACAGCCGCCCATGGAATGTGCGATGAGGTGCATTCGGCGTGGCAGGTTCAGTGCCCCGGCGGCGGTGATCATGGCGGCGACGTCGCGCTGGTAGTCGATGAAGTACGTCACATGGCCGACATTCGCATCGCCCAGCAGCCGGTCGGCCAGACCCTGACCGCGCCAGTCGATGGTCAGGATGTCATAGCCCGCGCGCGAAAAATCGACTGCGGTGCGGCCATATTTTTCAACATATTCCGTGCGTCCGGGGAACAGCAGTATGGTTCCCCGTGACGTGCCTACGGAGGGATAGTGGGCCACCCGGAGGCGGACACCATCGTCTGCGTGAACCCAGAACGCGGCTGCCCCTGCCGGGCCTTCGGCCAGATCGTTGCGGAAAGGGGCAGGGGTCAGATCCATGCGGGCGGCCTTTTAACCCAGGACCGAGGCGAGTTTCATCGCCTGGCCCATGTCGCCGTCAATGGCGAGCTTGCCGGACATGAAGGCGTTTGTGGGGTTCAGTTCGCCATCGAAAATCGCGCGGAAGGTGTCGGCATCGGCACTGAGTGTGACGTCTGCGTCATCATCCCCGGGGTGGGCGCCGGTGGAATCGAGCATGAAGGTGCCTTCGCCGGTAATGTCGAATTTTGCCGTGCCGTCGAATTCCTGTCCGGACATCTTTTCGTTCAGGCCCTTGATCGCTTCGCTGACGTAATCACTCATCTGTGCTCTCCCTCATTTCCTGCATTCTGGCGGGTGGTATTTTACACTTCCCGCGCTAATCTATTCCAAAGTTATGAGCATGGTGCAGATGAAATACAAATCTACCGTAACGGCATTTGTTGTCCTCGTCAGTTTTTCCCTGCCGCTGGTGGCGTTTGCCCAAGGAACAGAGCGCAGCGATGCCTTGCTCCGCGATCTTGCGCAGGCAGACGAGGCGGGGGCGGCCCGTCTGGAAAAGGAGATTCGTCTGGAGTGGTCCAAGAGCGGATCAGCGGCGATGGATCTGTTGCTCAAGCGGGGAAATGACGCGCTTGAAATCAATGACATCCCCACGGCGATCGATCATTTCACCGCGCTGACCGATCATGCACCGGATTTTGCCGAAGGCTGGCACGGGCTGGCGATGGCGTATTATCAGTCCGACAGGCTGGGGCTGACGGTGGATGCGCTGGAACATACGCTGGCGTTGAACCCAAAGCACTTTGGCGCGCTGCGTGGTCTGGGCGCGCTATTCGACGAACTTGAACAGCCTGCCCTTGCCTATGATGCCTATTCGCGGGTACTTGAGATCCGACCGCATGACACGGATGTCGAAGCGGCAATGAAGCGGCTGGAAAATCAGGTGCGGGGCACCGAACTGTAATCAGCGACAGGCAAGACGCTTTTCGTCAGCAGCAGAGTTAGAAGGGCGGTTCATGGTCGAACGCGCGCGGGTCGCGGCCATCCTGGGCCCGACCAACACTGGCAAAACCCATTATGCCATCGAACGTATGCTGGGCCATCGCACCGGCATGATCGGCCTGCCGCTGCGCCTTTTGGCGCGCGAGGTCTATGACAAGGTCGTGGCTGTGCGTGGCCCCGGTGTCGTGGCGCTTGTGACCGGCGAGGAACGTATCGTACCGCCCCGCGCCGCCTATTGGATCTGCACGGTCGAGGCTATGCCCGAGGGCATGGGCTGCGATTTCGTCGGCATCGACGAGATCCAGCTTTGTGCCGATCCAGAGCGTGGGCATGTGTTTACCGACCGTCTGCTGCGGATGCGGGGCCAGCATGAAACCCTGTTCATGGGGTCCGATACGATGCGCGGGCCGATTGCGGCGCTGGTGCCGGGGTGCGAATACATGCGCCGCGAACGGATGAGCCAGCTGAGCTATACCGAGTCCAAGAAAATTTCGCGGCTGCCCGCGCGCAGCGCCATCGTCGGGTTTTCGGTCGATAACGTCTATGCCATCGCCGAATTGCTGCGCCGCCAGAAAGGTGGCGCTGCGGTGGTCATGGGAGCGCTCAGCCCGCGCACGCGCAATGCGCAGGTCGAGTTGTACCAGAATGGAGATGTGGATTTCCTTGTGGCGACCGATGCCATCGGCATGGGTCTGAACCTTGATATCGACCATGTGGCGTTTTCATCGCTGACCAAATTTGACGGGCGGCGGATGCGCGATTTGCAACCCAATGAGCTGGCGCAGATCGCGGGGCGGGCCGGGCGCGGCATGTCCAACGGAACCTTTGGTGTGACCGGAGAGGCAAGTCCGATACCCGAGGATTGGGTCGAGGCAATCTGCAACCACCAGTTCACGCCGCTGCGCAAACTCAAATGGCGCAATGCCGACCTGAGTTTCGGCAGCATCGACAGGCTGGTGCAGTCGCTGGAAAAACCGCCCACGGATGAACGTCTGATCAAGGCGCGCGATGCCGACGACCTCATGGCGCTGAAATCACTTTCGCAGGTGGCCGAGGTTGCGGCGCGCGCCTCTGACCCGGCCTCTGTGAAGTTGCTGTGGGATGTCTGCCGTATCCCGGATTTTCGTGGTATAAGTCATGCGGAACATGCGGGCCTGCTGGAGGTTATATTCAGCCACCTGCACCAGCGTGGCGGGGTGCCGGACGACTTTATCGCGGGGCAGGTCAAACGGATCGACAGGGTCGATGGCGACATTGACACATTGTCGAAACGATTGGCCTTTATCCGCACATGGACCTATGTCGCACAACGCAAGGGGTGGGTGCGTGACGAAATGCATTGGCGCGACGCGACTCGCGCTGTAGAAGATCGGGTGTCGGACGCCTTGCATGAGCGGCTGACGCAAAGATTTGTTGATCGGCGGACAAGTGTTTTGTTGCGGCGATTGAAACAGAAGGAGGCCCTCTTGGCCGAAGTGAATGACAAAGGTGAGGTGACCGTCGAAGGTGAATTCGTCGGGAAGCTTGAAGGATTCCGGTTTCGTCACGACAAGGACGCGACAGGACAAGAGGCCAAGACGCTGAAAGCGGCTTCGTTGCAGGCGCTGGCTCCGCATTTCCATCTGCGGGCGGACCGGTTTTACAACGCGCCGGACACCGAGATCGATTTCACCGAACAGGGTGGCCTTATGTGGGGCACTCAGGCGGTGGGCAAGCTGACCGCCGGGGACGATGCGCTAAAGCCGCGCGTCGTTGCGTTTGTGGATGATGAGGCCGGTCCCGATGTGCTGCAAAAGGTGCAGCGCCGGTTGCAGCATTTCATCGATCGCAAGATCGCGGCCCTGTTCGAACCGCTGCTGAACATCCAGCATGACGAGACTTTGACCGGTCTTGCACGTGGTTTCGGGTTCCGGATGGTCGAAGCTATGGGCATCATTCCCCGCGCCGAGATCGCGGATGAGGTGAAGGCGCTTGAGCAGGAGGCCCGTTCGGCGCTGCGCAAGCATGGCATTCGCTTTGGCCAGTACACGATCTTCATGCCGCTGTTGCTGAAGCCCGCACCGACGCGCCTGCGTCTTGTGTTGTGGAGCCTCAAGCAGGGGCTGGACGAATTCCCCGAAGCGCCGCCCGCCGGTCTGGTGACCGTGCCGAATATCGCCGATATCCCGGCCGAGCATTACACCATCGCCGGTTACCGCAAGTCGGGCCAGCGGGCGATCCGCATCGACATGCTGGAACGTCTTGCGGACCTGCTGCGCGCCGAAGACAGCCGAGGCGGGTTCGAGGCCAAGGCCGACATGCTGTCGATCACCGGCATGACGCTGGAACAGTTTGCCGACCTCATGGGTGGCATGGGCTACAAGGCGGAAAAGGGCGAGCGGACCAAGGTCAAGGCCGTGGACACCGTCATCCCGAGGGATTCCGAGGCCAATATCGCCCGCCCGCTGGAAGAGACACCGGAAGAGGCGAATGCCGACACCCCGGTCTTTGACGCGGGTCAGAGCGGGGCCGCCGGTGGGATCACCCACCAGCCCGAGATGTCCGACGCCACCCCCGAAGCGTCCGAGGCCGTGGTCGAGATCCCCGATTCGGGTAACGCGCCTATTGCGGAAACCGCTGCGGAAGCCGAGCCTGACGCAGCTGTTCCCGATGTTGCCTCTACCGAGGTGACGGTGGGCACAGCGCCGGATGCCGATATCGCCGGTGCCGAGTTGGAGACCTTCTACACCTTCACCTGGGGTGGGATGCGCGGGAACCGCGAGCGTGGGCCCCGCCGTGAGGCAGGTGGTCGCGAAGGCGGGCAAGGCAACCGTGGCCGACGTTCCGACGGGGCGCAGGGTCGTGGGGGCGAAGGCCAGAACGACCGTCCGCGTGGCAAGGGCAAAGGCAAGCCGGGTGGTAAACCCGGTGGCAAGCGCCCCGACCGTGAGGACAAGGGTGCCAAGACTTTTGAAGCGCGCCCGCCGCGTCGCGAAAAGCCCATCGATCCCGATAACCCCTTTGCCGCCGCGCTGATGGGGTTCAAGGACAAATCGTAAGTGGCTGAACCGGCGGCACGCATCCGTCTGGATAAATGGCTCTGGCAGGCTCGGTTCTTCAAGACCCGCAGCCTGTCAGCCAAGGTGGTCAGCGCTGGCCACGTGCGTGTGAACAGCCAGCGCGTCACCAAACCGGCGACGATGATTGGCCCGGATGACGTTCTGACATTTTCCCAGGCCGATGAAGTCCGCGTGATCAGGGTTGCCGCCCCCGGCACACGCCGTGGACCGGCTTCAGAGGCGCAGACACTGTATGAAGACCTTGCCCCGCCAAAGCCGCGCGAGGCGGCAGAGCCCCAAGCCCAACCGCCCAAATATGAGCGCAAGGGACGCCCCACAAAACGTGATCGTCGCTTGATGGATCAAACCCGGAGTCAGGCGCTTGATTGATCCGGACGAGTGATCTAGTCAGGCCGGGACAAAGATACGGACCGAACCAGAATGACCTATATCGTCAACGACGCCTGCATCGCCTGCAAATACACCGACTGTGTCGAGGTGTGCCCCGTGGATTGTTTCTACGAGGGCGAGAACATGCTGGTGATTCATCCGGATGAATGCATCGACTGCGGTGTTTGCGAACCGGAATGCCCGGCTGACGCCATCCGCCCGGATACCGAGCCGGAGGCTGAAAAGTGGGTGGAATTCAACCGCAAGTATTCGGAGTTGTGGCCGGTCATCATCACCAAGAAAGACCCGCTGCCCGAAGCCGAAGAGCGGGACGGCGAGGAAGGCAAGCTCGAGAAGTACTTTTCCGAGGCGCCGGGTGAGGGCGGCTGAAACTTGATTCGCACCATTTTAACTCTGGCGCGGGTAAAATAACGTCTGTTGCGGTGCAAGCATTTGATGCCGCAGGCAAATGTGCGGTTTTTGCGCCACGCTAGGAATTGATCATATTTTGTGTTATTGTAGTGACACAAATGATGACATCACGCGCATACGACCCGGTTGCTCTGAACCCCGGGGGATAAACCCAAGATCTTGAGCCAGGTGAGCGGAGGGCATCCTCCGGTCACCTTTCTTGTCGCCCGTGCGCGGGTGAGCTTGTAAGGAAGCATTGAATGACAAAGTCGAAGAAATCCGAGTTCCGCCCGAATGACTATGTTGTCTATCCCGCCCATGGTGTCGGGCAGATCGTGTCGATCGAGGAACAGGATATTGCGGGTATTTCGCTGGAACTGTTCGTCATTTCGTTTGAAAAAGACAAGATGACCCTGCGTGTCCCGACCCACAAGGCGACGGATATCGGCATGCGTTCACTGAGCTCGCCCGATGTGGTGAGCCAGGCGATGAAGACGCTGAAGGGCAAGGCCAAGGTCAAGCGGGCCATGTGGTCGCGCCGTGCGCAGGAATACGAACAGAAGATCAACTCGGGCGATCTGATTGCCATCGCCGAAGTGGTGCGCGACCTGCACCGTGCCGACGATCAGCGCGAGCAGAGTTATTCCGAGCGTCAGCTTTACGAAGCTGCGCTGGAACGTCTGACCCGTGAAGTGGCCGCTGTGTCCGGTGGCGACGAACTGGCTGCAGCCAAGCAGGTCGGTGAGGTTCTGGTCGGCCGCGCCGCCTGATACCTGATCGTTCGACTGAAAAGAAAACCGCGCCAATCCGGCGCGGTTTTTTGTTGCGGTAACGGGAAATTATCAGGCCGCGTCGCTTTTGTTTTCCAGCGTCGACAGCAAGGCCGTCTCCAGCTCTTTTTCAAGCTCTTTCGCACGTTCGATATAGGCGGTGTTTTCGTAGGCCGGTATGTTCGGGTCCCAAAGTCCGGCCAGTTCCCGCATGGTGTGACGGTCGTGGTGAAAGAACGTCTCTTCGGCTTGCGCGGCTTCGTAATCGGTCAGTCCGATGTTTTCCAGCACGTAGCGCCCGGCTCGCAGGGAAGAGTCAAACGTCTCACGCACGATATCATCCGCCCCGGCCTGATAGAGCGCATAGACATGGGTGCGGTCGCGCGCACGGGCGACCACATGCAGATCGGGGCGGATGCGTTTGGCAAAGGCCACAAGCTTGAGCACCGCCGCCGGATCGTCGAGTGCGGCGACCAGCACGCGCGCCTTGTCGATGCCTGCGGCGTGCAGCAGTTCGGGGCGGGTCGGATCGCCGTAGAACCCCTTGAATCCGAACTTGCGCATCAGCTGGATCGTCTTGAGATCGTGGTCAAGCACCACGGTCTTGAACCCTGAGGATTGTACCAGCCGGTTGACGGTCTGACCAAAGCGCCCGATGCCGGCGATGATCACCGGACCTTCTTCGTCGATCTCGTCATCCTGCTGGACTTCGTCCTTGTCGATCAGGCGTTTTGACAGCACCTCGTAGAGGATGAACAGCAGCGGCGTGATCAGCATCGACAGGGCCACAACCAGCAACAGCCGTTCGCCCAGGACGCCGGTCACGACGTTCTGTTGCACCGAGAAGGAGATCAGCACAAAGCCGAATTCACCCGCCTGCGCGAGGCTGAGCGTGAACAGCCATTTGTCCCGACCGCGCATCCCGAACAGAAAGCTGAGCCCGAACAGGACCGCGCCCTTGATCGCCATGATCCCGAGGGCGAGCCCCAGAATGATGAAGGGGGCGGAGAAGAACGTCTCGAAACTGATGCCCGCGCCGACGGTGATGAAGAACAGGCCCAGAAGCAGACCCTTGAAGGGTTCGATATCGGATTCCAACTGGTGGCGGAATTCGCTGTTGGCGAGCACGACGCCTGCGAGGAAGGTACCAAGGGCGGGGGACAGGCCGACCATCAACATCAGGAAGGCGATTCCGACGACGATCAGCAGGGCAACGGCGGTGAACATTTCGGGCAGGCGGGCGGCGTTGATGAAACGGAACAGGGGCCGCGCGCCATAGACGCCGCCCAGAATGATTGCCGCAACAGCGCCCAGCGTCACCAGCGTGACACCCCAGCCCGGGAGGCCATCGACCAGCGACATGGTGGCGCCATGGGCGTTGTCGATTCCAGCGCCGTGACCAGACGTCACCCGCTGGATCGATCCGTCCGGGGCCAGCATCGGTGCGGTCGCGCCCGCCAGCAGTGGCAGCAGGATCAGCATGGGGATCACGGCAATATCCTGCGTCAGCAGCACGGAAAACGCGGATCTGCCGCCGTTGCTCTGCATCAGGCCCTTCTCGCTCAGGGTTTGCAGCACGATGGCGGTCGAGGACAATGCCATCAACAGACCGACCGCGAGGGCAGGTGCCCAGGCCAGACCCAGCAACATGCCGCCCGCCATGACGGCGAGCGTGGTAAGCGTGATTTGCAGGCCGCCCAAGCCTATCAGGCGGTGACGCATATCCCAGAGCGCGCGGGGTTCAAGTTCCAGTCCGATGAGGAACAGCATGAGCACCACGCCGAATTCGGCAAAATGCTGGAGATCGCTGGTTTCGGATGCAAAGCCCAGGATCGGACCGATCACGATGCCGGCCAGAAGATAGCCCAGCACCGAGCCAAGGCCCGATCGCGCCGCCAGAGGCACTGCGACCACCGCCGCCAGAAGATACACCGACGCCTGAAACAGGAAGGATTCCATTCGAACACGACCCCTTATGAATGTAGGTTCATGATGCGTGGTGACGCTGGGAACACAACCGAAGATAAGTGTTTTGAGGTGAAAATTCCGGTATTTGGTTGAAATATCCGGAGTGCGGCGCGGGGCGCGCGGCAGATGTCGGGTGCTTTAGCCCTGCGGCATCTTCAGGACGATGTTGCGACCGCTTTTGGTGTAGTGCAACTCGTTTTCGCCGATTGCCGCGACGCGGCCGCCGTCAATGGTGTCACCGACCTTTACCTTTTGGTAGCGCCCGTTGGACATGCGCACCAGCGCGCGGCGGCTGGATGGCGCGCCGTAGACGCCGATCAGATTAAGCTGCCGCAGATTGATCGCGTTGCGCACGGTTGCCTGCTGGGCGACTGATGTGCTCGATGGGATCGACGGTGCAACGGTGCGTGGCGCCACCGTGGCAACCTGAACTGCGGTCTGTTCTGGCGGGGCAGCGCGCGCGGCTTCGACGATACGCTGGATATCCTGTGGTCGGGGCAGGGGTTTGATTGATTCTTCGATGGCCAGCTCGGTTGCGGTGACATCCGCCTCTTCCAGCTTTTTGGCGGCCTCTGGGCGCAGTTTGGGGCGAAAGGCCTCCAACTCGGCCAGCGACACGCCGGAACGGCTGGCGCGTTCGTTGCGTTCGATCAGGTTGCCGGGCCGGGATTTGGGGCGAAAGGCTTGCAGCCGGTCCTGTTCCGCCGCGGTCGCCGCACTGGATTCGGGCGTCGGGGCAGGCTGTGACAACACCGAAGACGCGTCGCGGCGGGGTGGGACAACGGGGGGAAGGCCCGCAAAGATCAGGATGCCATCGGGATTGATCGCGCCTTCGATGGTGGCGCGGACAAAGCCACGTTCGTCGAGGTCAAAGGTGACATCCGCAGGCAGAGGCGGGATTGGCGCTTCATAGGTGGTATCGCCCCGCAGCACCTGCGCCGCGGGCAGGGCAATGGCGTCAAATTTCTGCACTTCGGGATCGATGGAGGCGACATAGAGATCGTCTATCTCGGTCTGCGACGGCTCTGGCGGGGCGGCGGGGGTGCGCTGCCAGATCCCGGAGGCCGCATAGCGCGTTTCGGCCTCTTCCTGCGTGAGACTGCGGGCGCGGGTGGGTGTGCTGAGTGGTTCGGGGGCGGTATCGACAACCGTGGCAGGCAGATCAGTTGCCAGCGAGGCGAGCTCGGTTTCGCCGTCCGCATCGGGCTCGGGTTGCAGCTCTGGGTCGGATGTTTCTGACGTGGTCAGAGGGCCAGACGTCTGTGCTGTTTCAATCTGCGGCGTGCTGTCCCGGCGAAAGAAACGCGCCAGCCCCTCATCCAGAAACACCGAGGCCCAGGCCGCCACGCCGATCAGGATCAACAGCAACGCAAGGGTCAACATCACCCCCAGGAACCGTGGTTTGCCGCCGACCTGCATCTCTTTCTGACGCGCGCCGAACACTGTCATCCGCAGCCGCTCGGCTTCCTTGGCGCTGACTGCGGCCGCTGGGGTGCTTGCGGTCGCACTGGGTTCGTGCCTGAAGGCGGTGATCTTTCCGGCCTTTGGGGGTGTGGTGCCGGTCTTTGCTGTGTCCGGCATTCTGTCAGAAGGTGGTGCTGCCATCTCAGGAGCGTGCCGAGTATGGTCGCGGCGGCTGAAGAACCCCTTGACCAGGCTGGCTGCGGCCTCCTTGGGTGGCGTTGCCGGAATCGGGTCTGAGGGGGGCGGAGCAGGCTCCTCGGTCGGGCGCGGGGTGACACGCAGGGCGATACCTTCGGACAGCTCAGCGCGCGGCTGGTCGATTACCGGTGCGGCGGTGCCGTCCGGCAGGGGCAGATCCCGGGTGGCGCGCAGGTTGACAAAGGCCGATTGCGCTGCCGCAGGCGCTCGGCTGGGTGAGAGGTCCGGCGATATGGGGCGCCCGGATTCTGGCTGGGGGACTTTCAGCGTTGTGGTCGCCACATCCGCAGTCCCGGGAGCCAAGGCTTCTTTGGCGTCATCCGGAGCCGTCTTCTCCAGAGTTTGCAATTCGGCAGCGGACGCGGCGGCGACAAGCGGTTCGACCTCTGTCAGGGCAGGCTTGGGCGGGATCGCCGGGGCGACTGACCTCAGCGCTGGATTGGCCCTGGCCGCCGCTACGGGTTGCGGCGCGACAGGGGCATCATTGACGGACGGCTCAAGTCGTTTTGGCGCCCGCGTGCTGGCCATAGTCGCTGCGCGTGGTGGTTCGTCCTTGGCCGCAGGACTTTCTGGTTTTGTCGCAGGCCTGGTGGCGGGCACATCATCCGACGCGTCCGGCAGTGCGACGATGGACATCGCTCCGGAATCCCGGGTCGGGACGGCGCCGACCCAGCCGGGGGCGGGGCCAAAGAACACCTCGCCCGTGAAGTGCCCGGCGGGGGGGCGCGCGACAAAGCATACCGGTTCAAAGAAATGTCCCCGGGCAAAGCTCTCGGCCTCGTCCAGCGTTTCGCGTGCAACGGCGGCGACCATCAGGGTACCCCCGGTGCCGGAGGTGTCATAGACCAGATCGGCAACCGCATAGGGCGTTGCCGCGTCCAGCGCGCGGCGGACTGCGGCATCCCCGTCGGTTTCGGGTTTCGGCAGGGTCAGATAGCGGATCTGTTCGTTCGGGATAACCAGTTTGACCTGACCGTGATGCGCGCCGCGTGCATCGGCGATTTCGCGCAGCGATTGCAGTTCGCCGCTCAGGTCCTCGGAGTCGAGCGGCACTTCGCCCAGAACCGCCCAGCCCCCGGGCACGCGGCCGAGGAGTGAGATACCTTCAAAGGACAGTGACAGTGCAAAGTTGATCTTCATGTGGATGGATTTACCATTGATCCCGCAGTTGGGGGAGTCTGCCTAGCGTCACGATTTGTTTTACAGCAGGTCTTTGCCGAGGGGAAGGAAAGACGGGTTGCAGGAACGCCCCGGGCACCGCACATATGGGGATACCGCAAGGAATTGAAAAGGAATTGTCATGCGTCGATCCGCCCTTGTTACCGCCGTACTACCCCTTGCGCTGCTGTTTGCAGCGCCGCTGGCCGCGCAGGAAACTCTGCGTCCCACTCTGAGTGTCAGCGGCGAAGGTACGGCTTTTGCCACGCCGGATGTCGCGACGATCACGCTTGGCGTGACGGCCCAGTCCGAGACTGCTGCCGATGCGATGGCCCAGACCTCGGAAATTGGCGCGCGCATCCTAGAGCGGCTGACCGCGATGGGTGTCGCTGCGCGAGATGTCCAGACCTCGGACCTGTCGCTCAACCCGATCTGGTCGAATCGTCCTGTCGACAACCAGCAGCCAAAGATCACCGGATTTGAGGCGTCGAACCGCGTGACGATCCGTGTGCAGCAACTCGATACGTTGGGGGATGTGCTGGGGGCCGTGCTGGAGGATGGCGCCAACCGGCTGGGCGGGCTGAGCTTTGGTCTGAAGGACCCCGCTCCGCTGTTGGATGAGGCCCGTCGCGATGCAGTGGCCGATGCGATGGCGCGTGCGAAGGTCTATGCCGAAGCCGCCGGGGTGACCCTTGGGCCGGTCGTGTCGATCAGCGAAGGCGGTACTTCGACACCGCGCCCCGAGATGATGATGTCGTTGCGCGCCTCGGATATGGCCGTCCCGGTGGCCGAGGGTGAAACCGGCATCACGGCGTCGGTCAACATGGTGTTTTCGATCGGAGAGTGAGGGGCTGAACCCGAACCCAGTATGATCTTGCGGCGATAACAGGCCCGCCGGATCGGAGCAGCGCCGACCCATGGGCTGGCGCTGCTTTCTGTTACACGAATGGCCGGGACCAAGGGCCCCGGTAGCGCGTCAGGCGTTTGCCTTGGTCAGAGCCTGATCGAGATCGGCGATCAGGTCGGCGGCATCTTCGATCCCGATGGAAATCCGCACCACGTTCGGTGCAGCCCCCGCCGCGACCTGCTGTGCCTCTGTCAGCTGCCGGTGCGTGGTCGAGGCCGAGTGGATGACAAGGCTGCGGGTATCACCCAGGTTGGCCACATGGCTGAAAATCTCCAGCGATTCCACGAATTTGACGCAGGATTCATAGCCGCCCTTGAGCGCGATGGTGAACAACCCGCCAGCCCCCTTTGGGCAGATCCGTGCCACCCGGTCGTTGTAGGGCGAGGATTTCAGCCCGGCATAGGTCACTGCCGCGACGGCCGGATGCGTTTCCAGCCAGCCTGCGATCTTCATCGCGTTCTGAACGTGCCGCTCCATCCGCAGGCTGAGGGTTTCGATGCCCATCAACGTGTAATGCGCCGCCTGCGGGTTCAGTGTCATGCCCAAGTCGCGCAGACCGATGGCGATGGAGTTGAACGTAAAGGCGAGCGGGCCGAAGGTTTCGTGGAATTTGAGGCCGTGATAGGCGGGCTCGGGTTGGGACAGGGACGGAAATTTGTCGCTGGCCGACCAGTCGAATTTGCCTGAATCCACCACCGCGCCGCCGGTGACCGTGCCATTGCCGGTCAGATATTTGGTCAGCGAATGGACCACCAATGTCGCGCCGTGTTCGATGGGGCGGCAGAGGTAGGGTGTTGCGCTGGTGTTGTCGACGATCAGCGGAATGCCCGCCGCATCCGAAATGGCCGAGATGGAGTCAAGGTCGGTGATATAACCGCCGGGGTTGGCGATGGATTCGCAGAACACCGCGCGGGTGTCGTCGTTGATGGCGACCCGGATTGCATCGGTGTCATCGAAGTCGACAAAGGTGGCGGACCAGCCGAAACGCTTGATGGTCTGGCTGAACTGCGTGACCGTTCCGCCGTAAAGACGGGTCGAGACGACAACGTTCTTGCCCGGACTCATCAGCGGGAACAGCGCCATGATCTGCGCCGCATGCCCCGAGGAACAGCAGACCGCGCCGACGCCGCCTTCGAGCGTTGCGACGCGTTCCTGCAGCACCGCAACTGTGGGGTTGGTCAGGCGGGAATAGATATATCCGACCTCTTGCAGGTTAAACAGTGCGGCGGCATGTTCGGCGTCGCGGAACACATAGGCCGTAGTCTGGTAGATCGGCGTCTGCCTTGCGCCGGTGGCCGGGTCGGGGCGCGCGCCCGCGTGGATCTGGAGCGTGTCAAAGCCGTAGCTGGGTCCGTCGGTCATTCTTTCCTCCCTCAAGGTTGTCCGAATATGTCTAGGCGATTGCCAGTGGTCCGGCAACGCGGGTGATGCGGCCGGTCGCGAATGAAAACCCTGTGGCATCCGTTGCAGACACGGGGGCCCGAAGTGGCGCGGCACAAAGGATCGCAACGAATTGCGTGATCAACAAGAGAATGGCATCTGGTGGGGAAGGTGCGTTTCAGCGCCGCTGCAGGGTTTCGACGCTTAGCACGGTCGGGAGGTGGCGGGCGATTTCCAGCCAGTGATCACCGGCATCCGTGCTTGCGAAGATGGAACCTGTATTGGTGCCGAAATAGACGCCCGCGTCTGGGTGTTGGTCCGTCGCCATTCCCTGTCGCAGCACGGTAAAGTAGCACCCGGCCTGTGGCAGGCCGCTGCGGCAGGCCTGCCATGTGTCGCCACCATCGCGCGACCGCCAGACTGCGGCGGCGGCATCGGGCGGATAGCGCCCCTGCGTGTCGCCGTTGAGCGGCAGAACCCACAGGGTTTCGGGCTGGTGTGGGTGGACTGCGACGGGAAATCCAAAGGTCGAAGGCAGACCGGCAGTCACGTCATCCCAACTGCGCCCGCCATCCCGGCTGCGAAACACGCCATGGTGGTTCTGCTGGTAAAGCCAGTCTCCGTTCGCGTCGGCCCGCACCATGTTATGCACGCAATGGCCGGTTTCTCCGTCTTTCGGTGCGGCCGGGTGGGCATGATCGCAGGCTGCGCCAGCATTCGACAAACGGTTGCGCCGGTCCCAGCTGGCCCCGCCATCTTCGGTCGCAAAAACTCCGGCGGCGGAAATGCCAAGCCACATGCGCGCGCCATTCGCGGGATCGGCGACGATCGTGTGCAGCGTCAGGCCAGCCGCTCCGGGTTGCCAGTCCGCGGCCGAGGGGTGGCTGATCAGGCTATCCACCATCTGCCAGGTGGTGCCGCCGTCCAGGCTACGCAATAGCGTCGCGGGTTTTGCGCCGGCATAGAGCTTTGCTCCGACCTGGCCCAGCGACCACAAGGCTGTCACCTGTCCGGTGAAAGGGCCCGGATCAGAGCGTGTGACCCCCATCATCGCGGCGGTATCGGGATCGGCGCGTATCCATTCGTCGATCTGGCCATCTGCCAGCTTTGACAGTGTCCAGCTTTTCCCGTCATCGAGTGACGTCCAGACACCGGCCCCGTACCAGTCCCCGCCACCTGCTGCCCAGATCTGACCGGTTTCAGGGTTCCCGATGGCATGATTGATGGGCCAGCCGTCGCAGAACGGGCCGCTGAGGGTCCAGTCCCTTCGCGCGTCATCCGAACGCAACAGAAAGGCACCCTTGGATGTTCCAACCAGAAGTACGACGGCACTGTCCATGATCACCTGCCCGCGCTGACACTGCGTGAGCTTAGCATTTGGCCGCTGAGTCGCCTATGCCGGGCGATTGCCGCAGGCAGGTCCGCTGTGCCGCAGCTGGTCAGCGGCCTATGGGGCGGTCAGCCCGTCAAGCGTGACAGGAAAGCGGGGTTTCACCGAATATTTACGTCGCGATTTTTTGAAGCCTTGGCCCGGTCAGGAACACCTTTGAAGGGCCTGGCCGGGGCCGGGAAATTTCAGACATGCCGCAGGTCAGAGAGTGATCGGTTGCATCACTTCGGGTTCGATGACGTTGACGCCCGGTAGTTCGCGTACCAGCAGTTCGGCGGATTGTTCAAGCAACGGGAAAGTGCGGTAATGGCAGGGGATTACCGTCTTGAAGTCAAAGAAGGTTTTTGCGGCATAGGCCGCGCGGCGCATGTCCATGGTGAAGTGTCCGCCCGAACAGAGGATCCCGATGTCGGGGGCATGCAGAGCGTTGAACACGCCCATGTCCGCCATCACATCGGTGTCGCCGGTGGCGTAGATCGTGTGACCTTCGCCCGCGATCATGAAGCCACATTCGCTGCCCGGTACGCGCGGGCCATCGTCGCTTGCGAAGGATGAGGAATGGGTCGCGTGCACCATCGTCACCCGGACATCGCCAAGCGAGACGGTGCCGCCCTTGTTGAAACCGATCGCCTCGATCTCTTCGGTCGCGCCCCAGTGGCTGAGCAGGTCATACTGACCGACAACGGGAATTTTCAGCTTCTTGGCCAATGGCAGCGTATCGGTTGCGTGGTCGCCATGGGCATGGGTTAGCAGGATATGGGTGGCGCCCTGTATCGCCGCCTCGTGCTGAGCTTCGGCCAGCATCGGGTTGCCGCTGAACCAGGGGTCGAGCAGCAGAACCTGCCCTGCGAGTTCAATGCGAAAGCTGCCGTGGCCAAGCCAGATGATTTTCATGGAGTGCTGTCCTATTTGCGGGTTTTGGACAACACTAGCACGGTGGGCGATTTCGGCGAGGGGGAATGAGGCGGCTCCGTTGCAGCCCAGGGCGAAAGCCGCTTGGGTGCTTTGGCGATCGATCTTTGCCTTGCGTCGCTGCCTATTGCTGGATGTTCCCGATCGGCCCGCAGGCGGGAACAGTCATAGCCCTTGAAAAATCACGTCCAGATGGCGCCACAGGCCCTGATTGGGGCGGGTAACGCGGTTTTGGACGGCCAGATGCTTGCGGGCGGAGCCGGGCAGGGGTAAACGCATCCCCCAAGAGCAAGCGACTTCAGTTCAGACGCAAAGAGGCCCCCATGTCCATCGACGTAGAGACCGCCGCCCGCGTGGCCAAGCTGGCCCGTATCCAGGTAGCCGACGACGCCCTTCCGGGGCTCGCCGAAGAGTTCAACACCATTCTCGGCTTTATCGAGCAACTGGGCGAGGTCGATGTCGAAGGCGTCGAGCCGATGGTCTCGGTCGAGCCGATGCGCCTGCCGCGACGCCGCGACGGGGTGACCGATGGTGGCATGCAGGACAAGATCCTGTCGAACGCGCCGGATGCGCGCGAAGGGTTCTTTGCCGTACCGAAGGTGGTGGAATGATGTCTGACCTCAGCAAGCTCAAGATTTCCGAGGCGCGTGATGCGCTGCGCAAGGGTGACGTGACCTCTGTCGCGCTGACCGAGGCCTGTCTGTCGGCGATCGAGGGCGCGAATGCCCTGAACGCCTTTGTACACAAGACGCCGGACCTCGCGCTGGAGCAGGCAAGCGCCGCCGACACGCGTATCGCTGGTGGCGCGGCACCTGATCTTTGCGGTATTCCGCTGGGCATCAAGGATCTGTTCTGTACCAAGGGTGTGCCGAGCCAGGCTGCAAGCCGCATTTTGCAAGGCTTCAAGCCAGAATACGAAAGCACCGTCACCGGCCAGTTGTTCGGTGCGGGCGCTGTCATGTTGGGCAAGCTCAACATGGATGAATTCGCCATGGGGTCGTCGAACGAAACCTCGACCTATGGCAATGCGGTGAACCCCTGGCGGCGCGACAATGACGAAACGGCGCTGACCCCGGGCGGGTCATCCGGTGGGTCGGCCAGTGCCGTGGCGGCGGATCTGTGTCTGGGCGCGACGGGTACGGATACGGGCGGGTCGATCCGCCAGCCTGCGGCCTTTACCGGCATCACCGGGATCAAGCCGACCTACGGGCGCTGTTCGCGCTGGGGTATCGTTGCTTTTGCATCAAGCCTTGATCAGGCCGGGCCGATGACCAAGGATGTGCGCGACGCGGCGATCATGCTGAACACCATGTGTGGCCATGACCCCAAGGATTCGACCAGCGCGGACCTGCCTGTGCCGGATTTTGAAGCGATGCTGACCGGCGACATCCGTGGCAAGAAGATCGGCATCCCGCGTGAATATCGCATGGATGGTATGCCGGACGAGATCGAGGCGCTTTGGACGCAGGGCCGCGAGATGCTGCGCGATGCGGGGGCCGAGATCGTCGACATTTCCCTGCCGCACACCAAATACGCGCTGCCCGCCTATTACGTGATTGCCCCTGCCGAAGCTTCAAGCAACCTCGCCCGCTATGACGGCGTGCGCTATGGCCACCGCGCGACCCTGTCGCATGGCGACGGCATCACCGAGATGTACGAAAAAACCCGCGCCGAAGGTTTCGGCCCCGAGGTGCAGCGCCGTGTGATGGTCGGCACCTATGTTCTTTCGGCAGGCTTTTACGACGCCTACTACAACCGCGCCCGCAAGGTGCGGACGCTGATCAAGCGCGACTTTGAAAACGTGTTTGCCGATGGGATCGACGCGATTTTGACACCGGCAACGCCCTCGGCGGCGTTCGGGCTGGGTGAAATGAGCCACGCCGACCCGGTGCAGATGTATCTGAACGATGTTTTCACTGTTACGGTGAACCTTGCGGGCCTTCCGGGCGTTTCAGTTCCGGCGGGGCTGGATCGTCAGGGTCTGCCGCTTGGGTTGCAGTTGATCGGACGGCCCTGGGAAGAGGGCGATCTGCTGAATACCGCCTACGCGCTGGAACAGGCTGCGGGTTTTGTCGCAAAGCCCGGCAAATGGTGGTAACGGCGCCGCAGAGACGCAAAGGATGACAGGGATGACAGGACAGATGACACGGTTTCTCTTGTGTGGTGTGGCGGCCCTGACGTTGGCAGGCTGTGCCGGAACGACCTCGCCCGACAACGGCGGCGGCGTCGGGTTGGGCAACTACGCCGATTATCAGGCACGCCGCGAGGCGGAGCTGCTTGGAAATGCGACTGGGGGGACGATGTTGCCGCCAGCCGGTGTGGTGTCCTCGAACCTCAGCGAAAACAGCGACCCGGCTATTGCCGCCGCGGAACGTGCGCTTGGGCAGAACCCGGGTGAGGCGCCGTTTGATACAACGTCTTCCTACACGGAGCCGCAGGTTGTCACCAATTCGGCCGGAATGTCGGAAGAGAACAGCTTTGACGCCGTGGCGGGTGAACGCGATATCGCCGCCGATGCCGAACTGATCGCGCGCAACCGCGCGCAATATCAGGTGATTCAGCCCACCGCGCTGCCAAGCCGCAGCGGGTCAGAGGGTCCGAATATCGTCGCCTATGCGCTCAGCACATCGAACCCCCGTGGCACCCCGCTCTACGGTCGCTCGGCGTTCAAGACCGAAGCCGGGTCCGTGCGTGCCTGTGCCGGATATGCCTCGGCCGATCAGGCGCAGGAGGCTTTCCTTGCAGCAGGGGGCCCCGAAAAGGACCGGCGCAATCTGGACCCCGACGGTGATGGCTATGCCTGTGCCTGGGATCCGGCACCGTTTCGCACGGTGCGTCGGAACTGACGGCGCTCTGGCATCCTTCGCCGAACTGCGGGCCGCGCCGGGATGGCGCGGTGCCGTCGCTGATCGTGATCCATTACACGGCGATGACTACGGCTGAGGAGGCACGGGACAGGCTGTGCGACCCGGTGGCACAGGTTTCAGCACACTATGTGATTTCGTCCCAAGGGCGCCTCTGGCAGCTGGTCGAGGAAGAGCAGCGCGCCTGGCATGCGGGGGCGGGGCAGTGGGGAACGCTGAGCGACATCAATTCGCATTCGATCGGGATCGAGCTTGCGAACACCGGGGCACAGCCCTTTGCCCAGCCGCAGATCAAGGCGCTTGAGCATTTGCTTGGCGGGATCATGAAGCGATGGAGTATTCCGCCGCAGGGGATCATCGGCCATTCTGACATGGCGCTGGGGCGCAAGATCGACCCCGGCCCGCGATTCGACTGGCGGCGGCTGGCGCTGCAGGGGCTTTCAGTCTGGCCTGAGCCCCGTTCTGGCGATGATTTTTTCAGAGATTCTCGGGTGTTTGGATACGCCATGCCAGAAGGTGGCGAGGAAACCTTGCTCCAAGCCTTTCGCGACCGTTTTCGGCCCGGCGCGACAGGTCCCTTGGACGAGACTGACCGGGACCTGATGGCTGATCTTGCCGCGCGCTGGCCAGTGGGCTGAGACGAGGGCCAGGCCAGAGCATTGCCACGTCTATTCCAACTCATAGGGTAGCACGTCGCGCCGGTTCAGCGTCACGTGAAGTCTGCGTTCCAGAGGGGGGACCGACCGCTGGTGGCAGGTTGTCCTTTCGCATATCCGGCAGGAAATTCCGATCGGTTCAAATGCTTCGTCCCGGTCCAAATCCATTCCATCCGCATAGACCATGGCGCGCGCGTGTTTGACCTCGCACCCCAGCGCAATTGCATAGCGCCGCACCGGGGCACCAAAGTGGCCGCCGGGCTTGGTCACGTCGCGCGCGAGACTGATATAGCGGACCCCGTCCGGGGTTTCCGCCAGTTGGCGCAGAAACCGGCCCGGAGTTTCAAACGCGCGGTGCACGTTCCACAGCGGGCAGGCCCCCCCGAAACGGGCGAATTGCAGCCGGGTTGAAGAGTGGCGTTTGGTGATCGTGCCGGCCTGATCCACCCGTACGAAGAAGAACGGGATCCCCTTGGCACCGGGACGTTGCAGGGTGGACAGCCGGTGCGCCACCTGTTCGATCGAAGCGCCAAAAAGCGCGGCGAGCCGTTCAAGATCGTGCCGGGTTTCCTGTGCCGCCCGCAGAAATGCCCCGTAGGGCATTATTGCAGCACCAGCGAAATAGTTCGCCAGACCGATCTTGGCGATGCCCCGCGCGGCTTCGGTTTGAAACCGGGCCAGATCCAGTGTCGCCTCAAGCAGCGGGTTCTGGCGCAGCAATGCGACCTGCAGCAGCAGCTGAAAGGTCTGTGTTTCGGGCGGGGCGAGGGCCGATAGGGTCAGCACGCCACTGGTCACGTCGAACTGGCGCAGGGGGGCGTTGTGGTCGAACCGTACCTTCACCCCCTTGTGTGCCAGCCGCGCGATGGTGGCGCTGCGAATGTCGCCTTCGCCTTGCAACAGCTCTGAAAACCGCTCGGCTGTGCGGTCCACGGCGTCGATGTAGTTATCGCAGTAGTGAAAGAAGTCGCGGACCTCTTCCCAGGGCGAAGGCTGCAGCTGTGTCCCTTCGCGCCCCAGTGCCTCGTCCAGGCTGGCAAGGCGTTCGTGGGTCTGCCGGTAGGCCTTGTGCAATTCCAGAAAGGCACGCGCAAGGGCGGGCGCATTGGACGCCGTCAGCCGCAGATCGGCAAGCGGCGGGGCGGCGTCACCAAAGACCGGATCGGCGAGTGCTTCGCGCATATCGGTCACCAGCCGTTCTGAATCCCCCTGTCCCAATTCGGTGACATCGAGCCCGAATTCCTGCGCCAGCGCCAGAACGACTGTCGTGCTGACGGGGCGATTGTTGTTTTCCATCTGGTTGAGATAGGGCAGCGATACGCCGAGTTTGGCCGCAAAGTCCTTTTGCGTCAGGCTGAGCCTTGTGCGGATTTCACGCAGCTTGGCGCCGGCATACAGCTTTCTGGCGGACATGACGCGAACCTTTGCAAACAATCCGCGTTAGGTTTGCAAAGAATTCAGCTAAGGTCCATCCCTGCAAGCTGTCTTTCCCGCCACATCACGAACCGGATACAGATGATCGCCAGGATACTGGTGCCAAACATGATCCAGAGCAGCGGCCAGACGCCGGTTTCAGGTTTGAGCAACGCTCCGGCCAGCGCCGAGAGTGCAGCACCGCCGCCGATCATGATCGCGCCGCCCAGTCCGCTTGCCGTTCCCGCCAGATGGGCGCGTACCGACAGCATTCCGGCAGTGGCGTTGGGGATCGACATCCCGTTCCCCAGACCAACAAAGATGATAAAGCCAAAGAAAGTCTCGGCCGAACCATAGCCGGTCGCCATGACAATCAGGTTCAGGGCCACTCCGACCGCGTTGATCAACGTACCCCAATAGACCATTCGGTTCACACCGACACGGGTGGAATATCGTCCGGAGAGGTAGTTGCCGGCGAAATAGCCGATCGCAGGGGCACCGAAGTAGAGGCCCAGCATGGACGGGCTTAGCGAAAAGACCACCGATCCCACAAAAGGCGCGCCGCCCAGGTAGGCAAAGAATGCCCCCGAGGCAAAGCCGGAGGCGAGTGCATAACCCCAGAACCGCGGCGCGCGCAGCAATTCCGGGTATTCGCGGAACTGCTGCGCCAGCGTCAGGGTGCTTTTTACCGCCGTTTCGCCCAGATCGCGCCACGTCAGCCAGAACAGCGCCGCTCCTATCGCCAGCAGGGCCCAGAAATTGGACTGCCAGCCAAAGAGTTCGCCGAGCAGGCCGCCAATGGCGGGGCCGATCATCGGCACCACGGCAACGCCCATGGTGACGTAGCCGATCATCGAGGCGGCCTGTTCCTGTGGAACCATGTCGCGCACCACTGCGCGGGATAGCACCATAGCAGTGACAATCACCGCCTGAAGCATCCGGAATGTAAGGAAAACATAGGCATCCCGCGCCAGAATGCAGCCGATGGTGGCCATGCAGAAGATGGCAATGCCGCCAAGGATCACCGGACGTCTGCCCAGTTTGTCCGAAATCGGGCCAATCAGGATTTGTAGCACCGCGTTGACCGCCAGATAGATTGCCACCGACAGCTGTAAAAGCCGGTATTCCGTGTCAAAATACGTCGTCATTTCGGGCAGGCTGGGCAAGAATATGTTCATCGCAAGCGCGGACAGACCTGCGATCAGGATCAGCGTTGAGACATGAGGAGGTGTGGTGCGGTCCAGAAAGCGGACAATTGGAGCATCTTGCATCCGCATCGACTTAGGCCGATGCTGGGGCCATGTCCAATGACACGTTGAAGAAAACGATGAATTTGCGAATTTGCGTTTTGCATGTGTATTAATATGCGAAGTTTGCAAATTAGCGAAAAGAGCCTTGAGGCCAGACGCTAGCACTGTATTTTCCGTCCAAACGAGGGGGTTTCCATGAAAGATATTCTTCAGGTTCTCGAAGGCCGCCGCGCCGAAGCCCGTCTGGGCGGAGGTCAGAAGCGGATCGATGCCCAGCATGCCAAGGGCAAGCTGACCGCGCGCGAGCGGATCGAGCTTTTGCTGGACGAAGAGAGCTTTGAAGAGTTCGACATGTTCGTCACCCACCGCTGCACCGATTTTGGCATGGAGCAAAACAAGGTCTATGGCGATGGCGTCGTGACCGGTTGGGGCACGATCAACGGTCGCATGGTCTATGTCTTCAGTCAGGACTTTACCGTTCTGGGCGGGTCCCTGTCGGAAACCCATGCGCAGAAGATCTGCAAGATCATGGATATGGCCATGCAGAACGGCGCGCCTGTGATCGGCATCAACGATTCGGGCGGTGCGCGGATTCAGGAGGGCGTCGCGTCGCTTGCCGGCTACGCCGAGGTGTTCCAGCGCAACGTGATGGCGTCCGGTGTCGTGCCGCAGATTTCGCTGATCATGGGGCCCTGCGCGGGCGGCGCGGTCTATTCGCCTGCCATGACGGACTTCATCTTCATGGTGCAGGATTCATCCTACATGTTCGTAACCGGGCCTGATGTGGTCAAGACGGTGACGAACGAGGTTGTGACCGCCGAGGAACTGGGCGGGGCATCGACCCACACGCGCAAATCATCGGTTGCCGATGGCGCGTTTGAAAATGACGTGGAAGCGCTGGCCGAGGTGCGGCGACTGGTGGATTTCCTACCGCTCAGCAACCGCGAAAAGCCCCCGGTGCGTCCGTTCTTTGACGAACCGGGCAGGGTGGAAACCAGCCTTGATACGCTGATCCCCGAGAATGCGAATACGCCCTACGACATGAAAGAGCTGATCCTCAAGATCGCGGACGAGGCGGATTTCTACGAGATTCAAGAGAACTACGCCAAAAACATCATCACCGGGTTCATGCGCCTTGAGGGGCAGACCGTGGGTGTGGTGGCGAACCAGCCGATGGTTCTGGCCGGGTGTCTGGATATCGATTCCTCGCGCAAGGCGGCCCGGTTCGTGCGGTTCTGCGATGCGTTCGAAATCCCGATCCTGACGCTGGTCGATGTACCGGGCTTCCTGCCGGGGACGTCCCAGGAATATGGCGGCGTGATCAAACATGGCGCAAAGCTTTTGTTCGCTTATGGCGAAGCGACGGTGCCCAAGGTCACGGTGATCACGCGCAAAGCTTATGGTGGGGCCTATGACGTGATGTCATCCAAACACCTGCGCGGCGATTTCAACTATGCTTGGCCGACGGCGGAAATCGCTGTGATGGGCGCCAAGGGCGCGACAGAGATCATCCACCGCGCCGACCTCAAGGATGCGGACAAGATCGCGGCCCACGCCAAGAATTACGAGGACCGCTTTGCCAACCCCTTTGTCGCCGCCGAACGGGGCTTCATTGATGAGGTGATCCAGCCGCGTAGCACACGCAAGCGGGTCAGCCGTGCCTTTGCCTCCTTGCGCGGCAAGAAGCTGACCAACCCGTGGAAGAAACACGATAACATTCCATTGTGATGGCGCGATCATGGCATGGCCTTTTCAGCAATTCATCAGTGACACGAGGCTGACGTGACTGAGGCGACCAAATATCAGGAACTGGCCCCGGGGCAGCGCGATAACGCCCCACAAGGGGGCGAGGCGCAGCGCATCCGCTTTGGCGGGCGACAGCGCGATGGCTGGTATGTTGCCAAGTCTCAGGACAGCTATGTCCTGTCCCGCCACTGGCCTGCGCAGTTCGATGTACGGGCAAGTACCCGTTTGCCAAGGCTGCGCGCCAGCCGTCTTGCGCGGCAGATCCGTCAGGATATATGGCGCGAATTGCAGGGCTTGCGTGGGTTCTCTCCTGTGGTTCAGATTGTCGAAGAGGATGCGGGGATGACCGTTTACGCCGGGGGGCAGCTGATGGCCGGACCGGTGCCAAACGGCACTCAGCAAAGAATCCAGGCGCTTCTTGACGATCCGGCGCGGCGCGCGCGGTGGTCACTCTGGGCGCGCAATGAGGGGCAGGGCTGATGGCGCTGGACCCGGTTATAAAACACACGGTCGCGGGCCGGACTCAAGACCGCGCAGCCCCGGCGAGAGGAGCCTTGAAATGGGGGTGGGGCTGCCTTTTTGTCTGCCTGACAGTTTGCGCACCCGGAATGGCCTTGGCGACGGGGGGGGCGGACGATGCTGTTTTGCTGCCATCTGGTGAGACCGCTCAACTGCAGGAACTGATCCAAGAAAACTTGGGCGAGGCATTGATCGCGCGGTTCCGCTTTGTCGCGCCATGGATCGCGGGGGGGACGGACTATGACACGGTCGCTGCGGATATGGAGAATATCTGCCAAACCTATGCCCTTGGCCGATTGGCCGATATTGATATGCATCCCACACAGGTCATCATCAGTTTGTCCGCAGCCGAGTCAAAGTTTGGCGTCGCAACACCTGAAGTCACGCAGTTTTTTGAAGCCTTCAGCCTGAGTGATGGCCGCTGCATCTGGGAGCCGTTCTGATGTCGGCATTGAATCCGGATGCTTGCGACCTTCAAATGGTCTCGTCTGAGGCTTTCGAGTCACAGAAACCCCACCTTGTGGGCGCCACGTATCTTTTCGCGGAATTTTCCGATATTCTCGGGAACGGTTGCGGACAAGCGACCGTTACCTCAACACGGGGACAGGCAGGCCCGTCGGGCCGTGTCGGTTTCGTTGGATCTGACAGGAGAATGAAATGTCGAAAAGCATCAAGCTGCTTGCAATGTTCGGTTTTGTCGCCACGCTTTCCGCGTGCGGTCAGCAACAGCAAGAAGAGTACGTCGTTGTTGATCCGGAGCCGATCACAGTCGAGCCCGTATACACCGGCAAATATAAGTAATAGCACTTCGGGGCGGGCCTTTCGGTCCGTCCCACTTTGCAATCCGACCAGTCTGTTCGTTGATCCGTGTCAAAGACCCGCCCTTCCTGATAGTTATGGTTTATATGTTCGCGCAACATCGCGTGGCGTTAATTTCTCCAGAAGGGAATCCTTTTCATGTCTGCACGTTTTGCCATTTTCGCTGGGCTTGCCGTTGTCGGCCTGTCTGCCTGTACACAGCCTGAGCCGATGGCCATCGCGCCTCAGCCCATGTCAGACAAATTCGGAGCACTTTACTGCCCCGATGGATACGTCCTGCAGGGCGATGTCTGTGTGGGCGCTGTTGTGCCCGGTGTCGCGCCTGTTGGTGTTGACGCGGCAGGTGTCGGCACAACTGCCGCGTCAACACCCGCTCCGGCGCCCGCGCCGACACCAGAGCCCGATCCGGTGCCTGGGCAGAACCAGAACAACAACCAGAATAACAACCAAAACACCAACCAAAACACAAATCAGAACGGCTGATCCTGAAGTCGCCCGGGGTCTCGGTGCCTTTTCCCTGTCAGCCTTTCTGCCAAACCAAGAGGCGCTGGCATGCTGAAGCACCGTGGCTTTCCCGGGCGTCTGCCCGGAACAGATTTCCAATTTGTCGTCCGTCGCGCCAATCCCAAGGGCGCGACGGCATTAACCCAACGTGATCGCTTTGCCGACCGTCGTCCGCCCGACAAGCGGGCCGACCTGTGGTTCATGGCGGCGCTTTGGATGCAGTTCGGCAATGAACCTTTCGAACGTGGTAACCTGGACGCCGGGCGGCTGAGCTGGCTGTTCGGTCGCGAAGTCCTGCCCGTGGGAGATCCGTTCGATCGCGAAAGCTATGAATCCCTGCTGGTCATCGACGAACGCACAGCGCGGCGGTCCTTTCCCGAGGCGTTTGAAAAAGGCCTTTGGACGTGACCCCGCTACGTCTGTCGGGATATGAACGGATGAGAGCCGATCCTTGTAGGCGGTCCGGCTATGGTGCTGGTCGAACCCCCGGATTTTTTGAATTTGACCGGACTGGCTTTGGCGGGTTGTCAGCCAAGCGGCGGAGGTCCGCCGACGAAGCGACAGTTTTCGATAACTGCTGGAACAACTCTTCGGAACCCGGAGTTATGTCGTTATCGACAGGCAAAACATATAAGGAGTCCACTCGATGCGGAACTTTACGAAAGTCACAGCTATCCTCGCTCTCACTGGCCTTGCTGCGTGCGAAGGCAGCGATCTTGAGCGCGGCGCACTTGGTGGCGTTGGTGGATACGCGGTTGACCGCGCTATGGGCGGTGACGGCACAATCGGTGCAGCGGCGGGTATCGCTGCTGGCGTCACTTGTGACGACCTTACGCCTGGCGTTTGCCGCTGATCTGACAGCCGGGGCCGAACGTGGCCCCGTCAGAGCCGGAAAAGCCACAAGAAAAGCCATCGGAGCCATTCGCTCCGGTGGCTTTTTCTTTTGCGATGCCGCGGGTGCACCCGCTGGCCAAGACATGCATTGAAAGGGACAGACATGTTCAACAAGATCCTGATCGCCAACCGTGGCGAGATTGCCTGCCGGGTCATCAAGACCGCCCATGCCATGGGTATCAAGACCGTGGCGATCTATTCCGACGCTGACCGGAATGCCCTGCATGTCAAAATGGCGGACGAGGCGATCCACATCGGCCCGCCGCCCGCAAATCAGTCCTATATCGTGATCGACAAGGTGATGGAGGCGATCCGCCAGTCCGGCGCCGAAGCGGTGCATCCGGGTTATGGCTTCCTGTCCGAAAATTCCAAGTTTGCCGAAGCACTGGCCGCCGAAGGCGTTGCCTTTATCGGGCCACCAGTGGGTGCCATCGAAAAGATGGGCGACAAGATCACCAGCAAGAAGATTGCCCAAAAGGCCGGGGTTTCCACCGTGCCCGGTTACATGGGCTTGATCGCCGACGGTGACGAGGCGGTCAAGATTTCGGCACAGGTCGGATATCCGGTGATGATCAAGGCCAGCGCCGGGGGTGGGGGCAAGGGAATGCGCATCGCTTGGAAAGAAGATGAAGTGCGCGACGGGTTTCAGTCCTCCAAGAACGAGGCCGCGAGCAGTTTCGGTGATGACCGCATATTCATCGAAAAGTTCGTCACGCAGCCTCGGCATATCGAGATTCAGGTGCTGGCCGATGCGCACGGCAATTGCATCTATCTGGGCGAACGCGAATGTTCGATCCAGCGCCGCAACCAGAAGGTCATCGAAGAGGCGCCTTCGCCCTTCCTTGATCCCGAAACTCGCAAGGCGATGGGCGAGCAGGCCTGTGCGCTGGCCCAGGCGGTGGGATATACCAGCGCCGGTACGGTGGAATTCATCGTCGATGGGGATCGGAATTTCTATTTCCTTGAAATGAACACGCGCCTGCAGGTCGAACACCCGGTAACCGAATTGATCACCGGGATCGATCTGGTCGAACAGATGATCCGCGTCGCCAATGGCGAGCCGCTGTCGATCACCCAGGACGATGTAAAGCTGAACGGCTGGGCGATGGAATCGCGCCTGTATGCCGAGGATCCCTATCGCGGCTTCCTGCCGTCCATCGGACGTCTGACCCGCTACCGCCCGCCCGCCGAACGGGCCGTCGAAGGCGCAACAGTGCGCAACGATACCGGGGTGTATGAGGGCGGCGAGATCAGCATGTACTACGACCCGATGATCGCCAAACTCTGCACCTGGGCGCCGACCCGAACGCAAGCGATCGAAGGGATGCGTAACGCGCTGGACGCTTTTGAGGTCGAGGGGATCGGCCACAATCTGCCGTTTTTGTCTGCCGTGATGGACCATCCGAAATTCGTCAGCGGCGACATCACCACGGCCTTTATCGCCGAGGAATATCCTGACGGCTTTCAGGGCGTTGAACTATCTGACAAGGCTCTGCGCCGGATCGCCGCCACCTGTGTTGCGATGAACAGGGTGGCCGAAATCCGTCGCGCGCGCGTCTCCGGCAAGCTGGACAACCACGAACGCAAGGTGGGTGACATCTGGAATGTCGCCGTTCAGGGCGAAAGTTATGATGTGAGCATCGCCGCTGACCCGAAGGGTGCCAGCGTCACTTTTGCTGACGGAGAAACCCTGCGCATCTCTGGCGACTGGACCCCGGGCGATCAGCTTGCGGTGATGGACGTGGACGGCGCGGCGCTTGTGCTCAAGGTCGGCAAGATCTCGGGCGGTTTCCGCATCCGGTCACGTGGGGCCGACCTCAAGGTTCATGTGCGCAGCCCGCGTCAGGCCGAATTGGCACGACTGATGCCCGAAAAGGTGCCGGCAGATACATCTAAACTGCTGCTTTGTCCGATGCCGGGCCTGATCGTGAAGGTCAATGTCGAGGTCGGCGACGAAGTGCAGGAGGGTCAGGCGCTTTGCACTGTCGAGGCCATGAAGATGGAAAACATCCTGCGCGCCGAACGCAAGGGCACCGTGTCCAAGGTCAATGCCGCGGCGGGCGATAGCCTTGCTGTGGATGACGTGATCATGGAGTTCGAATAGGTCCTTGCGCGACGCGTTGATCATAGGCTTTGGCGCGGTTGTCGTGGCGGTCCTTGTCGGACTGGCCGCGCGCCCGTTGCCGAGGCGTGATCAGCGCGAAGAGCGGCGCGTAGCCCTTCGGGTAATCTGGCAGTTCTTCTTTACCATCGCGCTGCCGGTGCTTGCCGGGCTTTCGGTGCTGGTGGTGGCGCCGCTGTTGCTGCTGGGCGACATCGATGCCCGTGTGTGGCAGGCGCTGGTGGCGGGGCTGTTCATCGCCACGGGTTGGCTGACCACGGCGATTTTCAGCGAGCTTGGCCTTCGGCGGACCCGCGCGGAGCGGCTTCGCGATTATCACAAGGCGATCTACGCCGAAATCGGCAATGCGCTTTACACACTTTATGACGAAGGGCAGGGCGTCGCCTATGGCGAGCTGACCCTGCAAAAAATGCGGGACGATACCGAATTCGTGCCGTTTGTGCCGCGCGAACACCATGACCACATCTATGACGCCATCCTAGACGAAATCGAAGTCCTGCCGCGCCAGACCATCGACGCCATCGTGTCCTACTACAGTCTGATCAAGGCGATTGCCGCCCTTGCGGACGACATGCGTGGCGACGGGTACAAGGCGCTGCCGCAGGAGCGGCGGATGGCGCTATATTCAGATTTTCTGGAGATGCGCAAACAGGCGTTCGAATACGGCCAATATGCGCTGCGGCTGATCCGGATGTTCGCCGATCAGGGGCCGGAAAAGACGGATCTGGTGATTGCCGCCGACCGGGAAGCCGCCGCAAAGGAACGGTTCAGTAGCCCGGACGCGGACCAGTCCGGCCCGTTACCGGGATCGGAGTGAAGGGGATGCTGGGATCTTTTTCCATGTTCAAAGCTCCTTGCTCTGAGGTGAAGATAGGCGCTCGTGCTTCAATTTGCAATTCGTCTCAGCGTCTCAGCACATCACGCCGGTCGCGGATCTCTTGCTGGCGCAATGGTAGCTTATCGATCGAGCGAGACAATTCCCGCACATCCCAGGGAGTCGGTTTGCGCAGCACCACAGTGCCCTCTTTGGACAGCAGAACGATCATGAAGTCGCGGGCGCGCAGCTGTGTGCGGATGGCGCTGCGTGCGGCGGGGTCCGTGTCGGTGATGACCACAACATCGCGATCGTTCAGTACTTCCAGCCGTTCGTTGATCAGCTGCATTTGCTCGACAAACCGTGGATCCGCAGGACTGTTTGCAAAGACAACGACGGGGCGTTTGACCCATTGGAATTCACTCAGTTCGTGCCCTTCGGCCGAGATGATAATTTCCTGGGGATCCAGCGTGGCATCGGCGCTGTGCACGGCATGCGGCTGCGTGACGGCGAAAAATGTTGCGATTGCAAGGGCGAAGCCTGTTTTCATGCAGACAGATATAGGCGTTTGTTATGACAAAGCGAACCGCCAATGTGAACCAAACCCGGAAATTTTCGAAGTTATTCGCTGCCAGCGGCAAGGCCATATGGCCGCCGGAGCTTCTGAAAAGAGGATGATACGATCATGACAGCCACCATTCACCAATGGCGCGTACTCGCTGAAAAAGAGCTGCGCGGACGCAGCGTCGACGATCTGACCTGGAAGACGCTTGAAGGTATCGCAGTCCAGCCGGTTTATACCGCAGAGGATGTGAAGGGGCTGGAACACCTTGGCACCCTGCCGGGGCAAGAGCCGTTCACCCGTGGTGTCAAGGCGACGATGTACGCGGGTCGCCCATGGACAATCCGCCAGTACGCCGGTTTTTCAACTGCCGAGGAGAGCAACGCCTTTTACCGCCGTAACCTCGCCGCAGGCCAGCAGGGGGTGTCGGTCGCTTTTGATCTGGCGACACACCGTGGATACGACAGCGACCATCCCCGGGTTGAGGGGGATGTAGGCAAGGCCGGCGTCGCCATCGATTCCGTCGAGGATATGAAAATTCTCTTCGATGGTATCCCGCTGGATCAGGTCAGCGTTTCGATGACGATGAACGGCGCGGTGATCCCGATTCTGGCAAGCTTCATCGTCGCTGGCGAAGAGCAGGGCCATGACCGGAAGGTGCTGTCCGGAACAATCCAGAACGACATCCTCAAGGAATTCATGGTTCGCAACACCTACATCTATCCGCCCGAACCATCGATGCGGATCATCGCGGATATTATCGAGTATACCTCTGCCGAGATGCCGAAATTCAACTCTATCAGCATCAGCGGTTACCACATGCAAGAGGCCGGTGCGAACCTTGTGCAGGAACTGGCGTTCACGCTGGCAGACGGCAAGGAATACGTGAAGACGGCGATGGCGCGCGGCATGGACATCGACAAGTTCGCCGGGCGGCTGTCGTTCTTTTTCGCCATCGGCAAGAACTTCTTCATGGAGGCGGCCAAGCTGCGTGCGGCGCGCATGCTCTGGCACCGGATCATGACCGAACTCGGTGCACAGAACCCCAAGTCCAAGATGCTGCGCACCCATTGTCAGACCTCTGGCGTCACGCTGGCCGAACAGGATCCCTACAATAACGTTATCCGAACGGCATATGAGGCGATGTCGGCGGTCCTTGGCGGCACGCAGTCCCTGCACACCAACGCACTGGACGAGGCGATTGCCCTGCCGACGGATTTTTCGGCCCGGATTGCGCGCAACACCCAGCTGATCCTGCAAGAGGAAACCGGTGTGACCAACGTGGTCGACCCGCTGGCCGGGTCCTATTACGTTGAAAAACTGACCGCCGATCTGGCCGAAGCGGCGTGGAAGATCATCGAAGAGGTTGATGAGTTGGGTGGCATGACCAAGGCCGTGGCCACCGGCATGCCAAAGCTGCGGATTGAAGAGACGGCAGCGCGTCGTCAGGCAGACATTGACCGCGGCACCGAGGTCATTGTCGGAGTGAACAAGTACCGCAAGGACAAGGAAGATCCGCTGGAAATCCGCGATATCGACAATGACGAGGTACGCGAAAGCCAGATCGCCCGGTTGAAGAGCATCCGCGCCAGCCGCGACGAGGCCGCGTGTACCGCTGCGCTCGACGAATTGACGCGCCGTTCCTCAGAGGGCGGCAATCTGCTGGACGGTGCGGTCGAAGCCGCGCGCGCCCGTGCCACGGTAGGAGAGATCAGCATGGCGATGGAAAAAGTATTCGGCCGCCACAGGGCCGAGGTGAAGACACTGGCCGGGGTCTATGGCGCGGCCTATGAGGGCGACGCAGGCTTTGCCGCGATCCAGAAATCGGTCGAGGATTTCGCCGAAGAAGAGGGACGCCGCCCCCGCATGCTGGTGGTCAAGATGGGTCAGGACGGGCACGACCGCGGGGCCAAAGTCATAGCGACGGCCTTTGCCGACATCGGGTTCGATGTCGATGTGGGCCCGCTGTTCCAGACGCCCGAAGAGGCCGCGCAGGATGCCATCGACAACGATGTGCACGTCATCGGGATTTCTTCGCAGGCCGCGGGGCACAAGACGCTGGCGCCCAAACTGGTGCAGGCGCTGCGCGATGCCGGGGCAGGGGATGTTCTGGTGATCTGCGGCGGCGTGATACCGCAGCAGGATTATCAGTTTCTGTATGACGCAGGGGTAAAGGCCATCTTCGGACCCGGTACCAATATCCCCGAGGCAGCGCAGGATATCCTGAAGCTGATCCGCGCCGCGCGGGACTGATTGGTTCTGCATGCAATTCGCTAAAAACAGACAGCGTCCGTACGTGGCTAGATGCAGGCGCTATCTGAAATTTGATCTGGTGCCATACTCGAATGACATCGCTTGTGAACACACCAAAATGTCGCAACGACTTGCGTCTGTTCAGCCTGCGTTTCGTACCCTATCGTCTTCAAACTCATGAAGGATAGGATGCGCAGGTTTGTTGGTTCTGGATCACATCGCGGTGCTGGGCGAAACTTTGGAAGAAGCCACGGTACATGCTGAAACGGCCCTTGGCCTGCCCCTGCTGCCGGGTGGCAAGCACGAACATTATGCGACCCATAACCGACTTCTTGGGTTGGGGGACGGGATCTATCTCGAAGCGATCGCATCGGACCCGGCCGCGCCGCCCAAACCCTATCCACGCTGGTTCGGACTGGATCGCTTCCGTGGTCCACCAAGGCTCGATAAATGGGTCTGCCGTGTGGACGATCTGGAGGCGGCCGTGAAAAAGTTTCCCATGGCCGGGCTACCGGTGCGCCTTAGCCGTGGCACGCTTGACTGGTCCATGGCGGTGCCCGCAGATGGGCAGCTGCCGTTTGATGGCATGTTTCCCGCGCTGATTCAGTGGCACAGCCCGGTACCGCCCGGCACTTCTATGAATACCGGTGGCCCGATGCTCGAATCGCTGACGGTGCGCCTTCCTGAGGCTGCCGAATTGGACGATCTGCTGGGGCCTTTGCTGTCCGATGATCGTATAAGGTTCGAAACGGGTTCCAACCCGGCACTCCGGGCCGAGTTCATGACCGAGGCAGGCAAGAAGGTGTTGCAATGATTGTGCGTGCGGCGCAGCGCGGCGATGCGGCTCAGATCGCCGTGATCTGGAATGCGGTCATTGAGACCACCGCGATCACCTTTACCACGGATCTTAAGACCGACGCGGGGATCACAAGTGATATCCTGGCCCGTGGCGGCGGATTTCAGGTGGCCGAGCAGGACGGCCTGGTCGCCGGTTTCGGCACATACAGCCCGTTTCGAGGCGGACCCGGGTACGCGCGCACGATGGAACATTCGATTATGCTCGCGCCGCACGCGCGCGGAAGTGGCATCGGTCGGGCGCTGATGACCGGCCTGTGCGAGCATGCGCGCAGTGTCGGTGTGCACAGCATGTGGGCGGGAATCAGTGCTGAAAATCCGGGCGCGGTGCCCTTTCATGCCGCCCTTGGATTTGCTGAAATAGCGCGGTTGCCCGAAGTCGGGTTCAAGTTTGGGCGCTGGATGGATCTGATTCTAATGCAGAAAATCCTCTGAATTCCACGTCGCGACACATGAAATCACGGCGACGACAGAATTGCTGCAATTGCACGATCCGCGCTGACAATCCTGAACTGATTGAATAAACTGGCTTCATGTCGATCTGGACACGCATATCCGACGCCGTCGCCGCCCTTGCCAAGGGCGAAGGCCTGTCTGCGCTCTTCGAGAATCTGCGCACACCGCCGGAACGTTCAGTCGCCTTTACCATCGCGGTCATCGCGCTGAGCGCCAAGATGGCAAAGGCCGACGGACTGGTTACAAAAGCCGAGGTTACGGCCTTTCGCGAAATCTTTCACATCGCGCCAGAGGATGAGGCTGGCGCCGCGCGGGTATTCAACCTTGCCCGGCAGGATGTGGCGGGTTTCGAAGAATATGCGAGGCGCATTCGCGCCATGTTCGGAACTGAGACAGGCACCTTGTGCGATCTGATGGAGGGGCTGTTTCGAATCGCCATCGCCGACGGCAGCTATCATCCCGCCGAAGATGCCTTTATCAGCCGGGTCGCGCAGATTTTTGGTTTGTCAGACAGCCAGTTCCGCGCCCTGCGCACACGTTTTGTGCCCGACGCGGTACCGGATCCGTTCAGTGTTCTGGGCGTAACACCGGATACCCCGCTGGAGGAGGTACGCCAGGCCTGGAAGGCGTTGGTCCGCGAAAGCCACCCGGACCGGATGATGGCGCGGGGCGTTCCGCCTGAAGCGGTGAAAATGTCCGAACGCCGCCTGATCGACATCAACCGTGCCTGGGAAGAAGTCTCTTCGCGGCGCGTCACCGCATGACCCTGTGGTGACCGGGGAGCACCTGCGTCTGGCCACCTATAATGTGGAATGGTTCGATGCCCTTTTTGATAACGCGGGCGATCTGCTTGCAGACGATTTGCCTTCGGCTCGTTTCGACATCAGTCGCATGCAGCAGATCGAAGCACTGGCAATGGTGTTTACCGCGTTGCAGGCCGATGGGGTGATGATCATAGAAGCGCCGGACACAAGCCGCCGTCGCCGCACCGTGATCGCGCTTGAGACGTTTGCCCGTACTTTTGATCTGCGAACCCGCAAGGCCGTTACCGGTTTCAGAAATAATACCCAGCAAGAGATTGCATTTCTTTACGATCCCGACAAGCTGAAGGTTCATCATGATCCCTTGGGCGACGCCGCGCCGCGCTTTGACAAGGAATTCAACATTGATCTTGATATGGACGGAACCGGCGAACGGGTGACCTTTTCCAAACCACCGCTGGAACTTGCGATGACCACAGCGGGCGGGCGAAAGTTGAGACTGATCGGGGCGCATCTGAAATCCAAGGCGCCGCACGGCGCGCGCAACCGGGACGAGGTAATGCGCCTGTCCATCACCAACCGGCGCAAACAGTTGGCTCAGGCGATATGGTTACGTGCCAGAATCGCGGAACATCTGGACCGGCGTGAATCGCTGATCGTCATGGGGGATTTGAACGATGGTCCGGGGCTGGACGAATATGAGGATCTCTTTGGTCGCTCTTCGGTCGAGATTATCCTAGGCGACGGGTTGGAGGATGTCCGCCACAGGCTATATGATCCGCACGCAGCAGAGGCGCTGACCCAAAAAATCGGTGCGCATCCTTCAACCGCGCGTTTCTTTATCCTGCCGGACAACCGCTATCTGTCGGCGCTTCTGGACTACATCATGGTATCGCCGGATCTGCGGGCGCTGGCTCCGAAATGGCGTATCTGGCACCCGTTCGACGATCCGGACTGCTGGGAGGATGAGGCCCTTCGGGATGCTCTGCTGACCGCTTCGGATCATTTTCCCGTCACGATCGATATTGAACTCTGACCCTTTCCGGATGGGCACAGCGCGCCTATATTGGCTTTATGAAAAAACTTACGGTCGCTGCACTTGTCGTCACACTCTGTGCCCCTCTGCATGCGCAGGAGGCGGAGGACGAAGGCTTTGACCTCATGAGAGAAGGCGCGCGGCAGTTGTTTCGGGGCCTCATGCAGGAGATGGGCCCGGCTTTGGACGACTTGCAGGAGCTTGGTGATGAAATGCGTCCCAAGATGCGCGATTTCGCCGCGTATATGGGCCCTGCGCTGCGTGACCTGATGGCCGAGGTGGAAGACTGGTCAGTCTATCACCCACCCGAAAAACTGCCGAACGGCGATATCATCATGCGCCACAAGACGCCTGAAGAGGTTGAACCGACGCCAGACCTGGAGTCGCCAGAACCCCAAGAGCAGATCGACCTCTAGGCCGCGGTCACTTCAGGATGACTTCGCTTCGTGCCCCCAAGGCGCGGGCGAGTGATCCGAAACGGGATTCTGCAACTTCACCGAACAGCGGTTGCGCTTCTTTGGTCAGCTTGAGTTTCAGTACCTTGTTCTTGGGTTGCCATTCGAGAGCGGCACCGTCCTGCGACGTGTCTGACATCCAGAGCATGGCGCCAAAGCGCATTGCCTTGCCCAAAACTTCGGCCTCCTGCTTGCCTGGGTCGTCCAGCAGTTCGTAGAGATCCTCGAACCGTGTGCCTTCGCGCTTGTTGCGGTATCTGTGTAAAAGCGCCAATCCCAGAAACACCCGCTCACCATGGCTCAGCCCGCCAAGGTTGGCGCGGGTGGCGTTGTCAAAGCAGGTTTCCGCACGGTAGTCCGGATGGGCGCGCCAGCTGACGTCGTGAAGCAGGCAGGCGGCCTTGACTATTCTTAGCCGCGCCGCGGGCGCATTGCGAAAGATCGGCAATACGAATTTGTAAAGCTTCTTGCCAAAACCGGGAAGACGCGCATCCTTGATCTCGGCAAAGCGGCAGGCCTCTATCAGCGGATCACGGTCGCGCAGAGCTTGCGGCATCTGTTCATAGAGCAGACCTTCGCGGATGCCATAGCTGGAAATCGCAATATCCTTGGGCTTGAAGACTTGCACCAGACGCCGCAACACTTCGGCGGCGTAGGGAACAAGTGACATCCGCGCGGATGAAAGATTACATTCGCCGCGCAACGTTTCGAGATCGGCCTTTTCGATGTATTTGACCGTAGCCTGAACTGTCTTTGACGTCATGCGGTATTCGTGCAGCACATGCAGTGGATAGCCCTGTCGGTGCATGTCGATCCGGGCAATGGCGCGCCACGATCCGCCCACCAGGAACAGCCGGTCCCTCTGGGTTCCCATGGTTTGCGACAGGTCATCCATCGTCTTACGGATCACCGAGTCGCGTTCCTTTTTTCCGCCGGTCAGATCGCGTAGCTTGAGCGGGCCAAGGTTCGAGGAAACCCTGCGTCCTACGCGGCCATCAGCGATTTCGGCAAGTTCCATAGAGGATCCGCCGATGTCACAGATCAGACCGTAACTGCCAGGCCAGCCCAGCAGAACACCCTGCGCAGAAAGGCGCGCCTCTTCCTCACCATCGATGACCCAGATGCGCAGGCCTGTGGCAGCTTCGACATCTTCGCGGAACGCCGGGCCATCTTCGGCCTCGCGCATGGCGGCGGTTGCGACAGCGGTGAGGGGGGGCAGTTTCATGCCTTCGGCCAACATCTGGAACCGGCGAATGGCGGAAAAGGCGCGCAGCTTGCCCTCGGGATTGAGGCGGCCGGTTTCGGACATACCCGCACCCAGCCCGCACATGATTTTTTCATTGTAGAAATAGGCGGGTGAGCGGGCTGCGCCGTCGAATACCACAAGCCGGACCGAGTTTGACCCGATATCGATCACCCCGACGCGCGACAGCGCCTGAGCCTGCGGATCGTCGAACAGTGGTCGCCCAAACGGACCCCATTCGCGGTGGGCCGGGTCCAAGGTACTGTCCATGTCGCTCCCCGATCTTGGTGCGGGCACAATGCAGGAGGGGGGGCGGGCCGTCAAGAAATCGTACTTGTTTTCTTTGCATGACAACCGCTTGCACGTGTTCATTCATCGGGTGCGGTACGTTACCAATTGGACGCTAGCACATCATGAAATCGATCTCTGAATGTCTCCGCGTGAGCTGATCACCCGCACCGAAGACAATAAATAGCTGGCCTCGATACCTTTGGCTCTGATTGGATCATCGGTTTAACGGAACAGGCCCAGGATTGCCCGCGGAGCGTCGTTGGCAATGGAAAGGGCGTTGACAGCAAGTTGCTGTTGCACCTGGAGCGCCTGAAGCCGCGCCGAGGTTTCGATCATGTCCGCATCTATCAACTGACCGATCCCGGAGCGGAGGGACGTGGAGAGTTTCGATATAAAATCCGACTGGGTTTCCAGCCGACCCTGATCCGAGCCCAGGGCCGCGGCGCTGTCGATCGAGGTCTGGATCAACCCCTCGATCTGACCCATTGCGGTGCGGGCACCCTCATCCGTGGTGACGTCCAGATCGTTCAGCACATCCAGACCGCCGCCAATGGTGTTTTCGGCATCAGATTCGAGGACGTTGATCTTGATGGCGATAGTATCGGTGCCATTTGTCACGCCAGACGTAGCCGTGATTTTGCTTCCCGAAGAGGTGAGGTTCAGTACCGAGCTATCGATCTCGTTGCGGGCGGCATAGCTTGCGAATTTGTTGGTCAGAGCACGGCTTACATCGCTCATGGTGTCGCCGTCCCGGGCGACGTAACTGATTTCATTCGCAGCCATCTCGGTCTGCGTCTGAGATGCCGTCGCCGTGTTGTTCAACGCTGTGGCATCGAACGAGGACGAATCGCCATCGGTGGCAACGATTGACAACGAATAGGCGGCTCCGGCCTCGACCTCGACGGCACTAACGTCGAGCGTCGCGGATCGGGCCGCGTTAAGGGTGCCAGTAACCACGTCAGCGGTGTAGGAGCCCCCCGAGGCGGAAATAGCGGCTGCCCCGGTGCCCAAATCGCGGCGACGCACAGCAATATGTGTTCCGCTGACAGAGCTTTGGCTCCGATCCAGCGAAGACAGGATCGATGTCTTGCCAGAGCCGGCTTCTGTGCCGGTATTCTGAAGCAAGTTCTGGCCGTTGAAGCTCGCTGTGCCTACGATCCCCTGGATCTGCTCCTTCAGCTTTCCGATATTGTTCTGGATCTTCTCACGGTCAACATTTTCAACCTGGGCGGAAGCGACCAGGTTTTTCATGTCGGTGAGCAGGGTTGTGATCGCTTCAGCGCCCTGGCGGGCTACCGCAACGGTGGAGTCACCCAGTGCCAGGCTCTCTGAAATCTTCTTGAACCCGGCAACGTCGGATTCCATCACCTTGGAGACCGCCCAGATTGAAGCATTTTCGGCGGAACTGGCGACAGACTTACCAGTCGCGATTTGGACGCGGGTCTGGTCAAGACTTTGATTGATGGAGCGGAGCGTACTAAGCGCCGACATCGAACCGTGGTTCGTCAGAATACTGGACATAAACACACCCTTTCACAGTGAGGCGCGTTCTACGCAGTTCTCTGACATTCAATGTCAGGCGGAATTATCTTTTTGGAAACGCGTAGGCCATAGACTAGGCCTGAGTCCCCGACTGATATGTCGATGTGTTAATATGCGGCAAGAATAGTTAAAAGAATCTTAATACTTTCAGGTGCTTTCAGGGTCTCTTTAAGGCGAAAGTGTGGCTGCTGAAGCTGATATTCTTGTCAAGTATCGTCGGTATGCGTCAGTTGCGGCACATCCTTGGCACCTGCTGATCCGCGCCCGGACAGTGATGGATTCTCCATAAAGAACCGGTGGCAGTTGAACGAGAATTCCCCCTCCGGCACCGGATGGCGGACAAAGGCACCGGAAGGTTCCATCACCCAGCTTTGCGCGGTATCGGCAAGGTTCGCGGCCATGATCTGGCTGACAATCTGAGCCTTCACGGTGTCATTCTCGATCTCGACCAGAGTTTCGATCCGACGCGACAGGTTGCGCCCCATCCAGTCGGCCGAGGATATGAACACCCGCGACTTTCTGTGTGGTAACCCGTAGCCATTGCCGAAGCAGGCAATGCGGCTGTGTTCCAGGAACCTCCCAACGATGGATTTCACGCGGATATTTTCGGACAGTCCCTTGATCCCGGGACGGATGCCGCAGATGCCACGGATCACCAGATCGATCTTTACGCCAGCCTGTGAGGCGGCATACAGCGCGTCGATGATATCCGGTTCGATCAGCGAATTCATCTTGACCCAGATCTGTGCGGGTTTGCCGTTTCGGGCATGCTCGGCCTCGGCATGGATCATCTCGATGATCCGGGTCTTCAGCGTGTGGGGCGAGATTGCGAGGTTTTCCAGACGCTCTGGCAGGGCGTAGCCCGAAAGGTAGTTGAACACCTTGGACGCATCGCGTCCCAGTTTCCGATCGCAGGTGAAGAACGACAGGTCGGTATAGATCTTCGCGGTAATCGGGTGATAGTTGCCGGTGCCATAGTGGGTGTAGGTTACCAGTTTGTCACCTTCGCGGCGCACCACAGCGCTGATCTTGGCATGCGTCTTCCAGTCGAGGAAGCCATAGACCACATGCGCGCCGGACCGTTCCAGACGGCGTGACTGACGGATGTTGGCAGCCTCGTCGAAACGCGCCTTGAGCTCGACCAGGGCGGTGACGGATTTGCCATCCTCGGCCGCTTCGCAAAGCGCGTCGACGATGGGCGAATTGCGCGAGGTGCGGTAAAGCGTCTGCTTGATCGCCACCACATTGGGGTCCCGCGCGGCCTGCGCCAGGAACCGCGTGACCATTTCGAAGGTCTCATAGGGGTGGTGCAGCAACATGTCCTTCTGGCGGATCGCGGCGAACATGTCGCCGTCGTGATCCTGCACCCGTTCCGGAACGCGGGGTGTGAACTGCGGCCAGAGCAGGTCTGGGCGGTTGTCCAGAACCAGTTCCTTGAGATCGGCGGCGCCGATCATGCCTTCGAGTTCGATCACTTCGTCGTCCTTGACGTGCAATTCACGCATCACGACGGATTTCAGATTCTTGGGCGCGCCGGTGGAAATAGTCAGACGCACGACCTCACCCCGGCGGCGACGCTTCAGGGCGACTTCGAATTCGCGGACAAGGTCCTCGGCTTCTTCCTCGACCTCAAGATCGCTGTCGCGCAGGACGCGAAAGCCGAACTGATCTTTGACCCTATAACCGGGGAACAGGCTGTCGATGTGCAGTAGAACCACGTCTTCGAGGAAAATGAACCGATTCTGGCCCTCTTCGGCGGGCAGCGCGACAAAACGGTCGATCTGTGCGGGGATCGGCAGCAGTGCCTGCAAGCCACGTTTGTCGCGGCTGCGTTCGAGTTGCAGCGCCAGGCAGTAGCCATTGTTGGCGATGAACGGAAAGGGATGCGCGGGGTCGATAGCCAGTGGCGAGAGAACCGGAAAGATCTGTTCCAGAAACTCTTCTGCCAGATGGTTTGAGTCCTCGCGGGTCAGCGCATCGCGGTTCACGATGGTGATACCCTGGGTTTCCATTTCGGCACGCAACGCTGTCAGAACGCGCTGCTGCGAGGCCATGAGGTTGCGGGCGTCTTCGTTGATCAATACTAGCTGGGCAACCGGTGTCAGCCCGTCGGCGGCGGGGGTGGTGTTGCCGGCCTGGGCCAGTTCACGCAAGCCAGCCACGCGCACAGTGTAAAATTCATCAAGATTCGCGGCCGAGATGGATACAAAGCGCAGCCGTTCCAGCAGCGGCACCCGGGGGTTTTCCGCCTCTTCCAGCACGCGCCAGTTGAACCCAAGCCAGCTCAATTCTCGGTTGTAGAAACGGCCGGGGCCGGTCAGGTCCACATCCGGCATTTCGACGGGCTCGGGAAGCGGGGCTTTTAGGAAATCTGCTTGTTTCATGAAGGCCTTATTGGGGGGGCTTGTAAAAGCTGTGTGACGTCAGGGCTTGGTGTCGTCGAATTCCAGCTCGAGCGCGGCCAAGACCTTGCTTGCGAGCAGTCTGCTGGCTCCTTTTGGTGTGCCAAGGGCGGCGTCATCGATGGCATCGACCATGCGTCCGGCCATGGCAAACGAACGTGGCATGTGACGAACGAGATACGAAATGGCGTCAGGTGCCGGGACAATCTGACGATCGGCGAACAGCTTGGCCAGCACGGCGCTCAGCAGATCGTCATCCGGAGCAGAGAGACGCGCCATCTGGGTGCCCATCACGCGGCTTGTCAGATCTGGCAGACCCAACTGCCACTGCGATGGCGGGTTAAGTGCTGTCAACAGAAGTGAATTCCCCTGAGCAAGGGTAAGGTTGTGCAGGTGGAACAGCGCCTGTTCGGCGGCATCGTTCGATGCGATCATGGGCACATCTTCGACGCAGACATTGCCGCCGGCAAGCTGCGGGATGTCCGCGTCGGGCAGGTCGGACGATTGCAGGATCGTGGCCCCTGACTCAGCGCTCCAGACATGCGCGAGGTGGGTCTTGCCGGCCCCCTGTGGTCCGGTCAGCACCAGCTTGCGCCCGGGCCAGTCGCGCCACCGGTCGATCTGGGTGGTGGCCAGAGCGTTGGCCCGCGAGACATAGAAATCGCCACGCCCCAGAGCGGGGCGGAAGGGAAGGTTGAATTTGAGCTGTCGGCGACCCATGCGTCAGTCCTGGCCTTCGGACGCATCAGGTGCAATGCCAGCGGGGCTGCCGCGATAAAGCCGACTGTCCTTGTACTGTCCGACCGCGAACCGGGTGATGACGCCGAAAGCTGCGGCCATGGGCACTGCGATCAGCATGCCGACAAAACCAAAAAGCGTGCCAAAGACCGATAGAGCAAAGATCAGCCATACCGGGTGCAGGCCGACGGAATCCCCGACCAGTTTGGGGGTAAGAACATTGCCCTCGATCACCTGACCCAGCACGAATATGCCACCCACAAGGCTGAGTGAAAGCCAATCCCCCCAGAACTGGAACAGGCCCAGACCGATGGCGAGAGCGCCGCCAACAAGGGCACCGACGTAGGGAATGAAGGTAATCAGCCCCGCAATGAAGCCGACGACCAGACCAAACTGCAGCCCGACCAGCATCAGCGCAATTGCGTAGTAGGTGCCCAGGATCAGGCAGACCGTGCCCATGCCCCGGATGAACGAGGCCAGGGTATTGTCGATCTCGTGGGCGAGCTTGCGGACGGTGGGGGCATGGTCGCGTGGCAAAAGCTCATCGATGCGGGTAACCATGCGATCCCAGTCCAGCAGCAGATAAACCGATACCACGGGTACGATGACAAAGAGCAGCGCGATGTTCAGCAGCGATGCAGCCGAGGAGATCGCTGTGTTCAGCACCTCGCCGCCTCTGTCGCGGATTGTGTTGCCCAGCGAAATGAGCGTTTCACGCACCACGCCGCCTTCATCCAGCAGGTTCGGGAACTTTTCCGCCAGAAAAGTCTGGAGGTTATTGAACAGCTGCGGTGCGGTGTTGATCAACTGGCCAGTCTGCTGGATCAGCATCGGCACAACAAGAAGAACCATCAGCACAAAGATCAGCAGGGCACCAAGCGTGATCGTCGCGGTGGCCAGCGCCCGGCTGAAGCCAAGGCGTTCCATGCGATCCGCCAGAGGATCAAGGAAATAGGCAATTGCCCCGCCGATCAGGAACGGCAACAGGACATCGCCCAGATACCAGAGGGTCACCGCAAAGACGAGCGTCGCGATGCCCCAGTATTTCAGTTGATCGCGTGCAGGCAACGCCTGGATCCTCTCGGGGCTGGGGGTATCCGTCCTACATCGCCGTTTGTGCGTGGGGATTCAAGGGGGCGGTGCCTTGGGGGGCGTTCATCCAGCCGCTTGGCGTGCCTTTGTCTATCGCTGAGTGGCCTGCGCCGCCGAATGCGCGGCTCTGGCCCCCTTGCCAAGGGGCGCGCCTTGGCTCACAACCTTGGCGACCCTATTTTCGTCCAAAGGAAGACCTGATGCGCCTGAGCCGATACTTCATGCCTGTGCTGCGCGAGACGCCGGCCGAGGCGCAGATCGTCAGCCACCGCTACATGCTGCGCGCCGGAATGATCAAGCAGGCCGCGGCCGGGATCTATTCATGGCTGCCGCTGGGCTATAAGGTGCTGCGCAATATCGAAAAGATCGTGCACGAGGAACAGCAGCGCGCCGGACACATCCCGATGCTGATGCCGACGATGCAATCCGCCGATCTGTGGAAGGAATCCGGGCGTTACGATGCCTATGGCCCCGAGATGCTGCGGATCAAGGACCGGCAGGACCGGGACATGCTATACGGTCCCACCAACGAAGAGATGATCACCGACATTTTCCGCAGCCACGTCGGGTCCTACAAGGATCTGCCGATGACACTTTATCAGATCCAGTGGAAGTTCCGCGACGAGATGCGCCCCCGTTTCGGCGTCATGCGCGGTCGCGAATTCCTGATGAAGGACGGCTATAACTTCGACCTCACCAAAGAGGATGCGCTGCATGCCTATAATCGGCATCTGGTGTCCTACCTGCGCTCGTACGAGCGGATGGGCCTGCAGGCGATCCCGATGCGGGCGGATTCCGGCCCCATCGGTGGCGATGACACCCATGAATTCCTTGTTCTGGCCGACACGGGCGAGTCCGAGGTGTTTTACGACTCGGCGATCACCGAGCTGAAATTTGGCGATCGGGCGATTGACTATGACTCGGTCGATCAGTGTCAGGCAGTGCTTGAGGAATTCACGCAGCGTTACGCGCGCACGGATGAAACCCACGATGCCGCCCTGTTCGATCAGATCCCCGAAGAACGCCAACGCGTGGCGCGCGGTATCGAAGTCGGCCAGATCTTCTACTTTGGCACCAAATATTCCGAATCAATGGGCGCCACCGTGGCGGACGAGACTGGTGCCAAAGTACCGGTGCACATGGGGTCGCATGGCATTGGCGTCTCACGTCTTCTGGGTGCGATCATCGAAGCGTCGCATGACGACAAGGGCATCATCTGGCCCGAAGGCGTTACGCCCTTCCACTGTGGGATCGTGAACCTCAAACAGGGTGACGCCGAAGCTGATGCCGCCTGTCAGGCGCTTTATGATGCGCTGGCCGCTCTCGGGCTCGAGCCGCTGTATGATGACCGGGAAGAACGCGCCGGAGCCAAATTCGCGACAATGGATCTGATCGGGCTGCCGTGGCGTATCACCGTGGGTCCGCGCGGGCTCAAGAACGGAGTAGTGGAATTGACCTCGCGCCGCACGGGCGAGAGCGAAGAGCTGCCACCAGAGGCTGCAGTGGAAAAGGTCGCTGCGATCTACGGCGTGATCAAAGGCTAGGACTCTCTGCGCCCGGGGCCGTTATGCGCGCACCCGGGCGGGGCGCAAAACTTTTATAAAAAGTTTTACCAAGAGTTTTTTGTAAAACTCTTGGTGGCGCGACTTGCAACGACGCAGCTCAGATGGCGGCGTTGACTTCGGTCACGATGCTGTCGACCACCTGGACCAACAGGGCATTATCCTCGCATTCCGCCATGACGCGGATCAGCGGCTCTGTGCCAGATTTGCGGATCAGCAGGCGGCCCTTGCCGGACAGCGCAGATTCGGCAGCTGCAATGGCACTCTTGACGGCGACATTTTCCAGCGGCGTTTGACCGGCCGTATAGCGCACGTTGCGCAATAGCTGCGGCACCGGCTCAAAGCTGCGTGCCAGAGAGCTGGCTGGTCGACCTGAGCGCACCATTTCGGCCAGAAACTGCAGTCCCGCCATCAGTCCATCGCCGGTGGTCGCGTAGTCGGTCATCACGATATGCCCCGACTGTTCGCCCCCAAGATTCCAACCTCCGCGGCGCATCGCTTCGACCACATAGCGGTCGCCCACGCCTGTACGTTCAAGCCGCAAGCCGCGGCCCTGCAGAAACCGCTCCAACCCGAGGTTGGACATCACTGTGGCGACCAATGTACCATCGTTCAACAGGCCTTCTTCGGCCCAGCGGGCGGCCATCAGCGCCATGATCTGGTCACCATCGGCGACCGTACCGGTTTCGTCGATGATCATCACCCGGTCGGCATCACCATCAAGGCAGATGCCGATATCCGCGCCATGCGCCACCACAGTTTCCGCCGCGACGCGGGGTTTGGTCGAACCGCAGTCGAGGTTGATGTTCTTGCCATTGGGCGAGACGCCGATCGGGATGACATCCGCGCCCAACTCCCAGAGCACTTCGGGCGCGGCGCGATAGGCGGCGCCGTTGGCGCAGTCGATGACGACCTTTATCCCGTCGAGCCGCATTCCAGCCGGAAAAGTGGATTTCACCCGTTCCTGATAGCGTGACCGACCGTCGTCGATGCGCTTTGCACGGCCGATGTTGTCTGCCGCCTCCGGATCGACACCTTCATCAACAAGTGCCTCGATCTCGGCCTCGACCTCGTCGGAGAGTTTGAAGCCATCCGGCCCGAAAAATTTGATTCCGTTATCCTGGCTTGGATTGTGAGATGCCGAAATCATGATGCCCAGATCGGCGCGCATCGATGGCGTGAGCAGACCCACGGCCGGCGTAGGTACTGGCCCGAGCAACAGCACGTTCATCCCGGTCGAAGTCAGGCCGGCCGTCAGCGCATTTTCGAACATATAACCCGACAGGCGCGTGTCCTTGCCGATCACTACCCGGTGCACACCGCTGTGTTCGCGCCGGAAATAGCGACCGGCCGCAGCGCCGATGGCCAATGCCATCTGCGCCGTCATCGGATGGGTGTTGGCCGTGCCCCGCACGCCATCAGTGCCAAACAACTTACGCGACATCGCTTCCCCCATTTTCGATAGCCTTCCAGAGCGCGATCGCCTGAACTGTTTCTGCCACATCGTGCACGCGCAGGATCTGCACCCCCTGCGCCACACAGGCGAGCGCCACTGCGAGCGAACCCGGCATACGTTGGTCCGCAGTTTTAACACCAGAAATCCGCCCGATGAATCCTTTGCGCGACGCACCGACGAGGACCGGACAGCCTAGGGCGTGAAACAGGCTCACGTTGCGCAGAATGGTCAGGTTGTGGGTCTGGTCCTTGCCGAATCCGATTCCCGGATCCACGATGATCCGGCTGCGCGGAATACCTAGCTCTGCAAGTAGAAGCACCTGCGCGGCGAGAAAGTCGTAGACATCCAACAGCACGTCATCATAGCGCGGATCCTTCTGCATCGTCTCGGGATCGCCGCGTGCATGCATGATACAGACCGGCAAATTTTTGCGGGCGCAGTATTGGCCCAACATCTTGTCATAGGTAAAACCCGACACGTCATTCACCAGGCTGGCCCCAGCATTGACAGCCGTATCCGCCACACAGGATTTGCGCGTATCGACGGAAATTGGCACGTTTACCGCATGCCTTATCGCGGTGATCACTGGCTCTATACGGGCGATTTCGGAGTCTACTGGTACTGTCACGGCACCGGGTCGGGTAGATTCACCGCCGACGTCGATGATATCGACACCATCTGCCATCATCTGACGGCCATAGGCGGCGGCGCGGGTCGGGCCACTGAATTTGCCACCGTCCGAAAAGCTGTCGGGGGTGACGTTCAGGATGCCCATGATTCGCGGTCTGTCGAACCTTAAGCCGCAGATAGGCGGACGCGGCTGAGAGAGAGCGTTCAGCGTTTCCGGGGGCAGCGCGCTGGCGGGCACTGTCGTTCCGGGCTTGTTGCGCCGCAGGTGTTCGACATCGGTGAACCAACCAGACCCGCCTGCAAGGGGCACAGCATTGTCAGGGCGTGGCAGCCCATTGCGCACGAGGGGGCGAAAATAGTCACTCATGCGCCCTGAATGGGGTATCCGCGACGGGTTGGCAAGCAGTCAGACCGCGCTGCGCAGCACGTCGGTGACCCGTACCGGGATCAGGGCCGACTCTGGCGGAGGTCCGCCGATGATCAGCAATTCGCGTGCCGACAACTGCCCGCTGAACCAGGCCGCCAGCGTGATCGCGTCGCCGCGCGGCATGTTCGCACCATGGGCCGCGTCCAGAACCATTTTTGACGGGGCCCACACACAGATCTGGCCGTTTTTCATGGCCCAATCCAGTTCGGTCCGGGTGGCGACTACTTTGCAGCGTGGATCATGCCCGGCAAGCACCCAGGCATTCTGTTCCATGGCCAAGAGGTCGATCCTTCGCTGCGCCAGCTTTTGGTCTGCATGGGGCAGGGCGCTCTCGGGCAAGCCTACACAAAGTATCGCGGGCACGTCAGACGCCTGCAGAAGGTCCATCCAGCTTCGTAGGTCATCAGAGGCGATAGCGGCGTTCGATAGATAGATCACTCGCGGGTGAGGACGTTCCCGTGCGACTTCCTGCAGGTGTGCACCCTGATCGCGGCGCGACCGCACGATCTCGACCCCGAGTGCGCCGGAGCCGCGGTCGAGCTTTTCGATCCGCACGAAGGTGCGCAGCGCCTGTGGTTCCATCAGGATCCGCTCGGCCACCTTCTCGGCCAGGGTCTCCAGCAGGTTCAGACGTTCGGCGGCCAGTTCGTATGCGATGGCTTCGGTCACACGGTCATAGGACAGGATGCGGTCCACATCGTCATCCAGCGGTCCGGTAAAGGGTGTCACCTCGACCACTACATTGAAACAGATACGCTGAGTGGTGCCGCGTTCCGCCTGAAACGCACCGATCTCGACTTCGACGATATGGTCGCGCAATGAGATGCGGTCGCGCGGATCTTCACCGGCTGTCACAAGCGACCGCTCGGAGGGGTGCGAAAACGCAAGGTGGATTTCGTTGGGCATGGGCCTCTTCCGGGGCGGAGCAATCGGATCACTCTAGCAGCGCCCGGGGCCGGGCACACCCGCAGAAAGCGACGGTTTGTGCCATCTTTGGTATAGGTTTGCTCAGTTCTGGCTCAGGCGGGTGGGTTGGCGATAGAAAAGATGTGTGCCAATTTCTGCCGTCAGAGGGAACTTTCTGGCCCATTTGGGCTTTACCCTACCAGTATGGTAATGCGTCGCTCCATCGGTCAGGGCACGGGGCGCCCCTGAGATCATGAGTTTGGCCACTTTTCCGACTTCGGTAAACGCCTTTGGTTCGTGAATGGATTCCGGGTTGCCATCGCATGTGTAAGTGAACTGGCAACCGTACTTCTTGCCGGTGCCCTGGTGGACGACGCCGCAGACCGAATTGGGGTAGCGCGGGCTGTCGACACGGTTGAGGATCACCTCGGCTACAGCGAACTGGCCTTTGACGGATTCTCCGCGGGCCTCGAAATAAAGAGCCTCGGCAAGGCACTCCCACTGTTTGCCGCCGACGGCTTTGGGCTGTTGCTTGATCCAGTTACGGCTGTAGCTGACAGCCGTGGCATCCGGAAGTGATTCACGATTGAGAAGCTTGCGCAGATGCGCAGGTTTTGCTGAGCTCAGTCCGCGCTGCTCGATCTTGATCAAGGCGTCTGCGCTTGCCATTTCACGTTCGGCGAATGCGGGCTGCTGAAAGGCAATGATCGTCAAAATTGCGATCGAAATTACTTTGAACATATCGTCTCTCTACCTCTGCGGATAAATCCCGCGCGGTTTCCAAACCGCACAAATCCCAGGCGTCATATGCAGAAAATGCCTAAACGTAAAGTTTGGAGAGCACGTTATCGGCACAAGACCGCCCATTCCGGCGACGTTGTTAAATAAATGTTAACGATTTCCGAAGCTTCTTATTCAATTTTGTCTCGAACCGCAAGTTGTGCTGCTGCCAGTCTTGCAAGCGGAACGCGAAATGGCGAACAGCTCACGTAGTCGAATCCCGCCGCCCGGCAAAATGCAATCGATTCGGGATCACCGCCATGTTCGCCACAGATTGACAGGGTCACATGGGGCCGCCCGGCTCGGGCGCGTTCGGCGCCAATCCGTAAAAGCTCGCCCACACCATCGGTATCCAACCGATGGAACGGGTCTTCCGGGAAAACACCCTGATGCACATAATCCGACATGAACCGCCCGGCATCGTCGCGCGAAAGGCCATAAGTCATCTGCGTCAGGTCGTTGGTTCCAAAGCTTAAAAAATGCGCGTGCTGCACAATTTCATGCGCGCGCAGGCAGGCACGCGGCGTTTCGGCCATCACACCAAGCCGGTAGGTAAAATCAACGCCCCGTTCACTGCGGACGGCCGAGGCAACGGCATCGATCCGGGCGCGGACGATCTCGACCTCGCGCTTGGCCGAGACGAGGGGAATCATGATCTCGGGCACCACGGGGTCGCCGTCGCGGCTGGTCTCTATCGTCGCCTCAAAGATGGCGCGGGCCTGCATGTCATAGATTTCGGGCACCGTGATACCCAAGCGCACACCGCGCATGCCCAGCATGGGGTTGTATTCGCCCATCGCCTCGACCCGCCTAGTGACATCAGACACCGGCAGGTCCAATGCCTCTGCCAGATCGCGCAGTCCGGCGCGGTCGGTGGGCAGGAATTCATGCAGGGGTGGGTCGAACAAACGGATACAGACCGGCTGCCCCCTCATGATGGTGAAAAGTTCTTTGAAATCGGCACGTTGCATCGGCAGCAGCAGCTCAAGCGCGGCCCGGCGATCCTCGGCATCATCGGCAAAGATCATTTCCCGCATGACGGTCAGCCGCCCGGGTTCAAAGAACATATGCTCAGTCCTGCACAGGCCGATGCCCTGCGCCATGAAGTTGCGGGCGGTCTGCGCATCGGCCGGAGTGTCAGCATTGGCGCGCACTCCGATGTCGCGTTCCGCGTCAGCCCAGGCCATGAGCGTCTGGAACGAGTCATCCAGAAGCGGCTCGACCATCTGCGGTGCGCCGGCAAGGATTTCGCCTTTCGTCCCGTCGATGGTGATAATATCGCCTTCGCGAAAGCTGCGGCCGTCCTCTGAAACCAGCATCTTGCGGCGCAGATGAAACTTCATCCGTGACGCGCCCACGACGCAGGGCAGGCCGATCCCGCGACCGATCACCGCCGCATGGCTGGTAATCCCGCCCCGTTCGGTCACTACGGCGCTTGCTGCATGCATGCCGCGGATATCCTCTGGCGAGGTTTCCCGCCGCACCAGCACGCAGGCTTCGCCCCGTGCCGCGCTGGACTGCGCATCTGCGGCGGAAAAGACCATACGCCCGGTGGCGGCACCGGGGCTTGCAGCGATACCTTTGCCGATCACATCGCGTGGTGCATCTTCGGCGATCTGGCGGTGCAACAGTTCCGAAAGCGCGCGTGGTTCGACCCGCAGCAATGCCTCTTGCGGGGTGATGATCCCGTCTTGGGCAAGCCCGACTGCAATCCGCACCGACGCGCGCGAAGATCTGCGCACGCGCACACCGTCAAGAATGTGCAATTGGCCATTTTCGATGGTGAATTCGATCTGCATCTCGGCGCGCAACCGCTTGCGCATCAGTGCGGCGTGAGCTTTGAGTTGAGCAAAGGCTTCGGGCGCAAGTTCTTCCAGCGACGGCCCGCGCGGGTCCCGCTCCAGGAAAAGCGAGGCCGCCCCACGCTGCAGCGCATCCCGGCCCTGGCTCTGGCTCAGATAGCGCCCGGTGATTTGCAGGGCACCAGTTTCGGAATTCACCAGCTGCAAGACCCCGGAACCGCATTCGCCATTCCCCAGACCCAGCGCCATCTCCTGCACCACAAGGCCCAGACCGGCATCGACCGGAGCGCCCTTGGCCTGCCGCAGCAGCCGCGCGGTCGTGCCTTCCCAAGCCCGGGCCATTGAGCGCAGGACCTCGGCCAACTGGCGGGCAGGGGTCTGAGGGAAAGGCTCTTCTGCCTCTTCCTCATAGGTCAGCAGTGCCTGAGCGAGGGCCTGCCTGCCATCATCCGCGATGCTGTCGAAAAGGTCGGGATCCAGCCGCGCCACATGAATCGCGTAGGATTTAATAAAACGCAGATAAAGGTTGGTGGCGGCCTCTGACCCCAGCGTTTCGCTAAGCGCGGCATAGCGAGCATCGTTCATGCCGATGTTCAGAATGGCGCCGGGGCCGCCCCAGTCGGGATCTTCCGAAGACGGGCGAACGCAAAGCAGGGCGTCATCGTCGAAATGCTGAAGGATCGTGGCCATGCCGGGCAGGCTGCCGTGCGCGATACGCAGCACGGTCCGGAACGATAGTGCCACGGTGCAGGGAACGGGCAGGTCCAGCCGCACAAGCCTTTGGAGGCACTTCGCGCGCCCGCCATGGGTCGGCGTCGCGATGGGCGCTGCGGGAAGGATCAGCGTCACATCGGGATCCGGGGCCTCTGCTGAGGTCTGAGACTCAATTTTCTGCACTGCAGCACCTTTTTGTGTTTGGGCAGAATACGCCTGAAAAGGCGTGTGTAAAGGACGTGCTTTGAACAGGTCTCGCTGACGTTCAGCCGACATGGAAAAGTTCTGGCACCAAATGCCGCCTAGTTCGCGGTGGCAGGTCAGGGCCCGGTTGGCGGGCTTGCCGACGGCTGCGGGCTGCCCGAGCATCCGGCTGGTCAATGACACAGCAGGGACAAATTGCCTGGATTTGTGCCCGTATGCCCCCCTTGGGAGGGTACTGTCCGGTGCGGCTTTGTCAGCCGTCGAGCTTGGTCAGATCCGCGACCTGCAGGCAGATGGTGCGAATACGGCTGAGCAGGTTGAGCCGGTTGCGCCGCAGTATCTCGCTGTCGGCATTGACCTGAACGGCATCAAAGAAGGCATCGACCGCCGGACGCATCGCCGCCATGGCCTGCATCGCGCCCGCAAAATCCTCGGCGGCCATGGCGGGGGTGATCGCCGCTTCGGCGGTATCCAATGCCACGATCAGCGCATGTTCCGCCGGATGTTCGGCATAGTTCGCATCGGCGCCATAGGAGTATTCGACGCCGTCCTTTTCCTCGGCCTGGGTGAGGATGTTGTTGGCCCGCTTGAACCCCTGCACAAGGTTGGTGCCATCCTCCGTCTTGAGCGTTTCCGAAAGGGCGCGGGCACGGCCCACCAGCAGGGTAAGGTCGTCATTCCCCGGCATTGCAAGGCACGCGTCGATTACGTCATGGCGGATGCCTTCGTCCTTTAGGTAGACCTTAAGGCGGTCCTGGAAAAAGGACAACAAAGAGGTAAAATGAGCTTTTGAAGCAATTTCATAATTCGACCTTGCTTCATCGGATCCGATAGAGTCGATGGCCGTTTCAATAAAGGACATTTTCGCGTCCAGAACGTTTATCCGTACATGAAGGTTGGTAGCATCAGGTAGGCTCCCCGCGATTTTAAGAGCTTCGGATGCACTAACTGACCCTGCAACAACATGCGCTGCAATCGGTTTAAACAGTATATCAATAAGAGGAATGCTCTTTCCAAGGCCAAGCACCAATCGAATAACACCCAAAGCTGCCCGACGCAGCGCGAACGGGTCTTTGCTCCCGGTCGGCTTCTCGTCAATCGCCCAAAATCCGGTCAACGTGTCCAGCTTGTCGGCCAAAGCCACGGCGACCGACACTGGCGCGGTTGGCACGTCATCCGACGGGCCGAGGGGAGAGTAGTGTTCCTGACAGGCTGCGGCGACTTCCTCCGGAAGGCCAGCGGCTTTGGCGTAGTAGCGGCCCATAAGACCCTGAAGTTCCGGGAATTCATAGACCATTTCCGACGACAGATCGGCCTTGGCCACGCGGGCGGCTTGTTCGGCCAGATCGGGATCGGCCCCAATCGCCGGGGCCAGTTCACGGGCCAGCGCTGCGATCCGTTCAATCCGGTCTTTCTGGCTGCCCAGTTTGTTGTGGAAGGTGACGTTGGACAGTTGGTCGGTCCAGACGGACAGGCCTGCCTCGGACTTGGCCACACGCAGGTCATTTTCCCAGAAGAATTTTGCATCCGACAGACGCGCCGCCAACACCTTTTGGTTGCCCGCAAGGATCGTTGCGCCATGGTCCGCCGTTTCGCGGTTTGCCACCGTGATGAACCGTTCGATCCGGCCCGTTTTGGGGTTCTTCACCGAAAAGAATTTCTGGTGTTCCTTCATCGAGGTTTGCAGCACCTCGGGCGGAAGGTCCAGGAAGGCCGCACCGATTTCGCCCATCAGGACAACGGGCCATTCGACCAGACCGGCAACCTCTGCCAGCAGGCTCTTATCCTCAATCACCTCAAGCCCAGAGGCAAAGGCCATGTTGGTGGCGTCGTGCCAGATCGTCTCGGCCCGGTCGGCGGCAGACAGGACCACCTTGGCGCGCTTAAGCTTTGCGGCGTAATCATCGAAAGACGTTACAGAAAACGGCTCTGGCGCCATGAATCGATGGCCTTCCGTCGTGTTCCCGGCGGTGATTCCGTCCATCTCCATCGGCACGACTTCTGCCCCGGCTTCGGTAGCCATCACGCAGAGGATACGGTGCAGCGGGCGGACCCAGCGCAGGGTGCCGTTGCCCCAGCGCATCGACTTGGGCCATGGGAAGTTACGGATCGTATCCTCGAGAACTTCGGCCACGATTTCTGCGGCCGGGCGTCCCGGTTTTTCGATCATCGCGTAAAAGACGCGGCCTTTTTTCTCATCCCGTTCGACCAGCTGGTCGCGGGTGAGGCCCGCACCGCGCAAGAAGCCTTCAATCGCCTTGTCGGGGGCATCGACGCGGGGACCTTTGCGTTCTTCACGCAGGGTCGGGCTTTGGTCCAGCATCCCCTCAATCGCGAGGGTCAGACGACGCGGCGTCGAGAAGGCCGCGGCGCCTGCATAGGTAAGGCCCGCTTCGACAAGGCCGTTGGTGACACGGGATTTCAGATCCTCGGCGGCGCGGGTCTGCATCCGCGCGGGGATTTCCTCGGAAAAGAGTTCGATCAGCAGGTCGGGCATCGGGTCACCAAATCTTCGAAGTGCCGTGGGCGGAAAGGCGCACGGTCAGTCGAGGGGTGGATAGCCGGATGGGCGGCAGACGTCCAGCCGATTGCTCAGAACGTGACCTGTTAAACCTTGCTCCCGACCTGCGTGGGAATGATCTGAGATGTGCTGCCAGAAATGTTTCTGTTGGTCGGTTCTGCAAAGCCTTCGATCACAAAGGTCGGTTGACCCAGGGAGATGCTTACCACAAGTTTGCAGGCATTGTTTGCTGGGACGAGGTGATGCTGTAACCGCTTGTCCGAAGCCGCTATGTGCAAAGCCTGCTTCGGGTCACTGCGGCAAGGCGCTAGTCCCGCGCCGGGCAGTCCACTCCGAGCGGCGTTCCGTCATAGGCCTTGTCGCCGCATTCGTTGATTTCGTGCCAGACATAGCCGTGGCCGTCTTGGGTGACTGCGACAACGCGATCAATCCCGTAGCTTATATTGCGCTGGCTGGTAAATGCGAGTGCACGTCCGGCGGCCAGATCGTCGCCGATGGCTTCTGCATCAAAGCAGTCGAACCAGCTTGGGGCAATGCGCGGCTCGGCACCGGGATAGGTTGCATAGGTGTCACGGAGCTGATCCAGCCCGGTGGGGGTGGTGAAGCAGGCTCGGTACCGGATGGGCGAGGAAGCGGCGTCGATGGCGCGGAAATCCTCGTAGAGTATGGTTTCGGGCAGACCAGACACCTTGCCTGTCAGCTGGACATCATCGGTGCCGGTGGCTGTCACGTCGTAGTAATAGGCATAAACCTGCATGTAATACAGCAACCCGCCCGCGATCAGCGCCGTGACCACAATGAATGCGACAAGGATCTTGCCGGTGATGTTCTGCGCCAAGGTCTAGGTCCAGTCCATGTTGATCGGGCGAGGGCGAACCGCCATCAGGCCGCCCAGCCGCCGGCCGTGGTGGTGACAAAGGCGTCAGCGCAGCGTTTGGAAAGCGTGCGGACACGCCCGATATAGGCCTGACGTTCTGTGACCGAAATCACGCCGCGCGCGTCGAGCAGATTGAAGAGATGCGAGGCCTTGATGCACTGGTCATAAGCCGGGTGGGCCATGACGATGCGCTTGCCAGTCTTGGGGTCATCGGCGTCGCGGTCAAGGATATCGGTGCACGCGCGTTCGGCATCTTCGAAATGGCGAAGCAGAGTTTCGGTATCGGCGACGTCAAAGTTCCAGCGGCTGTATTCTTCCTCGGTTTGGCGGAAGATGTCACCATAGGTCAGCGCAATGGGTGCGTCTGGGTCGTTGAAAGGCATGTCCATCACATGGTCGACTCCCAGCACATACATGGCAAGGCGTTCGAGGCCATAGGTCAGCTCTCCCGAAACCGGGTGGCAATCATGCCCTCCGACCTGCTGGAAATAGGTGAACTGCGACACTTCCATGCCATCGCACCAGACCTCCCAGCCAAGACCCCATGCACCGAGTGTGGGCGATTCCCAGTCATCTTCGACAAAGCGGACGTCGTGCAGCGCCATGTCCACGCCGATTGCGGCAAGCGATCCCAAGTAGAGCGCCTGAAGGTCCGGCGGCGAAGGTTTGATGACCACCTGATACTGGTAGTAATGCTGGAGCCGGTTCGGGTTCTCGCCATAACGACCGTCGGTGGGACGACGCGAGGGCTGCACATAGGCGGCCGCCCACGGCTTGGTGCCCAGAGAACGCAGGGTTGTGGCTGGGTGAAATGTGCCGGCGCCGACTTCCATGTCATAGGGTTGCAGGATGGCGCAGCCCTTGGCTGCCCAATAATTCTGCAGTCGCAGAATGATTTCCTGAAAGCTGCGCGGTTTACCCGCATTTGTTCCGGTGATCTGGTCCATGCGAAATGCCCTGAGATGCGTTTCGGTCTGCTTAGGCGCTAGGCGGGCGGGGGTCAATTGCACCGCTCGCCATATTTTGACCTGCAGGGGCTGTGGCTTTTGTTTAATACGGATAAGAGCACGGAAACGTTGGAATGGTTCGGGGACGGCGACAGGTATGATGAGAATGGTGATGGCGCTTCTGGCTGCCGTGTTTTTGACAGCTGGTGCAGCACTCGCACAGGATGCAACCTATATCCAGATCGAGGCGCAGCCGACATTGACCCGGGCCGAGGAGAGGGCGCGGGACTACACCAGCTATCTTCGTGATGTTAACGGATTCGCACTAGGCAATGGTTGGTATGGCATTGCGCTTGGGCCTTATGACCGGGCCGAGGCCGAGGCGCGGCTGCGCCAGTTGCGCGGCCAGGGGCAGATTCCACAGGACAGCTATATCGCTGATACCGGAGTCTTCCGCGGTCAGTTCTGGCCGATCGGCGCTGCGTCCCAGACAGCCGAACAGATTACCACGACCGACATCACCGTGACGCCACTTGATCAGGTTCCCGAAATCACGGCCCCCAGCGCGACAGTTGCGGCAGAGCAGAGTTTCCCCGACGAAACCCCAAGAGAGGCCGCAGCGGCAGAGGCCCGCCTGAACGGAGAGGCGCGTGAACAGCTGCAAATCGCTCTGCGGTGGGCGGGTTACTACAATTCCACCATCGACGGCGCCTTTGGCCCGGGCACGCGCAATTCGATGGCCGAATGGCAACGCGCAAACGGCTATGAAGCCACCGGGGTGCTGACGACCCGCCAGCGCGCGGACCTGTTGGGCCAGTATAACGCGGTGCTCGACGGGCTGGATATGCGCCAGGTGACAGAGGCGCAGGCAGGAATTTCGATCCTGCTGCCGATGGGGGTGGTGGCCTTTGATCGCTATGAATCGCCCTTTGTACATTACGGGCCGACCGGTGAACTACCGGTGCGGGTGCTGCTGATCAGCCAACCAGGCGATCAGAACACCCTTTTTGGTCTATACGAGATCATGCAGACGCTCGAAATCGTCCCGCCTGAGGGCGCACGCGAGCGTCGGCGTGACGGTTTCACCCTGACCGGCGCGAATTCCCGGATCGTGTCGCACACAGAGGTGCGGCTGGAGAATGGTCAGATCAAGGGCTTTACCCTTGTCTGGCCTGCAGGTGACGACGCGCGGTTCAACCGGGTGCTGCAGGCGATGCGGTCAAGCTTTGAAACCATGCCCGGCGTGCTGGATTCCGGGCTGTCCGAGGATACCGAGCCTTCGGTCGATCTGCTGGCGGGCCTGCGGATTCGTCAACCCAAGGTGACTGCATCGGGTTTCTTTATCGACAGCGCGGGCACGGTCGTGACTGCACGCGATGCTGTGATCCGCTGCGGGCGGATCACGCTGGAGGATCAGTATGACGCGCACATCGTTGCGGAGGATGCGGCGACCGGCGTTGCAGTGCTGCGCAGCGATGTGACGCTGGCACCACAGTCCGTCGCGGCCCTTCGCACCGATCTGCCGCCGCTGCAGTCCGAGGTGGCGGTTTCGGGCTATTCCTTTGGCGGCGTGCTGAGTGCGCCGACGCTGACCTTTGGCACCCTTGAGGATGTCCGTGGGCTGGCAGGGGAAGAGACCAAGAAGCGTCTCGCGCTCGCCTCGTTGCCGGGGGATGCGGGCGGTCCGGTTATGGATGCAGGTGGCGCCGTGCTCGGAATGCTGTTGCCGCGTGACGACAGGAACCGTCAGTTGCCGGAAGAGGTCAGCTTTGCCGCCAAGGCCGACGACATTCAGGCGCTGCTAAATCGCGTCGCCCTGCGCGCCACCACCACACAGGGCGGCGCTGCGATTGCACCCGAGGATCTGACCACGATAGCCTTGGGTATGACAGTTCTGGTCAGCTGTTGGGAGTGACAGGGCCGAGGCGCAGTGCTGGAATACTGATGGGGGCGCTGGCCCAGTTGGAGAAATCGGCGTCTCCCCCTGTGTATTGGCAAAGGGAATAGCGCGACGTCAGCCCGACCTGGTGAACAATCGCTTGAGCGCCCCCCACTGGCTGATGGCGACACCGGCCAGAATCAGCGCAAGCGCGGCCAGCAGGCTTGGACGCGCTGGTTCACCCAAAAGCAGCACCCCCAGTAGCACGGACCACATTGGCACCTGATAATTCGTAAGGCTCATGAATACCGGACCGGCGCTGCGGATCACCAGAACCCGCAGTATGTTGGCCCCGGCGGTTGGCACCAGACCCAGAAACGCCAGCACCAGCAGCGTCTGGTTTGAAGGCATCGGCGGCGCACCTTCACCGAACCAGGCGAGGGGAACGACGATCAATGTGCCAAAGATCAGCGGTATCGTGGCGATGCCGATGGGATCCATCGCGGGCAGTCGGCGCATCATCACCGAACTGACTGCATAGCAGGATGCAGCCCCAAGGCACGCGAGGCGGCCCAGGGATTCTGACGCATCGCCGCTGGATTGGAAGGCCTGCCCGCCGATCAGCAAGGCAACCCCGGAAAATCCGATGACAAAGCCCAGCGTCCTGCGCAGGGTCATGCGTTCGCCGGGGAGGAACACATGCGCCATTGGGAGTACCATCAGCGCGACCGCAGCCATGCAGACCCCGGCAAAGCCAGAGGTAACATATTGCTGGCCCCAACCCAGCAGAGTGAACGGCATGGCTGAGGAAAGTAGACCGATCAGGGCAAGACGCCCCCACGGCCTCGCACGCGTCAGGAACAAAGGCCACCCGCGCAGCGACCAGATGGAAACTGTCAGCAGCATCGCAAAACTAATCCGCCCGGCGGCCAGCCACAGGGGAGTGATCCCGCGTAGTGCGATTTCAATCACCAGAAAGGTGCTGCCCCACACCAGTCCAAGGCTGGCAACCATGAGCCAGCTTGCCCGGGTGATCTGGGGCATGGGCATGGTGGCATTCGACATCGGACTTCCTAAGCGGTCTTGTAAAAACGGATGTGGGCAACGCCGCCGCTTGCTACCGGGTGTCTATCACCGCCTGTGAGGGAGATTGAATGGAGGAATTCATGTTTATTGGCGCGGATTTGTATCCCGTTTGGTCTGCAGACATTGCAGCTGGTTGGTCCTGCCGATGCTGAACGCCAGCCTGAAGATGCCAAAAGGCCCCGTGAGATGTCCGAAAGGGCCTGCTGGCTCAGGTGGTAGTGCTTGGGTTTGCTACGCGGCCTTGCTGCGGGACAGGCCCTTTTTCCAGCACGGCTGAGTTACGGCTGCGGTCGCGTGACATGGACTGTAGCGTTGCATGCCCCCAGGCGACAACGAATAGCGCGCCTATTGAGAGCAGCATCAGCAGATTGTCCCAAAGGGCTGGCAAATCCCTGCCAGCCATCGCCCACATGATGAAATATGTCATCACTAAATGGGCGGTGAAAACCTGAAGCGAGTGCTGACCGAGAAACACCAGAGGACGGCGGGTGTAGAGCCATTCAATTCCGCGACCAAGAAAAGCCAGCGCGCGGTTGCCGCTCGACGGACCGGCGACCAGAAGCCAGGCGATCACAAACAGGTCAAGGAGGAAGTTCATCAGATAGACGATGTGCATGTTGCCGCGATCAATTTCGCGCCACAGAGTGCTGCGCAGGTCTTTCTCGATCCAGCCCAAGCTCATGGCCCGATCAAAGACTGCAAAGGCTACGACACCCGCCACTGCCAGCCAGAACATCGCGCGCATGCGTGGCGTGCGCAGGAATGAGGTATCAAGCTGGTCCCGGGCGAACAGGAATCCCAGAAAAAGGCCTAGGAAGTATAGTATCTGCCAGCCAAAGACGTTGAAATAGATGCCAATGTTGATGCCGTGACCCGCGTTTGCGAGAACCCGTTCAATGGGTAGCTGCGCGGCGTCCGGCAGTCCCGATTGCGCCAGCGTCCAAGCGGCAATTGATGCGACAGCCCACCACTTTGCCCAGCCTTTATGAAAGGCCATCAATGCAAACGGCGTGAGAAGCATCAGCCAGATATAAAGCGCCAGGATTCCCATGTGCAGCGAACCGGTGACCAGCAGCAAAGAGGCGGTGGTAAAGGCAGCTGGATTTTGAACATACTGGCTAAGGATATCCGGTTCCAACCCCCAAGCGGCAAGACCCAAGGCGGCGGCACAGAAGGCGACAATCATCAGCGCCTGATAAGTATAGATGGTGCGGATGCGGCGCAGCACCGCGCCGCCCATGCCTGCGGGTCCCTTGCGGTCGAGTATCTTGGTATAAACAAGCCCAACAACAAATCCCGAGATAAAGACGAACCCCTGCGCGTCCTCGACCCAACCGAGCATGTGGTGATTGTAGTCACCAAGCACGGCATGAAAAGATCCGTTCACATGTGCGATCATCATGAAAAGTAGAAAAAACCCCCGGAATCCGTCAAGCAGTGTTAGGCGCATTTCCATCTCCTCAGTACCTTTGTCGGCCGCCTTGCGGGCTGACATGGAAGGAGAATGCGCGAAAGCGTGATTTGTGCCCTGAGATACAACATTTTGCGCATTTTCGGCGGAGCGTTGCCGAATCGTCGCGTGGCTCGGCGGAAATCCGGGAGTTTGAAGAAAACTGACCGTACCATCCAAGGATATGAGTCACGAATTGGCATGGCACCCTGCCGCAACTTCGGGTGGATGCGCGGCAAGACAGAGGGTGGTGATAGAGGTCTTCACTTTTCGGCAACCGTAGTGAAACTGTCAAAGGCCGCCAGCATGCGGGCCGGATCGGGAGGGAGGCCGGTGAATAAAGGTAATGGGGGCACAGACTGATTAAGCGTCATGCCATAATTGAACCGTCTGGGGGGCGGTGATGAGCGGTTCGGATTGTTGCGAGAAATATAAGATATCGGGCACCCATTGGCGCGGCGTGATCAGTACGGCAGACACGGCCGCGTGCCTTGCTTAGGTCATGTTGACAAAAGGCGGACCCAGAGGCGGATGGACGTGATGTCTATGAAGCCCAGGAAGCTCTCGGCGGTTTTGTCGTAGCGTGTGGCG
>NZ_FZNN01000042.1 GCF_900188035.1 Puniceibacterium sediminis | reverse complement strand
ACCTCTCGGGACATCGCTGTGCAATGCCCTGCCGGTCAGTGGATGGCGATTGCGTTCCGAGCGCCACCCAAAGGCTGCATTCATCACACGGATCGTGGCAGCCAATACTGTTCTCACGATTACCAAAAGATCCTGCGATAACAAGGGTTCAGCCTGTTGATGAGCGGCAAGGGAAATTGCTATGATAATGCAGCCGTCGAGACCTTCTTCAAATCCATCAAGGCCGAGCTGATTTGGCGGCGGCCATGGGAAACGCGGCGGCAGGCCGAAATGGCGATCTTCGAATACATAAACGCGTTCTACAATCCACGACGACGCCACTCAGCACTCGGCTGGAAAAGCCCCGTCGCTTTCGAACGAAAGGTGGCTTAAACGAGCACTTGGCGCGGCACGAAAACGCGACAGGTCCACTGCTTCGGGCACCTGCCGCGGGTACCTGCGAATGTCGAAACTCAGAAGGCCGGGCATGGTTTGCCGCTGTCTCTTGTTATGCGGCGCGACAGCGCTCACAATGGATAAACAAGCCAGTCTGAGTCGCGCGTTTGGCACCCACTAAGGTGCGACTGACAGCCAGTTCCCCACAGATGAGATTCGGAGCCTGCATATCATGGGCTATAACCACGACTTCACGGGCCACACCGAAAAGCTTCACTGCACCGCGCCGGTGCAGTGGCGTCAGTTTGATCATGCCCTTATTGCCTATTGGGAAGCCACCGGAGATCAGGGCGCCAAGGGACAGTATGTGTCCGGCAATCCCCGGCTAAGCATCTTTTTCGACGATATGAGCTCGATTTCCACGACTGCCGGGAACGAGACGCGCAAATTGGCCCGGGCAATCTTTGTTCCGGCGGGCATGCAGATCAGGACCAGCTTTTCGAAGCCGCTCACATTTGCGCATGTCGACATCCACATGGATTTCGCCTGGGCTGTTCAGTTTCTGTCAACCGTGCTGCCGAGATCCATGGCCACCCAGATCCTGGAGCAACGCGCTGAGCGAGCGGACATTGCGGATATTGAGCCGCTTGCCCGGCTGCTGGTTGAAGAGATCCGAAACTCGACCCGCCATGACATTTTTTCCGAGAGTCTCACCAACTGCCTGATTTCCGGTGTTCTGGATATCGAGGAGCCAGTCGCAGATACCGAGAATGCACGATTGACGGCGGCTCAGATGCGCAAGGTGACGATGCGCTTCGAAGCGGGCGGAGGGCGGCGTCTGGCTATCGCGCAGATGGCAGGCGCGGTGAACCTGTCAGAGAGCTGGTTCTCGTTGGTTTTCAAGAACACGACTGGAATGACGCCACACCAGTGGCAACTGAACAAGCGTGTCGATCAGGTTCGGGATCTATTGTCCGGATCCGATCTGAGTGTGGCGGACATTGCCGATCGCGTTGGTTTCTCTGACCAGGCGCATCTGACCCGGACCTTTCGGCAGCTTGTGGGGGAAACCCCGGCAACTTGGCGCAGGGGCCAGCAACAACGCTGATTATCGCAGGATAGCCCGCGCGTTGCCGAGCGCGGCGGCGAAACGTCCCATCCGGTCAAGGCAACGGACGGGACGCAACCACAATCACCAGCTATGGCGCAGGGCAGTGGTGATTGTCCTGCCGGTGTTGTAGTAGTCAGCGGTGCCGCGACCAACGACATATTGCTTGTCAAACAGATTGCTGACGTTGACGGCCAACTCCGTGTTCTCAGCGACGGCGTAGGCAAAGGACGCGTCGACAAATGTCTGGGCGGGGCTTTTCCCGTTGGTGTTGAACACATTGTAGTAATAGGGTCCGACATACCGGGCGCCGATTCCGACAGACATATCGCCAAGCGAATCGGTGGACGGCAGATCATAGTTCAGCCAGACCGAGGCGAGATGGTTGGGCACCGTCGCGAACTCGTTCCCATCCACGGTCGCGCCATACACATTGCCACGGACAAAATTGGACTTCTGGTAACTGTAGCCACCCGACAGCGTCAGGCCATTGGCCAGCTCGGCCCTGGCCTCAAGTTCAAGGCCACGCACGCGGGATTCGCCGATCGTCTGGCGCTCGATGGCGCCGCTCGGCAACACGACGGGCACAACCACGTTTTTCTTGGTCAGGTCGTAGACGGAAGCGGAGAACAGCGCGTTGATGTTGTCAGGCTGATACTTGATCCCGACTTCGTATTGCTCGCCGCGTTCGGGCTCGGTGCCGATGGAGGGGGGAGCGACCGACTGTACATAGCTGGCGTAGGTCGAGATCTCGTCTGAGATCTTGTAGGTTAGTGCCCCCCTGAACGAGGTTTCAGAGAAATCGGCTTGTGTGGTCGTCGCCGTCAGGGTGTTGGTGCTCGCGATGTCGAGCCAGTCATGCCGGACGCCGGCGGTTGCGATGATCCGGTCCGAGAAAGACAGGTTCTGTTGCACGAAGACCGACTTGGTCGTGTAGTCATTCGACTGGACGCTGTAGGGGGCAACGCCAGTCGGAGCGCCGGTACTGGACGGATTGCTGACATCAACCTGCGTATGTGCGCCGTAGATCGACGCGCTTGTCGTCGATGCATCGCGGAATTCGATCCCGGCAAGCGTGCTGCTGTCCAGCGAACCCAGGCTGGTGTCATATTGCACGATGACATTGCCGATCAGTTCTTCCGCAGTGCTGTCAGTGCCAAAGTAGAACCGGTCAACCATCGTCCCGACCCGGGCAGGATTGTCGGACAGGTAGACGTAGGCAAAATCATCAGACAGGTCGCTGTAGCGCAGGTTCACGCTCAGTTTTAACCCGTTCTCGAATTCATTCTGCAGACCTGCCGATACGGTCAGCCGTTCAACGTCATGGTAGTTGAAGCTTGGCTCTCCGAAGAACTGGTCGCGGTCATAAAGCCCGTCAAGTGGATAGCCGCCGCTGTTCGGTGTCCCATCGCGCTTGAGGTAGTCCATGGAAAAGGTCAGCTTGGTGTAATCCGTGGGGGCCCAGGCGATAGAGCCAAGGAAAAACTGCTCGTTGTCTTTCGAATCCTCATATTCCAGGTCCGCATCCTGGATCTTGCCTACAAGGCGATAGGCGATTGTGCCCTCTTGGTTCAGGAGATCCCCGAAATCGAAGCCAAGCTCCTTATGGTCGTTGGTGCCGTAGGATCCATACACCTCGCCGAACCGTTCAAACTTCGGGGTCTTGCTCACGAAGTTCACGGTGCCGCCCGGGTCAGATGTCCCGAAAAGGGTGGAGTTGCCGCCTTTCATGACCTCGAGCCGCTCATAGGCATAGGGTTCCTCCCGGACCCCCCGCATAGAACCAAGGGTCAGGCCGTCGCGATAGGTCGAGGCCTGAAAGCCGCGCACGAGGTAGTAATCATTGCGGTCGTCGGTTCCGTAGTAATCCGTGACGACACCGGGCGTGTATTCCAGCACATCCTCGACCTTGTCGGCGTTGCGTTGCGCTATCTCTTTCTGTGTGACGACAGAGACAGAGGCAGGCGTGTCGAGCACGCTGGTTGCAACCTTGCCGCCCGTCCAAAGCTCTTTGGCGACAGTAGAATTGGCATCGTCATCCGCCTCGACGCTTAGATCCACGATGATCGGGGACAACCGATATGCGCCGGTTTCAGGATCTTCCTGCGCGGAGGCGGCCAGAGGAAAGCCGACCAGCGCCGTGCAGCCGAGAAGGATCGAAACCGCCCGCGCAGGACGAAGATGAATAAGGCGATGTGCTGTGGTGGGTGACCCCATGACGTGGTTCCAATATTCTGAAGTGATGTTGGCGCTGGCTTGCCATTCGGTTGATGGCTTGCTGGCAGCCTGGGATCAGCCGCATATCCGCGTGATCCTTCGGCGCTCGGTGCCTGAACCATCCACTCAAAATCTGATCGGACAGTCCCTGCTTTGACGGCAGCTAATGCAGGATCTCGGGGATGTGTATTGTATAAACTTACTTTTTTTGTCGGATTCTCTGGTAACCTTTCATAAACCGTCAGATTTGGCGCTCCTGACTGTGTCGTCGGCTTGACGCGCTGCTGTTGAAATGAAAAGCCGACTAAAATTATCGCCTAAACAGCACCGGAACGGAGGCCATGGTTTCCCTTGTTTGATCCAAAGAAAACAATGATTGCGGTGATTGCCGTCTGTCTGGGGGGCGTTGTCGCGGCTCCCTCCGTCGCCGAAGAGTTCCCGGTTACCGTTGAACATGCTTTCGGCACGACCACAGTCGACACTCGCCCAAAAAGGGTCGCGACGGTGGCCTGGGCCAATCACGAAGTGCCGCTGGCGCTTGGGATTGTTCCGGTCGGATTTGCCCGTGCGAATTTCGGCGATGACGACGCAGACGGCCTGCTGCCCTGGGTGTCCGAGCGGCTTGGGGAGTTGGGGGCGGATGTCCCGACCCTGTTTGATGAAGGCGATGGGATCGATTTCGAAGCCGTCGCGGCAACCAGCCCCGATATCATCCTTGCGGCCTATTCCGGACTCTCCCGTTCCGACTACGAGACGCTAAGCAAGATTGCGCCGGTGATACCCTACCGCGATGGCCCGTGGGCGACCGGCTGGCGCGAGATGATCCGCCTGAATGCCGCCGGTCTCGGCATGACCGCAGAAGGCGAAGACCTCATCGCAGGCATCGAACAGCAGATTTCCGACGTGACCGCCCGCCAGCCCGAGATCGCGGGGAAAAGCGCGATGTTCGTCACCCATCTCGATATCCGTGACCTCAGCGTGATCCGCTTTTACTCCGCCAATGACCCGCGCGTCCGGTTTCTTGAGGATCTGGGTCTGCATTCCCCGCAGAGCGTGCTCGAGGCCACAGCTCCCGGCCGCTATTCCGGCGAGATCAGCGCAGAGAGGATCGACGCCTTTGCCGATGTGGATATCATCGTGACCTATGGCGGTCGTGCCCTCTTTGACGGTGTGCGAAAGAACCTGCTGACCTCGCGCATGAAGACGGTCGAGAATGGCGCCGTCGTGCTGTTGGGCAATGATCCCGTTGGCACCGCCGCCAACCCGACGCCGCTGTCGATACCCTGGGTTCTACAAGAGTATGTTACGCTTCTCGCGGATGCAGCGCGCCGGGCAGAATGACGGCAATCGGATCCCCCGGAGTGACGGTCGCGGCGTTTCGTCGGTCGCGGCGGGGCCGGGTCGTCTGGCTTCTGGTCGTGCTTCTGCTGCTTGGCTGCGCCTGCGTTGTGTCGGTCAGCATCGGCACCCGCGATGTTGGCTGGGCGGACATCCTTGCGGCGGTCCGGGGCAAGACCGATACGATGGCTCAGGCGGTGGTCGCGGTGCGGATGCCGCGCACCGTTCTTGCCGTCATTGCCGGAGCGGCACTCGGACTCGCCGGGGCCGTGATGCAGGGGATCACCCGCAACCCGTTAGCGGACCCGGGCATCCTTGGCGTGAATGCAGGGGCCGCGATGGCCGTGGTCATCGGCATTGCGTGGTTCGGAATGGAAACGCTCGACGCCTTCCTCTGGACGGCGATCCTGGGGGCGGGGCTCTCTGCGTGCTTTGTCTATGCCATCGGATCGCTTGGACGGGGCGGGGCCACACCCCTGAAACTGGCTCTGGCGGGGGCGGCCACCTCCGTCGCCTCGGCCTCGCTCACGCTGGCCATCATACTGCCGCGTAACGATATCGCGGGCGGGGTACGGTCCTGGCAAATCGGCGGCGTCGGCGGCGCGAGCTTTGATGCGATCCTGCCCTGCCTGCCCTTTCTTGTGGTCGGGCTGATCTTTTGCCTGCTGTCCGCCCGCAGCCTGAACCTGCTGGCCCTGGGGGACGACGCCGCTGCCGGGCTTGGCGCGCGGGTTGCCTGGGCGCGGGGGGCTGCGGCCATCGGGGCCGTGCTTTTGTGCGGGGCGACCACGGCGATCTGCGGGCCGATCGGGTTTGTCGGGCTGGTCGTGCCGCACATATGCCGCCTGTTGGTCGGCGTCGACTATCGCTGGATTCTGCCATTTTCCGCACTGACCGGTGGCATCTTGCTGATCCTTGCCGATGTGCTGGGACGGATTGTCGCCCGCCCGTCCGAAATGGATGTCGGCATCGTGACAGCCTTTGTCGGGGCGCCAGTTTTCATCTGGATCGTGCGCCAACGTCGGGTTCGGGACTTGTGAGCGTGACCGGACAGACCCCGAATACCGGAACGATTGCCGCACTGCGCATGACGCGTCTAAGGACACGGCTGCAGCTTGTCTTGATCATGATTGGCCTGCTGGCCGCCGGGATCGGCCTGACCCTGATGACGGGCCCGTCGATGACCACGCCGATTGACCTGCTGCGCATTCTGGTCGGGCACGATGTTCCGGGTGCCAGCTTTGCCGTGCTTGAGCTGCGGCTGCCCCGCGCGACCATGTCGATCCTCACCGGGATGAGCTTTGGCCTGGGCGGGGTGATCTTTCAGACGTTGCTTCGAAACCCGCTCGCCAGCCCCGATATCATCGGCATCAGTGCCGGGGCCAGCGCCGCTGCGGTGTTCGCCATCGTCGTGCTGGGCTGGAGCGGCGCGGCGGTTTCGATCACAGCCGTCGCCGCCGGATTGACTGTCGCGCTGCTGATCTACCTGCTGGCCTGGCGCGACGGGGTGTCTGGTGCCAGGCTGATCCTTGTCGGGATCGGACTTTCGGCGATGCTCGACAGCATGATCGCATATGTTCTGTTGCGTGCTCCGGCGTGGAAAATGCAGGATGCCCTGCGCTGGCTGACAGGCAGCGTCAATGGAGCGACGCTTGAAGAAGCACTGCCTGTGCTGTTGTCGCTTGCGGCCTTTGGCGGGCTCCTGCTGGCCCGGCGCGACAAACTCGAAGCCATGCGGCTTGGCGATGACACGGCCGCCGCGCTGGGGGTGCCGCTGGCGTCCGCGAAGGTGCTCGCGGTGATGTCAGCGGTCGGCCTGATCGCGGTGGCGACGGCGGTTTCGGGCCCGGTCGCCTTTGTTGCCTTCCTGTCCGGCCCCATTGCCAAGTACATTGCAGGCCCCGGCCGATCACCGCTGATCCGGGCGGCGCTTGTCGGCGCGCTGCTCATGCTCTCTGGCGATTTCGCAGGGCAGCATCTCTTGATCGGTCGCTACCCCGTGGGCGTCGTGACCGGTGCCCTTGGCGCGCCCTACCTCATTTTTCTGATCATCTGGTCGAACCGCACCGAGAGGAAGCTATGACCACATTGACTGCCACAGCGCTCCAGGCCGGATACGGGCCCAGCACGATACTAACCGACCTTGACCTGGCGGTGCCGCCCGGTGCGATCACCGCGATCGTGGGGGCCAATGCCTGCGGCAAGTCGACCCTGCTGCGGTGCATGGCCCGTTTGCTGCGGCCATCCGGTGGGCAGGTCGTTCTGGATGGCCGTTCGCTGCGCAAGATTCCCACCCGTGAACTGGCGCGCAGCCTTGGCCTGTTGCCGCAATCGCCAATCGCCCCCGACGGGATCACGGTGGCGGATCTTGTCAGTCACGGACGCCATCCGCATCAGGGGATGCTGACGCGCTGGTCTCATGCCGACGATATGGCCGTCGCCGCCGCACTCGAAGCAACGCAGACTACAGAACTTGCCGAGCGGGACGTGGATGAGTTGTCCGGCGGCCAGCGGCAGCGCGTCTGGATCGCTATGGCTCTGGCGCAGGAAACGGACGTTCTGCTGCTTGACGAACCGACGACCTTTCTGGACATCGCGCATCAGGTCGAAGTGCTCGACCTGTTGGTCGACCTCAACCGCAAACGCGGGACCACCATCGTCATGGTGCTGCATGACCTGAACCTTGCCGCACGCTATGCGGATCATCTTGTCGCGATCCTGCGCGGAAAGGTGCATGCGGCCGGTACGGCCCACAGCGTTCTGACCGAGAAGATGGTCGAACAGGTCTTCGGCGTGCGTTGCCGCGTGATCACCGACCCAACCTCCGGCCAACCGATGATGCTGCCCCTCGGGCGCCATTGCACCACAGCGCAATCCTCGGACGGGGGGACACTGTCATGACCCATAATACAAGTGCGACCGCGACCTTTGCAGGGGCCTTGCCCGACGACCTGATCCCCCACATCGCCGCCCATGCCCGAGAGGCAGAGCTTGAGGTGCAAGAGACGGCTGCATCGCTGATCGTCACCGTTCCCCTGGCGCGGGTTGCCCTGGACCGGACGCCGTCGGCACTGCGGGTTCGCATCGCCGCTGTGGATGCGGTCGCCCTGCACAACATCCGCGAGTATCTGCTTCATATCCTCGATCATGTGGCGCCCGGTCTTGTCGCGGCCGAAGACTGGCAAGGCGACATAGCCCGCAACCGGACGCCGCTGAATTTCTGCACCGCGACGGTGCGCGGGGTCAGGCGGGTCGCTCCAAACTTTCTGCGGGTCGAACTGGACTGTGCTGACACGAAACGTTTGGCCGAAGGAAGGGGAATGCACTTCTCGATCTTTCTGCCGCCTGCGGGCCGCACGCCGGTCTGGCCAACGCTTGACGGTGCCGGTCGGACGGTCATGCCGCAGGGAGAGGACCAACTGCATCGTGCCGTCTATACCTTCGTGGATCTGGACCCGGCCCGGGGCCTTTTCACCTTCGATGTATTCGAACATGAGGGCGGGCGCGCCACGACCTGGGCCCGAACGGCACAGAGAGGACAGATTGTGGGCATCAGCGGCCCCGGCAGCGGTGATTTCCCGTCAGGGCAGAACATCCTGATCGCCGGGGACGAAACGGCGCTTCCGGCGATCCGTCGTATCCTGGCGCATTCTTCTGCCGACAGGCGCGGCCGCATCCTGCTGGAAGTCGGCACCGTGGATGATATCTGCGATCTTCCGCGGCCCGGAAACATGGAGCTGTCGTGGCTCATCCGCAATCGCGGAGAGACGCTCTGGGATCATCTCGAAACGGCCGAATTGCCGCAGGGGACCGATCGCTTCGTCTGGGTCGCCGCCGACAAGGAGCTTGTCCGCAAAGCCAAGGCCCGTTTTCGCGACAACTTCGATATTGGTCCGAAAGAGGGATATTTCGCATATTATTGGGAAGGCTGACACTTTTCCCGCGAGGCCACCGCTCATGATACCCTTGCCTCCCGCTTTGTCCCCCGACAAGGAATGGGGTTGCTGATACGTCAAACTTCGGGTCTTGGGGCAGAGCACCAGCCAGACCGCGGCATCAATTTTCAGGAAACATCAATGCTACGTCAGTTCTTCGATTACTACCGCCCGTGGCAGGGCCTGTTTTGGCTGGATTTCGGCTGTGCGGTTTTGTCGGGCTTGCTGGAACTGGCTTTTCCTCTGGCTGTACAGGCATTTATCGACCGGCTGTTGCCGTCGGGCGAACTTGGCCTGACCGTGATCGCATCTGTCGGACTCCTCCTGATTTACCTGATCAACGCGGGGCTCATGGCCGTCGTGATCTACTGGGGTCACATGCTGGGCATCAATATCGAAACGGAGATGCGCCGCCGCGCCTTCGATCACCTGCAACGTCTTTCGTTCAGCTACTTTGACCGCGTCCGCACCGGCAAACTGGTCGCCCGCGTGACCCGCGACCTCGAAGAAATCGGAGAGGTTGCACACCACGGTCCCGAGGATGTTTTCATCGCCGTCATGACCTTCATCGGTGCCTTCCTCCTGATGCTGACCATCAACCTCGAACTGGCACTGCTCACGGCAGCGATCGTGCCTGCCTGTGTCGCCATTGTCATCGTATACGGTGGCCGGATGACCCAGACATGGCGCGAGATCTATTCGCGCGTCGCATCCTTCAACGTCCGGTTGGAAGAAAACGTCGGCGGAATGCGCGTGGTGCAGGCTTTCGCCAACGAAGACCACGAGAAGGCCCTGTTCGCAAAGGACAACGCCGCCTACCGCGATACCAAGCTGGCAGCCTACAAGGTGATGGCGGCATCGTCATCGCTGAACTACATGGGCATGCGGCTGATCCAGGTTGTTGTGATGGTCGCCGGGGCGGTATTCGTTCTGGACGGATCGCTGACAACCGGCGGCTTCGTCGGGTTCCTGCTGCTGGTCGGCGTCTTCTTTCGACCGCTCGACAAGATTGCCGCCGTGATTGAGGTCTATCCCCGCGGCATCGCAGGCTTCCGCCGCTACCTTGATCTGATGGAGACGAAACCGGATGTGGCAGATACGCCCGGCGCAACCCCGGCACCCGCGCTGCGCGGCGAGGTGTCGTTTCACGGTGTGAGTTTCGACTATGGCGAAAGCCAGCCTGTGCTCCACGACATCTCTCTGACGGTGCGCGCCGGAGAGACTGTGGCCTTCGTCGGACCTTCCGGTGCCGGAAAAACGACGCTGCTGTCGCTGGTCCCGCGCTTTTATGATCCGTCCGCAGGTCACATCACGGTTGACGGGAGGGACACCCGTGGCCTGACCCTGAAATCTTTGCGACGCCAGATCGGCATTGTCAGCCAGGATGTCTTCCTGTTCGGCGGCACGCTGCGCGAAAACATCGCCTATGGTCGTCTCGATGCGACTAACGCCGAAATCGTCGAAGCCGCGCAACGCGCGCAGCTGTCAGACATGATTGCCGCATTGCCCGACGGTCTCGGCACCGTGGTCGGCGAACGCGGCGTCATGCTGTCTGGCGGACAGAAGCAGCGTGTCGCAATCGCGCGAGCCTTCCTGAAGAACCCCCCGATCCTGATATTGGATGAAGCGACTTCGGCGCTCGATACGGAAACGGAACGGCAAATCCAGTCAGCCCTGAAGCAGTTGTCGCGCGATCGGACCACGCTGATCATCGCGCATCGCCTTGCCTCGATCCGGGACGCTGACCGGATCGCTGTCATTGACGGAGGGCGGATTGTCGAAATCGGCACGGATACCGAGTTGCGTGCCAGTGCCGGCCGTTACGCTCGCCTTAATTCACAATGAATGGAGTCGCTGTAGGCAGGTATACGATGGATGAGTGAGGAAGTTTCCTGCTGTCGATCAGCTTTGGTGATTAACAACGGCACAGTTAGCGAATGTATTCAGTGACGGGGAAAGGCGCAGAAAGTGTGCAAAACGTAACATCAGCTGGCAGAGGTAAAGGTTCGTTAGCGCGGGTATTGATATAAAAGAATTTTTCGCAACTGACCCTGACAACTGCATCGGAAAAGTCTGCCTAGGCTGGATTTTCTACGACTGGTAGCTCTGTTGCATAAAGCGGGTGAGGGATTCATGTTGTGAATCCAGTGTGGTAGATGATGGGCATGAGCAAACCGACACCTCCGACCTACAAGACCACGAACTGGGCTGCTTTCAATGAGGCACAGAAGCGCCGCGGGTCGCTTACGATCTGGTTCGATCCGGAGTTTGTTGATTTCCACCCAGAAGTGACCCGGGTGGCGGCATAATTTCCATTGAGAATTGACCCATGTGACCCTTCCCCCAGCGGCATGCGCAGCGGGGGACATTGGAGTGATACACATGGGACTTTTGAACATCATCCGACGTATGGCACTGCGGGAGAAGTTGCCCCTGCGCGAGATTGCGCGGCGGACGGGAATGTCGCGCAACACCATCAAGAAGTATTTGAACGCAGGCACGATCGAGCCGTAATTCGCGACGCCTGCGGCACTGAATGACTGGCTGGAAGAGCGCTGTGTCGCGTTGTGGACTGAGATCCCGCATGCAGCGCTGCCTGGGAGCGTTGCCGACGTCTGGGCCACAGAGCAGGCAGCGCTGATGCCATTGCCCCCCGCCTTCGATGGCTTTGTCGAACTGAGCAAGAGGGTATCGCCCACTTGCCTGATCAGCTTTGAACGCAATCGCTACAGCGTTCGGGCAAGCTCCAGATATTTCCTCACCGTCTTGCGGTCGAGCCCGGTCTGCCGCGCGATCGCGCTGACGCCCAGGCCCTGCCGCTTCAATTCCAAGATCATCACGATCTCCCTCAATCCAACCACCTGCACGCCCTTCCATTGGCATTACAGGGGTTATTCTGCGCCGCCGTTGGACAGGGGGGCATGCCCCCCTGTCCAACGGCATCGGCGCCCAACTGGGGAATTTTCATCCAGCCGTTTTGGGGAGATTACGTCCAGCACTCACAGGCTGGATGTGCGCGAGGGCGATGCCGTGTTTCTCAGCCCCTTCCAGCAGCGCATGGCTGATGTATTCAGGGCCGTTATCCACGCGGATGGTCCTGGGCTTGCCGCGCCATTCGATGATGTTGTTGAGGCTCCGGA
>NZ_FZNN01000054.1 GCF_900188035.1 Puniceibacterium sediminis | reverse complement strand
TCAATGCCCTCGGCACTGCCGAGATCATTCGCGTGGCATAACGCCAGCGGGGTAAGGGGAAGTCATGCCTCAGGCGTGAGTTCTGCAACAATGCCCCTCCCCCTTGCCTTCGCGCCCGAGATAAACCTAACTGCAATTCCGTCTCAAAGTTGCGCGATGGATCAGTTGCGGTCCCAATGGTAAAAAAGGCAGAACGAAATTTTTGAACTGAACGTTACCGCCCGCGCCCGCATTTCACCTCTGGCCTGCCAGAAAGAGCACCGATTCACGAGGATCAGCATGGCATTGCGACAGCTTCTGGTCCGCCCATTCATCGCTCTTTTCTTCCTGTTATGGATCGCGGGCCTTTGTCTGCCGGACCTTGCGGCAGCACGGGGTTCGAAAGATATCGAGATCCTGCAACTCATCAACGACGGCCGATACGACGCCGCCAGAGAGTTGTTGAGCGCCCAGACCCCAAGTGATGCGGATCGGGCGTTCGCCGAAGCGCGTATCTTGAAAGTGCAGCGCCGTCTGCGGGAGGCGATCAACGCTTTTCGCCTCACCCTGCAAATCGATCCAAACTATATCGAAGCAAGACGCGAGCTTGCGCATACGCTCTTGCTAAATCAACAATACGATGCCGCAGAATTTCATTTCAAGGCGCTGCTCGACATAGAGTCGAACGAATCGCTGCGCGAAGGCTATCGCCGGTTTTTGATTGTCATTGATCGAAATAAACCGATGGGCGTCACCGGTCATTTTTCTCTCATCCCATCGACGAATATAAACCGTGGAACGACGCAAACACTGTTCGACACAACAAGTGGCGTGTTTGTCATCGACTCTGATTCACGGGCTAGTTCAGGGGTCGGTACCCAATTGGGAATCTCGGGATACTTCCGGAACCGGACCGGACCGAACAGCCGCGTCACACTGAACTGGAGACTTGTCGGCACCCATTACGAAGACACAATCCATGACAATGCCACAGGCGCGGTTTCGCTGACATACGAACGGGTTAGTGAAGCGTGGCAATGGTATGTCAGTCCGTTTTTCAGTTTGACATGGCGCGAAGATGATGCAGATTTTGACACGAAAGGCGCACGGGTTGGCCTTACGCGGCCCCTATCGAACAAGTACACCTTGTACCTTTCGGGCAGCCATGAATACCGCAACTACCAAAACCAAGTGTATAAAAACGGTGACTACAGCCTGATATCGCTCAGCCTGAGCCGCCAGATCAACCCGAGCCTGATGCTGAATGGCGGGCTGGCGTTTGAGTTTAATAATACCGCCGCCCCGCACCTTCGGTATTACGGCCGCAAGGTATTCGCGGGAATTTCCAAATCCTGGCAGGGCGGACTGCAAACCAGTTCAAGTGCGGAATTTGGGTCACGCAATTTCGTCGGCGACTTCCCCGTGCTGGCAAGCCCCCGGGATGACACCTACCATGCTCTCAGCTTTGGAGTCTCCAACACGAGGATCGAATTCGGCGGATTCACCCCGCGCCTTTCCTGTTCCTACACTACGAACGAGTCGAACGTGGTGTTCTACGAATACAAAAGTACCGAGTGCTTGGTGAGCATATCAAAAAACTTCTAGGGCCAGGACACCTTCTTGTTTCATAGCCAGAAGCTCACGGATGCGGCGAGGGCGGGTAGGAATACCGTTGGGCATCCGTCATCGCGCGTCGAAACCTGCGCCAATTTTTCAGTCGCCCGAACATGATCCCTATCCTGTCGCGATTTTGGACTTTTCATGGTTTATTTCCCGTTTCTTTCGGGCAATCATTTACAATGGACGAGACAAGGAATGGCAACGAGGTACACAGACGAGTTTCGCCTTGATGCTGTGCGCATCGCAACGACCAGCGGCTTAACCAGTCCTCAGGTTTCCTCTGATTTGGGTGTTGGGTTTTGGACCCTGAACAAGTGGGCTCAGAAACACCAGCATGACGATTTGATGTCCGGCCCTCATGCGGATGTGGAATGGGAGAACAAACGCCTTTGCAACGAAGTCCACCCGCTGCGCGAGGAGCGGCAAGTTTTACAAAAAACGGCGATCCATTGCCCGGCAGGCGATTGCGGAGCAATCTGCCGAGAGGAGCGCAAGCTGCCGTTGAAGGACTCGATGTAACCATTTTGCTGCGGCTTGTCCCGCTGCAC
>NZ_FZNN01000009.1 GCF_900188035.1 Puniceibacterium sediminis | reverse complement strand
TCAATGCCCTCGGCACTGCCGAGATCATTCGCGTGGCATAACGCCAGCGGGGTAAGGGGAAGTCATGCCTCAGGCGTGAGTTCTGCAACAATGCCACGCCGTGGCGATAAGGCAAGCAGCGAACCACCGGTTTCAACTGCTTTTTGTAGATCCTACAGGCTACACGGGTTTTCCTCCCGCAGCGTTAGCTCAATTCAGAAACCGTTCTAGCGAGATAATCGTCAACTTTATGAGATCGTTTATCGAACGATTTGTCAGTGGGGACCATAGTGGCCGGGAGCATGCTCTTACAGGTCTGGTAGGCGAAGCACGTGCCCGGAAACTTCTTCAGTCCGAAATCACGATAGAGCGTGTGGAGGCCGAATATCTTGAAATGATGCGCACCGAACTCGGGTACAGGTTCGCGGGGATGTCCCCAATCTATAACCCCGATCGAAATGAGATCCATTTTAGTCTGGCATATGGAACCAACCACCCTGAGGGGATGGATGTAATGAGGAGGGCAGAGTTCAAAGCGCTTTCAAGCCACGATCAAACGCAGTTTAAAAAGACCCAGAAGAAAACTGGCCCTGATCTCTTCGACTGCCTGGAAGAGACCATGGAGTATCGCGGCCCCTATCTTCGCGCTCGGCAAGAGCACAGGCTCACAGCATCAAAGTTGGTGGCATCGCTTTTGGATGCCGAGACAAATGGGATCGAGTTCATCCAGCTTGCCGCGAAGGTTCAGGAGAAAAAATTCCTGACGCGTACTGAAATTGGTGATGTGTTGATGGACATGAGTCGAGAGGGCACGATTAAACCTAGCTGGATGGACCGGGGCGGGAAACGTCCTGTCGGGGGTGACGTGCTCTGCCTAGCCTGAAAACACGTTTGCTGTAAAAATCCGTGTCAAACTCTGCAATTTTGCGTGTCACGCTACATTCATCCACAACTTATTGCAGCGTTCACGGAAATTTAGCTTTACACATACCTGCGCACGCAGGCACCATATGTAGTGAGGATGGCGGATGACCCCGCTGTTACTTGAGCAGGCACCTAGCGCTTGGGACGCTGCCTGAGCCCGGCGCTAAGCAAATCAAAAGAGGTGGCGCCATGGCATTGTCCGAGCAGTATCTTGAAGATGACATTCACCCAATCGACATCGTCGAACATCTGGCCGAGCATCACGACTGGGACTTTGATCGTGTCGCCGACGATCAGATCGCCATGGCTGTCGAAGGCCAGTGGCGCACCTATTCGATCACTCTCGCCTGGTCGGCATATGATGAAACGCTCCGGCTGATATGCACCTTTGAGATGGAGCCGCCGGCGGAGCGGATGGGCGACCTTTTCGAAGGCCTCAACGCCGTGAACGATCAGTGCTGGGCTGGCGCCTTTACATTTTGGGCTGAACAAAAACTTATGGTCTACCGCTACGGTCTGGTTTTGACCGGCGGTCAGGTCGCCACACCCGAGCAGATTGACACGATGATCAGCGCCGCCGTCATGAGCGCCGAGCGGTATTATCCGGCTTTCCAGTTGATGGTCTATTCGGACCAGACGCCCCACCAGGCGCTTCAGGTCGCCATTGCAGAAGCTTACGGGCGCGCGTAATTCTCCTCCCTGACGCGCGTGAAAAGGATCGGGCGACCGGTCCTTTTCCATTTAGGCAACCGAAAACCGAGGACGACATCATGCAGGACAGCGAAATCGCAAAGCGGGGGCTGGTGCTTCTGGGATGTGGCAAGATGGGGTCGGCCATGCTCGAAGGCTGGCTGGGCCGCGGGCTGCCAAAGACGTCGGTTTGGGTCACGGATCCGCATCCCGGCGACTGGCTGACAGCGCAGGGCGTTCATCTGAACGAAGGCATGCCTGAGAACCCCGCTGTTGTGTTGATTGCGGTCAAGCCACAGATGATGGCCGATGCCCTGCCCTCGCTTCAGGCTTTGGGCAACGGCAGCACAGTGTTCCTGTCGGTCGCCGCGGGCATCCCGATCTCGACCTACGAACGCATGCTGGGCGGCGACACTCCGGTGATCCGCGCGATGCCAAACACCCCCGCCGCGGTGGGGCGCGGGATCACGGCGATCATCGGCAATGCGCATGTGACCTCGACCGATCTGGATGCCGCCGAGGAGTTGCTGAGCGCGGTGGGCGAGGTTGTGCGCCTTGAGGACGAGAGCCAGATGGACGCGGTCACCGGCGTCAGCGGATCAGGCCCGGCCTATGTGTTCCACATGATCGAATGCATGGCGGCGGCGGGTGTGGCCGAAGGGCTGGCGCCCGAACTGGCACTGCAGCTCGCGCGTGCCACGGTGGCGGGGGCGGGACAGCTGGCGATGACCGGCGAAGACCCCGGCCAGTTGCGCAAGAACGTGACGAGCCCGAATGGCACCACGCAGGCCGGGTTAGAAGTATTGATGGACGAAACCAACGGGTTGCCGCCGCTGATGAAGGCGGTCGTGCGGGCGGCGGCTGCTCGATCAAAGGAGCTGGCAAGTGGCTGAGATTACGTTTGACGACTTCCTGAAGGTTGATATCCGCGTGGGTCAGGTGGTGCGCGCCGAACCCTTTCCCGAAGCCCGCAAACCCGCGATCAAGATGTGGATCGACTTTGGCCCCGAGATCGGAGAGCGCAAGACCTCGGCCCAGGTGACGGTGCATTATTCCCCTGAAACTCTGATCGGAAAACGGGTGATGGCCGTGGTCAATTTCCCGCCCCGCCAGATCGGGAGGTTCATGTCCGAAGTGCTGGTGCTGGGGGTGGCTGATGACGCGGGGGCTGTGGTGCTGCTCAGCCCCGATCTGGATGTGCCACTGGGCGGGCGGATGCACTGACCTAACCCATGGACGCGGGTATCACGCATCGCCATTGCCGTGATGAAAGCAAGTCTTGGTAGAGTGAAAGGACGCAGCATGACATTGAACGTCAAAGACATGATCGCCGCGGCAGAGGCCGAGATTGTGACGCTGGATGCGAGCATCGCCTCTGACCGTCATGGGGCAAAAGGTGTGCGGTTCATCGACCTGCGCGACCGGCGCGAGCTGGAACGTGAAGGTCGTATTCCCGGGGCCTTCCATTGCCCGCGCGGCATGCTGGAATTCTGGATCGACCCGGCGTCACCCTACCACAAACCGATCTTTGCCGAGGATGTGCAATTCGTCTTTTATTGTGCCAGTGGCTGGCGCTCTGCCCTGTCCGCCAAGACGGCGCAGGACATGGGGTTGAAAAAAGTGTCACATCTGGGTGGCGGGTTCAGCGCCTGGCGCGACGCCGGTCTACCGATAGAGGACGTGGCGGCGAAGTAGCATCCAGAAGGGCCTACGCCTTGGGACCAGTCTCTTCGCCCAGGGCTGCGCGCCAATGGCGGCGGCAGAGCGGCAGATAGGTTTCATTCCCACCAATCTGAACCTGCGCCCCCGAGGTCAGCACCTGCCCCGTCTCATCCTGCCGCACCACCATCGTGGCCTTGCGCCCGCAGTGGCAGATTGTACGCACCTCGCGCAGATCGTCCGCCAGCGCCAATAGCGTCGCCGAGCCCGGAAACAACTCACCACGAAAATCCACGCGTAGGCCATAACACATCACCGGCACGCCCAGATCGTCCGCCACCCGGGCCAACTGCCAGACCTGATCGGGCGTCAGGAACTGTGCCTCGTCCACAAAGATGCAGGCAATGTCGCGCTGCGCACTTTCCGCTTTCATCCGGGCAAAAAGATCGGTGTCGGGTGCAAAGGTTTCAGCCTCGCGGCCAAGCCCGATGCGGGACGCGATGCGCCCGGGCCCGGCACGGCTGTCCACAGCCGCAGTCAGAAGAAAGGGCACCATACCGCGCTCGTGGTAATTGTGCGCGGCCTGCAGCAGCAGGGTGGATTTCCCCGCATTCATCGTCGAGTAGTGGAAATAGAGCTTTGCCATGGAGCACGTCATGCCGGGAGCGCCACAGCTTGGCAAGCCCCTGACAGTGCCATGATAATCCGCACTGACAAATCACGAACTTTCCCTTAGGGTAGCCTTGCCGCCCATCTGATTTTTCGGGCCGGTGCGTGCAAAAGAGGTGGTGATGCGGTTTATCGCGGGTAATCTGAATATCAAACCGCAGCCGGGGGGCGCACTTGCGTGACATCCCAAATTTGGAACCTCGGCCTCTCGCCGATGCGGAATGTTATGTTCCCGAACTGCTTCAAAGGTTCGTGCAGAACATTGAAAATACACGGCATTCCACAGAAGTCTGGTGTCTGATCGTCGCGCTTGGACGTGAAGTGCAACTGCCGTTTATCGATTTCATCTCAGCCTCGTCCTATCGGGACTGGAAAAAAACCCTGTTCATCCGCACCTCCTACGACGCGACCTGGCTGAATACAGCCAATGAAGACCCCGAGATCTGGCGTTGGTCCTATTTCCGAAATCATGCGATGCATTATCTTACGCCCGTGATGACGGGGATCGAATTTGTCGATGAATACCACCACATTCCCAAAAAACGGATCGATGTGCTCCGGATGGCCGCTTCGCATGGGCTACGCGCTGGTTTTTCGATTCCCCTGCGTCAGAATGCGCCCCCTCAGGCCGCGATGATCACCTTTTCCGGGGACCATTCCCGGCGCGAGATGCTGGCCATCATTCGCGCCCACGGCTGGACGCTGAACGCTGCGGCGCTAATGGGACATCAGCGTTATCTGTATCATTTCAAACAGGAATTCAGTGAACGCAACCACATCACTGATAAACAGCTAGAACTACTGGAACTGCTGGGACTCGGCTTGCAGGACAAGGCGATCGCGGCTCAGCTTGGTATCTCGATCTCGGCAGTGCGGCAAAGAATGAACGCACTGATGCAGAATACCGACGCGAGGTCGCGCGCCGAACTGGCAGCGCTGGCCATGTCACTGGGCGTTCTGCCAGATCCGTTGAATCGGCCCGGACCCAGTGAGGACGAGATACTGATCGAGATGGACGATGCGCGGTCTGGCGCTTAGCTGAACACAATGGGCTGACCTCGCCCCAGCAACGCGGGGCCAGCTTCTGGGTCAGCCAAGCACTCAATCGCAACAGGAAAAAGGATGCCGCCATAGGGCGACATCCTGAAGTATTTAAATGTTCGTCGCAAAAATTTGCTAGACATCATGCGATGTCACAAAGTTTGTACACTTCGCAGAAACGACCCTCTTTTCAGGTGGATATGCGGATCGGAACCTGTTTCGGTGCTGTCGGCATGCTTCGGATTCCCCCGGATAACGGGCCGACCCAATGGGAACAGTGTACATCAGAATACGGCTTTTGTCTGCTGTCAGCTTGCAATCGACGCGGTGCATCGCACGGATAATACTTGCAGGTTTAGCCGATTTTCCTGCTATTTATGACAGGTCATAAATTAACAGCAGGGGCGATTTTGTTAACTTTTTAGTCTTTCCCACATGAGTCGGTCAAGGATCGCCACATCGGATCAGACAAGCCGACCCCAAAGGTCATATTCACCAGCCTCATCCACCTCGACCGTCACTATGTCTCCGGGCTTGAGCGTCTCATGACCGGTATCGATGAACAGGTTGCCGTCGATTTCCGGTGCATCGGACATGGTGCGGCAGGTGGCGGCATCGTCTTCGACCAGATCGACGATCACCTGCTGCCGGGTGCCGACCTTGGCGGCCAGTTTCGCCTCGGAAATGGCTTGTGCCTTTTCCATGAAACGGTCCCAGCGTTCTTGCTTCAGCTCGGCAGGCACGTGGTCGGGCAGCGCGTTGGAACGGGCACCCGCGACGTTTTCGTACTGGAAACAACCGACACGATCCAATTGCGCCTCGTCCAGCCAATCCAGCAGGGTCTGGAATTCATCCTCGGTTTCGCCGGGGTAGCCGACGATGAACGTGGAACGAAGTGTGATGTCCGGGCAGACGTCCCGCCAGGCGATGATTTCGTCCAGGGTACGGGCGGCGGCAGCGGGGCGTGCCATGCGTTTCAGCGTGTCGGGATGCGCATGCTGGAAGGGAATATCGAGGTATGGCAGGATGCGCCCGCCGTTGCTCGACTGTGCCGCCATCAGCGGGATGAGGTCCCTAACATGCGGATAAGGATAAACATAATGCATCCGGACCCATGCGCCGAGCTGGCCCAATTCGCGGGTGAGGTCGAGGATGGGGGCCTTGGTTGTGCGGTCTTTCCAGTCGGTGCCGTAGGCTGAGGTGTCCTGGGAGATGACCAGCAGTTCCTTAACGCCCGACTCGACCAGCTTTTCCGCCTCGCGCAGGACGGCGCGTTGGGGGCGGGATTGCAGGCGGCCGCGCATGTCGGGGATGATGCAGAACTTGCATTTGTGGTTACAGCCCTCGGAAATCTTGAGGTAGCTGTAGTGGCGCGGGGTCAGTTTCACACCCGCCGCAGGCATCAGATCAATGAACGGATCGGGCGACGGCGGCACGGCGATGTGCACGGCATCGAGCACCTGTTCGTACTGATGCGGACCCGTCACGGCGAGGATGCGGGGGTGATGTTCGCGGATGTAGTCAGGCTCGGCCCCTAGGCAACCCGTTACAATCACACGACCATTTTCGGCCAGCGCCTCTCCGATCGCCTCAAGGCTTTCGGCCTTGGCGCTGTCGAGAAAGCCGCAGGTGTTGACGATCACCGCATCTGCACCGGCGTAATCGGCAGAGATTCCATACCCTTCGGCACGCAGTCTGGTGAGGATGCGTTCACTGTCGACCAGCGCCTTGGGACAACCGAGCGAGACCATGCCAATGGAGGGCTGGCCCGCGCGTCGGTCAGACGGCAGGGTGGCTTTGGGGGCGAGATCGGGGCGCAGATTCGGCGGGTTCTGGGACATTGCCCCTCATAACGACAGCGCACGGGGTCGGAAAGGGTTTGTTGTGTCTGCCCGGTCGGGAGGCGCAAAAACCGCCGTATGGACCCCGTATGGTTTGCGTATGGAAAGCGTATGGCTGGCGTATGGCTGTGGCGGTTTGGTCCTGCAGCGGACGGTGCTGGTGTTTGCCCGAGCGTTCGAGTCCTCCGCAACGGTCTTTCTGGTGCTCTGATGGGCAAGTTCCGCGCCTGTCGTTACATGCAGTGTCAGGTGTGCGAAATTGTCCTTCCGTCAGGCCAATACATTGTAAGGGCGACGCCAGTCCTGACTCGTCATTCGTTCCACGGCTACCTTTACAGAGGCCAATTGCCAAAGAGGCGGACTCATGTGCATTCGCCGAACGTGTTCGGGCTAGCGCCGCAATGTTGCCGTTGCCCCATGCAGCCACAACTTGTAGCGTCTCCATGCATTCGTTTTGGAGAGGTGTTCGGTGGAAGTCTCGCAAGTTATCAATGTTGCTGACTGGTATTTGGACGTAATTCCAAACATCAACAAGCGATACAATGCGCTCAAGAAAAAGTTAGACCATAACGCATCCCAGCCGCAGAAAGAGCCGCTTCGTGACGAGCTGGAAGGGCTAATTAAAGATCTGGATGCGATGCAATTCGATCTTCTCACCAATGAAGAGCTTGATTTGCTTCAATCCTTAGAAGCTCTGCAATATCTGGGTCATCAGGGGGCGCTTTTCGTAACTAAAACTGTGCAAACCAGTCAGTTTGATCCGGCATCTGCGGCTTCTGACATCGGCGAAGCGTTCAGAGCCTTGAACACTATCCAGACAAAGTTTGATCAAGCTAGGGCGCAATTAAGAGAGCTGGGCCTCGAGAAGTATAGCGATGAAGGCGAGCTAGTCGATCTACCGCTGATCCGAGTCCGCTTTAAAGACGGTGCTGGGGTCGATGACGTAGCATTATTGAGAAAATGGATTGGTGACTGGTACGACATCTCCCGCGGCGCGGCGATGGCAGTGGGCGAAACGCCTCAGACTGTCAAGGTCGTAGGGGCCAGCAATGGTTCGGTCATTCTAACCCTTGGAACGATTGCCAGCGTTACGATGATTCTTGCAGTGATAGCCAAAAACGCGGGACGAATTGCTAATGAATATTTGAGCATCGCTAACGACATCGAAGACCTTCGACAGAAGAAGCGTCTAAACAAGGTAATTGAGGATGCGCTGATAGAGCAACAAACTACAGTCTAGGCAACCGGTGTGGATGACACGCTGGAGCAAATAAAAGCAGCAGTTCCCCATATCATAGAGCAGGAAGTTGATAATGCTCTGCGAAAATCTATCGAAAAATATTTCAACTTCTACAAGAAGGGCGGAGATGTTGATTTCATCCCGCCTCGCTCAGAGCCAGAGGACATAGTGGAAGGTGAACACAATCAGGCCATTATTGCTGAAATACAGCAACATGCAGACGAGAATACTCGGCTCATTGAAATGATTGAAAGCGTCAGAGCCCAGCAAGCCGAGCTGAAACAGCTCACCAATCATGCAGCTGTGGATGACGAATAACAGAAAACCCCGGAAGTGGGCTCCGTTTTTTTGTAGGCGGGCGGGGCGTCGGGCCACGCGCAATGAAAAAGGGTGCGCAGGGGATGCGCACCCTTTGGTGTAGGGATCGGGTTTGGCCTGCGGATTAGCGGCGGCGGTCGCGGCGGGCTGACATGGGTTGGAAGGCGACGCCGACGTGGGCTTCGCAGTAGGGTTTGCCCTGTTGCACGGGCAGGCCGCAGAACCAGAAGTGTTCGGTCGCGGGGTCACCGACGGGCCATTTGCAGGTCCGCTCGGTCAGCTCCATGAGTGAAATCTTCTTGGCCTTCTTCTCGACCTCGTTGACCTTGGCGAGTGCCTCTGGGCTGATCTCGTTTGCCGAAGGCTGCGGCGGCAGGGGCTGACCGGCGGGAATAATCGCGCGGCGCGCCGGGGGCTGGGCCGATTTGGTTTCCAGCACCGGTTCGGGCGGCACGGGGCGCGCGCTTTCGGTCTTGATCACCGGGGCCTTCGGCTTGGCCTCGGGCTTGGGCGCGGCGGCGGCGGGTTTGGGGCGTGCCTCAACCTCGGGGGGTGCGGCCGGGGGGGGCGTATCGCCAGCGGGGGCTGCACCCACGCGGTTGGACAGGCCCAGGCGGTGCACCTTGCCGATCACCGCGTTGCGGGTCACTCCGCCCAGCTCTTTGGCGATCTGGCTGGCGGACTGGCCTTCGCCCCACATCTTCTTGAGCTGTTCTACGCGTTCGTCGGTCCAGGACATGGGAGTTCCTTAGTGAAAAAGCGGCCACGCTGGCGGGCCGCCTGAAAATTCCGTATGAGGTTCTATTCTAATCACTCCAACCCGAGTTACAAGCGGGCGCAGGCAACAGGAGACCACGATATGCACGAAAACGCGCCTTTTTCGCAGGGAACGCGGCGTTTTGGCCGGGTCAACTGGCTGGGGCTGTATACGCTGGCGCGGCGCGAAGTCATGCGGTTCAGTGCGGTCTGGACGCAAACGCTGCTGGCGCCGTTGGTGACGGCGGGGCTGTTTCTGCTGATTTTCACCATCGCGATCGGGCCGCAGAGGGGGGATGTGATGGGGGTGTCCTTCACCACGTTCATCGCACCCGGCATCCTGATGATGACGGTGATTCAGAATGCGTTTGCGAATACATCGTCGTCCATCGTGATTTCCAAGGTGCAGGGCAATATCGTCGACACGCTGATGCCACCGCTGAGCGGCGGCGAGCTGGTGCTGGGGTATCTGGCGGGGGGCGTTGCGCGCGGGCTGTTCGTGGCGGTGGCGCTGGCGGCGGTGCTGGGGGTCGTGCTGGGGATCATGCCGGCGCATCCGCTGGTGGCGCTGGTGTTCGTGGTTCTGGGCGCGGCATTCATGTCGGCGCTGGGGATGCTGGCGGGGATCTATGCCAACAAGTTCGACCAGATGGCGGCGATCACCAACTTTATCGTGACACCTTTGGCGTTCCTGTCGGGCACGTTTTATTCGGTCGAGGCGATGCCGCCGGTCCTGCGCGAGATCACCCATCTGAACCCGATATTCTACCTTATCGACGGGGTGCGCTACGGGCTGATCGGGGTTTCGGATTCATCGCCTTTGCTGGGGTTCTGCGTGGCCTTTGGTGCGACGCTGGCGATCCTGGCCGTGGCCTGGCAGATGTTTCGCACCGGGTATCGGCTGAAGGCATGACGGCAGGGGGCGTGACTGCCCCCCTGCCCCCGCTTAGCCCACATCCTTGATGTCGATATAGCCGCCTGTCAGCTTCAGCACCGGCATCGGTTTTTCGGTCAGGTCAGACATCACGGTCAGTGACAGCTGGATCTGTCCGCCTTCTTCGCTGGGTAGGTTGGTGGCCCACCAGTCGGCCCATGCCGCCGCCTGTTGGGGGATCGGTGCGGTGGTGGTGTCAAAGATCCCGCCCGCCGGCAGGGTCAGCGTGGTTGGCGGCATCAGGAAGACCGGCAGGCGCACCGGTTCAAGTCCGGTATTGATCGAATAGGCATAGTACAGCGTCAGTTGCAGCGTCACATCCGCCGTGCCCGCATTGCGGAACAGCGCGGTATAGAGCGCCGCCAACTGATCAGCGAAGGGTCGTTTCACCGGCACATCCGGTCCTGTCGAATAGATCGTCGCGATATTGACCGGTGTGTCGTTCATCAGGGTCGGATGCAGCGGCGATTCGAAGGCGATTTCCGGGGTGCGGTAGACAAAGGGTTCGGCAATGACCTTGCCCGGGACGATATCGGCGTTGCGCGTGAGGTTGACCGAGGCCAGCGCATCCTGCCGTTCGAGGATCCCGAGATCGGGCAGCACCACGCGGCGGCCCGGGATTGTGCGGCCGATGGCGGCGGGCAGATATTTGCCAAGCTTGCGGTAGGTGAACTGGGCGATTTTCGGATCATCCGAAGGTTCCCGTGCACAGTCATAGCCGTCGATGGTGACAAAGGGGTTGCCCACCCGTTCCGGGAGAAGATCGGCAAGGCGCAGCGTGATCAAGAGCGCCTCGACCGGGGTTATGTCGGGGTCCTGTTTGGTGATTGTGCCTTCGGAGATGGAGAATTTGACCGGGGCCACCGTGCCGGATTCGCTGTCCCGGCGGCTGGCTTCGTCAAAGGAACCGCCGACCTGCGGCAGGTTCGCGGTATCGGCCAGTTGCTGGATCAGTGTCGCGGCCGAGAGCAGCGCGTTCTGCGCGGCGTTCAGCGTGTCCTTGTCCCGTGTACCCACGTCGATGGGCACGAGATTGGCGTTCAGCCCCGCAAGGACCTGCGGATAGACCGTCACAAAGGTGGCGAGGGTGTCGAACAGATCGCGTGGCTGGCCAAGCCGTGCATCGGCAAACACACCCGACGGTTTGATGTTGAAGACGACGGTGCCGTGTACTTCGTCCTGCTGCTGATGCACCTGCATGGAGTAGGCAAAGCTGTAGGCCCAGCGCGTGACGGCAGTCAGCGGGTTGTAATCGCCGGTCGGCATGGCGGCCAGAACCGGCGGCGTGAGCGGCAGATAACAGCCATCCGGGGTCAGCGCGCCACCATCCTGTGCCACAAGCAACGGCATTTCAGGGAAGGCCCGCAGCACGATGGGCACGGGGAATTCACCCAGCGATGCGGCAAAGGGCGGCTGCGGCTTTTCGGTGCCAAGTTCCACAAAGCTGAGCCAGGAGGATGGTTTGTAGCCGTCGATCCCCGGCAGTTTGCCGATCTCATGTTCGATGTACTGCCCGGCATAGTCGAGATCCAGCGACACGCAGGCGGCATCGGTGGAGGTCGAGCTGAGCAGAGAGTTCAGCCAGCTTGTGGAGGTGGGATCCATCGTCGATGTCTTGAGCGTGACACGGGGCGAGGACAGGGTGACGTTCTTGTCACTGGTCGCGCCGGTGCGGGTGTTCAGCGCCTTGGCATGGGTCACATGCCCGATTTCGCCAAAGATGCGTGGCGGTTCCACCGCCCCCGGCTGTGGTGCGATGGCCGAGGTTACATCGGCTTCGAACTGAACGCCCGCCTTGACGGCGTAGAACTGGCCCAGCGTGCCCAGCATGGATTGATAGAACGCCTCCTGGATCGTGTCGGAACGGGCCGGTTCGCCGGAATAGACCGGGATCATCAGATGCTTGAGAGATGCGGCAAGCGCCTTCTTGGCGTCGAGCACCTTTTGCAGGGCACCCTGATCGGGAATACCGGCTTCTGGCAGGTTGTGGCGCAGGATATCGCCGGGGGTGACGTATTTCGGGCTAAGCAATGCGTCGGTATAGGCCAGCGCGGTGCCCATCCATTTATCAAGGTCGATGGAGGTGAACGCTGTCATCACCGGCGGTGCGTCCGGGTCCAGCGGTTCGCCCGGCGTATAGGGCAGGATCTGCGTCTGCGCCTTGGAGCGCGGCACATTCGAGATCGGGCGCGGGGCATAGATCAGCGGGTCGCCCTTATCCGGCACGGTAAAGGAAATCGCGTCGGTGCCTGCGGTCTTGCCCAGCTGGACGACCCAGACCGGTTTGTTCGCGCTGCCGGTAAAGACATTGCGGTCTGTGCCGGTGGCAATGCGGAATGTATGCCCGGCGGTGTCGGCAAAGGCGTTGGCAAAGTCCTGGGCAAAGGCGGTAAGGCCGCGTTGCTGGGTGACATCGGTGTCATCCATGTCGCCGGTCCAGGGCGACACCGGCGTGGCGGCGGTAGAGACCCCCGGCACGCTGCGCAGGTCACCATTGACCAGCGACGGGTCGCGCGCCAATGCCACGGTGGCCGAGAGTTTGAAGATCTGATCGGCGTTCAGAGTTGCGCCGGACAGGTCGAAAGCGGCGGTGAAGGTCTGGCTTGGCAGCTTGCCAGGTGTACCGGCGGCCAGATCGGTGAGGTACTTGAGAATTTGCTGCGCCCAGAGCAGCAGACCGGCGGGCGCGCCTGCGACCATGCTGGGGATTGGCCAGCTGGCCGTTGGTGCCATTGTCGAGGTCACGGTGACGCTGACGCCAGCCGGATCGTTCAGCTGAGCGACGATGTTGGTATAGGCCTCGATCGCCTGCTTGAGCTTGTTTTCACCATTCTCTGCGGTGTCGGCCGTTTGCATGTCACTGCGGGCGGTTTCGTACACTGAGGTATCAAAGCGCAGGATCAGGTTCAGCACCGGCGCATCGGTGCCGTCGGGTTTGTGGATGCGGAAGGCATTGGCGACCGATGGCCACTGCCCGACACCAAAGAGCCGGTCGGTATAGCCGGTGATCTGCGGCGGCAGGTTCTGTTTCGCCGGTGCCGCATTCGGGTCGTTCAGATCGGACAGCACCCGGTTGCCGAAGATGTCCAGCCAGTCGAGGTCGAGCGTCATCATGCTGCCCACGCCCAGATAGGGGCTGGGGTCGGCCACGCCTTTGGACAGAACGGCGGTATAGGGCACGGATACGCTGAAATCCCAGCTATCGGCGCTGGCGGCCGGTGCCTGAAGTTTGCCGCTGGTGGTGTCGGGGTCGGGATTGACCGGACCGGCGGGCAGGCCCCAGTTGGAGGTGGCAAAGTAGGAATTGCCGGTATTGGGCGCGATGCGATAGCCCATCAGGCTGAAGGTCTGTTGCAGATAGGCAAGGCCATAGTCCGCCGTCACCGTGTCGGGCACCTGCGGTTCGGGCCGGGTCAGGGTGATGCCTGCCACGCCTTCCTTTACCTCGGGGGCGAGGCTGAGCGGACCGACGATGACAGACAGCGCCCCGGCGGCAAAGGCCGAAGTCGCGGCGTTGGTGGCCGCAAGGCTGGCAAGCGGCGCGCCGTAGTAGGTGGACAGGGCGGCAAAGCTGCTGTTGGCAGGCACCGTGATGTCCAGCGCGGGCAGCTTGATCGCCGTCAGCGGGGCCAGCGTGGCGGGCAGACCGGCGATGTTGACGGCCTGAATGGCCGCGACCGAGGTGCCAAAATGCTGCGCGATCAGCGCGAGATCCCCGCCGGGGTTGGCAAGGTCCGGTGTCTGCGGCGGCACGGCGGGGACTTGGTACAGCCCGCCTTCGATCCGCAGCGGAGTGCCTTCGGCCAGTGGCGCGGTGGCGTTCTGGGTCACCAGCACGCCGAGGCCCATGTAGTATTCAGCGCCGTAACTGGCGAGCGTATCGGCGCCGGGGATGAAAGCACGCCCCTGCTTGGGTGGCAGCGGCACGGCCTCGGCGACCATGGCGGCGGCGGTGAGGTCAAAGCCTTCGTTGGTGGCCACCACGTTCATGAAGTTGCCGACCTCCAGACCCATTGACCCGGCAAGATCGTAGAGCACCAGAACCGCGACCTCGGCTTCGCCCCGGTCGTTGAAGATGTGGTCCGGCAGGCCTTTGGGATCAGTCGTGCCGTTGGTGGAATAGGTCAGGAAGAAGCCGCCCTGCCGGGTGATGCTTGCCTCCCACAGCAGGCGCAGCAGGTCGATGGGCGTGCCGATGACATTGCCAAAATCGGTGACCGCCATCCGCGCGTCGACCTGCGCCGAGCCGACGGGGGGCCGGGTTTCGGTCGACAGGTTGGTCTGGGTGATGCCCATCAGGCTAAGCGATGGGTCGTCAGACTGCCAGCCTGCCGTTTCGCTGCCCGTGGTGGTCGGGCGGTAGAAAAGGCCCAGCTGCTGGAAGGCGGAATTGTCTTTCGGCAGCTGGTCGAGCAGGCGTTCCAGCAGGGTGATTTCGGATTCCGGCGCGCCGACGATTTCGTAGGTGCGTTTGACGGCAGACCCCGTGCCGATATCGGCCAGTTTCTTGACCTGGAAGGAGATCAGCGACCCAAAGCCGTAGTTTAAGATGGCTTCATCGACGGTTTTACCCTTTGCCTCGTCCGTGCGGGCGATCAGCGGCTTCATCGTCGGACGGGTCGGCGTGCCGTTGGGCAGGTTGATCAGCGGATTGGGCAGCGACCACAGCCGCGGGCGCGGCGTTGTCGGGGCGGCGGGTTGCTGCGGCAGGTCGATGTTAACCGCCGATTGCCAGACGATTTCGCGTGTCAGCGGGAAGCGCTGGGCCTTTTGCGTGGCGGCCGGCAGCGGTTTGATGGGAGATGCGCCAAGGTCGAGGTATCCGCCCTGCGCCACGGCGCGCACCGCGTCATATTGCAGATAGCGCGCATTCCCAAGGCTGGCATCCAGCGTGTAGGTCACCGTATTGGTATCGCCAAGGGTCAGCCAGCTGTCGGCGGGACCGGCCAGGGTAAAGCTGTAGAACGGGTCGCCTTCGGGCGTGTCGGCGGGGTTCGGGATGACGGGCAGCGGCAGCGTCTGGCCGGTCAGCGCAAACAGGCCAAGGTCGGCGGGATAGGCCCCGGCGTCCGCAAAGGGCACTCCGGCGGCGGGGATCAGTTTGTCCTGACCGGTATCGCCCAGAACCGTGGGCAGGCGCAGGCCGTGCATGTAGTAGCGCGACATCATCGCCGAGATATGCTGTAGCGCCAGCGAGCGGCGCAATTCGTCCATCAGATCGCCGGTGGTGTATTGCACCAGATGCGGGACATTCAGGCTGGGTTTTTTGCCGGTGCCGTCAAAGAGATCCGCGATCTTGGCGTTCGCGTCGGTGGCGAGCGCGTCGAGTTTAAGCGCGTAGCGCTGTGCCACGGTTTGCAGGGTGTCGCCTGCGGTGATCTTGTGGCCAAAGACCGGGATATCGAGGATCGATTGCGCCGCAAGCACGGTCTTGTCGGCCAAGAGCGTCGGCAAGGCGGCAAACAGCGCCGCCGCATCGGCAAGACCCAAGGTGACGGCGATGCGGTCAAAGCTGTCGCCGCTTTGGGTGACATGGGTATTTCCGTTGGCCGCGATGGTGACGCCGCTGGCGATGATGCGGGGGTCGGCGGCATTGGCAAGGCCCAGCGCCTGCCCGCTGTAGGCGGTGCCAAAGACCGGCAGCGCGGCGATGTCATTCAGGCTTTGCCCGCCGGTGGCCTGCCAGGTCATTCCGGCGATCTGCACGGCCGACGCCGCCGGGTTCAGCGGATGGGATGGGTTGGCGGCAAAGAGTTCGGGGACGGTGTAGAACAGCGGCTCCAGCGGGGCATCGCCCGCCATCTGCGCATTGATATGATCGACGATCTGCTGCGCGGTCTTTCCGGTTTGCGTATCAAGCGGCAGAAGATAGTTCGCAAGCGCATCGCGCAGGGACTGCACGCCCTGCCGGATGATCATCGCGAAATAATCCTGGAAGATATATTCGGCAATCGAGAGGCCACCGGCACCAGCAGTCAGGCGGCCATTCGGGGCCGGGTTTTCCGCCTCGATCTGGACCTTGAGGGCGTTGAAATAGCTGTTCAGCGCGGCAAGGTAGCCGGGAGTCGACGTGTTGGCCGCGCCATAGGAATAGGTGTAGGCCGCGCCGCCGTTGAAGGCGGGCACATTGACGTTCAGTTCCGGCGCGGCGGGGAAGAAGACCACGGGAACCTCGCCCGTTGGATCCGCCTCTTGCTGGAGGGTGAAGGCGAAGGCGCTTTGACCTTTCAGGAAAGCGGCGATCTGGGTGGCGGGGATTGGCGCGGGATTGGCGTCGTTGCTGAACCAGCTCAGGATCTGTTCGAGATAGGCGTCGGTGACGATGGTGGCGTCGACCTCATCCGGCGTGGGGGTGCCGGGTTGACCGGCGGCCAGCGCCCATTGCAGCACGCGAACGGCGAAATCCTCAAACGTGTTCGCGGCCCCTGTGGCGCGAAGGCGGCTGCGGGCACGGGCGCGTTCATGCGCCGCGCGGGCCACGGAGTTGGGCGCCACGATATGTGCGGCAGCACTGCTGCGCAGGGTGCCATCGGGTCCGGTCTGGACCGGGGCCTGATCCTTGATGAAGAAGTTGACCACATAGGCCATTTTCTGATCGGCGGGGGCGGCCGCCCCGTCACCGACGACAGACAGCACCGGCACCACATAACCCTGCATGTTCAGCAGGATACCCGGCTGAAGTTTCGTCCAGTCGGGGTTATAGGGTGCTGCCCGCAGCGCCGCACCAGAGGTCATGAGTTTCGTCATGGCGCGGGCGTTCAGCATCATCGGGGCGGCACGGGCCACCTGTGTCGGGTCGTGCCACGGGGCCGGGCCCTTCATCGGGTTTTCAAGCACGAAGCTGGCCTTGACCTCGGCCTTGAAGCCGAGATGGATGGTGATCTTGAACAGGCCCAGATTGATCTTGACCGACAGGGATACGTCGACGTTTGCCTGCACCAGAAGCGGAATCGGTTCGTAGGACGCAAATGTGGCGCGCACGAAGATCGAGATCTTGATGTTGAGTTCGGCCGAGATGATCGCAAAGTTGATCGAGCCATAAAGCCGTCCCTGAATGCCGAGCGTGCCGGTCAGGGAGAAGTAGTAGCCGTCCTGCATTTCGGCGGGAAGGCCCTCTTCGGTCTTGCCCTGATACGGCAGCCAGCGGGCGATCACGCCTTCGATGATGCCAAAGACCGTGAGGCTGAAACCGGCGGACAGAATGCCGGCCTCGACCGATTTGCCCAGACCCACCTGCGCGCCAAAGCCAAAGACGATGACCGGGTTGAACCAGCCGGTCGACGTGGTCGGCACCTTGTTGGTGGTCGCACTTGAGAGTTTGCCAAAATAGAAACCGGCCGAGCCCATGACCGGGAACGGACCGGCCATGAATTCGACAGAGAAAGAGACCGAGAAATCTTCGTTCCAGGGAAAGCCGAGATCGACCTGGAAATCGCCGTTTGTGTAGACCTCGATGGCAAAGGTCGGCAGGGTGATCGAGGCGACGCCGATCTGGAATTTGCGCATGATGTCGGGCAGGACAAGCTGGGCGGAGTATTTCCCAACGTTTTCAGATACCTGCTGGTACATGATCTGGAAGTCCAGACCTTTGAATATCTTGGCCATCGGCCCGGCCAGCGCGATGCGCAGGGCATACAGGTTGGGGTCGTTGAACACGATCGAAAGCGAGATGAAGTATTCGTCCGCTTCCTCGGCTGCCACCAGCGCACGGCTTTGTGCCGGGGCAGGAACGCCGTATTCGCGGGGGGCGGTCATGTTCGACGCCGCGATGGCGGTGGCCGAGGTGGTGGATTTGGCGTCTTTTTCCGTCTTCAGCACGCCGAAATCGAAGGCCACGAACCACGAAGAATCGGCCTTGAACCTTGGCTGGTTCGGACCGTTCAGCGGGATATCGGGCGGATTCGGGATATCGAGATTTTGCAGGTTGGTAATGACCTCCTGCACCGATTTCGCGCCGGTCAGGCCCTGAACCTCGACGTGCTGGCCCAGCGCGAGCAGGCGCAGATCGAAGTATTTATTGCCGCCACCGGCAGGTGCGGGCGTGGAATTGGGATCGTCCGGCGCCCAGGACAGGGAATCGCCGCTTTGCCACAGGAAGGATCCCTCAACGTTGATCGCGACCTTGTTCTTGCTGCTGCCGTTGCCTTCGGATGCGGAATTGCCGTCCGGGTTGTAGGCCAGTGTGATGCCCTTGAGCGTGAACAGCCCCAGATCGATCGGGCCGATGCCGATGTTGAACGACACCTTCTTGGTGGTGAAGTTGTAGGTGACGCTGAGCCCCGACAGTTTGATATCGTTCAGCACGTTGAACGGCGGCTGCAGGCCGAATTTGGTGCCCGTGGCCCAGCCGACGAATTTCTCGACCATGCTGCCGATGGATTGCCCTTCGAGCGTGAAGGTGGCGATCGTGTCGCCCTTGGTGATGCCGCGGGCCGGTTCGTCCTTGGCTGCGGTTTCAACCACGGCCTTGAGCCCCACATCAGTCCAGATCACGATGACCTTTTGCACACCGGGCTGGAAATCGAATTCGATGCTCAGGTGGATTTTCCACAGTGTCACGGCGGCAAGAAGTTTGCCATGCATCCCGGCGGTTTCGGTCGCGAGCGCGGTGGGATTGGGCACGGTGGGCAGGCCCGCAAGCCGCAGATTTTCGTTCACGGCCCCATCCGGGCGATAGCCCAACGTCAGATCGAAGGTGGCGGAAAGCTGGTCGCCCAGCACCGGGATCGGTTCCCATGGGGTGGCGGTCTTGGCCTTGAATTCAAAGCATTGGGCCGAGGCCGCGCCGGTGCCGCCCTTCTGGCCCCAGACCATTTCAACGCTGATATCCTTGAGCTTCGGGAACTGGAACGCATCGGTGATCCAGGCCGCGCCAAGATAGTCGCCGATCAGATCATTGAGCGGCACAACCGTGGTGGTGCGCGCGAGAAAGCGCCAATTCTTGGTCGCTTCGTAATAGGCGCCGACCTCAACCTTGATCTGCGGGGTAAAGGACGGCACCAGCGTCGTGTCGGCGGTGATGTTGCCGGTGTTCGACCCCTTGTCGCGGGTGATCCCGAAGCCCACCCGATCAAGCGAGAACAGCGGCTTCTGCGCATAGGGAAAGGTGAATTCCCACCCCTGCATCGTCATGTTCATCGAGACAGTGAGGTAATCCCTGGGCTTGTCATAGTTGAAGGCAAAGGCGTCGATCACCGGTTCATGCGGCAGGTCAAGAACGGTGCCGGGCACAAAGGTTTCGATCACCTTGGAAATGGTCAGAACGCCGGACTCAAGCGCGCCCTGAAGGGTGACTTCGGGGTAGGTGACGGTGACGGAAATCACCGCCGGATCAGTGGCGCCTACGTTGAATGTGGCCGAAACACCCACCGCCAGCGTGCGTGCGGTGGTGGGCTGGGTGACGATGGCGGTGATCTTGGTGTTGGCGAGGCTGAGACCGCCAAAAAGCGGCAGATCGGTGGTGTTGCTTTGCGCGACGACCGACAGGCTGTTCACGTTCTTTGCCTTGGCGTCATAGTCGATTTCAATGTCGCTCACGCCCAGATCGGTCAGTACGTTGAAGGGTGCGGGCAGTGCCTTGACCAGATTGTAACCGGTGAACATCTGGTAGGCGCTGGCGATGCCGGGATAGGTCCCGTCAAAGCGCATGCTGGCGGGCCAGAGATCTTCGGCACCGCCAACAAGGATATCGAGGTCGGCCTTGATCGGGGTTTTGGACGCATCCTTGAACGCCGAATAGCCGCCGCCGATGCGGGCGCTGACCAGCTTTTTCCCATCCGACAGGGTCAGGGCGATAAAGGGCGAATCAAACACCATCCAGGGGGCACCGGGCATGACCCAATCCCCCGTGACGGTGAAGCGGATATCGGCGGCCAGCACATTGTCGGGGGCGGTGAATTTGATCGTCACATCGCAGGGGATACCCAGCGCATCAAAGGCCGAGGTCGGTCCGGCCAGCGTGATTTCGGTCACGTCGTCGGGTTTCGTCGCGGGTTCAAAGGTGGTCACGCTGGTCAGGGTCAGCGTCGGGGCCCATGACTTCAGGAAGGTGGTGATGAAATCCGGGATGCTGCCACCGGCCAGAATGCCCGGCACCAGATCGACACTGCCCTTTTTCTGCGCCGCGTCGATCTGGTCCCACAGGTCATTCAGCGGATTGTCCGTGGCGGCCAGCGTCGCATTATCGGGCACGCGCTGTGACATCATGTAGGCGATGGCCAGCGACAGCTTGTCCTGCGGCGCGGAGGCGAAAAAGGCTTTGATTTCATCGAAATAGGTTTGAATTTCCACCGCGCGCGCACCGGTATAGGCGCGGTAGAGGTCGGCCGTCACGCGTGACGGTGCCTGCGTCGGATCGGTCGGCCAGAGCGCGTTGGAGGTGGATATCTGCTGCGCCGCTGTCAGCAGCTCACCGGGGATGGCCTGGGAATTGTAGGTTTCAAGCGTCAGTGCCGGATAGATCTTGAGCCGGTTTTCCTGACTCTGATTGGGGGCCGGCACCTGCATGAAGGCGCGGCCGATATTGACGCAGAGGTTCGCGGTGCCCTGCCCTTCGAACACTGGCGGCAGGGTGGATTTATACACCGCATGGCTGAACACCGCCGGAAAGCTGCGGCCCAGCTGGATGAACATGACGGCGTTCGGATTGCCATCGATCAGCGCGAGCGCCGCTTTCACATCATCCAGATCGTCCGGATAGTTCAGATAGAAAAACCGCGTGCCGGAATCCAGATTTTCGAAATACTGCTTGCGCCGGTTGTAATTCGATACAGCGTCGGGATTACCCGCCTGAACCATCATATTCAGCTGGTGTTCGTCTGGCGCAAAGCCGCCCAGCAGCACGGTTTTGAGCGCGCCGCCCTCGGATTCGGCTGGTGTGCCGAAGTCGTCGAAATTGAGGATGACAGTCGGTTTCGCGTTCGGGTTGTTACCGCCCGTCTGCCGCTGCCAGTCCAGCACAGAGGCACAGACCAGTCCCGCCGCGTATGTCGGCGAGGCATTGAGCCGACTGATCAGGCTTTTGATGCTGTAGGCCGCCTGAAGGGCGTGATCGGCCAGGAACGGGTCGCTGACCAGATACTGGACAATCTCGGCGCGGGCCTTTTGTTCGGGGGTGTATGCGCCGGCCTGATACATCGCCCAGGGCACGGTCTGATAGCTGGCCGGGTCCAGCGTATAGAGCCGCCGGTTGAACCGTTCGCCGCCGACCTGGGGCACGGTCGACAGATCAATGGCCGGTGTGCCATCGGCAAAGGTGATCCGCTCGGGGCTTGGCCAGTTGTAGGGCTGCAATTGCAGAAAGGTCTGGACGTTCAGCAGTGTGTTGTAATCGCTGCTGTAGCCGACCCCGCCCGTCATACCAAAGGCCACCTGCGTTGCCGGTGGCGTGGCGGCGTCATAGGCGATCAGCGTGACGGTCGCGCCGTTGATCGGGCCGGATACCGTGGTGGCAAGTTCCGGGATCAGCTCCTGTAGCTTGGTCAGTTCTGCGGCGCTTTGGTAATAGACTTCGACCGTGCCGGTGTATCCGAACGTCAGATCGGCGTCATCGGCGGGCCGGACCAGCCGGTACATCACATTCACGGTCGACGCCTGATGCCCGTAGCTGGCCCCGTCATCGACCCAGAGGCGGATCGTCTTGAATTCCGGCGCGTCGGTGTTGATCAGCGTGCGAAAAGCGGCAACCTGCGCATGGACGGCTTCACCCGAAAATTGCGCGGTGGTGCTGAACAGCGATGAATAGACCTGAGCGAGAAATTCAAACATGGGATGACCTTTTCCGCCTTAAGCGTCTGTTTTGGCGTCCGCCTTTTTGGCCGCCTCTTCCTTGGCCTTGTTGTAGACGGCGAACCATCCCAGCCCGGTGCTGTCCCCGGCATCTGGATCGCCGAACAGCATGAAGGCGGTGTTGCCGCTGGGCGGTACCTTGAGCAGGCCCAGAAATTTGAGCGCGATCTGGTTCAGCACGAGCAGGAAACCGCCCTGATTGGCACCATCGGGCGGGGCATAGAACAGCTGCACCAGACCGATCGACAGCTTGAGCACGGTTTGCAGGCTGAACAATTCGCCCCCGCCCCCCGCGCCGGGCAGGGCGATGCCGACCACGGCGCCATAGCTGTCGGGATCGCTGGCGCCGCTGTCATCCGACCAGGCGATCAGCATCGAGGAATCGAGGTTCACCTTGCCCGCCAGTGCCCCCGGCGTGCCAAGGTTGAGTTTGAACCGCAGCCCGTGCCAGCGCCCGGAAACGCCGCGCAGATCGTACTGGGTGAGCGCGGGCAGAAACCCGAGCGAGGCCGGATCGGATTTGTCCGCGCCTTCGGCATCGCCTGACAGCAGCCCCAGCAGTTCCAGCTGAAAGCTTTTGTACAGGCTCTTGTCGCGGGCATGGCTGTCAGCACTGTTAAAGGCGATTTCCGATTCCACCAACGTGAGGACCGGCACCGGATCAGCCACGGGTGTGGCAATGCGAAGGCCGAGGTTGGAGAAGTTCAGACCCTGACGCAGGGCATTGGAATCCGCAGACTCGGGCCCGTAGGAAAAGACGTCGAAGTCGGGCAGATCAGCGTCAGCATCGCCCGGCACGACCGAGAAGTTCATGAAGCCGCTCATGCCGATCCACGACACCATCTCGCCGCTTGTTTCGCCCGTGTCGCGTGTGGACATGGAGGCGGTGTCGATCTCGACCGAGGTGAGGACGTTGTTGGCCAGACTGTACTGGTTGGGCCAGCGCGAGGTCAGCGAATAGACCACGGAATCGCCGTTGCGCTGGACACCGCCCTGAAGCAGCACCGCGTTGTCTGGATTTTCCTCGCGGCCTTCGGGTTTGACATCGACCATGGCGGTCACTTCGGCACCGAAAAGGCGGTTCAGCACCATCTGCGCCAGCGATTCAAATTTGGAAATGGCGGAATTTTCGAACAGGGCCTTGAGCGTGAGCAGGGTGAAATCCTGTTCGGCCTCAAGGTTTGCCGGCTGGATCGTGTGCGCCGGCGGGCGGTCATCATAACGCGGGTCGACATAGTAGACGAGCCCGAACATCGAAGTCGTTTCGGTCTGTTCGACCTTGTCCTTTGATATCTGGCCGATGTCGAAACCGACGTGGTGGGCATAGAAATCTGTCGGGTCCTTGACGCCTGCCAGAATGCCGCTGATGTCGCTGGGGACCTCGGCAATCGCCGCCTTGAGGATCAGCACGCCGGTCCAGTCCGGATCGGTGATGATGTCGACAAACTTGGCGAAATAGGGGTTGTTGCCGCGATCCGGCGCGCCCTGTTCCCAGGCATCGGTGCAGTATTCCACCAGCCAGTCCGATAGCGGAATCAGTTCCGACATATCGGGCGGATCGGGCGTGGCAAAGGTGTCCTTCATCGTCCATTTGTCGGGGCTTTTGACCAGCGATCCGGGCAGCACCTTGCCGGTGGAATCGATGTCGAGGATCTTGCCCTTCACGCCCTTGACGATCATCACGCTGGCATAGTCGCCATAGGCGTTGTTCACACCGGGTTTGGTGGTGAAATCCCATTGGCCGATGTTGATCCGGTTGAAGAAAAGCTGCTGATCCGCGATTTCCGGGCTGGCCGGGGGGGCAAAGAAATGTGGCGGCGGGTCGCCCTGCCCCGGGTCGGTAAAGGCGCCAAGATTCTGATTGTTGGCGATGACCAGAAACTGGTCGGTGGTCTGAAACGCGGCCTGCAGGTTGTCGTTCAGATCGGTAAAGCCCATCTGACGGGTGACGCTGCCATTGGTGACCACCTGCGCCAGCAGCAACTGTTTCCATGCGCCGCCAGCATCATAGCGGGTGATGAATCCGGTCGGCGTTGTCGTGCTGGTCAGGGTCGTGTCCGCCAGTGCGGCCCGTGCCACCGACGCATTCAGCGAATGCAGCGCCGAGGCCGAAAGCCGTGCCGCGCCGGTGCTGACGGCCAGATTGATGCAGTTCTTGCGGGTTGGACCGACGATCTGGCGCGACAGCAGTTCAAGGTCGTCCGTCGTCATGTCCTGCAATCCGTCGCTGCCGACAAAGCCGGACAGGGGCATCATCGGGAAGAACACTTCGCGCGTGCCGGGCAGTGCCACGCCCGGGTCCTTTGGCCCCAATGTGCCGGTCGATCCGCCGCCGCCAAACAACTCAGCCCCTTTTGGCATGGCGGCATAGTGTCCGCCCGCCACACCACTGGCGGCGGGATCGGCCAGAAAGGATACCCAGGAGGTGGTAAAGCCGGTGTCCATCAGCATCGCCTTGGGGTCGATCGGTGGCCCGACAGGAGAGACCGGTTCAAGCGGGAAGACCGGCGCATTGGCGGGCATCCCCCCGGTGAAACGCAGCCGTTGCTGTGCCGTCGTGCCGCCCGGGGCGATGACCACCGATACCGTTTCGGTGCCTGACTGCCCGCAGAGGATCGCCTCGGATCCATTGGGCTTGGCACCTGCGACGCCGATGGCGAAATCGCCTGCGGGGCCAAAGCGGAATCCATTCTGCAGCGGCGTGTTCTGCCCCCCCAGCGCAATCACCAACCGACCCGCGTGGCCGGGCGATTGCGTTTCGCTGAGCGGCGTCAGAAGAACCGTCTTGCCAAAGTTGGTGCGGTAACAGGATTGCAGAGCGGTTGGCATGCTTTTGCCATTCTGCATGCTGTCGCCAAAGATGAATGCGGTTTCCGAGGCCCCCGCCACCGCATTGTTCGGATTTAGGATATTCACCTGCCCGGTGAATTCCACAAAGATATTAACGCTGCCCGGCGCGGCCAGCGGCAGATAAGCCGGCAGATACGGCAGGACGCTGGGGTCCGTTCCGGTCGATTCCGGATTGGGGATCAGCAGTTGAAACCCCATGTTCAGATCCGTGCGCAGTGACGGCTGCCGAATGGTGAGGCCGAACCGGAACGCGCCGGATGCAGGCCCGTCGAACCACAGTCTGGCCGACAGGTCGTCGGGCTGCGCCGTGTCGGGCGCCGATGGGCCAGTCAGCGATACCGCGGGTGTCGAGGATCCGGTCGGGTCCAGCTGGATATAGGATTCTGCGGCCTCGGGTGGCACGTGAAAGGTGACGCTGGGATTGAAAGACGCGCTGACGCCGGGAACCCCGGTCAGCAGCACATCAAAGAACTGCTGCGGCCTGATCGTGCCGTTGCTGCGTGAAAACGGCACTACGAACAGGTCATCCGCGCCTATGGCCGCGCGTATCGTGGCCTCATCGGCATCGAGATAGTCCAGCGACGGCAGAAAGATCAGGCCACCCTGCTTGCCGAAGGTCGTTGCCAGAATGGTGCGGATCATGTCGACAAACTGAGCGGTGTGCGCCGTCGCCTGATCGACCTCGGTGGCGAGATAGACCAGCGTGCCTTCCCAGTCTTTTGCCTCCCAGACCAGCGCCTCGGTCAGGGTCAGCGGTCCGTCCGGCAACAGCTTCTCATCGGCAGTCGGCGTGCGGTTGATGGCGGCAAAGATCCAGCCGCCCGTGCCCGCCGAATTGCTGCTGCAGGTGTAAAGACGGGTGTCCTGATAGCGGATGAACTGAACCACGGCAGATCCTCATGGCTTACGCAGCCGTCTGGGTCTGAGACCCGGATCGGAGACGACAGGATAGGGGATGGGGGCCACGCCCGTGCGGCGCGACCTCTGGCCCCGGGTGGAATCCCGGGGCACTGGGACAGACGGGCGTCGGGGATTGACGCCCGGGGCGCCTGTCAGGTGGTAAAGGTGACTTCGGCGGCCAGCGACGTGGCTTGGTCACCCTTGGCCGGGGCCATGTAATACCCCGCCGTATAGGTCGACCCGATCAGCAGCGGGCAGGGAACGACCACAGTGCCCGAACTGGTGGGCGAGGTGATCGCTGCCTTGCATTTGGGAGCGCCCTTATACAACGCCGCCTCACCGTCCCAAATCGCGACCCAATTGTCATTGGCCGAAGGATTGTACTGGGACAGCCCGCTGAATTTAAGCTGCACCCCCCCGGTGATAAGGCTGCCCATGGTCAGCTGGACGCTGGTCGAGTCGGTCGGGGCGTTGTCGGCAGGCAGGAACAGTGTGGCCATTGTCGACGAAGGATCCGGCGTAACCGCATAACCGACGATGTAGGATTTGCCGACCTCGTAGGCGAATTTCACCTCTTGCAGGCCCTTGTAGGAATCCTGGGTGATCGGCTGGTCTTTTACAAACGAGTCGATCTTCTGCCAGGGCACCACCGGCCCGGCCGATTCCCAGACAAAGATGTGGTTGGCAAAGGTCTTGGGCATGTTGTTGCTGAACGTGGTGTAATTCACGTTGATCCCGGTCGGCCCCTTTGAGAAGAGCGACAGGGTAACGGATTGGGAGACCGCCGGTGCGGTCATCAAAAGCATTTCAGTCATTTGTAATCCTCTGGGAATAAATCAGGTCGAAAAATTGAAATTTCGCGGGACAAAACAATTCCGCGAAACAGGCAGTGCCAAACAAACTCTACCTGCCGCTAAGTAAATCACAGATGATAGATTCGGTCCACACAAAAACACGTTATGGTAGACTATGCAGACGCACGACCTTAGGTTGAAAAATATAGCGCTGCGCCAGCCGACACGCGTTTTGGGTCATCCGCGTCGGATTTCATGAAAAAAATCAGCGTATAGTCAAAATTCTCATAAAGGGTCAGACCGGTCAGCGTCAGAATATTCGTGTTCTGGTTGTCTGGCACAGAAATGCGCGCGATTGGGTCAACCGCGCCGGGGTTCGTTTGAATTCCTTGCCAGAGGCCGATCCAGTTACCATAAGTGGCCGGCGGGTACCCCGACAGCACAGTATATTGAAATACCATCTGAGTTGTCGTCAGATCGCGTATCTGCATCGACACATTTTCCGGAAAACCCAAGGCCATGGTCGGAAACAGCGGCAATGGCGCGATTGCGCACATCGTATCGGGCGCGCTGCCGACCTGATAGGTGATGGCGTAATTCATTGGCTGAAAGTCATATTTGAACTGAAATCGGCTGGGTTGATCATCCGTGGGCATCGGTTGGATATCCAGCGGCGTGTCCGTGGGAAGCGGCGACGACGTGTTCCACAACGCGTAGGTGTTGCCATTGGTCTTGGGCAGATTGCCGGGCAGGCCCGCCACGTCGAGCAGAACGACATTTCCGTGCACGGTTGCGGTAATGTGGAAATGATCCAGATCGCCCTGCGGCAGGGTCACGGGGGTGTGCGGCAGCGGCTTGCCATCTTTGGGGCCCTGGCGGGGGGTCATGCTGTGGCCCCGGGGGACGGCTGCGTCCCGAACCCTTGGTCGCCGGGTATGAGGGGCATGGGTTGAAATCTGCGCATGTGGCCTATTGCCCCCTTCAGGCGGACACCAGGCCACACGATCCGTTCCCGGTTTTCGCCAGTGTTGCGCGCCGTCAGCGGGATGTAAAGCGCGCGCCCGCCGGTTGCGCGATCAGCGGCGCGCCGGAATCAACTGCTGCAGGACGCCGACCGAAATCAGATAAATCGATGTCACGACCAGCCCCCAGTGTGCCCAGCTTTGCGGATGGAAATCGACCCAGGCGGCCCAGCCGGCAAAGAAGGTCCAGGCCAGCGCGACAGGCAGGGACACAGGCCGCCAGCGTTCCGTGCGCACGGGGTGAATGAACTTGAGCGGCAGGAACATGGTCACCGCAAGAATGCTGACCAGCCCGAGGATGATCCAGAAGCTGGGCTGCAACGCGAACATGACCAACACCAGCATGTTCCAGCAGCCGGGAAACCCGTGAAATGAATTGTCCGATGTTTTCATGCGGGTGTCGGCAAAATACATCGCACTGGCAAAGGTGATCAGGATGATCGCCACCCAACCGGTCCAGCCCGGCAGCAGCCCCGACTGAAACAGCGCGAAGGCGGGGATGAACACGTAGGTCAGATAGTCGATGATCAGATCGAGCAGCACGCCGTCGAACCGGGGCGCATTGGATTTGACCTCGTATTTGCGCGCCAGCGGCCCGTCGATGCCATCAACGAAGAAGGCGATCACCAGCCAGAGGAACATGATCGACCACTTTTCCTGCGTCGCGGCCAGCAGGGCCAGCATGGCAAAGACCGCGCCGGTGGCGGTGATAAGATGGACGGTGAGGGCTTTGTTCTGTGGTGTCATTGAACTGTCATGGCTAATTTTCGGTCCGGTTGCAAACTGGATGTAGGGCGATGTCCCGAGGGAACACGGCAAATCCGGCGTTTTTGCCAAAGTGGGGCGCGCGGGCAGGTCTGACGGGGCGGTGGCCCCGGCGTGAACGATTTCTGGCTTTAAATTCCGGGCGGATTTCGGTCAGAATGTTCCCGGTTTCAGTTCCACAGAATTTGCATAGGATTTTGCGCATGGCACACCCGCATTCCCCTGACCTTCTGGCCACCCGCGCCCGCTGGGCCGGACTGCTATATCTTGTCGTTATCTGCGCCGGACTAGGTGCCGAACTTGGCATCCGCGCCCGGCTTTATTCACCCGGCGACGCCGCTGCAACCGCCGATGCAATCCTTGCCGCGCCGGCGCTCTACCGGGCTGGCATAGCTGCGGATCTGGTTATGGCGGTATGCGATGCCGGACTGGCGATCCTGCTTTACCTGGTGTTTCGGGCGGTGGCACTGGGTCTGGCGCTGTCTGCGATGGTCTTCCGTCTGATCCAGACCGTGATCATCGCGATCAACCTGATGTCACTACAGGCCGCATGGCTGGTTCTCTCCGCTGAGGGCAGCCTGACCGGCGCAAGGGCTGACGGGCTGGCGATGCTGTTCCTCGACCTGCACGGGCACGGCTATGACCTTGGCCTGTTCTTCTTCGGGATCAACGGGTTGCTCATGGGGATGCTGATCTGGCGGTCGGGTCTGATTGCGCGGGTCTTCGGCGTTGGCCTTGCTGCGGCGGGGCTTGTTTACCTGACCGGCAGCGGGCTGCGTTTTTTTGCGCCAGAGCTTCTGGACAGCTTTGCGCCGGTTTACGGCATCACCATCCTTGCCGAGGCCGCGTTCTGTTTGCGGCTTCTGCTTTTCCGCCAATCCGCCTGAGGCGTCTGTCGGTCACGCGACCAGATGGGTATCCGTCGTGCCAGTTATCCGTGCCGTGACGATCTGCCCTTCGGGTTGGGGCGTGGCGAAATGCACTTCGGTGAATTGTTCGGTGCGGCCCATGTCAGGGGATTCCATCAGGATACGGTGGATCTGCCCGATCTGGGTGGAGAGGTGTCTTTGTACCTGCGCGTCACCGGCAGCACGGAGACGGGCGGCGCGGTCCTTGATCGCCTTGCCGTTGACGGCAGGCATCCGGGCGGCCGGTGTGCCCTGACGCGCGCTGTAGGGGAACACGTGCAGCCAGGTAAGGTCGCATTCCTCGACAAGGCGGAGGGAGTTTTCGAAATGGGCCTCGGTCTCGGTCGGGAAACCGGCGATGATGTCGGCGCCAAAGGTCATGTCGGGGCGCAGTTTGCGCGCCTCTTGGGCAAAGCGGATGGCGTCGTCGCGCAGGTGACGGCGTTTCATGCGTTTCAGGATCAGGTCATCGCCATGCTGAAGGCTGAGGTGCAGATGCGGCATCAGGCGCGGCTCGGTCGCGATGGCTGCCATCAGGTTGTCATCCACCTCGATCGAATCGATCGATGAAATCCGCAGGCGCGGCAGATCCGGCACCAGTTTCAGGATCCGCATCACCAGATCGCCCAGTTTCGGCTGTGCCGGCAGGTCAGCCCCCCATGAGGTGAGGTCGACCCCTGTCAGCACCACCTCGTTGAAGCCTTTGTCGACCAGCCGCTTGATCTGATCGACCACCACACCGGCGGGAACCGAGCGCGAATTGCCCCGGCCATAGGGAATGATGCAGAAGGTGCAGCGGTGATCGCAGCCGTTCTGGACCTGCACATAGGCGCGCGACCGGGTGCCGAAACCATCGATCAGGTGGCCCGCGGTTTCCGTGACGGACATGATGTCGTCGACCATGACCTTTTCCGTCTCGCCAATGAAATCAGCGGCGAGCGTTTTCCACGTGCCGGGCGTCATCTTTTCGGTGTTGCCGATGACGGCGTCGACCTCGGACATCGCCCTGAAAGTCTCGGGTTCGGTCTGGGCCGCGCACCCGGTCACGATCAGACGGGCATCGGGGTTTTCCCGGCGCAGGCGGCGAATCTCTTGCCGGGCCTTGCGCACGGCCTCGGCTGTGACGGCGCAGGTGTTGACGACTACGGCGTTGCCAAGGCCCGCCTCACCGGCCAGCGCCTTCATCGCTTCGGTTTCATAGGCGTTCAGGCGGCAGCCCAGCGTGGTGAATTTGGGCGCGTTCATACGGTGGCCAGCCAGTCTGCGGTCAGCACACCTGTGGCCACATGCATCGTGGCACCAGTCATCCAGACGCCGTCGTCACGCCAGTCGATCTGCAACGTGCCGCCGTCCAGATCAATACGCACCCGGCGCCCGGTCAGGCCCCTGCGCGCAGCGGCCACGGCGGTGGCACAAGAGGACGAGCCAGAGGACAGGGTGATTCCCACGCCGCGCTCCCAGACCCGCATCCGCAGGTGATCGGGGCCAATCAGCGACGCCACCTGAACATTGGTGCGCTGGGGGTAGAGCGGGTGATGCTCAAAGCGGGGCCCGAACTGCTCGAGAGCGACGGATTCGGCATCGTCGACGAAAAAGGTGCAGTGCGGATTGCCCATACCGGTCGCCGTAGGGGCACCTTCGATCGGCAGCTCCAGCGTATCCATCGGCTCGGCCAGCGGAATGTCGGCCCAGTCCAGCTGCGGGGGCCCCATGTTGACCGACGTCAGCCCCTGCCCCGCATCAACGGCCTGCAGGGTGCCCCTGTCGGTGGTCAGCGTCAGGCGCTTCTGCCCTGTCTCGTCCATGATGTGCCGGGCGATGCAGCGCGTGGCATTGCCGCAGGCGGCTGACGTGGAGCCGTCCGAATTGTAAAAGGTCAGATGCGCGTCGCCTGCGCCACCCCGAGTGATCAGGGCGAGCTGGTCGAAACCGATCCCACGGTGGCGATCGCCTAGGGCCACGGCCAGCGCGGGCGTCACCGAAATGTCGCGCGCACGCCCGTCCAGCACGACAAAGTCGTTGCCCAGCCCGTGCATCTTCATGAAGGGCAGCCCAGAGGAGTCACGCGTATCCATGGCCGCGCATATACGCCTTGCATCGGCTTCTTTCCAGAGGCCTTGCCGCGCCTTACGCTAGGGTCGTTACAAGTTGGTCATAAAATGCACTTTTTGGGGTTGACCCCCCCGGGCCGTCTTTCTAAACAGCCGCCTAGTGGGCCTGTAGCTCAGTTGGTAGAGCAACTGACTTTTAATCAGTAGGTCTCGGGTTCGGATCCCGACGGGCTCACCACTTTTACGCAAGTTCCGGTGCAATCGTGCCGTTTCATCCAGCGCCAGGCAGGTGCAGGTTTTCTTTGCGTCGAAAGTGTTGGCGTCTTGCCATGCGGCCTTGGCCTCCGGGCGGAGGAGCATCATCTTCCGGACAATTTGCGGGATACAAGCCTCAGAAAAACGGGCTGGCTGGCCCCACCCTGACGCTCTGCTCATTCTGTGACCGCGATCGATACGGGCAATGGCATTCCCCCGATCCTGCCGGTGCTGTGGGACGTTGCTGCGATCAGATCGAGGCCATTGGCAGCAGGGTCCCCGGACGACGGTTTCTGCTCAGATTGCCTGCTGAATGATGTAGTTGGCAGAGGTACCGTGCAATGCTTGGCATCTGACAAACATAGCCCTGACTTCCGCAGCCATCGCAGAAGGCTGGCGGCCTGTCTGACCGATCCAAAGAAGGCTGCCCGCTCCGTCAGGGCAGCTTCGTCGTTGGGCCGCGATTGTATTTGGGATGCGTCACCTGGCCCCTCCAACTCTATTGTTTCACGCCGTGAAACGCATCCGCGTTGAATCGTGCGACAGGGCCAACTCGATGGAAAAGGTGCTGCCGACCCCGACTTCGGATATGCACTTAATGGTGCCATTGTGCCGCTGGGCGACCTTCAGACAGGTGGCCAGCCCAAGGCCGGTGCCGGTAACCCCCTCCCGGGAGGGGGCACGTTTGAAGGGCTCAAAGATACGCTCCAGAAACTCTTCTGGAATACCGGTACCGTTATCCTTGAGAAGTATTGTAATTTTTTCTTCATCAGCCGACCCGACAGAAATTTGAATTTTCGGGGTATCATCGCCACGATACTTGATCGCGTTGGAAATCAGATTCTGGAACACCTGGATAATCTGGGGGCTACAGCAAGAAATTTTTCGATCCTCGAATGCCATATCAACTGTGGCATGACCCTCGGAAATCTCCAATTGGAGAGCGTTCACAGCAGCCCCCACCATATCCATGATACTTGTCTCTTCGAATTCTGTATCATTATCCAAACGGATGTGCTTGGCGAGGCTATCGATAAGAGAGCCCATCTGCTTGGCCGAGCGCGCCAACAAGTCAAAACCGGTCCGGACCGAAGCCTCATCGCCCTCGTCCATATCCATTCTTATCTGCTCGGAAAGGAAGCTTACCGCCCGGATTGGCGCTTTAAGGTCATGGATAAGGACATCGGCAAAGACTTCCAGCTCTTGCCTTTGGGAAACAAGCCGTCTGTTCATCAGGCTCCGCTCAAGGCCATGGGTAACCATTCGGTGCACCGCACTTTCCGTCAGTTTGCTTTTATTAATGTAGTCGAATGCACCGCCCTTAATTGCCGCCTTCGCGACATCTTCGTCACCTTCGCCCGTCATGACTATACAAGTGAGGTTAGGCCATTTCGCAACGAAATCGGCCATCACGTCCAGCCCGCTGCAGCCCGGCAGCCGGTAGTCAAAAATGGCGACATCGGGTTCCTGCTCTGCGGCCAGCATCGCTTCGTCACGGCCTGCAGCTTCTCGGATCGTAATTTCTCTAAAGGCACTTCTGAGCAGACGCGCCACCGACCGCCGATCAAATCTATCATCGTCAACGATTAAGACATCAATATTCTCATACTGACGGTTCATGACTAGGTAATTTCTGGCAACAGTACCAGTTTCCAAATTTCATTCAGCACCTTGAAAAGTTCCTGATTTTCCTCGGACCGGCCCCCCTTGACAACATAGCCTGCGACATTTTTGTCGTATGCAGAATTGATGTCCTGTTCATCCGTGGATGTAGACATGACAAACACCACGGATCGGCGTAACTTTGGATCTTTTCTAATCTCTTCCAAAAACTCATGACCATTCATTCTCGGCATATTGATGTCGAGAAGGATGATAAATGCGCGCGGGAGTTCGCCGCTGTCTTTTCTCAAAAATTCCAGCGCTTCTACGCCATCGATACAACGTGTCAAATTGTTCTTTATGCCCGTAGCAGTCAATGTGCGCCGTAGCTGTTTCGCGTCGAAATCGTCATCTTCGATCATTATGATTTCGAGCGGCGCGGTGTTTTGAGGGGCCGTATGTGTCATCATAGAATTTTCCTACGTTCCTGATCATGGGGCATGGGTATATCGGTTTGCCCCAAGTGATCGTGATCGCCTTCCCCAAAGACAGAGATCATTTCAAAATAAACGCTTTCCAAGTCCGCCCCAAATTCCAGTTCCTTGCATTCTCCCCCAAGATAATCGGTGTCTTTGCGTCGCTGCAGCGTCGCGGACATGATCCGGCGCATTTCAGGCGTCAGACAGGCGTTGAGGCGCCTCATTGTACCTTGTGTCGCTTCTGACCTGACCACATCTCTGTTGGTTATCGCAGCAAACAGTTGCCTCTCGAAGGCGAGCGACACCGAATTCTGGATGCCGTCGACGCTAAGATCGTCTTTCAAAATGTAGTCGGAACATCCATTTCGCGTGGCCTCAATGATAACTTCTGGTCGGTTTTCACTTGTGACCATAATGGAAATCGCATCCGCCTGACGTTCTGATGACTTGATAATCTCAAGGGCCTGATGTCCGTTCGACAGGCCAAGGTGAAAGTCGATAAAGATAATGTCAAAACTCACTTCATCCAAACGGTCCTTCAACTGGACAAGATCCGCGGCCTCATGGAAATTCAGATCCATACCCGCCTTTCGGCAAATTTTGGTTAACCGGAAGCGGTCTCCCATGTCGTCATCAAGGGCAAGCGCCGAACAGGATTTTGGGATCGCAATGAACTCCTGATTGCTCATGACTGTTGCATTCATCGGCTCTGAAGACCCTCTGGATATTTCACATTCGCATTACTGATATTTGCTCGAAATTTCTGAAGAAGCGCTTAACTTCAGAAGAGCTTTCGCCCCCGTGAATCCACGCGCGTTAACGCATTAGAAGGGGGATGTGATCCAGAACGGTATCTTATGCGAATCTGAAGAAAGCGACTCTGATGAATCCGGTGGACCGTCTAAAAGTCTGGTTCAAGACCTCGTTTAGACGGCGCATGATTGCCAGAGCCATGTTCACTGCTGGCATCAGCGCGCTGGCCGTGGGGATGGCAGGGTTACTAATTGTTCGTCACCTCGAACATTCGCACAATAATGAAGTCTATTTTCAAGAACTTGAAAGTGTCGGAGAAAGTATCTCCAGTTCGATATCTTCGATTGTTCAGGATCTTGAAATTTTGGCGAATACACCACCGATTCAGGGGCTTGCGCGCACGGTCATCGGTGGTGGTGTTGATCCCGTGGATGGAAGCTCAACGAAGGAGGATTGGGAACTCCGGTTATCCTCGATCTTTGAATCCTTCCACAAGATGCGTCCGAGTTATCTGCAGATCCGCTTTATCGGATTGGCCGACAACGGCAAAGAGCTCGTACGGGTGGATAGGGATGCCGACAACAATATTGTGAGGTTAGGCGACGACAGATTACAAGAAAAAGGCAACGAGCCATACTTCCAGGCCGTGTTGCAGTTGCAGCAAGGAGAAGTCTACAAGGGCCAGGTTTCCTGGAACCGGGAGTTTGGAGAGATTCAGGAACCCCGCACGGCCGTAATCCGGTACGCGGTGCCCGTCTTTGCAGAAGATGGGACACGGTTTGGAATGATTGCGATCAATGTTCTCGCGCTACCATTCGGAAACAATGCTTTCGCACGTGCAAACTTGGCCAACGATATTGTGCTCATGGATGGGTACGGAACGATCTTCATTTATGATGGCGCGGCCAAGTCCGGACAAATCTTCATCAATCAGCCTGCTCCTCTTCCGCCGGAGATGATCGCGTTTCTATCGTCTGGTGATACGGCATCTGCCGTTGCCGAAATTGATGGATGGACCATTGCCAAGAAGAGCCTGAGTAAGGCTACACCCGGCGACGTCGTTTTCACGATCGCTGTTATTACGCCTACTGAGGCGACCAACTTTTCTTCCCGTTTCGCGTCGAGAATACTGCTCGGCAGCGTCATTGTGTTAATGATAGTTTCAATGATTTTTTCAATCATTGGGACACAGCATGAGATCGCGCCCATTCTCAGGATGAACGAAGCGATGGGAGTTTCCCGTTCGGGCACTCAGCGTCCTAATTTACCTCTGGATCGCACGGATGAAATTGGCGAGTTAGCGAATAGCATCGACAAGCTGGTGGAGCGCCTGATTACCCGAGAAAAAAGAGCAAAAACGATTTTCGACGGGGTTTCGGATGGCGTGATCATAAGTGATGAAAACGGAGTGATCGAGGATGTTAATCCGGCAATAGAGAAGATGTTCGAATTCAGTCAGACACAACTTATTGGAAGTAATGTCGGCATATTGATGTCGAAAGCCGATCACGTGGCTCATGACAGGCAGGTCGCTCATTATCATGCCACGCGGGAACGTGTGTCGCTTGGGGATACTGTCGAGAGACACGCCGTGCACAAATCTGGCGCAGCCTTTCCGATTGAGCTTACGGTTAGCCCGATAGAAGTCGATGGCAGCCGGTTCTATGCGGGCGTCATACGCGATATTTCCGTCAGGAAGGCCCAGGAAGCCGAGCGGCTGGTTCTCATTGAGGCGCTGAAGGCGTCAAACGAAGAGTTGAACAGCTTTGCCCATGTCGCATCACATGACTTGCAGGCACCACTGCGCGCGATTCACAAGGTGTCGACATGGATCGAGGAAGACCTTGGCGATCATCAGAACGAAGAGATGACCGAAAATCTGGCGCTGCTGCGCAGCCGCGTCGAGCGGATGTCTCAGCTGCTTGATGACCTGCTGGAACATGCAAAGATCGGGCGAAAGACCGGCGCCACGAACAGTCGGCTCGTCAGTGGGGCTGAGCTGCGGGACGAACTTTCCAATCTGGTGCACCTGCCCGCCAAGCTGCAGCTAGAGTTCAACCCCGAGTTCGATCGTATCGTGATACACAAGATGCCTATCCGTATCGTTTTGCTAAACCTTATCAGCAATGCGATCAAACATGATGACTCTCCCAGCGGGGTCATCCGCGTATCAGTGAATGTCTTACCAACCTACTTCGAATTCAGTGTTTCCGACAATGGCCCGGGGATCGACCCACAATACCACGAGCGTATTTTTGGCATGTTCCAGACGCTGAAGTCCCGTGACGCGGTCGAAGGAAGCGGTATGGGTCTTGCGATCTGCCGTAAGCATGTCCTGATGCACGGAGGAGAAATTCACGTAGAATCCGCAGGCGATGGCACTGGCACGACGTTCACGTTCACATGGCCCAGAGAGGCGGATGCAACCGAGACAGCGAGTGTAGCCTGACGATTGAACACTCAGGCGCCCGGGCAATGCCTTATGGCTAGGCGCCGCCTGCCGGGAAGAGTCGAAGACAGACGTCAGCACCTTTGTCTTTAGAGTGCCCTGAACTTCATCGAACTCCTGGCCGCCGCGGCCCCCCATTAGAAAAAGCGCCGCTGCGATGTCGCAGGTTCAGCGTACAGCGACGACACGGTGCCTGCAAAGGCCGGCGACCCGGATCAATGGTCATAATCAGGGTCGCTGGCCCAAAGCGCTTTAGAAATTGCGGGTCAATGCAACGTAGAAGGCGCGGCCGGGTTCGTTGTAAGTATTCGCGCCGCTGCTGCTGCCGTCCGTGCGGTTGATCTGCGTGTCAAAGAGGTTTGTGACGCCCGCCGACAGATATCCCGTGTCGTTGAACTCCCATTTCGCGCCGAGGTTCACCAATGTGTAGGGATCACGATCCTCCGCATCTTCGACGTCCACATTGGTGTGAAGCGTACGCGTCGCCGCCGAAATCTTGCCATAGTGGGTTGCGGACAGGGTCAGGACCAGTGCGTCCCGCGCCTGCCAGTCGATCCCGGCATTGATCGTGTATTCCGGCACAAGGCTCAGTGGATTTCCGGTTTTCTTGTCTTTGGAGTCCAGCATGTAAGTAAAGTTGGTGTTCAGGGCGAAACTGTCGCCCAGCGGAGCGGAGAAGTTGCCCTCCAGCCCGGACACAACCGCTTCGGGTGTATTCTCCCATTGGAGCAGGGAGCCGGACGCATCGGACGAAACGGCCTCAATCCCAGCCGCGATGCGATTTTTGTAGTCGTTGTGGTAGTAGGTCAGGCTCCCTGCGATGCCGTTGTAGCCCTTGTAGGCGACGCCAATTTCCTTGTTCACGCTGTATTCTGCTTCGAGGTCTGGGTTCCCGAGGATCCGGCATGGGCCGGGGACGCCCGAAGGACAGCCGCGCCCCCTGGTCGAGTAGATGTAGTCGGGGTTTAGCTGAAACAGGTTCGGCGCCTTGAATGCCCGCGCGACACCGGCCTTCATCTGCCATTCGCCGGTGATGTCGTAGGTTGCGTTTACGCTGGGGGACCAGTTCGAACCAAAGGTACCGCTGTGGTCATAGCGCATCCCGGGCGTCAGGGTCAGTTTGTCCGTCAGCAAAATGTTGGCTTCGGCATAGAGGCCAAACAGATGCTGTTCGCTGGCGTTGCCCGCGTCGAGGTTTTCATTGTCCATCAGTTCGCCACGATATTCCGCGCCAAGCGTGAGGTGGCTGTCATAGCCCGCAAAGGTCAGCGGCCTGTCCCACTCGGTCTTGGCGGTAATGCTGTCATAGCCGATCGTCGTCATATCGGATGAGTTGATGTTGCCATCGCCGCCACCGGCCGTGCCCTGGCCGTTGCGGGTGTTGTTGGTGTGTTCCCATTGCAGATAACTGAAGGCGTTCCATGTCTGAAATTCGCCGCGATGGGTCACCGAATAGGTCCGCCGGGTCATAATGTTGGTCTCTTCGCCGACATATTCCTGCAGGCTGTCCGAGCAGCCGCCGGTTCCGGCGTCGCAGGCGTATTCATTGCCCTGCCGACTGTAGCCCAGTTCAAAGTCGATCTCCTGTCCGGCGGCGGGCTTCCAGGTCAGCATCGCGCCGATATCCTTGTTCACGACACCTTCCCGGCCGGCATAGACGGTGTCCGAATCTGCCTCTTCGCCCGCTTCGGCATTGATGTCGGAGGAGTCGGATTCGCTCTTGTTGTAGTTGCCGAAGACGCGAAACGTCAGTTTTTCGCTGACCGGACCGGCAATCATGAAGTTGGTGCGCACGGTGCTGCCCTCTTGGGCGCTTTCGGGCAGGTTGTAGTGCAGGCTGACAGAACCGGTGGTTTTTTCCGGTTTTTTGGTGATGATGTTGACCACGCCGCCAGCAGCGCCTGAGCCATAGCGTGCCGCAGCCGGGCCCCGGATCACCTCGATACGTTCAACCAGTTCCGCCGGGACCCAGTTCGTGTCGCCCCGTGTGTCGCGTTCGCCCCGGCGGCTGGTCGCCACAGAATTGCGCGCCAGAACAGGTTTGCCATCAATCAGGATCAGGGTGTTTTCCGGCCCCATGCCCCGCAAATCGATCTGGCGATTGTTGCCTCGGTCGCCCGAAACCGAGTTTCCTGTCAGGTTCGCGCCGGGCATCTTCCGAATGATTTCGGAAATGTCGTTCACCACGGCGCTCTTTTCGATATCGCCCTGTGTGATCGTCGACGCACCAAGAGCCTGTTTGATCTGATCTTCGGCCGAAATCACGATGGTATCGAGCGCAAAGGCGTCTTCGCCGACCGGTGTAGCCGTCTGGGCAGCGCCCTGTCCGGCAAGGGCCGCAAGAACGAGCGAAAGGCAGAGCGCCGTGTTCGATTTGAAAGCGAAATTGGGGGATGCCATCGCATGCTCCTGAATTAGCGTAAGCATTTTCAGCTGGCGGCGGCGGGCTATTGCGGGCGTTGAACCATTCAGCCCTGTGAGCAGCAAGGTTTTGGCCGCATGTTTTTTGTCGCAAATTGTCGCAAAAATTCCGCGCGACCTTTCATAAGTCTGCGTTTCAGGGGACACAAAGCCGTCCGCGGTAGCCAAATCGCCACCCTGACCGGACAGGCTTTCAGCCAGCACAACAGCTCTCAGAAACCAGCGCCCGGTCACGCACGATGAATGAACTCAGCTCTCCGCAGATAATGATTGTCGACGATGCGCGCGACATTCGCGATCCGTTGGCGCAGTATCTGAAAAAGAACGGCCTGAGGGTACGTGTCGCTGAGAATGCCAAGCTTGCGCGCAAGATGCTGAGCGACTGGGCGATCCATCTTGTCGTGCTGGATATCATGATGCCCGGCGAGGATGGCCTGAGCCTGTGCCGGTATCTGGTCGAAAACAGGACGGCGCCGGTCATCTTTCTGACCGCCTGCACAAATGAATCGCAGGTGATCGCGGGGCTCGAGCTTGGCGCTGACGATTATATCACCAAGCCGTTCAACCCGCCCGAGCTTTTGGCACGGATCCGGGCTGTGCTGCGCCGGGTTCCGCAGCAAAAATACGAAACCGCCTGTGCGCGGCGCAGGTTTGAACAGTTCAGCCACAACTTTTCGGCGCAATGCGTTTATTGCGACGATGGCGCGGAAATCATGCTCACCACCGGCGAAAACAAGCTGTTGTCTGTGCTTCTCGATCACCCGAACGAGGTGGTGTCCCGCACCAAGCTTCTTGATGCCATCCGCGGACGAGAGGCGGCAGCCTATGACCGCGCCGTTGACAACCTTGTCAGTCGGCTGCGCAGGAAACTGGGCGACGACAGCAAGCCGCACCAGATCATTCTGACCAACTGGGGCGGTGGCTATCGGATCGCGACATCCGTCGAATACCTGAATTGAAACGCCTCCAGAAAATAATTCCGTCGGGATTGTCCGCCCGCTTCGCGCTGCTGCTGCTGGCTTCGCTTATCGGAGTGAATTTCGTGGCCGCCTATCTGCTGGCACGCGAAGGCACCAGTTTCGATCAGGCGGCGCGGGTTCAGGGCGACATGGGGCGGCTGGTTGCCATTGTCACAGCGCTTGAATCCGTCGATGCGCAAACCGGAGCCACGACGCTGGCGCGCAGCAACACGGCGTTCACACGGTTTTCGCTTGACGATCTGCCGGTCGGATCATCGTCAATGCAGTCGGTCCCCCATATCGAAAATGACATCGCCCAAGCCCTGCCCGGGCATGCGGTCAAGGTGATCGACGGCGCGACCGACGCGACAGAAGAAACGCCATTCCTGCTGTTGCTGTCGGTTCAGCTGAACGGCGGGCCGCATTCGGGCAAATGGTTGAATTCACTGGTCTACCCGCTGCCAACCCTGAAGGCGTGGAAGTGGAAGGTCGGCTTTTTCGTTCCGCTGCTGGCGACACTGGGCGGAACACTTCTGGTCGGAATGCGGTTCATTCAGCGCATGACCGATCCGCTGCGCCGACTGGCCGCAGCGGCCCGGGCCGCAGGCAACGGTGACCGGTCCGTCCGTGTCAGGGAACGCGGCGCGCGTGAATTGCGCGATACCGCGGCGGCGTTCAACACCATGCAGCAACGGATTGCCGAATTCGAAAACGAACGTACCCGCGTTCTGGCCGCAATCGGGCATGATCTTCGCACGCCGATCACCAGCCTGCGCATCCGTGCCGAGCTGGTTGACGACCCAGCGATCAGCGCCCCGATGGTCCGGATTCTGGACGAAATGACGGTCATGACCAGTGATTTCCTGCAATACGCCCGCGACCAGCATTCACCAGAGACCGAAGAGGAAACCAGCCTGTCCGAACTACTGCAACGCATCTGTTCCGATCAGAACGTCAACCTGCGAATACATCAGTCCGCCCGGCCGCGGCTCCAGCGCGTTGCCATGACACGCGCAATCGGCAATCTGATCGGGAATGCAAAACGCTATACCGGATCGGCCTTTGTCAGTCTGAACCGCGATGGCAACGTGGCTGTCCTGACGGTCGAGGACGATGGCCCCGGCATCCCCGAAGCGCAGCTGAAATCGGTGGTCGAACCCTTCGTGCGCGGAGAATCCAGCCGCAGCGAAAAGACCGGCGGCGTGGGCCTTGGCCTTTCGATCGCCAAGGGGATCGTCACGGACCATGGCGGCACGCTGACCCTCTCCAACCGCCCATCTGGCGGGCTGAGCGCCGAGATCCGTCTTCCGCTCGGCGCGTCTTTGCCACAACGATCCGCACCGGCGAAAGGCGTCGGCACATGAACCTGGAAAGCCCTGAAAAATGACCCCGAACCCAGAGATGAAATCCATTCGGTGGCGCGACACGCATGTCGCCTATGGCACGGTCACACGCTGCCTGCATTGGACGATGGCCGGGCTGATCGGCTGGCAATTCCTAGGCATGGGATTACGGCTGATCCTGGGGCGGACGCCGCTTGTGTCCTTCTTTGTCGGGACCCATCAGAATGTCGGCACGCTGCTTTTCCTTCTGATCGTCCTGCGTATTGTGTGGGCCCTGATCAACCGCCGGAACAGACCGACCTACGCCCCCGGAATGGCGGGGCGCGCGGCCCGTGCCGGGCACCTGATGCTCTACCTCGCGCTTGCCGTGGTTCCGGCGGCGGCGCTGGTGCGCGCCTATGGGTCCGATCGTGGATTTTCCCCCTTTGGCGTCGAGATTTTCAGCGCCCAACAGCCACCGCTTGCCTGGATGGTGACCCTTGGCAATGCGCTGCACGGTGAAATCGCCTGGGGGATGGCGGTTCTGATCCTTGGCCATGTGGTGATGGTCGGCGTGCACCAGAGGATGTGGCGGGACGCGACGCTGGACAGAATGGCGGGCAATCGCCTGCGTGGCGCGGCAAACCCACAAACGGAAACGCACGAAGAATGATCGGGCAATCCTGAACCACCGAACACTTTTGAACACGCGCCCGCCAACGCAGGCGTGCAGCCAGACCGGCTCTCCGGCCCAGCCAACAATGCGACCAACACGCCAAGGAGAACACTATGGCTCAACTCACACAACACCGTCTGCGCAGCTTGCTGGGGGCGACCGCCGTCGCCATGACCATGGCAGCCACGCCCGCGTTTGCCGACACCCTTTTCACCCCCGTGGTGGAATTTTCCGGCATGGTGCGTGCCGCAGCCGTCGATGGCGGCCCGGTCTACAAGGGCAGCAAGGTCAGCGTCACCGGCCAACGTCTGGTGCCCGGGCAGCAAATCACGCTGATGCGCGGCACAACGGTTCTGAACGCCGACGGCCCGCTGGTTGCCGATACCGAGGGCAAGTTCAGCTTTGAGCTGACGGTCGACGAGGAAGCTGCCATCGGCTTGCAACCGATCCTGCTGATTGCAGAAAACCCCGCCGCGGCGGAAATCGTCACGATGAAGATCTCGCCCCTGATCCCACTCTCGGGTCAGGATCTGTTCGATGTGACCAGCGCGCCGGTGACCAGCGGGCTTTATCAGGTGGCATATAGTGCAGCATCCGACGCGGTGTTTGTCGCCTCGGCGGTCGGGCGCCCGCCAGTCAAGCAATCCGCGCTGACCAAAATTGACGCGACCACGATGGAGGTCCTTGCCGAAGTGACCCCCGCAGCGGCCCCGGCACGGGCGGATGGGTCCGACGGCGGTGTGTTCGCGGTCTATGGCGTGGCGGTGGACGATATCAACGGCACTGTCTGGGTCACGAACACCCGTCAAAACTCCGTCGCGGTCTACCAGCAGGCCGACCTGTCCCTGATCAAGCAGTTCGAACCCGGAACCGTCGGTCATCCGCGTGACGTCGTGGTCGATACCGCGAATGAACGTGCCTATGCCAGTTCGACCGGAACTGGCCTGATCGAAGTGTTCGACACCAGGACGCTGGAAAAGCTTGCCCCGATCGAGATCAAGTCGCGCCAGCGCGGCGGCGCATATTCCGCGATGTCGCTGGATCTGGACAGCGAAAACGGGAAGCTGGTGAATGTATCGATGAAAACCGACGAAGCGGCGCTGATCGATCTTGCGACCGGTGACGTGTCCGTTCTGCCCCTCAAGGGCGCAAAAGGCGCGGCGGGTGCGGCCTATGATGCCAGGGAAAACCTGATTTTCGTCGTCTCGCAGCAAAGCGACAATCTGCTGATCGTGAACGCGGAAACCGGCGCGGTGCTGCATGACACACCGGTTGGCGCCCAGCCCCTGAACGTGACCTTTGATCCGGTGTCACGTCTTGCCTATGTCTCAGTACGCAGCGCCAATACGATTGCCGTGGTGAACACCAAGGGCGAGCTTGTGGCGAATCTGGATGGCGGCTCGCGGCCCAACCAACTGCGCGCCGATGGCCATGGCCACATCTGGGCGGTCAACAAGACCAGCGGTAAGGACGACCCCAAGGGTGACCGCCTGTCGCGGATCAGCCCTGTCGCGCAGTAACGCGTGAAGTGGTTGACGGGGACCGCCCACCGATCCCCGTCAGCCGCGTTTCTGGCGTGGGGCAAGCCCGACAAGTTGCGGGAAAGTGCCCTACTTCTTCAGTAATTGCGCGACAGCGGCCAGCAGATCATGGCGCTGAACCGGCTTCATCAGACGGATATCTTCGGGGCGCAGACCGTTTCCGTGCACCGTCGCTTCGCTGGCGTATCCGGACATGAACACGACCCGCAGGTTCGGATCAAGTTCGCGCAGGGCTTGCGCCAGCGTGGTTCCCAACAGTTTTCCCGGCATCACGATGTCGGTCAGCAGCAAGTCGAAATTGGGGTTAGCTTTGAACAGCTCGAAAGCTTCGTCGCCGGAATGGGCCGGCGTGACATCGTATCCGGCTTTTTCCAGCGACATCACAAGCACCTGCAGGACGTCTTCCTGATCCTCTGCCAAAAGGATCCGGCCACTTTGGGTTTCGTCAAGGTTTGCCTTCTCCCGTGGCATCACAGGTTCAACACTGGTTTGCGACGATCTGAAGTACAGCTTGAACGTCGTGCCGACGCCGGGCTCTGAATAGACCCGGACCGTTCCGCCAGACTGGCGCATGAAACCCTGGATCATCGAAAGCCCCAGCCCCGAGCCTTTGCCAGGCCCCTTGGTCGAAAAGAACGGCTCGAAAATATGATCAAGCATCTCGGCCGGGATACCATGCCCTGTGTCACTGACGGCCAGCATGACATAGCGGCCCGGCTTCAGATCGACCTCGCGGGTGTCGACATACTCGCCGTCGATTCTGATGTTTGCGGTTTCTATCGTCAGCTTTCCGGACAAATCCATCGCGTCACGGGCGTTCAGGATCAGGTTCAACAACGCGCTTTCGGTCGAACTTGGGTCAGCTTCGATCGGCCATAGTCCCGCCAGAAGCGAGGTTTCAACTTCGATACTGGTCGGAAGGGTGCGCCCCGTCCAGTTTTTCGTGTCACGAACCAGCTTGTTGAGGTCAATCACGCTGGGTTCAAGACTGGCTTTGCGGGCAAAGGCTAGCATGGCGCGGGTTAGGTCGGCCCCCCGCACGCTTGCCGCGATGCCCGCATCGATCATATCCAGGTGATCCTCGTCCGACAATTCGTCCCGCAACAATTCAAGATTGCCCATGATGATTGCCAGAAGGTTGTTGAAGTCATGCGCCACACCACCGGTCAATTGGCCGATGCTTTCGTTCTTCTGCGCCTGATGGGAAACGCGCATCTGCATCTGAAGCTGTTTCTGCGCAATGACTTCGGTGGTCAGGTCCAGAAAGATACTGTCGATCTGAACTGATCCGTCCTCAAGCCGCGACGCGCTCGCGTGCATCTCAAGCCACTTTGGTTCACCGGCGCGCGTGGTGATCGAAAAACGGCGGTTGATCGGTTGCAGCGTCTTGGCCGCGCGCTTGAAGGCCTTCATCATCTCCGGCAGATCAGCCGGATCGTGCATTTCTTCCAACAATTCCGGTTTGGCCATGAATTCATCGCTGGAGTAGCCCCAAATGTTGTAGCAGTAGGGGCTGATAAACTTAATTCTCTTTTGCCCGTCGGGCTGCACGTCCATGCTGTGCAGTGCACCCGGCAGGTTTGCGATTATCTTGCCCAGCCGTGTTTCTGCCTCCATCTCTTTTGCCCGCGCATGGAGAATAAGGGTTACGTCCTCATAGATCCCGACAACCCGTTTTACCGTGCTGCTGCCAGGCGGTTCCGTCGCCCAGTGCGCCTGGATATTCCTGATTTCCCCGTCGGGGCGGACAATTCGAAAGTGAGTCGGGGTGTCTGGCGGATTGCCCTGCCAGACCTGTTTCACAACCTCACCAAATTCGGCCACATCCTCGGGAAGCATCATTTTCATCCAGTCCGCCACATGAACATCACCGCCGTCGCCGGGCAGGCCCAGTATCCTGAACATCCCCTCATCCAGCCATGCTGTATCGGTGCCTGCTTCGCGCTCGAAAATGCCTATGTGCGCCGCTTTTACCGCAAGGCCAAGCCGACGCCCCATTCTCGTAGACGCGGTACGGACCGAAGCGGCGATATTGGCATATCGCAGGAGGAACGTCATGACTGCGGTCGACAGCCCCCCAGCCACAGCAAGCGCGACACCGACAAGAACGATGGATGCCGACGGATCAGCCGCCTGATTCCAGCGGAAAATCGGAGCAGGCAGAAACTGCAGCACCACCGATCCGACAATCAGTATTGCGATGGCCTTTTTCGGCACCCGGGGCCATTTTTTAGGCGGATATATCCAGCCGACTAACGCGCCGAACATGGCGAATACGCTATACATGGCGACACCGATCGCCACGTTCGGCCCGCCGATGAAAATGCGTACCAGGGTGCCAAACGCTGCCGCTATCAGGCCACCGACCGGACCCCCAAGGTATCCCGCATACAAAAGCAATCCGGTCTTTCCATCCAACGGTCCCTGCACGCCTTCGATGATGAAGGCGTCAAGTGAGATCAAAAAGACCATGACTCCCATCACCAGGCCAATCGCGATCTGCCTGCGCGATTTGTCTTTTTTCAACTCGCCGTTGGAGAAGATCGCATAGGCACCGATACCGGCAAATATCAGAAGGGCCATATTTTGCAGGATAAAAAAGAACATATGTTTCTCGTTGTTTCGCGAGAGACTACGATGGAAGCGGCGCAAAACATAGCGGCTAAATCGCGGACCCGAACAACCTTTGACTGTCGGGCAGACTAATGATCCCCGCCGCTGCTCAGGGCAGGTGGCGGGCTGGCATGAAGCTGGGGAAACCTGTGCAATTTTCCAGTGTCCTGCATATGAAAAACAGGCGGACTGTCACCAGAACAACGCATCTGATGCGTTCGGTCAAAAACGGGCGCAGACGCAGGTCAGATAGCCGCCCAGGCTTTGGAAAGCTTCTGTTTTTTGCCAATCCCGCCTAAAGTTTTGGAATGGCTTTTCCGCGCATCATGCGTTTCTGGGCGGCAATGCGGAATGGGGCATTCGGCGCGCCATATCCGTTGTAACCGTCCCGCCGCTCAAGGATTTCAAAGAACATGCCACCCGCGAAAGGTTTCGAATAGATTTGCAGGAATTCCCCCTGATCATCTTGATCATAAAGGATGTTATATTTGCGCATCATCTCGAAAGCCTCGTCCGGAATATCAAAACGCGACGCGAGGTCGGCGTAATAATTGTTCGACATGGCGAGCGATTCAAACCCGCAGTCAGCAAGCGCCCGGGCCGTGGCAAAGATGTCGTCAGTGGCAAGCGCCACATGCTGCACCGGCGCGCCAAAGCTTTCGGCAAGGAAGCTGCCGGCAAAGGTGCGGTGCGTCTCGGCCCCATTCAGGGTGATCCGGAACGCGCCGGATCGCGCGCCAAGCGCCTGACTGCGCACAAGCCCGTCCGGGTCCGTCACATCCACCATGGCCGATTTTGTCATGTTGAAAAGCGAGGTGTAGAACAGCGACCAGCTGAGCATTTCGTCATAGGTCATGGTCTGGGCGATGTGGTCGATCCGCGCCAGACCGGCCCCCGCAGCCGCGTCACTGACGGGCGTGAATTCGGCGGACCAGACATCCGACAGCGCCTCTGATCCATCCAGGAAATGCAGCAGGCTGCCCCCCAGCCCCCGGATCGCGGGAATTTCGCGCTGCTCGGGGCTTGCCGCCTGAGAAAACGGCTCGGCCCCCAGCGCCCGCGCGCGTGCGACCGTGTCCGCAGCCGAAGATACCGACAGCCCGATATCGCAGATGCTGGTGCCCCGCGCATGATAGACTGATCCCGCGAAATCGTCGGGTTCCTCGTTGATCAGGATGCGGATGTCGCCCTGCTGCCACAGCGCCAGCGCCTTTGTCAGGTGCTGCCCCACCCGGGCAAACCCCAGCTGGCCCAGCAGCGTTTCCAGTGACCGCGCCTCTTTCCCGCGCGACGCGAATTCCAGAAAGGCAACGTTCTGCACGTCGATCCGCGCCGGAAAGTCGCGCAAACCGACGGACACCTCGGGTTCGGCGCGGCGCACGTCGTCCATAAGGCTGATCAGTGACCGATAACCATCGCGCGCCACCGCTGCCGGGCGGCCGCCACGGAATTGGTCGTTAAAGATTTCAAGGCTGATCGGCCCGGAATATCCCGTCGCCATAACGGCTTGCATGAACCCCGTCACATCCAGATCACCCTCACCGGGCATGTTACGGAAGTGGCGCGACCAGTACAGCAGGTCCATGTCGATCTTTGGTGCATCGGCAAGCTGCACGAAAAATATCCGGTCACCCGGAATGCGGCGGATCGTTTCCGGATCAATGCCACGGCCCAGGGTGTGAAAACTGTCGAGGATCAGACCGATGTTGGGATGATCCGCCCGGCGCACGATTTCCCAGGCATCCCGGTGATCGTTGACATGACGCCCCCAGGCCAGTGCCTCATACCCCACCCTTATGCCACGCGCAGCGGCAAGCGCGCCAAGCTCGGAAAAATCATCCGCCGCGCGGTCGATGCCCCCCAGACTTTCGGGATGGCAGGACGAACAGAACAGCACAAGATCGGTGCCCAACTCCTGCATCAGGTCAAACTTGCGCAGCGCGCGGTCGAACGCCTTGGTGCGCAGTGGGCCGACGGGCAGGCCTTCGAAATCGCGGAACGGTTGAAACAGGGTGATGTCCAGCCCGTGGTCGCGGATCATGTTGCCCACGTCGCGCGGGCTGCCTTCGTCGACGATGAAATCCTGTTCAAAGATTTCAACGCCGTCAAACCCGGCAGCGGCAATCGCTTCCAGCTTTTCACGCAAGGTTCCAGAAACCGATACTGTGGCGATAGAGGTTTTCATGTGATCTCCTCGTTGCTGGAAAGGTCCGCCCGCAGCGCTGTTTCGTCCAGCGGCGTGCCAGAGAATAGCGCCCAGGCGTGAACGCCCTGATAAAAGAATAGCTCCCAGCCCGAAATGACCGTCAACCCTTCGGCAGCGGCGTCGGTCAGGAACTGCGTGTCAGCCGGGGTGTAGACCGCGTCAAACACCCACTCACTGCCGGTCATGCTGGAACGGGGCAGCGGCGTGCCCCCGTATCCGACCATCCCCACCGGGGTGCAGTTGATCAGGCCCGAAACACCGCTCGCTGCCTTTTCTGCATCGACCCAGATCGTCACCTTCATGTCAGGCGCGGCGGCGGTCAGTGCTTCGGCCAGCGCCTCGGCCTTGGCGGCGTCGCGGTCCACCAGCCGCAATTCGCGCGTACCCAGCGCCACAAGGCCAAAGGCAACCGCCCGCCCCACGCCGCCAGTGCCGATCATCAGCACCGGGCCGGTGTCGGCCCCGCCCCTGACGCGGTCATATGCGGCCTTGAAACCAGAGTAGTCGGTGTTGTGACCGCGCGGGCCGTCCGCCTCGAATATCACGGTGTTGACCGCGCCAATGGCCCTTACCAGCGGATCGTCGATGCGCAGGCCCTTCGTCACCAGTTCCTTGTAGGGATAGGTTACGTTGATGCCCCGGTATCCACCCGTCAGGCAGCGCGCAAAGACCTGATCGAACGTCTCATCCAGATCCTTTGGCACCAGCCGGTCATAGGTCACGGCGATGTCGTTCTGGACCCCTGCCAGCCGGTGCAGGCGCGGGGAACGTGAGCGGGCAATGTTATCCCCGATCAGACCCAGATGCAGGGTGTTCGCCTGGTTCATGACTTTGCCCTTCTTGCCAGGCGCGCCTTGGCGCGGGTCCAGAGCGGAGTCTGCGACACGAAGATCAGGATCACGGCAACGAATAGCACCGTGGACAGCGGGCTTGAGAAGACCCCGCCAAAGAAACGGCCCAGATCCTCGCGCTCGGAAATGATCGCCCGGCGCCAGTTGTCATCCAGTAGCCGCGACAGGATCACCCCCAGAATGACCGGCCCCAACGGATAGCCGTAGTGCCGCATGAAGTAGCCGAAAACACCGAAACCGAGCATCCAGTAGACATCCGAGATCGAATTATTGACCGCATAGGCCCCCACGATCGACAGCAGCATGATCAGCGGGATCAGCACAGCGCGCGGCATCTCGACGATTTTGGTGAACAGTTTGATCCCCGTCAGGCCGAACAGCAGCATGAAGAAGTTTGCCATCACCAGCGCGCCGACGATGAACCAGAACATGTCGGGCTGGTCGATCATCAGCATCGGGCCGGGGTTCAGCCCGTGGATAAACAGCGCACCGATCATGATCGCCGTCACCGCATCGCCCGGAATACCCAGCGTCATCATCGGGATAAAGGCCCCGCCCACAGCGGCGTTGTTGGCGGTCTCGGGGGCGACAAGCCCCTCCATCGCGCCCTTGCCGAACGGCACCTCGGGGTTCTTGGTCACGCGCTTGGCGTGGTCATAGGCCATCAGCGCGGCAATATCCCCACCCGTGCCCGGCAGCGCGCCGATGATCACACCGATGGTCGAGGTTTGCAGCGACAGCGGCAGGTATTTGCGGATGGTCGAAAAGGACGGCACGATCCGGGTGATCTTTTGCCGTACGGCGGCCTTGTTGACGTGGTGCAGCTGCATCAGCGCCTCGGACACGCCGAACATGCCGATCATGACGGCGATGAACGAAATCCCGCCCTGCATCATCTGCAGATCAAAGGTAAAGCGTTCGGTAAAGGTCAGCGGGTCGCGCCCGACAGCCCCGATGGCGATGCCCAGCGCGCCGGCAAAGATACCCTTGACCAGTGACCCGGTGGAAAGCGACCCGACCAGCAGGATGCCCAGCACAGCCAGCAGCATATAGTCACGCGGTTGGAATTTCAGCGCAAAGTCCGACACGAAGGGTGCGGCCAGCGCCAGCACGATAATCCCGATGAAACCGCCAAAGAATGACATGACGGTGGTCACGCCGATGGCGGTGCCCGCCTCGCCGCGCTGCGCCATGGGATAGCCGTCAAGCGCCGTGGCGATGGCCGAAGGCGCGCCGGGAATGTTCAGCAGGATCGCCGTGCGCGACCCGCCGTAAACCCCGCCCATGTAGATGCCGATCATCAGCGCGATCGCCGGATGCACATCCCAGGAAAAGGTGAAGGAAATCAGGATCGAAACCGCCATGGTCACCGAAAGACCAGGGATCGCACCGACATAGACCCCGGCAAAGGTGCCAACACCGACAAGCAGCAAAAGTTCCGGGTGGGTGACGACCGTCAGGAAAGCGAGCAGCGTCTCCATCAGACACGTCCCCCGATAAGATTACGGAAATATTGGATGAATTCAGCCTCTGGCATGACGCCAGCGGGCATGAGCACGGAAAACACGATGCGGAAGATCAGCCAGACTACCACAAGGCTGCCCAGACCGACGACCAGGGTAAATCCCCAGCTGCGCCGCGACAGCATCTTGATCGCGGCAATCAGGAACAACGCCGAAGTCGGCAAAAACCCCAGCGGACGCAGCAGCAGCGCATAGCCCAGAAGGAACAGCACCATCACGACAACCGTGACTGGCAGGATGTCCTTGATCATCCCCTCGCCCCGGATCAGGGGCAGGCGCGCGGTGCGCAGCACGACGATCAGCGCGGTGACCACCATGGCGAATGTCGTGGCCATCGGGATCGCCCCGGGTGCCGACAGCGCCTCGAACCCGGAAATGTCATAGGCGCTCCAGAACAGCCCAAGGCTCGCCGCAAGCATGATCAGCGCAAAGCCAAGCTCGCCGGGGCGGCGGTCGTCCTCGTATCCGCCCGGGGTGGCATCCGATGTGCCGTCGTGATGCTCGGGTACAGGTGTCGTCATCTTCTGCTCCTCAGGCGTTTTGCCTGCTCCTGACGAAAAGGCGCCGCGCTTCGGTTTCGAAGGCGGCGCCACTCACTTCTGCGGCGCGATTACCGCCGGTCCGGGATTATTCGGCCGGACGCGCGATGCCGAACTCTTCGGGGGATGTCTTGGTCTCACCAGCATCCTGAAGCAGCCATGCGGTGCCCTGCTGCCACTTGGTCAGGAACTGGTCAGCCTCATCACCCGAGATACCCATCAGGGTAAAGCCACGGTTGTCCATCAGCTCGACAAAGTCAGGCACCTTGGCGGCTTCGGTATAGGCCGCCGACAGCTTGGCCACGACATCGTCAGGCGTTCCGTTCGGTGCAAAGACGCCAAAGAACGGACCCCACGGCAGGTAGGTGTTGTAGCCGTCGTTGAACGAGGTCACGGCCGGAACGTCCGGCAGCTTGGCATTCGGGGCAACGTCAAATGTGGCCAGCGGCTTCATGTTGCCGGCGCGCACGGCTTCGATCGCAGCGCCCAGAACGGCTGGCATCACGTCGATCGCACCACCCTGCAGCGCGGTCAGCGCCGGGCCGTCGCCATCATAAGGAACCGAGATCACGTCAAGCTTGCCTTCGACCGTGTTGATCATCGCGGTGACAACCGACGGCAGGCCACCGGGGCCGGTCGCGCCAAAGCGCACTTCGCCGGGGTGGGCTTTTACATAGGCGATCATTTCCGCGTAATCGTTGAACGGCGCATCGTTGTTAGCCACCAGCAGGGGCGTGCCACGGGCCAGAATGCTGATCGGGGTGAATTCGGAATAATCCTTGTCGCCCAGACCCATGACCTTGTAGAGCATCGGGTTTTCCGCGCCCATCAGCAGCGTGTAACCGTCTGCTTCTGCACCGGCCACATAGTTCAGCGCGATGGCGCCCACGGCACCGGTCATGTTCTGCATGACAACGGTTCCGCCCAGAATTTCTTCGGCATGGGGTGTGACGGCACGCATCACGGTATCGGTCGAACCACCTGCGCCCCACTGGATGATGCCCTGGATTTCCTTTGTGGGGTAATCCTGCGCCTGTGCGGTGCCAATTCCAAATGCAAGCGCCGACACGGCACCAAAAACGATATGTTTCATTGGGTCTCCTCCCTTAGATATCCTGCGAACGAACTGTAAAAGTCTCATTCATCGAAAAGACTATCGCCGCTGGCCCCCATAACGTCAAATACCAGATTCACGCCATTATTAACCTGATGTTATTTTCGGCCGTCGCCTTGCCAGTACAGATGCGCCTCTGACAGCTCCTTGCGGAACTGCCGTATGGCGAACTCCGCAAAGTTGGACAGAACGCGCCCCTTCTTGGTGACCACCGAAATCGTGACCGGCACGGATTCCGCGATGGGGCGGCGCGCCAGCCCGGGCATATAGACTTCGGCCACCGAAAATTCATCAATCAGCGCAACGCCAAGACCGTGCCGGACAAGGCTGACAACCGTCTGCGCAAAGCGCCCGCGCATCGAATGATTGGGCTCGATCCCGGCCTCGCGGAAAGGCCGGGCCATGGCCGCACCATAGGGGTCTGACGGATCCACCCCGATCAACGGCTCGTTGGCCAGATCGCGCACCGAAATCACCGCCTGTTCGGCCAGCCTGTGACCCTCTGGCAGGATGGCAACAACCTTGCCCTGCGCGATTTCCTCGCTCTCAAGCCCCGGGTTGTTGACAGGCGACGTCATGATCACGAATTCGCCCCGCTCCAGCAGCAGGTAGTCCATTGTCTCTTCGATCTTGAGGATGTTGAGGTCGATGAACAAATCCGGATAGCGCCCGCGGATGGTGCGGATCGCGCGCGCCGCGATGAACTGCGCCACCGACGGGGACGACGCAAAGGACAGGCGCACATCCTCGCCCTTCTGCAATGAGCTTAGCGCGCTTTGCAGGTTCTCGACGCCTTTATAGACTTCGCGGATCTGGTCGAAAACCGGGCCCGCCTCGACCGCAGGCACAAACAGCCCCGCCCGACGTTCGAACAGCCGAATGCCCAGCGATTCCTCGGTATGTTTGATCAGTCGGCTGACCCCGGGCGGAGAAACGCCCAGATGTTCGGCCGCGCCGTTGATCGTTCCGCGCAGCATGACCGCACGGATAACCTCGACCTGGCGCAGCGTGATTTCCTTCATGGCGGATCCTCCCGGGGCACATTTAACCTGATGTTATACAGGCGGCCAATCGGGCAACTCACGTTAATCGACGGGTTTGGTGTTTTTTTCCCCACAGGACCTCGCTCACACCGATAGGCGATCTGATCCGCCGATCATTTCGCATCGCGGGAAGACCATCAGCCTCAGCGCCCGAGCAGTGCGAAACGCCGTTCCCCATGATTCAAAGAATTATGGCCACCTCACTGCAGTGAGATGGCCATATCGTTATTTTTTCCTGCGTCTGCACCAAAGCGGAAGACCAGGTGTCTACTGCGCGGCGACTATCAGAAGCGCTTGGTCAAAGACGCGTTGATCGTGCGCGGCGCGCCACGGAAGTTGAAGACCGACGGGCCGCCGACACGTGTGTAGTAATCCGCATCGAACACGTTATCCACACCAACCCGCAGTGTCGTGTCATAGCCAAGGTCCTTGGCAACCGTCAGGTCCACAACGTCATAGCCAGGTGCCTCGACCCCCCGGTTAGAAAAGCCCGACATCGTTGTCAGACGGCCACCAACGCTCCAGCCCTGCATCTGACCTTCGGTGAACTCATAGGTCGCGGTCAGCTTGAATATGTTCTTGGGCGTGACGGTCGAAAACGTCTCGCCCTCGCTGCTGCCATTCAGGTAATCGGTTTCCGTGTAGGTGTAGCCGCCCGACATGTGCAGATTATCAAGGACTTCGCCCGAGACTTCCAACTCGATCCCGCGCGACCGGACATCTTCTTCGGCGACAAAATAGGATTCTCCAGGGACTGCGATAGAACGATTCACCTCACGCAGATCGAAAAGCGCAGCAGAGACGTTCAACCCATGGCCAAGCTCGGCCTTTATGCCGATTTCCCTCTGTTGACCTTCGATCGGGTCAAGGAGATTGCCGGATTTGTCGACATCGGATTGCGGAATGAAGATTTCCGAATAGCTGGCATAAAGTGTCGCGTTCGGCGTGATGTCATAAGTCAGACCGGCGAAAGGCGTCAGGCGGGCTGTAACATCAAGCTCGTCCTTCGTAGACGCGCCGCTGCTCAGGGTAGTCGTCTTCGTGGTGCCATCATACCAGCTCAGGCGAGCCCCGCCGATCAGGGTCAACTCTGCGGAGGGCTTCAACCGCAATTGGGTGTAAAGGCCAGTTGATGTGGCGTCGGTTTCGTCTTTCGTCTGATAAGCGGCGTCGGGCTTTGCCACATCGGAAACATCCCAATCATCCAGATCCCAGCTACCCACGGCGGATCTTGCCCGATATGTCAGCGTCTTGCTGTCGATCCGCTGCCAGTCGGCGCCGGCAATCAGGTTGGCATCCCAGCCGCCCATTGAAAATGGCAGTTCCGCGTGGGCATCCAGCGCAAGGCTGTTCTGTTCGAAATCCCGGCCCAGATAGGAAAGTTGCGACACAGTATTGTCTGCAGCCGCGGCGGTTTGGGAAAAGGCATAAAGGAAATCCGCGTCCTGCTGCGAATTGCGCATCGAGAATTTGAGCCGCCCGCCATTGGCAAGGTGGTGTTCGATCGCTGCCACGGCATCCGTCGTGGCGTTTTCGAAATAGTTCCAGTCGGCTGCAGTGGTTGCCGAGGCGTCGATCCAGATCAGCGAATTGTCTGCATAAGCGGGAAGACCGTTGAAGGGCGCAATGTCACGCTGCATATGGCTGAGCGAGAATGTCAGCAGCGTGTCCGGCGTAATATCCCAGGCCAGCGTGCCGTAGACGGATTTGACGCCGTTTTCCTGCTTGTCGACAAAGCCGTCGCCATCGGCATAGGCACCCACGATCCGACCACGCAATGTGCCATCGGCATTCAGCTTGCCTGCCACGTCTGCTTCGACGCGACCACGTCCGTTGGAATCGATCGAGGTGCTGACATATCCTTCGGTTGTCGTCGCCTTGGCCTGCTTCAGGCGCATATTGATCGAACCTGCGGGTTCACCCGTCCCGATAAACAGACCGGCAGGCCCCTTCAGGACTTCGATATGATCCACGATCGATAGATCCGGCTGCGTGCCATAGATGGAACTGACCGGCGCGGGCAGACCGTCGAAATAAAGATAGTCAAATTCGTAGCCGCGCGAATAGATCGAAGACCGCCCGGTGTCATTATTCAGGATCAGCAAACCGGGCGCATCGGCAAGCGCTTCTTCAAGGGCGGTATAGCCCCCGTCTTCGATCTGGCGATGGGTAATAACAGTAATCGACTGCGGCACTTCGCGGGGACCTACTGCCGATTTTTCACCAACCGAAATAAGATCGGTTTTGTAGCTCTCTGTGCCTTCGGTTTCATAGCTCGATCCCTCAACAAGAATCGGCTCAATTTCGATCACTTCCTGCGACATTGCCGGTCCGGCCAATACCGTAGTCGCAAGTAGAAACAGTCGGAATGAATACGGTTGATTTCTGCGCATGATACGATCCCTGAAATGACATTCTGTTCAGACGGGCAGTTTCACAGACTGTTTCACGTGCACCCGAGATGAGCGATCACATAACCAAGTAAAACTGTCAACCACTCCTGAAGTAGATTTTTCTCACCGCAGGAGGACGGTCACACCCTGATTGGCGTGGGCCTTGAGTGACTTCAGGTCAGAACCTTGACGCCGGACCTAAAAGCTCCGGTCGCTATCAAATTCCCTACAAAACCACCTCCAAAACAGGCGATGACCTTCCTCCGCATCAGTCACAAAGCCTGCAGATTGGAAAACCACCGAGGGCGCGGAAAAACCCGATACTTTGCAAGGTTATGTCAATGAGTCACTGTCAGGCTCTACATGTCTTGTATGTGGAGGACTTCGTTTGAAGCTAATTATTGGTAGCCTGTTTGCCTTGATTGCAGGACCGGCTTGGGCTGATGGGTATTGGGAATACGGCTCCTGGCGCGTAGACGTGCAAGAGGTGGACACCGGCGAGGATCTGCGGCGCACCTGCAGCGCAGTGACCGGCGGCGATGGGTCGCCAAGCGTGCAGGTTTCCATGAGCAACGGCGACGCCGGGCCACCGGATTACTTTCCGACCGTATTGATCAGCGAGCATGCACCCCGTGGGCACGGGACCGTGCTGCAAGACGGGCAAGCCGCCTATATCCGTTTTGACAATGAGGAGTCCATGGACGGCGCCGTTTCGGGATTTTTCGATGAAGAAGGATTTGCCAATGCAGAGATCGCCTTTGACCATCCGCTTAGCCAATGGGTCCTGCGTGCCATGCGTTTAAATGGCCAGTTCGATGTTGTCGTCGAGGGAAATGTATTCATGTACGTATATTTGGACGGATTTACGGCCTCTTACTTGAAAATGGCCGAGGAATGCGGGTTCAGCGGTGCGGGCGTTATTGATTAACAACCTGCGGTCCCCGAAGAATTCCACGCTTTGTAGAAGCGCGCTGATTCTATTGGGGCAGTCGTCAACATCGCGTTCTTTATTGATGCCGGAAAAAATTCCGCGAATGCAAAGCCTGCACCACAGCGTCGGATCTACTGATAAACCGCGATTGCGTGCCAGCAGCCCTATTTTCGGAACGACTTACAGCGGCCACACTAAGAGGATTGTCGGAACTGCAACGCAGACGACGATGACTTCCAGTGGCAAACCCATACGCCAATAATCACCAAACCGGTATCCACCGGGCCCCAGAATGAGAGTGTTGTTCTTGTGTCCGATAGGGGTAAGAAAGGCGCATGAAGCAGCCACTGCAACCGCCATAAGGTAGGTGTCAGGATTGGTTCCGGTCGCGGATGCAATCGACATTGAGATCGGTGCCGCGATCAACGTCGTTGCCACATTGTTCAGGAAATCCGACAGCGTCATCGTCACGACCATCAGCGCGACCAGGGAAACCCACGCAGGGTAGCCTTGGCTCAGGTGGACAATCTGGTTGGCGATCAGGTCCGCCCCGCCAAAATGCTCAAACGCCTCAGCCAGAGGGATCAGGCTGGAAAGAAGGACAATGACTTTCCATTCCACCGAGGCATAGACCTCGCGCGCACTGACAAGGCCCAGCACGACATAGGCGATCACGGCCCCCCCGAGGGCGACAGACAGCGGAACAAACCCAAACACGGCCAAGGCAACGGCAAGCATGAACACCCCTATGGACAGGCCTGCTTTGCTACGCTGCACGACTTCGGTTTGTCGTCCTTCAAGCGAAAGCACCCCAAGCCATTCTGTGGCGGCCGCGACACGGTCCGGCGTTCCAAGAAGCAGCAGGACATCGCCAGCACGGATCGGCAGAAGGCGCACGCGGTTCTGGAAACTTTTCCCGCCCCGCGCGACCCCCAAGAGCGTTACCGAGTGGCGCTGCAGAAGGTTCAGGCTCCGGGAAGTTCGCCCCTCTATCCGTGCGCCTTCGGGCACAATGGCCTCGGACAGGGTCAGGCCCGGCGCCACCACGCCGCCTTCGTGTTTTTCTGACCCCACGAAGTCGAGCCCCGCCTGCCCCATGAAGGCTTCGATGGATTTGGGTTCGCCTTCGACGACCAGAAAGTCACCTGCACGCAGTTCTTCCCGATGCGCCAGACCGCGGATCCGTTTGCCGCGGCGGATCAGGCCCAGAATATGGACATCGACTTCGTTCGCTCTGACGTAAAGATCCTCGACCACCATACCCTCTTCCACGGTGTGTTCACCGATACGCAGTTCGGCGACGTAGCGGCCCTTGCTGACCTCTTTTTCCGTGTCCAGCAGCGAGGTTCTGGATGGCAGAAGCCGCCAGCCAAATAGCGAAACAAAAGCAATCCCGGCGACAGCAACGGCAAAGCCGACAGGCGCAAAATCGAACATTCCAAAAGGTTCGCCCAGGACGCCCTGACGATATTCCGAGATCACGATGTTGGGCGGCGTCCCGATCAGCGTGATCATTCCGCCGAGAATGGTCGCAAAAGAAAGCGGCATCAGGGTTTGACCGGCCGCGCGCTTTGCCTTCTTGGCGGCCTCAAGATCAAGCGGCATCAAAAGCGCCAGGGCCGCGACATTGTTGATGATCGCTGACAAACCGGCGGCCAAAGCCGCCACAACGGCAATATGCAGCGCAACTTGCCGATCCGGGTCGATGAGTCTGGAGGCAATAAGCTCGACGGCACCGGATGAAGACAACCCCCGGCTGACGATCAGGACCAGCGCAATGATGGCCACGGCTGAATGGCCGAAGCCGGAAAAGACTTCCTCGGTCGGCACCAGCCCAAGCGTGGCCGCGATGATCAAAGCGCCGAAGGCGACAAGATCGTAACGAATACGGCCCCAGACAAGCAGGGCGAACACAGTACCCAGTAGGGCAAAAATTTGCGTCAGTTCAGCCTGCATTGCAGAACCTTAGCCGAGTTTCATCCAAGCCGAAATGGGGACTTTTTCCACGAAGCTTTACAGTCTCCCCGCCAGCGCCGAGATGGATAAAAGCCAGAAACATCCGCCCTGTGACCTTGGGAACACCAAAATGCTGCGCCGGGCAAGGATGGCCGGTTGCGGGAAGCAGGATCGCAATGACAGAACGGGCGCGGGTTAACGCAATGGGCCGATGGCGAACTGCACGCATCTACACGATACGCTAAGGGGCAGCTTGCAAAAATGCGCCGATTTCATCGCCCAGCGCGTCCCAATCGGTGAACTCCCGCACGCCGTCTACCAACTCGACCTTTCGCCCGTCCAGCGCGACATTCTGTACGATCTGGCTCTCGTAATAGCCGTAGCTTCTGGCGCGAACGGCACCTGCAACCAACACCTCGTTGTTGGGCTCAAACCCTGTCCGCATTTCCAGTTCGGTCAGGTAGTCCCGCGCTTCTTCCATGCCTTCGGGAAACGCCGCCTTCAGGCTAACCGAAATGAGAAGCGTCTGACGGGCCTTCAAGTCAGCAAGACTGGCAGAAACAAGGACTTCGAAACCCTCTGGATGGCGTCGTTCATGCACAGGGGCCGCCAGCACAACCTTGCTGATGCCATCAAACGACAGAGGTCCCAATCTGTCTGCTGCGTTGAACATCTGAACCTCATGGCCAGCGGCCCGGATTTGCTGCTCAACGAACTCCGCGATCTTTCGTGTTTGCCCTTCAACGGTCTCAAAAATGACAAGTACTTTCACCAACCAATCCTCCTGTTTGTTAAGCCAAGGGGCCTGTTTTCAACTTCCGACTGGGCAGGCATGATCTGACTTTAGGATTTTTTGCGCGGCTTGACGTTGTCCTAAATCAACCTAGTGGCTGGGCGGCAACGAAGCGATCTGACTGAGATTGCAACAGGGCGCCTGCGTATTTCCACTGAACGCATGAGGACCTACCGGCACTACACATGGGCGGGGGCTAACCACCTTGCCAGGCTACCCCGGCAGGCCGCAAGCCGTGCAACTTTGACAGTGAGCTGCAGGTAGGAGAGTGGCGGATCAAGAAGCGCCCGGATCGATGCGCGGATCTGCTTGTTTTAAAAGTTTGTTTGACTCGCACGGGAAAAAACCGACACTTCCAATACCGTTTAAGTAATCGGTCAGACGATCAGCTCGCTTGGGAAAAAGCAGGGGAAACCTGCGGATCCACGCGATCATGAAACAGAGGTCGTTCCATTCGCTGCGACCTCTGCAAATTGGACTCTGGGAGGAGAATACCATGAAGAGATTGCTTTCATCTATCGCCGCACTTGCGCTGACAACCGGCTATGTCACGGCACAAAGCGCGGATCTGCCAGCCAACATCGAACGTCTGCAAAGCATGCAGTCGACCGGGGTCAAGGATTTCACTGTTATCGAGCAGACCGGTGCCTATGCCGACGGTATCAAAAAGACGCTTGACCGGATCAAGATGCCCGATGGATTCAAGATCGAGCTTTACGCCATCGTCCCCGACGCCCGCCACATCGCCGTGGGCCCACAGGGCGTTGTGACCTTTGTCGGCACTCGCAAGGACAAGGTCTGGGCCGTGACCGACCGCAACAAGGATCGCATCGCAGACGAAGTCAAGGATTTTGCGCCTTCGCTGACCTTCACCATACCCAACGGCGTCTGCTTCAGCCCCGATGGATTTCTGTATATCGCTGAACAGAACCGCGTTCTGGTCTTTCCGGCTGCTGAGTTCTTTTACGAATCCCCCGACGTCGCTGTCGGTCAGGTGGTCCCCCAGGGCGAGCTGATCCCGACAGACGAGGAAAGCTTCAACCACACTGCGCGGGTCTGCGACATCGGTCCGGACGGCAAGCTCTATGTCTCGCTTGGTCAGCCGCATAATGTGGCACCGCCGGACAAGCTGGCACTTTATGACGAGGTAGGCATCGGCGGGATCATTCGCATGAACACCGACGGCACGGGCCGCGAAGTCATTGCACGCGGGGTGCGCAATTCGGTCGGTCAGGACTTTGACCCGGCCACAGGTGATCTGTGGTTCACCGACAATCAGGTCGACGGCATGGGCGACGACATTCCCCCGGGCGAGATCAACCACATGAGATCGGTCGGTCTGCACTTTGGCCATCCGTGGTTTGGTGGCGGTGACACCCGCACCAACGAATATAAGAGCGAAGAAGTACCGGTCGAAGTGACCATGCCGGCCTCGGCGACCGTGGCCCATGCGGCCGATCTGGGCATGGTGTTCTACACCGGCAAGGCGTTCCCGGAAAAGTATCAGGGCGCGATCTTTTCAGCCCAGCATGGTTCCTGGAACCGTACCACGCCGGTCGGCGCACGGGTCATGGTGACCACTGTGGATGCTGAGGGCAATGCCACGACGGTGCCCTTTGCCGAAGGCTGGATCGACGAGAACGGCGAATATCTTGGCCGCCCTGTCGATGTCGCCAACCTGCGGGACGGGTCGATCCTCATCTCGGACGATCTGACCGGCGCGCTCTACCGGATCAGCTACGACAAATGATCCGCACAAAACTCTTCAGCCTCGGCGGGATTATTCTCGCCGGGGCCGTCACCGCCCAGACCGCCGGAGACCCGGCCGAAGGACGCAAGCTCGCCGGGCAATGCCGCACTTGTCACGGGATCGACGGCTATGCCAAAATCCCCATCGCGCCGCATATCGGCGGAGAACCTGCGCCCTACATTGCGTCCCAGCTGACCGCCTTTCGCGACGGCAGCCGCACACACGAGATGATGACCGTTGTCGCCAAGTCCCTCACCGATCAGCAGATCGCCGATCTGGCGGCCTGGTTTTCCAGTCATTCCGTCACCGCGACCCTGACCGCCGATGCTGCAGGCGCACCCGAGGTCTGTGTCGCGTGTCATGGCGAAAACGGCATCGGACTGGCCGAGGACGTGCCCAATCTTGCGGGCGAAACGAACATCTATATCGATGTTCAACTCAAGGCCTTTCGCGGCGGAAAACGCACGCACGAAGTGATGTCTGCCATTGCCGCTGACCTGACGGACGCGGAAATCCGGGCCGCCGCCGATTGGTATGCCTCTGTGCAGCTTGAGATATCTCCCGCCGACTGAACACATGCGCGGAACGGGTTCCATGATGCATTCAACGCCTTCGAATTTCGCCTTGCATGGTCTTCATGGTTCCCACTCCCGCCGCATATGTGCCCTGCTTTTCATTGCTTTTTTCGGAAGAAAGGCGACGAAACCCCATAACGGGCGCCGCCCCCCTACGACGACATGCTGAAATGCCTGCGGCCCGGTGCCTGCTCGTACCCCGAGTGCTTCCTCGTCGGTTTCAATGTGCGCCCTGCTCCACAGGCTGCGTTTTGGCCCGCCCATTGCCCGGCAGTGTGTTGCGCAGCAATGCCCCGAGAGGGCAGCCCATTCGCCATCGCGTTCGGTCAGGACCCCATTGATATCAACATGCAGGTCGACGGCCGGAACGATCTCCCGCATGACATAAGATCGCCTTATGGCGCCATCGGAATTTAGTGTTTCTTGCCGTGCCCGACTATCGCCTATCACTCGCTGACAGAACGATTTTCAGACTTGCAGGAACAGGCCCATGCCCACCAACCCAATGCGCCCGGACCATGTCGGCCACCTGCCCCGGCATCGGAGCCCTTTACGGTGACCGACCGGGCGTTTCCCTGTACGGTTGATCTTGTCGTTCTCGGAAGCGGCGTTGCCGGTTTGACGGCCGCCCTTACGGCGGCGCTGGACGGGCTGAGCTGCGTCGTTCTGGAACATCGGCCTGTCATTGGCGGCACTTCGGCCCGGTCGTCCGGCAGCGTCTGGGTACCCGACAACCGGTACATGCGCGACGCCGGGCGCATGGACGATCGCGCAGAGGCCGCGCGCTATCTTGATGCGCTGGTCGGCGATCTGGCTCCACAGGCCATGCGGGACCGCTTTCTTGACAGCGCTCCGCAGATGCAGGCCGATCTTGAAAACCGTGCTGGCATCGCCTTCCGCCCCCTGACCGGCGCGCCGGATTACCGGCAGGACATACCCGGCGCCGCGCCAGGATGGCGCCCGCTGGAACCGCTGCCGTTTGACGGTCGCCGCCTTTGGGCCTGGTTCGACCGTCTTGGGACGCCGCTGCCCGAACTGATGATCCTGGGCGGCATGATGGTCACCCGCGCCGAGGCCGCGCAACTGCTGCGCGCCGACCGTTCGCTGTCCGGCGCGTTGCTGGGGCTACGTCTGGTAGCCCGTCACGCAATGGACCGGGTGCGGCACCGGCGCGGCACGCGATTGGTAATGGGCAATGCGCTGGTCGCGCGGTTGCTGCGCGCCTGTCTTGATATTGGGGTGCGCATCGTAACCGATACCGAAACGACCGCGATAAACGTCGCGCAGGGACGCGCCGCCGGGGTCCATGTCCGCCGCGACGGTGCGGATCACACCATAACAGCATCACGAGGCGTGGTTCTGGCCGGTGGCGGGTTCCCGGCCAGCGCCGGTTGGCGGGCGCGGGAATTGCCGGTGCCGGTGGCCGAACACACGCCCGCCGCGCCCGGAGCCGTCGGGCGCACGCTGGAACTAGGCCTTGCGGCGGGGGCGGTGCTGGGACCTGCGGGGTTGGACAATGCGCTGTGGTTCCCCAGTTCGACCATGCGGCGCGCCGATGGAACGCTGGCGGTCTGGCCCCACATCCTGCTTGACCGGGCCAAGCCGGGGTCGCTGGTGGTGGATCGCACCGGCAAGCGTTTTGTTAACGAGGCGGTGTCCTACCACGAATTCGTCCGGGGCATGTATCGCACCAATCAGACCGGGACCTCTGTGCCCTGCTGGATGATCTGCGATCGGGACTTCATCCGCCGCTACGGGCTGGGCCTGATCCGCCCGCGCATCCCGTATCTGCGGCGCTATATCAAAAACGGATACCTGACCGAGGCACCCGACATCCGCGCGCTGGCCCGCGCGCTGGATATGGCCGAAGAGGCGCTGGCCGACACAATCACTCGGTTCACCGGGTTCGCACAACGCGGTCAGGACGAAGATTTCCATCGCGGCGAAACGCTCTACGAGCAGGCAAACGGTGATGCAGCGCACGGCCCGAACCCCTGTCTGGGCGTGATCGGGAACGGCCCACTGTATGCCGTGCGGCTGGAGCCGACGCCGTTGGGAACCAGCCGGGGTCTGCTTGCAGACACGGACGCGCGGGTGCTGGACGGGAACGACGCAGCAATCCCCGGGCTTTATGTCTGCGGCAACGACATGCAATCCGCCTTTGGCGGCGAATATCCCGGCGCGGGCGCGCAATTGGGTCAGGCGATGTGCTTTGCCTGGCTTGCCGCACGTCACGCAGCGCGGGACAATGAAAAGAAAGTGGAGGACACATGGCCAGTACCAAAGGCGGCGACCTGATTACCGAAACCCTGATCGACGAGGGGATCACCCATGTTTTCGGCATCTGTGGCCACGGCAACGTCGGCCTGCTGGACTGCATGTATCAGCGCCGGGACGAGCTGAAGCTGATCTCGCCCCGGCATGAACAGACGGCGGTCCACATGGCCGACGGGTTTTTCCGTGTGTCGCACAAACCGGCGGCGACGCTCACATCGACCGGACCGGGGTCTGCCAATCAGATCATGGCGCTGGCCGTGGCGCAAACCGACAGTTCGGCGGTGTTCTCGATGACGGCGAACATACCGACATCGCAGTTCAACCGGGGTCCGTTTCAGGAACTCAACATGCACCACCACGCTGATTTCAACTCTGTGATCAAGCCGGTGGTCAAGCGCAGCTTTCAGCCCAGCCGGGTCGAGATGCTGCCGCTGGCCATGCGTCAGGCGGCCGCCGCAATGACCACGGGCCGCCCCGGGCCGGTCAATGTCGACATCCCCTACAACCTGTTTCAGGAAGAGGCCGAAGTCACCCGCGAAGGCAGGGGCAGCGCCTTTGGCAAGCGGCGCAGCGGTGCCGACCCCGAAGATATCGCCAAAGTGGTCGACTGGCTGCTGACAGCGGAACGCCCGGTGATCTTTATCGGGCACGGTGTCACCCTGTCCGAAGCGTCGGAAGAACTCACCGCCTTTGCCCGGGGCATGGGCATTCCGGTGATCAGTTCGCCAAATGGCATGGGCTGCATGGACATGACCGACCCGCTGTCGCTGGGCTTTATCGGGCGAAACGGTGCTTATCAGGCCAATCAGGCCGGTCGGCATTCGGATCTGGTACTGGCCATCGGGGCGCGGTTCGACGACCGTTCGGCATCGTCCTGGAAACCGGGCTATTCCTGGAATTTCCCGCAGACGAAACTGGTGCATGTCGATCTTGATCACAGCGAATTGGGCCGTAACTATCCGCCCGACCTGGCCGTGCTCGCCGATGCCCGCGCCTTTCTGCGCCAGATGCTGGCCGCGGTCGAGTCGAAGGGCGCGCTTCAGCCCCGTTATGCCGGTTGGCTGGACGACATCGCCCGGTGGCGCGCCGAGTGGGAAAAGTTCCTTGCGCCCAACTGGGGTCAGCACGTCTCGCCCATCTCGCCCTTCCGCATCGTCGAGGACTGCCAGAGGGTTCTGCCCGAGGATACGATCCTGTCGCTGGATTCAGGTGTGCACCACAACTGGTACATGCAGTTCTGGAAGGCCCGCAGACCGCAGAGCATGCTGAACACCTGGGGCTATTCCGGCATGGGGTTCGGCCCGTCATCGATTCTGGGCGCGAAACTGGCCGCACCGCACCGGCCCTGCGTGTCGATCTGCGGCGATGGCGGGTTCACCATGGTGCCGCATGTGCTGTGCACCGCCGTCGAATACAATATCCCGGTGGTCTGGGTGGTCTGGAACAACTTTGCCTGGGGCGCGATCCGCGACCTGCAATACGGTTATTTCGAAGGCCGCGAATACGGCACGGCCTTCTATGCCGGTGATAACAAGACGCCCTACAACCCCGATTTCGCGGCATGGGCACGGGCGGCGGGTGTTGACGGTTATACCGTCACCGACAGCCGCGATTTTGCCGGGGTGCTGGAAACCGCCGTGGCGTCGAACCGCCCCGCGCTGATCGACGTGCATGTGGATGCGGACGTGCGCCCGCCGCCCACGGGCACATGGGAATTGCCGCCACTGCAATACAAGGAACCTGCTTTTGGCACGCCGTGGCGGCCATGAAGGGAGACACGGAAATGCCTGAACGCAAAAGCGTCATCCGCAATATCGCCGAAGAACCGTGGCAGCAGTACCCGGGCCATTTCCGCTCGGCTCTGTCCAAGGCGCTGGTTGCGCCCGAAACGACCGGATCGCAGCTGATCGACTATCGCATTTCGACCTATCAGCCGATGGGGTATGTCGAACGCCACGTCCACAAGGTGCAGGAACAGGTCTATCACATCCTCGCGGGCGAAGGCCTGATGGAGATCGGGGACGAAACCCGTGTGGTGCGGGCGAACGACGTGATTTTCATCGCGCCGGGCACATGGCACGCGATCCAGAACAGCGGGTTGGGGGATCTGACCTTTATCGTCGCGACGACACCGGTGAAGGACGAATAAACCGCCGGAATTTCAGACCAGCGCGTCGCTCCGTTCGCGCTGCGTCTGTTCCGGGCGGGGCAGGAAACCTTCCCAGGTGTTGCTCGCCACAAGGTCATCCACCACGATGCGCAGCTCATGCGCGACCGCCGTCGCGGCAAAGCTCAGTGCCTCGGGGGGCAGCGAATAGAGGTAGTTTGACCGGCGCAACTGCGCATCGCTGACCCGCAGGCAGCGATACTGCCGCCCCCGCTGGCATTCCTGAATGATCGCACCCATCGGCTTGATCGTCGCCCCGATGTGATCGTGCACGCAGTTCATCAGCAATGACAGTGAATCGATCTCGGCCACCACATGTGGGCTAAGCGCGCGGCTTTCGAATTCCGCCTCGATCCGCTTACGCAGACCGTGATCGGACGTCGGCAGGATCAGCGGAACACCCGACATTTCGGCCATCGTCAACTCTGTCCGACCGGGCAGAATTGCGCTGTCGGCGGGCAGGATCAGGAACAGTTCTTCGACCATCAGCGCCTCGACCGACAGGTCTGCGGGCAGATCTCGGGTGAAAAGCACAGCGAGATCCAGCCGGTTCTGACGGATCAGGTGGTCAATATGGCCGCTCATCGCCTCGACCACATTGATCGAAATACCGGGATACTTGGCGCGCACACGCTTGACCAGCGGCAGGCCCACCGCCGCCACGGTCGTCGCGGGTAGCCCGATCGAGGCGACACCGGTGATTTCGCCATTGTCCGAACGCGCAATGGTCATCGCCTGTTCGAATTGCCGCAAGATCAACCGCGCATGATGATAAAGCGCCTGCCCCGTCTCGTTGGCCGTCACCCCCTTGGAGGATCGTACCAGAAGCGGCTTGCCGACTTCATCCTCAAGCTTGGCCACCTGCTGGCTTAGCGCAGGTTGCGCAATATGCAGCGATCGCGAGGCTTTTGACAGGCTCCCGAGTTCAACGATGCGCACGAAATAGCGAAGCTGACGTATATCCATAGGCAAAAGGTTAACGCCGGCCAAAGGCATAAGTCCAGCTTATATGCTGTTCCGAATTCCCTATTATTTCAAGAATTTTCCGCCGGCTACACTGGTCCCTGCGTGGCCGGCAACGGCTTTGCCAATCTGGGAGGATTACCGTGACATATCAAAAGCGACCGGCGCCAAAACAGCCCGGCACAACACTTTCACGCAGACGCGCGCTGCTACTGGCCACCGGCACCCTTGCGGCTGCGACCCTTGGCGCACCGGCGCTGGTGCGCGCCCAAAGCGGGCCGATCCGGATCGGCCACCTGACGCCGATGACCGGATTTCTGGGCACGCTGGGTGGCTGGGCGGTCGAGGGCGCAAGCCTTGCCGCCGAAGAGATCAACGCAGCAGGCGGCATCAACGGCCGCATGATCGAGTTGATGAGCGAGGATTCGATCAACCCCGAAAACGGCGCGACCAAAGCACAGCGGATGCTGGAACGTGACGGTGCGGATTTCATCCTGGGCGAGATCAGTTCCGCCACCTCGCTGGCGATTTCCGAAGTGGCCGCGCGCAATGAAAAGCTGTTCATCGCGGTTGGTCCACGGTCGGACGTTCTGCGCGGTGATCGCTGTTCGAAATACATGTTCTGCACTGATATCCCGAACACGGTGATGGTCAACGCAGTAGGCACCGCCCTCAAGCAGGAAGAAGACATCGCAGGCAAGAAGTTCTTTACGCTGACGGCCGACTACGTCTTTGGCCATGACCTTCTGGTGGCGGCCAAGAACTTCTTTGACGTCAACAATGCCGAACTGATCGGGGACGAGCTGATCGCGACGGATGTGACCGACTTCAGCCCATTCATCCTGAAGATCCGTCAGGCAAACCCTGACATTGTCTGCCTCAACCTTGCCGGCAACCAGGTCACGAATTTCGTCAAGCAATATGCGGAATTCGGCCTGCCCTACCCGATGGTGGGCTTCAATCTCAACACTGCTGACGCCTGGGCGGCGGGTGCCGGGAACCTGACGGGGACATGGCCGACGGTCTGGCTGCACACGCTCGACACACCCGACAGCAAGTCCTTTGTCCAGCGGTTCCAGACCAAATACGACAAGATCCCCGAAAACCACGCATGGATTTCGTATATCGCCATGCAGATCGCGGCCAAGGGCATGTCCGAAACCGGCGGCGCGGCGACGCCCGACCTGATCGAGTATTTCGAATCCGGCGCCGAATTCGACATCATGAAGAACCGCCCGGCCTATTTCCGCGCCGAGGATCATCAGCTGGTGCAAGAGGCCTATGCCTTCAAGGTCAAGGACGAGGGCACATACGACGATGTGCACGATATGCTTGAACTGACAGGCCCGGTCCCTGCAAGCGACGAGCCGCTGGAATCGATCTACCCGTCAACCGAGGGCGGCGCCTGCAAGATCTGAACTTGACCATTGCGGCGCGCCCAACCGGGGCGCGCCGGACATCACCACAGGGATTCACATGCAAATCGTGTTTTTGCTGGAACAGGTCGTCAACGGCCTTGTTCTTGGCGGCTATTATCTACTGATCGCTTTGGGGCTGTCGCTGATCTTCAGCGTCGGCGGCATCGTGAACCTGTCGCATGGCGCGTTCTATGCGCTGGGGGCCTATGTCTTTGTGCAGGTCTCAGGCACGCTGGGGTTCACCGGCGCTGTAATCGTATCGCCCATACTCGTGGCGATACTGGGGATCGCGTTCGAACGTTTCATCCTGCGCCGGTTCTATGACGAAGATCCGATCCTGTCGCTGCTTGTCACCTTCGGGCTGGCGCTGGTCATGGAGCAAGCCATTCGCATGATCTGGGGTTCGGCTCCGCTGGCCGCGAGCCTGCCGTCCGAAGTGCGCGGCGCCCTGATCTTTGGCGGGATGCTGTTTTCCAAGTACCGCCTGCTGATGCTGGTTGTCATCATCTGCCTGCTGGTCGGGGTCTGGCTGCTGCTGAACAAGACGTCGTTCGGCCGCGTGGTGCGCGCGGGCATTCAGGACCCGGATATGGTTGCCGCCCTTGGCATCCGGTTACAGCCCTACATGACCACGGTCGTCATGCTGGGCGTCGGTCTGGCCGCCCTGGGCGGGGCGATGTTCGCGCCGATCACCACGGTGCACCCGGCAATGGGCTCCGAAATCCTGACCATCGCCTTTGTCGTCGTCATCATCGGCGGGCTGGGCAGTTTCTGGGGCGTCGTCCTTGCCGCGATGCTTGTAGGCGTGACCCGGGGCGTGACTGTGTTCTTTCTGCCCGCCGCCTCCGAAGCCTCAATGTATGTCCTGATGTTCCTTGTCCTGCTCCTGCGCCCGCGCGGCCTGCTAGGCGAATCCATCCAGAAATTCGAGTCCTGAACGATGCGCACACTCCCTACCCTTATCGGCGCGGCAGCCGTGCTCATACTGCTGCCCTTTGCCGTGCCGTTGGTCGGCCTGACCAGTTCGACCGCCACGCAGATCGTCGTGCTGATGATCGCGGCACTCGGGCTGAACATGATGATGGGCTACACGGGCCTTGTGTCCTTTGGGCACGGCGTCTGGTTCGGCATCGGCGCCTATGTAGCGGCCCTTGCACAAAAGCATCTGTTCGCTGGACAGATCCTTTTGCCAATCCTGACCGGGCTGATTTTCGTTGGCCTGTTGTCGCTGATTATCGGCGCGCTGATCCTGCGGCGGCGCGGGGTCTATTTCGCGCTGATGACGCTGGCCCTGTCGGCGCTGACCTTTTCCATCGCCTTCCGCTGGACAGCCGTGACCGGCGGCGAAGACGGGCTGGGCGGGTTCAACCGCGCCACGGCCTTGCCAATCGATCTGAGCGACAACCTCACCTACTACTACTTCACTGCCGCCCTCGGATTGGCGGTGCTTTATCTGCTGATCCGCGTCGTGCGTTCGCCTTTCGGCCACGTGCTGGTTGCGATCCGCGAAAACCAGACCCGTGCCGAGTTTCAGGGCTATCCCGTGCAGCGCTACAAGCTGGCAGTTTTCGTGCTGTCCGCCTTGGTCACGGGGCTTGGCGGCATCCTGTCGGGGTTCCAGCACTACATCGTCACCGCAGAAAGCACCTCGATCGAGTTTTCCGGCGAATTGCTGGCCATGGTGGTCATCGGCGGGATGCGCGGTTCAATCCTCGGACCTGCTGTTGGCGTGCTGTTCTTCGTGCTCTTCCGCGAGGTGCTGTCGATCTGGACTTCGGACTGGCTGTTCTGGTTCGGCCTCGTGTTCGTGGCCTTCGTGATGTACCTGCCCGGCGGCATCATCGGCATCGTCGAAAAGGTCCGGCACCGGCTGAACCCTCCGCCCGATACCAACGCCGCGATGAGCAATCGCAAGATTTACCAGGGCCTCGACCTGCCCGTGTCGCTGCGGCCAGAACCCTCGTCGCGCAGCAAAGTGCTGGTGGCGCGCGGCGTGTCCAAGAACTTTGGTGGCATCAAGGCGGTGCGCGAAGCGGATGTGGCGGTATCACCCGGACAGATCCACGCGCTGATCGGACCGAATGGAGCGGGCAAGACCACGCTGTTCAACCTGATCTCGGGCGGACATACGCCCACAGGCGGCAGCATCGAACTGATGGGCCAGCCTATTGCCGGGCTGTCGCCGGATGCGATCAGTCAGGCGGGCCTTGCACGTTCGTTCCAGATCACCAGCCTTTTCGAACAGATCTCGATCCGGGAAAACCTGCGCCTTTCGTTTCAGGCCAAACATCCGGGACGCTTCAACTTCTGGCGCGACATCGACAGCTTTGACGACATCAACGCCGAGACTGCCGAGCTGATCCGATTTCTGGGGCTTGAGGGGATCGAAGACACCAACGGCGCCGATCTGAGCTATGGCGGCCAGCGTCTGGTCGATCTGGGCATCGCGCTGGCGACCAAGCCACAGATGCTGCTGCTGGACGAACCGCTTGCCGGTCTTGCCGCAGCTGAACGCGAACGTGTGTCAAAGCTCGTCACCACAATGGCGCAGTATATTCCGGTGCTGATCGTCGAACATGACATCGACCGCATTCTTGGGTTTTCGGACGTGGTCACGGTGATGAACGACGGCGCGGTGCTGCTGTCGGGCACGCCCGAAACCATCCGCAGTGATCGCCGCGTGCAGGAAATCTATACCGGCACCGGCACCCCGACCGTCACCTCGGGCAAGGGCGCACAGGATGCCGTCGGCCCTGTCGTGCTGAGGGTCGAAGGTCTGCACAGCTATTACGGCAAAAGCCACATCCTGAACGGCGCCGCGCTTGAGGTCCGCGAGGGCGAGATCGTCGCCTTGCTCGGGCGCAATGGCGCGGGCAAATCCACCTTTCTCAAGTCCCTCTCGGGGTTGGTGAAACCGCGCGGCGGCAGCATCGACTTTGCCGGGCAGGATATCCTTGGCCTAGGCGCGCCCGACATTGCCCGCGCCGGTATCGGCTATGTGCCGCAGGGTCGCGGGCTGTTTTCGGGCATGACCGTGCGTGACAACCTTGCCCTTGGTCGGCTGGCCCGCCCACAGGGTCAGGGTGGCGTCTACTGGACCGAAGACCGGATCTTCGAATTCTTCCCGCGTCTGGCCGAACGCATCGATTCTCACGCCGATTTCCTGTCTGGCGGGGAACAACAGATGCTGGCCATCGCCCGCGCGCTATCGGCGGATGTGCGGCTTCTCCTTCTGGATGAACCGTTCGAAGGGCTGGCCCCTGCGGTGATCGAAGACCTGTTTCGCGTGCTCGACCAGCTGCGAGTCGAGGTGCCGGTGATCATCGTCGAACACAATCTCGACCTCGTACTCGCACTTGCGGACCGGGTTTATGCGATGGAGCAGGGAGCGGTCTTTCACGAAGGCCCTGCCGCAGCACTTTTGCATGATCTGGATTACCGCAAGAAAATCCTCTGGCTGTGACGAAGGAAATGCCATGAGTAGTGACCCCGATACCATGACGCTGCCCGATCTCATGCCGATGATCGCAGGCCAATCCGAACCCGGCCAGGGTCCGGCCTTCGAGGTGCTGGACAAATATCATCTGACCCCCGTCTCGACCGGGCAAGAGGCCGGCCCGGCACAGCTGGAACGGATGATCGACAGGGCCGATGCCGCCTTTCAGGCTGGTGCGCCCGGACCGCACGAACGGGGCGAAATCCTTGATCGCGCGGCACGGCTGATCGCCGAACGTGCCGCAGAAGTGGCACATGTGATCATGGCTGAATCCGGCTTTACCGCCGCCGACGCGCGCGGCGAGGTCAACCGCTGTCTGCAGACGCTGCGCTTGTCGGCCGAAGAGGCCCGCGGACTGCGCGGTGAAATCGTGCCGATCAGCGGCGCCCCCGGCCAGTCGCGGCGTATGGCCTTTACCCTGCGCGTGCCTTTGGGTGTGGTTCTGGCCGTGACACCGTTCAATTCGCCCCTCAACACCGTCACACACAAGATCGCCCCGGCCTTTGCCGCCGGAAACGCGGTGATCGTGAAACCGGCAAGTGCCACGCCGCTGACCACGCTCAAGCTGGCCGAACTGCTGACCGAGGCGGGAATGCCGCCGGGGTTCCTGTCCGTCCTGCTGGGCGGCAGCGCGATCACACAGGCGGCCATCGCCGATCCGCGCATCCGTTTCATCGCCTTTACCGGCTCGACCGGGGTGGGCCGCGCGATCCAATCCGCCGCCGGTTTGCGGCGCACGCAGATGGAACTGGGCTCTATCGCCTTTACCGTGCTTTGCGATGACGGCGATCTTGACCGAGCGCTGCCCCGTATCGTCGGCGCGTCCTACCGCAAAGCGGGGCAGGTCTGCACATCGGTCCAATGCGCGCTGGTGCACCGGTCGCGGCTGGCTGAAACACAGGCGCGGCTTGTCAAAGAGGTTCGCGCGGTCCGTTTCGGCGACCCCGCGCAGGACGGCGTTCTGACCGGTCCGCTGATCAGTGAAGAGTCGGCCCGCCGGGTCGAGACCTGGATCGACGAGGCTATGGACGCCGGTGCCACACGGCTTGTCGGCGGGGCGCGCAACGGCGCGGTGGTGCCACCCACACTGCTGAGCGATGTTACCCCCGACATGCGCGTCGTGAGGGAAGAGGTCTTTGGCCCGGTGCTCTGCCTCATCCCCTTCGACACCATCGACGAGGCGATCGGCATGATCAATGCCACGCCCTATGGTCTGGCGACGGGCGTCTTCACCAACCGGCTCGATCAGGCGTTCGACTTTGCCCGCAGGCTTGATGTGGGCGGGGTGCATATCAACGAAACATCCAGTTCGCGCGTCGATCTCATGCCTTATGGCGGCACCAAGGACAGCGGTTTTGGCCGCGAGGGTCCGAAATACGCGGTCGAAGAGATGACCGAACAGCGCATCATCACCATCACCACATGACCCGGCCCAACCGGCCGCAGGAAAGGACATTACATGACACGCAAGACAGCCATCGTATTCGGGGGATCGCGCGGCATCGGCGCGGCCATCGTTCAGGCGCTGACCCGCGACGGGTTCGACGTCGCGCTGACCTACACCAGCAAGGCGCCCGCAGCGCCCACTGCCCCCAACGGCGCAACCATCACCCTGCACAAGGCCGATATCCGCAACGCGGACGATGTCGCGGCGGTGTTTGCCGCGGTCGGCCGCGCCCCCGATTGCGTTGTCGCCAATGCCGGGATCAACGTCCCCCCCGGCCCCATCGCGCAGTTTCCCGACGACAGTTTCCGCGATCTGGTCGAGGTCAACATCGTTGGTGCCTTTCACGTGTTGCGCGCAGCTGCGGCGAACGTGGCGGATGGCGGGACGATCATCGGTCTGACAACCTCGCTCGTGCGGGTCGCGGTGCCGGGTGTCGGCCCCTATTCCGCAACCAAGGCGGCGGTGGAATGCCTGCTGCGGTCGATGTCCAAGGAACTCGCCGGACGTGGCGTGCGGGTAAACGGCGTGGCCCCCGGCCCGGTCGACACCGATCTGTTCCGCTCGGGCAAGGACGAAGCCGCGCTCCAGCGCTCGGCCTCCCTCAGCCCGTTCAACCGCGTGGGAAAACCCGAGGAAGTCGCCGAGGTTGTCAGCTTTCTGGCCTCGGATCGCGCGTCCTGGGTGCATGGGCAGATCGTCCAGCCGAACGGCGGGCTGGTGTAATCCGGCCTGGCCGCTGTCACGATGCCAGTGTCAGGACAGCGGCCAGCCAAAGCGCACCAAGAACATAGAACCACCCGTTCCAGCGCCACGCGATTTCAAAGGATGAGGCGCGCGACATCTGCGACATGAACAGCGTTGTTCCGGACAGCGGCGAAACCGAAGTGCCCATGCCCCAGAGCGCCATCATCACCGCCCCAAGCAGCGGCAGCGGGACATTCAGACGGGTCGGGTCAACGGCCGAGGTAAAGACCACCAGCAGCACGATGGGATGAATGCCAAGCGCGCAGATCGTAAGGTACCCCCAGATCATCAGGGTGGCATCGACGAAAAACACACCGCTCAGCCCCGGCAGGCTGTTGGCAAAGCCACCCCCGGCAGGCAGCGCCGCCGAAATCGCCGCGCCAAAGATATTGGCGCTGACGAACAGCGTGGTTTCCGTGCGCATGCTGGCATAGCCGCCCACGACTCCGGTCGCGATCCTGCGCATCCGTCCGCCGCCCGTGCCGCGATAGATCAACAATAACCACCCCAACGCATAGGTCGGCGCGGACAGCGCAATCGCCGTGGTCAGCCCAAGGTGCAATCCTTCGACCAGCCCCAGCGTCATTGTGAAAAGCACAGCGATGGCAACGATCAGCCGCCCCACGGGGCGCAAAAGGCCCAGAGGCGCGGTGTCGCGGGGCGGCTCGATCACGCCGCGTCGCCGCACAAAACGGTCATAGGCCAGCGCATAGATCAGGAATCCGACGGCAATCATCAACCCGTAGGGCACGACCTGCGACCAGCGCAGCACCGGCAGCGACGAAAGCACTGCCGCCGTGCCGACATAGAAGGGCGACCAGCAGGTCGCGGCGGCAAACCCCCACATGATCCCGCAGCGCAGGCGCATGTCTTCGCGGGGTTCATAGCGCGCGCCGTCCAACATTGGCACCAGCAACCCGATTCCGGCCAGATTGAAGGCAGCCCCCATACCATGCGCTGACAGGGTAAAGGCCGCAAAGCGCCGTCCCGATCCCATCCGCCCCAGCGCATCCCGCAACGCGATGACCGACGGGCTTTCCAATGCCGCCGCCCGCAACCAGCCGATGGCGGCAAACACCAACAGAAACGGCAGCGTCCGGACGACGCCATTGAACAGCACCTCTGGCACGCTGCCCCAGACCAGCGCCACGACGATGGCAATGCCCACAAGCACGGTCGCGGCAATCTGCTGGGCGCGGCGGATGCGTGCGAACTCCAGCACCACAAAGACGCTCAGCGCCAGCGCCGCCATAACGGTCAGCGGCACCCAGCCCGACAAGGCACCCAAAGTTGCCAGCACCGCCGCCACGGTGAAAAGCAGCGCGGACAGACCGATGGCAGGCGGTCGCGTGCTGTCGGCAGTGGCAGGTGTCACGTTCACAGGCTGGCGGCGCTTTCTTTCAGGGTCGGATCTTTGGCGGTGACCCGTCTCTGGCGCCAGTCAAACGCGACCCAGACGACATAGACCAGCAGCGCCGCCGCCTTGATGCCCGGAGCAATGGGCCAAAGCAATAGCGCGCCGAACCCCGCCGCTGCAAACCGTCCGATCACGCCCAGACGTGTTTCCAACATGCCCGACATTGCCGCGCTTAACGCGTGCAGTCCGAACATCGCCGGAACAAAGACCATCAGCATCTGTGCCCAGTCACCGCTGAGCAACGGGGTAAAGGCAAACAGCAGCGGGATGATGTACAGCGCCTTGCACAGCCGGAACGCGGCGAACCCCGTGGCCATCGGCGGGCTTTTGGCAATGGCGGCGGCGACAAAGGCCGGCAGGCAGACCGGCGGCGTCACGTTGCTGTCCTGCGAAACCCAGAAGATGATCATATGCGCCGCAAGAAGCGACGCCGTCATCACCTCGGTGCTCAGGATCTCGGGGCGCAGGGCCGCGCGCAGCTCCACCGGCATTTCGGCCAGCAGGCGGTAGGCTTCGACCTCGCTCAGGCCCGCGGCCAGACGCTCGGCAATACCGGGATCGACAAGGCTCAGCATCATCGTCACCGTTTCCGGGACTTGTCCCGAGGTCAGCGCCGTGACCATGTTCGACGTGGTGATAAGATCGGCCAGCGACGGTGCCGAAATCGTTGCCAGCACGATATAGGCCGCCGTCACCGGCAGCCCCATACCCAGCAACAGCGACACCAGCGTCACAAGCAGCAACATCACGATCAGACTGCCGCCGGACCACTGGATGATCATCAGCGAAAAGGTCGGACCAAAGCCGGTGGTGCCCAGCACACCGACCAGCAACCCGATGCTGATCAGCAGGATCGCCGTGGGCGTCGCGTTTTTCACCCCGTCGATCACGGCTTCGGCAATCGCAGCCGGGCCCATTTTGTTCGGCGTCAGCCAGGAAAAGACCACGGTGGCCAGGATCGCCCCCGCCGCCGCATAGGTCGCGGTATATCCCACAACCAGCAGGGCGATCAGGATGATCAACGGCGCCAACGTCAGCCCGCCTTCGCGCAGCACCTGCCCGATGGAACGTGCTTCTTCATCCACGAACGGGGTCTGGCCGTCCTTCAGCGCCTGCATCCGGATCAGGTAGATCACGGACAGGAAATAAAGCAGCGCAGGCAGCACCGCCATCGCCGTGATGGTCAGATAGGAAATCTGCGTATAGCTCGCCATCACAAAGGCCCCTGCCCCCATGATCGGCGGCAGCAATGGCCCGCCTGTCGAGGCCGCCGTTTCAACCGCCGCCGCAAAGGTCGCCTTGTAGCCAGAGCGTTTCATCAGCGGGATGGTCACAACACCGGTCGTCACGATATTGGCGACGGCAGACCCCGAGATCGAGCCCATCATCGCCGATCCCAGAACAGCGACAATCCCCGCACCGCCGATGGTCCGGCGCGCAAGGGCGCGGGACAGATCGATGATAAAGTCCGACGCCCCGGATTTCACCAGAAAGCTGCCGAACAGCACGAACATGAACACATAGGTCATTGATATCTGTGCAATATCGCCGAACAGACCCAGATTGACGAAATAGGCCCGGGCGATCAGCTCTTCGACCGAGATGCCAGGAAAGCGGAACACGCCGGATATATGCTGCCCCCAGAAGGCCGCATAGCTGAGCGCGAACAGGATCAGGATGGGAATGAATATGCCCATGGTCCGGCGCAGGAATTCCAGCGCCAGAAGGATTGATGCCAGCGCAACGGCCATATCGAGGCCCGACATATGCCCGCCCCGCGCCCAATAGGCATCTTCCGAGAACAGGAAATAGACCCCGCAGAACAGCGCAATCAGACCCAGCGCCGCGTCGATTGCCAGAGCCATGGCGCCACGGCTCCGGCCCTTGCGTGCAGGATAGATCAGCGCGCACATCAGCCCGAAAGAGCCGAAATGCAGCGCGGCAAAGCTCAGCTCGGATATCAGGCCGATCGAGTTGTAATAAAGATGTACGGCCGCTGTGACGATCGCGACCGCCCCGATGGCATAGGCGAGCGGGCGGGAAAAGGCGGCAGCGCCGCCTTGCCCGTCCGCGCCCGGCGACAGGTCGGTTGTCATGCTCTGTACCGGGCTCCGCTCAGGAAGGTTTCAGATGATCAGGCACGGTCATGCCGATCTCTTCGTAGTAGCGTATGGCGCCGGGATGCAGTGGCACCGTGACCCCCTTGATCGCGTTCTCGGGCGTCAGATCGTTTAGCGACCCGTGCACGCTGCGCAGAAACGGCAGGTTTTCATACATCGTCTTGACCACCTCATAGACCACATCTTCGGGTGTGTCGGCGGTGGCGACCAGCAGGTTGGGCTGCGCGACGGTTTCGACCGGGTTGTCCTGACCGGGATAGGTTCCCGCGGGGATGGTAAAGGGCCCCCAGACGGTGCCGTCGGTCACCGTGGCGACCTGTTCGGGCGTAAAACCAAGCAGTTGCACCTTGTCGCCCAGACTCGACAGCGCCAGCGTCACTGACGAATTGGGAACCCCCGAAGTCAGGTTGATGCCGTCGAGGTTGCCGTTGATCAGCGCCTCGGCGCGCTGGCGGAACCCCATATAGCTTTCGTCAAAGAAACCCTCGCCCTTGTCGGCGCCCAGCTTCTGGATGAACATGCGGTATTCCAGCAGCCCGCCGGAATTCTTGGCCCCAAGGACAACCTTGTCGCCCTCCATCGCCAGAATATCCGAAATCGTCCCGGTGGGCGCGTTTTCCTTGAAGGTGATGAACTGGTTGGTGTTGAACATCAGCGCGGTCACGGCGCGCAGGTTCGTCTTGGCCTTGCCTTCGAAATCGTTTGTTCCGTGATAGCCGAAATCGGTCATCAGCGACTGAATGATCCCGAAATCCGCACGCCCGTCGGACAGGATGTTGACGTTGTCGAAAGACCCCTGCGATGTCAGCGCCGACAGGTTGATCTTGTCCTCTGGCCGGGTGCCAAGCTTGAGCTTGACCAGCGTCGCGATCCCCACGCCGACCGGATAGAACGATCCGCCTGTCCCTGCGGTCGCGATCAGGAAATCGCGGGTATCCTGCGCCTGTGCACTGGTTGCCATGACAATCGCCACTGTGGCGGCCATGATCTTTTTGCTGAGTTTCATTGTCGTCTCCTCCCTTGTTTTTAATTTGTCGTCTTGCGGCTCTCCCCCTTAGCCGCCAGTGACCTCTGCCCAATCGGGCAGCGGTCGTTCCTCATAGCCCTTGTTCCAGGGCGCGCAGTTGGCCGCCGTCACGATGTCGACCGGCAGAGTGATGTCCCGCGGGACGGGCTGGCCTTCGAGCAGGCGGATGGTGGCCATTGTCGCGGCGCAGGCGATTTTCATCGCATCAAAGGCCGCCGTGGCCAGCAGGTCACCGGACAAGAGCGCCGCGATGGCCTGCGGCATGGCGTTGACGCTGACCACGGGCATCCTGCGTCCCGCCGCGTGCAATGCGTCGATAACGCCAAGGGCCATGAAATCATTTGCGACCAGTACGCCCTGCAGGTCATCTGTCCCCGACAGGATATCGGCCATCGCCTGCGCCGCCGGGTCGCGCTGGTAAAACCCTGTGGCCTGCGCGGCCAGCGTGATCCCGGGCGCGGCTGCGATGGCCGCCAGAAATCCGTCAGTGCGCGGCGCGCTGGTTTCGGACGCCGGGTTGCCCTCGATGATGGCCAGACGCCCGGTGCCGCCGATGTGGTCGATCAAATGCCCGGCGATTGTTTCCGCCAGCGCGCGGTTGTCCGAGGTCACGAAACAGTCGGGGGCAAGGGCAGCGGACCGGCTGACAAAGGACACCACCGGCAGGCCCGCCGCGCGCGCCTGCGCCAGAATTGGATCAAGTGCGGCCGGGTCCGCCGGGGCGATCATCACCGCATCGGGCCCCTGATCCAACGCCGCCTGCAAAAGCGCGGATTGCTCCTGCGGATCGTCGGGGGTTTCGGGGTAGACTGATGAGATGCGATAGCCTGCTGCCTCGGCAATCCGCCGCGCGCCGATCCGGGCACCTTCATAGGCCGGGTTCGTGCCGTTCTTGGTTATGCAAATGATATGTTTGGCCACAGATTGCTCTTTCGCTGTCGGTGTGTGGCAACGCGCGTCCACAGTGCCGTTGCCGACAACCTAGGCTGAAACCCAAAGGCTATGGAAAAACGAAAAACCAATGGGGCCATAAGCCAATGTGATGGTGACACCGCTGGGCGCGATTTGCACCGATTTGGCAATATGCCCGTAAATTCTGACATATCCCGCCAAGCGCACCATATGGCAGGTCAAAAACATCAATATGCATACGGTATAGCGGCATGGCCGCTCCCGAGCCTGAACACGTGAGCCGACATTCCCAGAAGCATGTCTCGCAAAGGTCCTGCGACGTCCAGCGGCATGGGAAAGCGTGAACCGATCGGCAGACAGGCAGGCAGCTCACACCACCAAAGTAACCAAGCCCGACAAACGCATTCGCGGCCCCGTCTTCAACAAAAACATCCGCCCTCTGGGAAAGAGAGCGGATGTTCCGGGACGTAGACGCGTTTCCCCGCCTGATTTCAAGGCCACCACTGGCCAGCAGAGTGCCCGTCTTTGTCGGGATCAGCCGTAAACCAGCCTTGGCAGCCAGGTGATGATCTGCGGGAAGAAGATGCAGAGCAGCAGTCCGACAACCTGCAAGAACAGGAAAGGCAGAGCGGATTTGAAGATATCCGACATCGGGATTTCAGCCGGGGCGACCCCGCGCAGATAGAACAGCGCATAGCCGAAGGGTGGCGAAAGAAAGCTCATCTGCATGTTCACAAGATAGAGCACGCCAAACCACAGAACCAGATCATCCGCCGTCTCAAGCCCGAAAGCCTCGGCGCCCAGGGATTTGATGATCGGAACGAAGATCGGCACGCAAAGCAGCAGGATGCCGACCCAGTCAAGGAACATGCCCAGGATCACCAGAACGATCATCATGATGATGAGGATACCCCAGGGCCCAAAGCCGGTGGATTCCAGCGCGCCCTGAACGAACTGCTGACCACCTTCCAGCACGTAGAGACCGACAAAGATTGTCGCGCCGAACATGATCCAGATCACCATGGCCGAGGCCTTGAGCGTGGTCACGGTTGCTTCGCGCACCGTATGCCAGTCGAGCTTGCGATGGATGGCGGCGACGATAAAGGCGCCAAAGGTGCCGATGCCTGCCGCCTCGACCGGGGTGGCCACGCCGGAAAAGATCACGCCCAGAACGATGGCGATCAGCGCGGTCGGAGCGGCCATATTCCCCATCAAAGCGATCTTTTCGCGGGTCGAGATGCGTTCTTCGATCGGGATCGGCGGGCCAAGGTCGGGGTTGATGTAGCTGCGGATCACCACATAGGCGATATACATGCCCGAAAGCATGAGGCCGGGGATGACCGCGCCGATGAACAATTCGCCCACCGACTGTTCCGCGACCACGGCATAGATGATGGCAAGGATCGAGGGTGGGATCAGAATGCCAAGCGTGCCGCCCGCCATGATCGAACCCATCGCAATCTTGGGATCGTAGCCACGCTTGAGCATGGCCGGAAGCGCGATGATGCCCATCGTCACAACGGCCGCACCGATGACGCCGACCATGGCGGCCAGCACCGTAGAGGCAATGATCGTCGCCGCTGCAAGACCGCCTTTGACGCCGCCGAGCAGTTTGTAGATGACGTCGAACATCTCGTTTATGATGCCGGCCCTTTCAAGCATCGAGGCCATGAATATGAACAACGGGATGGCAGAGAGCTGGTAGTTGGTCATCAACGGGAAAATGCGGCTTGGCACGATGTTGAGCGCGCGTTCATCGCCCAGAACAAACAGAAAGACGCAGGCAAGACCGCCGGTGACAAAGGCCAGCGGCAGGCCTGCCATGAGCAGGACCAGCAGCGAGCCGAACATGATGAGCGTGAGAAGCCCGATTCCGATTTCAATTCCCATGGATCAGGCCCCCCGCACCACGGCGCGCACGTCTTGCGCCAGTTTCGATATGCCTTGCAGCACCAGGAGCAGTCCACCGATGACCATCACCCATTTCATTGGCCACAGGGGCACCTCCCATTCGTTAAAGCTTATCTCGCCCCAGCGGATATTGGGGTCGGTCCATTGCGCCATGTTCCAGTTCGACACCATTTCGCCAAAGCTGACGTTGCCGCGCGCCCATTCCGAGGCGAGACCATTGCCGGTCGCGACGGCGTTGGCGTCGATGGCAAAGATCGCGCTGGTGCCCAGAAGCGTCCCGGCGAAAATGAAGAAAAAGACGGAGGTGGCCAGATCGACCCAGGCCTTTTTGGTGCGGGTCATCGGCGCATAGAAGATATCCACGCGCACATGGCTTTCCGTCAGCATCGCATAGGACCCGGCGATCAGGTATTGCATGCCGAACATCAGGTACATCGATTCATGCGCCCAATTGGTCGGAGAGTTGAAGACGTACCGGGTGATCACCTCGAAATAGTAGACGAAGACGGCGATCACGGCCCAGTAGCTGACGAATTCGCCGGCAAACAGCGACAGCCGGTCAATGCCGCCGGTCCAGCCCGAAGAGACCCATTCGTGATCTTCCTTGCGCTCTGATTCTTCGAGCTTTTTCAAGGCGATCTCGGCTTCGGACATCTCTTCGTGGGGCGGCAGATTGGCGTTTGCGCGCCTGATCAGGCCAGGCAGCAACACCACATCAACAGCCATCGCGGCGAGCAAGATCCAAAAGGCGTATTTGGCAACATTGCTCCAATAGGCCAGATCGCTTTGTGCGGTCGCGGCCAGTGGGCGGCCGGTTTCAAGCTCGGCCTGCGCCTCTGCGATGCGCTCGTTGCCTTCGCTCACCCGCTGCTGGGCGCGTTCGACATTGCGTTCAACCCGGCGCAGGGCAAACGAGCCCTCCTCTTCCGTCAGGCGGGCGGCCTCAAGCTCGGCAATCATCTTGGGCAGGTCGGCCTCGGCTCCGGCAACGCGTTCCTGTTCGCGGTCAAGAATGCGTTCGGCGACCCGCACCACGTTGTCGGCATCAGAGGCCGCAGAACGCGCGGTCTGACCGTTCGAGTTGGCAAAGAGGATGGCCAGAAAGACGGGGATGAACAACAGCCCCAGCAGGTTCTTCACGTAAAACCTGTGCAGACCCAGCATACCGCCGGTCAGCAGAATGAAATAGCCAAGGCCAAGGCCATAGGTGCGCCGCTGCGCGCGCGGTCTGCGCGACAAGGTCATGGCGATCAGCGGAAAGGCGATCAGCCCCAGCCAATACGCCCAATGCGGCAGCGAAATATCGAGACTGGGCATGTCACCCCCCCGCTCTCATGTGTTGATGATTGTTTGCAAGTGAGAGGCCCGCGCGTTCAGCGCGGGCCTTTGGGACCGGTTGCCCGGCGCGTGTGATCAAAGATCGAGTGTCAGACCTTCGATCTGCTCGGGCGTAACGTAACCAAGCGAGCCGGACATCATATAGTCGAGCTGGATCTTGAAGACCCGCGCCGCATCCTTGTCGCGGTTGGCATAGTCGAACCAGATCGGCACGGCCACTTCGGTCATCAGTTCCACATCGTCCTGCGTCAGGCGCGTGACTTCGGTGCCATCTGCCTCGAACTTGGCCCAGGCTTCCTGATCGGCCTTCTGGATTTCGGCATGGTGGTGCGCCGAATACCACTGGGTTTCCATTTCCACGAACTGCTTCATCTGCGGCGACAAAGCATCCCAGGACGGCTGGCCCACTGTGATGTCCATGATGTCGACCGGCTGGTACAGCGACATGAATCCCGGAGGCCCCATCGAGATGTACTTGGTCACCTGGCTGAAGCCGAGCGAGTAGTTCACCGCCGGACCCACATAGTCTGCCGCGTCGATGGTGCCTTTTTCCAGCGCCGGGAAGATTTCCGAACCGGGCAGAACAGTTGTTTCCGCGCCAATTTCGCTGAACACTTCGGCAACCATGCCTCCTGGCATACGCATCTTGAGACCGCGGAAATCGTCGATCGAGCGGATCGGCACCTTGGAGTGGATGATGTTCGGGCCGTGGTGGACCGGGCCGACAAAGACCATGCCCTGCGCCGCATATAGCTCGCGCGCGATGTCCAGCCCGCCGAGACCGAAGTAGAACACGTCGAATTCATGCGGGTTGCGCAGGCCAAGCGGGTAGGACGTCAGGAACGTCGCTGCCGGGATGATGCCCTGGGCGTAAATGGTGAATGGGTTCACCGCGTCCAGCACGCCGTTCTTCACAGCATCGTACAGCTGAAAATCACCCACGACGTCATTCGCGCCAAATGGGGTAAAGCTAAGTTCGCCGTCGGTCTTTTCGGTGATCGTGGCGCACCAGTTTTTGAATGTCTGAAGACCGATACCGCCGGTGTGCGATGTCTGGATCTTCCAGTTGGTGCCATGCGACGCGGCCGACGCAACATGAGGTGCGGCCAGGCCTGCCGCGCCAAGACCGGCAATGCCGGCAAGCGCTTTGCGACGCGAAACGTTCTGATTGGTCATCTTTTCCTCCCTTTAGACTGTCGCCTTAGCGGCGACTTCCCATCCTCTCCCGTGGATGGTTAACGAGAATTATCGCCTTCGGGGGGATTGGTAAAGGTTTCTCTCCAATTTACGCATGAGATAGATGCAGATTCTGAATTTCCCCTTGTAGTGTTGATCCTGCAGCCCCATCCCGCAACACCTCCAGGTGCCCTGCGCGGCGGCCTGACGCGAAAGCCTGGGCCTGATCCGGCCCCGGCGGGATATTCTCATTGTTTTCGCGGGTTACGCGCACGGCCACAATCCGCCCTCGGCGCCACAGCCAGCCCCCTTGGCACCACCGTCATTGTCGGGACCTACGGCAGTGACGTCATGGGCAACACCAGCGGATCGGACAATCCGCCTGATACCACAACCGGCAACCACATCGCCAAGGCTCACGGCAAGCAACCGGGACGGGGTGACAACTTCAGCTGCACCGTCGCCCCCGCGCGGTCCGACGCTGGATTGAGCCGGGTCGAAGAACCCGCTCTGCACCCGGCCTGCGCCGACTGGGTGCAAGATACCCCTGTCGTCAGGGGGCCTTCCGCAAGATCACTTCTTGTCGCGCGCGGACTTTTCTTCTTTGGTAAGCTTGTTGTTCCAGGCATTGTTGCTCAGTCCCAACTCGCTTGGAAGAGGCTTGGTTTTGCCGTGCCTGACCTCGCCTCCCTTCTTCAGGAATTCCTGAATAAGGGCATCATCGGTGGTTTCTTTGGGGACATGTTTCATAAAGGTATTCCTATCCGCTTGGCCGCATTATTGTCACGCACCATCTGAGGAACGCGCTGTCCGGTCGCGGACCATGGCGCAGAACCCAGCGGATTGTGCGCCATGTAGCAATGCCAGTGACCTGCCCTGCCGAAACGTCCCTCACTGTGATTCAGCGTGATCATCAGATGGTCCCTTTCCGGCAACGTCAGGTTTCAGAACCCTGCTCTATCGTGTCAGATATAGCGCGGTCGGCGCGACGCCCGAAAACAATGTGTAATTCGTCGCGGCCGTGTACCCATTGGCATAAATCTTGGATTCCATCCTTGCCCTCAGAGAGGGGCTCAAAACCTCTCCCGGGGCATAGGTCACTGTCACGACCCCCTCACCGTTATGTTCAACGGTCTCCCGAACGGGTTCCGTTATTGTCTTGCTGCTCGTCCAGGTTATCCCATTTTCGCCTCTGGAACGGGCAAGGTATACTCCGGCGTGCAGCGAAACAGACGAATAACTGCTAAGAATCGAGGGGCGGAAATTTACATGCATGTGCAGCGCCGCATCCCGGGGAATCTCGGAATTGCGATGAGAGCTTGTGCGCCCGGCGCGGATATCCTCGGCGTCGCCGAACCTTCCGTGAAGCGTGATTTTCCCGCCATCCACCAAAGTGATATTGCTCGCCCGACGCACGATCCAGCTGGCGTCGGAGCCACCGTAGGCGGCGCCTTCCTGCCCGATGCGACTAGGATTGAACCACACATTTCCCTCGGCAAAGGCCGCGACCGCCGGCTGGCTCCGCGTGCCATAGTTATTCATACCATCCCTCTCACCGAAAACGGCCCAGGCTTCGTACATCATGGCATACGATCCCCCGGCCCGCGCGATTGCCGTGAAGGTCCCAAAAGGCAGGATATCCTCCTGTGGCGTGTCAGCAGTGGCAAGCTCCCCGTTCCGGGTATCGAAATTAAGCAGCTGAAAGTCGCCACTATGCCAGGGCAAGGGTTCGGTGACCTGTAGCACCTGGTCAGGCTCGGCCTGCAAAACCACATCGTAAATCCGCCAGCTTGGTGCGAAATGCACCCTGTCATAAGGCTTGTTTGCAGCCGGACGGGTCCACCAATCGATATCCCGGCTCGATAGAATATCCCGCGGCACTTCGCTGGCCGCAGGTTCACCAGATACTTCCAGAGTACCCTGAAACGCCGATCCCGCCGAAATGACACGTCCCCGCAAACCACCGTGACTTTCAAGATTCAGCGCCAGAAAGAAATCCAGCTCGGCAAAGACCTGTCTCGCGTCATCATGCAGAAAGTTGCGGTTCGTGCTGCTCGGATCGCTGTACGCAAGAACCAGCCGCTCGACCATATCGCGGTAATGGAGCAGCATCACTGTGCGCTGCGCGTTGGATCGCGTTTCAAAGTTCGCAAGGCTCACCGGCAAGCTGACACATCCGGCACCGCCTTCGCTACAGACCGCCTCCAGCACTGACGCGGCCCAAGCATACATCATCTCGCCACGACCATACTGCACCAGAATGTTGCGCATGACGCCCTGATAGAATTGATGCGGCAGTTCCAGATCGTTGGACGTCGCACTGTCCATCCCGACCAGAAGCAGATTCATCTGCTGCTGTAGCAGCGAATCCTTCGTAAGAAGCGTCGGCTCGGACACCGCACCAGACAAAGCGCGAAGCTTGTCCGCGATCTTGTAGCTATTGACGATTCTGGTTGCCAAATCGATCATCTCATCTGGCGTTACCTGTTCCGTACCATTCATCACCGGCAGAAATGCAGCCCAGGCGTCGTTGATCCCGCTTGTCGCAAGTTCCGCCACGGTTTCAATCGGCACCACCTGAACCTCAGCTTCAATCCGGTCGAGCGCTGTCAGGATCTCGGCCTGCCCCTGACCAAGCTGAGTTACCTGGCTCTCGATCCGGGTCACGACCTCCTTGATTTCGGCCAGACCGTTGCGCAGCTCGTTCTTGAATTCATCTTCGGCCCGGCCTGCACCGGCACGCGCAATCGAGCAGCCCAAAGATGACATGGCATCCAGTTTCACCGGATTGTCAGGCGTGTTGCATCCCGCATCATAGATTTCGCCCAGACCAAACGCGACGGCCTGCTCAACACCTTTCTTTGCGACCTCAACATAAAAATTCGTCACCGGGTCTGATTTGGCAAAGCCCTCAGACGCGCACAGGCTGAACGCCAGTACGGACACCGCCCCAAGGGTGAGTGATCTTTTCATGAAATATCTCCTTCAAATACGTCTCAGGAAAAGCCCCGGCAAACAAACCTACAGGAACTTCAAGGAAAATTCGGGGAACCCTGCACTGAATAATCGCAAAGACTACACACGATCGAAAAGAAAATTGCCACAAAAAGATGCCGCATCCGCCAGACGTTGGTGCAAACGCCGCTGTCACGGGATCCATACAGCGAGGCCAGAAAACACCTCACCTCCATTCGAAACGCCTGAACCGGCTTTCAGTAAACCCAATCTGGGCACCCGGGAGTCACCTAATCCTTGAACTCAGCCTGCCCCTGACGCCGACGATCCACCTTCAGTCGCAGAACATCGGGTCGCGCATAATGGCCCGCCTGATCAAGGTTCTGTCGTTCGCCCCGCACAATCGCCGCATCGATTTCGGCCACGATCAAAGCCTCTTTGTCCAGCACGGGTTCAATCAGAAAGCTCCCGTCAGGCGCAACAATCGTAGAGCCACCGTTCGATATGACGTCCGCCCCATCGGACAGGATAAGATCAAGATCAGGGGTTTCGGGCGGGAAATCCTGCGCCCGCATCAACCCCGAACAAGCGATGACGTAGCTGCGGCTTTCCTTGGCTATAAAGGCCGGCAGATCCTGCGTGTTGTGTAAACCACCCGGCCAGACAGAGACATGCAGGCTCTCGCCCTGCACATAAAGAGCGGCACGCGCCATGGGCAGCCAGTTTTCATAACAGTTCAGCCCACCAACCCGGAACGGCCCAAGATCGTGCACGATCAGGCCGTGCCCGTCACCCTGCGCCCAAGCCAGACGTTCCTCGTATGTCGGATGCAGTTTGCGGTGAACCGAGCGGATCGTGCCCGTCGCATCAATATAGACAAGGCTGCAATACAGGCTGTGACCGCCACGGTCCGGCGCACGCTCCATCACGCCAAGGTAAACAGCGATCTGATGCTGGCGGGCAAGTGCGCTCACCCCATCCAGATCGCCGCGTTCGATCACCACGCCCTGATCAAGATACCGCGCATAGTGGCGCTTTTGGCGATCATCATTGAAACGCGCGCCGTCCGTCCGTTCGATCCAGAACGGATACCCGGGCACCAGCGCCTCGCCAAAGGTCACCAATTGGCAGCCCTCCGCGGCGGCCTGCTCGATCGCGGCCTCGACCTTTGACAGGGTCGCCGCGCGATTCAGCCAGACCGGGGCAAGCTGGGCAAGCCCTACAACCAACCGGTCCGCCTCGGCTGTGTCTCTCCCATGTGAAATATGCAGCGTCTGCATGATCAATCCTTAGCTTGCAAAGATAGAAGCACGGTCAGCGAATGACTTGAATTCCAGACCATTCCCCGACGGATCACGCACGAACATCGTTCCCTGTTCACCGGGTTGCCCGACCAGACGCCGCTTGGGCCGCAAGATCCAATCGGTGTCCGCATCTGCGGCCAGCCGCTCTGCCAGTGCATCAAAACTCGCCGGATCAAGGATGACGCCGAAATGCGGGATTGGAACGCTGTCGCCATCGACGGCGCCAGTCGACACCGCAGTGCCGGTACTGTCAGTGCGCAGATGTGCCGACATCTGATGGCCGAAAAGGCTGAAATCGAACCAATGGCCGACACTTTCACGCCCCGGCTCACAGCCCAGCTTTTCGACATAAAAATGGCGGGTTGCGTCCAGGTCGGTCACGGGAAAAGCCAGGTGAAACGGATGCATATAAGAAACCTCTTGGGGCTTGGGTGTTTGATTGTTACGCTCCATTTCACGCATGCAAAACGAAATCCAGCGCATCCATACATGAGTCAAACGCATGAAAAACGCCAACCGCGATCTCGCGATCTTTGCCGCTCTGCCCGTGCTCGAAGCAGCTGTGCGCCACAACAGCTTTACCCGCGCGGCCCGGGAATTCGGTCTGACGCAAAGCGCGTTGTCGCGGCGCATACAGGGGCTTGAACGGGATCTGGGGCTGGTTCTGTTCGCGCGGCGCGGGCGTTCCATCACAATCACCCACGAAGGCGCTAAGCTCGCAAAAGCCGCGCGCGCCTCGCTCGATCTGATCGAATCCGCGCGCCATGATCTGGGGAATGAGGCGACCGGCACCGTTCGGGTCGGCATCCTGCCCTCGCTGGGCGGTTTCTGGCTCGCTCCCCGCCTGCCGGACTTCTGCGCAAAGTTTCCGAATGTGTCCTTGCGTGTCGTCAACATCGACGCCGAATTTCAGGACGGACACAAGGATCCGATCACATGGGACCCGTCTTCGCTCGATATTGTGGTCACCCGTGGGCACGGCGGCTGGCAGTCATTGACTGCCAAAAGGCTGACCCAAGAATACATGATCGCCGTCAAACGGCCCGACACGCCCACGAACACAAAGCTTGGCCATTCGACCCGGTCCGGCGCGTGGAAAGCCTATATTGATGCATCCCCTCAAGAACTGCAATTCGCGCCACCGGCCGTCGTCTTCGAACATTTCTACATGATAATTGAGGCCGCACGCGCAGGTGCAGGCGTCGCACTTGTGCCGAATATTCTTGTGTCCCAGGATTTATCAAGCGGCCGACTAGAGGCATGCGGACCAGCACAAAGCACCGGCGCCAGCTATTACGCCGTCTTTTCTGATCGTAGTGCACACAGACCATCAAGTGCCGCGTTTATTGAATGGCTTCAGAAGGATGCACTTGAATTGTGATATCCGGACTGACCTTTGAACTACCTTCTGCCACTGACAGGAACTGCTTTGGGCGAAGGCGCTCGCTCGGGAAGGGGCGCACGACAGAAAGGCCCCGAACCGGCAAAGACAGCACGAGGGGTAGAGGGCACCACACCACTCAGACCAAAGCGCCAAACGGCCCTAGTCCCGTGTGTAATCAATACCGAATAGGTTAAATGGTGCACCCGAGAGGATTCGAACCTCTGACCCCTTGATTCGTAGTCAAGTACTCTATCCAGCTGAGCTACGGGTGCGTTGGAGCGGGATTTAGACGCTGCGCAAAACCTTTGCAAGGGCAAAACCGAAGGAATTTGCGGCTTTACCCTACATCCCCCATCGGCAGGCGGATCACGAAGCAGGATCCCGTTCCGTCCGTCTCGCGCAGGGTCAGGGTCCCGCCGTGGCCGCGCACCAGCTCTTGCACGATGGCCAGCCCCAGACCCGATCCCCCCTTGCGTACACCGCCCTGAAACGGCTGGAACAGGTGTTCGCGCGCCTTTGGGGGCAGGCCCGGGCCGGTGTCCAGCACCTCGATGATCCAGGCGCCGGGTTCCGTGCGCGCGGACACGCAGATTTCGCCCGGCTTGCCGGAACCGCTGATCGCCTGACGGGCATTGCGCACCAGATTGGAAATCGCACGGTAGATCTGTTCGGGATCGCCCCGCATCTTCAGGTTGGCCGGGACATCCTCGAACAGGCTCACATCCTCGTCGCCGATGGCCAGCCGCTCGGCCTCCATGACCTCGCTGACCACCGGGGCCAGCGAAAACAACGTCATCACCGGGGTGGGCTCTGCGGCGCGGCCAAAGGCCAGCGTGGTTTCACAAAGCGACACCGCCCGGGCGATGGAATTGACCAGCTTGGGCGCCATACGCATGACGGCGGGGTCCTCGGACATCTCGATCCGGTCGGTGAACAACTGGGCCGAGGTCAGGATATTGCGCAGATCGTGGCTCACCCGGGCCACGGCGCCCCCCAGCTGGGCCAGCCGCTCCTTCTGCCGCAGCGCCTGTGTCAGCTGTGTCTCCAGAGATTTCAGCGCCTCTTCGGCCTCGCGCAGCTCGCGGATACCGGCGGTGGGCATGATGATGCGGCGCGCATCCTCGGGGGCTTCGGCATAGCGTTGCATTTGCCCGACGACCGCCTTGATCGGCCGGACAAGCAGGCGGCGCACGGCCAAAAACAGCATGAACGCAGTGATCACCGAAATCACCGCCGACAGCAGCAGGATACGCAACCCATAGTCGATCATCGCCATGCGCAGGTCGCCGGTGTCCATGGTGATCTCGATCAGCAGCCCGGCATCGCGCAGCGGGTTGCCGATCACCCGAATCAACTGCGGCTCGGGGGTCAGAAGGGTGTTCAGCGCATCCCGGATCAGGGCAACCGCCGTGGCGTTGCGCAGATCAAAGGTCTGGCTTATCTCCCCCGGCATCGGCGAGGACAGAACCAGCTGGCGTGCCTCATCCCGCCGCAGGACGATGTTGAAGACGCCGGCGTTCAGCAACAGCTCTTCTTCAAGATCCCGGTCAATCACCTCGTCCGCCAGCAGCGCCAGCGATGCGATCTGCGACCGCTCCAGCCGTGCCAGCAGGTAATCCTCGCGATATCGCGCGACGGATGGCACAAAGATCAGGATCTCGGCCAGCATCACGAAAATCGTTGTCAGTATGAGGAACCGGCCGGAAAGCGTATTGAGCATGAGCGGTTACTTATGATCCTTCACGGAAGCCAACGCTGAACAAACCCCACGATACGCTTGACCGCATCGCTTTCGAACAGTCTTGGTGTAAAATAGGAACCAGCGGCACGTTTGTTAACCTCCCCTATTGTGGGATAGGGCGCGACCATGTTCGCAACATGCTTCATCTTCAGCTTGTTGGCCAGCACAAGCGCCCAGAGGCTGATGAGTTCCCCGGCCTGATACCCGGCAATCGACGCGCCAACCGGGCGGCCTTTGACCACCATCACCTTGATAAGGCCCGTGGTCTTGCGTTCGGCAATGGCGCGGTCGTTGTGGTCATAGTGAAAGCGGACGACCTCCAGGTTCATACCGTGCTTCTGTTTGGCCTGCTCTTCCGTCAGCCCCACCTGCGCCAGTTCCGGGTCGGTGTAGGTGACATGGGGGATATGCGACGTACCGGCCTTGGCCGGCAGCCCGAACAGCGCCGAGCGGATCACGATCCCCGCATGATATCCCGCCACATGGGTGAACTGCAGGCCACCCGCCACATCACCGATGGCGTAGACCTGTCTGTTGGTGGTCTTCAGGCTCGCATCCACCTCAATGCCGCTTTTCGTGGTCTTGATCCCGGCCTTACCAAGGTCCAGATCATCGGTATTCGCGCGTCGCCCCACGGCAACCAGCAGATGCGTGCCGCGAAACACCGCGCCATCCTCGACCTCAACCTCAATCGCGCCCTCGGTGCCGCGCACTTGCCTGGCCTTGGCATGTTCGGCGATCTCGATGCCCTCACCGCGCAGGTGTTTCAACACGATCCCGGTCATTTCCGGATCGTCCTTGCCCAGCGCGGTTGCGCCTTCGATCACCGTGACCCTGCTGCCCAGACGCCGATGCGCCTGCGCCATCTCCATGCCGATAGGGCCGCCTCCGATGATCAGCAGGTGTTCGGGCCGCTCGCGCAGCTGCCACAGCGTTTCGTTGGACAGATACGGCACCCCGTCCAGCCCGGGAATCGGCGGCACAAAGGGCGAAGACCCCGTCGCAATCACCACCCGGCGCGCGGTGATCACATGCTCGCCCGCCTGCACTTCGGTCGCAGAGATAAACCGCCCCCGCTCGCGGATGACCCGCACGCCCAGTGCCTCGAATCGCTCCTGCGAATCGACTGGGGCGATCTGGTCGATGACTCCCTGCACATGGTCCTTGGCGGCGGCGTAATTCACCTGCGGCACCACATCCGCGACGCCGAACTGGCTGGCGTGGGTCATCCCCCAGGCGGCCTTTCCGCTGGCGATCAGCGCCTTGCTGGGCACACAGCCATAGTTCAGGCAATCGCCGCCCATCTTGTGATCTTCCAGCAGCACCACAGACGCGCCCATCTGCACCGCCCCCGCCGCCACCGAAAGGCCCCCTGACCCGGCACCGATCACCAGAATATCCGTCTTGATGCGTTCCATGGGTCAGAGGCCTTTCTTGCCGCGCACGGCCTTGAGAAGTATGGGCAGCGCCGCCAGCGCGCACAGCCCGAGAATCGGCAACAGGATCTGCGGCTCGAAGATGATGCCAAGGTCGGGCGTCTCGCCCCGCGCGAACACCTCACCCAGCCCCGCGCCCACAGACGTGTAAACCACCGCCCCCGGAATGATCCCGACAAAGGTCGACACGGCAAAGCGCAGCAAAGGCACCCCCACAAGGGCCGGCACAAGGTTGGCCACAAAGAACGGCACAGCCGGCACCAGCCGGATCAGGAACAGCATCGACCACTGATTTTCGTCGATTCCATCCTTGATGCGCTTCACAACGCCCTCGCCCGTCTCCATCCGCGCGGCAAGCCGTTCGCCCAGACCCCAGCGCGCGGCAAGAAAGATCAGAACCGCCCCCAGCGTCGCCGCGGAAATGTTGAACAACGCCCCCGGAAAGGTCGCAAACAGGAACCCGCCGGTCAGCGTCGCGATCGTCGCCCCGGGAAGGGAAAAGGCGACGATTCCCACATAGGCCAGCATGAACACCGCGACAGTCGCGATGTAATGCGCGTCCCGCAACGCCAGCAGCGCCTCGCGGTTGTCGCGCAAAGTGTCAAAGGTCAGATGATCCCGCAGCGTGAAAAACCCCACGGCTGCGACCACCGCTATCGCAATCAGCGGCAGTTTCCGGCCAATGCCGGGCTTGCTTTCGGTCTGGGTCATATCTGACATCTCATGGGGCTTCCGTATGTCGTGTCGTTGCATTCACACCTAGAACATGCGCAGACCCCGCGCGGAACAACAGCCGCCTCACGGGCGATTGATGCACAGTGACCCCACAGCAGGCGAAATGGGGCGCCAAAGTCGGAACTGTAACATTCGACGCCCGGCCTCGCGCACTTTGTTGCAACATCGCGGCCCTAGCCGTTTGACATATCACCAACCCTTGCCTATAGCCCGGTCTTCGAATGTATCAGCCCCCGCGACTCCGATCGCCCGGGCCAGCCTAAAGACGGAGACGGAGCGATGACGAAACGCACCTTTCAGCCCTCGAACCTCGTGCGCAAGCACCGCCACGGGTTCCGTGCACGCATGGCCACCAAAGCCGGCCGCAAGATCCTGAACGCCCGCCGCGCCCGCGGCCGGAAATCGCTGAGCGCGTAAGCGCCAGACGAGACCGTTCCAGAGATGACACCGCCGGAGGCCCCCGAAACTGATCCGGGGATAAAGCCCCCGGCGGTTTCGCTTTGCCCAAAGACAGGCTCTGCCCCGCAAATCCAGCGGATGCAAAAGCGCGCCGAATTTCTGGCCGCTGCCCGTGCGGGTCGACAAGGCACGGCCAGCATGATGGTGCAGGCGCGCAACCGCGCCGATGACGTCACGCTGGTGCGTGTCGGCTTTACTTGTTCCAAAAAGGTCGGCAATGCCGTGGCGCGCAACCGCGCAAAACGCCGCCTGCGCGAAGCCGCGCGGCTGGTCCTGCCCGACGTTGCCCGCCCCGGCTGGGATTACGTGCTGATCGGCCGATTCGAGGCGACTGCCAAACGGCCTTTCCCCGACTTGCAGCAGGACCTGCGCGACGCTCTGCGCAAACTGCACAGATGACCCCCCTTGCTCATATCCTCGCCCTGCCCGTCCGGGCCTATCGCGCGACCTTCTCCCCTATTGTCGGCCATAGCTGCCGGTTCCAGCCGACCTGTTCGGCCTATGCGCTTGAGGCGCTGGAACGGCACGGCGCGTTTCGCGGCGGCTGGCTGACCCTGCGCCGACTGGCCCGCTGCCACCCCTTTGGCGGTTCGGGAATCGACAACGTCCCCGACTGAGCGCCCAAAATTTTTTGCAAAAATTTTTCTTGGCCGACTCGCCATGATTTGCTAAGGCTCACGCAACGTAACCCCGAACCAGCAGGAGGGATGACATGACTCTATCATATACATCGCTCCCGGGCGCGGCGGCTTCGTTTACCTGCGGCATGTCGCGAAGCTGACGCGCCCCGACTGATCCCGGCACGACGCCCCGGATCGTTTTTTTTCCAAAAAAACTGATACCTCCTGATCCGGTCCATCCTGCATGCCCGTCATGCCGGTTCACCCCGGATCTTTCATACCCCGATCGAAAGGTCCGGACCGCCCATGGTGGCCGGAAAATCCATATGATGAAACTTGTCCAGACACCCCCGGTCCCGCCCGGGCCTCCCCCTTTGCAGGACGTCATCGACCGGTTCGGTGCATGGCGCGTGCTGCTGGCCGCCCTTGCGGCCCTGCTCTGGCGCAGGCCCGTTGTGCCGCGTCCTGCGGCGCGCCGCGCCGTTCCGCTCAGCGCGCATATTAGTCGCGACATCGGCCTGCCGCCCCCCGGATCCGCGCCGCAACAGGACCCACGCACGATGCGGTTGCCACACCTCTTCTGACATCCTGCCCGGTGGCGCGGGCAGGACATCACCCGGCCCCTCTGGCCATATCCGAGCCATACGCTTTCCATACGGCAGCCATACGCAATCCATACGCCGTTTTCCGGCCAGGTGTTGCGCCGAATCCTTAGCGCGCCGCACGGCTCTTGCCCGGTGCACGCAACTGCATTAAGCCCGGGCTCATGCTTGATCAGGCCGACGATATTCACCCGCTTTTCTACGGTGCTCCAAAGAGCACCGAGTTCAAGAAGCTGCGCAAGCGGCTGGTCCAGAACGTGCGCGAGGCGGTGGAACAATACGGCATGGTCACCCCCACCGATGACGGGCCACCGCCGAAATGGCTGGTCTGTCTGTCGGGCGGCAAGGACAGCTACACCCTGCTCGCCATCCTGCATGAGCTGAAGTGGCGCGGGTTGCTGCCCGTGGATCTGCTGGCCTGCAATCTTGATCAGGGCCAGCCCGGTTTTCCTGCCACCGTCCTGCCCGAGTTTCTGAGCCGCATGGAAGTGCCGCACCGGATCGAATATCAGGACACCTATTCCATCGTCATGGACAAGGTGCCCGCCGGGCGCACATACTGTTCGCTATGTTCCCGCCTAAGACGTGGAAACCTATACAGAATTGCGCGGGAAGAGGGCTGTTCGGCAGTCGTTCTGGGGCATCACCGCGACGACATTCTGGAAACGTTTTTCATGAACCTTTTTCACGGCGGACGTCTGGCGACCATGCCCCCCAAGCTGGTCAACGAAGAGGGCGATCTGTTTCTGTATCGCCCGCTGGCGCATGTGGCCGAGGTCGATTGCGAGGCTTTTGCCAAGGCGATGAACTACCCGATCATTCCCTGTGATCTCTGCGGCTCGCAGGACGGCTTGCAACGTCAGCAGGTCAAGCAGATCCTCAATGGCTGGGAACGCAACAGCCCCGGTCGGCGTCAGGTGATGTTCCGCGCCCTGATGAACGCGCGGCCGTCACACCTGCTCGACCCCAAGCTGTTCGATTTTGCCGGTCTCGCGCTTGGATCCCCAACCACCGAGTGATCTCACTCCCAGGCCACTCCGCTTTGAGCAGATCAGCCGGGCAGAATGTGCAAAATTTTCCCGATTTTCGCCAGCTGCGTTAACCGTGCCCTCAACGCCTCCCGGTAGGCTGCCTTTGTAAGAATCAAGAGGCAATCCCGTGCCAGCTACAGCTTCGTCACGCATCACACGTCTTCGATTCCTGTTGCGGGCTTCTCTCAGGGGGCCGCATGTTCTGGCTTTTCTACCGGCCCTTGCCTTGGGAAGTTTCTGGATAGGCGGAGAGGGATTTCTACTAGCTGTGACACTGGCCGTGCCGGTTCTGCTCGCTGCGTCAGGTGGCATTGAATTGCCATCTTCGATGGGCGCTGTCTTGACGCGAAATCCCAATTTTATCGATACCCACGGGGCAATATCGATGTCCGATGACGCGCTTGGCCGCGCTCGCGCGTCGTCCATGTACACTGCATGCATCCTGATCGACATCGACGGGATCGAGATCCTGGAAGAACGGTTTGGCGACACCACAGTACAATCGGCTCGGGATCTCATGTTGGCCCGACTCCGCACCCCCCTGCGCAAGAAGGATCGGGCTGTGCGTATTGGTGACACAAGGTTCATGGTGCTGCTCGGCCCCGCGCTCCGTCTGGATCTGGAATCCCTCTTGCAGATTACCAGCCGCCTGCAGTCCGTTCTGGAAGAACCGGCATCGATCAGAGGCACCACCCAGTACATGACGGCGACCCTGGGCTTTTGTAGTAGCGTCCGCCTGCCGGACGCAGCTGCCGGGCGGGACATGTTCGAAGCGGCAGGGGCTGCTCTGAGTGACGCACTGGCGAACGGCCCTTCGGCGATCCGGGCCTGGACCGACAGTATCAAGGCCGCCCGAATCGCCAGACAGTCGCTGCGCATCGAAGCGGCTCGGGCACTTGAGAACGGCCAGATTCAGGCTTGGTACCAGCCGCAGATATGCACCTCGACGGGCCGTGTCAGCGGTGCCGAGGCGCTGGCCAGATGGATACACCCGGAACGAGGCGTTATTGCCCCGCACAACTTCCTCGAAATCCTTGAGGAAGATGGCCGCATGCCACGGCTTGGAGAGGTAGTCCTGAGTCAGGCCCTGAATGAATTGCACAGCTGGGACAAGGCGGGGATCGACGTCCCGCGGGTGAGCGTCAATTTTTCCATGTCGGAGCTGCGCAATCCAAAGCTGGTGGAACTACTTAAATGGGAAATCGACCGCTTTGAACTGACCCCGCAACGACTGGGCATCGAGGTGCTGGAGACCGTCATTGCCCAGACAAAGGATTGCATCGTCGTGCGGAATGTTGCCGCCTTGGCCAAGCTTGGCTGCTTCGTCGATCTTGATGACTTCGGGACCGGGCACGCTTCTATCACCTCACTTCGTCGCTTTGCCATCAGTCGCCTCAAGATTGACCGGAGTTTTATCACGCGCGTGGATCGGGACGAAGACCAGCGACGGATGATCGCCGCCATCCTCAGCATGGCCGATCGCCTCGGGCTGGAAACGCTGGCCGAGGGCGTTGAAAGTGTTGGCGAGCATGCGCTTCTGGCACAGCTCGGCTGTGATCATGTGCAGGGCTTCGGGATCGCCCGGCCCATGCCCGCAGATCAGTTGGTGACCTGGATCAAAGCGCACAACGCCCGCATCGCCGAAGCGCCCCGACTTGGCCGCCGCAGCAGCTGATCCTCTTGACCGGGCGGCCGCGGCCCTGCCCCCCGCAGCACAGGCCATACCGCAGGGACGAGTGCCTGACCCGACGCCATTGGACGCAGAGCAAAGCAAAACCCGGCGAAACCGCTTGACCTTTGGTGCCCTTGTCTGTTGAACCCAAGCCTGACTTACAAAGGACAGGTACAGTCCCACATGGACGATCAGAACAAGAACCTCATCCTGGCAACAGTGCTCAGTTTCGTCGTGATCCTGACTTGGTTTGTCCTCTTTCCTCCGCCCGAACCCGAGGAACTGGACCCCAACGCTCCTGCCGTGACAGAGACCGAAAGCCCCGTCAGCCCCGCGCTTGCGACCGCACCGACGGCCGCGCCCGGAACCGTGCCGGGAGCCGAGGCTGCCGCTGCAGTCAGCGCCGAGACGCGCCGCGTCGAAGTGGAGACTGCGCGGCTGTCCGGATCGATCTCGCTTATCGGTGGCCGGATCGACGACCTGAAGCTCAAGGATTACCGTGTCACGATCGACCCGGACTCTCCCATCGTCCAGATGCTGGGGCCGGTAAGTTCGCCGCAACCCTACTACGCCCTGTACGGATGGGCGCCGGGCGCAGGTCTCACCCTTGAAGATGTGCCGGGGGCCAATACCCCCTGGGCGGTTGAGAGCGGCGAGACCCTGACGGCCGAAACGCCCCTGACCCTGCGCTGGGAAAGCCCCGCTGGTCTGATCTTCCATCGCACCATCGCGGTGGACGAGAACTTCATGTTCAAGGTCACGCAGTCGGTGGAAAACACAAGCGGCACGCAGACTTCGCTGGCCCCCTACGGCATCATTGCGCGGCGCGGTGAACCTGCTGATCGCAAGAAATTCTTCATCCTGCATGAAGGCGTCGTGGCCATGGCCGACGGCACCCTGACCGAAACCGATTACTCCGACATGCCGGACCTTGACGTCATCCCCTCCGAAGGCGCACGCGCCGAGGTGTTGCAGGTCGAGGAAAACGGCTGGATCGGGTTCACGGATCATTTCTGGATGTCGACGCTGATCCCGCAAGCGGGATCCTCGTTCAAGGCCGTCGCCAAATACGATGACGCCCGCGACATCTATCAGACCGAAGCCGTGCTGCCGACCATGACGCTTGCCCCGGGTGAGACGAAAGAAGTCACCACACAGCTTTTCGCCGGTGCCAAGGAATGGGAAACCATCCGCGAATACCAGAAGGAAGGCGTGGACCGGTTCATCGACAGCATCGACTGGGGCTGGTTCTTTTTCCTGACCAAGCCGATATTCTGGGTGCTGCACCATCTCAATCAGCTGATCGGCAACATGGGTTGGTCCATCATCTGCCTGACCCTGCTGATCAAGGCACTGCTGTTCCCGCTGGCCTACAAATCCTACGTCTCGATGGCCAAGATGAAGGAACTTCAGCCCGAGATGGAGAAACTGAAGGAAAATGCCGGCGACGACCGTCAGAAACTTCAGCAGGGCATGATGGAGCTTTACAAGAAGAACAAGGTCAACCCGGCCTCGGGCTGTCTGCCGATCCTGATGCAGATCCCCATCTTCTTCTCGCTCTACAAGGTGATCTTTGTCACGCTGGAACTGCGCCACGCGCCTTGGCTCGGCTGGATCCGCGATCTGTCTGCGCCGGACCCCAGCTCGATCCTGAACCTGTTTGGCCTGCTGCCCTTTGCGGCGCCGGATCCGAGCTCGTTCCTTGCGATCATCAGCCTGGGCATCCTGCCGATCATCCTTGGCATTTCGATGTGGCTGCAGCAAAAACTGAACCCGGCGCCCACCGACGCGACGCAGGCGATGATCTTTGCCTGGATGCCATGGGTCTTCATGTTCATGCTGGGATCCTTTGCAAGCGGTCTGGTGCTTTACTGGATTGCCAACAACACGATCACCTTTACCCAGCAGTATCTGATCATGCGCACGCAGGGGTATAAACCGGACGTGTTCGGCAACATCACCCGTAGCTTCAAACGCAAGACGAAAACCGACAAGAAATGACCGGACGCGTGACCGACATCTGGCGCCACCCGATAAAGAGCCATGGCCGCGAGGCCATGGGGCGGGTGGCGCTGTCGGCCGGTCAGACCCTTCCCTGGGACAGGGTCTGGGCCGTTGCGCACGATGCGTCGAAGGCGGAGGGCAGCCATTGGGTTTCCTGCGCGAACTTCAGCCGGGTGTCCAAGGCGCCGCAGCTCATGGCGATGACCGCCGAACTGGACGAAGGTTCGGAAACCATCACACTGCGCCATCCGGAGCGCCCGGATCTGCCATTCTCTCCTGATCGCGACGGCGCGGCCTTTCTCGAATGGGTCAAGCCACTGATGCCCGCAGATCGCGCACAATCAGCCCGAATCGTCCGGGCGCGTGAACGTGGCATGACCGACAGCGATTTCGCCAGTGTCACGCTGTGCAACATGTCCTCGCACCGCGCTGTTGAACAAAAGATGGGGTGCCCCCTTTCGATCCATCGCTGGCGCGGCAACATCTGGATGGATGGCCTTTCCCCCTGGGAAGAGTTTGACTGGATGGATCACGAAGTACAGATTGGCACTGCCGTACTCAAGGTACGCGAACGCACGGACCGCTGTGCCGCCACAACCACAAACCCCGATACCGGGATTCGTGATGCCGATACATTGGCCGCACTCGACAGCTGGGGCCACCGGGATTTTTCCGTTCGGGCAGAGGTCGTCCGGTCGGGCGAAATCGCCTTGGGCGACACAGTGAGGGCCCTCTGATGCAACTCCCCTTCCCCATTGCCGAACAGCCTGACGAACAGGTGATCGAGGACGCCCGCCGCCTTTTTGCGGGCGAGACCGAATTCCTGAAGGGTGTCGTCGCCATGGACGGCATGCCGCCCGACGACCGGCTTGAGGTCTGCTTTGCCGGCCGCTCGAACGTGGGCAAGTCAAGCCTGATCAACGCGCTGACCGGTCGCAAGGGTCTGGCCCGTGCGTCCAACACGCCGGGGCGTACGCAAGAGATCAACTTTTTCACCCTGGCCGACAGCCACTATCTGGTTGACCTGCCGGGGTACGGCTATGCAAACGCCCCCGTCGCCGTGGTCGAAAAATGGCAGCGTCTGCTCAAGCAATACCTGTCAGGCCGCGCCACGCTGCGCCGGGCCTTTGTGCTGGTCGACACCCGCCACGGCATCAAACCCGTCGACGAAGAGATCATGACCCTGCTCGACAAGAGCGCGGTGACTTTTCAGGTGGTCATGACCAAGGCTGACAAGGTCAAGGAAGCCGAACAGGAGAAGATCCTGGATCAGGTGCGCGAAAAGCTGGCGAAACATCCCGCAGCCTACCCCGAGCTGGTGATGACCAGTTCGGAAAAGGGTGACGGCATTCCGCTGTTGCGCTCGATCATCGCGACGCTGACCTGAGCCACAAGGCACAGACTTGTATACGGTGCGCTGCCTGCGTCGATTGCGGGCGGTGCCCAGTTTTGCCAATTCGTTTTAACGCATATGGCCGGGGACTCATGACCAGTTGATCCCATACCGCCACTGACGCCGCTCTTGCACGTCCCCGCGACACGTCGGATAAAACGAAGAGTCGCAGAAGGACCCATAAGGATGAAGCAACGCGCAATGGATCAGGATTGGATCGCCACCGCCCGGACCCTCTCAGAGGCCCTCCCCTACATGCAGCGCTATTCCGGCGCCGTTGTGGTGGTAAAATTCGGCGGCAATGCCATGGGCGACGCCGATGCAATGGCCGAATTTGCCCGGGACATCGTGCTGATGCGCCAGGTCGGGGTGAACCCGGTTGTCGTGCACGGCGGTGGACCGATGATCAACGACCTGCTGAAACGGCTGGGCATCGAATCGAAATTCGTCCGGGGCAAGCGCGTGACCGATCAGGCCACTGTCGAAGTTGTCGAAATGGTTTTGACCGGCCTTGTGAACAAGCGGATCGTACAGGCGATCATGGACGAAGGCGGTCGTGCCGTGGGCCTTTCCGGCAAGGACGATGATCTCATGGTCTGCGAAATGGAGGATCCGGAACTTGGCTGGGTCGGGCGTCCGGTCGAAATGAACGTGCAGGTGCTGCGCGACCTGATGGCCGCCGGGATCATCCCGGTTGTCGCCCCGGTCGCCACCGGCATGGACCCTGTCGAGACCTTCAACGTCAATGGCGACACCGCCGCCGGCGCGATTGCAGGTGCCCTGAAGGCGGATCGCCTGCTGCTGCTCACCGATGTGTCGGGCGTCAAGAACGCGGCCGGAGAGGTCATGACCGCCATGACCCCCGAAGAGGTCCGCGCCATGATCGCCGATGGAACCATCGCTGGCGGCATGATCCCGAAAACCGAAACCGCCCTGAAGGCGATCGAGGACGGGGTGCGGGGCGTGGTCATCCTGGACGGCCGGGTGTCCAATGCCTGTCTGCTGGAAATCTTTACCGAACATGGCGCGGGTTCGCTGATTCGCTCTGCGGAACTGGCGCCACGCGAACAGAAGTGACGCTGGATGAGGTCGAGGCCACAGCGCAAGCGCAGGCCCTGACGATTCACGGCGCGTTTCATTGCTCTGCCGGGGACCAGACCCCGGCAGGCCACAAGACTTTGCTGATGTTCGGACCCGATGAGCCCCGATTCTGGCAGGTGTTTTCCCAAAGCCCGGAACATGGGGATGGCGATCTCGACCCGCTCGACCGTTGGTCAAAGCGGGTCATCGGCGCGCTGGCACGGCTCTGGCATGGCCAGGCCATCTTCCCCAGCGATGGCCCACCCTATCCGCCATTCCTGCGATGGGCACAGGCCACCGGGCGCTGCTGGCCGTCGCCTACGGGCCTTCTGGTTCACGACAAGACCGGCCTTATGGTCAGCTTTCGCGGCGCCATCGCCCTGCCCGACCAGCTGGAGCTCCCCTTTGCACCGCCCGCCCCCTGCCCCGATTGCACGGCACGCCCTTGCGAAACTGCCTGCCCTGTTGGTGCCCTCGCGGCGGACCGGCCCTATGACGTCAACGCCTGCCGTACACATGTCATGTCAGCGGCCGGGGTCGATTGCCGCCGGAACGGTTGCCTGACCCGCCGCGCCTGTCCGGTTTCCCGTCAACAGGACCGCAATCCGGCACAGGCCGCTTTTCACATGGCCGCCTTCGTGAAAGAGTGAAAGTCCGACTTGTTTGTGTTGCTCAGTGCCCCAAGGAAGAAAAGCCCATGCGTCTTATTCTCATGCGTCACACCAAATCCGACTGGTCCCTGGATGAGGAAGACCACGCGCGTGCGCTGAACCCGAGGGGCGAGGCAAGCGCGCGCATATTGGGTGAATGGCTGCGGGCAGAGAACTATTTGCCGGATCAGGTGCTTTGTTCAACATCCGCGCGGACGCGTCAGACACTGTCGCTTTTGCAGCTTTCGGCACCGGTGCAGTTCGAGCGGGAGCTATACCTAGCCAGTCCGGAACTGCTGCTGGAGATACTGCGCGGTGCCACCGGACGCGTGGTGCTGATGCTGGGCCACAATCCCGGGATCGCAGCGCTGGCTGCCATGTTGGCCAGCGTGTACCCATCGCATATCCGGTTCCGCGACTATCCGACCGGCGCCACGACGATCATGGATTTCGACATCCCCAAGTGGGCCGATCTTGTCCCCGGAACGGGAAACGCGCGGGATTTTGTGATCCCGCGCGAATTGATGTCTGTCTGAGCGAGAGCGCACCGGCGCGGTTCAGTGCCCCAGGATCTGGCTCAGGAACAATTTGGTCCGCTCGTGCTGCGGGTTGAGGAAGAATTCCTCGGGCTCATTCTGTTCCACGATCTGGCCCGCATCCATAAAGATCACCCGGTTCGCCACCTGACGGGCAAAGCCCATTTCATGCGTGACGCAAAGCATGGTCATGCCTTCTTCGGCCAGTTGGACCATTGTATCCAGCACTTCCTTGATCATCTCGGGGTCGAGTGCTGAGGTGGGTTCATCAAACAGCATGATGCGCGGCTGCATGCATAGCGAGCGGGCAATCGCCACCCGCTGCTGCTGACCGCCCGAAAGCTGGCCGGGATACTTGTTCGCCTGATCGGGGATCTTCACCTTGGTAAGGAAATGCATCGCAAGTTCTTCGGCTTCTTTCTTGGGTGTCTTGCGAACCCAGATTGGTGCCAGCGTGCAGTTTTCAAGGATCGTGAGATGCGGGAAAAGGTTGAAATGCTGGAACACCATCCCGACTTCGGAGCGGATCCGGTCGATGTTTTTCAGATCCGAGGACAGCACGGTGCCATCCACGGTGATCTTGCCCTTCTGATGCTCTTCCAGCGCGTTGATGCACCGGATCAGCGTGGATTTTCCGGACCCCGAAGGGCCCGCGATCACGATCCGTTCGCCGCGATGGACGGTCAGATCAATGTCGCGCAGCACGTGGAAGGTGCCGTACCATTTGTTCATGTTTTCGATCGAGACGGCAACCTCGTCGGAGACTTGCAATTTTGCAGCTTCAGCCATGTGTCAGCTCCTTACTTATGATCGGTCTGAAGCTGACGCTCCAACCACTGTGAGTATTGCGAGATGCCGTAGCAGACGACAAAGAACAGCAGCGCGGCAAAGCCCAGAAGCTCCCAATAGACGCCATTCCATTCGGTCGACGCCAGGATCGGTCCACGGATCATGCCGACAAGGTCGAACATCGAGATGACCGAGACCAGCGTGGTGTCCTTGAACAGGCCGACAGAGACGTTGACGATGCCCGGGATCGAGATCTTGAGGGCCTGCGGCAGGATGATCAGGCGCATCTTCTGCGCGTAATCCAGCCCCAGCGAATCGCCCGCCTCGTATTGACCGTTCGGCAGGGCAGCCAGACCACCGCGGATCACCTCGGCGATATAGGCCGATGCGAACATGGTGATCATGATGATCACCCGCAGGATCAGGTCAAAGTTGGTACCCGGCGGCAGGAAGTAGGCCAGAACCACGCTCGCGACGAACAGCAGCGTGATCAGCGGCACGCCGCGGATGAACTCGATGAAGAGGATGCAGATCCATTTGATGATCGGCATGTCCGACTGCCGCCCCAGTGCCAGCGCAATGCCGAAGGGAATCGAAAGTGACACGCAGACTGTACCCAGAAGCATGTTCAGCATGAAACCGCCCATGTCGCGGCTTGGCACTGCTTCGATCGCCAGAACCCCATCAACAGCGATGAAGCCGGTGATCCACCAGAAGGCCAACGCCGCCGCAATGCCGCCAAAGAAGCCGGCAGCAAAGCTTTGGGCCACGAAGCGGCTGTAAACCAGATACCCGACGATCAAACCGAGCAGCGCAAAGATCGGAATCAGGATCGAACCGCCCCAGATCAGGAAGTATGCGATGAACGGATAGAGGGCGGTAAAGATAAGTATCTGCTTGGGAAACACCTTGCTGAAGAGCACCGGTGCGATTGCGACGAACAGCAAGAGAAACGCCAGAGCGGGTCGCCAGTAGATATCGCTGGGGTACTTGAAGCCGAACAGCAACTGGTTCCAGCGTTCAGTGAGTACCGCAAAGCAGCCGCCCACTTTGCCATCCAGAATTTCGCGGCATTCGCGGATCGACGGTGCGTCCCACACACCGTTCACGATCCATGGCAAGAAGCCCGAGATCAGAAAGTAGAGCGCGGTCAGTGCCGCAAGCGTCAGAAAGCCGTTGGCGATGGATGAAAACAGGTTGGCGCGCATCCATTTGATGGCGCCCGCCTCGCCCAGTGGCGGCTCCGACTCAGGGATCATGGAATCCCGTACGTATCCGATGGACTGCTGGTGTGTGTCTGACATCTCAGCGCTCCTTCAGACTGATGGCTTTGTTATAGACGTTCATCAACCCCGAGATCGTCAGGCTGATCGCAAGATAGAAGGCCATCAGCAGCAGAACGCATTCAATCGCGCGCCCCGTCTGATTGAGCGTGATGCCCCCCAGCGTCCCGGCGATGTCCATGTAGCCGACCACGATGGCAAGCGATGAGTTTTTGGTGATGTTGAGGTAGTTAGAAATCAGCGGCGGAATGATGACCCGCAGCGCCTGAGGTAGGACCACAAGGTTCATGATCCGGTTGGGACGCATGCCCAGCGATGCGGCGGCCTCGGCCTGGCCCTTGCTGACCGACTGAATGCCGGCGCGTACGTTTTCAGCGATGAATGCGCCGGTATAGATGGCCAGCGCCCACCAGAGCGCGATCAGCGAGCCAAGGATCTGGATGCCGCCCTGAAAGTTGAAGCCTTTGAGTTCCGGGTAATCCAGACCGATGGGACGTCCGAGCAGGAAAAAGACCAACAGCGTCGGCACGAAAAGGATGACCAGCGACGGCCAGCCCATCGGCAGCAGCCTGCCGGTGTCGAACAGCAGTTTCTTGGCATAGCGGCGGTACATAAACACACCGATCACCGAGGCGACAAAGACCAGCGCGACGATCAGCGACCCCGGCCCCCAGACCGGCGCGGGCAGATAAACGCCGCGGTTGGTAAAGGCGAAGGCCCCAAACAGCATCGACGCCGTCGCATTGTCCCCCCGGAACGCATTTGGCGCGGGCAGGACAACGGTCATGATGGTGAAGATGATGATGATCCAGATCAGGACCGGCACATTGCGGAACGCCTCGACGTAGATCGACATCAACTTGCGTACGAGCCAGTTGGGCGACAGCCGCAGAATGCCGGCGATGACACCGATGATCGTGGCGGTGATGCAGGCGAGAAAGGCAACCAGCAGTGTGTTGAGGATACCGACCACCGCCGCCGTCCAATGCGTGGACCGGCTGGAGTATTCGATCAGCGTCTGGTTGATGTCGTAATTCGACGATTCACCCAGAAAATCAAAGCTGATGTTCAATCCCGCCGCGCGCAGGTTCGCAAAGAGGTTGGACCCGAGATAGCCAAAAATCGCGATCACGATCACAAGAGCGATGAACTGGAATGTGTAGGAACGATAGCGCGTGTCGTTGATCAGCATGGATAGCCGAAACGATCCGCTCGGCGGGTCGCTGAGTGTTGTCATGAATGACATCCCTGATATCCCCGATTTTTTTCCGCCGACAGGTTGATCCCATCTGACGATCCGCGGGGGTTATGTTGTCCTGGGTTACAGGAGAAAGGGCGCGAGGGTATCCCCCCGCGCCCTAAGGTTTTTCGGATTTACCGGAACGGCGGGCTGTACATCAGGCCACCATCGGTCCACTGCGCGTTCAGACCGCGCGACAGACCGATCGGCGTGTTCTCACCGATGTTCTTTTCAAACAGCTCACCGTAGTTGCCGCCTGCAGCAATGGCTGCTTTGGCCCAGGTCGGTTCCAGACCCAGCATCGCGCCAAGGTTGTCTTCGGTGCCAAGGATCCGGTTCACTTCGGGATTGTCGGTGCCAGCTGCCAGCTCTTCGATATTGGCAGACGTGATGCCGTACTCTTCGGCCGCGACCAGCGCGTAGAAGGTCCAGCGTACGATATCGCCCCAGTCGTTGTCGCCGTGGCGAACAAGCGGGCCAAGCGGCTCTTTCGAGATGATTTCGGGCAGAACGACGTGATCGCCCGGTGCTTCGAATGCCGCACGTGTCGCGGCCAGGCCGGAAGCGTCCGTTGTGTAGACGTCGCAGGCACCGTTCAGGTACTGCTGCTGCGCCTCGGCGTTGGTTTCGATCGGCACGGGCTGGTAGCTCATGTTGTTCTTGCGGAAATAGTCAGCAAGGTTGAGCTCGGTCGTGGTGCCGGTCTGGATGCAGACAGTCGCGCCGTCGAGTTCCTTGGCCGAGCTTACGCCCAGAGCCTTGGGAACCATGAAGCCCTGACCGTCATAGTAGTTCACGCCGACGAAATCGAACTTGAGGTCCGTGTCGCGCGAGAAGGTCCAGGTCGTGTTACGGGCCAGAACGTCGATTTCACCGGAAGACAGCGCCGTGAAGCGGGTCTTGCCAGTTGTGGGAACGAATTCGACTGCAGTCGGATCGCCCAGAACGGCAGCAGCAACGGCACGGCAGATACCGACGTCAAAACCATCCCATTTACCGTTTGCATCCGGGGCCGCGAACCCAACGAGACCAGTGGTCACGCCGCAGTTCAGTTTACCCCGTGCCTTGACATCGTCCAGCGTGGCAGCACCGGCAGCGCCAGCAGCAAGTGCTGCTACCGTCAATGTGCCAAGAATTACGGTTTTAGTCATGTTAACCTCTTCCTGTTTTCTCCGTTCCCTTATGAAACGGTTTTTTTGAACGGCCACAGGGACCGCAAAGACCAAAGCTGGGAGTTCCCCCCCCTTTGTGATCGCAAGTTTGGTCGGATTCATATTTGAACGTCAAGCGGGATGCCGCCGAAAATGGCCCGAGGGCTGTTTCTTTCCCTTTAGTCAGCCCTCAGACGGTCAATTTGGCCGGTTCTGCGAGATCAGAAAGAACCGCTGCGCCTGCAGGAACGCGGCTTGCTTGCGATCGGCGACCTCTTGCGCCTCTTCATCGGCACCCCAGAGTTCCTGCTGCCAGTCCTCGTCGATGCGCGAGAGGGCCCAGATCTCGGGGGCTGTGGCCTGTTCGAATGCAGCGGCGAATCCCAAAACCAGAGATCCGGTCAGTGACACAAGGTCGTGGAAAGCGGCCAGTTCAAAGGCATCCAAGTTGTGGACCTGTTGCCGTAGCGTTGTCACTGCTTGCGGTGTCTGGGGGGCGTGCATGATGCCTATGCGTGTTTCCAGGCGCGCACCCAGCCGCGCCTCGGCCCAGTCCAGCATCGGATCCCAGCCTGCGGCCTGACGGGCGGCCAGTTCGGCAGGGCTATCCGCGCGGTAGCATAGCAGATCGCTGTCGCCGTAATCGGCCAGCATATCGGCCACTTCGCCGTGCTGGATCCGGACCTTGTCGATGGCCGCATTCGCACCACGGGTATAGGGCATCGAGGCCGGGTCGATCTGTTCGATCTGCGCGTCCCATTCGGCCGCGATGGCCTGCGCCAACGCAGAGGTCGGCACCACAAGAGAGGCCTTGGCCGGTGTTTTGACGGTCCGCCCATCCAGTGTGACACCAAAACCGCCTTCGGCCTCGGCCACTTCGGCAGTTTTCCAGAACCGTTTCGGGGCCCATTCGCTCATGCCATCTGCTCCCATATCTGCTGCAAAAGACCGGGCAGCAGGCGGATGTCGTCCAGCAGGATATGCGCATCCTTCAGCCGGGCGCGATCATGGTATCCCCAGCCCACACCAATCGCGAGCATGCCCGCCGCCCGTGCCATTTCCATATCGTAACTCGTATCGCCCACCATTACCGCACGGTGCGCATCAATGCCGGTTTCCGACAGGGCGCTTCGCAGCATCGCGGGGTGCGGTTTCGACGGATGATTGTCCGCGACCTGCTGCGTCACGAACAGGTGGCGCAGGTCATGGCCGTCCAGCAGCTTGTCCAGCCCCTTGCGCGATTTGCCGGTGGCAACGCCCAGCAACAGTTCGGGCACGGCGTGCATCTCTTCCAGCACCTTGCGGACGTGGGGGTAGAGCGGTGACGACACTTCGACCCCGTTTTCGGCGCGCAGGTCCATATAGGCGGCCTTGTACCCCGCCACCAGATCGCGGCGCAGCGGCGTCGCAATACCGGGGACAAGGACCGACATCGCCTCGGGCAGGGACAGCCCGACGATGCCAAGGATGTCTTCGCGGGTCGGCGTGGGCAGCGCGACCGTGCCAAAGGCGGCAGTCATCGCGGCCAGAATATCGGCCTGGCTGTCGACCAGCGTACCGTCGACGTCGAACACCACAAGGCGCAGATCGGACCCCATCAGATCGCCTCGAAGGGGTCTTCTGACGCGAGGTCTTCGGTCCAGCCGAAGGTTTCCCAGCTGTGGGCCATGTGTTCAGGCAGCGGCGCGGTGACGGTGATGATCTTGTGCGTCACGGGATGTTCGAACCGCATCATGCGCGCGTGCAGGTGCAGTTTCTTTGAAATCATTCCGCCCAGCTGAGCGCCCCAGCCGTCGCCCTGATTTTCCTGACCTGATCCGCCGTATTTGCCATCGCCGATGATCGGATGACCGATTTCCGCCATATGCGCGCGCAGCTGGTGGGTGCGCCCTGTCAGCGGCTCCATCGCGACCCAGGCCGCGCGACCCGCAACCCGGTAAAGCGTTGCATAGATCGTATAGGCGCGCTTGGCCCCCGGCGTGCTGTTCATGTCGCGCGGATGCACGGCGATCATCTTTTCGCCCTCGCCGCCGGCGCCACGGCCCGCAGCCTTGACCAGACCATACTTGATCTCGCCCAGATAGGGCGTCGGCACCCCGGCGACGAGCGCCCAGTAAATCTTGCGCGTTTCCTTGTGCCGCATCGAGGCGGTCAGCGCCTGTGCCGCCGCGCGCGTGCGCGCCAGCAGCAGAACACCAGAGGTGTCCTTGTCCAGACGGTGTACCAGACGCGGCTTGTCCTCATAATCGTACTGCAAGGCCACGGACAGGCCGTCCACATGGCGGGTCTGTTTGCTGCCGCCCTGCGTCGGCAGGCCGGCCGGTTTGTTGATCGCGATGACGTGGTCGTCCTGATACAGAACAATGTCGCGCATCATGCGGGCATCGGCCGAAGTCACCTCGGTCTTGGGACCGGACTGGATCTGGCCGGGGTCGGGCAGCGGCGGGATGCGCACCTGCTGGCCGGCCTCAAGCCGCGTGTTGGCCTTGACCCGCCCGCCATCGACGCGCAATTCGCCCTTGCGGCACATCTTTTCGATGCGCGTCTGTGCGAGATGCGGAAAAATGCGCCGCAGCCAGCGGTCCAGCCGCTGATCGCCATCGTCTTGTGAAACCGTCAGTGTCTGTACCTGGCTCATGCCAATATCCCCCGCGCGACCAACAGGCCCGCCATCAGTGCCAGCAACGAAAGGATCACAGAGGCCAGCACATATCCCGCCGCAAGCCCAAGGGCCCCCCGTTCATATAGGGTGACCGCATCAAGCGAGAAGGCCGAGAATGTAGTAAAACCGCCCAGGAACCCCGTCATCAAAAGAGGCGCATAGCGGTTTCCGACGGTCTGCGCCAGCACCACGACCACGATGCCCATCAGAAACGACCCGACGACATTGACGGTAAGCGTCCCCCAGGGGAACCCCGGGCCGATCAGCCGGATCGTGGCCAGCCCCGTCAAATAGCGTGAAGAGGCCCCCAAAGCGCCGCCCAAAGCGACCTGTAACAGTGTAAATACCATGTAGCGGTGCATCGCGCCTGTGCTGTGAGATGTCAAGCGACGGCGCTTTGGGCGGCGCGGCGCTAGCGCTTGGCCCGTAGTTTGTTGAAATACTCAACGCGCTTCTTCAGATCCCGTTCGAACCCCCGCTCGACCGGTTCATAGAACACTGTCCGGCCCATGCTCTCGGGGAAATAATCCTGCCCGGAAAAGGCGTCCTCGGCGTCATGGTCGTAGGCATAGCCGTCGCCATAGCCGATGTCCTTCATCAGCGCCGTCGGGGCGTTCAGGATATGTTTGGGCGGGGACACCGATCCGGTCGCCTTGGCCGCGCGGCGAGCCGCCTTGTAGGCCGCATAGACCGCGTTGGATTTCGGCGCGAGCGCGAGGTAAACCACCGCCTGCGCCAGCGCCAATTCCCCTTCCGGTGAGCCAAGCCGCTGATATGTCTCCCACCCCTGCAGGCAGACGGCCTGCGCCTGTGGATCGGCCAGACCGATATCCTCAACTGCCATGCGGGTGATCCTGCGGGCAAGGAACCGGGGATCTTCGCCGCCCTCAAGCATCCGGGCAAACCAGTAGAGCGCCGCATCCGGGTCCGAGCCGCGCACGGATTTGTGCAAGGCTGAGATCAGATTGTAATGGCTTTCGCCCGACTTGTCGTGCTGCGCCGCGCGCCGCATCAGCCTTGTGGTCAGCTGATCGGTGCCCAGCTTGCCATCCACCTTCCAGGCCGCAACCTGTTCGATCAGATTGAGCAGCGCACGGCCGTCGCCATCCGCCATTTCCAGCAGCGCCTCACGCGCATGCCCGTCCAGTGGCAGCGCGCGGGACAGTTCCTTTTCGGCCCTCTGGGCGAGCAGCTCCAATTCGCCCAACGACAGGCGTTCCAGCACCAGAACCTGCGACCGGCTGAGCAGGGCGGCGTTCAACTCGAACGATGGGTTCTCGGTCGTGGCCCCGACCAGAAGGATGGTCCCGTCCTCCATATGCGGCAGAAACCCGTCCTGCTGCGCCTTGTTGAAACGGTGGATTTCATCCACGAACAAAAGCGTCCCCTGCCCGTTCTGCCGCCGATGCTTGGCCGCGTCGAACACTTTGCGCAGCTCGGGGACCCCGGTAAAGATCGCGCTGATCTGAACGAAATGCAGGTCTGTCTCATCCGCCAGCAGCCGTGCGATGGTGGTCTTGCCCACCCCCGGCGGGCCCCAGAACACCAGTGACCCCAATGAGTTCGAGGCCAGCATCACCCCCAGCGGCCCATCCGGCCCGATGACCTTTTGCTGACCGATCACCTCGGCCAGCGACCTTGGCCGCAACCGGTCGGCCAGCGGTCGCGGAGCAGTGTCGGGGATGAATTTATCCTGAAACAGATCTGCCATGGTTCAGACCCTGAAACGAAGGCGCGCGCGCTGACCGCCGCGCAGGATGTCCAGCGAAACCTTCGATCCGGCCCGGCGCAGGGCCCGGCCAACCTGATCCGCCGTTTCGATCACCTGGTCGTTGACACCCTTCACGATATCACCCGGCTTCAGCCCGACGCGTGTCCCGTAAGGGCCGGGATCGAGCACCACCACACCCTGCGCCGCCAGTGGCAGGCCGGTTTCAACGATGACTCCGGGGTTGATGTTGGACAATCGCACGCCAGGCAGTACGTCGCGCTTGCCCAGAACCTGTTCGTCGCGGGCCGGAGCCTCGGGCGCGGCGATCATGCGGACCTCCACCTCCTCGGCGACCTCCCCGCGCAGCCGTGTGACGCGCGCCGTCGCCCCCAGACCGCGGATGGACATGCGGTAGATCATTTCGGGGGGCGTGTTCACCGGCTGGCCATCCACGGCGGTGATCACATCCCCGACTTCGATCCCGGCGGTCCGGAACGGGCTGTCGGGGTGCAGTTCCGACACGACCACCCCACCCGGCAGCACGAGCCCAAGGCTTTCCGACAGATCCGCATCGACCGGCTGGCCGCCCATGCCCGCCCAGGGCCGCTCAAAGCTGTCCTTGCCGCCCCGCGCCTGATCCACGAACTGAGCGACAAGCGCCGAAGGGATGGCGAAACCAATGCCGTTGGACCCGCCCGAACTGCTGAGAATCGAGGTGTTTACCCCTACCAACCGCCCCTTCACATCAATCAGGGCGCCGCCGGAGTTGCCCGGGTTGATCGGCGCATCGGTCTGGATGAAATATCCCCGCGTGTTGCCCGTTGCCGTACCCGACCGGGCCAGCCCCGAAACGATGCCGCTGGTGACAGTCTGGCCGACCCCGAAGGGATTGCCGATCGCCAGAACCAGTTCGCCGACCTCGACCGTATCGCTGTCGCGCAGATCGAGATGGGGCATGTCTGCGGCGCCTTCGAGCTTGAGAATCGCGAGGTCGCTTTCCTCATCCCCCAACAGGACCGTTGCCACGAATTCGCGCCGGTCATTCAGCACCACGCGGATGTCCGTCGCCTGCCCAACCACATGATAATTCGACACAATAAATCCATCATCCGACAGGATGACCCCGGAGCCCAGAGAGTTCTGAACCCGTGGCCGCCCGAGCCCGAAATCCCGGAAGAAGTCCCCGAAAATCGGGTCATCCAGAAAAGGGGAGCGCGCCTGAACCACTCGGCTTGCATAGATATTGACCACCGCAGGCGCCGCCGCGCGCACCAAAGGTGCAAAGGTCAGCGAGATTTCCGCCTGCGATTCCGGGACCTTCTGGACTTGGGCCGACAGGCTTGTCGCCAGAACCATGAACGAAATCAAAAAGATACGGAACATGCGCGGTCTCCTTCTGCGCATCAGATATGCGCGCCGCACGGCGCGATTGCAAGGCTGGGATCGCAGGTTGTCGGCCTGCCAATTGCCCTTTCCGAGACGCTGAAAGCAACGCCGCAGCCCGCGCCGGGGCAATAAAAAAGGCCCCTGCCAGAAACTGGCAGAGGCCCCTAAATCTTTGATCCCTAACGAGATTTATGCGTCTTCGGACACTTCGTATGCGGCCAGACGTGCCTTGTCGGCAGCACCCTTGGCATCGACGTCACGCTCGACGAATTCGATGATCGCCATCGGCGCCATGTCACCATAACGGAAACCGGCCTTCAGAACGCGGACGTAACCACCCTGACGCTCGGCGTAGCGCGGGCCGAGGACTTCGAAGAGCTTGGCAACGTGCATGTCCTGCTTGAGCTGGGCATTGGCCTGACGACGGGCGTGAAGATCGCCGCGTTTTCCGAGGGTTACCAGCTTATCGATCACGCGCTTGAGTTCTTTTGCCTTGGGCAGCGTGGTCTTGATCTGTTCGTGCTCAATGAGCGAGCCGGCCATGTTTGCCCAGAGTGCCTTGCGGTGCTCGTGGGTACGGTTCAGGCGGCGGTAGCCTTTTTTGTGACGCATTTTCTATCTCCTTTAAGCTTTGTGAAGCTCTATGCTTTGTCCGGGGCGAGATGCGTGTCTCACCCGTCATTGGGGCGGATTGCCCGGGTCGGGGTCGTATGGAAACCGTATGGTTCGCGTATGGAAACCGTATGGCTCCGGTGTGGCAGATGCCCCGAAACGGGACATCCGCGCAATTTGTTAAGCCGATCTTAGAAGGTATCTTCCATCTTCTTGGCAAGGTCTTCGATATTGTCTGGCGGCCAGTCCTCGACATCCATGCCAAGGTGCAGACCCATGCCGGACAGAACCTCTTTGATCTCGTTCAGCGACTTGCGACCGAAGTTCGGCGTGCGCAGCATTTCTGCTTCGGTCTTCTGGATGAGATCGCCGATGTAGACGATATTGTCGTTCTTCAGGCAGTTCGCGGAACGGACGGAAAGTTCCAGCTCGTCCACCTTCTTGAGGAGGAGCGGGTTGAATTCCAGACCATCGTCGTCGTCCTGACGGTTGGCCGATTCCGGTTCGTCGAAGTTGACGAAGATCGACAGCTGGTCCTGAAGGATACGCGCAGCATAGGCCACGGCATCTTCGGGCGTCAGCGAGCCGTCGGTTTCGATCTTCATGGTCAGCTTGTCATAGTCCAGCACCTGGCCCTCGCGGGTGGGTTGAACATCATAAGCGACCTTTTTGACCGGCGAATAGATCGCATCGATCGGGATCATGCCGATGGGGGCATCTTCGGGCTTGTTCTTGTCAGCCGAAACGTAACCCTTGCCGGTGTTCACGGTCAGTTCCATGAACAGATCCGCACCATCGTCGAGGTGGCAGATCACGTGATCCTTGTTCAGGATCTCGATACCGTTGGATTCGGAAATGTCGCCAGCCTTGACGACACCGGGGCCCTTGGCATTGATCGACAGGCGCTTGGGCCCTTCGACTTCCATGCGCAGGGAAACACCCTTGAGGTTCAGAACGATGTCGGTCACGTCTTCGCGTACACCGGCAACGGACGAGAATTCGTGCAGTACGTTGTCGATCTGCACAGAGGTGATAGCGGCCCCCTGCAGCGACGACAGGAGCACACGCCGCAGCGCGTTGCCAAGGGTCAGACCAAAGCCGCGCTCAAGCGGTTCCGCGATGACGGTCGCGACGCGCGTCGGATCGTTGCCCGGCTTTACGTCAAGCTGCGTTGGCTTGATCAGTTCAGCCCAGTTCTTGTGGATCATACGTCCCTCCATTCCTGTTTTTGCCTCATGTCCTAAAGGCAAAAACGCCCGAGGTTAAAATGACGGATTGGGGCCGTGCACAAAGGCGCAGCCCCAACCAAAAATAATAGGAATCAGACCCGGCGGCGTTTCGGCGGGCGGCAGCCGTTGTGTGCCATCGGGGTCACATCACGGATCGAGGTGATGTTGAAGCCAACAGCAGCCAGCGCGCGAAGTGCTGATTCACGGCCCGAACCGGGGCCCTGAACTTCGACTTCGATCGTCTTCACGCCGTGTTCCTGTGCCTTTTTACCGGCATCTTCGGCAGCAAGCTGAGCAGCGTAAGGTGTCGATTTACGCGACCCCTTGAAGCCCATGGTGCCGGCCGAGGACCATGCAATGGCATTGCCCTGCACGTCCGAGATCAGGATCTTGGTGTTGTTGAAAGAAGAATTCACATGCGCCACACCAGCGGCGATGTTCTTGGAGACCTTCTTCTTGCCTGCGCGTTTTGTATCGCGTGCCATGTTGTCAGCCCTCCCTTATTTCTTCTTGCCGGCAATGGCCTTAGCGGGGCCTTTGCGGGTGCGAGCGTTGGTGTGAGTCCGCTGACCGCGAACGGGCAGGTTACGACGGTGACGCAGGCCACGATAGCAGCCGAGGTCCATCAGACGCTTGATGTTCATCTGGGTCTCGCGACGCAGGTCACCTTCGACGGTAAAGTTGGCGTCGATATGTTCGCGGATGGCGAGCACTTCGGCGTCAGACAGTTCGTTCACACGACGGGCGGCGTCGATGTTAACGGCTTCACAGATGGATTCGGCAGAAGCCTGGCCGATTCCGGTGATATAGGTGAGGGCGATCGGGACCCGTTTGTGGGTCGGGATGTTAACGCCGGCGATACGTGCCACGTGTATTTCCTTTTCGTTGCGGGTCCGTAGTTCCAGACCCTTTTTTCACAACATCAAACCCGGGCTATTCGCCGATGGATTTGCCGCTGATCAGGTGTTCTTGCAGGGTGTTGCGTATAACCCAACAATAGCGATTCTCTGGCAGAGATAGGGGTGGGTATGGGGAATCCGAACAGGCGTCAACCCCGTATCTTTCCGCCGCGCGACCGCGCCGCACAGCGGGTTGAACCCGGGCCGATAGATCCCTGCCCCCGGGCAACCCAGGCGCGGCGCCCTTGGGGCCGCAGCCCGTGGCGTCAACCGTCCAGCTTGTCCGCGATAGCGGCCTTGACGGCGGACATTTCACCCAGACCGTCGACGCGGCAGTGCGTGCCCTTGGCGTAGTAATAGCCAATCAGCGGCGAGGTCTGTTTGTAATATTCCATCAGACGTTTCTTGAGGCTCTGCTCATTGTCGTCTGCGCGGCGCTTGAATTCGGTACCGCCGCAGTTCGAGCATTTGCCATCGGCCGGGATCGGCTTGGTGATGTCGTTATAGACCTCACCGCAGGTGCCGCAGGTGGACCGCGCCGTGATGCGGCTGACCAGCGCGTCGTCGTTGACGCGCAGTTCGATCACCCGGTCAAGCGTCTGGCCCATGTCCGCCAGCAATTCGGCCAGCGCATCCGCCTGCTTGAGCGTGCGCGGGAAGCCGTCGAAAATCAGCCCCCCAGCGATGTCGCCCTGCAGCTTTTCGCGGATCAGGCCGATCACGATTTCATCCGTCACAAGATCGCCGCGCGCCATGACATCTGCCACGATCCGGCCCATCTCTGTGCCGCTGTCACGTGCTTCGCGCAACATGTCGCCGGTGGAAAGCTGGATCATGTTCCGCTCTTCCACGAGCATGCGTGCCTGAGTGCCTTTGCCGGCGCCCGGCGGTCCTAGAAGTATGATGTTCATCGACGCGACGGTCCCTTGCTCTTGCGTGCCTTACTCTTGCCGCGCAGCTGCGACTTTTGAATGAGACCTTCGTATTGATGGGCCAGCAGATGGCTTTGAACCTGCTGGATGGTGTCCATTGTGACGCTGACCACGATCAGCACCGATGTACCGCCAAAGTAGAAGGGGATCGCGAACTGGTTGCGCAGAATTTCCGGCAACAGGCAGACGGCGGCAAGATAGGCAGCACCCAGAACAAGCACGCGGTTGACCACGTATTCCAGATAGTCGGCGGTCTTTTTGCCGGGGCGAATACCGGGAACAAAGCCGTTCTGGTTCTTGAGGTTATCCGCAACTTCGTCGGGTTTGAACGACACGTTGAAGGTGTAGAAGTAGGCAAAGAACACGATCATCGCGGCAAAGAACAGCAGGTACAGCGGCTGGCCCGGGCCGAAGTAGGCCAGGATCGTGGACATGATCGGGCCGGTCTGGCCTGCCTGGCTGAAGGTGGCGATGGTGGTCGGCAGCAGCAGCAGCGAGCTGGCAAAGATCGCCGGGATGACGCCCGCCGGGTTCACCTTGATCGGGAGGTGCGAATTCTGCGCTTCGGACATCTTCATGCCCACCTGACGGCGGGGATACTGGATGGTGATCTTGCGCAGGGCGCGCTCCATGAAGACCACGAACATGATGACCGCGATGACCATGACGATCACACCGATGATCACGGCGGGGCTGATGGCGCCCGAACGACCCGATGCAAAGAACTGCGCCAGTGCGGCGGGAACCTCGGCGATGATGCCGACAAAGATGATCAGCGAGATACCGTTGCCGATGCCGCGTGCGGTGATCTGTTCACCCAGCCACATCAGGAACATCGTGCCACCGACCAGCGTGATCACGCAGGAGGCGCGGAAGAACATGCCGGGATCGGTGACGAGGCTGCCGGATTCAAGACCGACGGACAGGCCATAGGCCTGGAAGGTGGCCAGAAACACCGTGCCGTAGCGGGTGTACTGGTTGATCTTCTTGCGCCCCTGTTCGCCCTCTTTTTTGAGTTGCTCAAGAAACGGCACCATGGAGGTCAGAAGCTGAATGATGATCGAGGCCGAAATATACGGCATGATTCCCAGCGCAAAGATCCCCATCCGACCCAGCGCGCCGCCGGTGAACATGGTGAGAATGCCGCCGATACCCTGCTGTGCCTGCTGCATGAAGTCACGCAGCGCGCCACCGTCGATGCCGGGAACGGGGATGTAGGTGCCAAGGCGATAGACGACGAGCAAACCGAGGGTAAAGAAGATACGGTTGCGCAGATCCGTCGCCTTGCCCAGAGCAGCCCAGCTCGTGTTCGCGGCCATTTGTTCTACTGCGGATGCCATGAGGAATCTCTCTTGTCAGACAAACGCCGCCCGGAGCGGTTTAACGGCTCGGGCGGCGTCGGGAAAACCTGTTCGCTATGTAGGCGGCGTCAGCGCCGCCCACAACCGGTTATTCGGCGGCAGTCCGAGGGGCCAGAGCAGTGATCGTGACCGACCCGCCCGACTTTTCGACCGCTTCAACCGCGGATTTGGAAGCACCGGTGACGGCGAGGTCCAGCTTGGTGTCGAAAACACCCTTGGCCAGAACCCGGATACCGTCCAGCTTGCGACGCACCAGACCCGACGCGATCAGCACGTCTTCGGTGATCTGAGCCGAGCCGTCGATCTTGCCGGCTTCGATGAATTTCTGGATCAGGCCCAGGTTGACGACAGCATAGGCCTTGCGGTTCGGCTTGTTGAAGCCGCGCTTGGGCAGACGCTGGTAGAGCGGCATCTGGCCGCCTTCGTAGCCCTTGATCGCCACACCCGAACGGGACTTCTGACCCTTGATACCACGGCCACCGGTCTTACCCATGCCCGAACCAGCACCACGGCCGATACGCTTGCGACGCTTGGTTGCGCCGGGATTGTCGTGGAGTTCATGAAGTTTCATTGTCGCTTCTCCTTTGCCGGAAGTGCCCTCCAGCGACGGAGTGGGCAAACGCGGCGTTTTCAAAATATGAGTCGGGTCCCGTGAGGGACCACCGGGGGCGTATAGACGCAGACCCGCGCCGGTTCAAGCCTCTCCTGCCCCCTGCCCCTTCTCTTTCGAAATAGACCGAGGGGCGCGGGGCTGGCCGTTGGTTCAGGAACGGTGGCGGCACCCTGTGGGGCCGGAGGAAAACCGTGAAAACGTCCCCCGGGGGGTCCGGAGGACGCTTGGATTTCGGCAGAAAGAGATCAGGCCGAGGCAGGCCAGACGAAATCGGGGCGCAGGGCCTCATAGACCGGGCGGCCGTCGGACGGCTTGGCGTAGCCTTTGGTGTCGTCGTAGAAGGCGTGATAGCTTGCCGCCGGGAAGGCCGCGTCATCATAGCCCATGACGTTCGGGACCGCGACGCGGATCCGCTTTTCCTTGTCATCCAGCATCAGTGCCGCACCGCATTCGGCGCAGGTGCACAGTTCCAGCGGGCCATTGGGGTTTTCGGCGTTGAAGGGCTGACGCTTCATCTTTTCGGGGTGATCCACCGACACATCGCCATAGTTGAAAAAGGCAACGTGGGTGTGCTGCTGGCCTGTGACGCCCTTGCAGACGTTGCAATGGCATTCGTGGTTGTCGATCGGCTCGGCACTGGCCTTGATGTGGACGTGGTCGCAACCACCGGCATAGGGACTGGACATGATTTCTCCTCCTGTTGTGCGCGCCTTGCGGTACCGCGCGCCCGGGAAGGGGACAGCAAACCTGGACAAAAAGCGATACGGACTTTCGGATCGTCAGAGCCGGGCGGTGCGGCGGCACTGCGGCCTTGATCCCGGTCGGCTGCGGAATTTCTGCAAGCGATTTTCTTTTGCGGTCGCCAACGCAAAACGCCCCCCGGGTAGCCGGAGGGCGTTTCTAATTCATTGCAGCCTTCCCAAGGGAAGGTGGCGGGCGATTACTCGCCGCGCTCTTCGATGATCTTGACCATGTGCGGGATCTTGTTGACCATGCCGCGCACGGCGGGAGTGTCTTCAAGTTCGCGGGTCTTGTGCATCTTGTTCAGGCCCAGACCGATAAGGGTCTGGCGCTGCTTCGCGGGGCGGCGGATCGGCGAACCGATCTGCTGTACGACGATTGTTTTTGCCATGTTCTCAGCTCCTTACGCTTCTGCAGGCTCTGCAGCCGCTTCGGCAGCGGGGGCTTCGTCCTTGTGGCCAAGAATGTCACCGACCTTCTTGCCACGACGCTGTGCGACCATACGGGGCGAAGTTTCCTTGCCCAGACCGTCGAGCGTTGCACGGATCATGTTGTAGGGGTTCTGCGAACCGATCGACTTGGCGACCACGTCCTGAACACCCAGCATTTCGAACACGGCACGCATCGGACCACCGGCGATGATACCGGTACCCTGCGGTGCTGTGCGCATGACCACTTTACCGGCGCCATGACGGCCCTCGATGTCGTGGTGCAGCGTGCGGCCTTCGCGCAGCGGAACGCGCATCATCTTGCGCTTTGCCTGCTCGGTTGCCTTGCGGATCGCCTCGGGGACCTCTTTGGCCTTGCCCTTGCCGAAGCCGACGCGGCCCTTCTGGTCGCCCACAACCACGAGAGCGGCGAAGCCAAAGCGCTTACCACCCTTTACGGTCTTGGACACCCGGTTGATCGCGACCAGACGATCGGCGAATTCTGGGTTGGAGTCTTCGCGGCGATTGCCACCACCCCGACGGTTATCACGTTCTGCCATATTCAGGCATCCTTGTACTGTGGCGCCAGAAGCACCTCATTATCTCGATCCCTGGTGGGCCCCTGCCCTGCGGCACAGACCCCCGGATCATCGAGGGGGCCCTGAACAGGCCCCCTACGCCGTAGTTTAGATCTTCAGACCTGCTTCACGTGCGGCGTCGGCCAGAGCCTTCACCTTGCCGTGGAACAGGAAACCGCCGCGGTCGAAATATGCTTCTTCCACACCGGCCTTTTTGGCGCGTTCGGCAATCGCGGTGCCCACCTTTGCGGCGGCCTCCACGTTGTTCTTGCCGATGATGCCCAGATCCTTCTCGAGGGAAGAAGCCGAAGCAAGCGTCACGCCATTCACATCGTCGATCAGCTGAGCGCTGATGTTCTTGTTGGAGCGGTGAACCGAGAGGCGCAAGCGCCCTGCATTCACTGCCCGCAGTTTGTTCCGGACGCGCAGACGGCGCTTGAGGAACAGATCTCTTTTACTGTTTGCCATAGCTGCGTCCTTACTTCTTCTTGCCTTCCTTCTGGAATACATATTCGCCTTTGTACCGGATACCTTTGCCCTTGTAGGGCTCGGGGCGGCGCCAGTCGCGAATATTAGCGGCCACCTGGCCAACCAGCTGAAGATCGTGACCTTCCACGATAATCTCGGTCGGCTTCGGCGAGGTGACCGTCACTCCATCAGGGATTTCGAAATTGACATCATGGCTGAGGCCGAGGTTCAGTTTCAGGACCTTGCCCTGAAGCTGTGCCCGGTAACCCACGCCGCGGATCTCAAGCTCTTTCTTGAAGACGTCGGACACGCCGTGGACCATGTTCGCAATAACTGTGCGAGTCATGCCCCACTGCTGGCGCGCGCGCTTGGACTTGCCACGGGGGGTGACAGAAATTTCGTCCTCCCCGATGGTCAGAGTCACGTCGTCGGTTGCTGTGAAGCTCTGGGTTCCCTTGGAGCCCTTAACTTCGATGGTCTGACCGGAGAGCGTTGCAGACACGCCCGAAGGCATACCGACCGGTTTTTTCCCAATACGAGACATTACCAGTTCTCCTTAGAACACCGTGCAAAGCACTTCGCCGCCAACATTGGCCGCGCGTGCATGTGCATCCGACATCACGCCACGCGACGTGCTGACAATCGACACACCCAGACCCTGACGGACCGTGGGGATGTCTTCGACGCCCAGATAAACGCGGCGACCGGGCGTGGAAACACGCTTGATCTCGCGGATGACGGGGGCGCCGTCAAAGTACTTCAGGCTGATTTCGATGGCCGGGTGGCCGTCGGCACCAGTCATCTTTTCGTAGCCGCGGATGTAACCTTCGTCCGCAAGTACGTCCAGAACCCAGGCGCGCAGCTTGGATGCAGGCGTCATCACTGTGGATTTGCCGCGCATCTGAGAGTTGCGGATCCGGGTGAGCATATCGCCGATAGGATCGTTCATATCGTGCCCTCCTTACCAGCTAGACTTGACCATGCCGGGCAACTGGCCTTTGGAGCCAAGGTCGCGCAACATGATACGGCTGATTTTCAGCTTGCGGTAATAGGCGTGCGGACGCCCCGTCAGCTGGCAGCGGTTGTGAAGACGAGTTGCCGAGCTGTTGCGCGGCAGTTCCGCCAGTTTGAGACGCGCCTTGAAGCGCTCCTCGAACGGGATGGATTCGTCGGTGGCAAGCGCTTTGAGCTCAGCGCGCTTGGTAGCATACTTGGCCACCAGACGCTGGCGCTTCTTCTCGCGCTCGATCATGGATTTCTTTGCCATGTTCTAGTGTCCCCTCAGCTGTTGAACGGCATGTTGAAAGCTTTCAACAGCGCTTTGGCTTCTGCGTCGGTCTTGGCAGTCGTGCAGATCACGATGTCCATGCCCCAGTTTTCGTCAACTTTATCAAAGTTGATTTCCGGGAAGACAATGTGTTCCTTGAGACCGGTGGCATAGTTGCCGCGGCCGTCAAACGACTTGCCCGACACGCCGCGGAAGTCGCGGATGCGGGGCATTGCCACGGTGATCAGGCGGTCGAGGAATTCGTACATACGATCCCCGCGCAAGGTCACCTTGGTTCCGAGCGGCATTTCTTCACGCACGCGGAAGCCAGCAATGGATTTCTTGGCCTTGGTCACAACAGCCTTCTGGCCTGCGATTGTGGTCAGGTCATCCTGGGCGGATTTGGCTTTCTTGCTGTCACGAACAGCTTCAGCGCCACAGCCGATGTTCAGAACGATCTTGTCCAGACGCGGCACCATCATCATGTTGGAATAGCCGAACTCTTCTTTCAGAGCGGCCTTGACGGTGTCGTTGAACAGAGCCTTGAGGCGCGGGGTATAGTTTGCTGTATCAAGCATCGATCACGTCCCCCGTGGTCTTGGCAAAACGAACCTTCTTGTCGCCTTCGATCTTGAAGCCAACGCGGGTTGCTTTGCCGTTTGCGTCTACCAGAGACAGGTTGCTCAGCTGGATCGGCATCGCCTTGGGAACGCGGCCACCCTGCGAAGTCTGGCTTTGCTTGGTGTGACGAATCGCCATGTTCACGCCTTCGACGACAGCTTTGCCCGACTTGGGGTCAACGGTCGTGATGGTGCCTGTGGTGCCTTTGTCCTTGCCGGCAAGAACGACGACCTTGTCACCTTTGCGGAGTTTAGCAGCCATTACAGCACCTCCGGCGCGAGCGAGATGATCTTCATGAAGTTCTTGGCACGCAGTTCGCGAACAACCGGTCCGAAGATACGGGTACCGACCGGCTCACCTGCGTTGTTCAGGATCACGGCAGCATTACGGTCGAAACGGATTGCTGTGCCGTCTTCACGACGGACTTCTTTGGCGGTGCGCACGACGACGGCCTTACGGACGTCACCTTTCTTAACGCGACCACGCGGGATGGCTTCCTTGACCGAGACGACGATAACGTCGCCTACGGATGCGTACTTACGCTTGGAACCACCCAGAACCTTGATGCACTGCACCCGGCGAGCGCCGGAGTTGTCAGCTACATCCAGATTGGTCTGCATCTGGATCATGTGGTTTCTCCTGACCTTTGGGGGGCTTGGTTAGCCTTCTCCCCATGGTTTCGAACTAACTAGTTGGCCGCTGTCTCTTCGACGACGACTTCCCAGCGCTTTGTCTTCGACTTGGGCGCGCATTCGATGATGCGGACCATGTCGCCAACCTGAAACTTCTCAGCTTCATCGTGAGCCCGGTACTTCTTGGACTTACGGATTGTCTTCTGCAGAACCGGGTGCTTGAAGCGGCGTTCAACCGAAACCGTTACGGTCTGGGCGTTTGCAGTGCTTGTCACGGTGCCGGAAAGAATACGTTTGGGCATCTGTCAGGCTCCCTTATTCTGCAGCCGCGTTAGCGGCCTTTTGGTTCAGCACGGTCTTGATCCGCGCAACGTCACGACGCACAATTTTCATGCGCGATGTGTTTTCCATCTGGCCGGTGGCCTGCTGAAAACGCAGGTTGAAGGCCTCTTTTTTCAGTGAAACAAGTTCGTCCCGGAGCTGGTCCGGGGTCTTGTCATGCAGTTCCTTGGCGTTCATGTCGCCCTTCCTTTCAACATCACCGGTAGGCCCCAGGCCGATTTGCTTGGGTCACCCTGATTCCGGTGGAGTCCATGATGAGGGGGTCGCATACAGGGGGAAGTCGTGTGTGGCAAGGGTCTTTGGCGAATATGCACAGAGTCCGGGATGTTTTATGCGCCAAGCGTGGCGTCCAATACGCCGGGAGCCGGGCGCGCGCCTGGCCGTGGGGTGGCGCCGACAAACGCCGGAGCGGGGCGCTTTATGGTTCTGTGTCCTTCGTCGCTCATGACTTTGCGCTGACGTCACACAAGCGCCGGCCCGCCGGGACGGGCAGGCGCGCGCCCGGCGGCGCAAGCGCCTTGATTCCGGGCTGCGTTTCTTGGGTCAGCCCCAGCCGTAGTTGAAGCTGACCGAGATGCGTTCTTCTTCGGCCAGGTTCATCGGCACCTCGTGGCGCAGCCAGCTCTCCCACAGGAGCACCTCGCCTGCCTCGGGGGCGACGTAGATGAACTGGCGCAGCTCCTGGGGCGCTTTCTTCTTGCGGGTGGGCGCGGCCATCATCATGGCAAGGCGCGGGTCCTCGAACTTGATGGCGCTGGCACCCTGGGGCATGGTCACATAGGTCGTGCCGCTGATCACCGAATGCGGGTGGATGTGCGATGTGTGCACGCCACCCTGCGGCAGGATGTTGATCCAGAGGCTGTCGAGCTTGAGCTTCTTGTCGCCAAGGTCAAAGGCCAGATCCTTGGCAAAGACTGCGACGTGTTTGTCGAGCACCTTGACCAGATCCTTGAAGATCGGAAAGCGCCAGCCAAGGTCGGTCAGAGAGGCATAGGAGGTGTAACCGACATAGTCGTTTTCCTCGCACCACTCCTGCCCGGCCTCGTCATCCTGGGCAATGGAATAGCAGGACGCCTCCATCTCGGCCAGATCCACGGGCTTGCCGTACTCGGACAGATGGGAGCGGTAGAGGCGGGTCACGAAGAGGGAATCAATCTGTGTCATGCGAGCGGTTTAGCCCAGAGCCCCGCACAAGGCGAGAGGGACAGAGCCGGTTTGCGCTGGATCAACCGGCTTTGGCCGTAAGCGGGGATATTCATCGGGCAATGAATTGCTTCAATACCCTTGGAGGTTCGACATGATCGAGAAAATGGCCATATCGCATGAGGACATGCTGGCGTTCCGCGTCGCGGGTGCTGTTACCGAAGAAGATTATACCGGAACGCTGATCCCGGCGCTGGAAGAGGCGATTGCCGAACACGACCGGCTGCGCCTGCTGGTCCGGATCGAAAGCGACTTCAGCAACTTCACTCTTGGCGCATTGTTCGAGGACGCAAAGGTCGGGCTGAAACACTGGCGCGGCTTTGACCGTGTCGCGATCGTGGCCGACAAGGGCTGGATGACACGGGCCGTAAAGGCGTTCAGCGTCTTTTTCCCCTGCCCCGTCATGATCTTTGCCCTGTCCGAAGAGGAAGAGGCCCGCCGCTGGCTGTCGGAATCCCTGGGTGCCATCCATCAGACCGATCTGGGCGGCGGCGCACTGCACGTGCAGCTTTTGGGCAAGCTGGATGCGGCCGTCTATGCGGAAGAGGAACAGGACCTGAACGCCTTTGTCCGCGCCAATGAGCGGTTCCGGCTGCTGCTGGACCTGCGGGAATTCGACGGCTGGCAGGGCATGGGCGCGCTTGGCGAACACCTGTCGCTGGTACGTGATCACCGCGCGCTGGTGGACCGGTTCGCGCTGGTCGGATCGGGCAAATTCGCGAAGATGGGCGAGCGGTTCGGGTCAAAGTTCATCAATGCGGAATTCAAGCATTTCGAGGATGACGAGATCGAAGACGCAAAAGAGTGGATCACCCGGGCGTAAGCCCACGCCACCAAGATCAGTCAGAACGTAAAAGCCCCCGCCAGTTTCCCGGCGGGGGCTTTATTTTGTCACCCTGTGCGGTCCGCAGGTTTCCGGAGAAACCCGCTACACCGCACCGCGCGAAGATTTACCAGTCTTCGCGAACGACGACGCGGGTCTTGATCGGCAGTTTCATCGCGGCAAGGCGCAGGGCCTCACGTGCGATGTCTTCGCCAACACCGTCGAGTTCGAACATCACGCGACCCGGCTTGACCTTGCAGGCCCAGAAATCGACGGAACCTTTACCCTTACCCATCCGGACTTCGGTGGGCTTGGAGGTGACCGGCGTATCCGGGAAGATCCGGATCCAGACACGGCCCTGACGCTTCATGTGACGTGTCATCGCGCGGCGAGCCGCTTCGATCTGACGCGCTGTCACACGCTCGGGCTGAAGTGCCTTGAGACCGAAGGTCCCGAAGTTCAGGTCGCTGCCGCCTTTAGCAAGACCGGAGATCCGGCCCTTAAACTGTTTGCGGAATTTGGTACGCTTTGGCTGAAGCATCTCTTATCTCCGATCATCGCGACGACCGCCGCCAGCACCACGGGGTGCAGGGCCGTCCTGGAGTTCCTGTGCCTTACGGTCACGTGCCTGGGGGTCGTGCTCCATGATCTCGCCTTTGAAGATCCAGACCTTGATCCCGATGATGCCGTAGGCTGTCTGTGCCTCGACATGAGCGTGATCGATGTCCGCGCGGAGCGTGTGCAGCGGCACACGACCTTCACGATACCATTCGGTCCGGGCGATCTCGGCACCGCCAAGGCGGCCCGCGACGTTCACACGGATACCAAGGGCACCCATACGCATGGCGTTCTGCACGGCGCGCTTCATGGCGCGACGGAAGGACACCCGGCGTTCGAGCTGCTGCGAGATGCTCTCGCCCACAAGACGTGCGTCCAGTTCCGGCTTGCGGACCTCGACGATGTTGAGGTGCAGTTCGGACTTGGTCATCGCGGCCAGCTTCTTGCGCAGACCTTCGATGTCCGCGCCTTTCTTGCCGATGATGACGCCCGGACGGGCAGTGTGCACCGTCACGCGGCACTTCTTGTGCGGACGCTCGATGATGACGCGGGACACGCCGGCCTGCATGCATTCCTTGTGGATGAACGCGCGGATCGCGAGATCTTCCAGCAGGAGATTGCCGTAGTCCTTGGTGTCTGCGTACCAGCGGGAATCCCAGGTGCGGTTGATCTGGAGCCGCATCCCGATCGGATTGGTTTTATTACCCATTAGGCTTGCTCCTCGATCTGACGCACCAAGATGGTGAGTTCCGAGAACGGTTTCACGATCTTGCCGAAACGACCACGTGCACGCGGGCGACCGCGCTTGAGCGTCAGGTTCTTGCCGACATAGGCCTCGGCCACGATCAGCTCGTCCACGTCAAGATTGTGGTTGTTCTCGGCGTTGGCGATGGCCGACTGAAGACATTTCTTCACATCGTCCGAGATCCGCTTTTTCGAGAAGGTCAGGTCCGTGAGGGCCTTTTCAACCTTCTTGCCACGGATCATCGCGGCTACCAGGTTCAGTTTCTGCGGGCTGGTCCGAAGCATGCGCAGTTTTGCCATTGCTTCGTTGTCTGCCACGCGGCGGGGATTCTTATCCTTGCTCATGGCTTACTTCCGCTTCGCTTTTTTGTCAGCCGCATGGCCAAGATAGGTCCGGGTCGGCGAATATTCACCGAACTTCTGACCAATCATGTCCTCGGAGACGTTTACCGGGATATGTTTCCGACCGTTGTAGACGCCAAACGTCAGACCCACAAACTGGGGCAGGATCGTCGAGCGACGCGACCAGATCTTGATAACTTCGTTGCGACCGCTTTCGCGGGACGCTTCGGCCTTCTTGAGCACGTATGCGTCAACGAAGGGGCCTTTCCATACAGAGCGAGCCATAGGTTAGCGCCCTTTCTTCTTGGCGTGACGCGAGCGGATGATCAGCTTTTGCGACGCCTTGTTGGTATTGCGTGTCTTGGCACCCTTGGTCGGCTTGCCCCACGGAGTAACCGGGTGACGACCACCAGAGGTCCGACCTTCACCACCACCATGCGGGTGGTCGATCGGGTTCATGACGACACCACGGACGCTCGGACGCTTGCCATAGTGGCGCATACGACCGGCCTTGCCGAAGTTCTGGTTGGAGTTGTCGGGGTTGGACACGGCACCAACGGTGGCCATGCATTCCTGACGTACCAGACGCAGTTCACCCGACGACAGGCGGATCTGTGCGTAACCACCATCACGACCGACGAACTGGGCATAGGTGCCAGCGGCGCGTGCGATCTGACCGCCCTTGCCGGGCTTCAGTTCGATGTTGTGGATGATCGTACCGATCGGCATGCCCGAGAACGGCATTGCGTTGCCCGGCTTGATGTCGGCCTTTTTCGAGGCAACGATACGGTCGCCAATGGCCAGACGCTGGGGTGCCAGGATATAGGCCTGCTCGCCATCGTCATACTGAACCAGAGCGATGAACGCTGTCCGGTTGGGGTCATATTCGATGCGGGCCACGGTGGCCGATACGTCGAATTTGTTACGTTTGAAATCTACGATCCGGTAAAGGCGTTTCGCCCCACCACCGCGGCGCCGCGATGTGATCCGTCCGGTATTGTTCCGGCCGCCCGATTTCGTCAAACCCTCGGTGAGAGCTTTGACGGGGCGTCCTTTCCACAGTTCCGAACGGTCGATCAGCACCAGCCCGCGCTGGCCCGGCGTCGTCGGCTTATACGACTTGAGTGCCATGCTTTCTGTCTTCCGTTAGCAGATGGCAGGGACATGTCCCCGCCTATGTTAAAGCCCCCCGCCCGCTGGTCTGTTCAACCGGCTACTAGGGTGGCCTGGGTATAGGCCCCCGAAGGTGCCCGATTTTCGCAGTCCCGATGCGCAGGCAAACCCGCGCGGGACAAAAGGCAAACCCCGGACGAATCCGGGGCTGTGCCGATGGGGTCGTTTATGGGAGGATGGGCAGAGGGTCAAGTGGGCGTGGCGGGAAAGCCGGATGTAGTTGATAAAGCGGATAGGGCAAAGCATTCCCGGTTTCCGATAGCCATGGATTCCGAACGGGATTTCGGCAATGTAGCCTCATGGTAAGTTTGATTGGCAAAAGAAAGAACCAAGTGGTCCAGTTTCTGAAAAAGCATGCGGTCCTTGGCCTGCTCTTTCTGGGCGCGCTGACCATTGCGCTGTTCTTTCTGGTCAGGCTGACTGTCTCAACGCACAAATGGTCGGACACACGATTGACCGACCCGTCGATAGCGGGCTGGATGACCCCGCGCTACGTCTCCAGATCCTGGCAAGTGCCGCCCGAGGTCGTGGCCCAAGCCCTGGGTCTGGAAATGGACGGATCGGGCCGCCGCGTGACGCTTGCCGAGCTGGCGGCACAACAGGGGCGTGACCTCGACACACTGATAGCTGAGGTGGAGGCCGTGATCGAAGCCGCGCGATTTCACCCCCCATGACTGAGGTTCTTTTCGGCTTTTTGGCCAGCTACGGCCTGCCGATCATCGCGTTGGCTGCGTACTTCTCATGTCTGGCCGTGCCGATCCCGACCTTCGCGGTGATGCTTGCGGGCGGCGCCTTCGCGGCATCGTCCGACCTTGTGTTGTGGCAGGTGTTTTGCACGGCATACGTCGCGGCCATCCTGGGCGATCAGACCGGTTTCCATATCGGCCGCTGGGCCGGGCCGCCGGTCATTGCTGCCATCGAAAGAAATCCCAAACGCGCCGTCCATATTGCCCGCGCGCAATCGGCTGTCGCACAATGGGGCGGCATCGGCGTCTTCTTCTCGACCTGGCTTTTCGCCGCACTCGGTCCCTGGGTGAACCTGATGGCCGGGGCCGCGCGGATGTCCTGGCTGCGTTTCACCGCCTGGGACGCCGCCGGAGAGGCGGTCTGGGTGACGGTCTATGTCTCTCTCGGCTATCTGTTTGGCAGCAGACTTGGGGAACTCACCGATCTGGTCTCCGATTGGTCCGGTTTCATTACATTTTCGGCCATCTCTGCGGGACTTGGCGTCTTCCTCCTGCGAAAAGTATTCAACCGCATGAAGAGCGCCTAGAAACTAGGTCTATTCGCGGGGCTGTACCTGCGAGGGTATGCCTGTTTTGATGATCGCGTTGGCTATTGCGACCAGCCTTCGTGCGATTGCGATGATGACGAGTTTGTGTGGTTTTCCGCGCTCTTTGAGACGCTTGGCAACCGGCTTGAGAACTGGATTGTGGCAGGCGGCAGCGAGTGCAGCGTGGAAAAAAACATCTCGCAGAATCCGTCATCTGCCTGCAATCATTCTGCGACCTCGCATCACCCCGCTGTCATGTGGAACTGGTGCCAGGCCGGTCATGGCAGCGGCAGCGCGGACAAGAGGACGGACAATCACCCAGTGACTAAAGCCTTTCACCCGAAACAAAACTAAAGGCGGCTCACTTATCGATAGATATACCGGCACACGTCTGCGTGGAAATCTACAGCCAGACCGCCATCTGCCCCAAAGCCCTTGACGACGGGAAGTCGTCAGTTCCAACTTCTTTCCGGTTGCCTCAATCTGCCGTCCATCCTCCATCAAGCATCAGCGCACTGCCGGTCATGAGCGAGGACGCATCAGATGCAAGGTAGAGCGCCCCTTGCGCGACCTCCTCGGTCGTTCCGAGGCGCCCCAGCTTGATGCGGCCCAGCACGTCATTCCGGAAGGACTCGTCCTTAAAGAACGGCCGGGTCAGCGGCGTGTCGATAAAGGTGGGGCAGATTGTGTTGACGCGGATGCGATGCTGTCCGAGTTCGACGGCCAGCGCCTTGGTGAACCCTTCCAGCGCCCATTTCGATGCACAATAGATCGTCCGCTTGGCGGCCCCGACATGCCCCATCTGCGAAGACATGTTAATGATAGATCCGCCCTTGCCGACGCGGATCATGCCACGGGCAACCGCCTGCGCGGCAAAGACCGCGGCCCGGACATTCAAGGACATGACCGCGTCGTAATCGGCTTCCGTCACCTCCAGAAGCGGGCCTGGGCGGTTCGTACCTGCATTGTTTACGAAAACATCGAAGGGGCAGAGCGTGTCCAGCGACGCGGCGAAGGCGCCCACGTCGGTGACATCCGCGACCAAGGTACCGGCCTGCAGCCCCCTCTCTCTCAAGTCGCCTGCAACAGTGGCGATTTCGTCCCTGCTCCGGGCGACGAGCGTGACATCCGCCCCCGCCTCAGCCAGCGTTTCCGCGATGGCGCGGCCCAGTCCGCGCCCTGCCCCGGTGACAAGCGCCCGCTTGCCTTGGACCCGAAATGCGTCAGTCGGGCCGCTCATTCTGCGGCCTCGCCATAGGGGACATTGCGTTTGCCGTAGCGCCTGACACGCACATTGCATTGCTCGGCATGACCGACAAAGCCTTCCAACATGCACAGCCGGGAGCCATAAGCCCCGATAGACGCCGCCGCCTCGTCAGTGACAATCCGCTGATAGCTGTGGGTTTTCAGGAACTTGCCAACCCACAAACCCCCGGTATATCGACCCGCCTTCTTGGTCGGAAGGGTGTGGTTCGTGCCGATCACCTTGTCGCCATTGGCCACGTTGGTCCGCGGCCCGAGAAAGAGCGCGCCATAGGAATGCATGTTTTCCAGGAACCAGTCATCACGATCGGTCATGACCTGAACATGTTCCGACGCGATGTCGTTGGCAACTTGCAGCATCTCGTCATAGGTGTCGCACAGAATGACTTCGCCGTAGTCTTCCCAGCTTTTGCCTGCAGTGTCCGCCGTCGGGAGGATCCCGAGGATCCGGTCAATTTCCTTCAGCGTCTCTTCCGCCAGTGCCCGGCTGTTCGTAACCAGGATCGCCGGCGAATTGTATCCGTGCTCGGCCTGCCCAAGCAGGTCGGTTGCACAGAGTTCAGCGTCCACCGTGGTATCGGCGATGACCATGGTTTCGGTCGGACCTGCGAAGAGATCGATCCCGACCCGACCGTAAAGCTGACGCTTCGCCTCGGCGACGAAGGCATTGCCGGGGCCGACCAGCATGTGAACCGGGTCGATCGACTCGGTTCCGATTGCCATCGCGCCGATCGCCTGGATGCCGCCGAGGACATAGATCTCGTGCGCGCCGCCCAGATGCATGGCCGCTATCACTGCCGGATTGGGTTCTCCCTTGAAGGGCGGCGTCGCGGCGGCGATCCTGGGCACGCCGGCAACAGTCGCCGTAAGAACCGACATGTGGGCAGAGGCGACCATCGGGAATTTGCCGCCCGGAATATAGCAGCCAACTGACTGTACCGGCAGGTTCCGATGCCCCAGAATTACGCCGGGTTCGGTCTCGATCTCGATATCGCGCATCGAGTCCCTTTGTGCCTCGGCGAAACGCCGGACTTGTGCCTGTGCGAACCGGATGTCTTCCAGATCGCGGGCCGGGACGCGAGAAATCAGCGCTTCGATGTCGGACTCGCTCAGACGGAAGCTCTCAGGCGAATAGCCGTCGAACTTCGACGACAGATCGCGGACGGCAGCATCGCCGCGCTCTTCGATGTCTGCCAGTGTCGCCTCTACGGTCGAGCGCACCTTGGCATCGTCTGCGTTCCGGTCTGTCGCGGACCTGCCGCTCTTTAGGTATTCAATCGGCATCTCGGCGCCCTTCCTTCCGCGCCCGTCAACGGGCGTCCCTCAGTTTCCTGACCGCAAAGAGCGGCCCGACGATTCATTTCGCTTTACGCATACGCATGCAGAGTCGCCAGCATTCGCTTCAGGTGTCAAGTCGCAGATTGAGGCAAAGGTCAGTCCCAAAGCCCACATTCACGGCGGCCTACCCTAAAGGGCGGCATTTTGTTATAAAACAAGAGGAAATTTAACCCAGTAGATTCAGGCGAATGTCTATTTTTGTGGCCGGGAGGCGCCGCATGGACGCAGAGTCATCAGAAGAAGATTGACAAATGATCACTTCCTTTCAATCGTGCTTGCATACGCATGCGATGCGTTGCCAAAAAAATAGAGAAACAAAATCAACAGGGGAATGTCATGAAAATTCGACGCTACTTCAACCGCGCTTCGGTTGCCGCGCTCATCACCGCCATGGGGGCCGTGCCGACGCTTGCCGATGAAGCTGCAGACGGTCTTGCACGGGCGACGGAAATCATCGAAAGCCACCGCGCTGTGCCGGTTTATGAACCCGCCGGAGAGGCCTTCGATATCCGCAAGGTGGCCGAAGGCAAAAAGATGCTCTCGATCCCGAACACCTCCGCCAACCAGTTCCTAAAGGGAATCATCCAGCGCGAGATTGCTGTCGGCAAGGAGATCGGCCTCGAAGTCCGCGAATGGGAAAACCAGGGTAACCCGAACCAGTGGGTGCAAGGCATCGAATACGCCATCGCCAACGACTTCGACATCGTGGACTTGATCTCGGGCGTCAACCCGGCCGTGGTCGAACCGCAGATCGAGGCTGCCAGGGAGGCCGGCGTAAAGGTCTTTACTTCGCATTTTTACGATCCGTCGCAGCCCGCAAACGAACTTCTTGCCGGTGACCTGCCCGTCAGCTTCTACGGTCAGGGCTATATCCTGGGCAACTGGATGATCTACAAGACCGGCGGCGATGCCCGTGCGATCGTGGTGAAATCCGACGAGGTTCCGCCGACCGCGCCGCTGGTTCAGGGCATCCACGACGCGCTGACGGAAAACTGTGCAAAATGCGAGATCCTGCAGGAGATCAACGTCGGAATCACCGAATGGGGCACCAAGATTCAGCCCTCCCTGCAGTCTGCGCTCCTGGCCAACCCGACTGCCAACTATGTCATTCCGATCTATGACTCCATGAGCCAATTCGTCGTGCCTGCGGTCGAACTGACTGGCAAGTCCGAGACGGTCAAGATCGCGACATCCAACGGCACTCCCTTTGTCCTGGACTTCATCCGGGAAGGACAGGTCGAGATGGACATCGGAGAAAGCCTGGACTGGATCGCGCGTGCGACAATCGACGGATACATGCGCGGCCTCGCCGGCCTGCCGATGCCCAAGGACATTGGCGTACCTTACTACCTGTTTGACGAGTCCAACATCGAAACGGCAGGCGTTCCGGCCGTTCCCAACAAGGGGTATGGTGACGACTACGTCAAAGGGTTCCACAAATCCTGGATGATGGAGTGAGTTTGGACACGGAAGGAGCGCTAGCATGATGGATGAGAAGGCCAAGGTGCCCGCTCTGAAGGTGTCCGCGATCGCAAAGACCTTTGGGGGCTCAAAAGCCCTCAAAGGCATCGACTTCAGCGTTCTGCCCGGAGAGGTCCACGGCCTTCTTGGGCAGAACGGATCAGGCAAATCCACCTTTGTCAAAGTCCTGGCGGGTTATCATCCGCCAGACCCCGGCGGGTCCATTTCGGTTTTCGGGCGGCCACTGCCGCTGCCGATGAAGGCCGGGGCTTTCCGGGATTTCCAGATGGCCTTCGTGCATCAGCACCTCGGCCTGATACCCAGCCTTACAGTGCTGGAAAACATGCGCGTCGCCTCTGTCGTTGCGCGCAAGGCGCGGATTGACTGGCGGGCTGAAAGCCGCGCGGCGCAGGCAACCTTTGACCGTTTTGGCATTCATTTCGACGTCAAGGCCATGACCGGCACTCTCAGCCAGACCGATCAGGCGCTGCTTGCCATCATGCGGGCTGCGGAGGATCTGAGGCGCGAAGACTCCCGCACCGGCGGGCAGGGTCTGTTGATCCTGGACGAGCCGACACCCTTCCTGCCCAAGGAAGGAGTGGACCGGCTTTTCGACCTGGTCCGTCAAGTGGTCGCACATGGCGACAGCGTGATCTTCATTTCCCATGACATCGACGAGGTGCGGGAAATCACCGACCGGGCCACCATTCTGCGTGACGGCGCGGTGAGCGGCACGCTCGTCACCAAAGACGCCTCGCATGACAATTTCGTCGAAGGCATCATCGGCCGCAGGGTCCAGCGCAGCGTCACCAAGGCGCAGCCGGACAGGACGCGAAAGATCAAGGTCTCTGTCCGCGGCATCGAGGAACCGGGGCTTTCCGTTCCCGCACTCGACGTGGCCGAGGGCGAGATCCTCGGCATGACCGGATTGCTCGGGTCAGGATACGAAAAGGTGCCCTACCTGATGTTTGGCGCGACGCCCACAACCACGGGCTCGTTGACGATGTCTGGCCAGACCTATGATCTGCGCAGCATGCAGCCAAAGATCGCGGTGGCGCAGAAGATGGCCCTGCTGCCTTCGGATCGCCCCAAGGCAAGCGGCGTCGCGTCGCTTTCGATCCGAGAGAACATGCTGCTGCTTGATCTTGAACGTTTCATCGGAAAGTTCGGCCTGAACCGCCGCGCCATGCGTCAACGCGCGACAGAAATCGCGGAGGAATACGAGGTCAGGCCGAATGACCCGAGCCTCGATCTGGGGCAGCTTTCCGGCGGCAACGCACAAAAGGTTCTTTTGGCAAAATGGCTGATCCGCGAACCGGAGCTTCTGATGCTGGACGAACCGACGCAGGGTGTGGATGTCGGCACCCGCCAGCAGGTCTATGGCGTTATCCGCGATGCCGCGGACCGCGGATCGGCGGTGATTTGTGCCAGCTCCGACAGCGAGCAACTGGCGGATCTCTGTACCAGAGTCCTCATCTTTGCCCGCGGTCGCATCGTCGACGAACTGACGGGCGACCAAATCTCAAAAGACAATATTGCCGAGGCATGCTATGCAAACACAACTCTCGATGTCGCGTGATGCGGCCGGTCGAAAGGCCGTGAACATCAAAAGTCTGATCGAGCGTTTTGCTCTGATCGTCGTCTGGTTGCTGATCATCGGCATCTTCGGGCTGGTCCTTCCGGGCATCTTCCTGAGCTGGACCAACTTCTCGGTCCTCTTTGCGACGCAGGCGCCGGGCGCGGTGCTGGCGCTGGCGCTGGTGATTCCACTGACGGCGGGCGACTACGATCTTTCGGTCGGTGCCATGCTGACGCTATCAGCCGTGACCGTAGGCGTGCTGAATGCGGTGCATGGCGTGCCGATCGTGTTTGCCGTGATGGTCGCTTTGTGCTTTGGCATCATCCTAGGGCTGATCAACGCCTTCTTCATCGTCTATGTGCGCATCCATTCGCTTGTTGTGACAATGGGCACCACGTCGATCGTCACCGGGCTGGTGCAGTGGATGACCAACTCCTCGACCATTGGCGGCATCTCCCGCGATCTGATCGACCTGGTGGCCCGCGGCCGACTTTTCGGCATTTCCTATGCCTTCTACTACGTGATCGTGATCGCTTTCGTGATCTGGCTGGTCTTCGAATTCACCCCGATGGGCCGCCGTATTCTTTTCGTCGGGCGCGGCCGCGAAGTAGCGCGACTGTCGGGCATCGACGTGGGCCGGGTCCGGGTTGGCTGCCTTGTCGCCTCTGCCTTCTTGTCGGCGATCGCGGGCGTGATCTATGCCGGCTTGCTTGGGGCTGCCGATCCATTCTCCGGGCTTAACTTCCTGCTGCCGGCCTTCGCCGCCGCGTTCCTTGGGGCAACGGCCATCCAGCCGGGCCGTTTCAATCCATGGGGGGCTGTTGTTTCGGTCTATTTTCTCGCCACCGGGATCACCGGGCTTACGATGCTGGGCATTCCGCTATGGGTCACGTCGGCATTCAATGGCGGTGCGCTGATCCTGGCGGTCACGGTATCGCAGTTCGCCCGGGGCCGTGCCGAGTCCGAGATAGGGTAAGGCCGAAATGGCAAAGGAAAACAACCGCGTCTTGGTGACCGGCGCTGGCGGCTTTATCGGCCGCCATCTCGTCCGGGCGCTGATGGATCGTGGCACTCCGGTCATCGCAACCGATGTCGGGGTGCTTCCACCAGCCGCCGGGGTCGAGAGCTACAGCGCCGATATCCGCGACACCCTGCGCCATGCACCCGCCATGGCCAGATGTGGCGCGGTGATCCACTGCGGCGGCATCTCGGGCCCGATGCTTCTGGCCGACAATCCGGCCGAGGTCATCGACATAAACGTCAGGGGCACGACCGGATTGCTGTCACTGGCAAGGGACTTTGGCCTGCGCCGTTTCGTCGGCCTGTCGTCGGTCTCGACCTACGGCTTCACGCCAGACGGCGGCAGGCCCCCGGTAACCGAGGAAGCCCCGCTTTCTGCCAGCAATGCCTATGGCACCAGCAAAGCCGCTGCGGACCTTATCCTGCAAAGCTTTGCCACGCAGCATGGGTTGTCGGCGACGGCGCTTCGGGCAGGGTGGGTCTATGGGCCGGGGCGGGTGACCGATGCCCTGATCCAGCCGGTCGTGCGCAGCGCGCATGGCGAGCGCTACGAACTGAGCGAAGGCGGCGATCACCTGCTGCAATTCGTGCATGTTGCGGACGTCGTGCAGGCGATCCTTCTGGCGCTTGACGCAAAGACGCTCCCCTCCCCCGCTTATAACATCGACGGGGATGAAGTCCTGACGGTTCGCGAGATCGTCAGATTGATTGCGGCCCTTGCGCCGGGCACCTCGGCCAGCGTCGGCCCCGGCCTTTTGCCTGGCACCGAAGTGCAGGGCAGGATCGAAACAGACAAGGCCCGGCGCGAGCTGGGCTGGGCGCCCGCAATTCCCTTTGGGTCCGGTCTTGCGGACTATGTCGAATGGTTGAAGGAGCACCCTTATTGACCGGCGAAACATTGAACGGCCGCAGGTTCGTGGTCACGGGCGCCGGTAGCGGAATTGGTCATGCCCTGACGCAGGTGCTTTGCATCAGGGGGGCTCAGGTGGTCGCAATGGACCAGAGGTTTCCGGACGCAATGCCAAAGCGGGCCGAATGCCATACGATCGACATCTGCGACGAGCCGGCCGTAAAGCAGCTGGCCAAGCGCCATGAGGATGGTCTTGATGGCCTGGCCACCTTCGCCGGGATCGAGATGCCCGGTCGCCTTGATCTGCTCGACATCGCGGCCTGGCGCCGCGTGCTGGAGGTCAACCTGATCGGAACCGTCCTGTGCGCGCGGGCGTTTCTGCCTAGCCTGATCGCGCGACAAGGCGCCATGCTGTTCTGTTCGTCGCAATTGTCGATCAGCGGTGCCCGCGACTGCCCGGCATACGCGGCATCAAAAGGCGCGATCAACGCCTTGGCCAAAAGCCTGGCCGTGGATTACGCGAAGGATGGATTGCGCGTGAACGCGATCGCCCCGGGTGCAACGGCGACGCCAATGATGACGCGGTCGTTCCTCGGTCGGGACGACAAGGCCGTGGCCGACGCCCGCGCCCGTCACCCCGTCAATCGGTTTGGCACGCCCGAGGAAGTCGCGAATGTCGCCGCCTTCCTGCTGGGGCCGGACGCCAGTTTCGTGACCGGGACAGTCCTGCCAGTCGATGGTGGCTGGACGGCTGCATAATGTGCTTTTTTTCGCCTTGTTGCGGGAAGATGATGTAGTCCAATAGGATTTCCTCGCAATTAGAGCAAAATGATGTGATGTCGCGTAAACGGGGGACAGATGACGAAACGGAAAAAGTATCGCGAGGGCTCGATCCGGACCACGTCATTTGACGTGGCCGCACTGGCCGGGGTGTCCCAATCGGCGGTGTCGCGGGCGTTCAAACCGGGCGCCAGCATTGCCCCTGAAACCCGTGACAAGATTTTGGACGCGGCGCGCAAGCTCAACTACGTGCCCAATTCCATCGCCAGCAGTCTGACCACGCACAGGTCGAACATTGTCGCGCTGATCCTCGGTGATCTGCACAATCCGTTCTACACACATGTGCTGGAGGCATTCGGCCGCGAAATGCAGGACCGGGATCGTCAATTGCTGGTCTTTACCGTGAACGAAGATCTGGCCACCGACGACGCCATCATGCGGCTGCTACGATACCAGATTGACGGCGTGATCCTGACCTCGGCCCAACTGTCCACCCAGATGGTCGGCATGTGTCATAACCGGGGCATACCGGTCGTGCTTTTCAATCGCTATATTCCGCAGTCCGGCGCCTTTGGCGTCCGCTGCGACAATTCCTGGGGCGGTCGCCAGATCGCCGAGGCTTTCCTGCGGGCCGGGGCGAAAACCTTTGGCATGATCACGGGGGATCCCAATGGCACCACCAGCAAGGACCGTGTGTCAGGCTTTGTCGAACGTCTGATCGAGAATGGCGTACCGCGCACCGCGATCCGCAGCTTTGAGGGCAATTCGACCTATGAGGGGGCCTGCGATGCCGTGCGGCGGATGCATGCCGATGCGGACGGCCTGCCGGATGCGATCTTTGGCATCAACGATACGATGGCCATGGGCGCAATGGATACTCTGCGCCACCACCTCGGGCTGAGCGTCCCCGGCGATGTCATGATCGCTGGCTTTGACGATATTCCCGAAGGCGCCCGCCTGCCCTACCAACTCACCACAGTGCGGCAACCGATCAAGAGAATGGTGCGGGCCACCATCGAACATCTGAACCTGGACAATCCCGGCCAGCCGATCGACCTGACCCATGATCAACCGATCCGCGGCCACATGGTCTGGCGCAAGACAGTGCCGGGCGATGCACCACCCGAGGTCTGAGCCGCCCTTCAGCCCCCTCAAAATTCAGGAATTAGAGCGCGGCCGACATCATTGCGTCGGCCGCGCCGCATCTTCATGCGGCAGGTTCGAACCCGAAGTTGAACGGCTGCGGCTCACCCCGGTCGGCCTTCAGCCTGGACCGGAGAGAGTTGGTCGCCGCTTCATCGACTTCGCCTTTGGCGGTCACGACCACGCCATAACCGTCGTGCGCCTGTTCGGTTGACACCAGGTCATAGCGCACGTCGCGCGCCACGCTATCCGCCGGTCTTTCGAACGGATCGCCCCATCCGCCGGACCCGGCAGTGCGGAAGATCACCTTGTCGCCCGCTTCGACCACGAGGTTGTCGATCTTGGAGGGAATACGCTCGGTCTTGCCGGTGTCGGCGCGCACAACCCATTTGCTGGAGGTTCCGCCAAACTGCCCGCCGTTGATGCCCCAAGGCGGCACGACCTCGCGGTCGTCATGGATCGAGATGCGGCCGGGTTCGAGCACCCGGTAGATCTTTTCGATCCCGGCACCGCCACGATGCAGGCCGGGCCCGCCCGAGTCGCGGATCGGGCGATAGCTTTCGACGATCACCGGGTAATAGTTCTCGATGTATTCGATCGGGGTGGCAGAAAACAGAGGCCACCATGCATGGCCGTCCAGACCGTCGCCACGGGGCCGGCCGGGAACACCGCCGAACAGAAGCTCCATCAGCTGGAAGTACTTCCCGTCCTTGTCATGCCCGGTGAAAATGAAATGCGGGCTGGTGCCATAGCCCGCCGCCATCGACAGGTGCGGCGCCCGTTGACCAAGGGCCCCGGCCTGGCAATCGAAGAACCGCGTATGCGTGTTCAGACGGTTGGACAGGGCGGCGGGGAACCTCGGGTTCAGAAGGCTGCCTTCGGGCAGAACGACTTCGAACAGGTCATAGAAGCCTTCGTTGAACAGGATGTCCGGGTCGAAGGCCATGATCATGTAGACGCCGAAGAAGAGTTTGCAGAGCCCTTCGTGGATGTGGAAGTTGATCGGCCCTTCGGCCTGATCGTCCGTCCCCGTCCAGTCAAAGACCGCCTTGCCATCCTTCTTGTAGATCGACAGATGCATCTTGAACGGGCCGTTGCCGACGCCGTCATCATCGACATAATCGGTAAAGCTGACGGGCTCTTCCGAGATATACTTGTCGATCAGAACAGACATGGCCGACCGGGTCCGGTCCAGCAGCATATCGCAGGCGGACATATAGGTCTCGCGGCCGAAACGGTCGCAAAGCTCCCGGATACGGGTCGAGGCGGTCTTGCACCCGGCAATCAGCGCCATCAGGTCGGCACGGTTCATGTCGGGCGTACGAGTGTTGTTCAGCATGATTGCCAGAACACCCTCGTTCAGCACACCCTTGTCATAGATGCGGACCGGCGGGATGCGCAGCCCCTCCTCCCAGATCGAGCGGGCATCGAACGGCATGGAGCCGGGCACCTTGCCCCCCACGTCCACCATATGACCGAAGATCGAGGAGAAGCCGACCAGCACGCCGTCATGGAAGATCGGCATCATCACGCACCAGTCGTTATTGTGCGAGATCGAGCCCTTGCAGGCATATGGATCGTTCCAGACGAAGATGTCGCCTTCGTTCACGTCGCCGTCAAACTGTTCAACGATGGCCGGAATATAGGAGCCGAACTGGCCCACGATCATCTGCCCGCGTTCGTTGCAGATCATCGGGAATTCGTCGTGCTGTTCCCGGATCACCGGAGACAGCGAGATCCGCACCACGACGCCGTCCATTTCAAATCGGGCGTTCTTGAGTGCGTTCTCGATGATATCAAGGGTAATAGGATCGACGTTCGCCATCTCAGGACTCCTTCGCATTCGGCCAGATTAGCAGGTTGCCGTGCTCTTCCAGCTCGGCGTAATGATCGGACAGCAGCACGATCGTGGTGTCGTACTGACGTATGATCGCCGGACCAGGGACCTTGATGCCCGGCGGCAACTTGGCACGGTCATAGTTCGGCGTGTCCACCCATTTGCCCTTGAAATAGGCTGGGCGGGTTTCCATCAGCGCGTCTTGCAGGCTGGCGCCCGCCGTGGCGGCGACGTCTTCCTCGACGGGCATCGTGGCACCTGTTGCAACCACGCGCAGGGCGACCAGTTCCACCGGCACCGTGAAGCGCACACCATAGAGCTGTTCGTGCTGCTCGTTGAACTTTTCGATCACCGCATCCAGCGTGCCCTTGGCTTCGACCGTGGCGCGGTCGATGTCCACCGACACTTCGAAGCCCTGCTGTTCGTAACGCAGGTCCAGCGAATAGCGGATCGTCCGGTCGCCTTCCGGCACCTCTTCACTGTCCAGCCATTCCAAGGCCTTGCCTTCCAGCTCTCCGAAGCGGGACCAGACCAGATCGGCATCCATCCCGGTCGTCGACCGGATGAAGGTCTGCACGAATTCGTTCTTGAATTCACTTTCCAGAAAGCCCAGCGCGGACAGCACCCCCGGGTTGGTCGGCACGACCACCGGATAGCAGCCAAGCAGTTCGGCCATGGCATTGGCATGCAGCGGGCCAGCGCCACCGAAGGCGACGATACCGAATTCGCGCGGGTCGAGGCCGCGCTGAACGGTGATCACACGAAGCGCCCCCAGCATCACCTCGTTTGCGATGTCCAGAATGCCTTGCGCAGCGTCCTCCGGGCTGAGCCCCAGGGTTTCCCCGATGCGGCCCACGGCGGCGCGGGCGCCCTCCACGTCCAGCTTCATGTCGCCCCCGAGGAGAACGGGAGGCAGGTAGCCCAAGACCACATTCGCGTCACTGACCGCGGGCTCAGTGCCGCCACGGCCGTAGGAGACCGGACCGGGACGGGCACCCGCGCTGCGCGGCCCGACGCGCAGGGATTTCGTCAGTTCGGACACATCCGCGATAGAGCCACCCCCTGCGCCTACCGACCGCACGTCAAGCGTGGGAACCTTGGCCGGGAAGCTGCCCACCTCGGTCGAGCGCGAAATTGTCGGTTCACCGTTCAGGATCACCGAAACGTCGGTCGAGGTGCCGCCCATATCGAAGGCCAGCAGGTTCTTGTAGGCAGTGCGCCTTGCGATCATCACGGTGGAGGTCACGCCGCCGGCCGGGCCGGACAGTACGGTATGCACCGGACGTTCAGCCGCCGCCTGGGCGCTCATCAGACCGCCGTCGGAGCGCACGATATGCAGACGGGAATCGATACCCTCGGCCTGCAGCCGGTCCTCGATCCGCGACAGGTAGCGCGTCATGATCGGACGGACATAATCGTTCATCACTGTGGTGATGGCGCGGTCGTATTCGCGGAACTCGGGCAGAATGTCCGAGGAGAGCGACACCGGGATATCGGGGAAACGCTCTGCCACGATGGCGGCCAACGCGCGCTCATGCGCCGGGTTGGCGTAGGAGTGCATCAGCGAGATCGTCAACGCCTCGATTCCCGATCCGCAGAGATCATCAATCAGTTTTGTTGCCGCTTCGGCGTCAAAAGGCGCAACCTCTTCGCCCCGGGCATTCATCCTGCCTGGAATGCCCCGCGTGTCAGCCAGCGACGCCAGCGGATCAGGCTTGTCCATGACGATCCAGCCGAACAGCGGCCCCGGTGTCCAGGACTTGGCCAGGTGCAGGGTGTATTCGAACCCTTCGGACACCAGCAGGCCGACGCGGGCGCCTTTGCCTTCCAGCACGGCATTGGTCGCCACCGTGGTTCCGTGCAGGATCAACGAGATGTCTTTCGCGTCAATTCCCGCCTTCTCGCAGATCAGCTTGACGCCTGCGGCCACCCCGATCGACTGGTCTTCGGGCGTCGACGGTGTCTTGGCCTGATATGTTCGTTTCGAGGTCTCATCGTGCAACACGAGGTCGGTGAACGTTCCCCCGACATCAACTCCTAGTCTCATTCGTTTCGCCTATCTGCTAATTCGCCGTTCCAGACGCAGCCCGCGCCGATGCATTGCATACGCATGCATAACATGCGTATTTGTCCACCCATTTTCTTTCTAAGATCGCATGATTCACCCATTTTTTAGGGACCAAATTCAATTCAGTCCAAATTTTCAGCCATCGCATAGCAATGCGCGGTGGCCGAAATTATCACGTCATCCGTTGCCGGGGGCCCGATCGTCGCACTCGCTCTGGACTCGGCGGACGGCGTGGATATTCTCATCTCGCCAAGCCTGCCACAGACCTGCATCGCGTACCGGCATTACGGCGTCCATCTCCTTGTGGATGTCCGCGACCAGCCCCTCGGGCCAATCATAGTCGGTGCGTGCAGAGCGACCAACGGTGCGCATCATCCCGCCCAGATGGTCGACAAAGTCCTGAAACCCCTTGGCGGCGTTCAGATGAGCAACCCCGAATGGTCCGATGGTTGCCCATCTCAGCGCCAGCCCATCGGTAAGCACCCGGTCGATATCTCTTGCCGTGCAATAGCCCTCGCCAATCAGGTGCATGGCTTCGGCCACCAGCGTGTATTGCAGCCGATTCAACAAAAACCCCTCTATCTCGCGCGTCAGAGAGACCGGCTTCATGCCCATCCGCTCCATAAAGGCACGGGTCCGCTCGACCGTCTCCGGTGCGGTCGCGGGCGTCGGGCAAAGTTCGACCAACGGTATCAACGCGGGCGGGTTCACCGGGTGAGCTACCATGGCGCGTGCGGCACCTGGTATATCCAGAAACGTCGACCCGAGCAGCGCCGAGGTTGAGGAGGCAAGGATTGCCTCGGCGGGGGAAAGGGCGTCAATCTCGGCAAAGACGGCGCGTTTCACGGCCACATCCTCCTTGATCGATTCCTGGACATGCTCGACGCCGGACAGCGCCTCTGCCAGCGTCGGCGCAAATCGAATTCGCTCCAGCACCGCATCGGCCCCGGTGCCAAGCACCTCTGCCGTCCGGCCGATCAGACCGCGCGTCTGGTCCCAGGCATCACCGCCGCGCTGGTCAAAGACCGTGACATCACAACCCGCCTTCGCAAACACATAAGCCCAGGATGACCCGACAAGCCCCGCACCGATACAGGCTACACGGGTCACGCCTTATCTTCCGGACGGGCCCACTTTCGTTCGAACTCCCAGACCTCTTCGAACCCGATGAGCGAGTTGAATTCCGAGAAGGAAAACAGATCGACACGATCGCTTTGCGATGTACCCTCTTCGCGCAGGGCGTCGAACACCTTGCGGGCGGCCTCGGCGGCGGCGAGGCCGGTGGCGGCGGGGTAGATCGCCATGGAATAGCCAAGCGCCTTCAACTCCGACGCGCTCTTGATCGGGGTCAGCCCGCCGTCGGCCATATTCGCCATGGTCGGCTTGCTAAGGCTGCGGCAGGCCTCGCGCATTTCTTCCTCCGAGGTCAGCGCTTCGACGAACAAGACATCCGCCCCGGCTGCGCCATAGGCCTTGATCCGCTTCATCGCGCCTTCGAAACCTTCGGACTGCCGCGCATCGGTGCGCGCGATGACGGCCATCGAGGGGTCGCTACGCGCGTCGCAGGCAACCTTGATCTTCTCGACCATATCCTCGATCGGGACGATGCGCTTAAAGGGCGTATGCCCGCATTTCTTGGGGAATTCCTGGTCTTCGATCTGGATCGCGGTGACGCCGACCTCCTCATAGCCGCGCACCGTGTGATGCACGTTCAATAGACCGCCGTAACCGGTGTCCGCATCCGCGATCACCCCGCCGTTCACGGTCTGGCACAGGGTACGGACACGGTCGACCATCTGCGTATAGGTCACAATGCCCGCATCGGGCATCCCGTAGGCGGATGCGCTCATCCAATAGCCCGACGCATAGGCAAAATCGAAGCCGCTGGTATTGAAGACGGAGGCAGCGATCATGTCATGGATACCCGGCGCGACGACGAACTGATCGCCCGATAGCGCCTCAAGGAGATTGGGTTTCGTCATGCTTGCTGCTTTCTGGTTTCGAGATAACGAAGAACGTCGGCCTCGCTTTCGACATCACCGTATTTGGCGTCCATGTCGAAGAGATTAGCCTCGTGCGGGCCGGGATGGCGATCGCCCACGGCCTCGCGTGCAATGATCGGAATGAAGCCATGCGAACAGCAATCCACACAGGTCGCGCGGACACAGCCGCTGGTCGACAGGCCCGTGTGGATCAAGGTATCGACGCCCATTGACGCAAGCGTGGAGGCCAGAGAGGTTCCGAAAAAGGCGCTCGGGTATTGTTTGGTGATCACCAGTTCACCTTGGTCGACCGTCAAACCATCGGGCCATCTGCCCATCGGGCTTCCTGCCTCGAAATTCTGCAAAGTCATGGACTTTTGCCAGAACCTGCCGCCGTCGGCGCCGCCGGGTGTGTAGACGACATTGGTGTAGATCACCGGCACCCCAGCCGCCCGCGCGGCCTTTTGCAGCCGCAATGCAGAGGCAAGCGCGCTGTCCACGCCAGCATAGAGGGCACAATCAGGATCGAAATAGGCCTGGACGAAATCAATAAGGATCAGCGCAGGCCGTTCGCCGTAACCAATCCGTTTGCCAAAGGCGCGCTGGTAGTTTGCGGCCAGATCTTCCTGCTCACTCAATGAACTGCTCCTTCTCCAGGTCGTCAAAGACCTTCCATTTGTCCGGACCCAGCCGAAGCCAGGGGGCCCGGCGCGACTGTCCTTCTTCGAATGCCTTGATGTCCTTGCCGCTATCTCTCAGGATCACTGCAATTTCGTCCAGCCCCAGAAGAAGCGCCTCCTTGCGGTAGGCATCGACATCATAGCTGATCGTTTCATCGCCCGTCAGGACGATGGTCTGGGACGGAAGATCAACAACAATCTCCTCCTCCCGCCCTGCGGCTTGGCGGACGCGCGCCAAAGTGTCTGCATCAAGGCGGATCGGCAGCACGCCGTTCTTGAAACAGTTGGCGTAAAAGATTTCACCGAAGGTCTCGGCGATGATGCACCTCAGCCCGAGATCGGCCAGCGCCCAGACGGCTTGCTCACGGCTTGACCCGGTGCCGAAATCCTTGCCCGCGACCAGTATCTCGGCCGTGTCGAAAGGCGGCCGGTCTAGGATGAACGGGGTCTCGCCCTTCTTGACCCTGCGCCTTTCGTGAAAGGCATGTCCGCCCAGACCCTTCTTGTCCATCAAGAGCAGGAATCGTGCGGGAAAGATGATGTCGGTATCGACCGCATCCTCGTCAAGATAGGCGGCAATGCTTTGGATCTTGTCCAGCGGCTTCATTTTGTGCCCTCCGGCCAAAGGTCACGCACATCCGCCAGATGCCCCGACACGGCAGCAGCCGCAGCCATGGCGGGGCTCATCAAATGCGTGCGCCCTCCCCTGCCCTGCCGCCCTTCGAAATTACGGTTTGAGGTCGAGGCGCAGCGCTCGCCTTCGAGAAGGCGATCATCGTTCATCCCGACACACATCGAACAACCGGAATGTCGCCAGTCGAAACCCGCCTCCGAGAATATACGGTCAAGGCCCTCGGCCTCGGCCTGAAGCCGGACCGAAGCCGATCCCGGCACAACCATCGCTTGAACGCGCGGATGCACCTTGCGCCCGGCAACCACGGCCGCGGCGGATCGCAGATCCTCGATACGACCGTTGGTACAGGACCCGATGAACACCCGATCAATGGCGATCCCGCTCAGGGGCGTATTCGGCTCCAGCGCCATGTAGCGAAGGCTGCGTTCGACCCTCCGCCGTACCCTTGGGTCGTCGATTGCTGCCGGATCAGGCACACGGCCCGAAATCGGCGCGGATTCTTCCGGCGTGGTGCCCCAGGTGATGAAGGGCGACAGAGAGGAGACGTCAATCTCGAATTCCTGATCAAAGACGGCATCGGAATCGCTCGCCAACTCACGCCAGTTTGCCACTGCCGCGTCCCATTCCGTGTCGGTCGGTGCCAATGGCCGCCCCTTCAGATAGGCAAAGGTAGTCTCATCTGGCGCGACCAGCCCGATCCGGCTGCCCGCCTCGACTGCCATGTTGCACAGGGTCATCCGCTGCTCCATCGTCATTGCCCGGACAGCCGAGCCGGCGAATTCCATCGCATGACCGACGCCACCGCCGACACCGATCCGGGCGATCACGGCCAGGATCACATCCTTGACCTGCACCCCTTCCGGGCATACGCCTTCCAGCCGGATCCGCATGGATTTCTGGCGCGACTGACGCAGCACCTGCGTGGCGAAAACACATTCGCATTCGCTGGCACCAATCCCGAAGGCAACGGCACCGAAGGCTCCGTGCGTGCAGGTGTGGCTGTCGCCGCATACCAGAACGGCACCGGGCAAGGTGAACCCCAGCTCCGGGCCGATGACATGCACGATGCCGTGGCGCCGGTCGGTCATGGGAACATAGGGAATGTGATGACGCGCCGCATTCGTGCTGAGACGGGCCACCTGAGACGCCGCCAGCCCCTCGCGCAGGGTCGCGGTCCGTTCGGTCGTCGGGACAGCGTGGTCGGCGACGGCCATATGGGCCTCCGGCCTGTGCAGGTCGCGGCCGGCGGCATCCAGACCGACGAAGGCTTGTGGACTTGACACCTCCTGAACGAGGTGTCGGTCGACATAAATCAGCTGGGTGCCGTCTTGGTAGGTCGAAACGACATGATCGTCCCACACCTTTTGATACAATGTTCGAGGCCTGTCATGCGCATGCATTGGCGGTTCTATCATTCCTGTTACTTGCTGTTTTGCGACACGCCAAGGCGCGGCTTACTCGAGTCTTGGCAGGTTATGCATGCGTATGCAAACAGTTTGTATCCTTGTCACGCAGGCGATTGTAAAATGCTGACCGCCTGCTCTCGAAGGCGGTCAAATTCTGAAACGGATACCTTATTTTAAAGACAATACAGACATTTTCGGGAGATTTCCAAAGATGACCGAAATTGCCGTCCGATTTAAAACCACCGCCATGCATTCCCATGCACAAATGCGTCAACGCGACGTCATCAGCGGCATGACGTTTTCGCAGAACTTCGGCACATCGGCAGCGAAATCCGGGAAGGCCAGGCAGGCGCCCGAGACACCCTGCTCGGCCAGCTTGTCCAGATGCTCCGCGACCTGCTGGTAGGATCCGACCACATGAGGGATCGACATGAAGGTCGAGACCTCGGGCGGTAGTTCCTTGTAGTCGGCGCGATTGCGGTCCATGCCAGATGCGCGCTGCCATTCCTCAATTGCAACGGAATCGCGATTGTTGATGTAGCGCTGCTTTTCGGCCATCGCCTCTTCTTCCGTCTCGGCGGCGATGACGGTCAGAAGGGTCAACGATTTGACCTCGCGACCATGCTCCGCTGCCATGCCGGAAATTTTCCGAACCGTTTCGCCCAGCTGTTCGGGCGTGTCGTTGAGCCGCCCGATAAAGGAATAATCCGACTGGCGGGCAACAAAGGCCAGCGCCGCGTCGGATTGCCCTGCGCAGACGATTTCCGGCATCTTCGCTGGCTTGGGATTGGACACGCAGTCCTCGATCTCGAAATGCTCCCCCTTGAAGGTGACGTGGTCTTCGGTCCACAGCCTCTTCAGGATCGTGAGGTATTCGTCGGCATATTCGTACCGGTTCAGATAATAGTCGTCGTCGCTCCACAGGCCCATCTGGGCATATTCGAACTTGTTCCAGCCGGCGACGACATTGACGACAAAGCGCCCACCGCAGATGTCATGGGCCGTCGCCGCCATCTTGGCGACCACTGCGGGGTTGAGAGTCCGCACCGCGACCGAGGCCACCAGCTTGATGTTCTTTGTCACCGCCCCGAGGCCTGACATCAGGGTGAAGGCTTCCAGTGCGGAATCCCAATGCCCCGTCTCACCGCCGTACCCGCGCCATTTCACCTGCGCGATCAGAAAATCCATCCCGGCCTCGTCAGCGTATTGCGCCACCTTCTTGTTCAGCTCCCAGGTCGGCACGCTTTGCGGCGGCTTCCCCTTCGCGATGATAAGGCTCCCGGAGGTGGACGGGATGAAAAGGCCAAGGTCGAGACGGCTCATAGCTAGCTCCTGAAAGACTACGTATGCATAACGCTCCTGATTTACAGACCGAGTGTCAAGGCCCAGTGACCATTCACAGTTGGCTCAACTGTATAACTACGGGCTTAAATACACCGAAACTGCTTCAATCATGGGAGAGAAGGTTCTATTGACGATCAGATTTCTTTTGTGACTGCGTATTCTTTATGCGCATGAACCCCCGCGAAAGCTACTGCTTCTGAAAATTCGTAAAGACAGAGAAGCGCTACGCTACGGGAATCGGGCCCTTTCCTCTCCTTGGTGGTTGCACCGCTTTTCCAGACGGTTCGACAGCCACTAGGCGCGGTGTCACAGTGCCTCCAGAAGGCGTGTCTCGCCCCCGGAGCGCCGCGCCTGCATCAATCATGTACGCAGCTACTTGCAAGGGTCTGAGCGTCGAGTTTGCCGCATGTTGGGATGGCACCGATCCACTCAAAGGCATATGCCGGTTGGTGGTGCGGACGAAGAACGCTTGGTACCGACACCACCTGGCAGCTGTTCAGTAGGGTACCCGGTCAAGCAAGGGCAGATGCATGTGATCCTTGCCATCGATACTTTGAAGCTTGCCATTGACCACCTTCATGAAGGGTTCGTAGCCCAGCCATCCAATCTGTTTCCCCTGCGCGAAAACGGCCACACGATCCCCCAATCCCACGGACCATTCACCCGAAAGGTAGATATTCGCCGGATGACAAAGCTGTTCAACGACCCCATTTTCATCGACGACAACCCGGGCCTGCTCGGACACGCAAAGTGGCGCACCAGCCGAGATTTCGATCCAGCGCGAGGGCGGATCCGGACGAAGCATCGCGTCCAGCGCGGTTTCGGTCGCGGCGGCAGCAACCAGCCGATGTGGATGAATGGCATTGTGAATGCTTGCGACACGCGCTTTGGTTTCGGGTGCGTTGAGAATGGCGGATCCGTGATCGCCGCGCGTCATCACGGTCGGCATGTTTCCCATTCCGATGCTGCCATCCATAGAAAAGGCAACAAAGCCTGCATCCATGTCTGGGTACCTTGCGATCACCGCGTCAATGGCAGCCTGCGGGTCGGCGCCGTCTTTCATCCTTTGCAGGACATGCAGGTTTAGCGGTACACCGTCGGGCGCAGGCGTCTGCGGCATCCTGTGACCGGTCACGATGCCCACCCCCGGCTCGGCCGCGACGAATTCCGACAAGGGTTCGGGCCGGTTCGGGCCGCTCGAGATCAGGCCGGCCAGAGGCGACAGGGCAATCTCCTCTGGCACCGCGCCGTCAAAGAGCGATCCTGCACCGCCCGTCTGTGTCGAGGCGCGCAAGAGCCTGCCGTCGTTGGTGAGCGCGGCAAAACTGACGAAGCCGCCGATGGCGCCGCGCCCGACCAGTTCAACAGCGCGCAGCCCCGCGACCACGCCGGCGCCCGATTTCGGACCAAAGGCGGCAATCCCGATGGTCATGTCGCGACCCAGTGGCCCAGGGCGGCCTCGCGCAGCGCGCCGATGGCGAAATCGCCGGACACAGGTCGGCGCACACCCCGGGGGCGTGTGGGGTCGGGCACCGGGGCCGCGTCGATCAAGGCGCGGGTGTAGGGGTGGCGGGCGGCGGTCCAGACAGCCTCGGTCGGGCCAAGTTCCAGAATGCGGCCCTGCCGCATCACCGCGACCCGGTCGGCGATTTGCCGGACAACGGCCAGATCATGCGAAATGAACAGCATGGTCAGCCCCTCCTCCCGTTTCAAATCCGCAAGCAGGTCCAGGATTTGCGCCTGGATCGAGACGTCCAGTGCGGATGTCGGCTCGTCCGCGACGATCAGGACCGGCCCGGCTGCAAGAGCGCGGGCAATCGCGATGCGCTGCCTCTGTCCGCCAGAGAATTCGTGCGGATAGCGCGCGGCCATCTCTGGTGTCAGACCGACCCGCGCCAACAAGCCGCCGACGCGATCCTGCCGTTCCGCCCGTGACAGCGTCGTATGGATCGCGATCGGCTCGGCAATGCTTGTGCCGATCCGCTGTCTTGGATCAAGCGAGGCATAGGGATCCTGAAAGATCATCTGTATCTTGCGCCGCGCGGCGCGCAGAGACTTGCCCCTCAGGGTCAGCAGGTTTTCCTCGCCCAGCGTCACCGCGCCGTGATCGGCATCGGTCAACCGGGTGATCACCCGCCCGAGGGTCGACTTCCCAGAGCCGCTTTCGCCGACCAGCGCCAGCGTCTCGCCCTGACGGATGTCCAGCGACACGTCGTCCAGCGCCCGGGTCGCGAGTCCGCTGGCAAAAAGACCTGCGCGGGCATGGAATGTCTTTGACACATGGCCTGCCGAAAGAAGCGTTTTTCCGGCGGCGGCTCCCGCAACCATCCCTGCGGAACTGCCCGGCCTGTCAAGACGCGGAACCGCATCCAGCAACGCACGGGTATAGGGGGCGGACGGCGCGGTAAAGATCCGGGCAACCGGACCGGCCTCAATGGTTCGGCCTGCCTTCATCACCAGCACATCCTGCGCCGTCTCGGCCACGACGCCCATGTCGTGGGTGATCAGGATCAGGCCGATCCGGGTGTCGCGCACGATGTCGCGCAGCAGGTCGAGGATCTGCGCCTGCACTGTCACATCCAGTGCCGTTGTCGGTTCATCTGCGATCAGGATCTCTGGTTCCAGCAGCATCATCATCGCAATCATGACCCGTTGGCGCATCCCGCCCGACAATTCATGCGGATATTGCCGCATTCGCCGATCGGGGGCCGGTATTCCGACCCGGTCCAGCATCGCGATGGCACGCCGACGCGCCTCGGCGGGATCGGCAAGACCCAGGACAACCATTGCTTCGGTCAGTTGAGTCCCGATGGTCAGCACCGGGGTCAACGCAGTCATCGGCTCCTGAAAGATCAGCCCGATCCCAGTGCCACGACACGGCGCGCTGCCTTTGGCCAGCAGGTTCGCTCCACGAAACCACGCCTCGCCGCTGACCGTGGCGTTGGGCGGCAGCAGCCCCATCAAAGCCTTGGCGGTCATGCTCTTGCCCGATCCGCTTTCCCCGACGATGGACAGGATCTGCCCCCGGGCCACATCGAAACTGACGTCCTGCGCCAGCATCCGCGCCTCACCGCCCGAGCGCAGCGTGACCGACAGATCCCTGACAGCAAGCAGCGCGCTCATCGGCGTTCCACCGGATCAAGGCTGGTCCGCAATCCGTCCCCCAGAAGGTTGAAACCCAGAACGGTGATGGCGATGGCCAGCCCCGGGATGGTCATCAGCCAGGGCGCCCGGTTGATGTAGTCGCGCGATCCGGCCAGCATATAGCCCCATTCCGAAGTCGGCGGTTGCGCCCCAAGGCCCAGAAAACTCAGCCCTGCAGCCGCAAGGATGGCGGTAGATACGCCAAGGGTCGCCACAACAATCATGGTCGGCAAGACGTTGGGCAGAAGATGCAGAAACACCAGACGGCCCGGCGCGGCCCCGGCGGCAATGCTTGCCTCGAAATAGGGCTTCGAGGTTTCGACCAGCGCCGCCGAATAACAGGTGCGCGCATAAAAGGGGACAGCCGCGACGCCCACAGCAATCACCGCGTTCTGCAGGCTGGGGCCGAGGACCGCGACGAAACTCAGCGCAATCAGCGTTTCAGTAAAGGAGAACAGAACATCGGTGCTGCGCATCAGGAGTGTCTCGACCCAGCCGCGACGGAAGGCGGCGACCATTCCGACCAGCATCCCCGCCGTCAGCGATATCCCCACGGCCACGGCCCCGATCAGCAGGGTCAGGCGGCTGCCGTAAAGAATGCGCGACAGCATATCCCGCCCGAATTCGTCGGTGCCAAGCAGGAATTTCCCGCCGGGGGGCAGAAACCGCCCGCCGGTGCCCATCCTGGCCGGATTGTAGGGGGCCAGCAGATCGGCAAAGGCGGCGCAAAAGATCAGGCCAAGCACGATGATCAGACCGACCACGCCGTTGGACGAACGCACCATCCTGCGCCAGAACCCCGGCGGTGCGGACCCGTTCGGAATATCCGTGAGCGACGTCATCCTCAGGCCCTCCGGATGCGCGGGTCGAGCACGGCGTACAGGGCGTCGATCCCGATGGCGACGACCACCACCACAACAGAAAATGTCAGGATGAACCCCTGAATGACCGGATAGTCACGCTGAAAGATCGCCTCGACCGCCATCCGCCCGACACCGTTCCACGAGAAGATGTTTTCAACGACAATGGCCCCGCCCATCATGAAGGCAAATTGCAGACCCATCATGGTGACCACAGGCAGAAACCCCGCCCGCAGCACGTGACGGCGCAAGACCAGCGACTTGGGCAGCCCCTTGGCATAGGCGGTCTGGACGAAATCCTGGTGCATCACGTCGATCATCGACGACCGGGTGAGGCGCGCAAAGATCGCCGCGTTCGACAGCCCCAAGGTCAGCGCCGGCAGGATCAGGTTCAGGGGCCCATTGCCGCTGACCGGCAGCCAGCCCAGTTCAAGCGCAAAGAAAAACAACAGCATCAGCCCCAGCCAGAAATGGGGCATCGAGATCCCGGCGATGGCCAGGATCATCAGGCCTGTATCGACAAGACTACCTTCGCGGTAGGCCGCCAGAAAGCCGATCGGGATGCCGATCACGATTGCAATGAACATCGCACTGCAGGCCAGTACCAGCGTGTTCGGAAGCCGTTGCAGGATCACATCCAGCACCGGTTGGCCGCCCCGGATGGTAGTGCCCAGATCGCCCTGCAGCAGGCGTTCCATGAACATCGCGTATTGCACCGGGATCGACCGGTCGAGACCAAGAGAACGGCGGACCTCTTCGATTTGTTCGGGGGTCGTGCCCTGGCTTTGGGCATACATGATCTGGACCGGATCGCCGGGCACCGCATGGATAAGCAAGGTGACAAGCACGGTGGTCGCCAAGATGGTCAGCGCGCCCATCGCGATCCGTGTGCTCAGAAAACGCCACATGTCCTGTCCTTTGCAGTCGAAGTAGCGCCGCCCTGCCCGGGCGGCGCCGACAGTGTCAGCCGCCGATTTTCACATCGCTGAAGATCGGATAGACGAAGGGCGCAACCTTGAAGCCCTCGACCTCGGGCCGGACGGCAAAGACCCATTCCCAGCCGGGTGTATAGAGCGGCACGTGGATCGCATTCTCAAGCAGGTATCTGAATGCTTCCTGCACCTTGGCCTTGCGGGCGTCGGGATCCGTCAGCACGCGGGTTTCATCCAGAATCGCATCCAGTTCCGGTGAGGTATAGCCGCGATAGGCGCCCGGTGTGTGCCACAGGGCATACAGGATGTCCGGATCGTACCAGGACCAGGTCATCATATCCATGCTGCCCGTGGTGCCTTCGGTGTTTTCATTCTCTTGCCGGACGCGGGCGTTGAGCGATCCGATATCCATGATCTCGATCGACGCCTTGATGCCGACCTCGGCCAGTTGCGCCTGGAACACCTCGCCCAGTTTCTGACGGTTGCCGCCGGTCCAGACCAAAAGCGCCGTTTCCAGCGGGTTGTCGTCGCTGTAGCCAAGTTCAGCCAGCAAGGCCCGCGATTTGTCCGGATCGTATTCCGGACGGTACTGGGCGCAGAAATCCTGATCGTTGCCAAAGACACCGCGAGAGACCGGGCACATTTCCGGGATCGACAGATCGCCGTAGATCAGGTTGATCGCCGTCGCCGCGTCGGTTGCGTGGGCCACCGCCAGACGTGCCCGCTTGTCGTTGAACGGGGGGCGATGTGCGGCGAATTCCCAGAACACGTTCTGTCCGGTGTTCTCGGCCACGATGATATTCAGATCGCCGCTATCCTTGATCGCGGGCACATCGTCAAAGGGCGGTTCGGCGATGTGTACCTCTCCTGTGGTCAGCGCGGCATAGCGGGCCTGCGGTTCCGGCACGACGGCAATGATCAACCCATCCTCATAGGGCGCGCCGGGGTTGTCTGCCAGCTTGCCGAAGTTGGTGTAATCGGCGTTCTTTTCCAGAACGATCCGATCGCCCTTGGTCCAGGATATCAGCTTCCACGGGCCGGATCCGATGGCGGTTGTGGTCCCGAACCCTTCGGCATCGGCGTTGCTGTCGCAAATGATCGAGGAAAAGCTGTCGGCCAGAAACGGGATCATCGCGACAAAAGGCGTGTCGAGCGTCAGTTTGATCGTCAGGGGATCAACAACTTCTGCGCCGGTGATTGGCCCCCAACTGCCTTTGGTGACGCTGGGCGTTGTTTCGCTGAACGCCTGATCGATGGTGTATTTCACGTCACTGGCGTCCAGCGGGGTGCCATCATGGCACATCACACCCTCTTGCAGGCTGAAGGTGTATTCAGTTCCGGCCTCGTTCGAGGTCCAGGATTTGGCCACATGCGGCACCGGATTTCCGTCGGCATCGACGGCAAGAAGGGTGTCGTAGATCAGGCTCCAGACCTGAAGCGACAGCGTGCTGGTCGCGCGGTGCGGATCAAGCGTGTCAATATCGCCGTAGCGCGCCCAGACAATGTCTGCGGCCTGCGCTGGCACTGCGAGACCGGCGGCAAGTCCAATGGCTGCGGCTGTCCGCCATGATTTTGTTCGCATTTCAGTCATGTCCGTTCTCCCTGTCTGTGGGACTGTTGGTGCGTGAGACCGAAAGCACATTTCAGGCGGGCAACACCCACTGTTGCACCAGGGTTCGACCCCCGGCGCCCGGCTTCGGTACGGTTGTTCGGTGTGATGGGTCACCCCACGACAAAGGCTATGCACCCGCAGCAGATGCGTCAAAAAGAAAGCAGAGTTGTCGAGTTTAATTTCAGTTTTGACGATTTCTTTGCATTTCTGGGGTTCGGGATCAGCGGCTTGGACTCGTTGATCTTACCCGGCATCATCCCATTCCGTGTGAATGCTGTCGATGTAGCGCAACCGTTCGACCGCCGTCTGCCCGATCCGTTGCGCGACGGCCATGCACAGGTAGGTAATCACCGACACGGGGGCCGCCACCGAATCGAAATAGGATAGACCGTTGGTGCGGCAGCGCAGGGTGACATGGGCCAGTTCCGGATTACCGGCGCTGACGTGGTCGGTCAGGGTGATCGTCTGCGCACCCGCGAGCATGGCAGACTGAAGGATCGACCGAAAGGTCCGCGACCGCCTGCCAATCGCCAGCGCGAGGACCGTATCGGCCGTCCGGATGGAGGCGAATTCCTCGGGCACCGAGAAACCGCCGATAGGAATCATCCGGATGTCAGGCTTGATCTTGATCAGTTGCGCTCTTGCGAAATGGGCCAGAGGGTAGTTGTCGCCAAAACCGACCACCCAGATCTTTTCGGCGCGTGCGAGATTTAGCACAGCCATGTTCAGATCGTCGCTACGGATTCCTTCGATCGTTCGGATCAGGTTCTGCACGTCGGATGCAAGGTGGTCGGCAAGGTCGCCGCGCCCTGTTCGTCGCTGGATCGGCTCCGAGAACACCCGTTTGCCTTGGCCGGTGTCCGTGTCACCGGCGCGCGCCATCCGCTGAGCGGTTTTGAAACTCGGGAAGCCAAGTCGCTTGAAGAACCGTGCCGTGGTGGCCTTGGACACGCCCGCCATCTCGGACAGCTGCTCTGCCGTATGCATGGCCAAACTGTCCGGGCTTTCCAGAAAATGATCGGCCAGCAGGCGCTCAGCGCGAGTCAGATCATCGAAAACCTCTAAAATGCGCTCTGACAGCCTCGCCGGTTCCATATCCTCGGCCTTTCAGAATTGACAACTTTGACCCCCATATGAAACAAATTTTTCAGGCTTATGTAAACAGGGGTGTTGCATGACCTTCCCTATTCTGGTCCGCGACCCGGTAAGCGGTATCTTCGGCGGGGCGGCGGCCACGGGCAATCTTTGCGTCGGTGGCTGGGTCTTGCGCGGTGACGCCCTGGTGGGCCTGCCCGCCTCGCAAGGCAAGACGCCCCGCGCCTGTTGCGGCCGAGGGCCAGCAACTGTCGCGACGCGCGGCATTTACCGGGGATGGCAATGTTCCGATTACATCGCAGATCATCACAACGGACTGTGTCGTCGGTGACAATATGCTGACAGACGAAAGTGTCATTGAGGCCTGCCCCGCAGGGTTCCTTGGCAGCCAGAGGTCGATGTCCAGTCGTTTGGTGAGTGCGCTCGAAGCCGGTGTATTCGCTGGCAGCGACAAGCGCGGGGTGATATCGGCAGCCATTCTGATGCTCTCACCAAGCCAGCCGCCGATCAATCTCAGGATCGATTACAGCGCTACGCGACTCTGTTGCACAAAGCTTGTGATACCCGCAGACAAGCTGAGGTAGCGATCATCGAATACATCAATGGCCTCTATAATCCGCAACGCCGACACTTAGCACCGGGATAGCATTGTTGCTGTAACCGCCGTTGTTGCCGCAGTGGGCGACGGTCGGGAGTTCAAGAACGGTCGGCATCTGGCGGCGTCACGCTGGAGGCGTGCCTTTGGCACGACGATGGGGCTGGTCCCGCGACAGCATTCCAGCGGCGACAAAAGGCTGCTCATGGGGATCAGCAAGCGCGGGGACAGGCATCTGCGAACCCTGCTTATCCACGGTGGCCGGTCCGTGGTCCGTGGTCCGTGGTCCGTGTCGCGCAACGAAAGACAGACCCCTTCAGTCAATGGGTCAACAACCTCCGCGAACGACGTGGCATGAACCGCGCCATCGTCGTGACGAAGGCACGCTTGCAGCGTGACGTGGCCAACAAGAACGCCCGGATCATCTGGGTTATGTTCAACAGAAACGAGGAGTCCCGCGCCCGAGCCTGAGCGCGCAACAAGGATTGCAAGACGACCAAAGAAATGGACCGACCGGCAACCTCCGGTGTGTGAGGAATCTGACTTTTATAATGGCCCGATGAGGCCGACCATTCGTTGAGGCTCACCACGCGGAATTCCCATTTGGGCGCACCATCAACCGGTGACGCCGGATAGATGTTTGCAACCTGGGGCTTGGCGGCGGAACAGATCAGCGAAAATCTTGCAATGGGAGAGACATCCATAGATGTAGAAGCACGCAGGGCTCAGGCCGTGCTCGCGGCACAGCTCAGCCACCGGCACACCGCCCTCTGGCTGGCGTAGGATCGCAAGGATCTGCGCGTCGCTAAATCGTCCGTTCTTCATCGTAAATCTCCTCAGACATCTTGCCGAGAAAATTCTACTTTTGAACACCACTAATTTTAGGGGGGATTACCCTCCCTCCTGCGGGCGGTGAACTTGGTGCGCCTCAGTGCAGAAAACGGGAAGCCCCGCGCGCTGGACATCGAGCCGGAGCCAGCACGACAGAGCGCCAGTTTCAAAGCCACGTCTATTTGATGTTCACATCCGTGTCCCTCAAGTTGGAGTTTCCTGCATAACCAAGAGGATCGTCGCGGGAAGGTTGGTCTCGTTTCTCAGGGCACGGCCTTCGCCCGCTGCAAAAAAACATGAATCCAAGGGGCCCAGAATGACATCCTTTTCACCATTGCTAAGCGTCACGTGACCGCTGACCACAACGTAAAGTTTCTCTTGCGGTGACGCTTTGAGTGATGTGTGACCGCCTGGCAGCAAATGGGACATCCCCATCCACATTGATTTTGCCGCGCTCGCGTCTTTGCCTTGAAGACGCAGGCAGGCCATGTCGAAATGCTCCGGGGCCTGATAGCTGCGGGCATCGGTTACGCGTGTGATCTGCATCTTAAGGCTTCAAGATGACGCGGTCGGGGGTAGAGCGCAGGACGGACGCATAGGCCTTTGCCGCATCCGCAAGGCCATACACAGTGGCCGGGTTGATCGGGAACGGCTTCAGCAATCCGCTCTCAAACTTGGGCTTGAGCTTGTCGAAAATCCTGGCACCGTAAACGCTGTCCAGAGCAAGTGTGTCGACACCCAGATATTTGTGTCTTCCCCGGAAGAAATTGAAGATATCGAAGTCAACAGCCCGATCAAAGGTAGAGATAAAGATCTGCCGCGCCTGTTTTGCCATGGCATTGTTGGCAATCTCGAAATAGGGGCTGCCGACGGTGTTGAACACGATGTCCACGCCATGGCCGCCCGTCTTTTCACGCACAAGCGCCGCGACGTCCTGCGAGGAACTGTCGAACATCTCGATCTCCCCATTTGAATGGCCAAGATAGTCCATCGGTTGGTATTCGACGCCAAAAACCCGGGCGCCCGCCATAGATGCCAATTGGATGGCCGCCTGTCCCACCTTGCCGTTCGCGCCGCAAACCAACACGTTGTCCCAAGGTTGAACGCCGCCCGCCTCACGCAGGCCCTCAAATGCCGTGATAAAGGGCACACCGATTGATCCGGCTTCTTCGAAGCTGAAATTCTCGGGTTTGGCCCGAACGGCTGCCTGTGGCAGGGCCATCCACTTGGCATGACTGCCATTCTGCGTGATACCGAGTTCGCCGCCGCCGCCCCAGACTTCGATGCCTATCAAATGCGCAGGACCTTCGCGGACGATGCCGCCAAAGTCACGGCCCGGCGTCCGGGGCCAGACTGCATGCGGCATATGACCGAGCGACGCTTTCACGTCGGACGGATTCACCCCCGCTGCAATTATTTCGACCAGGACCTGACCCGGTCCCGGGGTCGGGACAATAGCTTCGTCAAGAATGATCCTGAGATCATCAAGGTCGGTAGATTTTTCGTCGACCCGCAATGCCGGCCCTGTTTTCGGTTTGGTTCGAATGTTCATTGGAGACGTCTCCTTTCTGGATTCACTATGAGGGGAGCCCCAAAAGGGCGCGTGCTTCGTCGGGCGTCGCGATTTCGCCGCCCAGTTTTTCGATCAGGTCGCGAGCGCGGTCTGTCAGTTCACCATTGCCCGCTGTCAATTGGCCGCGCCCTATATAGCTGGTGTCCTCCATGCCGATGCGAACATGACCGCCGAGCAGCCAGGATTGCACCAGCATTGGAAAGGCCATTCGCCCGATCCCGAACCCGGTCCAGGTGCTGCCGGATGGAAGCATCCGAGCCGCTGTCGCAAGCGCGTCAGGGGTAGAGGGCAAACCATATTTGACGCCCGTTACGATGGAACACAGCATAGGCCCGTTGATGGAGCCATCTTTCAGCATGTCCTTGGCCAAGCCGATATCGCCTGTGTCAAACAATTCGATTTCGGGTTTCACCCCGGCATCTTTGATGATTTCTGCCATGATCCGGGCGTTGCGCGGCGTGTTGATCACCACCTGACCGCCGGAGTTCATGGTGTTGAGGTCCAGCGTGCAGATCTCGGGCTTGAGCGCAGCAATATGTTCGACACGCTTTTCAGGTGGCAAAAGTGTTGTGCCAGGCCCTGCGACGGCGGGGTTGTCGTCAGATGGCACATAACGTCCGCCGGGGCCGGTTGTCAGGTTCAGGATAAGCCCGGTGTTCCGGGCTCGGATCAGCTCTACCACCCTGGTATAGAGGGCAAGATCCATTGAAGGTGCGGCGGTCTTGGGGTCACGGACATGGATATGCGCAATGGCCGCACCGGCGTCCGCCGCCTCAAGACAGGCGGTGGCGATTTCTTCGGGTGTGGCGGGCAGGCCCGGATGGTTCTCACGCGTGGCAAGGTTTCCCGTCACTGCGCAGGTCATGATGACCTTGGGCTGCATCACAGACCCCGCCCTGCATCGACTGCGATCCGAATGCCGGTCGAAAGCGGCATATGCGCAATTGCAGCGTATATCGTATCAGCGACATGCGAGGGCTGCGCCACAAGGCCGAGCGGTGTTGCCGCGCCAGCCTTTGCGATCTCCGCCTCGGTCCGCCCGGGTACGAAGTTCGTGGCAACCATACCGGGCGACACGGACAGGACCCGAATTTCAGGTGCCAATGCCAGGGCAAGCGTATGTGTCATGGAGTCGAGCGCTGCCTTTGCGCCGCAATAGGCGATAGACGAGCCGAACCCTTTGTAGGCCGCGATCGAAGAGACGTTGATGATGACACCCTGCCCCGAGGTCTTCAGCAAAGGCGCGAAGGCGCGGATCGTTGCAAAGACCCCGCGCCAATTGGAGGCAAAGACCTCATCAATGATCTCATCTGTCAGACCGTCCAGATCTTTGTGCCCAACCGGCGTTGTTGTTCCGGCAGCGTTCACCAGAATATCCGTGCGACCGAAACGCGAAACCGCCGCGGCATGAAATGCAGTGATGCTGGCCGTGTCGGTGACGCAGATCGGCAATGCCGTGTGGCCAGTCCCTGACAAGCTCTTGACCAGCGCTTCGGCCGTTTCGCGCCGCGAGCGGTAGCCAACAACGACGGTTGCACCCGCTTGGGCCAGTTTTTCGCAGGTCGCAGCGCCGATGCCACCCGAGCCGCCAACGACAACCGCAATCTTGCCCCTCAAGGTGTCAGACATGTGCCACCGCCTTTGCCTTGCCGCTGATTGGCGGGATCGGAAAAGACGGCTCGCCTGGCTTCAAGATGAAGTCATATTCGCAGGTGAAAAACGGCACCTTGGCGTTCGGGTATTCGGGAAGCGGTTCCGTGTGCTCTACCAGATCACCGCAGATCTGCGTCTTTGCACCAAAAACAACGTCCATAGCCATTGCTTCGTCGTCGTCTGTAAATATCTGCGTGATCAGGGTCTTGTGGCCGGGGGCCGCGACGATGAAATGCACATGCGCCGGCCGCATGGGTGTCCGGTTTTGCGCCTTGAGCAGATCCCCGGCCGGGCCGAAGGTCGGGACGGGGTAGCCTGCGGGACGCACGGAATGAAACTCGTAACACCCGTCCGCGCCTGTCATCTGGACCCCGCGCAGATTATAGTCGGCCTGATCAGGATCCTGATTTTCATAAAGCCCCGCCGGCGAGGCCTGCCAGATATCCAACGTTGCCCCCTCGACAGGCGAGCCATCGAGTTCGAGGACGCGGCCCTTGATGTACAATTCCGCACCCGGCGTATCTGATCGCGCAATGGTTTCGCCAAACGCGCAGGTCGGGCTTTCGCCACGGTAGAATGGCCCAAGCAAAGCCGACATCGTCTCGCCCTGCATACCGTCGTTGTTGATCAGGTCGATCAGCGTTGAAATTCCGAAAACATCAGCGGCCAGCACGGTTTCGTTGTGGCTTTCATCGGTCAGCTGACCCAAACGGGTGATCCAGCGCAGTCCTGCTTCAAACTCTTCCTCTGTCGGGCGGGCTTCGCGAATGAAAGCGTGCATATGACGGACCAGAGACGTCATAAGCTCCTTCAACCGCGCATCATCGGTGTTCGCCATCGCGTTCAGGACTTTTGGCGTCACCTGATCCTCGCGAGAGATGATCAGATTGGTGAGCGCGGGATCTTGTTGTTCATGATTGTCCATAGTGGCCTCATTTTTCGTGTTTCTAGCGGCTGCGCGTTTTCTGGATTGGTCGTGAAACCTTCAGGTCGGCGCGGCCTCTTTGTCGGCTTTGGCGAGGTGCGGATATTTCTCGGTCAGTAGCGACCCGTGGTAGTATGTCGGCCTGAAGGGCGACGTGGCGCGGATAGCCTCCAACCATGCCGCCACGAGCGGTTTGTCAGTCCACATGTGATCAAGATTGATATCGGCCATGCGGACGATCACCGGCATTACGGCGATGTCGGCAAAGGTCATGTTTGCCCCCATCACCCATGGACCGCCACTTTCTCCTATCCATTGGTTCATCCGGTCCAGCCCGCGCTGAAGCCTTCCCAGCGCCTCGTCCATGTCAGCCTTGGGAAAACCCGTCTGTCCCATTTTCATCAGGAATTCCCGGCGCAGCGGCTTGCTGTCCGCAAGCGCCTGAAATTCAGACTCAGTCATCGCCTGAAAGTGCGGTAGGAACGCGAGGTTGTAGGACGGCACCCGGATCGCAGACGATGGCACCTCGTCGATAAAGCGGATCATCGCCCGCATCCGCGCCGCCTCGATCGGATCTTTCGGTCGTAGCGGCGCCGTATCCGGCAGGATATCTTCCAGGTATTCCATGATCACCGTGCTATCGATCACCGTTGCCCTATCGTGGACCAGCGCAGGCACCACGCCGTTGGGATTGATCGTCAGATACTCTGGCTTCAACTGATCACCCGCAAAGAGATCAAGCTTTTTCTCAACAAAAGCCGTCCCTTTGGCGTGCAGCGTGTAGCGCACACGCTGCGAGCAGGTCGATTGGGGCGCACTGTATAGGGTGAATGCCATGGCTTCAGTCCCAGTTCAGGATTCGCGGCAACCGGTGATGGCGTGCGAGCGTTCCGACAATCCCGAGCGGGAAAAACAACAGCACCACAACCATCAGAACGCCGGTCGCGAGGATGTTGAGCTCTGACGCGCCCAGGGTTGCGACGAACAATTCATTGAAGGCAATGATCAGGATCGCCCCGATGACCGGACCAGCAATCGTCCCCTTTCCGCCAAGAATGCACATCAGAACCATATTTACGCTGACCAGAATGATCAGGAAGATATTCGGGCGGATGTAGGTCAGGTATTCACCCCAAATTGCGCCTGCCATGCCAACAAAGGCACCAGAAACCGCAAAAGCGAGAACTTTGTAAGTGCGGGTGTCAATCCCGGCGCTTTCGGCCTTGATCTCGTCTTTGGAGATTGCACGCAAGCCGAGACCCAACTTTGAATGTTTGATCTTGTAGGACGCCCACACAGAAAAAGCCGCAAGGATAACAAAGGCATAATAGTAAGGTAACTTGGCCCATTCGACCGAAAGATCATTGGACTTGAGTGCGACCCCGTTCGCGCCGCCAACGAATTGCCAGTGGTCAAACAGGATGCGGGCGATCATCACAAGGGCCAGCGACGAAATGATAAAACTTGGACCGCGGGTTTTGAGCGTCACGCTTCCGATCAAATAGCCCACGAAGGCACAAAGAAGCCCGGCAAATGGAGCCAGGATAATCGTCGAAATTCCGTACCGTGCAAAGATCATCCCGGCGAAATAGCCGCCAATGGCAAAGAACACATTGTGGCCAAGGCTGATGTATCCGGTAAAGCCACCCAGAATGTTCCACCCCGACGCCATAGTGACGTAGCACGCAGTGAACAGAACCAGATGCAGGACATAATTGTAGTTGCCGGTAAACTGCAACGCCGGCAGCACCAACAACGCGGCCAGGAACGCAATCGGGAACCAGACCGCGCGTTTCTTGTCTGCGTTTGCGGATAGCTTGGCGTTGTGCGCCTTTCTTGCCGCAAGCACCGAAGAGGTCGCGTCTGCGGCCGCGGTTTCTGTCAGGATGGTCATCATGCAAGCTCCGGTTTTTCGCCGAACAATCCCTGAGGTCGCACGAGCAGGATGAGAAAAAGGGCAAGGAAGAAGGTCATCGATGACCAGGTCGAACCGAAGTATGCCCCAACAAATGCAGCAACGATGCTAAGCATGAACGACGCCAGTACCGTCCCTAGGATCGACCCCATTCCGCCAAGAACGACCAGGGACATCAGGACCGCGATCCATTCCCAATGCTTGGCTGGGAAGAAAGAGAAGACGAAGGACACCAGCGATCCGGCGGCGCCGGCAAGGCCGATCCCGATTGCAAAACTCATGATCCCGACAAAGTTCACGTTCACCCCCAGCAGCTCGGCCGCGTCACGGTTTTGCGTTGTTGCCCGTATGGCATTGCCAAAGCGGGAATGTTTCAGGAACAGCGCCAAAGCCCCGATAATCACAAGCGAGGCCAGCCCGGCATAGAGCTGTCCTGTCGGAATGAAGACATTGCCGAAAAAGATCGCGTCAGTCGCATAGTCCGGCGAGGTGACCCGCTGCGTATTGGTAAACATTCCGCCCAAGGCCCCCTCGACGATCATTGCGGTTGCAAAGGTCAAAAGGACTGTCATTTCCGAGTATTTGGCCGATTTCGCCTCTTTCTCAAAGACCAGCTTGTAGAGGATCACCCCAATTGCCGCCAAAATGATCGCCGCAATGGGCAGCATAACGAGAGGGTCGATACCCCAGAGTTTGAAGCCCCAATAGGTCACGTAGGCCCCCGCGATAATCAGGGACGGATGGGCAAGGTTCACGATCCGCATGACCCCGAATACAAGGCTCAGGCCGGATCCCATCAAGGCAAAGACGCCGCCAAGCGCAATTCCGAGAATGAGTGTTTGGACAATCTGTTCCATCGGCTTTCTCCGGGTCAGGCGGCTTTTTTGCCGCCGAGATAAAGTTCCTGGATGCGCGGATCTGCAAGAACCTCGGGGGCGGGCCCCTCAAACAGGGTCTTGCCAAGGTCCAGCACGACGCCCCAGTCCGAATTCTTCAATCCCATCAGCGCATTCTGCTCTACCAGCAGGATCGTGATGCCCTCGGATGCCATCATCTTCATGATGCCGAACATCTCGTGGACGATCTTGGGGGCCAGACCCAGAGACGGCTCGTCAAGCATGACGATTTCGGGCCTGATGATCAGCGTGCGGGCCATGGCCAGTGTTTGCTGCTGCCCCCCGGACATGGTACCGGCGTGCTGGTCGCGGCGTTCCCTCAGGATCGGGAAACGTTCTTCGATCTCGTCGATCGCGCGTTCCAGACCACTTTTGTCCGCCAGAGAATACCCGCCCATTCGCAGGTTTTCGCGGACAGTCATCTTGGGGAACAAGGCCCGTTCCTGCGGTACAAAGCAGATGCCCTTGCGCAATATCTGATCGGGTCGAAGACCCTTCAGGCTTTCACCTTTGAATTTCACGTCGCCCTGGCGGATCTTCAACATTCCGCAAATGGCCTTGAGCAGGGTGGATTTACCGGCCCCGTTAGGCCCGATGATGCAATGCACTTTGCCGGGTTCGATTGTGAGATGCGCGCCGTCCAGAATAGCTGGGCCGTCGTCGTACCCAGCGGTAAGGCTTGTGACTTCAAGAAGTTGCGACATCAGGCTGCATCCTCCAGAACGCCGCCCAGATAGGCATCCAGGACGAGGGGGTCTTCACGGATTTCGGCAGGTTCGCCTTCGGCAATCACTTTACCCTGTGCCATGACAACAATCCTGTGGCTCAGGCGCATGATAAGATCCATGTTATGTTCGACGATCAGGACAGTCATTCCCTGATCATTCAGTTTGCGGATATGGCCCACGATCTCTTCCAACAGCGTCGGGTTCACGCCGCCGGCGGGTTCGTCCAAAAGGATGATCTTTGGGTCACTCATAAGAAGCGCTGCCAGATCCATAAGTTTCTTCTGGCCATAAGACAGGTTCGATCCGTCCTCGTAGGCGATGCGCGTGATACCCAGGAAATCGAGTATTCCCATTGCCTTGTCGATCTCTTGGGTCGACATTGCGGGCTTCATAAGATCGCGCCAGCCGCCAATCTTGGACTGACAGATTACATTCTCAAGCACGGTCATATCAGCCAAGTTGCGGCTGATCTGGAACGTTCGGCTTAACCCCCTTTGGGTGATCTTGTGCGGGCGCAGGTGATCGATCCGTTCGCCATCGAGCCAGACTTCGCCCTTTGTCGGGGCAGCCGTTCGGCTAATACAGTTGAAGGCGGTTGTCTTGCCGGCGCCGTTGGGTCCAATCAAAGCTGTAATTGAGCCGCGATCAACGTTGAACGTACAGCCATCGACCGCCTTGATTCCGCCAAAATACTTGCAAAGGCCGTTTACCTTCAGCATTGGCTGTCCTTTCACATTGTATGGAAAACCCGGGTCTGGCCTGACCAAACCCGGGAGTTCAGGGAAAAATCAGAAGCTTCCCTTTGGATATGTCATAGGATTCACGCCTTCGAATTCATCGGTCGGATAGACAAACTGCAGCTCTCCGCCGTTCCACTGTGTCATCAGGAAGGGCTTGTCTGCGGGCAGGCCGGTGTCGTCCCAATTGAACCGCCCCAAAATGCTACGAACCGGATCGTCTTTGCTCCGGCCGCTCAGCCAGGTACCCATGGCGGCATTGTCGGTGCTACCTGCACCGATCATCGCCTGTTCAATGCCCTGACAAACGGCAAAGGGAATTGCACTGTCCTCGTCTGGTACTGCGCCATAGGCAGCTTGGTGGGCCGCCACATAATCAGCGTTCGAAAAGGGCTCGCCTCCCAGCAAACCTTCGAACGGCGCGTCCTTATGCCAAGAGGTGTGGATAAGAATGCCATTGCTGCTTTCGCCGGTACCTTCAGCGAACTCGGCCTGCGTGCCCTGGCTCAGATAGACCAGATCAGCCTCTGCACGCACGGTCTTGAAGGCGCGGGTCAACTGTACGGCTTCTTCGGCAGATGCCGTCAGGCCAATGATCATGTCTGGGCCGGATTGCTTGACCCGATTTGCAAGGTTAAGCCAGTCGCTGAAGCCCTCTTCCGGCCATTTTTCAGAGAAGACCACCTCAATACCGTTGTCGGCCAGATAACCCGGTGCCAAATCAGCCACTTCGCTGCCATCGGCGGGATCCATGACCTTTTCCCCCATCAGACCGGACCAGACACCATTTGCAAAGAAGTCGTCGGCCGAGATAATCGCTGCGGACTTGGGCGCGGCGTCGGCTGGGACAAGGTCTTTGAGGACACCGGCAAGGGACGCGCCGACATATTCAGCGGCGTTCGGTTGGAAATAGAAAATGTTCTTGTGTCCCTGGGTGTAAATGCGCAGCGCCCCGCCGGCCGGAACCGGATGCACAAATCCGTTTTTGGCCAGAATGCTGGCGACTGGGAAAGTCAGCCGCGATGAAAAGGTGCCATAGACTGCTTCAACACCATCCACGTTGATGAACCGTTCGTACTGGTTGATCGCGGTGGCCGGGTCTGAACGGTTGTCGGATACGATCAGTTCAACCTGGCGGCCCAAAATCCCCCCGCGCTCGTTGATCAGGCCCACGCAAAGCTCATAGCCTTGCTGGTGCTTTGATCCGGCGACCGAGAAGTTCCCGGTCAAGGGCAACGATGCGCCTATCTTGATCGGCCCTTCTTGTGCCGCAACCGGCGCAGCCATGAGGGCCGCCAATGCAGTCGCATTGAGCAGGTGTTTGATAATCATATCTTTCCTCCCTTGATGTATTATTACGCAATCGATTGCGTGCTCGCTTAGAAAGTGCCTCCGGATGCCTTCTGACGCCATGCAAGTTGATCGCTTGCCGCCATCAATGAAAAAATCATAGAATGGGCGCCTTGCCTGGCCGTGATGTCTCTTATTCTCTCTCCCCTTTTCGATCCCGGATCACGGCCCGCGAAGCCGCAATCGCGCAATCGATTGCACAAACGTTAACGGCCACCTGAACTTGCGTCAACGTAAAATACGCAATCGTTTGCGCCTCCCCGCCAGAGCCGCTATACTGACAAACGGAAGTACAGGCGGACCGATGAACAAGCGCATTACTCTCAAAGACATAGCAGTTGCTACCGGTGTTCATGTCTCGACGGTTTCGCGCGCCCTGGACCCCAAGCGCGAAACTCCTCTGACCGATGATGTTGTCCTGCGTATCAGGGAAACAGCTGACAGGCTTGGCTATCGCCCGAATCGAATTGCTTCCAGCCTGCGAACCCAAAAGACCATGACCATTGGCGTCATGATCCCCGACATTACGAACATGATTTTTCCGCCCATCGTGCGCGGTATTGAAAGCGTGTTGGAGCCACTGGGATATGCCTCGATCATCGTGAACACTGACAGTCAGAGAGGTCGTGAACAACGGCTGGTGGAGATCCTTCAAGACCGCGGTGTGGACGGCATTATCCATACCGCGGTCCTTCTGGACGATCCGACAATCGTCAAGGCGGCAGAGGCCGGCCTGCCTGTTGTCACGCTCAACCGCAAGATCGAAGGCACCCGCGTTCCCTATATCATCAACGACGAGGCGGCGGGCATCGAAGCTGCATTTTCCTTGCTTCATGACAAAGGACACCGGCACATCGCGCATCTTGCCGGCCCGCGAAATCTTTCAACAGGTCAACTCCGACTGGACGCTTTCCGTGCCTCCGCCGCAATCCGGGGTATGAATGTCGAAAATCTGACAATCGTGGAAGCGGCCCAGTTTGACGAAGTGGACGGACGCCGTGCCGCTGAAGAGATATTGATCAGAGATCCGGGCACGACAGCGATCCTCTGCGCGAACGACCGTCTCGCTCTAGGGGCAATTGATCATTTTCGGACCGTCGGGCTGAGATGCCCGGAAGACATATCGGTGACTGGCTTTAACGATATGCCCTTCCTCAACATGATCCCTCCGCGCCTGACAACCGTGAGGATTCAGCAGTTTGAAGCAGGAGCCGTTGCGGCCAGACACATGGCCTCGATCCTATCGGGCCATGGCGAAGATGTACCCATTGAAACCATCCTCCCGGTGCTCTTGATCGAACGGGACAGTGTTGCCGTGCCAAGGCAGGCTTGAACTGAGGTGCGGCCAGGATGTTTGATCCCAAGGTTTCTTGGTATGATCGGTGCAAAGGTATTGACGTTGCCTCCAACTTCTATCCAGCCCGAGTGTGGCTCTGTGTTTGAGTTTGCCCATTTGGGCGGGTTGGGCAACGGGGGCTGGGGCAGAGCTTTGCGGATTGCGCAGCGTCGGGCCCCGTTGCTGGACCAAGGTCTGTGCGAAGGCGGCGGGCGTCTGCCAGGCGAGGCGGGAGTGGGTGTCAATAGGCACTGAAAATTGACCCCTGTTCAGTCCCGGCATCTGGTGGATCGGATTTGTGATGAATCGATCTGGCTCTGAAGTCCAGATCTTGCAGATGTATTCGTAAGGCGTGAGCCCGTTGAGAGTCTTGAGTCTGCGGGCGCAGTTGTAAGCTGCCGGGAAGTCGGTGAGGTGCGTGCGCAGCTGATCATGGCTGTCGTAATGGTATCGTTTCACCGTCGCTTCCTTGATCGTTCGGTTCACCCGCTCGACCTGGCCATTCGTCCACGGATGGTTTGGCTTTGTCAGTCGGTGCTCGATCCCATTTGCCTCGCAGATCATGTCGAAGCGCATCTGGCGCGAATATGCTGTGTTTCGGTTGCGAGGTTGCTCGGCGAACTGGATGCCGTTATCGGTCAGGATCGTGTGGATGCGATATGGGACGGCCTTGAGCAGATGTTCGAGGAACTCCCACGCGGTCTTGCGATCCGCCTTTTCCACGAGTTGCGTGACTGCAAATTTGCTGGTCCGGTCAATGGCCACAAAGAGATAGAGCTTGCCCTCCACCGTCTGAACCTCGGCGATGTCGATGTGGAAGAAGCCCCCTCTCGGCAGACTTGCCTTGCAAATCGCC
>NZ_FZNN01000033.1 GCF_900188035.1 Puniceibacterium sediminis | reverse complement strand
TACGAGCGCCGCGCAAACAGGCCGGACACACGTCTGCTTCTGACCAGTGCGAAATTACTTCAAATATGTCTTGCTATGCAGGAGCTATCCACACACGCCATTCGTGCAGACCGCAGCATTTCGATGTCCTAAACGTCGATGTGTGGCCCACACGAGCCATTCATCGCGCTATTTCGATCCAGCTGTGCGGCCATTCAACCTAGTCTCACTCCCCAGTTTTAATCCCTGACAGGCCTGGTTGGGTGATCCTCATCCTTGACGCCTTCAGCCCATCGGAAAAGCCTTCGGCATCGCCATAATCAACGAATTGCGCATAATAGGCATGATGCGCGCCAACGCGAGCCGCGTGTTTGATCGGGCACCAGAACGCCTCTGACCGTCCTGCCACCTCCTGCACATAGCCGATCAGCCCATTGCAATAGCCGCAATAGACGCAGTTCAGCTTTTGCAACCAGTTGAGATAGGCAAGATGGTGCCGGTCTACCCGGATGAAATCGGCGCGGCCTACCTTTTCGATCCCGTAAACCGGAAAGCATACCGCCTGGTAGATCGTGACAAACAGATCCAGCAGGGCGAATGGCAGAATGAGGCTATATATCACCGGCGCAGTGATAACCGTCATCGGCCTTGTTCGGCGTAGAAAAGTCAGAAGCCTGACGCGCATCTCACGGTGGCGTCGCCGCATCTCGGCATCGAACACTACCTTGCCATTCTCAAAGCGATATTGGAACGCCTCACGGCGCGCCTCGAACTCTTTGTCCAGTTCGCCCTGCAAGTCGCGGATGCGCTTCAGCAGCTTTTCGGTGGCTGTCATCTCGGGGCTCTCCGTCTTGGTCAGTCGTGATCAACCTACGCTGCTTGTACTTAAAAGAAAACGCGCCGGGGCAAGCTCCCGACGCGCCGCAAAATCCGTAGCGTGCGTGACCGCACGCCTTCCTGCTGCGAGGCAGTACCGAAATTCGCGATCCTTCAGCATTTTTGCATTCTGCAAGCGCACGCAACCAGATTTTATCACTGCTGTTGCAGGCTCTCTCCGGTCATAAGAGGCGGTGCGGAATTGCACCTGTGGGCTAGCAATCTGGCCGTTGAAGACGGCCCAGAGCATGCGTAATTGGGCTGCCCCTATTCAGAGGTCGAGCTCCCGTTAAAATCATAGTCAGACCGTGAACAAGGGAGATGAATGATGGAATATTTTGCCGGTTTGGATGTGTCACTTCGCTCATGTGCCATCTGTGTCGTCGATGCCAAAGGCAAGGTGATGCTCGAAAGGGAACTACCCTGTGAAGTTGGCGATATCGCCGATTGCCTGAACACCTCCGGTTATCCGATCGAGCGCATTGGTTTTGAGGCTGGCACGCTGAGCCAGCATCTCTTTTATGGTCTGACCAGTGAAGGTTTTGATGTCGTCTGCATGGAAGCCCGCCAAGTGAACGCTGCCCTTTCAGCGATGCGCAACAAGACCGACAAGAACGACGCGCGTGGGATTGCCCATGTTCTGCGAACCGGCTGGTTCAGCCCGGTCCACATGAAGAGCCGAGAAGCGCATGGTGTGCGGGCCTTGCTCAGCACCCGCAGAGCATTGCTCAATAAGACAATCGATCTCGCCAATGAAGTGCGCGGGCTGTTGAAGATCTTTGGCCTCCGCCTTCCCAAGACAGTGCAGCATGGCAACTTTGACGGCCTCGTCCGTCCGGTGATTGAAATGGATGAGATCCTGGCGCATGCGATTATCCCGCTGCTCGATGCGCGTCGGGTCTTGTATCAGCACTTTCTTGAACTGGACCGCCGTGTCAAACGTGCCGCCGCCCGGGATGAGGTTTGCCTCCGGATGATGACCGTTCCCGGTGTCGGGCCGATTGCGGCGCTGACCTTCAAGGCTGCCGTTGACGATCCTGCGCGCTTCAAACGGGCTCGCACGGTTGCCGCGCATTTTGGACTGACACCAAGGCGCTATCAATCTGGTGAGCATGATAGTCCTGGCAGGATTTCGAAAGCCGGAGACCGGGATGTCCGAGCGACGCTTTACGCGGCCGCGAATGCACTGCTGATGCGCACGATGGCGGGCTCTCAGATCAAATCTTGGGGCATGCGATTGATGCGAACCAAAGGACGCCGCCGCGCCGTTGTCGCGGTGGCCAGAAAGTTGGCCGTCCTGCTGCATAGAATGTGGTCAGATGGCACCGAGTTCCGTCCGGCAGAGGTGGAGGGCACGGCATGATCTGATCCGCCACCCGCCAAAGCCGAACGGGATCGTCCCTCACCGGACGAGGTCTGTGGAAGAAGCCGAAAATGGCTGCTGCACAACGAGAAGCGCGTCTCAGAGCAAGGCTCTCCGCTACCAATCCGACACATGCGTGCAGCGATGCCCGATGGCATCAACCAGACTGCGAAGAGAAGCGTGACCCGGATGAGTGACAATGATCCACGAGAAGGAAGGAAAATGAGCTTGACCCAAACGCCCAATTAGAGAAGCGGACATCGATGTGTCGCGCGGCGAACGACAACTTCGAACCCAATAGTTGCAGATGCTGCAGAACGCCCAGTCGGCAACAACCGGCGGAAGCCGACCTTGATCAGTATTGCCAAAGTGGCTGCGGCACTTTCGCAGACGAGATATTTGAGTGCGACGCAGAATATTGGATCGCCGACTGTCGCTTTAGAAAACTTCGCGTCCACTTGGGAACCAAGTTTCGAAATGTTCTACAATTGACCTAAATCAACGCAGCTTTGGGTGGAGAGGCGTTAGCAAGAGAAAATATCATCGGTAGCGCTAACGCGCGTGGCGTCAACTGACGCACATATCAATTGATATTCAGTCTAAATCGACGCCATCAAAGGACCCTCGACATGCCTATCCACAAAGTTGATCTCAACGACCAATCCACTCTTCGGGATATCTATGCCACGGGTGTCTCTGAAAATAGCCTTCCAAAGTACCGCATGCCGGACGGCCGCGCTGAGCCGCATGCCGCATACTCTTTGGTGCGTGATGAACTGCTGCTGGACGGCAATGCTCGTCAAAATCTGGCGACGTTTTGCACAACATGGGTTGAGGATGAAGTTAAACAGTTGATGACTGACGCTGTCGACAAGAACATGATCGACAAAGACGAATACCCTCAGACCGCCGAGATCGAAAATCGTTGCGTCCACATTCTTGCGGACCTGTGGCACGCTGAAAAATCATGGGAGACTGTCGGGTGCTCGACCACAGGCTCAAGCGAAGCGGCCATGTTAGGTGGCTTGGCCTTCAAATGGAAATGGCGTGCGCGGCGCGAGGCCGAGGGTAAGGACACAAGCAAACCAAATATCGTCACGGGCCCAGTGCAGATTTGTTGGAAAAAATTCGCACGATATTTCGACGTTGAAATCCGTGAGGTGCCGCTTGAAGGCGATGCGCTTGGCATACAGCCCGAAGACCTACGCAAATACTGCGATGAAAACACCATCGGCGTGGTTGCTACACTGGGTGTTACCTTTACTGGCATCTATGAGCCGGTCGAAGCTCTGGCACGCGAATTGGACGCAATGGAGCGTGATCTTGGGCTTGATATTCCGATCCACGTCGATGCGGCATCGGGCGGTTTCATCGCACCGTTCATTCAGCGCGACCTCGTGTGGGATTTCCAGATCTCTCGCGTCCGGTCGATCAATGCCTCAGGGCACAAATACGGGCTGGCTCCGTTGGGTGTTGGCTGGGTCATCTGGGCGTCCCAACAAGATCTGCCTGAAGATCTAATCTTCTACGTGGATTACTTGGGCGGCAACATGCCGACATTCGCGCTGAACTTCTCCCGCCCGGGCGGTGAGATCATTGCACAATATTACAATTTCCTACGCTTGGGCCGCGAAGGCTATACTGCCATTCAGCAAGCATGCTCCGATACAGCGCAATGGTTGGGTGCAGAACTGGCCAAGATCGGGCCGTTCGAAATGGTCTATGATGGTCATGGCGGCCTACCTGCCGTTGCTTACAAGCTGACAGATGCCGATCATGGCTTCACACTTTACGATCTATCAGAACGGGTACGGATGCGCGGATGGCAGATTGCGTCCTACCCGCTGCCATCGAACCGCCAGGAAACTGTCGTTCAGCGCATCCTGATACGCCACGGGGTCACCCGTGATCTGGCCAGCCTTCTTCTTGATGATATGAAGCGCGCGATTGAGCATCTGTCAAAGAATCCGATACCCAATTCCACCGCTGGACCGGGGTTCCATCATGGTTAAACCGGGAAACCTCTTGAGGGCAGCAGGGAGATTTGCTGCCCACCTCTCATTGTTGCCACTGCTCCTTGTCAGCGGACCTGCATCGGCGCAGGATGCAGGCATCTCGACGTCACAAAGCGTGGTCGGACAGATATTTGACAAGATCGAACCAGTTACCGAGTCTGGGCTTCACGGCTTCTTTCAACTTCTGGACAACCAGCCAATTGCCTACGTTCTGCTTGCGTTGGCGCTTGGTACACTGATCGGGAAGCTCAGTTTCAAGACGATCTCTCTTGGCTCGACAGCAGGGACGTTGCTTGTGGGGGTCGTTCTTTCGATGATCGCCGAGGCGGCCTACGGCATCACCTATTCTATCCCCGGAATTCTGTCCTCTTTCATGCTGTTGCTGTTTATGTACGCACTCGGATTGAAAGTTGGCCCTCAGTTTTTCTCCGGTTTGCGAAAAGGCGGCTTGGCATTTGTCGGGATAGGCGTGATCGTCTGGGTTCTGAACTGGGTCATCTGTTATTTCGGGGCAAAATTGGTCGGCTTGGCGCCCGGCTACGCAACGGGACTGATATCGGGAAGCTATACCATCACAGCCATCTTGGGCGTTGGTCAAGGTGCCATGGCCAGCGGCGCTTACGTGCCCCCTGAAGGCATGACCGTTGAGGAAGTCGGCGCGAACATGGCCGCCGCTTATGCAATCAGCTATGTGCTGTCGACTGTAGGTATCATCCTTTTGATCCGCTACCTGCCCCGTATCTTCGGCTATGATGCTGCAGCAGACGCCAAGCTGGCTGAAGCCGAGTACACAGGCGGTGCCATACATCCAGTGCCGGGTGCTCCAGGGGCATTGACGATGAGCGCGTCCCCTTATGACCTGCGTGCCTTCAACGTGACCCATGATCGCTTTTTGGGGCGTAACATTTCGGAGTTGGCTGCTGATTTTCCCCATGTACCAATTTTGCGTGTCGTGCGTGATCACAAAATTGTGGAATTATCCAGTGATCCCGTGATCGCTGCAGGCGATATCGTAACAGTTCGCAGCGATGTGCATGATCTGATCCTTGAGGAAGGCGAACTCATTGGCCCTGAATCCGATGATCTTCTGGCCCGAAATGTGCCTTTGGAAGTTGCCGACGTCCATATCGGGTCACATGCTGTTTCTGGGAAAACTATAGCTGAACTGGAAAGCCACGGCACTGGTGGTATAGAAGTTCAAGCCTTGTTTCGAGCAGGAAATGAGTTGCCATTGGGCCCCAACAGCGACGTACGTTTCGGCGATGTGCTGCGCCTGACAGGTCCGGATGCTGCCATCAAAGCTGCAGCGAAACAACTTGGCGGGCATGCGATTTTGCCGACAATGAAATCCGAAGTGCTCTATCTCGCGCTTGCCATGTTGGTTGGGTACTTGGTCGGGATCGTCACAGTCACGGTTTCCGGCATCCCCTTCGCGCTCGGAACGTCCGCTGGTGTGATTATGGCCGGTGTGGGCGTCAGTTATTTCCGGAGCCGGAATCCGAACTTCGGTGGTCCCGTACATGAAGGCGCGCGTAGTTTTCTTCAGGACTTTGGGCTGAATGCTTTTGTGGCTGTTTTGTCAGCCAATGTAGGTCCCAAGGTTATCTCTGCCCTCGGCGGCGACACAATCATGTGGCTTGCGTTGATCGGGGTAGCAGGGGCACTTATACCGCCACTCGTCGCATTTTGGGTCGGAGTAAAAGTCTTTGGACTAAATTCGATTATTTCGGATGGTGCTACAACTGGCGGCAGAAACAGTACCCCCGGCCTGAACGCAATCATGGAAGAATCTAAGAGCTCTGTCGCTGCTGTTCCCTATCCAGTCAGCTATGCCCTCACGACCGTGCTTGCATTGATTGGCGGCTATTTTTCCATGATCCTGTTATGACATATCAATTTACCAAGCTGTTGACACAAGGATTGCGAACTTAACAAACGGCAGCGCCCCGCCCAGCGAAATGAAGCGGGGCACTGCCTCGTTGCTCCAGCCACGGGGCGGTACACGTTTCGCAGCAGTGCGTAACTGCAACTGCACAAGGCCAGTTGGCCCCAAAAGCAGACCTCGGTGCATAACGCAGCTAAGGTCCGGTTTCCTGAAGGTTTTTCGATGCGGGCCGTGGTGCGACGTTGACAGCCAAGAGATGGCGGCCCGCGTTGACAAACCTCGGAAGGACGAAGCCGTGAGGGGCTTGATGAGCGCTATGGGGAAAGAGCGCTGGCGGTCGATACCACGCTGATCGAGGTGGTGGCGGCTATGTTGTCGGCGGCGTTGACCGGCGGTGGGTTTCTGCCTTTCGATGCTGGCGAAAAGGTGCGTTTCACCCATATGCCAGTGGGAAGGCGAACCGGGGCCCGCGGGGCGCAGGGTGACATGACCGGCGCTGCGCAGGCCAGTTGGCATGGATGCATGCAGGGAGACGGGCGGTTCGTCATGCGGCCTGCTCCCGTGGTGGGGCGCGCGACATGGGTTTCTGGCCGCGACGGAATATCTCGATGATGCGCATCGGGCCGCCGCAGCATGGGCATGGTTCACGCAGGGTGAGCGGAATGATCTCGCCCACGGGTTCCGGCAAGGCAACCGGGTCAGCCATCGGGACGCTGAGCAGCGCACGGATTCTGTTGATATTGACCTTGCGGGTCGCGCTGGCCAGCAAGCCGTAGTGTCGGATGTGGTGGAACCCGTCGGGGAGGACGTGCATCAGGAAACGGCGGATGAACTCTGGTGTGGCGAGACGCATGACCCTCGAGCGGTCGCCGGTCTTGATACGGTAATCCTTCCATCGAAACGCGACTGTCTCGGCGTCGGCGCTGATCAGGCGGGTGTTGGAGATCGCAACACGGTGGGTGTATCGGCTGAGGTAGGCGAGCACCGCCTCGGGGCCACCGAAGGGAGGCTTGGCGTAGACGACCCATTCGGTTCTACGGAATGGCTTGAGCCAGACGGCAAAGGCATCCGGGATCTCGAGGCGTTCGAGGGCGCCATAGAAGGCCAGTCCCCCGGCGCGATGCAGGGCCAGCAACCCGTCAAGGAAAATCCGCCGGAACAGGCGGGACAGCACGCGGACGTGCAGGAAGAACCCGGGCTTGCAGGCGACCCATCGGGTGCCGTCCGACGAGAGCCCTCCGCCCGGCACGATCATGTGGATGTGGGGGTGATGCGTCAGCGCCGATCCCCAGGTGTGCAGAACGCTGGTCATGCCAATCCGGGCGCCGAGGCGCTTGGGATCGGCTGTAATGGTCATCACCGTTTCCGCAGAGGCGCGGAACAGCAGGCCATACACGGCCTTCTTGTTCCAGAACGCGATCTGCGCGATCTCGGCTGGCAGGGTGAAGACGACGTGGAAATACTCCACGGGGAGAAGGTCCTCGGCGCGCGCGGCCATCCAGTCGCGCGCCGCTGGCCCCTGGCACTTCGGACAGTGCCTGTTCTTGCAGGAATTGTAGGCGATATGGTGGTGGCCGCACTTGGCACACCCGGCCACATGCCCGCCGAGGGCCTCGGTCCGGCAGGCTTCGATGGCTGACATCACCTTGAGCTGGGTGAGGCTGACGTGCCCGGCATTGGCCTGCCGCCACGCAGGACCATGGGCACGAAAGATATCAGCGATCTCCAGCTTTGGCCGGGGCACCGGCCCCGGGGTGCTACTGCATTCCTCGTCGCAGGGTCTCGTCTTGCAACAACTTGATCTGCTCGTAGGGGCTGACCGTGCTGCGGATCGTCTTGGTCGCCACTTGGGTGTAGCGCGCCGTCGTGGTCAGCTTGGCGTGTCCCAGCAGGACCTGGATGACCCGGACGTCAGTGTTGGCTTCCAGCAGATGCGTTGCGAAGCTGTGGCGGAGGGTGTGCAGCGTGGCTGCCTTTTGGATGCCGGCCATGTGCTTGGCCGAAGTGAAGGCCCTGTTCAGCTGGCGCGGCGACAGCGGATTGATCTTCGGCTTGCCCGGAAAAAGCCAGCCCTCGGGCCGCGACTCCCGCCAGTAATCGCGCAACAATTCGAGCAGATTGGGCGACAGCATGGCCTTGCGATCTCTGCCGCCCTTGCCCTCATCGACGTGGATCAGCATGCGATCACTGTCGATGTCCGTGACCTTGAGGTGGCACACCTCGGAGGCCCTTAGCCCTGCGCCATAGCTGATGCCAAGCGCGGCCCGATACTTGAGCCCGGGCCCGGGAACGGCGGCCAGCAAGTCCGCCACCTCCTCGACGCTCAGCACCACCGGCAACTTGCGGGGTTTGCGGTGAAACTGCATGAAACGCCTCATCTCGTCGCGCCCACAGGTCACACCGAAAAAGAACCGCAGGGAAATGATCCGAACGTTGAAGGTGCTGGCCGATACCCCGTCCTCGGTCATCTTCAACTGATATGACCGTAGTTCTTCTGGTGTTGCCGTGTCCGGCGAGCGTCCAAGGAAAGCGGCGAAATGCTTCACGTTCCGTATGTGGGCCTTCTGGGTCTTATCGCCCAAGCCGCGGATGTTCATGTCTTCGATCATCCGCTGACGCAGCGGTGTCACTCTCTCCTCTGTCATGGGAGCCTCCTGTCTGATGATTGAGAAGGCCCCAATCGTCAGGCAGGTCGCCGAGATCACAAAACGCGCAGCCCCATGAGGGCTGGGCTACGACATCAGCCACGCGCGTCAATGCCGCGGAGCGGCTTAGTCCTTCCGCCGATTCTGTTCTCTAATCTGTCAATGTGCTTCTTTCAGTTTTGGGGGCAATTGACGTCTGAGGTTGCCTTGGTTCTCTTCGAGCTCACGGGCTCATGATGGGGTTGGCTGGGTGTGGGCTGGCAATGTTGAAACCGCGATCAGATCGTTAATCAGCTCTGTCGCTACAGAATCGGCGCCATATTCCACGCCCTCCCTCGGGCGTCGTCCCGCATGGGAGTTTTATGGTAGGAATCCTCGGTTGTTCGGGTTCTGTTTACGCAACCTGGAATTCGGTCTGATCGCGCATCATGGCATGCAGAATGATCGCAAGACGTCTGGCCAATGCTACCCGTGCCTTTCTCATTGTCGAACGCTGTCCAATTGCACGCGCCCATGACTTGAGCTTCAGTGGTCCCGCATATCGCGTGAGCATCACATTTGCGGCCTCATAAAGCATCGTTCTAACGCGCACATCCCCACGTTTGGAGATGCTGCCGGTGTAGTCTACTTCACCTGATTGGTGGCGTCTGGGAACAAGCCCAAGGTACGCACCCACATCTCGTGATCGCTTGAAGCGTTTCGGATCATCGATGGCTGCCGCAAATGCCAATGCCGTGATTGGGCCGACGCCTGGCACTGTCATGAGGCGCGCACAAACTGCGGACTTGCGGGTCATTAACTTGATGTCACTGTCAATGGCAGCCACGGCCCTCAATATCGCTTCGCGCGCTGCAAACAGACCCCGCAACGCGGCATTCAGGCCAGGGACGCCATCGCTGACCTTCAACGCCGCGTCTTTGAAGGCGGGCGACAGCGCGCGTGGAAGGCGCACGCCGAACACGACAACCAGCCCTCGGATCTGATTATCGATGGTCACGCGCAGTCCGACCAGCTTCTTGCGGGCCGCGATCAGCGCACGGATTGCATGAGCTGACAGTGACTTAACGTGGGTCGGTTTGTAAAATCCTGTCCGCGCCAAATGTGCCAAGCCCCGAGCATCATTTCGATCTGTCTTGTGTCCCGCCAGAGATTTTAGAGCCTGATACGCCTGCCTGCTCTCGATGCAAACAACCGGAACACCAAGCTCCGTCAAGCCGTGGAAAAGCATTGGGGCCATCCGTCCAGTCTCAAAAACAACTTTGGAACATGGTGGTCCGGCGACGAGAAACGCGGCGATCGCCTTTGGCGCCGAGGATGCTTTCCCTTCCCGGATCAACGCGCCTTCACGATCGAGGATGCAAATATGCGTCTCTTCCATGGAAACATCCAAACCAGCAAAATATTCCATCGGTCAGTCTCCTTTTCAATGACATGAACATCAAGAATAACAGAGGTAGCTAAGCGCTGATCCTGATTACGCCATGTTGAAAAACTCTGTGCTGCATCTGCAAATTTCGAAAAATTGGGAAATCATTCCCTGACGTGCTGATTGCACCCTGTGGCTCTATTGAAATTTGAGTAAATCAGAATTTTGTTCTGCCAGATTTGGGATCAACGCGCGGTATGAGAGTTTTTCAACAGAATACGCCCTTTGGCCTATGCTGGTGTGCTATTGATGGTGATCTGTATGCCAAGACAATAGTATGGTTGCGAAATTTGACCTGCCCACTTACTTTCTACCCGGCAGTGGTTACGATATCAGTTGCTTCTCCGGCCAATCAGGCTGTCAATTTTCCGGACTTGCTCTTCGGGACTTTCGCCTTCCCACTACAATCAGGGAAGCGAACGCAGCCAAGGAATGGCCCAAAGCGGCCTCGGCGCTCGACGAGCCAACCATCTGAACAGGTTGGGCAGGACTGTTGAGCAGCACCACAATCAGAACATGTCATCTCACTGTGCGCCGTCTCTCGAATGGGTAGTCCTGTACTGCATGCAGGGCATGCTGGCATTCGGTTGCCGCAGAGCTTTACATGCTCGCATCTATACCATCCCGGACCTTCATTTCCTGGCATGTAGAGCAAGCGCCCTTCACATTGCTGGCATTTGTGGGTGCGTTCCAAAGCATCTTGTGGGCTGGAGACGCCGTATTCTGGCTCCTTCATTAATTCCGTCACAAAGGTCGATGGCCGTGCTTCAGAGGCCATGATCGTTACCGTATGACGCGCGCGGGTCATTGCGACATACATCACGCGGCGCTCTTCGGCATTTGCGAAGGGTTCGGCGTCAGGTGACACCAAACTCAGCAGTGGGTCATCAACAATCATCGAAGGAAACCCCATCTTGGCGTTATCAGCGCCGAGGATGATCACATGATCGGCTTCGAGCCCCTTTGATGCGTGGATTGTTTTGAAATTTATCGAGAGCTTAGGGTGCTCCCTCCGAAGACGTCGTAAATCGGGTTCGAGGAAGCGGTATCGACCAAGCAGAAGCACCGAGGGATTGCGATCCGAAGAAGGCGGGGAGCTTGAGAGGGCGGCAAGGGTTCCTGCCATGACGCTTTCAGCTGTGTCGCGCCTTGTCCATGCGATCCGTATGGCGGGCTGATCAGTCTCGCCTGCGGGGACCACCGTTTTTTTGATCTGGGCGGGATTACATAGAACAAAGCGTCGAGCCGCCAGTGCAATCTTGTCCACTGACCGGAAGGTGCGGCCAAGGTCCACGGAACGATGAACTCCGGAAGTGCCAGCATACACTCCACCGAACTGGTTGCCGAAATTTCTCATGATATGAATATCGGATCCAGCGAACCGATAGATCGACTGCCAGTCATCCCCAACCCCGAATATCTTAGCATCTGTATGCTGATCTTTCAGGGCTTTGATCAGGCGGGCCCGACCCGTCGAGATATCCTGGAATTCGTCAACAAGGATGTGTCGGAAGGGGCTTTCGTAACGCCCGCTTTCGACGTGCGCGGTGGCTCGGATCACCATATCTTCGAAATCGATACGATCGCCCAGACGAGATTGATATTCGCGGTGTACGGCTTCAAAGATTTTGACGAACGCCTCGGCCCTTTTGCCCAACTTCAGGTTTGTTGCCTTTTCAGAGCAATCTCCAACCGCATAGCCCCCATTTTTGAAGTGGCGAAGGAATGTGGCAATCAACGAGGTGAAGCTGTCCACCGCGCCAACTTGAGTGACTTGGTCATAGATTTCGACGTCCGGTATCGGCCGTATTGTCACGTGTGGTTCGAGCTTCTCAGCCAGCGCATCAAGCAGCCGTCCTTCTTCACGTTCCCAGCTGTAGGTTTCGATTAGTACGGTCTCGTGATCAGCATGAACCTGGCGCTTCCACTCCATTCCTTCGAGGTACTCATCGCGGTCAACAAATGGCGCTGTCGTCAGTTCATCTGTGCCGTCACGCAGGCGTTTCTTGCGAACCCCAAAATGCTCAAGGTAGACACCGCTCTCTGTTAACCGAAAGTCGGGTGTATAGGCCCGCCTTCCGGTCCCTTTGAGTTTGTGTTCATAGGTGGGTTCGTACTCGTAAGCGATGCCATTTCTGTAGAGCCAGTTTGCGATCAGCAGCTCTTCAAAGCTTTTGACGGTCTCACCTTTCAGGATGCGCAAATTGCGGCTCTCGACCTCGGAGTACCACGCGTGCGCCGACTGGTAATCCCAACGCCGGCGAATACTACACGCCCCGCGCCGTCACCTCCTTCATGGTCCAGCAGATCGACCCGCACCCCGGCGAGATCCTGATGGACCCCGCCTGCGGCACCGGCGGCTTCCTGACCTGCGCCATGCGCCACATGCGCGACAACTACGTCAAACGCCCCGAGGACGAGGCGCTCATGCAGGCCTCACGACGATTCAAATATGTTGCCGTCGCTGGACCGGATCGACAGTAACGGCCACTACGAAGCATCCAATGTTCAACTCGTTTGCCGCTTCGTCAACTTTTGGAAACAGGCTGCGGACGATGCAGAATTCCGGCGCCTTATGCTATTGGTTCAGGGAATAAGTTGAGAACATGGGTAAGCAATGCGCCGATCACACGTGAGCGACCTGGTTCCACCGGCCTTGTCTTGGCCTACAAGCGGCTTGAGGAGCATGTGTTCACCTGGCCTGCAATCCGGGACGGTGTCGTGGCGTTGAACCATGCTCAGTTCGAGGCGTTGTTTTCCGATCTCGACTGGCGGACAGTGCGAGCAGTTGCCGCGCGTCCGCCGACTGCGGCAGAGTGGATCACCGGATCATTTTGGCGGGTGCATGCACGTCGATTTTGACAATTCCGCTGCATGATTCCGACGGCAAACCTTCACAATGACATGGATGCGCTCAAGGCCATTATCTTGGCTCAGAGCGAACGAAACGGGCGGCTGGAAGCCTTGGCTAAAGCCCACAGGCAAACCTTTCGCCGTCTGGCGAGGTTTGCCGCCACAAAATGATTTGGTTTACCAGCCCCTCCGACATCGGATCAGTGCGAAATCATCCACGGTCGCTTGGTCGGGAAACTCTTGGACCCGTCAGGGCGCACCAAGGTCTTGGACCCCACTTTCGAGCCACCTGAACAACAACCGCAGCCGGGGCCATGGGTCGACGTCCGCTTTGGGCTGTCGGCGCTCTGTTCATTGGTCTCGAATGCCTTGCGGCGTTCCGAGCTCATGCCCGCCAGACGCGGCGCGTTGATCAGAACGCGCGGCGCAACCGACGCACAGTCCGGGCATCCGCAGGGTTCTGCATAATCCTTCAGCGACGCATAGGCCGTGAACGGTCCGCAATCGTCGCACCAGTAGTCGTAAAACGGCATGGCTGTCTCCTGTTCAAAGAAAGGACGGCCCCGTGCGGGGCCGCCCAATGCGTTACAGATCGTAGGCGATCGGCATGTCGACAGAGCCGTCCAGATACTTGGTCGGTCCGTTGGCGTTCGGCATCATGTCCCACTCGAAGATGTCGTTGGGCAGCCAGAGCGTCGCGCAGGCGTTGGGAATGTCCACCACGCCCGAAATATGCCCCTGCACCGGCGCAGTGCCCAAGATCGAATAGGCCTGCGCCCCAGTATAGCCGAACTTTTTGAGATACTCGATCGCGTTCAGGCACGCCTGGCGATAGGCCACATGCACGTCAAGGTAATGCTGCTCACCTGCCTCATCGACCGAGATGCCTTCGAAGATCAGGTAATCGTCATAGACCGGCTTGATCGGCGACGGTTTGAAGATCGGGTTCTTCACGCCGTATTTCGCCATGCCGTCCTTGATCACCTCGACCTTGAGGTGCAGCCATCCGGCCATTTCGATCGCACCGCAGAAGGTGATTTCGCCGTCGCCCTGAGAGAAGTGCAGATCGCCCATCGAAAGGCCCGCGCCATCGACATAGACTGGGAAGTAGATCTTGCAGCCGCGGCTCAGATCCTTGATGTCGCAGTTGCCGCCATGTTCGCGCGGCGGCACGGTGCGCGCGCCTTCCATCGCGGCCTTTTCGCGCGCGTCGCCCTTCATTGCGCCCATATGCGCGCTTTGCGTGTTGGGCAATGCGGCCAGCGGCGGCACCCGCTCGGGGTCGGTGTTGAACAGCTTGGTTTCGCGGGTGTTCCACATGTCCAGCATCTTGCGATCCGGCAGACAGCCGATCAGACCGGGGTGGATCAGACCGGCGTATTTCACACCCGGCACGTGCCGTGATTTAGTGAACATGCCGTCGAAGTCCCAGATGGATTTCTGCGCCGCCGGGAAATGGTCGGTCAGGAAGCCGCCGCCGTTATTCTTGGAAAAGAAGCCGTTGAAGCCCCAGTTCATCTCTTCGACCGCGCCGATATCCAGAATCTCCACGACCAGCAGGTCACCCGGCGCAGCCCCCTTCACGCCGATGGGACCGGACAGATAATGAACCTGCTCCAGCTCCACATCGCGCACATCCGATGCGTCGTCGTCGTTCTTGATTTGGCCACCCGTCCAGTCATAGGTCTCGATCTTGAAATCATCGCCGGGTTCGACCCAGACGTTGATCGGAATGTCCGGGTGCCAGCGGTTGTGCACGTTCTCGTTGGTGTGCGGGCTCTCGCTCAGATCCACCGAAATCAAAGTATCAGCCATGGGATATCCTCTCTCCTTTTTAGGTCAGTTGGGTCGTCAAACGGATAGGAATTTCGAAACTTTCGCCTCGTCGATTCCATCGCGCGGGCTGTCGTGCACAAAGCTACCGTTCTCGATCACGATCACCCTGTCCGCGACATCCAGCGCAAAGCTCAGCACCTGTTCGGACACGACAATTGTCAGCCCCTTCTTGTCGCGGATATCGCGCAGGGTCCGGGCCATTTCGCGGATGATTGACGGCTGGATGCCCTCGGTCGGCTCGTCCAACAGCAGCACCTTGGGGTTACTGGCCAGTGCGCGGGCAATCGCCAGCTGTTGCTGCTGCCCGCCAGACAGGTTGCCGCCGCGCCGCCCCTTCATCTCCAGCAGCACCGGAAATAGCTCATAGATATCGCCAGGCACCGTCGAGGACCCCGTGACGGTAAGCCCGGTCTCGATGTTCTCCTGCACCGTCATGCTGGAAAAAATCATCCGGCCCTGCGGCACATAGGCCAGGCCAGCCGCAACGCGCTGGTGCGGCTTCTTGCCCGACACCGCTGTACCATCCACACGCGTCTCTCCGCCGCTTTCCGAAACGACGCCCATCAGCGTCTTCATCAACGTGGTCTTTCCCATCCCGTTGCGCCCCATGATGGCAACGATCTCGCCACCCGGTACATCCAGGTTCAGACCGTGCAGCACCTCGGATTCGCCATAGGCCGCGCGCAGGTTTTCGACATTCAGCATCGGGTGTTCCCTTCAGTGGCCCAGATAGACTTCGATGACTTTGGGATCGTTCTGCACCCGCTCCATCGACCCTTCGGACAGAGTCTTGCCCTGGTGCAGGACGGTGACGCGTGTGGCGATGTCGGCGACAAATCCCATGTCGTGCTCGATCACGATGACCGACCGGTCCTCGACGATGCGGCGCAGCAGTTCGGCGGTCTTCTTGCGTTCGGCCACCGACATGCCCGCCACAGGTTCGTCGAGCATCAACAACTCCGGATCCTGGATCAGCAGCATCCCGATCTCGAGCCATTGCTTCTGCCCGTGGCTCAAATAGGCCGCCTTTTCGTCCAGCAGATCCTCAAGAAAGATCGTCTCGGCGATCTCCTTGATCCGGGCCTTGACGTTTGCATCGCGCCGGAAGGTCAGCGCGCCGAACACGCTGTGCCCCTTGGGATAGGACAGCTCGAGGTTCTCGAACACCGTAAGATCCTCATAGACCGACGGCGTCTGGAACTTGCGACCCACACCGGCATGCACGATCTGGTCTTCGCGCATCGCCAACAGCTCCTTGTCCTTGAACTTGACCGACCCAGCGGTGGCCTTGGTCCGCCCACAGATCAAGTCGAGCACCGTGGTCTTGCCGGCGCCGTTGGGTCCGATGATCACGCGACATTCGTTGGGTTCGACGTAAAAGCTCAGATCATTCACCGCCTTGAACCCGTCAAAGGACACGGTCAGCCCCTCGACCATCAGCAGGAAATTCGGGTTTTGCATGTTCATCGCCGACACCTATTCCGCAGGGGTTTCTTTTGGGGATTTCGCCGCACCGGTCTTGCCACCAAAAAGGCCGCTCAGACGTGGCGCGATATGTTCGGCGTAAACGCCCGCCAGACCGTTGGGAAAGACCATCACCACCGCGATGAACAATCCGCCCAGACCCAGCAGCCACAACTCGGGAAAGCTTTCCGACAACGAGGTCTTGGCCCAGTTCACCAGCAGCGCGCCATAAACCGCCCCCAGGATCGACAGCCGCCCGCCGACGGCGCAGAAAATCACCATCTCGATCGACGGAACGATCCCGACCAGCGTGGGCGACATGAACCCGACCTGTAGAGTGAACATCGCGCCACCGATGCCGGCAAAGGCCGCACCAAGGCAGAAGATGAAGATCTTGAAGCTGGCCACGTCATAGCCCGAGAACCGCACCCGATCCTCCTGGTCGCGCATGGCGATCAAGAGGCGGCCCAGCTTGGACTTGCGCACGAACTGCGCAATCAGCAGGCAGGCAAACAGCAGCCCGGCGTTGACAAAATACAGAACTTCCTTGGCGTCGTTGGTGCGGATGTCCCAACCATGCAGCGTGCGCAGGTCCGTGATGCCGTTGACCCCGCCGGTAAAGCCCTGCTGGCCGATGATCAGGATCGTCAGGATCGCCGCAAAGGCCTGGGTGATGATGGCAAAGTAGACGCCCCCCACCCGACGGCGGAACATCGCGACACCTATAATCAGTGCGAACACCACCGGCACTGCCACCACCGCGATCATGGTGAAGAACAGCGAATTGAACGGCTCCCACCACCATGGCAGCGCGGTCAGCTGGTTCCAGTCCATGAAATCCGGGATGCCGGGGGTGGACTGGATCGCGGTGTTTTTGGGTGTCGATGCCTCAAGCTTGAGGAACATCGCCATGCAATAGCCGCCGAGGCCAAAGAACACGCCCTGCCCCAGGCTCAGGATGCCACCGGCACCCCAGCACAGCACAAGGCCGACCGCGACAAAGGCGTATGTCAGGTACTTGCCGAACAGGTTGAGGCGGAAACTGTCCAGCGCCATCGGCAGAACGATAAAGATGATCACGGCAAGGACGGCAAAGCCAAGGATGTCCTGGGTCGTGAACAGACGGTTGGAAGAGCGTTCCATGGATCAGCCTCCGATCACTTGCGCAGTTTGAGGGTAAACAGGCCCTGCGGACGGATCATCAGGATCCCCACAACCACCAGCAGAGTCAGAACCTTGGCCATCGACCCGGACAGGAAAAACTCCATGATCGACTGCGCCTGACTGATCGAAAACGCGCTGGCGATCGTGCCCAGCAGACTTGCCGCGCCGCCAAAGACCACGACCAGAAAGGTGTCGACGATGTAGAGCTGCCCCGCCGTTGGACCGGTCGATCCGATCATCGTAAAGGCAGACCCAGCCACCCCGGCAACGCCGCACCCGATGCCAAAGGTCAGACGGTCCGTCCAGGCGGTGTTGATGCCTACCGCGTCCGCCATCACCCGGTTCTGGCTGATTGCGCGCACCTGAAGACCCCAGCTGGAACGGAACATCATGTAATAGACTGCCAGAGAAATTCCGGTCGCCAGCACCATCACAAAGATCCCGTTGATCGGCACCTCGATCATGTCGGTGACCGGCAGTGACCCCATCATCCAGTCAGGGATGCTCACCCCAACCTCGCGCGCGCCAAAGACGCTGCGATAGACTTGCTGCAGGATGAGGCTCAGCCCCCAGGTGGCGAGCAGCGTGTCCAGCGGCCGTTTGTACAGATGCCGGATCATTGCCCATTCGATGAACAGCCCCAGCGCCCCCGAGGCAATGAAGGCGAGGATCATCGCCACAAAGAAATACATCCCGAACACGCCCGGCAGCCAGGCCGCGAACAGATTTGAGGTGAGGTAGGTGACATAGGCCCCGAGGATCATGAATTCCCCATGGGCCATGTTGATGACGCCCATCTGGCCAAAGATGATCGCAAGGCCCAGGGCCATCAGCACAAAGACCGAAAACAGGATCAGCCCGGCAAAGCCCTGCATGGCAAAGATCGCGCCAAGCTCGCTCATCGAATAATCGGAAAACATCGACGTCTCCTCGTGGAAAAACGAACGGAATTTTTGTGGGTTTTTTTGCCCGGAGCCGTACGGGATCACACGGCTCCGGACGCCAAAGGCCTACTGGTAACCTTCGGGGAACGGGTTGGGTTCGACCAGATCGGCGGTTTCGAAAACCACCTCGTATTGACCATCCAGCTTGGCACGGCCAACGCGGGTCTTGGACCAAAGGTGATGGTTCTCGTGGACCTTGACGTAACCCTCGGGCGCGGTTTCCAGCTCGACGCCGATCTGGGCTTCGCGCACCTTGTCGATGTCGAACGAACCGGCTTTTTCCACCGCTGCCTTCCAGAGCCAGGGGCCCAGATAGGCAGCCTGCGTCACGTCGCCGATGACGATGTCCTCGCCCCACATGTCCTTGAAGGCCTTCACGAAGGCGATGTTGTTGTCGTTGTCGAGCGACTGGAAGTACTTCATGCAGGCATAGGCGCCTTCCATGTTCTCGCCGCCGATGCCGCGGATTTCGTCCTCGGTCACGGAAATCGTCAGAACGATCGGCGCTTCCTTGGTCATGTCGATGCCGGCCGCCTTGAGCTGCTTGTAGAACGCTACGTTGGAGCCACCAACGACGATCGCATAGATCACGTCAGGCTTTTTCAGGCGGATCTTGTTGATGACCGAGTTGAACTGCGTGTGGCCCAACGGATAGTAATCCTCGCCCACGACCTCGCAGCCGTCCATGAAGTTCTCGATGTGCTTGCGCGCGATCTTGTTCGAGGTGCGCGGCCAGATGTAGTCGGACCCGAGCAGATAGAACGACTTGGCGCCCTTCGTCTCGTTCACCCAGTTCAGACCGGCAATGATCTGCTGTGTCGCTTCCTGACCGGTGTAAATAACGTTGGGCGACTCTTCGAGGCCCTCATAGAAGGTCGGATAGTAGAGCATGCCGTTGTTCTGCTCGAACACCGGGAGGACCGCCTTGCGGCTGGCAGACGTCCAGCAGCCCATGACCGACGCCACCTTGTCGTTGACCAGCAACTTGCGCGCTTTTTCGGCAAAGGTCGGCCAGTCGGATGCGCCGTCTTCCTGGATGTATTCGATCTTGCGCCCCAGGATGCCGCCCTGAGCATTGATCTGCTCGATGGCCAGCTTTTCCGCCTGCACCGATCCGGTTTCCGAGATCGCCATTGTCCCGGTCACCGAATGCAGGATGCCGATGGTGACAGTATCATCGGTGACGGCCAGACCGGTCGTATTGATCTGGGCTGTAGGGTAATCCTGCGCGAACAGCGCCTTTGGGGCAAACAGCGACGCGGTCATGGCGGCCGATCCGGCCATGAAGGCGCGGCGGCTTGGTCCGGCGAGCGATTTGGGGATTTTTCGATCAGTCATGTCAGCTCCTTGTCGGGGGTTGGTTGGCGATTTCGTCTGTTTTTTGGTCAGCTTTTTTACGCTGTGCCTGCCAACTGTCCGTCAGAATGCTGCATCGCAGTATACGTCAATTAACGTATGTAGCTGCGCGAAATTACCCTGTAGCTCTGGTCATAGGATGAGCCTTGATGGGATCGGGAGGACTCCGAACGCTGCGGCCTGAGCCGTCTTGCATTCATGCCGGAAATCAAACAAGCCGGGGGCATCCGATGGCCACAACATACCGCGCGACCAAGGAAAAACGACGATACAATCGCTGGGTCGCCAATGAAACGATGGAAGATTTCGCGCTGCGCTTCACCGCGCGGCGGGCGCGCAACTGGTCCTCTGCCCGGGTGGCAAACACCGCGATCGGCTCGATCTCGTTCCTCGCCCTCGAAGCGATCGGCGGGGCGATCACCCTCACCTACGGCTTTGACATCGCCATCACCGCGATCATGCTGGTGGGCGCGATCCTATTTCTAACGGCCTTTCCGATCAGCTATTACGCGGCGCGCTATGGCGTTGATATCGACCTGCTGACGCGCGGTGCCGGCTTCGGATACATTGGGTCAACCTTGACCTCTCTGATCTACGCCAGCTTTACCTTTATCTTCTTTGCGCTCGAGGCGGCGATCCTCGCCCTCGCGGTCGAATTCACCCTCGGTGTGCCGCTGGTTGTTGGCTACCTGCTCTCTTCGCTGGTGGTAATCCCGCTTGTGATCAACGGGTTCTCCAAAATTTCCGTCTTTCAGGCGTGGACACAGCCGCTCTGGGTCGTACTGCACATCACGCCCTTCATCATGCTGGCCTTCGTCGGCTATGATCTTGACGGCTGGTCGAATTTCACCGGTTCCGTTCCCGAAGCAACAAGCCAGACCGGCCGATTGATCATGCTGGGCGCGGCCGCCGGCGTGGTGTTCTCGCTGATCGCGCAGGTCGGCGAACAGGTTGATTTCCTGCGCTTCCTTCCTGAGCCACGCACAAAAAGCGAACGGCGCAAATGGTGGGTAGCGTTGATCGCCGCAGGTCCGGGCTGGTCCGTTCTCGGTGTGCTCAAGATGCTGGCGGGCAGTTACCTCGTGACGCTGGCGCTGCGCAACGGTGTGCCGATGTCAGAGGCATCGGACCCAACCCGCATGTACCACGCAGCTTTTTCCGAAGTGGTTTCCTCACCCTGGCTGGTGCTCTTGCTGACCTCGGCCTTTGTGATCCTGTCCCAGCTCAAGATCAACATTACCAACGCCTATGCCGGCTCCATCGCATGGTCGAACTTCTTTTCGCGGCTCACGCATTCGCACCCGGGGCGGGTGGTGTGGCTGGTCTTTAACGTCGCCATCGCCGTGATGCTGATGGAACTGGGTGTCTTCGGCGCACTGGAAAGCACGCTGGCGCTTTATTCCCACGTCGCACTTGCCTGGATCGGGGCGCTGGTGGCCGACCTCGTGATCAACAAACCCCTCGGCCTGAGCCCGCCGGGCATCGAATTCCGCCGCGCGCATCTCTATGATATCAACCCCGTCGGCATCGGCGCCATGGCCACAGCCTGCGCGGTTTCGCTCGCGGCCTATGGCGGCGCCTTTGGCGATCTGGTTCAGGCCATGTCCGCGCCCCTCGCGCTGTTCAGTTCCTTTGCGCTGGCCCCCGCCATCGCCTGGTGGACCGGCGGCAAATACTACATTGCCCGTCCGATCCCGAAACTGACGGACACAGATTGCACCTGCTCGATCTGCGAATACAGCTTCGATGCCGAGGACATGACCCATTGCCCGTTTCACTCTGGACCGATCTGTTCGCTCTGCTGTACCTTGGACAGCGCCTGCCGTGATGCCTGCAAGCCCGAGGCCCGCATCACCTCTGTCGCGTCCCGCCTGCTCAAGGATCGCCTGCCTGCAAATGTCGCCACTGCCCTGATGTCGCCGCTGTCGCGTTTCCTCATTGCGACGGCGATCATCGGTACGATCTTTGCCCAGTTGCTCATCCTGGTGCGCTCGTTCCGATACGCCGATAATTTCGACGCAATCCTGTCTGTGATCTTCTGCATGGTGCTCATCGTCATCGGTATCACTGTCTGGATGTACATCCTCGTCAATGACTCTCAGCACAAGGCACGGGACGAGGCAGAGCGCCAGACCGAGCGTCTTCTGATCGAAGTACGCGCCCATGACCGCACCGACCGCGCACTTCAGCAGGCCAAGGAAAAGGCCGAAGCCGCCAACCTTGCCAAGACCCGTTACATGACGGGCCTCAGCCACGAGCTGCGCACTCCGCTGAACTCGATCTACGGCTTTGCCCAGATTCTGGAAAAGGATCCGAGCATGCCGCCCCACAGACGCACCTCCGTCACCACGATCCGAAGATCGTCCGAACACCTCGCCGGGTTGATCGAAGGCCTGCTCGACATCTCCCGGATCGAGGCCGGGCGTCTGGAAATATCGCGCGACCGCATTCACCTCCGGATGTTTCTCAATCAGGTCACCTCGATATTTCAGGAACTGGCGCGGGAAAAGGACATCGCTTTCGCGCTGACCACCGCCGGCAAGCTGCCGGAATGGATCACCTTCGATGAAAAACGACTGCGCCAGATCCTGATCAACCTGCTGTCCAATGCCCTGCGCTACACCACTGCAGGTTCGGTCAGCCTGCACCTGAGCTATCGCAACGAAGTTGCGGTGATCGACGTTACCGACACCGGCATCGGTATCGCTCCTGAATGCCTGCCCCGCATCTGGGAACCGTTCGAACGCGGCTTGCATCCCTCCGTGGCCGGCTCGGGACTGGGTCTGACCATCACAAAGCTGCTCGTCGAAATTCTGGGTGGCGAAATCGAGGTCGACTCCACCCCCGGTGTGGGCAGCCGTTTCCGCGTCCGCCTGATGTTGCCATCGGTTCCGGTCACAAGCCTGCACGCGCCCGCGCCCACAGCCACTGAGGCCCGCAGCCTATCGGTCACCGGCTATCTGGGCGCGCGCAAGACGGTCCTGGTGGTCGACGACGACCTGAACCACCTGCAACTGGTGGAATTTTTTCTCGCCCCCATCGGTTTTGCCGTACTTCTGGCATCGAGCGCCGAACAGGCGCTTGAGATGATCGAGGATATCGCCCCCGATCTCTTTATCCTCGACATTGACCTGCCGGGCCACGATGGCTGGCACCTTGCCCAGATGCTGCGTGACGGGGCGCATCGCTCCACTCCTATCGCGATGATCTCGGGTCACGCAATGGACGCTGAAAAACCCGCGCCTGAACTCAAACTCTGCGACGCTTTCCTCGCCAAGCCCTACAACCTGGACGATCTCCTTGTCCGGATCGGAGAACTCTTGCGACTTGAAATGATTTCCAGCCCCGAAGCCTTCAAGGCGCAAACCGATGTGGTCCGACTGACCGATACGGAACGGACCACGCTGATCGGCTATGCCCGCGACGGCCGCGCCCGTCATGTCACCGAAATGATCGACGCACTGGAATCCTCCGGCGCTCTGGGCGGTGCCGGTCTGTCCCGGTTGCGCCGCGCCGCCGGGCAGTTTGACATGGCCGAGGTGATCTTGGAACTGGAGTCACATGATGTCGTCACTTGACCCCGAACGCCACAACATCGCCCTGGTGGTGGACGACAACCCGGAAACGCTCGGGATGGTCTCGACCGCATTGGAGGAAAACGGCATCACCGTGCTGGTCGCCCGTGACGGCCTGACGGCGATCGATCTGGCCAACCGCATTAGGCCTGACGTGATTCTGATGGATGCGGTCATGCCCGACCCCGACGGGTTCGAAACCTGCCGACGCCTCAAATCCGGCCCCGATGCGACGCTGGCGCCGATCATCTTCATGACCGGCCTCACCGAACCGGAACATATCGTCAAAGGGCTGCGCTCCGGAGGCGTCGACTACATCACCAAACCTGTGATGATCGAGGAATTGCTGGCGCGCATCACCATCCACGTGATGAATGCCAAGATGATCCGCTCCGCGCGCGAAGCGCTCGATACCTCGGGCCGGTCTGTCATGGCCTTCGATGGCAATGGACGCCCCCTCTGGGGCAGCCCCAAGGCGCAGGCCACGCTCTCCGCCCTCTGTGACACGGGCGCGCCGACGCTCGCGGACAATCAACAATTTCGTCTGTGGCTGCGCGACTGCTCTGCCCTGCCCGCCTCCCAGATCGACCTGTTCAGCCATGGCGATCTTACCATCGCCTTTCTGGGCCTTGCCTCCTCCCGCGAGGTGCTGGTCAAACTCAACAGCGGCAAGGCCGGCTCCCCGGCACGCTTGCTCGAAAGGGCATTCTCGCTGACGGCCCGCGAAGGCGAGGTGCTGCAATGGCTGTCGATGGGCAAGACCAACCGCGACATCGCCCAGATCCTCAGCCTCAGCGCCCGCACGGTCAACAAACACCTCGAACAGGTTTTCCAGAAAATGGGCGTGGACAACCGCACCGCCGCCGCCGTCATGGCTGACCGTGTGCTCAACACGGAATGAGGAACTGCGCCAGTCGCAGTTTGATGCCTCTCCATTGGTGGCTTGCGTGATAACATCCGTCCCTTCGCCGAGTTCATCGCCACGGCAGTTCGAGGCCATGCGCACGGGCAAAATCAGGGCGTGTGAATGATGTTCCCCAGGGGACGCCCAGACAACTGACAGTCATGTTCGACACGCGCATGCGGTGCCTTGATGGGCTGTGATTTCAATGCCGCGACGACGCTGGGCCCGGCTGCGGCCCTGCGGTGATGTTGAACACGGTGACCCGATTCAATGCCGAGGCGACCACATGGGCAGAGACAGAACGCCCTGCTCGAACCGCCGACGTCTGGATACGCTGCCATTCGGCGTCGGTCGCATGGACACGTCTCGGTACGGTTTTTTCATCGCGTGTCGTCCTGTGTCCCATGCAATCTTCCTGTCTTACGGGTCCGTTCAGGGGGCCTCGCTGCTACTCCAGTCGCTCCCCCGGCTTCGTAGATAAAGATCGCGCAAAACGACGGCTGGAAGATAGTCACATCAATTCAAAGGAGATCGAACATTATCCAGTAGTCAGGCAAAGAAAATCGGTGTCACGTAGGTGAATAAGGGCGTTCAATGAATTCGCAGCATCGGATGCACGCGCCGATAACTTCAAAAATTGTTGCTACCGAATTTCGCTGAGAGGATGATGTGTCAGGGGTACATATTATTTTTCTGTTATTTTCGATCACAATAGCAGGATATCACGCTGCATGAAATCAGGGTGGTCGGTCCGAGAAGGATCACACCGCACCGTTCTCACCTGGCCATAGTCAGGATCAAGCGTGCCAGCACTACACGCTTTACCTGGCCACCCCGGCACAATCACTTGCTTCAAGATCCGCAATTCTCAGCAGCAACGGAGCGACGATCGCATCATGCGCGGTGCATGCCGTTTCCAAGCCATCCAGCGCGTCGTTGATGGCACGACGGTGTGCCGCCAACAGGGGCCGGTGAAGGCATTCGCGTCCGTCGATGTCTTCGGCAACAAGCGTTGCAATCCGCCGCGCCATCGGCGCGCGGTCGTCGGCATCCTGGCGAGTATGACTTCGCGCATCGCAGGGAGTATTCCGGACTTCTTGCATCAGGCGGCAGAGGCGTCCATTCCCGACCGGCCCGCTAAGGACTTCGCGCGCTTCCGCATTTGACGGGATCTGACCCGTTCTGGCAATGTGGTCCCGCAGTTGGACAAGGATATTGGAATCAGAGAAGTGAGGGACCCGGGGCATATTTTTCCTCTTGATGCTGCACGGCAAAATGCCGTCCTTCATCACCAACACTAGGCGCTTGGAAACCAGGCACCACGGCAGAGCCCGAGGTTATCCACATGTATCCGATCAACTTCCAAAATCAAAAAAACCGACGCAGGCAGAACCCGGGTCGAATTGCTCATCGCACAGCCGTAGGGTTAGCTGTCGCACCCGGGGCGATGGAAATCCGCAATATAAACGACAGGGAGAACGCCCATCATGTCCGACTTCGTGCCCAAGGATCCACTGGCCGATCCCGCAGCAACCGCGGCATCGTATTCTGACCTCAGGCACGCCCCTGCGACAGTGCGCAACCGGGAGCCGATCCGACAGGCGCTGGCCGAACTGCTTCCTGTCCAGCAATGCACCGTGCTTGAAGTCGCCTCGGGCTCTGGGGAGCATGCCCTGTGGATGGCGCGCGCCCTGCCGCAGGTGACATGGGCGCCGAGCGAAGCGACTGCGGATGGCCTCGCTGCCATTGAGGCTTGGCGTGCGCTCTGCCCGGACCTCGCCAATCGCGTCCTGCCACCTGTGCTGATCGACGCCGACCGGCCGCCGTGGCCCGGTGCGCCTGTGGATGCAGTCTTCGTCGCGAACCTCACCCACATCGCCCCGTGGTCGGCGACGCTGGGCCTCGTCAAAGGCGCTGCGGCGCGGCTCGTCGCTGGCGGGCTTCTGTTGACTTATGGCCCCTTCAACGAGGGCGGCGGTTTCACGGGGCATGGCAACGCCGCCTTCGATGCCGATCTGCGCAATCGGAACCCGCTTTGGGGCCTGCGCGACCGCGAGGCAGTGGACGCGATAGCCTCCGCACACGGATTCCTCGTTGAACCGGCGCGTGAAATGCCGACAAACAACCGCCTGCTTGTTTATCGTCACCCCTGAGGCAAACCGCACCGGCATCCTCGAATCCACTGCCCCCTTATCCCCGAAACGGTGGTTCCCAAGCGCACCATAGAGAGCCTGAAGCATGCCACGTTCCTAGCTCCAGCGAACGGCGCGAGGCGCCGGTCCTCGGCCGCCATTTGGCAACCTCAGGCGGTTGGAACCGGTCAGCAGGGCTTGTCGCTGCAAGACCTGTGCGACATTCTCAGGCGGACACACCGCAAAAAGGCCATACCTGCTGCCATGTCCAAGAAGACCCAGAACCAGGCCAACCTCCAAAAGGTGGGCGCGGAAAAGCTCGCCGCCCTTCAACGCCGCGCGCGGATGTAACTTAGCGCCGCCCAAGGTCCCCAGGAAGTTGCCGCCGATCTGCGCAAACGCTTCGCATCGCTGCGGCGCGCGACCTGCTTTGTCGACTGGCGCAAGCAACGGGCGCTGGTCAAGGATCTGGAGGGTCTGTTGGGCATGATCGAAACCGCTATCGCCACGCGGCGCGCCACCTTGCCGAATGTCAGTCCTGCGATGCCGGCATCGAGGACTATGGCGATCTTCCCTCGCATGGGCAGTTTCTTGAGGTCCTCAAGCAGAAACATGGCCGAAAACATGGGTGCTGGCACTTGGCAGATTCGTAACTTCGGCCCAGTCGGGCACTCGTGACGCGTGTGGCGGACGGCCAGATTCAGCCCATTCGAGACATTTGTGCCTGGCGCAGCGACGTTGATGCTGCACGCGCAACATACCACGCCCGCCTTCCCTAAAGCCGACGCTCACAGAGGCCATGTTGCATCCAGAGATGCTGCAGCATGCACAGGCGACAGCAATGCGCAGGTAGCTGCCGCTGCAAAGTTGCGAACTGTGGTCGCTCTTCGGAACCTGACCGGCTCTAACCGGCCGTCTCTCAAATAAGTCAGATGCTACGGCGCAGCCCTTCAAAGGGGTCGTTCGCAACGATTACAGAGTTGGGGCTTCCCGACCTACTGCTGCCAAGCTTTTTGCAGACTAAGCTACAGGCGTAGACCAACGATGTGCACAAATAGAGTTGCCGGCCAGAAATGTCTTGGCCGTAGATGGGGTGGCGGTTCTTTGAGCTGATCGCTAAGCTCTCGAATAATATTTGGGAAAAGGGGGCTGAACGCTCATGACATTGATTGACGAGGTACAAAAGGCTCGACAGAAAGTCGTCACGGACGGCTACGAAATGTCAGTGGGAGAGGTAATCAATCTCTACAAAGACGAAGAGTTGGTCATTGACCCTGTATTCCAACGCCTGTTTCGGTGGGATGACCAGCGGAAGACACGTTTCATCGAGTCTCTGCTCCTTGGCATACCAATTCCCCCGATATTTGTTTTCCAGGATGAAGATGGGGTTTGGGAGCTGATTGATGGTCTTCAGCGCATTTCTACAGTGTTACAACTTACGGGAGACCTTGGCGGAGATCGCGCAGAGGATCTGGGTGTTTTAGTGCTCAATGGAACGCGATTTCTGCCTAGTCTAGATGGGAAACGGTGGAATCCGTCTAATAAGACGGCTAAAGACGGTTTAGGAAGCAAGCTACAAATAGAAATCAAACGCACCCGGATAAGAGTCGAGATACTTAAATCAGAAAGCGCTGACTCGGCCAAGTATGAGCTTTTCCAAAGGCTAAATACTGGTGGAGTGAGCCTTTCAGAGCAGGAAGTCCGAAACAGCATCGCGGTATCTGTTAACAAAGATTTCTATGAATGGATGAGTGACCTTTCAAAACACACAAGTTTTATTCACACAACACGTCAAACGGATACCGCTTTAGATCAAGAAGCTGGAACAGAGTTAGTCCTGCGATTCTTAGCTTTCCGTATACTTCCATATAAAAGTGGAATGGATGTACACGAGTATCTCGATGATGCCTTGTTTCAACTTGCTTCTGAGAAAGGCTTGGACATGGGAAAAGAGGGGGTTATTTTCAAAAAAACTTTTGATTACCTTGATGCAGCGCTTGGCCAATCCGCATTCCAAAGGTGGAATGGTACGGATTTCACTGGTAAGTTCTTAATGTCGCTTTTCGAGGTCATTTCTATAGGTGTGTCTAAGAACTTGCCTGCCCTAGAAGCAATGACGGCAAAAGATAGAAATAAGTGCCTAGTTGCGAAAGCGCAGGCGCTTCAGGATGACCAGACCTATTCAAAATACTCTGGTGCTGGAATCCGCGGTACGACACGCCTTTCAAAACTCTTGCCAATTGCTAAACGCCTTATGAAGCCGTGAGGTCGTGCTGTGGGAAAGGTTAGAACGCTCAATGAGATGCAGACTGCCCTAGACCAAGAGATGGCTTGGCGAATTAAGGAAATCGGTGTTTTCAAAGTTGGTGCCGGAAAAAACGGACCCCAACGCAAGCCATACATACGTGCTGGGGTGGCGCTTCTCTATGCTCACTGGGAAGGCTTCATAAAGAGCTCCTCTGAGATTTATCTCAGCTACGTAGAAAGCAGGGCCTTGCGATATCGCGACCTAAAGTCCTGTTTTGTGGTTTTTGGCTTAAAAGGAAAAATCCATACTCTCGTTGAGAGCAGAAAATCTCTTCCTAATATTGAAGCTATGGATTTCATCCTCTCAAAGATGGATGAAACGGCGACGCTTCAAATCACCTCTGCGGTCAATACTGATTCCAACCTGACTTCCAAAGTGTTCAGTAATATTGCTGGGTCATTGGACATAGATACCACTCCCTATGAAACAAGGTTTCATTTGATTGACTCCAGTTTAGTTGAGAGACGAAACAAGGTCGCACATGGCGAATTTCTAGATATTGAGGGAGGCGACTTTTCAACCTTAGTAGATGACATCCTTATTCTTATGCGGCTCTACAAGACGGACATCGAGAACGCAGCATCGCAAGAGGGCTACAAGAGAATTGGCTAACTTCGTATCTTGGTTCCTTTTTGTTGCCTACGGAATGCCGCCGCAACCGATTGCCACTTCTGCCCCACCTTTGGTTTCAGGTGGGCCAAACAATTCACGGTGAGGGGCAAGCTGAGACAGAAGAAAATTACCGTCATGGACTTAGTTCACAACGGAATGACCGCTTCCGCTGTATCAAAAAGGAGAGAATGCGTTCGTGGTGAACTTCCGCATACAGCCCCTTCGGGCCATTGGTGCGACCCCATGCAACTCTTGGCACGAATGTCACTAAAGGGCTTATTCCGTTGAAAAACTCGGCCCGGTAGCCGCGGTGGGTGTCCCCCGAGATTGAGCGCGCGTTAACCCGCCCCTCTTCAGCAGGCGATTTGTGGTGGCGGCAGGAGCTTTGCGAGCTTCCGGAGGTTCTGGGCGGTGGCTGCGAGGTGGAATTTGATCTGCCCCCCGGAAACTGGACCGTTTGAAGTTGGAGTTTCCCGCTACGATTTCCTGGCTGGGAAAGGAGCGGAATCACATGAAAGCATCGAA